>NZ_PVTG01000002.1 GCF_003002915.1 Geodermatophilus tzadiensis | reverse complement strand
AACTCCTCGGGGTACTTGCTCCGTCGGCCCACCCGGGCCCTCCCTCCTCGGCTTGCGCCAAGTCTGGAGGTGTTCAGCCGACGGGGGTCACTTCATTTGTGGATGCCGGACGCGTCCCCAGTTTGCGCTGACTTCGACACGCGCTCGTTGAGGTCGCCCAAGGTCGCGGCATGCCCAAGCGGACGTTCGGATCGGTCGACCGGTTGCCGAGCGGCCGCTTCCGCGCCCGCTACCTCGGCCCTGACGGTCGACGTCACAGCAAGATCTTCGCCGCGAAGGCGGACGCCTGGGCCTGGCTCGCGAGCGAGCAGACGGACCTCGCCCGGAAGAGCTGGCGAGCTCCGAACGCCAGCGGCCGGACAGTCGGCGAGTACGCCGAGGACTACCTCGCTCGCAACGACCTCCGTGAGAGCACCCGCGTGCTCTACGCCGGCCTCTGGCGCCACCACCTCGCCGAGGCATGGGCCCACGTTCCGGTCGACGAGGTCACACCGGCGGCCGTTCGCTCCTGGCACGCGCAGGCCGGCCGGACGACTCGTCCGACGGCACTCGCGCAGTCGTATCGGCTGCTGCGGGCCGTCCTCAACGTCGCCGTGGCCGATGAGGCCATCCCGTCAAACCCGTGCCGACTGCGCGGTGCTGGCACGCCCAAGGCGTCCCGGCCCTCCCGCGCGCTGACCGCCGCAGAGGCGCTGCAGCTGGCTGAGCGCCTGGGGCAGGACCGGAGAACCGAGCGCTACCGCGCACTTCTCCTCGTACTGGCCTTCGGTGGGCTGCGGTTTGGGGAGGCCACCGCCCTGCGGCGGTCTGATGTCCTGACCGGAGGTCGACTGCGCGTCGAACGATCAGTCCGTCGCGTCAGCGGCCGCTGGGTGGTCGGCGAGCCCAAGACCGATGCCGGGCACCGAACCGTGACGCTCCCCGCTGCCATCGCGGCAGTGCTAGAGGAACACGTGAGGAAGTACGTCGGCGCTGCTCCGGACGCCCTCCTGTTCTCCACCAGTACTGGCGGCTACCTCGCCCGCAGCAACTGGAACTCGACCTTCCGCCGCGCGGCGAACGCCATCGGCCTGCCTGCGGTCCGACCGCACGAGCTCCGGCACACCGGTGCCACCCTGGCTGCAGGCACCGGTGCCACCACCAAGGAGCTGATGCGCCGACTAGGCCACTCCTCCCCCGCCGCCGCCCTGCTGTACCAGCACGCGGCCGACGATCGCGATGCCGACATCGCCCGGGCGCTCGACGCCATGCTGGGCGCGCTGGGCGACGACCAGGACGGCTCGGAACCGCCGAAGTAGCAGCGGCCGGGAAGACGATTGGTCACGTAGTGGTCATAAAGGCCTCTATGAGACCCCTAGCGAGCTCCTGAGCAGGGCATATGGCCCGGAGCGGCCTGCCTTCCAAGCTGGCCATGCCGGTTCGATCCCGGTCACCCGCTCCGCGCAATTCCGCAGGTCCCGTTGCACGACAGGCGAAGTGGGGAAGGTCCGGAAGACCCTCCGGAAGGCCAGATATGCTCTGCGCGCGATGGGCTGGCGAGATCGAGCGCCGTGACGACGAGCTCGAGCAGTGCGTCGCTCGGCGTGAACGAGTCGGGCACGTGGTTGGGCTCCGCGGCGCCACATGAGGTCGGAGACGTCGTAGCCCCGAGCGAGCCCGGACAGAACGGTCTCCTTCGCCCAGCGGTGCAGGACCTCCACATCGACGCGCTGCCGGCTGGACATCGATACAGGGACACCGAGCTGACGTCCGGCATTGAGCGAGGGCACGCTGCCATTGCAGCAACGGGGTGCCCCGAGTCGCCGACGCGAATAGGCGGGGACATCCGGCGGCTGCAGCGCACCGTGCACTCAGGCGGCTGGCGACCAACGACGGCACCCGCAGGTCGAACACCATGCATGGCCGCACGTCCGGAAGCGGCTACCAGCGACGTCAGGCAGCGGGACGGATAGCTCGAACACCTCCTCGCAGGTGATCACCCGCTCCCGCGCCGGGATCGCCGCGCACAGGCAGTTCAGCAGCGACATCTGTACGGATCGACAGACGTCGACATCTGATCGAGAGGCCAGCTTGCCGGGCCGATCGGCCGCGCCGATCGCACAGCGCACCGTGGCGGTCTTCCGGCCGCGTCCGGCCCGTCAGGCGGTCGGCACGCGGTGGATGACGAATTGGTCATGCGCGGTGACCCACACCGCGCCCTCGGTGACGGCGATGCTCCCACTCCCGGCCGGGGGACCCAGCACGCGCACCACCTCGTTGGTCCTCGGGTCCACGGCGGTGGCCAGTTCGGCCTCCGTGCGAACCCACACCGCGTCGTCCCCGATCGCGATGTCGCCGCCGGGGATGCGGCCGGTGGAGACCTGTACGGTCGCGACGACCGCGTCGGTTTCCGGATCGATGCGCGACACCGTGCCGTCGTCCTGGTTCATGACCCACACCGCGTCGTCGCCCACGGCCATGAACCGGGACCCGTAGCCTGTGTCGACGGTCGCCTGCGTGCTGCCGTCGTCGGGGTCCACCCGCACCACTTTCTGATGCGAGGTGGCGACCCAGAGGGAGCCGAACCCACCGCGAAGCGCCTCCGCCGCCCGAGGTGCGGGAAAGGTCTCCCGCACCTCGTTCGTGGCCGGGTCCACGGCCACGAGCAGGCGGCTCTCCGCGTCCGCGCCATCGACGAGAGCCCAGACCGCGTCCTCGGTGACCGCCAGCGAGGACTCCGGGCGGAGACCGGCGTCGGGCATCGGCACGCGGGCGGTGACCGTGCTGGTCGCGGGATCGATCCGGACGAGCGTCGCGATCACGCCGGCCACCCCTTCGCCGGCCCACAGCGACCCGAAGCCCTGATCCATGGCGAGCGGCACGTCACCCATGGCCACCTCCGCCCGAACATCGCCGGTGCCGGCGTCGTAGCCGACGAGACCAGGCTCCACACCGGAGACCCACACCGTGTCTCCGTCAGCGAGAGCGAAGTCGGGGAAGGGTCGGGCTTGGATGGTCAGCGTGCCGAGGTCTGCCACGTCCTCTGCCTTCGGCAGGGGTGTCGAGGATGTCGCGCGCGTGGATGTCGAATCCGACGTGAGCCCGGAGTTCTCGTCCTCAGGGCCGCACCCGACGAGGACGACGGTGCTCACCGTCATCGCCAGGACGAGCGACCGTCTGACGCCGGAGCGTCTCGACGTCATGGGGGCCTCCCCGCGGACGCCGGCCACGGCCGACCTGGCCAACAGACGGACCTACGCGGCCGGAATCGTGGCAGTGGACGACTCGCGTGGGAAGTCCCTCAGCCGCGGTGCGTCGTCGCTGGGGGACACCAGGCGCACAGGTCCGACCAGCCGGGCACAGGCAGCTGAGCAGCATGGTCTTGCCTGGCTGCTCGAGGGCATCGCCTTCGTGCTGTCCACCGGCATCGGCTGGACCAAGCTGCCGGCCGAGCTCGGCTACGGCTCCGGGTGGACCTGCTGGACCCGGCCGGGGTTGAAGGGCGCTGAGCGGGTCGCGATCAGGTCCACCTCGTGCCCGATCCGTCGAGGACCTCCGCACACTGGTGCGCGAGGAGTTCCTGCGCTCGCGCCAACTCACCGGAGTCCGAACCCGGGGGTGACCGACGAGGCCAGCCGGACGGAGCACCGCACGAGAGCTGACCCGGCCGATGATCCGACGGGGCCTCGGTCCACGGACGACCGCGGACCCGACTGCCGCGACCTACCCGCGGCGGGCAGTCGCAGCCTGGATGCTCTCCACGGTCTGCTGCACGTCCATGACCGGCATGACGGTGTAGCTGAAGAAGGGAGCGAAATAGGCGGTCGTCAACACGATCGCGTGGGGATCGTCGGTCTCGCAGACGCACACGCCGGTACGGGCGTCCAGTCCGCCGACGAGCTGGTGGATCTGGAGGTTCGACTCCGGCGTCCACTTGCCGAAGAGCTCCAGCGCCCGCTGCGTCGCCTCCTCGTTCTGCCCCGCCGACCCGCCCTCTCGGGCTGTCCACGTGATGACGTACTTCATCTCGACCCTCCAGGACGGCGTGGAACCGATGCTGGCCCGAGGAGCCTCATCTGCGCGCCGCCGCCCGGCGAGAGACCCCGGCGCGCCGGACACGGCTGGTGCCGGTGGCTCGCATGGCGGCTACCGCACGCATGGAAGGCGCGACGCCTCGCCTCCACCGCAGCAGTCGTCCCGGCGACGGCTGCTCCTCGCCATCGCGATCTGATGATCGACCGCCGACGGCCAGCGCGGACAAGTCGCCGCATGACGCCCCGGAGCCACATCCCCATCCCCACCCCCGACCCGGCCTCCTACGGCCACCTGGTCGCCGCCGAGGACCTCGTCGCCGGTCAGTACGTCCACGTCCACGTCCGTCCACTCGTCCGCTCGGGACGCGAGTGGTGCCAGGTCACCGGGTCCAACGGCTACAGGGCCATCTGTGCCTCGGACTCCCCCGGGCGCAGCGGGATGACCGTCGGCGACCTCACGTCAGAGCAGCAGGCAGCGTGCGGCAGGTCCTCGACGAGATGCCCCGTCGACGTTCTCGAGGCACGGGTCCCGCCGTGCTGACCGCTCCGCTCGACATCGGCGTCGGGACCGAGTGGGAACCGGCGACGTCGCCCTCCCCCTGGCGCACCCGGCTGACCACACCGGAGGCGACCCCTCGTCGGAGCAGCACCGAGCACCACCACCAGACGCTGCGCAACGGGATCGGCGCCCGGCCGCGGGAACGGACCGCAACCGACGAGGACGTCGTGCCCGGGGACGACCGTGTCCTCGAGGAACCGCGCCGCCGGCGGGGTGACGGTGACCGGATCGTCCAGGGAGTGCGCCCGCCGCACGAACACGCGGATGCTCACCGCCACGTCCCAGCAGTGATGTCCGGGGCGTGGTGGCCTTCCCCGTCCGGATCAGCCGTGGTGGGTGGACCGAGGCATCGGCGCGCTCAAGAGGGACCGGGTGACCCCAGCCAGATCAGCTGTGACGGGCAGGGGGTCGGAGGCACCGGTGCAGTGCACCGCGGCACACGACGCTCAGGCCGGAGCGCTCAAGCAGCGGCGAGGGTGTAGCGAGTTCCCGAGCTGCTCGGCACGAAGGCGTCGGGGAGCGCCGCGGCCAACGCCGCCTGGGCCCGCCAGCCCGTGCAGTGCCCCGGGGCGACCAGGTCCGGCGCCAGTTCGGCCAGCGCCTGCACCGTCGGCGTGATGATGGGCTCGAACGCCGGCCCACCCAGGTGCAGGCCGCCGAGGAGCGCGTGCAGCCGACGGACACCGGTGAGCCGCATGGCGTGCCGAGCGGTGTTGACGGCGCCGGCGTGACCACAGCCGGTGAGGACGACGAGCCCGCGGCCGCGGACGTGCACCACCAGCGCCTGGTCGTCGAGCACCAGCGGGTCGTGGCGCCAGTCGGAACCGTCCCACGCCTGGTGCGGCGGTGGCATGCCGCGCTCGAAGTCCGTCGTCCGGTCGATCTCGCCGGTGATCAGCACGCAGCCGTCGACCAGGAGTGAGGGTTCGCGCCGCTCCATCACCCGGAACCCCTCGGCCTCCAGCGCCGCCGAGCTCAGCGTCGGCAGCTCCGTGCCCCCGGTGCCCGGCAGGAGCAGCCGCCGACGCGTCCAGATCAGCGGGTGCACCGTCATCGGCAGCCGGCTGCGTGTGGCCAGCCCGGCCAGCCCGCCGACGTGGTCGAAGTGCCCGTGGCTGAGGACGACACCCTGCACACCCTGCAGGTCGATGCCCAGCCGGTCGGCATTGGTCGTCATGCCGTCGGGCGAGACACCGGCATCGAACAGCAGCGTCGTGGTCGTCTCCCCTCGGCGGACGGTCACCAGGGCGGAGAAGCCGTGCTCCGCCCGCAGGCCCGTGAACGTCCGCCCACCCTCGAACTGCGGCGCGGCGACCGACCCGCTGGCGAACGGTGCCCTGGTCACACGGTCGTCGCTGGTCAGCAGGGCGTCGAAGACGTTGTCGATGATCGTGGTGACGACCACCTCGTCGACCGGCACGAGGGCGATGGGGTCGACCGCCGGACCAGGAGCCGGACGAGGGGCGGCCGCGCCCGACGCGCCGTCACCGTCGCACACGGCCTGACGCTAGCGGTCCCATCCCCGTCAGTGGCGCCTCTCCGCAGCCGTCCTCGTCACCTGCCACACCGCGCACCACCGCGACCGGAGCGGGCCGGATGGACCTGTTGCGCACCGGTGGACAGCGCCTCGCGCACCGCGCAGCTGATGGGGCGGAGCACAGGCGCCATGGTGATGCTGGGCACAGTGCGCCGGATGGGACACTCCGGCCCGGCGCACCGGCCCGCATCCCCGGCTCGAGGGCTGCCGCTCCCCACACTGCCCCGCATGCGCCTGGCTGTCTGCTCCTCCAAGGGCGGGGTGGGGAAGACGACGACCGCCGCGAACCTCGCCGCCGCACTCGCCCGCCGCGGCCGGGTGCTCGCCGTGGACGTCGATCCGCAGGACAGCCTGGGACGGGCGTTCGGGGTCGTCGCCAAGCGCCCGGACGAGAGCCTGGCCGCGCTCCTGGACGACCCGGACGCCGAGGCCCGCGCGGTCATCCGGCGGGACGTCGTCCCCGGGCTCGACCTCCTGCCGGCACACCCGGCCCTGGAGACCGCTGCCGCGCAACTGGCGAGCGCGGGTGGCCTCGTCACGAGCATCCGGCGCGTGCTGCGACCGCTGCTCGCCGACTACGAGCACATCGTGCTCGACACGCGGGGCGACCTGGGCGGTCTCACCCTGGCGGCGGTCTGCGCCGCGGATGCCGTGCTCACCGTCTTCACCAGCGACCCGGGTTCCGCCCTCGGCGTCGCACGGGTCGCGGCGTTCCTCGACCAGCACCGTGCCTACGAGAACACCTCCGCCGTCCTCGTCGGGGTGGCCTGCGCCGTCTGGGACGAGCGGGGGCGCGCCGCCCGGGAGGTCGCCGGCGCTCTGGACGACACCGACCTGCCGCTGTTGGCCACCCGCGTCCCCCTGTCCCGGCGCGTACCGACCAGCACGCTCGCCAAACGACCTGTCGTGCTCTCCCACCCGACCAGTCCCGTCGCCTCCGCCTACCTGGCGCTCGCCGACGAGGTGCTCGCCGCCGCCGAGAGGGTCCCCGCATGACCACCGTGAAGCCGCCCTCCCCCCGCCCGGGCAGCCTGCAGGCCGATCTGCTGGCCGACCTGCAGCAGGCCACGCCGATGCCGATGGCGCGGCCGCGAGGGGACGCCCCAGCGCCCGTCCCGGCGGAGCGGCGGGACGCGACAGAACCCCGGACGCCGACCGTCGACGTGCGCCTGACGCCACGACGCTGGTCGGCGCCCAGCGTGCGTTCCCCGGGCACCGGGACGGGGCTCGTCCTCACGGTGGGACCGGTGCGCGTCTCCGTCACGGGCTTCCGAGCGGGTCCGTGAACAGCACGGACCGGCCGGCACGGCCCCGCCGTCCGGGTTCCCGTCACGGACGCCGGTCCGCGGCCAGCAGATCCGAGGTCGCCGCCCCCGCCCAGCGTCAGCGGGAGTCCGCCGACCGAGGTCGATGAGCACCGGGCCAGGCAGGATCGATGCGTTCCTCAGGGCGCGAGCGGAGACATCCGGTCCACGAGGTCGGCGCGGATCCTCGCGCCGGGGTGGGCGGTGCTGGCGGCGGCCAGGGCGTTGGCCGAGCGCACCGCGTCGAGCAGGCCCGTGCCGCGCGCGAGCTCCTGAGCGAGACACCCGCAGAACACGTCCCCGGCACCACTCGCGTCGCGGGTCGAGGTGGGGATCCCGGGCACCAGGACCGGCGCGGCCCCCGGCTCGAAGCACAGGGCGCCGTCGGCACCGAGCGTGACCACGACGCTGCCGGTGGGGCCGAGTGCCGCGACGCACTCCGCCACCTCCGACGCGTCCGTCGGCTCCGGACGTCCCGCCAGGCGACCGAGCTCGCTGCGGTTGGGGACGAGCACGTCGACGCGCGACACGACCTCGCGGACCGGCTCGGGGTCGGCCGGCATCGGCGCCGGGTTCAGCACCACCACGGCATCCCCGGCCGCCTCGACCGCCGCGGTCACGGCGTCCCGCGGCACCTCGAGCTGGACGAGCAGCACCGCGGGCGAGGCGGCGGTGATCGCGCGGGTCACCTCGTCCGGGGTGAGCGTGCGGTTGGCACCGGGGTCGACCACGATGGTGTTCTCCCCGCTGTCGTCGACGGTGATGACGGCGATGCCGGTCCCGACGTCCTCGCGCACCGCGACCGCGGTCAGGTCGACCCCGACGTCCCGCAGCGCGGCCAGCGACCGCTCCCCCGGTTCGTCGTCCCCGACCGCCCCGACCATGGCCACCTCCGCACCGAGCACCGCGGCGGCCGCGGCCTGGTTGGCTCCCTTCCCGCCCGGCGAGGTGAGGCGCACGCCGCGGGTCAGGGTGGTCTCGCCCGGCGAGGGCAGCACCGGGACCGCCAGGGTCGTGTCGTCGTTCAGCGACCCCACGACGCAGACCAGACCGGTCATGCCGATCCCAGCGCGTCCAGCGCGGCCAGGACCAGGTCCCAGTAGCGCTCGGCGTCGAGCTCCATCGCGACGGAGACGTTGGGCGCGTGGTCGGGCAGCCGGCCGAAGAGGTCGACGACCGTGGTGCCGCGGGTCCACGTCCCGTCGAGCTCCACGGCCACGAAGCAGTCGCGCCAGCGGATGACGTCGGGGTCCAGCAGCGCCGCGATCGTGCACGGGTCGTGCACCGGTGGTGCCTCGAACTCCCAGATGCGCTCGTAGGAGCTGCCGAAGAACCCCATCCACGCCGCGCACGTGCGACCCACGTCGTGCGGCATCGCCGACATGCGCTCGACGACCGCGGGAGTCGCCAGGGCCTGGTGGGTCAGGTTGAGCCCCACCATCCGCACCGGCACGCCGGCACGGAGGACGACGTCGAGCGCCTCCGGGTCGGCGAACGTGTTGAACTCCGCGGTCGGGGTGTGGTTGCCCCGCTCGGTCGAGCCACCCATGAAGACGATCTCGCGGATGTGCCGGACCAGTCCCGGCTCCTGCGACAGGAGCGTCCCGACGTTCGTCATCGGCCCGGTGACCACGACGGTGACCGGCTCGGGCGAGTCCGTCAGCAGGCGCCGCAGCATCTGCGTGGCCGTCTCGTCGACCGGTGCCGCCGTCGGCTCGGGGAGGTCGGGGCCGTCGAGCCCGGTCACCCCGTGGACGTAGTTGCCCAGGGCGACCTGACCGCGCATCGGCCCGGCGGCTCCGGCCGCGACGGGGACGTCCTCGCGACCTGCCAGCGCGAGCACCCTCAGGGCGTTGCGGGTGGCGTCCTCGACCGCGCAGTTGCCGAAGCAGGTCGTGATCCCGAGGAGGCGCACCCCCGGTGACCCCAGCGCGAGCAGGATGGCGACCGCGTCGTCGTGCCCGGGGTCGCAGTCCAGGACGACGGGCGTGGGACCGGCGTCGGTCACCGCGCGGCCAGCCAGCGCAGCATCCCGCCGACGAGCGGGGCAAAGCCGTCCCAGGCCAGGAAGTCCTCCGGGCACCAGTGGGGCCCGATGTCGGAGGTCCACACGAGGGACCGGCCCTCGCCGACCTCCCGGGTGGCGATGAGCACGTCGCCCCCGACGGTCGCGACGACCGCGGCGTCCTCCCGGGGCCGGACCAGGTTGTAGCCGAGCAGGGTCGGCGCGGAGCTGGCCAGCTCGGCCCAGCCTGCGGCGACGGGGTGGGTCGGCAGGCCGAGTGCGACCGGGGCGCCCTGCGGCGCCTCCACCCGGTCGTCGGCCTCGAGCATCGTCACCGGGAGCACGTCGGCCACGGCGGTCCTGGCGAAGTTGGCCCGCGCCTGGAAGCCGGTGAAGCTCAGGTAGCCGCCGGCCATCATCAGACCGCCACCGCCGCGGGTCCACTCGGCGAGGGCGACCAGCGGGTTGTCCGTCCGACGTCCCTCGAGGAACACCTCCGGGGGGAGCAGGAAGCTGTTCGCGCCGATGTCGGAGAGGATCACGGCGTCGTACGCGGACAGCGCCTCGACGGTGCGGGGGAACGAGCCCGGCACGTCGTGGGCGTACATCTGCTCGACCTCCAGGCCCTCGCTCGCGGCGGCCGCGATGAACGCGTCCGCGCCCGTGTGGAACGAGGTGCTGGAGAACTCGTCGAAGCCCTTCACGTGGGTGGCGGTCGAGATCCAGCTCTCGCCGGCCAGCAGGATGCGGGTCACGGTGTCCCCTCGGTCGGGTGTCCGCCGCCGAAGAGGCGGCGCGGGTTGTCGGTCATCAGCGACAGCACCTGCGCCTCGTCCACGCCGTGCCGGTGCAGACGAGGAGCGAAGTACTGGAGGACGTGGGCGTAGCCCGGGCCGCCGTGGCGGCGCAGCAGCGACTTGACGAAGACGTCCTGGCTCAGGAGCAGCCGGCCGCCGTAGCCGAGCGCGATCAGGCGGGCCAGGTGGGTGGCGTTCTGCTCGTCGGAGGGGCACTGCACGCCCTGGTCGGCGTAGTAGACCTCCATCCCGAGCATGTCGTACTGGACCCAGGCGCCCCGGTCCATGACCGCGCGCTGGTAGTCCGGGTCCTCCCCCGACGGGCCCATGTGGCACAGCACGACCTTGGCGAGGTCGGCACCCGCGCTCTCGGCGAGGTCGAGGACCGTGCCCGCGAGGCGGAACCACCCGGGCAGGTGGACCTGGATCGGCAGCCCGCACTCGACCTGGGCTGCCAGGGCACCCCGCAGGCCGACCTGCTCGGCCGCGGTGAAGTCGGCGCTGACCCCGATCTCGCCGATGATGCCGGGCCGTACGCCGTCCTCGCCGTCGCGGACGTCGGCCAGGATGCGGTCGGTCACCCCGTCGGCCCCGAGCGCCACCAGGTCGACCGGGTGGGAGGCCTCGAGGTAGAACCCCGTGCCGGCCACGACGTGCACGCCGGTGCGCTCCGAGATCTGCCTCAGCCCGGCGAGGTCGCGGCCGATCCCCCAGCCCGTGGTCTCGACGACGGTGCGTCCGCCCAGCGCGGCGAACCGGCCCAGCTCGGCACAGGCCACGTCGACGTCGTCGAGCGCGAGGTTCGCGCGGTTGCCGAAGGGGTCCTGGCGCAGGTCCCAGAGCAGCGCCTCGCCGACGGGGGCGTCCGCGAACTCGTCCGGGTCGAGACCGTGGGACGTGCTGCGCTGCCACCAGGACGAGACGTCGTTCAGCAGGTGCTCGTGGGTCAGGGTGATCCCGAGGTCGTCCACGGGGACGGGCCCGCGGACGGTCTGGACGGCCGTCACCGGCTCACGTCCGCTGCCCCGAGATGCCGCTGAAGAGCCTGGCGTTGAGCAGGATCGCGACGATGAGGATCAGGCCCTGGGTGATCGGTACCCAGTAGACGTCCACCCTCAGCAGGACCAGTCCGTTGCTGATGACGCCGAGCGTGACCGCGCCGATCGCCGAGCCGATGATCGAGCCCTTGCCGCCCATCAGGGCGGTCCCGCCGAGCACCACGGCCGTGATGACCTCGAGCTCGAAGAGCGTGCCGGAGTTGGACGAGCCGCTGGCCAGGCGGGCGGCGGTGATCACGCCCGCCAGTCCCGCCACGAGTCCGGTCAGCGTCAGCACGGCGAGCTGGATCCGTCGCACGTCGACCCCGGCGCGCCGCAGGGACTCCGCGTTCGAGCCCACCGCGACGACGTACCGGCCGAACCGGGTGTGGTTGAAGACGTACCAGCCCGCGGCGACGACGACGACCGCGATCCACGTGGGCGTGTAGAGCCCCGCCAGCCTGCCGTTGCCGATCGGCAGCAGGAAGTCGGAGGTGATCGGCGTGCTGTAGCCGTCGGTGATGAGCAGCGCGAGACCGCGCACCGCGGTGAGCGCGGCGAGGGTCACGATGAAGGACTGCAGCTTGCCGAACGCCGTCAGGGCGCCGTTGACCAGGCCGATGCCCAGCCCGAGTACCAGGGCGAGCACGAGCGCCACGACGGCGCTGCCGCTCTCGGCGACGATCGCGAGGGCCGCCGCGCTGAGCCCGAGGATCGACCCGACGGACAGGTCGATGTTGCCGGTGGTGATGACGAAGGTCATCGCGACGGCGACGACGACCGTCGGGGCGACCTGCCGGGCGACGTTGACCAGGTTGTTCGTCGTCAGGAAGGCGTCGGTCTGCACGCTGAAGAAGACGAACAGCACGGCGAGCACGGCGGAGATCGACAACACCCCGAAGTTGCGGTGCACGAAGTCCTGACGGGCGCCGCGCCGGTCGGCCCGACCGGTGGGCGGGGTGACGGTCTCGGTGCTCACGGCGTCACTTCCCCATCATCGCGGTCACGAGACCGCCGAGGTCGGTCTCGGAGGGCGTCATCTGTCGGTGGTTGACGCCCTCGTACAGGACGACGAACCGGTCGGCCACCTCGAAGAGGTCCTGGAGGCGGTGGGTGATGAGCACGACGCTGACCCCCCGGGTGGAGACGTCACGGATCAGCTGGAGGGTCATCTCGACCTCGCGCGCCGCGAGGGCAGCGGTCGGCTCGTCGAGCACGAGCACCTTCGGCTCGAAGGTGACGGCACGGGCGATGGCGATCGCCTGGCGCTGTCCGCCGGACATGGTGGCCACCAGCTGACGGGTGTCGCTGATGCGGATGTGCAGGGTGGCGAGGTCCTTCGCGGCCTCCTCGTGCATCCGCTTGTGGTCCAGGCGCCGGCTGAGGGGACGGTAGATCTCCCGGCCGAGGAAGAGGTTGCCGGCGACGTCCACGTCGTTGCACAGCGCCAGGTCCTGGTAGACCATCTCGATCCCCGCTGCCCGTGCTGCGCGGGGGCCCGAGCCGGTCAGCGCCGTCCCGTCCACGCGGATCTCCCCCGAGTCGGGGACGACCGCGCCGGCCAGCATCTTCATCAGCGTCGACTTGCCGGCACCGTTGTCGCCGACCAGACCGACGACCTCCCCCCTGCCGACCGTCAGGTCGACGCCGCGCAGCACCTCCAGGGCGCCGAAGCGCTTGCGGATCCCGCGCATCTCGACGCGCGGCGTCGAGAGGTCGCGGGTGCCGGAGGTCACTCGAAGATCTCGCGGTACTCGTCGACGTTGTCCGAGGTGACGATCGTGATCGGCACGTCGATGAAGCCCGCCGGCTCCTCGCCCTCGAGGATGGCCGCGAGCTCGTTGACCGCCTCGATCCCCTCCTGCCGCGGGTCCTGCTGCACGACGGCGGTCACCAGGCCGCTGTCGATGCCGGCGATCACCTCGGCGGTGAGGTCCCAGCCGATGACCTTGGTGCTACCCGCGGGGTCCAGCGCGGCGACGGCGCCGACGGTGGCCGGCTCACCCGTGGTGTAGACGAAGGACAGGTCGGGCTGGGCGGTCACCAGGTTCTGCGCGGCGGTCGCGGCCTGCTCCTGCACGTTCTCGCCGTCGACGGCCTGCGTGAAGGTCGCCCCGGCCGCGTCGACGACGGCCCGGAAGCTGTCCTCGCGCTGGTTCTGGATGAACGAGTTGCGGGCGTCGACGACGCCGTAGCTCGCCCCCTCGGCGAGGCCCTCGTCCACGACCCACTGGCCCGCCTGCTCCCCGGCGGCCTCGTTGTCGACGCCGACGAAGGTGTCGACCGACCCCTCCTCGAGCTCGGCGTCGATGGCGACCGTCCGGATCCCCTGCTGGGTGGCCTGCTGCACCGCCGGCAGCACGCCGTTCACGTCGATGGCCACCACGATCAGGCCCGTCACGCCCTGGGACACGAAGTTCTCGATGTCGCTGTTCTGCTTGGCCGAGTCGTTGTTGGCGTTGGCGATCTGCAGCTCGCACCCGGCCTCGTCGGCCGCCTCCTGCGCGCCCTCGTTCATCTGCGTGAAGAAGGTGGCGGTCTGGTTGATCTGGGTCATGCCGATCACGCACTCCTCGGCAGGCTCCCCGGACGCCCCGGTGGCGGGCTCCTCGTTGCCGGTGCTGCACGCGGTCATCGTCAGGGTCGCGGCAGTCGCCAGGGCGGCCATGCCGAGGTGTCGGGTCATGGGGGTCCTCGTTCCGTGGGAAATCGATTACCGTGGTGGTCGGTGACTGTAGACACACGCTGACCACCTGGTCGAGGGTCGTCGCGCAACCGATACCTCACGCTCCCGTGCCACCTCGTCCGACGACAGGAGCCCGTCGTGCCGCCGTCCCGCTCGGCCACGATGGCCGACGTCGCCCGCCTGGCCGGCGTGTCGGTGGCGACGGTCTCGAGGACCCTGAGCGGCACGCGGTCGGTCGACCCGGCCATGCAGCGCAAGGTCACCGAGGCCGCCGAACGGCTCGGTTACCGGGTGAACCTGGTCGGTCGGGCGCTGCGCCAGACCCGCACGTCGACGGTCGGGCTGGTCGTGCCCGACCTGGACAACCCGTACTTCTCGGCGCTCGCCCAGCAGCTGTCCCGTGCCTTCTCCGACCCCGGGATCGACCTGCTCGTGTTCAGCGCCGACGGTTCGCTGGAGACCGAGGCCCGGGGCGTCCGCTCGTTCCTCGGGCGCCAGGTCGACGCACTCGTGCTGATCCCCGTGCACGAGCAGCTGAGCGAACCGTCCGTCACCGCGGCCGCGGCCGCGGTGCACACCATCCAGCTCGACCGCCGCGTGCAGGGCACCGCCGCGTCCTACGTCGGCGTCAGCAACCGGGCGGGGATGCAGCTCGTCCGCGAGCACGTCGCCGCGGCGGTCGACGTCAGCAGGCAACCGGTCGTCTACGTCGGCGCGACGCCGGACTCCTCCTCGGCCCACGAACGCCTCGACGGCATGCGGCAGTACTTCTCCCCCGACGTCCCCGTTCTGCTCGGGGACTTCTCCGCGGCCTGGGGGCGGGAGGCGGCCGCCCGCATCCTCGCCGACGGCTGGACCGGCGCCACGATCGTGACCGCGGCCGACGTGATCGCCCTCGGCGTCCTGGCGCACCTGCTGCACGAAGGCCGCTCGGTCCCCGACGAGTTCCGCGTCGTCGGCTTCGACGGGATCGGCGCCGCAGCGCTCGCCCATCCCTCGCTGACCACGGTGCGCCAGCCCGTCGAGGAGATGGCGCGGTCCATCCGGTCCCTGGTCGAGTCCGACGACGAGCCCTCGTCGCGGTGGTTCAAGCCCGACATCGTGTTCGGGGCGACCAGTCCTGCCGCTCCCTGACCGTCAGGTGGACCAGGTGGGGCAGCCGTGCACCTCGCAGGGCGGCGGTGACCCTGCCGGCGGACCGTCAGTCGAGGTGCCCGAGCTGCAGCAGGGCCACGACCAGGAGCGCCAGCCCGAGGATCGTCGCGGTCGCGAGCAGACGCTGGAGGGGTCGCAGCCCGGTGCGCCGGACGGCGAGCAGCACCACTGCCACCAGCACGGCGGCGTAGAGCGCCATCCCGGTCCACAGCGCCCGGTCCAGGGGGAGCATCCCGCCCCAGGCGAGGGCCAGGACGACCACCGGGGCCAGGGCCGACCCCAGGGCACCGAGAGCGATCCGCCCCATCGTCCGGAGCTCCTCCGTGGCCGGCAGCCGTTGGTGGACGACCTGGTGCGAGACGACCTCGGCGAGGAGGCCTGCGGCCGAGATCCCCAGGACACCGATCCCGACGGACAGCAGCGCGTCCGCGGCAGTGGCGTGTCCGGTACCGGAGACAGCCGCCAGGATGGCGAGTCCGGTGAAGCTGGCGTAGATCTGCTCCTTCAGGGACCGGGTGCGCTCGCCGAGCCTGGCCGGTGGGGCGGGGCCGCCTCGGTCCCCGGTCGTCGTGTCGGTCATCGGGCACCTCTTCCTGGAGGGGCGGACCGGGTGTGCGCGGCCCGCGCTCGCGAGCCGTCCGGTCTCCCGAGCCGCCTCCGCCGCCGCGGACCGGGCTCATGCCGAGCCCTGGGCGGATCCGCTGCTGGTCCTGGTCACCTCCAGGATCTCCGCGGCGATCCGCAGCAGTTCGTCGTTCTGTTCCTCCTGGTGCTGCACCGTCTGCCAGCGGTGGTCGGCCAGCACCTCGCTCTTCTCGTCGCTCCGGTTCTGACTGATCATCACGAAGGTGGTCAGGAAGATCGCCTCGAGCGAGACGATCATGGTCAGGAGTCCGAAGGGGTACTCCTCGACGCCGAGGACGATCCAGCCGGCGAACCAGAGGACGTGGAGGTACACGAACCGCATCGACCCGGCGAACGCGGTCACCGCATCGGCGACCCGGTCCTCCAGGGCGTGCCTGCGCTGTGCGGCGTACGCCCGCAGGGCCGGGTCCAGCGGCCTGGGCCGCTGCCGGGCGCTCACGTCCGGGCCTTCGACCGGCCGGAGGCGGTCAGGCGGAGCTGGTGCAGCACCTCCCGGGCCCGGGCGTCCCGGGCCGCAGGGGAGAGCCCCAGGGCGCCCGCGGGGAGGCGGATCCGCAGCGCGCCGGGCAGGGACCTGAAGCTCAGCGGTGGCGCCATCCGGAGGGCCTCGCCGTCGAGTCCGACGTCCACCGGGTGCGCCGAGTGGACCCGGAAGGCCGCCGTCTCCCACGCGCAGTAGCCCGGATGGCGCCCGGGTCGACCCGCCGCGGCCGCCGCGAGGAACCCGGTGGCCGCCCGGTCGCCCCGGATCTCGAGCGCGATCACCCCGAGGTGGCCGGTGTCCAGACGCGGACGGGTGGTGCGGGAGCCCGCCGTCGCGCCGTACGGGTTGTTGGAGACCTGGACGACGTGCGCGCCGGAGTGCCGCTCCCCCGCGGGCCCGGTGAACTCCAGGTCGAACGGCGCACTCCCCGGGCCCAGCAGGCGCGGCAGAGCGGCCAGGGTGGTGTCGACCTTGGCGTCGCGGTACTCGGGCGAGCGGATGATCTCGGCGTAGAGCCCCAGCGACACGTTGTTGACGAACACCCGGCCGTTGACCGCTCCCAGGTCGACCACGCGTTCCACCGCCGGGCCGAACGCGTCGAGCGCGCCGATCACGTCGTCCCGGTCCAGGCCGAGGTCGAGGGCCAGGTGGTTCCGGGTGCCGGCGGGGACGACGACCATGGCCACGCCGTGCCGGGCCGCCACCCCGGCGACGAGCCCTTGCGAGCCGTCGCCACCGGCCATGCCGATCACGTCCGCCCCCCGGGCGACCGCCGCCTCGGCCAGCGCGACCAGGTCGTCCCGCGGCCCCAGGACGACCGGCTCGATGCCGCGCGCGCGGCACTGCCCCGCCAGGTCGAGGCGCTGCGCCGTGGCGCCGCCACTGCGCGGGTTCAGGATGAGGACCGCGTTGCGGGCGCCCGGGACGGCGACGCCGGCCGTCGGGGCACGCCGCAGGCCGCGGGCGTCGCGGCGGACGGCGAGTGCCACGAGGACGAGCGCCAGCGCGACGGCGGCCACCCGGACGAGGACCGAGGCCGTGTCCGCGCCGCCGAAGGAGACCGCCACCAGACCGGCGGCAGCTCCGAGGGTCACGATGGCGGCGAGCAGCCGGCGCCATCCCGCGCGGGTCACGGCGGACCAGGCGCCGAGCACGACCGCCGCCAGCAGGGCCAGCTCGAGCGGCAGCCGCCGGAGGTCGCCGACGATCGCGAGCAGGACGACCACGGTTCCCGCGCCCGAGGCCAGGAGGGCACCGGTCGCCGTCAGGCGCCGCCACGCCCCGGCCAGGGCGCTCACGACGTCCCCCGCCGGGGACCGAGGGAGAGCCGGGGTACCGCGTGCACCCGCCACAGTCCGCAGGCGACGGCCTCGCCGACGGTGGCGCCGACAACCGCCCCGGTGACGACGTCCCCGGGGAAGTGCACTCCGGTGTGCACGCGGGAGTAACCGACCGCGGACGCGAGCACGCGCAGGGGGAGAGCCGCGGCAGGCAGGACCTGACCGACGGCGGTGGCGAAGGCGAATCCCGAGGCCGCGTGCCCCGACGGCCACGACCGCGATGCCGGCATCAGCACCCGGCGGTCGGTGGGCACCCGGGCCGACTCGCGATCGGGCCGACGTCGGCGGGCGACCGCCTTCAGGATGCCGTTCACCACCGCGGAGTCGACGGCGACCGCCAGCAGGCCCGCGCCGGCGGCGCGCCGACCGGGACGGCCGCCGAGGGTCGCCATGGCGGCGGCCACGGCCAGCCACAGCCGGGACCGGTCAGCGGCGTCCGACAGCCGGCGGACCGGGGCGTCCAGCGTCGGGGTGGGAGTTGCCGCGACGGCGCGGTAGACCGCCAGGTCGACGTCGCCGAGCTGCCGCAACACGGTCGCCGCGGCCGCCGTCCCCCTCCCCTCGGGCCCGGTGTCGAGCCGGCTCGCCCAGCGCTGCCCGAAGGGCGCGGTCGTCTCCTCCGCCGGCGCCGTCCTCGTGTCCATCCCGACCGCCTCCCGTCGTCCGCTCCGGTGGTCTCCCCCTCGGGCCCGCGCTCAGCGCGGCCGGACGGCGACGTCCCCGCTGTTCACGGTCACCGCGACCGACCGCGGCGAGCGGGGGTCGGTGGGGACGTCGATGCGCCCGTCGCCGGAGCTGGTGCCCACCTGCACCCGGTACGGGTCCCCGGCCTGGGGCAGCTCGACCGTCACGTTCCCGCTGCTGGCCGACACGGTGACGTCTGTCGGTGCGGTGGCGAAGTCCAGCTCGACGCTGCCCGTCGACACGTCTGCGGTGACCTGGTCGCTGCGCAGCCCGGACGCACCGACGTCGCCGGTGCTGGCCCGGATCTGCAGCGGCGCGTCGACGTCGACGAGGGTGGTGCGGCCGGTGGACACGGTGGTCCTCAGCGACCGTGCCTCGATCCCGCGGACGTCGAGGTCGCCGGTACTGGCCGCCAGCTCGACGTCGTGGCCGGCCGGGACGGCGATGTCGTAGCGGACCTCGCACCTGCCGACGAGGAGGCCCGGGCACGATGCCTCGATCACCGCGTGGGAGCCGTCCGTGCGCTCCTCGATCCGCGGGTCCCACCACCCGGAACGGACGGTTCGCTGGACCTGGATCTGCGACCCACCGGTCGGGGTGAGCCGCACCGAACCGGTGCCGACCTCGACCGTCAACCGGGTGGTGCCGGGGCCCATCGTGAAGGAGCGCTGCTCGCTGGACGTGGGTCCGAACCGCGCGACCAGCCACAGCACGAGGAGCGCCAGCAGGGCCACGGCCGCCAGGAGGCGGACACTCCGCAGGCGGGTGGGGGAACGGGTGCGAGATGCGGTGGACGGTCGGTCGGTCGTGGTGGTCATGGTGCTCACCTCGTCGGACAGCCGGGACGGCGACGAGGTTGACCGTCCGTGCTCGCGGTGGAATCCGGGAGGTCCCTAGTTCTCCGCCAGCCGAGCCAGCTCGGCCCGGCCGCCGACGCCGAGCTTGGTGAAGACCTTGTGCAGGTGGTACTCCACGGTCTTCCGGGACAGGAACAGCTGCGTGGCGATCTCGGGGTTCGACGCACCGCCCGCTGCCAGCCGGGTGATCTGCAGTTCCTGGGGGGTGAGCCGGTCCCACTCCGTGGCCTGCCGCCGGCCGAAGGTCTCCCCCGTGGCCCGCAGTTCGGCGCGCGCCCGGTCCGCCCACGGCACCGCGCCCGCCCGGTCGAAGGCCTCCGCTGCAGCCCGTAGCGCCGACCGCGCGTCCACCCGGCGGCGCTGCCGCCGGAGCGACTCGCCGTAGGCCAGCCGGGTGCGCGCCTCGTCGAGCGGGCGGGCGGCCGCCGCGTGCTGGTCCAGCGCTTCCTCGAAGGAGCCCAGGTCCCCTCCGGAGAGCTGTGCGGCGCCCCTGCGGGCGAGCGCGATCCCCCAGGGCGTCCCCGCCCGCCGGGCCCAGTCCCCGAACCGCTGCAGCGCGGCGCGTGCGTCCTCGGGGCGGCCGGCCCGTGCCGCGGCCTCGACCAGGTCGGGGGTGGCCCAGAGCGCCACGGCCGGATGGCTCAGTCCCCGCCCGGTCACCACGGGTGCCAGCCTCGCGAGCGCCTGGTCCGGCCGGCCGAGCCCGAGGTCGAGCAGGGCGAGCGCCCACGCCGCGCCGGCCCGGACGGCGCCCAGCCGGCGCGCCTCGGCCTGCTCCGCGGCGCCTTCGGCGTGCCGCCGGCAGGTCCCCTCGTCCCCACGCCAGGCGGCGACGAGGGCCAGCACGACGTCGCCGGTGGCCGTCTGCTGGCCGAGCTCACGGGCGAGCTCCTCTCCCTCCTGGCACCTCTCCTCGGCGTCGGCGAGCAGCCCCGACTGGGCGTAGGAGAAGGCCAGCCGGTTGAGGGTCGTGGCGAGCAGCCCGACGCCGCCCGTGCGGCGGAGGACCGCCTCCGCCCTGAGGTAGCACCGCCGCGCGGCCACCTCGTCACCGAGGAGGAGGGCCGCCTGGCCCGCACGCAACAACGCCAGGGGCTCCTCGGTCCATCGGGCGGAGCTCAGGACCCTGCGCAGGCGGGTCGCGCCGTCCGCCCAGTTCCCCGCCGTGAGTTCGGCCACCCCGGTCAGCAGGTCGACGACCGGCCCGTCGACCCCGGCGTCCCCGGGCACCACCTGCCGGACCAGGCGGCCGAGCTCGACGGCCCGCTCGCCGCCGGCGAGCGAGGCGGCCTCGCCGGCGAGCGCGAGACCCGCCACCGCGGTGGACCGGTCCGGAGCGTCCAGCGCCGCGGCGACGAGCAGCGGATAGGCGGTGTCCGGCGACCCGCCACTCAGCTCGATGAGACCGCGCAGACCCTGCAGGGCCGCGCGCTGCTCCGGCGCCCGGAGCAGGGGTTCGGCCTCGTCCAGCAGCTGCGCGGCGCGGGCCGGGTGACCGGCGGCCCAGCTCGCCTCGGCAGCCGCCACGAGCCGGCGGCCCCGGCGCTCCGGGGGCCCGGTGAGCGTCGCGGCCCAGGACAGGGCCGCGGCGGCGGACGCGGGGCCGGACCGGGTGCGCGCCCGGGCGGCCGACGCCTCGAGGAGATCGGCGACGGCGTCGTCCGGGGGCACCGCCCCGGCCGCGAGGTGCCATGCCCGGCGGTCGACGTCCTCGGCACCGTCGAGGACCGCCGCCAGGCGGTGGTGCGCCGCCCGGCGGTCGGCGAAGCCGGCGTCCTGGTACACCGCCGACCGCGCCAGCGGATGACGGAACTCCGCCCGGCCGCCGGCGATCCGGACGAGGCCGGTGGCCTCCGCGGGGCCGAGCGCGGCCAGGTCGAGGCCCTCCGCCGCCGCTGCACGGCCGATGACGCCCAGCCGCCCGGTGTCGTCGGCGGCCGTGAGGACCAGGAGCCGGCGGGTGGGCTCCGGCAGCTGCGCCGCCAGCGCCGCGAACAGCCGCTCGACGCCGGCCCCGACGGGGAGCGGATCCGGCAACGGCTCCAGTCCGGCCAGTTGCGCCGCGGTCAGCACCGCGGGCAGCTCGACGAGCGCCAACGGGTTGCCGCCGGATCCCTCGACCAGCTTGCGGCGGACGTCCGCGGCCGCCGTCGGCACCCGCTGGGCGACCAGCGCCGACGCCGCCTCCGGGTCCAGGCCACCGAGTGCGAGCTCCGGCAACCCCGCGGCGGCGAGAGCGTCCTCGCCTGCTGACCTGGTGGCGACGACCAGCGCCACGCCTTCGGCCTCCAGCCGCCGAGCCGCGAAGACCAGCGCCGCCAGCGACGCGGAATCCGCCCACTGCGCGTCGTCCACCAGGCAGACCGCCCCGGAGTCCGCCGCGACCTCGGCCAACAGCGAGAGCACGCCGATCCCGACGAGGAACCTGTCGCTGCCGCGCCCCGGCCCGAGACCGAGCGCCCCGCGGAGCGCGTCGGCCTGCACGGGGGGCAGCGCGTCGAGCCGGTCCACCACCGGGGCGAGCAGCTGCTGCAGCAGCGCGAACGCGAGCTCGAACTCGGACTCGACGCCCGTGGCCCGCAGGCAGCGGGCGGGCCCCGCTCGCTGCGCCGCCCACGAGAGCAGCGCGGACTTCCCGGCCCCGGCCTCCCCACGGACCACCAGCACCTGGCTGCGCGACGCCCGCGCATCCGCGAACACGCCGTCGAGGCGGATGCGCTCCGGCTCGCGGCCGAGCAGCACCCCGTCAGGCTAGTCCCGCGGGACTGGGGAGGTCATCGATGCGATCACCGTTCCGTGCCCGCGAGCCTGGCCATCGGCACACGTCCTACGCCGACGACGGGAGACGGCCATGTCGAACCACACCGCGTCGAACCAGACCGCGTCGAACCAGACCGCGTCGAACCACACCGCCGAGGAGCCCTCGAGCCGGCGGCCCGGCGAGCCGGGCGGCATCGCCATCGTCGGAGGTGGCCCCGCGGGGCTGGTGGCGGCGATCGCGCTCGCCCGACGGGGGATCGCCACGACGGTCTTCGAGCGCGACGCGCACCCCGAGCTGGCCCCGCGGTTCAACCCGGACCGCTCGTACACCATCGACATCACCGGGCACGGACTGCGGGCCCTGCGGCACATCGACGCCATCGGGCACTTCGACGCCCGACTGCTCCCGTTCCGGGGCATCCAGTACGCGGGGCGGGTGGTGGAGGACTGGCCGGGCCCGGGATGGACCGGCGCGCGCGGCGACATCCTCCGGGCGCTCGCCGCGGTGATCAGCGACCGTCACAAGGACGCCGTCCACGTGGAGTACGGCTGCCGGGTCAGCGCGGTCGACGTGCTGAGTGGTGCCGTGTCGTACACGCCTCCGGGCGGGGACCCGGTGACCCGGCAGTTCGACCTGGTCGTGGGCGCGGACGGAGCCGGTTCCGTGGTCCGCGAGGCCCTGCAGCGGCACGTCCCCGGGTTCACCGTGGCGAGGAAGTCGCTGCCCAACTACCTCACGATGATCGCGCTCGACCGGCTCGTCGACCAGCTCGACGAGACCTACCTCCAGGCCCTGGCGACCCGGCCGTTCTGCGTCGCCGGTGCCATCCCCGGCGACGAGGAGTCCGATGGTCCGCGCTGGTTCTGCGGGATCGGCACCCGCCGGCCGCTCTCGTTCTCCTCGGCCGCCGCGGCCCGGGCCTACCTGCAGCAGCACTGTCCTCGCGTGCTCGACCTCGCCAGTGACGCGGCGGTCACCGCGTTCGCCGACCGGACCTGCTACCACATCGGCCAGAAGCTCACGTGCTCCCGCCTGGACGGCGGGCGGGCCCTGCTGCTGGGTGACGCCGCCGGACCCTTCCCACCCATCGGTCAGGGCGTCAACGCCGCGATGGAGGCAGCCGTGGAACTGGACCGGTGCATCGGCGCGGCCGGATCCGGCGTCGGCGCCCTCTCGGGGGCAGCGCAGCGCTACACCGCTGCGTGGAAGCCGGAGCTGGACGCCATCTCCTGGATCAGCGAGAAGATGCTCTTCGAGAACCGGCTGCACACCCTGCGGGCCAACGTGACGATGCGCTGGGGCATCAACCCCATCGGGCGCGCCAAGAGCGACGACGTCCCGTGGTCCCGGGTGCAGGCGGATGCACGTCGCTGGGGGCCGCTGTGGTGGTGACCGCGGACCCGGCCGACGGCCCGGCTGCGGGCGCCCGCTGGAGGGGTGCCGTCCCCGGGGCCGTCACAGGTGGTCGGTGCCCGACCGCAGTCGTCGGCCGGTGACCGACGGCCCGTCCCTCCTCGCCGACCTGCAGATGGACCGTTCCCGGATCACGCGGAGGAACGATCACGGGGTTGCGACGCAGCCCGCTCCACACCGGACTGCCGATGTCCCAGCGTGGCGATCCCTGGGCGAGCAACGGCTCGGGTGGCGGATCCGTCCGTCGTGCTCCCTCGAGCAAGTCGGGGAGAGACCAGGACGTCGACTCGACGACGGCTGCTCCACGCACCACCGCAGGTCAGTCGACCCATCGGACCTCCCGGGCGGGCGCCGAGGTCGACGGTCCGCTGTCAGACCGCGGCGGTCCCGATGAGGCCCTTGCGGGTGACGAGGGCCGCGAGCTGCTCCTCGGACAACCCCTCGGTGCCCTCGGGTCGGCGCGGCACCACCATGTACCGCGACTCCGCACTGGCGTCCCACACCGAGATCCGCGTCCGCTCGGGCAGCTCGAGCCCGAACTCGCGCAGCACGCCGCGGGGGTCGCGCACCACCCGCGAGCGGTAGGCCTCGCTCTTGTACCAGCCGGGCGAGGGACCCAGCAGGGCGATCGGGTAGCAGGAGCACAGGGTGCAGACGACGACGTTGTGCTCGTCGGCGGTGTTGGCGACGACCTTCAGCCGCTGCTCCTGCAGGCCGCCGGCCATCGACAGGCCCACCTCGCGGATCGCGGCGTTCGCGTCGGCGAGCAGCCGCTCGCGGAACCCCGGGTCGACCCACGCGCGGGCGGTGATCCGGGCACCGTTGGCCGGCGTCCCACCGGCCAGGAACTCGTCGATCCGCCCGTCGATCTCGCCCTCGTCGAGCAGGCCCCGGCTCTCCAGCAGCGCCTCCACGTGGCGCACCCGGGCGGAGATGACGGAGCTGGTGTGGTCGGCGCTCATGCGGGCTCCTCGATCGGGGTCAGGTAGTCGGCCCACAGCTCCACGGTGACCGTGTGGTCGCCGGAGCCGAACAGGTCGGCGGCCGCGAACCGCACGTGCCACACCGGCTGGGGCGTGCCGGCGCGGCCCCGGGCCCGGTCGTCGGCCAGCGGGTGGACGCCGGCCTGCTCCACCAGCACGCCCACGGCGCCGCGGGCGTACCGGGGCAGGCGGGTGTGGCCGTCGGGGTCGGCGGTGCGCGTCCGCACCCGCATCCCGGGAGCCAGGTCACCCACGCGGGACCTCCAGCTCGTGGGGCAGGGCCACGCCCTTCTCCGCCAGCAGCGTGGTGATCGCGGTGAACCAGCGCTCGTAGTAGGAGGCGGCGAGGTACTCCTCCGGCGGCATCCGCTCGATCGCGTCGCGGAACTCGTCGAGGTTGTAGACGCCCCGCTTGATCAGCGCGCCGTTGAGGGCGAAGACGTGGGCCTCCCAGTCGGCGTGGAACGGCGGCTCGTCGGGCTCCTCGGCGATGGCCGGGAACCCGGCCATCCCACCGACGTCGTTGATGCGGCTCACCCGCCCTTCCTACCGGGTCGAGGCAGCGGTGCGCATCGACCGTGCCGTCAGTGCCTTGTCGCGGACGGGTCCCGGCCGGCCGGTGTCGGTGATCGCCCTGTGCCTCCCCCGCAGCGCGGGCGCCCTGTCCCCGGCACGGGCACCCTGGCAGCGGGCGCCCGTGACGGGGACAGGGCCGGGAGCCCCGGTCGGGATCAGTCGATCGTGATGGTGATCGTGCGCCTGCCGGTCTGGCGGACGGCCTCACCGTCGGCCGTGGCGACGCCGTCCTGGGCGGCCGGCGCGGAGCCGCTGGACCCGTCCCCCGACCCTCCCTCGCCCTGACCGCGTGTTCCGGCCATGGCCGCGTCGAGGCTCGCGGTGCCGGCGTTGAGCGGGAAGCCGGGGCCCGTGGGCCGCCAGAACGTGTAGGTCCAGCTCGCGGCCCACCGGTAGGACCACGCCTGCGGCGTCCCGTTGGCCCTGAGCAGCAGCTGGTTGAACCTCACCTCCTGGCCGCTGCGCGGCAGCAGGATGTCACCGGTGGTGGGCCGGTACTCGAACCGGTCGACCTCGCTGGTCCCGTCGGCCGTGAGGGACCTCAGGGTGAACGAGTCGACCCGCACGGTGTTGATCCCCGGGTTGAAGAGGCGGGCGTCGACCCGCATGAAGGCCTTGCCGGAGATGAACTCCACCCTCGCGGTGACCTCGCACCAGAGCCGGCTGGCCGCCTCGAGAGCGGCGCGGGCGTCGACGCGGCCGAAGCCGGTGAACTGGTCGCGGCCGGGCGTGCCGAGGTCGCGGGCGGTCAGCTTGAGGATGTCCTCGACCTCCCAGCCGCGCAGTTGGGGGTCGACCGAGAGGACCAGCGCGGCGACCCCGGCGACGTGGGGGGTGGCGGACGACGTGCCGTTGAAGTCGGTCACGTAGTTGCCGCCGCTGTAGCCGGCCGCGCCGGTGATGTCGGTCGTGTAGACGTGCACGCCGGGGGCGACGAGGTCGACCTCCGGTCCCCAGTTGGAGCCCCACCAGTTCTCGCCGTCGAGGCTGGTCTTGCTCTTGCGCTGGTCCCACTCGTTGGAGGCGCCGACGGCCAGCAGCCCCCTGATCGACGGCGACAGCCGGGCCGGGAAGTCGACGCCGGACACGTCGTCGTTGCCGGTGGCCGCCGCCATGACGCAGCCGAGGCCGCCCCGGCCGTTGGTGGCCGCGTACTGCAGGGCGTTGGTCACCGCGGTGCTGGGAGCGAGGCGGTAGCTGTTGGACAGGACGTCCGCCCCACGGTCCACCGCGGTCCGGATGCCGTTGGCGACCTTGGCGTTGTCGGTGTCCCAGTTGCCACCCCCGATGCCCTTGGCGATGCGCACGGGGAGCACGGGAGAACTCGGCGCTACGCCGACACCGCCCTTTCCGTTGCCCTTCCGCATCGACACGATCCCGGCACACGCCGTCCCGTGGGCGTCGCTGCCGGCAGGGGTCGGGTCGTTGTCGCCGTCGTAGGCGTCGAAGCCGGGCAGGCGGTAGGAGATGTCCTCGTGGGTGACGTCGTTGCCCTCGTCGATCACCGCGACGCTGATCGCGCTGCTGCCCGTCGAGATCCCCCACGCCTCGGGAGCGCGGATCTTGGTCAGGCCCCACTGGGAGGCGAACCCGGGGTCGGCGAGCCCGCCGTCCCGGGTGCCGCCGTCCGTGCGCACCAGCGCGCTCATGTCGTCGACCGGGCGCGCCGGGGCGGGCACGCTGTCGAGGACCTGGACGGCGGGGCCGGGCGGCCGGGTGATCTGGACGAAGTTGGGCTCCGCGTACTCGACCAGTTCCTCGTCGTGCAGGGCGTTGGCCGCGTCGACGGTCGAGTCGTCGTCCACCTGGACGAGGAGTGCGCCGGGCTCGGGGTGGTCGGTCCGCACGACGGCAGCGCCGTGGCGCGCCAGGACGGACTGCACCGCACCGTCGTCCGCGCCCTGGCGGAACTTCACGATCACCTCGCCGTCGGGCACGAGGTAGACGCCGGGAGCACTGGCCGTCTCGAACACGGTGGGCCCGCCGGCGACGTGCTCGTCGTGCTCGACGGCCTCGAGGATCCCCTCGGTCGAGCGGGTGGCGGTGGCCGCGCCGCCGTCGGCGCGGACGAGGACGAGACCCCGGTCCGGGAGCGTGATCACCCGCTCGGCCCCCGCCACCCCGGCCATCCGCTCGGCGACGGCCGCCGTCCCCCGCTCCTCGCCCGGTGCCTCGCGGACGGCGACCAAGGCCGACGACGGGGTGAGCTCCACCCGCTCGCCGGCGGCCCAGTACGACCGCTGCCCGTCCGCGCGCGCTCCGCCGCGGGTCCCGTCACTCGCCATGGTCGATCCTCCCGAACTGGTCCGTTCACCTGTCGCGGGGATCGTCGGGACGCGGCATCACGGCGCCGTCACCACGTCGTCACCCGGGAGGCCCTTCGGTCCTGTCGCGTTCGGACCGGTCGGTGGCCAGGAGGCGCGGGAGCCCCACTCGGCCGGGGCGCGCGTGACGTGGCGGTGACGGGCTCCTGCCACGGTGACCGTCCCCCGACGAGACGGAGGCGGACGTGCACCCACTCGAGGACGAGGACCGGCCGGTCCCGCCGGAGGCCCGCGTCTGGCCGGGAGCTGCCCGGCCGCTGGGTGCCACACCCGACGCAGGCGGCACCAACTTCGCCGTCTTCAGCGAGGTCGCCGACGCGGTCCACCTCTGCCTGTTCGACGACGCGGGCACCGAGGAACGCATCGAGCTCACCGAGGTCGACGCCGACATCTGGCACGCCTACCTCCCCGGCGTCGGCCCGGGGCAGCGCTACGGGTACCGCGTCACCGGGCCGTTCGACCCGGCCCGCGGCCACCGCTGCAACCCGGCCAAGCTGCTCGTCGACCCCTACGCGAAGGCGATCACCGGCGAGGTGCGCTGGCACCCGGCGCTGAACGGCGGCCAGGCCGACCAGCCCGACGTCCGCGACGACGAGGACAGCGCCCCCTACGCGCCGCGCGGCCTCGTCGTCGACCCGGCGTTCGACTGGGGCGAGGACACCGCCCCGCGGACCCCGTACGCCGACACCGTCGTCTACGAGGTCCACGTCAAGGGCCTCACGCAGCGGCACCCCGAGGTCCCCGAGGAGCTGCGCGGCACCTACGCCGGCCTCGCTCACCGGGCAGTGATCGAGCACCTGACCTCGCTGGGCGTGACCGCGGTCGAGCTGCTCCCGGTGCACCAGTTCGTCCACGACGGCCACCTGCTCGACCGCGGGCTGCGCCAGTACTGGGGGTACAACAGCCTCGGCTTCCTGGCCCCCCACGGCGGGTACGCCGCCGGCGGCGACACCGGAGCCCAGGTGACGGAGTTCAAGCAGATGGTCGCTGCGCTGCACCGCGCCGGCCTCGAGGTGGTCCTGGACGTGGTCTACAACCACACCGCCGAGGGCAACCACCTCGGCCCCACGCTGTCGCTGCGGGGCTTCGACAACGCCGCCTACTACCGCCTGCACGAGGGGCGCTACTACTTCGACACCACCGGCACCGGGAACTCGCTCAACGTCACGCACTCGGCACCGCTGCAGCTGGTCATGGACTCGCTGCGCTACTGGGTGCTGGAGATGCACGTCGACGGGTTCCGCTTCGACCTGGCGACCACGCTGGCCCGCGAGGCCGGCCAGGACCCGACCCCGGCGGCGGTCTTCTTCGACCTCGTGCAGCAGGACCCGGTGATCAGCCAGGTCAAGCTGATCGCCGAGCCGTGGGACACCAGGGACAACCAGGTGGGGGCCTTCCCCGACCTGTGGAGCGAGTGGAACGACCACTACCGCAACACGGTCCGGGACCTGTGGCGCGGGCGGACCGCCGGGCTCGGCGACGTCGCCAGGCGCCTGTCCGGCTCGTCCGACCTGTACCAGGCCCGCCGGCGGCGGCCGACCGCGTCGGTCAACTTCGTCACCGCGCACGACGGGTTCACCCTGCGGGACCTGGTCAGCTACCAGCGCAAGCACAACGAGGCGAACGGTGCGGACGACGGCACCGACGACAACCGGTCGGACAACCACGGTGTCGAGGGCCCGACCGACGACCCCGACGTGCTGGCCCTGCGGGCCCGGCAGGTGCGCAACCTGCTCGCCACGCTGCTCTTCTCCCAGGGCGTACCGATGCTGCTCGGCGGCGACGAGATCGGCCGCACCCAGGGCGGCAACAACAACGCCTACTGCCAGGACAACGCGATCTCCTGGTTCGACTGGGAGGACGTCGACGGCGACCTGCTCGCCTTCACCCGCCGCCTCGTGGCGCTGCGCCGCACGCACCCCGCGCTGCGCCGCCGCCGCTTCTTCCAGGGCCGGCCCGTCCTCGACAGCGACGACGCCGACCTGGCCTGGCTCCGGCCCGACGGCACACCGATGACCGGCCCGGACTGGGACACCCCGTGGGCGCGGGCCCTCGCGGTGTTCCTCGCCGGCGACGGGATCAGCGAGCCGGGGCCCCGCGGGGAGCGGGTCCGCGACGACGACCTGCTCATCGCGATCAACGCCGGCACCGACCCGGTGGACGTCACCCTGCCCCCGGGTGAGTGGTCGGTCGAGGTGGACACCGGATCAGCGCGAGGCGAGGCGGCCGGTCCGGTCGGCGGTCCGACACTGCACCTCGGTGACCGCCGACTGGTGCTGCTGCGCCGCCCACTGGACTGACCGGCAGGGCACCGCGGTCGACTTACCCGCGCGTGCCGCTGGCAGGCTGCCGCGCATGACCGTGCTGCGCTCCGTCGTGCTGTTCGCCGTGGCCGCGGTCGCCGAGATCGGCGGCGCCTGGTTGATCTGGCAGGGCGTCCGGGAGCACCGGGGCTGGCTGTGGATCGGCCTGGGCGTGGTGGCACTGGGCGCCTACGGGTTCGTCGCGACCCTGCAGCCCGACGCGAACTTCGGGCGCATCCTCGCCGCCTACGGCGGCGTCTTCGTCGCCGGCAGCCTGGCGTGGGGCGTGGTCGCCGACGGGTTCCGGCCCGACCGCTACGACGTCGTCGGCGCGCTGGTCTGCCTCGCCGGCGTCGCCGTGATCATGTACGCGCCACGCTCGGCGTAGCCGCCCGGGACACCCGAGGACCGGTCAGGACGATCCCGGCCGCCGGCCCAGCTGCCGCCGTCGGTCGTCGTCGTCCTCCAGCCCCCACCAGTCGACGATGCGGCCGTCGCGGAGGGTGAACCAGTAGACCTCGCGCACGTCGCGGAACGCTCGACCGGTCGGCGGGCGGCCCCTCCACGGCCCCGTGTGGGTGCCCGAGCAGCGGAAGTGGCCCACGACGGTGTCACCCTCGCCGACCAGGGCGACGGTCTCCATCCGCACGTCGGGGAACGCCTCCCGGAACGGGGCCACCCACTCCCGCGCAGCAGCGGCGATCCCCGGTGCGTACAGCTCGTCGACGGCGTCGAGGTCGCCGCCGTTGAGCACCTCGGCGATAGCCCGGGCGACCAGCCGCTTGTTGCCCTCGACGCTCGTCACCGGTCCGGAACCGCGCCCGAGGGACCCGAGGTGTCCATGCGTTCCTCCCGTCCTGGCCCTCGTCCACCGAGGAGCCCGCTGAAGACCCGGTCCGTGGGTACCGGGACCCCATGGCACTGCGCAACGCGGCCGTGGCGGCCGGCGGTCAGTGGGTCGACCCCGACGACGGCGTCCGCTACCCCTCCGGCGAGGTGCACGCGTGGGAGCGCGGGCGCAACGAGACGGTCTGCGGGCTGTCGCTGTCCCGCTCCCGCCTCGCCCGCTTCCCGCACGTCAGCTGGGCCGACGTCCAGCCGGAGTCGGGCCGGCACGCCGAGGAGGTGGCCGACGTCTGCCGGCGCTGCCGCGCCGGCATGGGCGCCCGCCGCGACGACCGCGGCTGGACCCGCACCGACCCCCGCCCCTGACGGGGGATGTCGCGCGCGGCACGCGCGTCCGGGTCCCTACAGTGGAGACGGCCCTCGCGCGCGCAGCACCGCCGCTGCCCCGAGACCGCAGGAGCCCGGGACCACCCAGCGCAGGCACCCCGGGCCCGGCGCGCCGACGCCGCACCCTCTCGAGACCACTCCCCAGGAGACCCGTGCCCGTGAACACCCCTGCCCCGAACCGGAGCGCCGCCGCGGACTGGTGGCGCCAGGCCGTCGTCTACCAGGTCTACCCGCGCAGCTTCGCCGACGCGAACGGCGACGGCCTCGGCGACCTGCCCGGCGTGACCTCGCGGCTGCCCTACCTGAAGCAGCTCGGCGTGGACGCCGTCTGGCTGAGCCCGTTCTACCCCTCGGCGCTGGCCGACGGCGGCTACGACGTCGACGACTACCGCGACGTCGACCCGCGGCTGGGCACTCTCGACGACGCCGACGCGATGATCGCGAAGGCGCACGAGCTCGGGATGAAGGTCGTCGTCGACATCGTCCCCAACCACAGCTCCGACCGGCACGCCTGGTTCCGGGAGGCGCTCGCCGCCGAGCCGGGCTCCCCCGCCCGCGACCGCTACGTCTTCCGCGACGGCCGGGGTCCCGACGGCAGCCGGCCGCCCTCGGACTGGATGAGCCACTTCGGCGGCCCGGCCTGGACCCGCGTGCCCGACGGCCAGTGGTACCTGCACCTGTTCGCCCGCGAGCAGCCCGACTTCAACTGGGACAACCAGGAGGTGCGCGAGGACTTCCTCGCCACCCTGCGGTTCTGGTCCGACCGGGGCGTCGACGGCTTCCGGGTCGACGTCGCGCACGCGCTGGCCAAGGACCTCTCCGAGCCGCTGCGCGACTACGGCGGCGTGCACCCCGACGCCATGACCCAGCTGCCCCTCGACGGCAGCCACCCGCTGTTCGACCGCGAGGAGGTGCACGAGATCTTCCGCGAGTGGCGCAAGGTGCTCGACACCTACGACCCGCCGCGGTCGGCCGTCGCGGAGGCGTGGGTGACCACCAGCCGCCGGGTGCTCTACGCCCGTCCCGACGAGCTCGGCCAGGCCTTCAACTTCGAGCTGCTGGTGCAGCCGTGGTCGGCCGAGCAGTTCCGCGTGGAGATCGACGCCGCGCTGTCGGCGGCCGCGGTCGCCGGCGCCTCGGCCACCTGGGTGCTGTCCAACCACGACGTCGTCCGGCACGCCTCGCGCTACGCGCTCCCCTCCGGCGCCGACCTCGACGCGTGGCTGCTCGCCGACGGCGCCACCCCGGCGCCGGACGCCGAGCAGGGCCTGCGCCGCGCCCGCGCGGCCACGCTGCTGATGCTGGCGCTGCCCGGCTCGGCCTACCTCTACCAGGGCGAGGAGCTCGGCCTGCCCGAGGTCGCCGACCTGCCGGCCGAGGCGCTGCAGGACCCGATCTGGGAGCGCACCGGGCACGCGCAGAAGGGCCGCGACGGCTGCCGGGTGCCGCTGCCGTGGACCCGCGAGGGCAGCTCGTTCGGCTTCGGGGACGGCGGCGCGTGGCTGCCGCAGCCGGCGTCGTTCGGCGCCCTGTCGGCCGAGGCGCAGGACGGCGTGGAGGGCTCGACGCTGGAGCTCTACCGGTCGGCGCTGGCGCTGCGCCGGGAGCTGCAGGCCGACGAGTCGCTGCAGTGGGTCGACGCCGGCCCGGTCGCCCGCACGCACCTGCTGCACCTGCGCCGCCCGACCGGGTGGGAGAGCGTCACCAACTTCGGCGACGCGCCCGTCGAGCTGCCCGAGGGCGAGGTGCTGCTCGCCAGCGGTCCGCTGACCGGCGGGCAGCTGCCGCCGGACACCACCGTCTGGCTGCGGCAGGTCTGAAGAAGGACCCTCCTGCCCCCCACCGCTCGCACGCTCGCGGCGGGACCCTGCAGGAGGGTCAGACCGGGGCCGGGGAGCGCTCGCTCCCCGGCCCCGGTGCCGTCCGGTCAGACGCCGGCGCTCGGCTGCTCCTCGGGCTCCAGGGCCGGAGGCAGGCCCAGCCGGCGGAACAGCCCGGTGTCGAGGTCGAGGAAGCTGGTGATGTGCCGGATGCGGCCGTCCTCGACCTCCAGCACGTGCAGCGCCCACGGCTCGTGGCCGCCGCCCGCGCGCGGCCGGTACTGCGCGAAGGCGGGGCAGCCGTTGGCCTCGGTCTGCAGCAGCCGCGACCCGCGGCACTCGCTGCCCGGGCCGAGCATCCAGGTGCCGATGTCGGCGGCGCTGCCCAGCCACATCTCGAACGGCGGCATGTGCTGGGTGGCGTCCTCGTGCAGCAGGGCGACGAACGCGTCGATGTCGTAGCGCTCGAAGGCGTCGAGGTAGCGCTCGAGCAGGTCCCTGCTGTCGGCGTCCAGCGGCCGCGGCTCGGGGGCGCCGCCCAGCCCGGCCAGCGTCGCCCGCGCCCGCTGCAGCGCGCTGTTGACCGAGGCGACGGTGGTCTCCAGCAGGGTGGCGACCTCGTCGGCGTGCCAGCGCAGCACGTCGCGCAGCAGCAGCACCGCCCGCTGGCGCGGCGGCAGGTGCTGCAGGGCCGCGACGAAGGCCAGCCGCACCGACTCCTTCGCCACCGCCCGCTCGGCGGGGTCGCCGTCCTCGGGGAGGACCTGGCGGTCGAGCACCGGCTCGACCCAGGCCTCGGCCGGCCGGGTGGCCGCCAGCGAGGCCTCCACCGGTGACCACGACTGGCCGGAGAGGTCCATCGGCAGGGCGCGGCGCTGCCGGCCGGAGAGCTGGTCGAGGCAGACGTTGGTGGCGATCCGGTAGAGCCACGAGCGCAGCGAGGAGCGGCCCTCGAAGTCGGCCAGGCTGCGCCACGCGCGGACCATCGTCTCCTGCACCGCGTCGTCGGCGTCGAAGGACGACCCGAGCATCCGGTAGCAGTAGCCGGTCAGCTCCCGCCGGTGCTCGAGCAGCCGCGGGTCGATCTCGCCGGTCACCCCGGTCAGCACGCTGGTCACCTCAGGACCACCTCTCCTCGTCGGCATCCCCCGTCGGCGGGCGGTAGTCCACCACGGACCAGGGACGGAACGGGACCCCCGCGCGAGTGGCTACTGGTAGCTGATCAGCTGGGGCCGCGGCGAGACCTGCGCGATCGTCTCCTCGGGGGTGAGCATCGGCTGGTCCTCGTCGTAGAAGTTCTTCCAGCCCCAGCTCAGGCCCTCGGGGCCGATCCCCCGCAGCACCCGCCAGGTCTCCTGTTTGCTGCCCTGGGGACCCTGCCCGTCGGCGTGCACCATGACCGACAGCTCGTCGCGGGAGAGGTCGACGCCCTCGCGGCCGGGGATCATGTCCACCCGGAACTGGTGCAGCACCAGCAGCTTCTGCGGCAGCCGGTTCTCCCGCGTCAGGTCCGCCAGCCAGGTGACCACCCGGTTGACCTCCTCGACCGGCACCGACCCGATCTGGGTCAGGTGCACCTGGTCGGGGGCGAGCCGCCACTCGGGGTCGAGGGCCAGGCCGACGTGCGGCAGCACCAGCAGCTCGCGGTAGCGCTCGGCCTGGGTGACGAAGTCGGTGCGGCCCGGCTGCAGGTCCAGGACGACGTAGAGACCGGCCCGCCCCGCCGCCTCCACCCACGGGCGCAGCTGCTCGACCGGCGCCTCGTAGGAGTAGTCGCCCTCCTCGGTCGGGAACTGCGAGGCGACCGTGGCGATGATCTCGAAGGCCGGGACGACGGTGGCGTCGGGCACCAGGGCCTCGTAGGGCGCGGCGTGGTCGCGGGCCCGCTGCACGCTGGCGTCGACGTCCTGCTCGCCGAGCACGCCCAGCGAGCCGGTGCCCGGGTGCCCGTAGAGGGCGACCATGAAGTGCTGCGGGAACAGCAGCTGTCCGCCGCCGGGCAGCTGCGCGCCGGTGGCGGCCGTCTCCAGCTTCCAGTCCAGGCCCTCCTCGGCGCCGAAGCCCGCACCCAGGGCCACGACCGTCCCCGAGGGGTCCTGCGCCACGAGGTCGACGACGTCGCCCGAGGCGCGCGGGTCGGTCGACCCGCCGGTGAGCTGCACCTGCGCGCCGGCCGCCCGGGCGGTCGCCACGCCGGCCAGCGACTCCGGCGTCCCGGCTGCCAGCACGACGGTGTCCTCCAGCGGCTCGGCGCGGGTCACCTCCGGCAGCTCGCCGGACGCCTCGCCCTCACCGCTGCCCGCGCCGTCCGCGGGGACCAGCGCGGCGGGCGCGTCGGGGTCGAGCACCGCGACGGCGGCCGCCTCCCCGTCGGCCGGCACCGGGTCGGCCTCGGCGAGGTCGAGGCCGGTGGCGGCGCCGACGGCCTCGGCGGTGGCCGGGACGCCGACCACCTCGCGGTCGCCCCCGCCGGGCGCGGCGTCCCCGCCGACGGCGAGCACGGTGCCGGTGCCGAGACGGTCGAGCTCGGCGGCGACGGCGTCGTCCCCGGCGTCGCCCTCGGGGTCGAGCAGCAGCGGGACGCCCAGGCCGACCGCGGCGGAGGCGCCCAGCAGCGTGGCGGCGGCATCGCCGTCGGGGGCGACCACCACGACGCCGGCCGCGTCGAACAGCGCCCGGCTGGTGCTCACCGCGGCGGCGGCGGGCTCGGCGTCGGCGACCACGGTGAGCCGCTGGTCGGGGGCGGAGGCGGCGACGGAGGCTCCCGCGTCACCGCCGCCGCCGGGCCCGTCGCCGGTGGCCGACGAGGTGCAGCCGGCCGCCAGCAGCAGCGCGCTCACGGCGAGGGGTGCGGTCCGACGTCGCACGCGGGGACCTCCGTCCGCCGGGCCCCCGGCCGCGCGGGGGCGCGACGCCGTCGGCACGCCCGGCTCCCGGGGCACCCTACCGACGCCGTCGCCGTCCCCGCCGCCGAACGGGTCAGCGGCCCAGCGCCCGCTCCAGGTTCGCCACCATCCGCGCCAGGCCGGCGACCGTGCGCGCGTACTCCTCCTCGCTGAGCCCGTCGGCCACCGAGCGCCGGAACGCGCCGACCGCCGCGGCCAGCCGGGCGTGCGCCGCCCGGCCCTCGTCCGTGGCCGACAGCGGCCCGCCGTCGGTGCGCAGCCAGCCCCGCCCGGCCAGCTCGGCGACGACGCCGTCGACCTCCGCCGGCCCGGCGAAGGAGGCGAGCGCGGCGTGCAGCGCGGCCCGCTCGACCGGCCCGTCGACGGCGGACTGCAGCACCTGCCAGTGCCGCCGGGTGAGTCCCTCGGCGCCGACGACGGCGTCGAGCCCCTCCTCGAGCAGCTCGTCGAGCCGCCTGACCCACCACCCGACCGGCCGCCGCTCCTGCACGCCGCGCAGCCTGGCACCGGCCGCCGACGGAACGCGGTCGCGGGGCCGCCGGACCGCCCGGTAGACAGCAGGGGTGACCGACCCCGCCACCCTGCGACCCGTGACCGCCGACGAGTGGCCGGTCTTCGCCCGCTCGATGCTCGACGTCTTCGGCGAGGAGGCGACCGGGTCGTTCGTCGAGGCGCCGCCGGCCACGACCGAGCTCGACCGCACGCTGGCCCTGTGGGACGGCGACCGGGTGGTGGCCACGTCCGGGATCTACAGCCGCACGCTCACCGTGCCCGGCGCGGTCGTGCCCTGTGCGGGCGTCACCTGGGTGACCGTCTCCCCCACCCACCGCCGCCGGGGCGTGCTCACCGCCGTCATGCGCCGCCAGCTCACCGAGCTGCACGAGCAGCAGCGGGAGCCGGTGGCCGCGCTGTGGGCGGCGGAGGGCGGCATCTACGGCCGCTTCGGCTACGCGCCCGCGGCGGTGCGCGGCAACCTCACCGGCCCGACGCAGCGGATGACCTTCCGGCCCGGCGTGGACCTCGGCACCGGCACGGTCGCACCGGTCGACCTCGACGGTTTCCGGTCCGGTGCCCCGCGGGTGCACGAGGCGCTGCGCCGCTGGGTGCCCGGGCAGCTCGAGCGCGACGAGCGGTGGTGGGAGCGCGTCCTCCGCGACCCGCCCGACCAGCGCCGGGGCGCCACCCCCCGCCGGTTCGTCCTGCACACCGAGGCCGACGGCGAGGTCACCGGCTACGCCGCGTTCCGGGTGCGCCCCCGCGACCTCGACGACGGCGACCCCGACGGCACCCTGGTCGTCGACGAGGTCCGCGGCCGCGGCACCCCGGCGCACGCGGCGCTGTGGCGGTACCTGCTCGACCTCGACCTGGTCCGCACGCTGGAGTACCCACAGGGCGGCGTCGACGAGCCGCTGCGGCACCTGCTGGCCGATCCGCGCGCGCTGCGCGCCCGGCCCACCGACGGGCTGTGGCTGCGGCTGGTCGACGTCGACCGCGCGCTGGCCGCCCGCCGCTACCCCGCCCCGGTCGACCTGGTGCTCGAGGTGCGCGACCCGTTCTGCCCCTGGAACGAGGGGCGCTGGCGCTGGGCCGGTCACCCGGCGGGCGGCTACTGCGGCCGCACCGACCTCGACCCCGACCTGGTCGTCGACGCGGACGCGCTGGCCGCGGCCCACCTCGGCGGGGTCTCGCTGGCCACGCTGCAGGCCGCCGGGCGGGTGACCGAGGTGAGCCCGGGGGCGGTCACGCTGGCCGCGACCGCGCTGTCCTGGCCGGTCTCACCGTGGTGCCCCGACACCTTCTAGGAGGACCCGCTGCCTCACACGACGTCGTCCCGGGTGGGCAGGCCGCCGGCGGGGCGGTGCCGGTTCTGCTCGTAGTCGTGGATGAGGCCGATCCGTCGCACGTGCCGCTCCTCGCCGCTCCAGGGCGAGGCGAGGAAGTGCAGCACCAGCGCGGTGGCCTCCTCGACCGAGTGCTGCCGGGCACCGATCGCGCACACGTTGGCGTCGTTGTGCGCCCGCGCCAGTTCCGCGGTGTCGCGGTTCCACACCAGCGCCGCGCGCACCCCGGGCACCTTGTTGGCCGCGATCTGCTCACCGTTGCCCGACCCGCCGATGACGACGCCGAGGCTGCCGGGCTCGACGACGACCCGCTCGCCGACCTCGAAGCAGAACGGCGGGTAGTCGTCCTGCGGGTCGTAGTCGAACGCGCCGCAGTCGACCGGCTCGTGCCCGGCCTCGGTCAGCGCCTGCTTGAGGTGCTCCTTGAACTCCAGGCCGGCGTGGTCGGTCCCGACGAAGACGCGCATGGCGGCGAGTCTGACAGGCTGCGACGGTGGCGGTGCTGGGGGTCGACGGCTGGCGCGGCCGGTGGGTCGGGGCCCTCCTGGAGGGGCGCTCGGTCCGGCTGCTCGACCTCGACGACGTCCCCGCCGTGCTCGCCGTCCCGGACGTCGAGGTGGTCGGCATCGACATGCCGATCGGCCTGTCGGACGACGGCGCGCGGGCCTGTGACCAGCGCGCCAAGGCCCTCCTGGGGAGGGCGGGCAGCTCGGTCTTCGCCGCACCCGTCCGGGCGGTGCTCGCGACCGACGACTACGCCGAGGCGCGCCGGCTCTCGGTCGCGGCCACCGGCGGGGTGTCGCTGTCGGCGCAGGCGTTCCGGCTGGTCCGGTCGATCCGCGCGCTCGACGACGCGCTGGGCGACCCGCCGCTGGAGCGCGTCGTCGAGGTCCACCCCGAGCTGGCGTTCCGCCGTGGCCTCGGCGGGGTCACCGACCCGAAGGTCACCGCCCGCGGGCTGGCGCAGCGCCTGGCTGCGCTGCGCCCGGTCATGGACGTCGACGCCGCGCTGCCGGCCGCGCCGCCCCGGGTGCCGGCCGTCGACGCGCTCGACGCCTGCGCGGCGGCCTGGTCGGCGCGACGGATCGCCGACGGCGTCGCGGAGTGCGTGGGCGACGGGTCCCGCGACGCCCGTGACCGCCCGATGCGGATCTGGTGGTAGCGGCCTCCCTGCCGGGGTCCCGCCGCGAGCTCGCGAGGAGCGGGGGCAGGGAGGTCCGTCACGTGAGCCGGCGGAGCACCGGCAGGGGCAGCACGCGCAGCAGCGCCGAGACCGGGCGCCAGGGCCACTCGGGCACGTAGGCGCGCACCGGCTCGCGCTCGATGGCGGCGACCAGCGCGTCGACGCCGGTGTCGAGGTCGACGGTGAACGGGCCGCGGCGGCCGGCGTTGATGTCGGTCTCGATGTAGCCGGGCAGGACCGTGGTGACCCGGGTGCCGGTGCCGAGCAGGTCGGCGCGGATGCCCTCGGCGAGCGCGTTCAGCGCGGCCTTGCTGGCGCCGTACGCCGTCCGGGAGCCCTGCATCCCACGGACGGAGGCCACCGAGCTGATGACGACGAGGTGGCCCGAGCCCTGCGCGCGGAACAGCTCCACGGCGGCCTCGCACTGCGCGTGGGTGCCGAGCACGTTGGTGGCCAGGACGGCGCGGTTCACCGCCGCGGCGCCGGTGCCCACCGGCCTCCCGTTGCCGATGCCGGCGTTGGCGACGAAGCGGTCGACGCCGCCCAGCTCGGCGGCCAGCGCGGGCACGCCGTCGGCGACCGCCGCGGGGTCGTCGACGTCCATCGCGGCGGTGACCACCCGGATCCCGGGGTGGGCGGCGAGCAGCTCGTCGCGCAGCTCGTCGAGCAGGTGGGTGCGCCGGGCGACGAGGGCGAGGTCGCGGCCCCGCGCGGCGAACCGGCGGGCCATCCCGGCGCCCAGGCCCGAGCTCGCGCCGGTGATCAGGATGCGCTGGCGGGTGGGGTGCGGCACCCGCTGAGGATGCCAGCCGTGCACGTCCGCGGAGTCGCGCGGTGCGACTCCGCGGACGTGCACGGGGACGTCACCGGCGGGTGAGCTCCAGGGCGTCGGCGGGCACCGAGTCCATGTCCGGCCCGGAGGTGCGGGTCCGCTTGAGCTCCCAGAAGTCGGGGAGGTTGGCCAGCAGGACGGCGCCGTCGAAGGCCTTGCCGGCCTCCTCGCCGGTGGGCACCTTGCTGATCACCGGGCCGAAGAACGCGACGCCGTCGATGTGCATGACCGGCGTGCCGACGTCGTCACCGACGGGGTCCATGCCGGCGTGGTGGCTCTTCTCCAGCGCCTCGTCGTACTCGGTCGACGTCGCCGCCTCGGCCAGCTCGGCGGGCAGGCCGACGCGCTCCAGCGCCGGCGCGACGAGCTCGTCGAGCTCCTTGCCCTCGTGGTGGCGCAGCGTCCCCATGGCGGTGTAGAGGTCGCCGAGGACCTCGTCGCCGTGCTTCTCCGCGGCGGCGATCGCGACCCGGACCGGACCCCACGCCTGCTCCATCATCTGCTGGTACTCGGGCGGCAGGTCGCGGCCGCGGTTGAGCACCGCCAGCGACATGACGTGCCAGTGCAGGTCGATGTCGCGCACCTTCGCGGCCTCGAGGACCCAGCGGCTGGTCAGCCAGGCCCACGGGCACAGCGGGTCGAACCAGAAGTCCACCCGGGCCGCCGTGGGGGCGCTCTGCACTGCCTCGGTCATCGCTCACTCTCGCTCTCGTCGTCGTCCGGGGCAGGCTGCGCCCGGACCGCTGCTGGCTGCCAAGTGCCCCGGCCGGGCGGTTGTTCCCCGCGCCCGCCGGGCGTGTCGGCCGTCCGTGGGAAGCTGCCGGGCGTGGCCGTACCCAACCTGACCCGCGACGACGCCGCCGCCCGCGCCCGGCTGCTGGACGTCGACAGCTACGACCTGCACCTCGACCTCACCGACGGCTCCGGCCACCCGGGCCGGGAGACCTTCGGCTCGACGACGACGGTGCGCTTCACCTGCCGAGAGCCGGGCGCGAGCTCCTTCATCGACCTGGTCGCCGAGCGGGTGCACTCGGCCACGCTCAACGGGAGCGCGCTCGACGTCGCCGGCTACACCGAGGAGGGCGGCCTGCCGCTGCCCGACCTCGCGTCCGAGAACGTGCTCGAGGTGGTCGCCGACTGCCGGTACTCCAACTCCGGCGAGGGCCTGCACCGCTTCGAGGACCCCGAGGACGGGCAGGTCTACCTCTACTCGCACTTCGAGCCGGCCGAGGCCAAGCGCATGTTCGCCTGCTTCGACCAGCCCGACCTCAAGGGCAGCTACACCGTCCACGTCGTCGCGCCGTTCGACTGGCAGGTCGTCTCCAACACCGGCGGGCGCACCATCGAGGCCGGGCCGGGCGGCTCGCAGCTGGTGCACTTCGAGCCCACCAAGCGGCTCTCGACCTATCTGGTCGCGCTCGTCGCCGGGCCCTACGCCCGGGTCACCGACGCCTACGAGGACATCCCGCTGGGGCTGTACTGCCGCGCCTCGCTGGCCCGTCACCTCGACCCCGAGGAGCTCTTCCGGGTCACCAAGCAGGGCTTCGAGTTCTACCACCGGGTCTTCGACTACCCGTACCCGTTCGACAAGTACGACCAGCTGTTCGTGCCGGAGTTCAACGCCGGCGCGATGGAGAACGCCGGCGCGGTCACCGTGCTGGAGGACTACGTCTTCCGCTCGCGCACCAGCCGCGCGCGCTACGAGCGCCGGGCCGAGACGGTGCTGCACGAGCTGGCGCACATGTGGTTCGGCGACCTGGTGACCATGCGCTGGTGGGACGACCTGTGGCTCAACGAGTCCTTCGCCACCTACATCTCCACCCTGTGCCAGGCCGAGGCCACCGACTACACGACCGCCTGGACGACCTTCGCCAACGCCGAGAAGGCGTGGGCCTACGCGCAGGACCAGCTGCCCTCCACCCACCCGATCGCCGCCGACATGGTCGACGTCGCCGCGGTCGAGGTGAACTTCGACGGCATCACCTACGCCAAGGGCGCCTCGGTGCTCAAGCAGCTGGTGGCCTACGTGGGCCGCGAGGAGTTCCTGGCCGGCATCCGGCAGTACTTCCGCGACCACGAGTACGGCAACACCACGCTGGCCGACCTGCTCGACCCGCTGTCGGAGGCCACCGGCCGCGACCTGTCCGAGTGGTCGGCGCAGTGGCTGCAGACCAGCCAGGTGAACACGCTGCGCCCGGTGTACGAGCTCACCGACGACGGCCGCTACGCCTCCTTCGCCATCGAGCAGACCGCCGTCCCCGAGCACCCGGTGCTGCGCCGGCACCGCCTCGCCGTCGGTCTCTACGACCGCGGGCCCGACGGGCTGACCCGCAGCACCCGGGTGGAGCTGGACGTCGACGGCGCGCGCACCGAGGTCGCCGAGCTGGTGGGCCACCCGGCGGCCGACCTGGTGCTGGTCAACGACGACGACCTCACCTACGCCAAGCTGCGCCTCGACGAGCGGTCGCTGGCCACGCTGCGCGAGGCGATCGGCACCATCCCCGACTCCCTGCCGCGGGCGCTGTGCTGGGCGGCGGCGTGGGACATGACCCGCGACGCCGAGCTGCCCGCCCGCGAGTGGGTGCAGCTGGTGCTGGCCGGCATCGACGCCGAGACCGAGATCAGCGTGGTGCAGTCGCTGCTGGCGCGGGTGCAGTCGGCGCTGACCTCCTACGCCGACCCGGCCTGGGCCGACGGGTCCGGCTGGGCCGCGCTGGCCGACAAGGCGCTGCAGGCGCTCGGGGCGGCCGCGCCGGAGAGCGACGAGCAGCTGCAGTGGTCGCGGACGCTGGCCGCGGCGGCCCGCACCGAGGAGCACGCCGCGGTGCTGCGGGGCCTGCTCGACGGCTCGCGCACCTACGAGGGGCTGGCCGTCGACGCCGACGCGCGGTGGGCCTTCCTCAACGGCCTGGTCGCGATCGGCGCGGCCGGCGACGCCGAGATCGACGCCGAGGCCGAGCGGGACGCCACCGCCACCGGGGTCCGCCGGGCGGCGACCGCGCGGGCGCTGCGGCCGACCGCGGAGGCCAAGGAGGAGACGTGGCAGCGCGCCTTCCACGACGCCGAGGTGCCCAACGCCGTCCACGAGGCGCTGGTCGCCGGCTTCTGGCACCCGGCGCAGCGCGAGCTCACCGCGGGCTACGTCGACCGGTACTTCGCCGAGATCGGCCCCATGTGGGAGCGGCGTCCGGGCGAGATCGCCAAGAACGCCGTCCAGTACCTGTTCCCGCCGGTGGTCGAGGAGCGGACGCTGAAGGCGGCCGACGCCTGGCTCGAGGGCGAGGAGCACCCCGCGCCGCTGCGCCGGCTGGTGTCCGAGGGCCGGGACGGCATCGCCCGCGCCCTGCGCGCCCGCCGGCGGGACGCCGCGGCGAGCTGAGGCCCGACAGCGACGGAGCCCGGCCGGACGTCGTGTCCGGCCGGGCTCCGTGGCGTCGTGGGGCGGTGCGCCCCGTCGCTCAGTGGTCCCGGGCGAGGCGGGGGTGGCCGGCCTGGTCGGAGAGCTGTCGCAGGCCGTTGACGACACCGCCCACGAGGTCGCCGGAGGCGAAGGAGTTCGTCATCGACAGCACGGCCAGCGCGCACGCGCGGTCGGGCAGCCGGCGGGCGGCCGACGGGCCGGTGACCACCTCGATCACCCGCTGCCCGGGCGAGACGGCGAGCAGCACGGAGTTGGCCGGGTCGCCGCCGCGGGCGTGCAGCTCCTCGGCGCGCAGCCGGGTCTGCTTGCCCAGGTCACCGATGTAGAGCGTGAAGCGCAGGCCGGTCTCGCGCGAGGACATGGTGAGCGCCTCGTCGAGCCGGGCCAGCTCCCGGTAGCTGAAGACGGTGTCGTAGCCCTCGTCGGCACGGTTGGGCGCGGTGTCCACCGTCCCCGTGTCGTGGGGTTCGGCGTGCAGGACGCGGGTCATCGCCGGCCTCCGGGGACGGTTCCGAGGTGGGTGGGGGTCGGGCGGGTCATGTCACCAGGTCCCGCGGGCGCCGCCGAGCGGTCCGACGCTCGCGGGGGTGGGGGCGCCGGCCGTGATCGCGGTGGCGCCGTGGCTCCCGTGGCCGCCGTGCCCGGGGCCGGCGCCGTCACCGGAGCCGATGGCCGCCGTCTCGCCGTACAGCGAGGACCCGACCGCCTGGGTGTCCCCCTCGCCGGCGGCGTGGGTCGGCGCGTTCTCCGGCTGCGGCTCGTACCAGACCGGCTCGTGGTCCCACGACTGCCCCGGCCTGTACTGGACGCCCTGCCGCTTGCGCCCGCCGGGCAGGTAGGTCAGCGCCCACAGCAGGAGGTAGACGGCCAGCGGCGCGGCGAGGAAGACGAGCAGTGTCTCGACGACGGTCACCCCGACAACCTACCCAACCGGGGTCCCTCCCTATCGGTACGCGTGCCACTGCGGCGGGTGGCGTCGCGCCCAGGGCCGGGCCTCCTCCAGCTGGGCCGAGAGCGAGACGAGCGTGGCCTCGTCCGCCGGGCGCCCGACCAGCATGGTGCCGATCGGCAGGCCGTCGTCGGTCCACCACAGCGGCAGGCTCACGGTCGGCTGCCCGGTCACGTTGTAGACGGCGGTGAACGCGGCGTAGCGCTTCTGCCGCTCGAAGTCCGCGGCGCCGTCGCCGTCGGCGTCGAACCAGCCCAGCGGCCGCGGCGTCATCGTCGTCACCGGCGCGAGCAGGACGTCGAAGCCCGCGGTGGCCTCCAGGAACCGGCGGGCGAACAGCCGCAGCGCGGTGAGCGCCTCCATCGCCGCCCGGGCCGCGACGGTAGCGGCGCCCGGTAGACAGGTCCCGTGGACCTCACGCGCTCCGCCGCCGCGGCGCTCGACGCCGCCGACCCGCTGGCCGGCTTCCGCGACCGCTTCGCCGGCGTCGACGACGGGCTGCTCTACCTCGACGGCAACTCGCTCGGCCGCATGCCGCGGGAGACCCCGGCGGCGCTGGCGCGGGTGGCCGAGCAGGAGTGGGGCCGCGGACTCATCGGCTCGTGGGAGACGTGGATCGACGTCGGCACCCGGGTCGGCGACGTCATCGGCACCGGCGTGCTGGGCGCGCGGCCGGGCGAGGTGCTGCTGTCGGACTCCACCACCGTCGACCTCTACAAGCTGCTGGTGGCCGCCGCGGACGCCCGGCCGGGCCGCGACGTGCTGGTCTGCTGCGCCGACGACTTCCCCACCGACCGCTACGTCGTCGCCGGGGTGGCCGCGGCGCGGGGGATGGCGGTGCGGGAGGTGCCGGCCGACGTCGACGAGGGCCTCGACCCCGCGGTGCTGGCCGCCGCGCTGGACGAGCGGGTCGCCGTCGTCGTCCTGTCGGCGGTGGCCTACCGCTCGGGCGCGCTGGCCGACGTCGCGGCGGTGACGGCGGCCGCCCGGGCCGCCGGGGCGCTGGTGGTCTGGGACCTCTCGCACGCCGTCGGCGCGGTGGAGGTCGACCTGGCCGCGAGCGGCGCCGACCTCGCCGTCGGCTGCACGTACAAGTACCTCAACGGCGGGCCGGGCGCGCCGGCCTTCCTCTACGTGCGGCGGGAGCTGCAGGAGCAGCTGCGCCAGCCGATCTGGGGCTGGTTCGGCCAGCGGGACCAGTTCGCGATGGGCCCGGCCTACGACCCGGCGCCGGGCATCGACCGGTTCGCCGTGGGGACGCCGCCGGTGCTGGCCGCGGCCGCGGTGGAGGTCGGCGCGCGGCTGGTGGCCGAGGCCGGGATCGGGCGGCTGGCGGCCAAGGGACGGGCGATGACCGGGCTGCTGGTGGCGCTCGCCGACGAGCACCTGGTGCCGCACGGGGTGGCCCTGGCCAGCCCGCGGGACGGCGCGCGGCGGGGTGCGCACGTCACGCTGGCCCACCCGCACGCCTGGCAGCTGACCCGGGCGCTCATCGACCGCGGCGTCGTCCCCGACTTCCGCACGCCCGACCGGGTGCGGCTGGGCCCGGCGCCGCTCTACACGCGGTTCGTCGACGTGTGGGACGCCGTCGACCGGTTCCGCGCGCTGCTCGAGGACGGCGGGTGGCGCGCCTACCCCGAGGAGCGCACCCGCGTCACCTGAGAGAGGACCCTCGTGCCCCCCACCGCTCGCGAGCTCGCGGCGGGCCCCTGCACGAGGGCCGCGCCGGCACGTCGCCGGCTCACTCGGGGTCGGGGGCGCCGATCGGGTTGCGATCGGGGAACAGCCCCGCGGTGACGACGGCGCGGCGCAGCGGCACCAGCAGCTCGGCCAGCCGGTCGCACCCGGGGTCGCCGATCGCCCGCCACGGCCGCAGCGCCAGGCGGTCGGTGTCGGCCTCGATCGCGGTGACCATCGCCAGGCCCTCGGCGCTGAGCTCCGCGCCGTCGAGCCAGCCGCGGGCGGTGAGCTCGTCGGCGGCCGCCGTCCACTCCTCGTCGTCCCAGCCCCGGGCCCGCTGCAGCCACTCGCGGTCGGTGCGGCCGGCCGCCGCGGCCAGCACGTGCGCCCCGGCCCCGGACACCTCCCGCTCCAGCAGCGCGGCGTTGTGCCCGTCGCCGCGGTGCTCCCGCAGCGTGGTGAGCGCCTGCCACAGCGCCAGGTGCGGCTCGTCGGAGTGCTCGAGCCCGGCGTTGGCCGCCGCCAGCGGCCGCCCGGGCAGGTCCACCGCCGCGGCCGCGGCGCCGGCCAGCCGCGCGGCCTCGGCGGCCTCGGGCGACGCGGCCCAGTCCCCCAGCACCCGGTGGACGGCGCCGTCCACCCCGGCCAGCCGGGCCTCCAGAGCCGCGGCCGGGGTGGTCGCGGACCACACGCCGGGCACCCGGCGCGCGACGAAGGACGGCGCGAAGTTGTAGAAGGTCGCCGTCACGACCTCCGCGCCGACCGGCCCGAGCGGCGCTGCCCGCTGCGCGAAGTAGACCGACCAGAAGCCGCCCAGCCCGGCGGCCTCCCCCGCGGTCCGCGCCTCGTCGGCGAAGTAGGTGAGCGCGTGGAAGGGCTCCCCCAGCGCCCAGAGCCGCCGAGCAGTCCCCGGAGAAGTCATGGGCACTCCTGTGGTCGGCGCCGCTGCAGGGGCCCGTCGCGAGCCCCGATCGGCCTCCCTGCAGGGGCCCGGCGCGAGCCTGCGGGCGGCGGGCGGCAGGGAGGTCCTTCCCGGGGGGCAGCAGGGTCCTTCCTCATGCGGAGACGCTCTCGGGCATGCTGAGCCACTCGCGCCAGCGCGGGTCGACGGTGCGGGCGCCGAGCAGCCGCCAGGCCGCACCGCTCGGGGTGCGCGGCGGGTGCGGCAGCTTCCAGCCGAGCTCGGCCAGCGACCGGTCGGCCTTGGTGTGGTTGCACCGGCGGCAGGCGGCCACCACGTTGTCCCAGGTGTGCGTGCCCCCGCGGCTGCGCGGCACGACGTGGTCGATGCTGGTGGCCGACCCGCCGCAGTAGACGCAGGTCTGCCCGTCGCGGGTGAACACCGCGCGGCGCGACAGCGGCACCTGCGCCGGGTAGGGCACCCGCACGTACCGGGTCAGCCGGACGACGACGGGCACGGCCAGGCTCACCCGCTCGGCGTGCACGACCTCGGCGGCGGCGTCCACCGGCACCGCCTTGTCGGCCAGGACCAGCACGATGGCGCGGCGGCTGGAGACCACGCACAACGGCTCGTAGGTGGCGTTGAGCAGCAGCGTCGCCGACGTCGTGCCGGACGAGGGCACGGGCAGCCGGGGGCGGGGGACGGGGTCGCGGCGCGGACCTGGCTGGCCCACGACCGACCCGGGCGCTGTACGCGGCACGGATCACCTCCGGACGCCCCGGACCGCCGTACCGGGGCGGCCCGCGGGCCTCCCCATCCTGCCCTGGCCAGGGCCCCCGGCGCGCGCGGGGACCGGCGGTCACCTCCCGGGACGCCGCCGGACGGCGGTTACGGTGGACCGGGTGCGCCATCCCCACGCCGAGCGGCTCGACCTCGTCGAGGACCTGCACGGCCACCGCGTCGCCGACCCCTACCGCTGGCTCGAGGACCCCGCCGACCCCCGCACCCGCGCGTGGACGGCGGCCCAGGACGCGCTGGCCGCCGACGTCCTCGGCGCGCTGCCGGCGCGGGCCGACTTCGCCGCCCGCCTCGAGCGGCTCGTGCACGCCGGCGCGGTCGGCGTCCCGGTGCACCGCGGCGGCCGGGCCTTCTCCACCCGCCGCGACCCCGGCCAGGAGCACGCGGTGCTGCGGGTCCGCGAGCCCGACGGCTCCGTGCGGGTGCTTGTCGACCCGATGGCCGTGGACCCCTCTGGGACGACGACGCTCGACGCCTGGTCGCCGTCCTGGGAGGGCGACCGGCTGGCCTACCAGCTGTCCACCGGCGGCGACGAGGAGTCGCGGCTGTACGTGCTCGACGTCGCCACCGGCGAGCGGCTCGACGGGCCGGTCGACCGCTGCCGCTACTCCCCCGTCGCCTGGCTGCCCGGAGGCGAGGAGCTGTTCTACGTCCGCCGCCTGGCGCCCGACCAGGTGCCCGCGGGCGAGGAGCAGTTCCACCGGCGGGTGTGGCGCCACCGCGTGGGCGCCGACCCCGCCGGCGACGTCCTCGTGCACGGCGATGAGCTCGACCCGACCAACTACTACGGCGTCCGGGTCAGCGCCGACGGCCGCTGGCTGGTCGTCTCCGCCTCGGCCGGCACCGCCCCGCGCGACGACGTGTGGCTCGCCGACCTGGACGGGGACGGCGCCCTGCGCGAGCTGCAGGTCGGCGTCGACGCGCAGACCGCCGCCTGGGTGGCCCGCGACGGCCGGCTGTGGCTGATGAGCGACCGCGGCACCCCGCGCTGGCGGCTGGCCGTCGCCGACCCCGCCGATCCCGCGACCTGGGCACCCGAGCGCTGGGCCGACGTCGTCCCGGAGTCCGGCGACGGCGTGCTGTCCGACGTCGCGCTGGTCGACGGCGCCGGCGGGTCGCTGCAGGTGCTCGCCGTCCACTCCGTCGACGCCACCGACCGGCTCTCGGTGTGGGCCGGCGACGGCTCCGGACGGCTGGCCGAGGTGACCGGGCTCCCGCCGGGCAGCGTCTCCGGCGTCAGCGCCCCGCCGGAGGGCGGCCCGACGGCGTGGGTCGGCTACACCGACCACGCCACCCCGCCCTCGGTGCTGCGCTGGGAGGCCGCCGAGCCGACGGCGCTGGTGGAGGACGAGCGCGCACCGGTGGCCGGCGAGGTGCCGGACGTGACCGTCGTCGAGACGCACGCCACCTCGCGCGACGGGACGCCGGTGCACCTGTTCGTGCTCTCGGCCACCGGCGCCCCGGACACCCCGCGCCCGACCGTCCTCTACGGCTACGGCGGCTTCAACGTCTCCCTCACCCCGGCCTACTCGGCGCAGGCGCTGGCCTGGGTCGCCGCGGGCGGCGTCTGGGCGGTGGCCAACCTGCGCGGCGGCTCCGAGCACGGCGAGGAGTGGCACCGCGCGGGCATGCGCGAGCGCAAGCAGAACGTCTTCGACGACTTCGCCGCGGCCGGTGAGCACCTGATCGCCCAGGGGTGGACGACGTCCGCGCAGCTGGCGGTCATGGGCGGCTCGAACGGCGGACTGCTGGTGGGCGCCACGCTGACCCAGCGGCCCGACCTCGTCGCGGGCGTGGTCTGCAGCGCGCCGCTGCTGGACATGGTCCGCTACGAGCGCTTCGGCCTGGGCCGCACGTGGAACGACGAGTACGGCACCGCCGACGACCCGGTCGAGCTCGGCTGGCTGCTCGGCTACTCGCCCTACCACGCGGTCCGCGAGGGCACCGCCTACCCGGCGACGCTGTTCACCACCTTCGAGTCCGACACCCGCGTCGACCCGCTGCACGCCCGCAAGCTCGCCGCCGCGCTGCAGGCGGCCACCTCCGCCGAGGCGCCGGTGGTGCTGCGCCGGGAGACGTCGGTGGGCCACGGAACCCGGGCGGTCAGCCGCACGGTGGGCCTGGCCGCCGACCAGCTGGCCTTCCTCGCCGCCGCCACGGGTGTGACCGACTGGGGTGCGGCGGGTCCCGGCAGGAGCGCGTCCCTCTGACACGATGGTGAGTGATGAGTGCTCTACCGTCTGTGATGGCCGCCGACAGCGTGCTCGCCGAGAGCGTCCCTGACTGCGTCGAGGACACGACGACGCTGTGCGCCAAGGTGTACGAGCTGTCCGGCCTGGACTGGCTGGCCAACAACGCCGAGGCGCTGATCGAGAAGCCGGCGAAGATCCTGCTGGTCCTGCTGCTCGCCGTCGGCGTCCGCCACCTCGTGCACCGCGCGATCCGCCGGCTCACCGACCGGACCGCCACCGGCGCGATGCCGACGATCCTGCGGCCGCTGCGCACCCGCTCGGCCGGCGCGGTCGACCCGCTGGAGCAGCTCACCGCCCGGCGCACGCAGCGGGCCGAGGCGATCGGCTCGGTGCTGCGCAGCTTCGCCTCGTTCGTGATCATGGGGATCGCGGTCGTGGTCGCGCTCGGCGAGCTGGGCATCAACCTCGCGCCGATCGTGGCCAGCGCCGGCGTGGTCGGCGTGGCCCTGGGCTTCGGCGCGCAGAACCTCATCAAGGACTTCATCGCCGGGATCGGGATCATCCTCGAGGACCAGTACGGCGTCGGGGACGTCGTCGACCTCGGCGAGGCCAGCGGCACCGTCGAGGCGGTGGGCCTGCGGATCACCCGGCTGCGCGACGTCAACGGCGTCGTCTGGTACGCCCGCAACGGCGAGGTCCTCCGGGTGGGCAACAAGAGCCAGGGCTACGCCCAGGTGGTCATCGACATGCCCGTCGCCCACGACACCGACCTCGAGCGCTGCCGCCGGGCGATGCAGGAGGTCGCCGACGCGATGTACGGCGAGGAGGAGTGGGCGGCGGTGCTGCTGGCCGAGCCGGAGTCCCTGGGCGTCGAGCAGATCACCGCGGAGGGCGTGTTCATGCGCCTGCAGGTGCGCTCGACCAACGCCGACCAGTGGCGGGTCGCCCGCGAGCTGCGCATGCGCCTCAAGGAGCGCTTCCTCGCCGAGGGCATCCGGACGCCCCCGCCGCTGATCGGCGCCGCGAGCACCGCGGCCGGCGCCCGGTGAGCGAGCCCGACCCACGGCCAGCCACCTTCCGGGAGGTCTTCGCCGTCCGCGAGTTCCGGCCGCTGTTCGGCACCTACACGCTGTCGACGATCGGTGACGAGCTCGCCCGCGTCGCGCTGACCGTCCTGGTCTACCAGCGCACCGAGTCGCCGCTGCTGGCCGCACTGACGTTCGCGATGAGCTTCCTGCCGTGGGCGGTCGGCGGCCCGCTGCTGTCCACCGTCGCCGACCGGTTCCCGCGGCACCGGGTGCTCATCGCCAGCGACGTCGCCCGCGCGGTGCTGGTCGCCGGGATGGCGGTCCCCGGGACCCCGCTGCCGGTGCTGCTGGTCCTGCTGCTGCTGGTCTCGCTGCTCGCCCCGCCGTTCGAGTCGGCGCGGTCGGCGCTCATGGCCGACGTCCTCGAGGGCGAGCGCTACGCGGTGGCGACGTCGCTGACCAACGTGAGCCTGCAGGTGGCGCAGGTGGTCGGCTTCGTCGTCGCCGGCGGGCTGGTCACCGTCCTCAGCCCGTCGGTGGTGCTGCTGCTCGACGCGGCCACCTTCGTCGTCTCGGCCGTCTGGCTCACCGCCACGCTGGAGCGCCGGCCGACACCGGCCGGGGAGGCGGCGGAACCGGCGTCGGTGTGGCAGGACACCGCCGAGGGCCTGCGCCTCATCGGCCGCAACCCGCGGCTGCTGGCGATCATCGGGCTGCTGTGGACCGGCACCATGTTCGCCAACGCCGCCGAGGGCATCGCCGTCCCGCTCACCGACTCCCTCGGCGAGGGGGCCGCCCAGCTCGGCGTGCTGCTGGCGGCCAACCCGCTCGGCGTCACGATCGGCGGGCTGGTCGTCGCCCGCGTGCTGGGGACGGCGCGCAGCGAGCGGCTCATGCCGGTGCTGGTGGCGGCGTCGCTGGCGCCGCTGCTGCTGGCCGGCCTGGTCGCCGTCGCCGCCGGCCCGGGGCGGGGCGCCTACGCGCTCGTCGTCGCGCTGCTGTTCGTCGCCGGGCTGGGCGCCTCGTGGTCCATCCCGCTCAACGTCGCCTTCGTCCAGGCGGTGCCCTCGGCCTACCGCGGGCGGGCCTTCGGGGTCGCCGTCAGCGGCCTGTACGGCGTCCAGGGCCTGGGCGCGCTGAGCGCGGGCCTGGCCGCCGAGCGGGTGCCGCCGGGCGCCGTGGTCGCGCTGGCCGGCGGTCTCGGCCTGCTCGCCGTCGTCCCGCCGCTGCTGGGCTTCGCCCGGACCCGGCCCGCCGTGGCAGGGGACGGCCCGGCTGGGGGACCATCGGTGTCATGAGCCAGGCGAGCCGGTCCCTGCCCTCGGCACGGACCTTCTACGAGGAGGTCGGCGGTGAGCCGACCTTCCGGCGGCTGGTCGCCCGGTTCTACGCCGGCGTCCGGTCCGACCCGGTGCTCGCCCCGCTGTACCCCCAGGACGACTGGGAAGGCGCCGAGACCCGGCTGCGCCGGTTCCTCGAGCAGTACTGGGGCGGGCCCACGACCTACCAGCAGGAGCGCGGGCACCCGCGGCTGCGCATGCGGCACGCGCCGTTCGCCATCGGCCCGGTCGAGCGCGATGCGTGGCTGCGGCACATGCGCGACGCCGTCGACTCCCTCGAGTTGACCGAGGAGCAGGACGCCACGCTGTGGGGGTACATGGAGATGGCCGCCCGCAGCATGCAGAACCGCTAGGCCCGGGCCGGCCTGATCACGGAGCCGGCCCGGCGGCCCGCGGGTAGCATCCGTGCCGTGACAGAGCGTCGCGGGGGACGCTGACACACGGGTCGGCCGACGCCTGTTCGGAGACCCTGTCGGGGGAGGTCCGCTCGTCGATGACGTTGCTGCAGGTCGAGGGCCTGACGAAGTCGTTCGGCGCCCGCCGCGTCCTGAGGGACGTCTCCTTCAGCATCGCCGAGGGTGAGATCGTCGGTCTCGTCGGCACCAACGGCGCCGGCAAGTCGACCCTGGGCGACGTCGTGGCCGGCATCACCCCGGCCGACTCCGGGCGCATGACGCTGCTCGGCCACCCCTACGCGCCGCTGTCGGCCGCCGACGCCCGCCACGTCGGCGTCGGGGTCGTCGAGCAGCTGGTCCGGATCGACCCGTCGCTCACCGTCGCCCAGGCCGTCTTCCGCGGCACCGCGCAGGCCGGCCGCCCGCAGGAGGAGCTGCGGCGGCAGGCCCAGGTGCTGCTGGCCGAGGTCACCCTCGACGTCGACCCCGACACCCTCGTCGGCGAGCTGCCGCACTTCGTGCACGGGCTGATCGAGACCGCGCGCGTGCTGGCCGAGGACACCCGGCTGGTCGTCCTCGACGAGGTGTCGGCGGCGCTGCTGCCCTCGGAGGTCACCGGCCTGCACGCCGTCGCCGGCCGGCTGAGTAGGCAGGGTCGCGGCGTGCTCTACATCAGCCACCGGCTGCCCGAGATGCTCGAGGTGGTCGACCGGGTGCTGGTGCTGCGCGACGGGCGGATCGCCCTGGACAGCCCGAGCGCGGAGCTCGACCCGGTCCGGCTGGCCGCCGAGACGGTGGGTGAGCCGGTGTCGGTGCCAGTGCGCCGGGAGACGGCGGCCGCGGCTCTGAAGGACAGCGCGGTGCCCGAGGAGGTGGCGGCGCCCGCGCCGGCCCGCCCGGCGCCGTCGGACGAGGTGGCCCTGCGGGTGCGCAACCTGCGCGTGCCCGGCCGCGTCGAGGGCGTGGACCTGCTGCTGCGCCGCGGCGAGGTGGTCGGGCTGACCGGGCACCGCTCCTCCGGCGTCCGCGAGATCGCCGACGCGCTGTCCGGGGAGCTGCCGGCGATCACCGACGAGATCGAGCTGCACGGCGAGCCCTCGCCCGACACCGGGACGCTGCGACTGCCGGCCTACCGCCCCGACGACGACGCCTACGGGGTCGACCCCGGCGAGACGATCGCCCGCACCCTCACCCAGGAGGCGTGGGGCTCGCTCACCGACCTGCGCAAGGAGATCGCGACGCTGCGCGAGGTCATCCGGACCGTGCACCAGATGGACGTCAAGACGCTGAGCATCCGCACCGTCTTCGGGGCGCTGTCCGGCGGCGACCAGCACAAGCTGGCGCTGGCCCGCTGGATGTCCTCCGCGCGCGACGTCGTCGTGCTGCACGAGCCCACCCGCGGGCTCGACGTCCGGGCCCGCCGCCAGGTGCGCCGGCTGCTGGACGACGCCACCGCGCACGGCACCTCGGTCGTCGTGGTGTCGGTGGACCCCGACGAGCTGGCCGAGTGCTGCGACCGCGTCGGCATCGTGGCCGGCGGCCGCGTCGCCCGGTGGATCGACACCGGCGAGCTCGCCCTCGACTCGGTGCGGGAGCGCATCGTCGAGGCCGCCACCGCCGCCGCTTAGCCGTCCGCGGCTGGTCCGCCCGGCCGGCACCCGCCCCGGTCCGGTCCGGGGCGGGTGCCGAGGGCCGTCAGACGGCCACGGTGGCCGCGACCGCGCGCAGCTTGTGCCGCGCCAGCGCCAGGTTGGCGGTCACGCGGTTGAGCACGAGGTAGATGAACAGGCCGGCGTTGCCCTGCCCCTTGAGCACGTTGATCAGGTGGTACTGGCTCTGCAGGGTGATGAGGATGTCCTCCACCTCGTCCTTGAGCTCGAGGTCGTTGATCGTGCGCAGCTTGGCGCGCACGACGTTGGAGTTGCCGGCGGCGGCGACGTTGAGGTCGAAGCCGGGCGTACCGCCGGTCGCGAGGGCCATGCCGCTGTCGATGTCGACGATGGCGGCGCCGTTGGCGCCCTCGATGGCGAGCAGGTCGGCGATGACGTTGTCGAGCTGTGCCACGGATGGAGCTCCTGTCCTGTGGAGGGGGAAGCGCAGCGGGGTGCTGCTGACCGGGTCGCGGGGCGACCCGGCTCGACCGGACGGGCCGGACGTCTGTCGTCGGGCGGTGTGCACCGGCGGCGCCGCTGCCGTAGGGGCGCGCGTCGCACCGGCCGGGGCGCGACGCGCGGCTCCCTCGTCGTCGGCGGGGGGCGGGCGGGGCACCGCGGCCGGGGGTGTCCCGCCGTCGGGCCCCCGCGGCGGCCCCGGGGGGAGCTCGCGCGGCGCCTCGTGCGGTGCGGGGCGTCCCCGGGACCACAGGGACGCCCACCACCCGGTTGCCATGCCGTGTCCCGCCTTCGCCGAGGGGCTCGGGAACCCCAGACAACACGGACCGGACGGGCCCGGCAAACCGACCGGCGTGTCTGCAGGTGAGCGCGCCGCCACCGTCGGCGACCGCGTCCCGGCGACCCCGGGACGTGCCCGGCCGCCGCTGCCGCGCCGCCCTCGGGTACCTTCCGCCGAGTCCGCGCGGGCCCGCCCGCCGCCAGTGGAGGAGACACCGTGAAGACCCGGGACCTCGCCTACGTCGCCCTCTTCGCCGCGATCATCGCGGTGCTGGGGACCCTGCCGGCCATCCCCGTCGGCCCGGTGCCGATCACCGCCCAGACGCTCGGCGTGATGCTGGCCGGCGCCGTCCTGGGCGGCCGCCGCGGCTCCCTGGCGGTGCTGCTCTTCCTCGTCCTGGTGGCGGTCGGCCTGCCGCTGCTGGCCGGCGGCCGGGGCGGCCTGGGTCCCTTCGCCGGGCCGACGGCCGGCTACCTGCTCAGCTGGCCGGTCGCCGCGTTCGTCATCGGCCGGCTGACCGAGCGCACCTGGGACCGCTACAACGTCCTGGTCGGCACGCTGGTCAACGTCGTCGGCGGCATCGTCGTGATCTACGCCGTCGGCGTCCCCGTGCTCAAGGCCGTCGTGGGGCTGCCGTGGGGCGAGGCGTTCTGGACCGGCGCCGCGCTGTTCGTCCCGGGCGACCTGTTCAAGGCGTTCGTCGCCGCGGCCGTCGCCGACGTCGTCCGGCGCAGCTACCCGGTCATCGAGCGTCCCCGGCGGGCCGCCGGCACCCGGTGAGGTTCCGCCGTCCCGGCGCGGCGCCCGCCGCGGACGACGTCGCCGACCCCGCGCGCGGCATCGAGCTGCGCGGCGTCGGGCACCGCTACGGGCAGCGCGTGGTGCTCGACGGCGTCGACCTGACGCTGACCGAGGCACGGGTCGGCGTGGTCGGGGCCAACGGGTCGGGCAAGAGCACCCTCGCCCGGCTGCTCAACGGCCTGGTCGTGCCCACCGAGGGGCGGGTGCTCGTCGACGGGCTGGACACCCGCACCCAGGTGCGTGCCGTGCGGCGCCGGGTCGGCTTCGTGTTCCAGGACCCCGACGCGCAGATCGTGCACCCCACGGTGGCCGAGGACGTCGCCTACGGGCTGGAGAACCAGGGCGTGCCGCCCGACGAGCGCGCCGCCCGCGTCGCCGAGGTGCTGGCCCGCTACGGCCTGGCCGGGCACGCCGACCACCCGGCGCACCTGCTCTCCGGCGGCCAGAAGCAGCTGCTGGCCATCGCCGGCGTGCTGGTCATGCGCCCCGCCCGCGTCGTCTTCGACGAGCCGACCACGCTGCTGGACCTGGTCAACGCCCGCCGGGTGGCCGAGCTGATCGCCGGACTGGAGCAGCAGGTGGTCGTGGTGACCCACCAGCTCGACCTGCTCGACGGCTTCGACCGGGTGCTGGTGGTCGACGGCGGCCGGGTGGTCGAGGACGCCGCGCCCGGCCCGGCGGTGGCCGCCTACCGCGCCCTGATGGCGGTCCGGTGACCCTCGCGCTCTACGTCCCCGGGACCGGCGTCGTCCACCGGCTGCCGGCCGCGGCCAAGCTGCTCGCCCTCGCCGTCCTGGCGGTCGCGCTGTTCGCGCTGCCCTCGCTGGCGGCGGCCGGCGCGGCGCTCGCGGGGGTGGTGGCCGTCGGGCTGCTCCTCGCCCGGCTGCCGGTGGCCGTGCTGACCCGGCAGGCGCGGGCGGTGGTGTGGTGGCTGGTGGCGCTGCTGGCGGTGCACGCGCTGACCACCGACCTGCGCACCGGCGCGCACGTCGCGCTACGGCTGCTGACGCTGGTGCTGGCCGCGGCCGTGGTGACGGCGACGACCCGGGTGAGCGAGATGGTCCGGGTGGTCGAGGCGGTGTGCGCCCCGCTGCGGCTGGTCGGCGTGCGGCCGGCCCGGGTGGGACTGGCCGTCGCGATGGCGCTGCGGTTCATCCCGGTGCTCGTCGAGCGCGCCGACCGCATCCGCGCCGCCCAGGCCGCCCGCGGCGGGTCGCCACGCGGGGTCCGGGCCCTGCGGACGACGGTCGCGCCGCTGCTGGTGCAGGTGCTGCAGATGGCCCACGACGTCAGCGAGGCGCTCGACGCCCGCGGCGCCGACGACGACCCGTCCCCCCGCCGCCGCGCCCAGGAGGCCCCGTGACCGGCACGCTCACCGAGATCTGGCTGACCCCCACGGCGGCCGCGCCGATGCGGCGGGTGGCCTCCGCGCGGCTGCTGGCCGGCCGGGGGCTGGAGGGCGACCGCTACGCCCTGGGCGGGGGCACGTGGGCGCAGTACCCCGACCTGGAGAAGCAGCTGACGCTGATCGACGCCGCCGACGTCGCCGCGGTCGCCGCCGAGGCGGGCGTCCCCCTCACGCCGGGCGACACCCGCCGGAACCTGGTGACCACCGGCATCGACCTGCCCGCGCTGGTGGGCCGCTGGTTCGCCGTCGGCGACGCGCTGCTCTTCGGCGCGAAGCGCTGCCCGCCGTGCACCCACCTCGAGCGGCTGACCGGCGCGCGGCTGGTCAAGGCGATGGTGCACCGCGGCGGGGTGAACGCCGGCGTGTTCGTCGGCGCGGAGGTCGCCGAGGGCGCCGTCGTCCGGCCGGTGCCGGAGGAGGAGGCGGCCGGGCGCGGGGCGCCCACGGGCGCCGGCCGGCCGGTCCCCCGCCTGGTGCCCGGCTGACCGGGGGGCGCCACCGTGCCCGGGCGGAACCTCTCCGCCGCGCGGCCCGTGGAACAGGCGTGGACACCCTCCGCACGCTGCTCAACCTCGTCTGGCTGGTCCTGCAGGGCTGGCTGCTCGCGCTGGCCTACGCCCTCGCCGGGGTCGTCGCCTGCGTCTTCGTCGTCACCATCCCGTTCGGCATCGCGGCGTTCCGCCTCGCGGGCTTCGTCGTCTGGCCCTTCGGGCGGACGACGGTGCGCGCGCCCGGCGCCGGGGTCGCCTCGGCGCTGGGCAACCTGGTCTGGTTCCTGGTGGCCGGCTGGTGGCTGGCACTCATCCACGTCGTGGCCGGCATCGGCTTCTGCCTGACGGTCGTCGGCATCCCGTTCGGTGTCGCGTCGTTCAAGCTCGCCGCGGTCGGCCTGTTCCCGCTGGGCAAGCGGGTGGTCGACACGACGCCGCCCCGCGACTGGCTGCACGCCGGCGGCGGCGTCGTCCAGGGGGCGCCGGCCCGCTGAGCCGGCGGCCTCAGCCGCAGGCCTCGACGACCATCGCGACGCCCTGCCCGCCGCCCACGGCGACGGCCGCCAGGCCGAGCCGGCCACCCGGGCGGCGGACGAGCTGGGAGAACAGCCGGACGGCGAGGACGGCGCCCGACGCGCCCCAGGGGTGGCCGAGGGCGAGCGCTCCTCCCTCGGGGCAGACCCGCTCGGGGTCCAGGCCCAGCTCGGCGCAGCAGGCGAGCACCTGACCGGCGAAGGCCTCGTTGAGCTCGACGACGTCGATCTCGTCGAGGGTCACCCCGGCCCGGTCGAGCGCCAGCCGGGTGGCGGGCACCAGGCCGCGCCCCGGCCGGTTCGGGTCCACCCCGGCCGTCGCGGTGGCGAGCACCCGCAGGCCCGGCACGCCGAGCCGGCGGTGCGTGCCGGCGTCGACCACGGTGACCAGCGCGGCCCCGTCGTTGACGCCGCAGGCGTTGCCGGCGGTGACGGTGCCGCCGGGCCGGAAGGCGGGGCGCAGCCGGGCCAGCCGCTCGACGGTCAGCCCGGCGCGGGGTCGGTCGTCGCGGCTGACACCGGCCACGGGGAGGACCTCGGCGTCGAAGCCGCCGTCACGCCAGGTGGTGACGGCGCGGGCGTGCGACCGGGCCGCGTACCGGTCCTGCTCCTCCCGGGAGACGCCGCAGTCGCGGGCGAGCAGGTCGGCCGCCGGCCCCATGTCCGGGTCGCCGAGGGCGGCGGGCGCGAACGGTGCCCGCTCGTAGCGCACCGGCCCGCCGCCGTCCTCCGGGGGCCAGGAGCGCCACGGCGCGGTCGAGGCCGACTCCACGCCCCCGGCGAGCACCGCGCCCGGCTCGCTGCGCACCAGTGCCGCCGCCACGGCGATCGCGGCCAGCCCGCTGCCGCACTGCCGGTCGACGGTGAGACCGGGGACGGAGACGGGCAGGCCGGCCTGCAGCGCGGCCACCCGGGCCACGTCGCCGCCGGGGCCGGTGCAGTTGCCGAGGACGACGTCGCGGATGTCTCCCGGGGCGATACTGCGCCGGTCGAGCCGCCCGGCGAGGGCGGCGACGAGCGGCGCGGCGAGGTCCGGGGCGGGAAGGCGGGCCAGCGACCGGCCGGCCGTGCCGATCGGCGTCCGCAGCGCGTCCACGACCACCGGCGCGTCGGCGGCGGACCCGCTCACCTCGGGGCCGCCGGCGCGAGGGCCCCCGAGGCCGCCAGCGCGGCGAGCGCGGCCCGGTCCACCTTGCCGCCGGGGGTGAGCGGGAACGCGGGTGCGTGCAGCCACCGGTGCGGCCGCTCCGCCGGCCCGAGACCGGCCCGCGCAGCCGCCCGGGCGGCCGGCAGCAGGGCGGGGTCGGCGAGCACGGCGGTGACCACCGCGCCCAGGCGCGCGTGCGGCACCCCCACCACCACGACGTCGCCGCCGGTGGCGCGGCGCAGCACCGACTCGACGTCGTCGACCAGCACCGTCGCGCCGGCGGTGACGACGGCGTCGCAGCCGCGGCCGCGGACGGTCAGCGACGCCCCGTCGAGGCTGCCGCGGTCGCCGACGGTGGCGAACCCGTCGTCGTCCCGTGTGAACGGGCCGTCGGCGCCGTCGTAGCCGAGCGCGAGCCAGGGGGAGCGCACCCACAGCCGGCCGGCCCGCACCTGCGCCGTCACGTCGGGGAACAGCCGCAGGTCGTCCTCGGCGCTGCCCCAGGCGACGAAGGACAGCTCCGCCGCCCCGTAGTAGTGGTGCACCGCGGCACCGGCCGCCGCGGCGCGGCCGGCCACCTGCCGGGCCAGCCGGTCACCGGCGACGACGACGGTGCGGCCGCGCAGGTCGGTCCCCGCGGCCAGCGCGGCGACGAGCGCGGCGGGGGTCAGGTGCGCGTGCGTGGCCTGCTCGGGTGCGGTCACGACCGCGGCGCCGACCCAGCGGGCGTGCACGACGGCGAAGAGGTTCATCGTCGCCGCGAGGGGGCCGGGGACCCACACGCGGGCCCCGGCGTCCAGGCCGGCCAGCCGGGAGACGTGCGGGAAGGAGCCGGTCCACGAGGCGGGGGTGCGGACGACGGCCCGCGCCCGGCCGGTGGTGCCCGACGTCCGCAGGGCGACGAGGTGGCCGCGCTCGTGGGCGTCGAGGAAGGCCGCGACCGGGTCCGCGGCGGCGGAGACGTCGACGACCGCAGGGGACGCTCCCGGCTGCGCGGTCACGGGGCGGCGGGCTCGTCGGTCCAGCGGGTGAGGAACTCCTTCTCGTCGGGCGTCAGCCGGCGCGGCCGGTCGATCGAGAAGTCGAACGGGACCAGCAGCGTGCTGCCGGTGACCGCGAGCTGGTCGTGGTCGAAGACCTCGTAGTGGCAGGTGAAGGCGGCGGCGCGGACGCCCGACACCCAGACCTGCACGTCGAGCGGGCGGGCGGAGTAGACGACCGGCCGCTTGTACTGGATGTCGTGGGCGGCGACCACCGTCCCCCGGCGCAGGCCGGTGCGCTCCTCCAGCGAGGCGCGCTCGAAGAACAGCGCGACGCGCGCCATCTCGAAGTACTGCAGGTGGACGACGTTGTTGACGTGGCCGTAGGCGTCCATGTCCGACCACCGCATCGGGACCTGCACCGTGAACCGCACGGCGCCCACCCTGCCGCATCCCGCCCGGTGGTCGCCCGGGGTGCCGTCCCGGCCGGCCGGGACGACGCAGCCGGCGTCGCGGTGCTGCCGTCGGGACGCCGGACCGACAGGCCCGCTGCAGGGTGGGTTCGGCGGCCGACGCGCTCCGCGCCGCCGCCGGACGGCGCGAGATGTGCACGCACCGCTCCCCGGGCGGCGGTCGAAGCGCGGGATGTGCACACAGCGCGGACCAGCCGCCGTGGGGACGCCGACGAGACGCCGACGGCCGGCCGGAGCGGTGCTCCGGCCGGCCGTCGGTGAGGTGCTGGAACGGCCCCGCTGCCGGGGCCTGGCGACGTGCTGGAACGGCCCCTCCGCAGGAGCCCGCCGCGAGCTCGCGAGCGGTGGGGGCGGAGGGGTCCTTCCTCAGTCGCGGGACAGCTTGCGGTAGGTGGCGCGGTGCGGCCGCGCCGCCTCCGGCCCCAGCCGCTCGACCTTGTTCTTCTCGTAGTCGGCGAAGTTGCCCTCGAACCAGAACCACTTCGACTCGCCCTCGTAGGCGAGGATGTGGGTGGCCACGCGGTCGAGGAACCACCGGTCGTGGCTGACCACCACGGCGCAGCCGGGGAACTCCAGCAGTGCCGACTCCAGGCTGGTGAGCGTCTCGACGTCGAGGTCGTTGGTCGGCTCGTCGAGCAGCAGCAGGTTGCCGCCCTGCTTGAGGGTCAGCGCCAGGTTCAGCCGGTTGCGCTCACCGCCGGAGAGCACGCCGGCCGGCTTTTGCTGGTCGGGTCCCTTGAACCCGAACGCCGCGACGTAGGCCCGCGAGGGCATCTCGACGTTGCCGACCTTGATGTGGTCGAGACCGTCGGAGACGACCTCCCACAGCGTCTTCTTGGGGTCGATGCCGCCGCGGCTCTGCTCGACGTAGGAGATCTTGACCGTCTCGCCGACCTTGATGTCGCCGTCGTCGGGCTTCTCCTCGCCGACCAGCATCTTGAACAGCGTGGTCTTGCCGGCACCGTTGGGGCCGACGACGCCGACGATGCCGTTGCGCGGCAGCGTGAAGGTCAGGTCGTCGATGAGGAGCCGGTCGCCGAAGCCCTTGGTGAGGTCGGCGGTCTCGACGACGACGTTGCCCAGGCGCGGACCCGGCGGGATCTGGATCTCCTCGAAGTCCAGCTTCCGGAACTTGTCGGCCTCGGCGGCCATCTCCTCGTAGCGGGCGAGGCGGGCCTTGCTCTTGGCCTGGCGGGCCTTGGCGCCGGAGCGGACCCACTCCAGCTCCTCCTTGAGCCGCTTCTGCCGCTTGGCGTCCTTGGCGCCCTCGACCTTCAGGCGGGCGGCCTTGGTCTCCAGGTACGTGGAGTAGTTGCCCTCGTAGGGGTAGGCCCGGCCGCGGTCGAGCTCGAGGATCCACTGGGCGACGTTGTCGAGGAAGTACCGGTCGTGGGTGACGGCGACGACGGTGCCGGCGTACTTCTCCAGGTGCTGCTCCAGCCACGCCACGCTCTCGGCGTCGAGGTGGTTGGTGGGCTCGTCGAGCAGCAGCAGGTCGGGCGCCTCGAGCAGCAGCCGGCAGAGCGCCACGCGGCGGCGCTCACCGCCGGAGAGGACGGTGACGTCGGCGTCGCCGGGCGGGCAGCGCAGTGCGTCCATCGCCTGCTCGATGCGGGCGTCGAGCTCCCAGCCGTCGTGCTGCTCGATGACCTCCATGAGCTCGCCCTGCTCGGCCAGCAGTGCGTCGAAGTCGGCGTCGGGCTCCCCCATCGCCGCGCTGACCTCCTCGAAGCGGGTCAGCGCGTCGCGCAGCGGCTTGACCGCCTCCTCGACGTTGCCGCGCACGTCGAGCTCCTCGTTGAGCGGCGGCTCCTGCAGCAGGATGCCGACGGTCGCGTCGGGCGCCAGCACGACGTCGCCGTTCGAGGGCTGCTGCAGGCCGGCCATGATCTGCAGGACCGTCGACTTGCCGGCGCCGTTGGGCCCGACGACGCCGATCTTCGCGCCGGGCAGGAACGACAGGGTGACGTCGTCGAGGATCACCTTGTCGCCGTGCGCCTTGCGGGCACGGACCATGGAGTAGATGTACTGAGCCACTGGGCTTCGCAGGCCTTCCGTCGGTTCGCGAGTGGCGGGCGGGCCGGGGGTGCCGGCCCGCCCGCGTGCGTTCTCCCCGCCGATCCTCCCAGCCCGGGCGACTAGACGTGCGCGGGCTCCGCGGTGAGGTCGCGGGCGTCCACCCCGTGCAACGTCTCGGGGGCCGTCTCGTAGTCCCGCCCGCGGACGAGGCCGGCCTCGTGCTCGGTCAGGGCCTCGCCGGACAGGTCGTCGCCGCGCAGGTCGCCGCCCCCGGCGGGCAGCGGCTCGGCCGACCGCTCCGACCGGGTGCGCCGGAACACGCCGGTGCCGCGGTTCAGGTTGTGGCCGACGGCCAGGGCGCGGATGCGCGGGGTGCTGCGCCGGCCGCTCTCGCCCTCCCAGCTGTGCGTGGTGAGCGTGCCCTGGACGATCACCGGGTCGCCCTTGCTGACGCTGCCGGAGACGTTGCCGGACAGGTCGTTCCAGCACTCGACGTCGACCCAGAAGGTGCCGGCGTCGACGAACGCCTGGGTCTGGCTGTCGAAGCGCCGGGCGGTGGAGGCCAGGCGGAAGTTGGTGACCGCGCCGTTCTGCAGGCTGACGCGGCGGGGTGAGTCGACGACGTTGCCGACGACGGTGACGTGGGTGTCGTTCACGGTGCTCCTCGGTTCCTCGGGGACCGGCACCGCGCCGGCCCGGGTCGACCCTTCCCCGGCGTGGGCACCGCGGGCGGCACCGGGCGCGGACTGTGGACGGGGCCGGCCCTGTGGACGACGCGACTCCGCTGTGTCGGTGGCGGAGCGCGGCCGGCCGCGGGGAGGTGTCATCATCGGCGCCCGAGCGCCCGTAGCTCAGCGGATAGAGCAGGTGCCTTCTAAGCACTTGGTCGCAGGTTCGATCCCTGCCGGGCGCGCTCGCCGGACCGGAGGGAAGGCGCAGGACAGCGCCCCGACAGGACCTGCAAGTGGCCTGCCAGAGGACTGCAAGCGGGCGGCGGCACGGTGCTCCCGAGCACCCGGGGACGGCCCGGGACCGATCGAGGAGTCCCACGTGACCCAGATCCACGACCCCCGCTACGGCACCCCGAACCCCCAGGGCCCGGGCCCCTACGGGCCGCCGCCCTTCCCCGCCCCGGGCCACGGCGCCCCCGGCGGCTACGGCCAGCCGCAGCCCACCCAGAAGAAGCGCACCGGCGCGATCGTCGGCAGCATCGTCGCCGTGCTGGTCCTCGCCGGCCTCGGCGTCGGCGCCTTCTTCCTGTTCAGCACGAGCTACCTCGACACCGCCGAGGCCGAGCGGCAGATCGTCTCGATCACCGAGGAGCAGGCCGGCGTCACGGTCACCGACGTCAGCTGCCCCGAGGACGTCGAGCTCGCCGCCGGCACGGTGACCACCTGCACCGCGATGGTCGAGGGCCAGGAGGTCGGCTACACCGTCGAGCAGACCGACGACGAGGGCAACGTCCGCATCGACAGCACCGGGGTCTTCGTCTCGGTCGCCGACGTGGAGGCGCTGCTGACCGAGCAGTTCGCCACCGAGGCCGGCCTGACGGTCACCTCGACCTGCGACGCCGGGGACCGCACCGTCCTGGTCGCCGCCGACGGGCTGGAGATCGCCTGCGAGGCGGCCCTGGTCGACGACCCGACCGACGTGGGCACCGTCACCGCCCTCATCGACGCCGAGGGCAACGTCTCCTTCGACGCCAGCTGAGCGGAGCCCCCTGACCCCGGGCACTCCCTCCGGAGGACGAGCGGCCCAGGACCGATCCGGTCCTGGGCCGCTCGCGTGCGTCCGGTCAGCGGGAGCCGGCGGGCGCCCAGCCGATCGCCGGGGCGACGTGCCGGGCGACGTTCTCCAGCAGGGCCGCGTTGTACTCCACGCCGAGCATGTTCGGCACGGTGAGCAGCAGCGTGTCGGCCTCGCGGACGGCGGCGTCCTTGGCCAGCTCCTCGGCCAGCTGGTCGGGCTCACCGACGTAGCTCTTGCCGAAGCGGGCGCGCACGCCCTCGAGCAGCCCGACCTGGTCCTCCCCGGAGCGCTCGCCGAAGTAGGCGCGGTCGAGGTCGGTGACGACCGGGATCACGCTGCGGCTCACCGACACCCGCGGCCGGCGGTCCCACCCGGCCTCGGCCCACGCGGCGCGGAACCGGGTGATCTGCTCGGCCTGCAGCTCGTCGAAGGGGACGCCGGTGTCCTCCACCAGCAGCGTGGAGCTCATCAGGTTCATCCCCTGGCGGGCCGCCCACTCCCCCGTGGCCCGGGTGCCCGCGCCCCACCAGACGCGGTCGGCCAGGCCCGGCGACTGCGGCTGCACGGCCAGCCGGCCGCGCGCGCCACCGGTCATCCCGGGGTCGGCGTCGACGACGGTCGCGCCGCGGACGGCGGCCAGGAACAGCGCCGTCTTCTCCCGCGCCAGGTCGGCGTCCGAGGACCCCTCCGGCGGCACGTAGCCGAAGGCCTCCGCGCCGCGCAGCGCCGTCTCCGGCGAGCCGCGGCTCACGCCGAGCTGCAGCCGCCCGCCGCTGATCAGGTCGGTGGCCGCGGCTTCCTCCGCCATGTACAGGGGGTTCTCGTAGCGCATGTCGACCACACCGGTGTCGATCTCGACCCGCGAGGTCCGCGCGGCCATGGCGGCCAGCAGCGGGAACGGCGAGGCGAGCTGGCGGGCGAAGTGGTGCACGCGCACGAACGCGCCGTCCAGGCCGAGCTCCTCGGCGGCCACCGCGAGCTCGACGCTCTGCACCAGCGCGTCCCGCGCGCTGCGCACCTGCGAGCCGGCGATCGGCTGCCAGTGGCCGAACGACAGGAACCCGATCCGCTTGTCCGTGCCAGGGGTCACGCAGGCACCAGCGCGCCCGCCGGGACGGGTGTTCCCGGTGGGACGCTCCCATCACCCGGTGTGATCGGTCGACCACGACATTCCGACGACGGGTTCCGTCACTCCCGGCGCCCGGTCGGCCACCCTGTCGGGGTGACTCTCAGCGCCCCCCGCACGCCGCAGCCGAGGGCCGGCCAGCCCGGGCGGCCCGGCAGCCCGGCGGGCTCGAGGCTGCGGGCCATCGACACGCTGCTGGCCGACCGCGGCCAGCTCTTCCGCGCCCTGTTCCTGTCCTCGCCGGTCCCGCAGGCCCTCGTCGACCTCGACGGGCGCCTGCTCGTGGTCAACGACGCGCTGTGCGCGCTGTCCGGCCGCGGCGTCGAGGACATGGTCGGCCGGCACGTCGACCTGCTCGCCCACCCCGACGAGGCCCCCGTCCGCGACGGCGGGACCGGCGCCGTGCCCGGCCTCGACCCGTGGCTGCGCCAGGAGGGCGAGCGCCGCCTGCGCCGCGCCGACGGCAGCGAGCTGTGGGTGCAGCAGTCGCACGACGTGGTGCACCGCAGCACCGGGGAGCCGCAGTTCGTCGTCCTGTCCCTGGTCGACGTCACCGACCGCCGCCGCGCCGAGGAGGACCTGGTCCGCCGGGCCTTCACCGACCCGCTCACCGGCCTGCCCAACCGCCGGGCGCTCACCGACCGGCTCAACCACGCCCTCGCGCTCTCCCGCCGCCGGGGCCTGCAGGTCGGCCTGGTGCACCTGGACCTCGACCGGTTCCAGGCGGTGAACGACACCCTCGGCACCGAGGCCGGCGACCAGCTGCTCAGCCAGGTCGCCGACCGGCTGCGCTGGAGCACCCGCGTCGAGGACACCGCCGTCCGGCTGGGCGCCGACGAGTTCCTCATCCTCGCCGAGGACGTCGAGGACCTCGACGGGCTGCGCGCGCTGGCCGACCGGCTGCTCGCCGTCCTCGACGACCCGTTCCAGCTCGGCGGCCGCGAGATCGTGCTGTCGGCCAGCGTGGGGCTGACCATGGGCTCCGACGTCGGCCCCGACGACCTGCTGCGCCAGGCGCACAACGCGCTGACCCGCGCCAAGCGGGACGGCAGCCGGGCTCGCATCGAGGTGCACGACGACGGCCTGACCGACGACGAGGTCGACCTGCTGCAGCTGGAGACCGACCTGCGCCGGGCGCTGGACGGCGACGAGCTGCGGCTGTTCTACCAGCCCATCGTGTCCCTGGCCGACGAGACGCTGCTGGGCTACGAGGCGCTCATCCGCTGGCAGCACCCCACCCGCGGGCTGCTCCCGCCCGGGGCCTTCCTCGACGCCGCCGAGAACAACCGGCTGACCTCCCGGCTCGGCGCCTGGGTGCTGCACCAGGCGTGCAACGACGCCGCGGGCTGGCCGGCCGGGCTGCGGGTGCACGTCAACGTCTCGGCCCGCCACCTGGCCGAGCCCGGGTTCAGCGACCTGGTCGCCGCCGCGCTGGACGAGTCCGGCCTGCCGCCCGAGCGGCTGGAGCTGGAGATCACCGAGTCGACGGCGCTGTTCGCCGCCGAGGCCACCCTCCAGGCGGTGTCGGAGGTGACCGAGCGCGGCGTGACGCTGGCGCTCGACGACTTCGGCACCGGCTACTCGGCGATCACCGCGCTGCACCGGCTGCCGATCCACACCGTCAAGATCGACCGCTCCTTCGTCGCCGACGTCGTCACCCAGCCCTCCACCGCCGCGCTGGTGCACGGCCTGCTGCAGCTGGGCCGGGGCATGGGCCTGCAGGTGATCGCGGAGGGCATCGAGGACCTCGACCAGGCGAACTGGCTGCGCCGGCACGGCTGCGCGATGGCCCAGGGCTACGCCTTCGGCCGGCCCGCGCCGCTGCCCAGCCGCACCGGCCCGCGGGCGGCCGAGGCCCTCGTCGAGCGGGCCGCCGAGGAGGCCGCCGCCGTCCTGGAGGCGGTCACCGGCGAGCTCGAGGCCGTGACGGGCGAGGTCCCCGCGGTCCCGGCGGTCCCGGCCGGTGCCGACGGCATCGACCTGTTCCCGATCGAGGACACCCTGCCGCCGCCCTCGCGGCGGATGTTCCTCAAGGTCGTCGACGACGACCCGCCCGCCGGTGAGGGACGCGGCCGCCGCTCCTGACGTCTCAGGGCAGCGCGAGCGGCACCGGGCGCTTGGGCGACCGGCCGTCACCGGAGGAGCGCCCGCGCACCCGGCGGGCGACCCACGGCCCGACGAAGCCGCGCACCCACGCGGCCTCCTCGGCCAGCGCCGCCCGCAGCGCCCGCGGCGGTGCCGGGGGCAGCGGGGTGCGCCAGTCGCCGTCGTCGGCGACCGGGACGCCCAGCGCCGCGGCCGCGGCCAGGGCCGTGCGGCGGTGCCCCTCGGCGGTGAGGTGGATGCGGTCGCCGTCCCACAGCCGCCAGTCCAGCAGCCAGCCGGCACCCCACTGGTCGAGGACGACGGCGCCGTGCCGCGCGGCGATCGACCACAGCGAGGCGTTGAACACCGCCACCCGGCCGCGGGTGCGCCGGATGATCGGCGTCAGCCGCGGGTCGACGCCGGTGGCCAGCAGCACGTCGGCGCCGTCGGCCCGGAACCCGGCCACCGCCTCCTCCAGCGCGGCCGCCAGCCGGTCGGGGTCGGCGCCGGGCCGCAGCAGGTCGTTGCCGCCGGCCACCAGGCTGATCAGGTCCGGTCGCGCGGCGCGGGCCACGGGCACCTGCTCGGCGAGCACCTGGTGCAGCAGCCGGCCGCGGATGGCGAGGTTGGCGTACTCCAGGCCGGGACCGGCGGCGGCGAGGTGGTCGGCGAGCCGGTCGGCCCAGCCGCGGTACTCGCCGGGACGGTCGGGGTCGGGGTCGGCCAGCCCCTCGGTGAAGGAGTCGCCGAGGGCGACGTAGCGCCGCCAGGAGGAACGGGACGGTGCGGGCACGCCTCCACTCCAGCACGGTGATCGGGACCACCGCGCACCGGCTCAGCCGCGGAACGCCTCGAGCAGGCGCAGCCAGATCTCGCTGACCGTCGGGTAGGCCGGGACCGCGTGCCACAGCCGGCTGATCGGCACCTCCCCCACGACGGCGATCGTGGCCGCGTGCAGCAGCTCGGCCACCGCCGGGCCGACGAAGGTGACGCCGAGCAGCACCTCGCGCTCGGGATCGACGACGGCGATCGCGGTGCCCTCGTAGCCGTCGGCGAACAGCGAGGCGCCGGCGACCGAGCCGATCGGGTACTCGACCACTCGGTGCGGCAGGCCCCGCTCCTGCGCCTGGGCGCTGGTCAGCCCGACGCTGGCCACCTGCGGGAGGGTGAACACGACCGAGGGCGTGGCGGCGCGGTCGGCGGTGGCGGTGTGCGGCGACCAGTCCTCGGCGCGGACCTCCTCGCCGCGGGCGCGGGCGACGATGGCCGCCCCGGCCTGGCGCGCCTGGTACTTGCCCATGTGGGTGAGCTGGCGGCGGCCGTTGACGTCGCCCACGCCGTAGAGCCACGGCAGGCCCCGCACCTGCAGCGTGTCGTCGACGTCGAGGTACTCGCCCGGCTCGAGGCCCACGGTGTCCACGCCGACGGCGGTGGTGCGCGCCCGCCGGCCGACGGCCACGAGCACCTCGTCACCGCGCACCTCCTCGCCGTCGACGGTGAGGACGACCTCGTCGCCGTCGCGGCGGGCGGCGCCCACGTGCGCACCGAGGCGGACGTCGACGCCGTGGGCGCGCAGCGACGCGAGCACCGCGTCACCGGCCTGCGGCTCCGCGCCGGGCAGCAGCCGGTCGCCGCGCTGGAACAGGGTGACCTGCGAGCCGAGCGCGTTCCAGGCGAAGGACATCTCGCAGCCGACGTAGCCGCCGCCCACCACGAGCAACCGGCGCGGTGCCGCCTCGGCGCTGGTGGCCTCGCGCGGGGTCCACGGCTGCACGTCGGGCAGCCCCTCGACCGGCGGCACCGCGGCCTCCGACCCGGTGCACACCGCGACCGCGTGCCGCGCCGTCAGCCGCGTGGTCCCGCCGTCGGGCCCGGTGACGACGACGGTGCGCTCGCCGTCGAGCCGGGCGGTGCCGCGCAGCAGGCCGATGCCGGCGCCCTCCACCCAGCCGACCTGGCCGCTGTCGTCCCAGTCGTGGGTGACGGAGTCGCGGCGCTCGAGGGTCGCGGCCACGTCCTGCTCGCCGGTCACCGCGGCCGCCGCGCCCTTGACCGCCGCCACCTCCTCGATGGCCTCGGTGCCGCGCAGCAGGGCCTTGCTCGGCATGCACGCGTAGTAGGAGCACTCCCCGCCGACGAGGTGCTCCTCCACCAGCACCGCGGACAGGCCGCCGCGGACGACGACGTCGGCGACGTTCTCCCCGGTCGACCCGGCTCCCAGCACGACGACGTCGTAGGTCTGCGCTGCGCTGCTCACCCGGCCCATCCTGCTCGGTGTGGTCGACTGGCGGCCATGTCCGTGTCGCCCGCCGACTTCGCCGCCGCGCTGCGCCAGCACCCCGCGGGGGTCGCGCTGATGACCGTCCGCGACGACACCGACGACGTGGGGACGACGGTCACCTCGGTGATGAGCGTCTCGGCCGACCCGCCGCTGGTGGCCGTGGGGCTGGCCGCCGACGGCTACCCCGCCGAGGTGCTCGAGGCGGTGGGGTCGTGCGCGCTCACCGTGCTCGCCGCCGGGCAGGCGATCCTGGCCAGCCGGTTCTCCTCGGCGGGCCGGCCCGGCGCCCGGCACCTGCTGGAGTCGGTGCCGTGGTCGCGGGCGCCGGGCAGCGAGGCGATCGTCCTCGACGGCGGCGTCGTCGCCCTGGACTGCCGGGTCGACCGCCTGGTGCCGGCCGGCGACCACGTGCTGGCGCTGCTGCGGGTCGTCGGCGTGCCGGTGCTGCGGGAGGACGCCGCTCCCCTGCTCCGCCTCCGCGGCCGCTACGTCGACGCCCCGGCGTCCTGATCCGCTCCGGGCCCCGTCCGCCACCGTGCGAGGACGTCGGCCGGCCCGACCTCCCGGACCCTCGAGGGAGGTCGCTGGGGGTGCCGCGAGAACCGGGGCGCCGCGGCAGCCTGCTCCACCCCGTCGACCGTCACCGTCGTCCCCCGCGCCCGCGCCGCCGGGTGGGCGCCCGCCTCCGCGAAGGAGAGCACGGGTGTCACGCAGGCGTCCGTGTCCGCGAAGTGCTCGGCCCAGGCGTCACGGGTGCGCTCGGCGAAGCGGCCGGCGAGCACGGCGCGCAGCTCCGGCCAGCGCCGCCGGTCCCAGCGGTCGGGCAGGTCGGCCTCCTCGAGGGCCAGGCCGGTCACCAGCAGCGCCCAGAACTGCGGCTCGAGGGCACCGACGGCGACGAACCGCCCGTCCGCGCAGCGGTACGTCGAGTAGAAGGGCGCGGAGCCGTCGAGCAGGTTGGCGCCGCGGTGGTCGGACCACCGGCCGGCGGCGCGCCACGACCACAGCAGCTGTGCCAGCACCCCGGCACCGTCGACCATCGCCGCGTCGACCACCTGGCCGGCACCCCCTCGGCCGCGGTCGTGCAGCGCGGCGAGGACGCCGGTGACCAGGAACATCGACCCACCACCGAAGTCCCCGACGAGGTTCAACGGCGGCAGCGGGGGCTCACCGGCCGGTCCCATGGTCTCCAGGACGCCGGTGACGGCCAGGTAGTTGATGTCGTGTCCGGCCGTCCGCGCCCAGGGACCGTCCTGTCCCCAGCCGGTCATCCGGCCGTACACCAGCCCGGGGTTGGCCGCCAGGCACTCCTCGGGGCCGAGGCCGAGACGCTCCATGACCCCCGGGCGGAAGCCCTCGAGCAGCACGTCCGCCGCGGCGACCAGGTGCAGCACGGTCGTCCGGCCGGCGTCGCTCCGGAGGTCGACGGCGGTCCGCTGCCGGTTGCGGTACAGCGCCGCGTCGGCGTCGACGACGCCGTCCGGCGAGGACGCCGTCCCCGGCCGTTCCACCCGCACGACGTCGGCCCCCAGGTCGGCCAGCACCATCGCCGCGTGCGGCACGGGTCCGATGCCGGCCATCTCCACGACGCGGAGCCCCGCCAGCGGCCCGGGGGCCGTCACGCCCGGTCCTCCCGTGCGTGCTGCAGCACCCCGTCGAGCGCGAGACCGAGGTAGGTCTCCACCAGCTCGTCGACGTCCGTGTCGGGCCGCAGCCACCAGCTGATGCCGTTCACCATGTCCAGGACCGCGACGGCGGCCCGCCCGGGGCTGTCCACGGCGAACTGACCGGCACGCACCCCGGCGGCGACCACGTCGCGCACCCGCCGCTGGTAGTACCGCCGGTGGTCGGTGATCACCGCGCGGTGCTCCGGGGTGAGGGCGGCCAGCTCGCGCAGCCCGACGAGGTGCTCGACCCGGTGGTCGGCGAGGTGCCGGATGTGCGCCCGCAGCAGGGCGGCCAGCCGGTCGGCCGGGCTGCCCTCCGCGTCGAGGAGCGGGATGTGCTGCTCGACGGGCACCTCCGTCATCGCGAGGGCGATGGCGTAGAGGATCTCCTCCTTGGACGAGAAGTGGTTGTACAGGCTGGCCCCGCGCATGCCGACCGCCTCGGCGATCTCGCGCATGCCGACGGTGTGGTAGCCGTGCTCGGCGAAGAACCGTGCCGCGGCCTCGGCGATCTCCGCCCTGCGCCGCCCCGGGACGGTCCGCGGACGCACGGACGGGGGGCGCCGGCCGTCCCCGTCCGGGACGGCCGGCTCCGGGACCCCGGTCACCGACCGTGGACCCGGCGCAGCTCGCGCTTGAGGAGCTTGCCCTGGGGGTCGACGGGGAGCTCGTCGACGACGTGGACGGCCTTCGGCACCTTGTAGGCGGCCAGCGACTCCCGGCAGTGCCCCCTCAGGTCCTCGCCGGTCACCGCCGCCCCGGGGCGCACGACCACGAACCCGGTCACCGCCTCGGACCAGTAGTCGTCGGGCAGCCCGACCACCGCCGCGCGGACGACGTCGGGATGGGCCTGCAGCGCACGCTCCACCTCCTGCGAGGACACGTTCAGCCCGCCGGTCTTGATCATGTCCTTGAGCCGGTCGAGGAAGAACAGGTTGCCCTGCTCGTCCTGCCGCACGATGTCACCGGTGTGCACCCAGCCGTCGCGGAGCACCTCGGCGGTGCGCTCGGGGTCCTTGAAGTAGCCGCGCATGACCGAGGGCGAGCGGCACAGCAGCTGACCGGTCCCCGACTCCTCGCCGTCGGCCCCCACCACCCGGACCTCCAGGTGCGAGACCGGCTTGCCGATCCAGGTCGGGTCGCCGTCGGGGATGTCCTCCAGCGTGCGGAACCAGCCCACCGAGCCCAGCTGGGAGAGCTCGGACTGTCCCCAGTAGGTCCCCCAAGTGACGCCCGGGGCGGCCTCGGCCCATGCCTTGATCGCGTGCGGCGACACCTGTCCGCCGTAGGTCATGCAGCGCTGCACCGTGCCGACCGCGGCCGCACCGAACGTCTCGTGGCCGGCCAGCGCGATGTAGAAGGTGGGGGTCTGGGCGATGACGGTGACCCCCTCGTCACGGATCATCGCCAGGGAGGCCCCGGCCTCGGTGGTGGCCGGCAGCACCAGGGTGGCGCCCATCATGAGCAGCGAGGTCATCGACCCGATGCCGGCGATCGTGTGGAACGGCATGACGTAGAGCCAGATGTCGTCGGTGCCCGTCCGCAGACCCCAGCCCCACGCCGGCGCGGTCGAGATGAGGTAGTTGCGGTGCGTGATCATCACGCCCTTGGGCGCGGCCTCCGTGCCGGAGGTGTAGACGACCAGGGCCAGGTCGTTCTCGTCCACCTGGGTGTCCGGCTCGCCGGCGTCGGCGCCGGCGAGCAGCTCCGGGAGGGACTCCCAGCCCTCCGGCGCGTCGCCCAGCACGAGCCACGTGGGGACGTCGACCTGCGCGCGCACCGCGTCGGCGACCGGGACGAACTCGGCGCCGGCGACCACCACGGCGGGCTCGAGGTGGGCCAGCTGGGCGGCGACCTCGGTCTCGCGGAACAGCACGTTGACGCCGGAGAACGCCGCGCCGACCTTGAGCGCCCCGAAGTAGGCCACCACCGACTCCACCCCGTTGCGCGCCATCACCGCGACCCGGTCACCACGGCGCACGCCGTGGGAGACCAGCACGGAGGCGAACCGGTTGGCGCGCTCGTCCAGCTCGGCGTAGGTGGTGACCCGGCGGGCGCCGTCCGCGCCGTAGGCGACGAAGGCCGGCTTGTCGCGCAGCGTCCTGGCGTGGCGCCGCAGCTGGTCGCCCAGCGTCGCCCGGCCCAGGGGGGTGGTCGTGATCGCGTCGGTCATCTCCTCAGGCCCTGCCCGGTTCAGCGGAACATCGGGGTCGAGAAGTCGTCGAGACCGACGATCTCCTCCACGGGCGAGCGGGTGAGCTTGCGCGGGAAGCCGCGGGCCGGGTAGCCGACCGCCAGGTGAGCGGCGGTGAGGAAACCGTCGGGGATGCCCAGCAGCTCCTTGACCTTCGGCTCCTCGTGGCACAGGAGCGTGGTGACCGCGCTGCCGAGCCCCTGGTCACGCAGCGCGAGGCAGAAGTTCTGCACGGTCGGGTAGATCGAGGCACCGCCGACGACCGGGGTCCGGTCCAGATCGGCGTCGGTCACGTGCAGGCCGGCGATCTCGGCACAGACGACCACCAGCACGGGGTGCTCGGCCAGGTGCCGGGCGAAGTGGTCGGCGCTCCGGACCGTCTCCGGGAGCGCGCCGACGTCGACCCCTCCCGACGCGATCGCGCCGAAGTACTCGTCCCAGTACGGCAGGTAGAGGTCCGCGAGCGCCTGCTTCTTGGCCTGGTCCCGCACGACGATCCAGCGCACCGGCTGGCGGTTGCCACCCTGCGGTCCGAACCGCGCGGCGTCGAAGGCCGCATGGAGGGCCTCGTCGGGCACCGGGTCGTCGGTGAAGTAGCGGCACGTGCCGGTGGTGCGCATCGCCTCGACGAGTTCCATGACGTCCTCCCGGGATCGCGGCCGCACTGGCTGACGACCGTTAGTATGGCGCGGACCACAGCATGGAGAGGGTTCGCGCCCGCTGTCAACGGTCACCTCGCGAGTCCGGACAACACCCCTGGCCTCTGGTCAGATGTGACTACCCGTGGTTAGCCTCGTACGGACGAGGAGGTCCCATGACCGACGGAATCGCACCGCACCCGGTGGACCCCGGCCGGCTGCGCGCCGCCGTGGCCCACGGCAACGTCCCGACCCTGCTGGCCGTCGTGCACCAGCTCACGGGCGATCCCCGCTGGCTGACGGAGCGCTACCGGCCCACCCGCAGTCGCGGCATGGACGACAACCGCACCGGCGGGCTGCCCGAGGAGGTGCAGGAGGAGATCCGCCGCGGCGTGGTCGACGCCGTCCTGGCGTGGTCCGCCGGCCGGCCGGCCGCGATCGACCGGCCGGCAGGTGACCGGCTCTCCGGCCTCATCGACGTCGTCATGGGTGAGCCGGTGCCGCCCGAGTTCGCGCCGATGCTGAGCGAGGTCATGGGCTTCACGGCGGCCCCGGCGCGCGTCCCCGTGTCGGGGGACGCGGGGAGGTTCTCCGTCGTGGTCGTCGGGGCGGGCGTCGCCGGCATGCTGGCCTCCGCGCGACTGAGCGAGGCCGGCGTCGGTCACGTCGTGCTGGAGAAGAACTCCGAGGTCGGGGGCGGGTGGTACGAGAACACCTATCCCGGCGCGGGCGTCGACACCCCGAGCTACCTGTACAGCTACTCGTTCTTCCCGCGGAACTGGTCGACCCACTTCGGCAAGCGCGACGAGGTGCAGGCCTACCTCGAGGACTTCGCCGACGCCTTCGGCCTGCGGTCGAACGTCCGCTTCGGCACGGAGGTCACCGCCGCACGCTGGGACGGCGACACCCAGCGCTGGCAGGTCACGGCCGTCGGCCCGGACGGCGTGCCGTACACGCTGACCGCGAACGCGGTCATCTCCGCCGTGGGGGTCCTCAACCGGCCGAGGATCCCCCCGCTCCCTGGGCTGGACTCCTTCTCCGGCCCGCTGTTCCACTCCGCCCGCTGGCCGACCGGGCTGGACCTGACCGGCAAGCGGGTCGCCCTGGTCGGTGCCGGCGCGAGTGCCATGCAGATCGGCCCCGCGATCGCCGGCCGGGTCGCGTCGCTCACGGTGTTCCAGCGCTCACCGCAGTGGATCGCTCCCAACGACGTCTACTTCTCGCCCGTCGGCGAGGACGTGCACTGGCTCATGGAGCACGTGCCCTACTACGCCGCCTGGTACCGGGCCCGGCTGTCGTGGATCTTCAACGACAAGGTCCACCCGACCCTGCAGGTCGATCCGGACTGGGGAGAGGAACGCGCCTCGATCAACGCGGCCAACCACGGCCACCGTCGCTTCTACACCCGCTACCTGACCGAGCAGCTGGCCGGCCGGCCCGACCTGGTCGACAAGTCGCTACCGGACTACCCGCCCTTCGGGAAGCGGATGCTGCTGGACAACGGCTGGTACGCGATGCTGCGCCGGGACGACGTCGACCTGGTCACCGAGGCGGTCACGGAGGTCACCGAGACCGGGCTGGTCGACTCCGCGGGCCGGCACCGGGAGTTCGACGTCGTGATCATGGCCACCGGCTTCCACACCGACCGCTACCTGCACCCCATGGAGATCACCGGCCGCTCGGGGCGGACCACCCGGGAGGTGTGGGGCGAGCACGACGCGACCGCCTACCTGGGCATCACCGTGCCGGACTTCCCCAACCTGTTCGTGTTGACCGGCCCCAACACCGCCCTGGGCCACGGCGGCAGCTTCATCACCATCCTCGAGTGCCAGGTCCGCTACGTCATGGACGTGCTCAGCACGATGGTGGAGCAGGACCTCGGCGCGGTGGAGGTGCGCCAGGAGGTGCACGACGCCTACAACCGGGCCGTCGACGAGGCACACGGACGGATGGTCTGGACCCATCCGGGCATGACCAACTGGTACCGCAACGCCGACGGGCGCGTCGTCGCCGTCCTCCCGTGGCGGATCGTCGAGTACTGGCGGATGACCCACGAGGCCGACCTGTTCGACTACCGGACCGAGCCGGCGGTCGCCGCGGCGGCGGGGAGCGGCCGGACCGGCACGGTCCTGACCACCGCGTCCGGGGATAACGTGCAGGCACCATGACTGCCGCGCCCGTTCCCGACCACGCCCTGCGCCGCGCCCTCGTCCGCGCCGAGCGGGGTGTGACCCTCGACGCCGGCGAGGCCGAGGTGCTGCTCTCGGCGCGCGGGCTGGACGACGGCGAGCCGCTGGACCGGCTGCTGACCGCCGCCTCCCGGGTCCGCGACGCCGGGCTGGCCAGCGCGGGGCGGCCGGGGGTCGTCACCTACAGCCGCAAGGTGTTCATCCCGCTGACCCACCTGTGCCGCGACCGCTGCCACTACTGCACGTTCGTCACCACGCCCGGGCAGCTGCGCCGGGAGGGCAAGGCACCGTTCCTCTCCCCCGACGAGGTGCTGCAGATCGCCCGCGACGGCGCGGCGCTGGGCTGCAAGGAGGCGCTGTTCACCCTCGGCGACCGCCCGGAGGACCGCTGGCCGGTCGCCGCCGAGTGGCTCGAGGCGCACGGCTTCGACTCCACGCTGGCCTACCTGCGCGCCATGGCGATCCGGGTCCTGGAGGAGACCGGCCTGCTGCCGCACCTCAACCCCGGGGTGCTGAGCTGGGAGGAGATCCAGCGGCTCAAGCCGGTGTCGGCGTCGATGGGCATGATGCTGGAGACGACGGCGACCCGGCTGTGGTCCCAGCCCGGCGGCCCGCACTTCGGCTCCCCCGACAAGGAGCCCGCCGTGCGGCTGCGGGTGCTGGAGGACGCCGGCCGCTCCGCCGTCCCGTTCACCACCGGGGTGCTGCTGGGCATCGGCGAGACGCCGGCGGAGCGGGTCGACGCCGTCCTGCAGATCCGCGCCGCGCAGCAGCGGCACGGTCACGTGCAGGAGGTCATCGTGCAGAACTTCCGCGCCAAGCCGCGCACCGCGATGGCCGGCTCGGGCGACCTCGCGCTGCAGGAGTACGTGGCCGCGGTCGCCGTCACCCGGCTGCTGCTCGGGCCCAGGGCGCGGGTGCAGGCGCCGCCGAACCTGTCGGACTCCACCGAGCTGGGCCTGCTGCTGCGTGCCGGCGTCGACGACTGGGGCGGCGTCTCCCCCCTCACCCCCGACCACGTCAACCCCGAGCGGCCCTGGCCGAACACCGACAAGCTGGCCGCGCTCAGCGCCGAGGGCGGGTTCACGCTGCGCGAGCGGCTGGCCGCCCAGCCCCGCTACGTCCTCGAGCCCGAGCCGTGGCTCGACCCGCGGGTCCGCCCGCACGTCGCCGCCCTCGCCGGGCCCGACGGACTGGCGGTGGAGGGCCGCGTCCCCACCGGGCTGCCGTGGCAGGAGCCCGACGAGGCCTGGGTCTCCACCGGGCGCACCGACCTGCACGTCGAGGTCGACACCGTCGGGCGCAGCAGCGACCGGCGCAGCGACTTCGACGCCGTCTACGGCGACTGGGCCGACCTGCGCGAGCGCACGACGGCCGCCCGGGACGGGCACTCCACCGCGCTGGCCGTCGGCGTCCCCGAGGTGCACGCCGCGCTGCGGGCCGCGGAGGCCGACCCCGCCGGCCTGTCCGACGCGCAGTACCTGGCGCTGCTGGGGGCCGACGGCGCCGACCTCGAGGCGCTGTGCGCGCTGGCCGACGCCGTCCGCCGCGACACGGTGGGCGACGACGTCACCTACGTGGTCAACCGGAACGTCAACTTCACCAACGTCTGCTACACCGGCTGCCGGTTCTGCGCCTTCGCCCAGCGGCGCACCGACGCCGACGCCTACACGCTGTCGCTCAGCGAGGTCGGCGACCGCGTCGACCAGGCCTGGGCCGCCGGTGCCACCGAGATCTGCATGCAGGGCGGCATCCACCCCGACCTGCCCGGCACCGCCTACCTCGACCTGATCGCCGAGGTGAAGCGCCGGGCGCCGGACATCCACCTGCACGCGTTCAGCCCGATGGAGATCGTCAACGCCGCGGCCCGCACCGGGCTGTCGTTCGCCGACTTCCTCACCGCCGCCAAGGAGGCCGGCCTCGACAGCGTGCCCGGGACGGCCGCGGAGATCCTCGACGACGACGTCCGCTGGGTGCTCACCAAGGGCAAGCTGCCGGCGGCGACGTGGCTGGAGATCATCGGCACCGCGCACCGGGTCGGCCTGCCGACGACGTCGACGATGATGTACGGCCACGTCGACACCCCCGCCCACTGGGTGGCGCACCTGCGCACCATCGCCGCCCAGCAGGACGCCACCGGCGGGTTCACCGAGTTCGTGCTGCTGCCCTTCGTGCACCACAACGCGCCCATCTACCTCGCCGGCGTCGCCCGCCCCGGGCCCACGGTGCGGGAGAACCGGGCGGTGCACGCCGTCGCCCGGCTGCTGCTGCACTGCCGGATCCCCAACATCCAGACGTCGTGGGTGAAGCTCGCCGAGGCCGGCACCAGGGCGGTGCTGACCGGCGGGGCCAACGACCTCGGCGGCACGCTGATGGAGGAGACGATCAGCCGGATGGCCGGCAGCGAGAACGGCTCGCTGAAGACCATCGCCGAGCTCGAGGCCATCGCGGCGGCGATCGGCCGGCCCGCCCGGCAGCGCACCACCGAGTACGGCACCCCGTCGGAGGAGCGGCTGCGCACCGCCCGTTCCGAGGAGGGCCGCCGCCGGCTGACGCTGTCCATCGCGCCGGCCTGAACGAGCCGGTCCGCACGGGGTCGGCGGTGCCGGACCGGAGCGGACGGCAGTCCTCCCGCGGTCGCTCGTGCTCTGCCCCCAGGTGGGGGGCAGAGCACGACCGCGCACGGATCTCACCTCGCTCAGGCGCGACGGGCGAGTTCGACGACGGCCGCGACGAGCTCCTCGCCGTCGAGCAGCACCGCGTCGTTGTGGTCGGCGCCCGGCACCTCGACCAGCCGGTGCAGGTCGGCGGCCGCGCCGGCGACGGCGCGGCTCTGCTCGGGCGGGACGATCGTGTCCCGGCTGCCGAGGACGACGGTGGTCGGCACCCGGACCCCGGCGATCCGCTCGGCCACCGGGTAGCGGTCGCGCAGCAGCGCCCGCACCGGCAGGAACGGGTAGTGCACCTCCCCCGCCGCGGCGAGGTCGACGAACGGCGAGCGGAGCACCAGCCCGGCCGGCGGGTGCTCGGCGGCCAGCTCGGTCACCACCGCCGCGCCGAGGCTCTCGCCGAGGTAGAGCAGCCGCGCGGGCGGCACCCCGGCGTCGGCCACGAGGTACTCGCGGGCGGCCCGCACGTCGAGCGCCAGGCCGGCCTCCGTCGGGCTCCCCGGGTTGCCGCCGTAGCCGCGGTAGTCGAAGAGCAGCACCGACAACCCCTCGGCGTGCAGCGCCCGCGCCAGCGGCGCGCGCAGCCCGCGGTGGCCTCCGTTGCCGTTGGCGACGAGCACCGCCGGGGCGTCCGGGTCGGCCGCGGGCAGGTACCAGGCGGCCAGCTCCAGGCCGTCCTCCGTGCTCAGCGTGGCGTCGCGGGCGCCGGGGAGCACCGCGGCCGCCGGACCGACCGGCCCGGCGTCGGGCAGGTAGACCAGGCGGCGCTGGAGGGTCCAGAGCAGGCCCACGAGGACGCTCACCAGCACGACGACGACCACGGCCGCCGTCCCGACGCGCTGGAGCACCGCCCGATCATCCCGCCGCCCGCGGCGACGAGATCGGCGCTCCCGTGGCCATGGGCGGGCGATCGCCTCGGGAGCGGTGATCTCGTGCGGGCAGCGCCGTCCTACCAGCGCGTCCCCCCGATAACGGTTCGGCCGCACGGCGGGACGTCGGCGCCGCGGCGACGCCGGGGTGCGGACGATGACGGTCACCGCCGGTGAGCCCCCGCCGGCCGACGACGGGAGCCCCCGTGGCCGAGCGCCTGACCCTCCGCAACGTCTACCTCTACCTGGTCTGCCTGGTGACCCTGGTCATCTCGATCTTCGCCGCCGTGCAGCTGGTGCGGGGGGTGGTCGGCATCGCCTACCCCGACCCCGGTGTGGGCTACTACGGGGACCCGACGCTGGACGACGAGGAGGAACAGCGGCTGGCCGAGCAGTCGCTGGCCTCCCAGCGCCGGTTCGAGGTGCTCGAGGTGGTCGCCGCCGGGACGACGCTGCTCATCGCGGGGCCGCTGTACGTCTACCACTGGCGGCGGGTGCAGCGGGAGCGCGTGGCCACCGGCCCCGAGGTCGTGCCGACCGCCTGAGCGGGGCAAGGTGGCGGGGTGCGTGCCATCAGCTACCGCCGCACCGGCGGCCCCGACGTCCTCGAGCTGGTCGACCTCCCCGTGCCCGACCCCGGCCCCGGCGAGGTGCTGGTACGGCTGGCCTTCTCCGGGGTGAACCCCACCGACTGGAAGTCCCGCTCGGGCGCCACCGCCGGCGCGCTGGCCGACGACCACCAGATCCCCAACCAGGACGGCGCGGGCACCGTCGAGGCCGTGGGCCAGGGCGTGGACCCGGCGGTCACCGGCCAGCGGGTGTGGGTGTGGGAGGCGGCCTGGCAGCGGCGCTGGGGCACCGCCGCCGAGTACACCGTCGTACCCGCCCGGCAGGCGGTGCTGCTGGGCGAGGGCACCCCGTTCGAGCTCGGTGCGGCGCTGGGCATCCCCTTCCTGACCGCGCACCGCTGCCTCACCCTCGGCGAGTCGCTGCCCGACCGGCTGGGCCCGGGCGCGCTCACCGGCCGCACCGTGCTGGTCCAGGGCGGCGCCGGCGCGGTGGGCAACGCCGCGATCCAGCTCGCCCGCTGGGCCGACGCCACCGTCGTCGCCACCGTGAGCAGCCCGCGCAAGGCGCAGCTGGCCGCGGCGGCCGGCGCCTCGCACGTCGTGGACTACCGGCAGCAGGACGTCGTGACCGAGGTGCGCAAGGTGGCGCCGAAGGGCGTCGACGTCGTCGTGGAGGTGGCGCCCGCGGCCAACGCCGCCGTCGACGCGCAGCTGGTCGGCCCGCACGGGGCGGTCGCGATCTACGCCAACAACGGCGGTGACGCGGTGACCCTCCCGGTGCGCACCCAGATGACGCCCAACGCGCAGTGGCACTTCGTGCTGGTCTACACCGAGCCGGAGCGCGCCAAGGTGCTCGCCGTCGAGGACGTCAACGCCGCGGTGCTCGACGGCGCGGTGCGGGTCGGGGAGGAGGCCGGGCTGCCGCTGCACGTGCACCCGCTGGCGCAGACCGCCGAGGCGCACCGCGCGGTCGAGGAGGGCGCGGTCGGCAAGGTCCTCGTCGACGTCACGGCATAGGAGCCATTCCCCACGTCCCGGGCCCCCGGGACGTGGGGAATGGCTCCCATGCCTGCGTCAGGCGGCGGGCATCGGGAGGGACAGGCCCTCGCCGGCGACGACGTCGAGGTCGGCCACGCCGCCGGTGCCCCCCGGCGCCACCCACGCGGTCTCCACGACGGTGACGACCGGGCCCTCCACCGCGCTGGCGTACTCCGCGCCGGAGAGCCCCGCGGGACCGCCCGGGTAGCCGAGCCCCTCGCGCAGCAGGTCGCTGACGTTGCCGCTGCCGTCGCGGTCGGTCAGGGCCCGCAGCGCGCGGGCCCCGGCGTCGTCGCCCATGTCGACGGCGGCGACGGAGACGACGACCGCGCGGCCGCCGACGTCGGTCGACCACAGCGCCCGCGACAGGCCGGCGCAGTCACCGGCCTCGAAGAAGTCGGCCACGTCGCCGTAGGCGTTGCCGGTGCAGGTGTCCTCGGTGAGCACCTGCTGCAGCACGTAGTCGCGCCCGCCCACGACGCTGCGGTCCCCCGGCCGCGGCGGCGCCGAGGCCTGGGCCGCGGGACTGGCGCTCGCCACCGCCGGGCCGGTCCCGGCGGCCGGGACGTCGTCGTCGCCCCCGGTGAGGCCGGCGACCCCGGCCACCAGCGCGCCCATGACCGCTGCCGACCCGGCCGCCAGCAGCGCGAGCCGCCGCCGAGCCGCCGGCGAGCGTCGCCGGGGTCCGACCAGCGGGATCGGCGGGCCCGGCGGGCCGGCGTCGGCCGGCGCCGGGACGTGCTCCGGCGCGGGCGGCGGGCCGGGGTCGGGGTCGCCGAAGAGCCCGCCGAGGCCGCCGGTCTCGTCGGCGGGCGCCTCGGCCAGCGCCACGGGAGCGGCGACCGCGGGGGCGCGGGGAACGGGGGCCGGCGCCGGGGCGAGGACGGCGGGCGCACCCGACTGCGCGGCGGGTGCGGAGAACCGGGCGGTCGGCGGGTGCGGGGCGGGAGCAGGCACGGCGGCGGGCACCGCGGCGGGCACGGCAGCCGGGACGGCGGCGGCCACGGCAGCCGGGGCCGGTTCCGCGGCGGGTGCCGGGACGAGGCCGGCCGCCGCCCGGGCCGCGGCCTCCTCGTCGGCGCGGATCGCGGCGGCGGCGACCGCGGCGGCCGCGACCGGGTCGACCAGCGGCACCGCGGCCGGAGCAGCACTCCCGCCGCCCATCGCCGGGCTCGCGGCCATGGCCGCCGGGGCGAGCAGCTCGCGCTTGCGCAGCACGTAGGGCGAGTAGGGGAAGCCCTCGCCGTTGAGCTCCTCGACCGTCGGGCCGCGGCCGGGCAGGCCGAGCGCGGTGAGCGCGGCCCGGACGTCGGCGGTGGTCCACAGCCGCGGGTTGTCCACGCCGGCGTAGCGGGCCGACCGGGCGATGCCGAGCAGCAGCGAGCGGGACTCCAGCAGCGCGACCTGGTCGCCCTCGCCGAGGTCGCCGTCGGCCGGCACCAGGCCGGTGAGGTCCCCGACGAGGACGGTGAGCCGGGCGATCCGGCCGGGTTCGAGACCGGCGCGGCGCAGCCGGACGGCGGCGTCCATGCCGGCGCGCATCAGCCCGTCGAGCGTGGTCGACCCGCCACCGGCCAGCTGCAGCACCTCGCCGGGACCGGCGCCGGGGCCGATGGTCCAGGACCCCTCGGGGGTCGCGGTGACCACGCCGCTCTGGCGGACCACCTCGACGACGCGCACCACGGCCAGGCCCTCGGGCACGAACAGCACGGCGTCGGCGACCCGCCGGTCCACGGGTCCGTCGACCACGGGGATCGACGCGACGACCGCGCCGCGGACGGTGCCGCCGCGGTCCCAGCGGGTCAGCTCGGCGAAGAGCGCGTGCTCCCCTGCCGTCTGCAGCGGCGCCGGGGTCAGGGCCAGCACGTCGTCCTCCGGGGGTCGGGTGCAGGGGGCAGGCGCCTCGGGGCGCGCAGGAGGGCTCGTCGGGGCCCGGGGGCCGGCGACGGTGTCGGCCGGGGCCGACGTTACGACATGTGACGGTCCGGTCCCGGTCCTCGACGCGGCGACGCGCCGTCGGCCGCGGACGCGCCGGCGGGGAGGACGTCGTCCGGCCGGCCCGGCTCGAGCGGCCGGCGCCAGCGGGCGGAGGAGGAGCTGCGGGCCACCAGGTCCAGCCCCGTCCACAGCACCGTGAAGCCGAGGACGACCAGACCGATCGACCACCAGCCGAGGTCCCACGGTGGCAGCAGCCCGGCGGCCTCCTGCAGCCCGCCGGCGGCGTAGACGGCGGCCGCGGTGACCGGGGCGGCGACCCAGCCCGGCAGCCGGAGGGTGACCGCCAGGTCGACGCAGACCGCGCCGACGAGCAGCACGAACGGCAGCACCGACGGCGGGAAGTCCAGCGCCACCAGGCCGACCCACACGACGGCGCGGTAGGCGAGGTAGCTGCCCGCGATCGCGGTGGCCGTCCACCGCAGACCGACGACCCGGCGGGCGGCGACCAGCGACAGCAGGCCCGCGCAGACCAGCCACGCGGGGTGCACCCACGAGGGCACGGGCAGCATGAACGTCGTCGGCGTCTGGCCCTGGGCGACGGCGAAGTCGAGCAGCTGCGGCTCGGCCGTCGTCCGCCCGGCCTCGTAGGCGCGCAGCGACAGGACGCCGTACTCCTGGTGCTGGTTGGGGAACAGCACGTTCTCGACGAAGAACAGCCACAGGCCCAGCGAGACGAGTTCGCGCACCCGGCCCGGGGCGGCGTAGAGCCACCAGCCGCGGACCGCGCCGGCGAGCATGATCGCCGTCCCGAGGTAGAGCAGCGCGTGGCTGGGGCTCCAGCTGGTGATGTCCAGCCCGTTGACCCGGTGGTTGACGATGTCGACCGGGACGGCGACCAGGAAGGTGCCGATCCCCCACTGCATGAGCCGCAGCGCCCGGCGGTCGACGCCGTAGCCGCTGTAGCTGTGGAACACCACGAGCGCGATGACGACGGCCGTGCCCGCCGAGTTCAGCAGGTGCGGCGGCGCCAGGTCGTCGCGCAGCCACTTGAAGTGCCAGGACACGTCCCAGGACGAGCCGAGCATCTTGAGCGCGAAGGCCCCGAGCCACGCGGTGTAGATCCACCGCAGCTCGGTCTGGCCGGTCGGTCGCCCGGGCCGGCCCGGCGTCCCGTAGGCCGACCACAGCCAGCGCACCAGGGCGACGGGGTGCCGGAACCCGGCGGCCGGCGGGACCGGTGCCGCGGGCACCGCTCGGGCGGGGACGACGGGCTGCGGCACGGGTGCTCCAGGGGTGCGGGGTGGGACCGGGCCGAGGGTAGCGGCGCGGACCGCTCCGGCCGACCCCTTGAGTGGCGCCGGTGTGGCGGGTGCGGTAGAGGACGGTTCCCCGAGGCGGGCCCGACGGACGGGACGTAGGGTCGACCGTCGTGGCGGACAGCGGCGGGCACCTGGTCTGGATCGACTGCGAGATGACCGGGCTGGACCTCACCAGGGACAAGCTGATCGAGGTCGCGGTGGTCGTGACCGACTCCGAGCTGCGGGTCCTCGACCCGGGCCTGGACCTGGTGATCTCCGCCGACGACGCCGACCTCGAGGGCATGGCCGACGTGGTCACCGAGATGCACGCCAAGTCGGGGCTCACCGAGGCCGTCCGCGCCTCGACGCTGACGGTGGCCGAGGCCGAGCAGCAGGTGCTGGCCTACGTGAAGCGGTGGGTGCCCGAGCGCCGCACCGCTCCGCTGTGCGGCAACTCGATCGGCACCGACCGCGGCTTCCTGGCCCGCGACATGCCCGAGCTCGACGACCACCTGCACTACCGGATGGTCGACGTCAGCTCGATCAAGGAGCTGGCCCGCCGCTGGTTCCCGCGGGTCTACTTCGCCCAGCCGTCCAAGGGCCTGGCGCACCGGGCGCTGGCCGACATCATCGAGTCGGTCCGCGAGCTGGCCTACTACCGGCGGACGCTGTTCGTCGACGCCCCCGGCCCCTCGACGTCGCAGGCCCAGCGCGCGGCCGGCGAGGTGGCGGGCAGCTTCGCCGACGTCCTCGCCGCCGCCGACGCCACCCCTCCGGCCACCGGGGCCGGCGAGGACCCCCCGGCCGCGTCGGGCAGCTGACCGGCTCCGGTATCCTCGTCCCTGCTCCCCGGCGCCGCGCGCTCCGGGCGGGCACGCGGTGGGTGTAGCTCAGCTGGTAGAGCACCAGGTTGTGATCCTGGGTGTCGCGGGTTCGAGCCCCGTCACTCACCCCACCCCGAGAGGCCCCGGTCAGGGAACTGACCGGGGCCTCTCGCTCGTCCGGCCCGCCGGACGGTCGCCGGGGTCCGCCGCCGACGACGTCGAGGACCGCGCCGACCCGCACGTGACGACCACCTCTCGACCGACCACGGCCGTCGGCCGTGACGGCGGGGTCAGCGGGAGCGGGTCTCGGGGAACAGCAGGTCGACGAAGCGGGCAGCGGTCGGCCGGGCCCCGTGGTCGGCCAGCCCCGGCTGCGCGTCGGCGCCGAGGAGGACGCACCCGGGTCCGTCGAGGTCGGGGACGAGCAGGTCCAGGCCGGCCACGGGGACGCCGATGGCCCGGGCGGCCCGGACGGCGGCCGCGGCGATCTCGGGGTGCAGCCGGTCGGTGACGTCCTCGACGGTCCCGCCCGAGCGCAGGTCCGCCGTGGGCCGCACGCGGATCCGCTCTCCGGCCGGCGGCACGTCGTCCATCGCCCAGCCCGCCTCGGCGACGGCAGCCACCGTCGCGTCGTCCAGCGGGATCCGTGACCGCCCGGCGGTCGCCCGCTCCCGGCGCCGGCCGGTCCGGCGGACCAGCGTCGTGACGTCGGAGACGCCGTCGCCGACCACCGTGGCCGGCCGGCGCACGGCAGCGGCGACCACCTCGGCGTCGACGACGACCACCCGCACCTCCTCGCCCGCCACCGGTTCCTCGAGCAGCACGTCCGTGCAGTGCCGCCGCGCCCGCGCGACCGCCGACAGCAGGCCTGCCCGGTCGCGCACCCCGGCGGTGACCCCCCTCCCCGGATCCCCGCGGGCCGGCCGCACCACCAGCTCCCCGAACCGCCCGAGCAGGGCCAGGGCCGGTGCCAGGTCGTCCTCCGGCGCCTCGGCCGTGACGGGGACGCGGACGCCGGCCCCCGCGACGACCCGGCGCGTGACCCGCCCGTCCTCGCAGCGGCCCAGCCCCACCGCCGTGGTCAGCTCGGAGAGGGACTCGCGGGTCAGCACGCTGCGGGCGCCGAGGGTGAACCGCATCTCGCCGGAGGCGGCGTCGGTCACCTCGACCCGGATGCCGCGGCGCAGGGCCTCGTCGGCGATCACCCGGGCGGAGGGGGCGAGCCGGTCGAGCCCGGGCGGGCCGGGGACGAACAGCGGCGCGTTCCTCGCGTTGCAGCGCTTGACCACCAGCGCGGGCACCTGGCGGAAGCCGAGCTTGCGGTAGAGCGCGATCGCCGGGGCGTTGTCGTGCAGCACCGAGAGGTCGAGGTAGGCGCGCCCCCGGGCGAGGTGGCGCTCGGCGAGCACGCGCACCAGCGCCTCACCCGTGCCCGGCGGGGCCGCGTCGGGATCGGCGGCGAGACACCACAGGCTGCTGCCGCCCTCGGGGTCACCGAACGCGCGGACGTGGTCGACCCCCGTGACCGTGCCGACGACCCGTCCGGTGCGCCGGTCCTCCGCCACCAGGTAGCGGACCGTGCCGGTGGAGTGGTCGTGCCACACCGTGGCGGGGTCCCCGGGCAGCATGCCGGCGCGCCGGAGGACACGACCCATCTCGGCGACGTCGTCCGGGCAGGTGACCGTGCGCACGAAGACGTGCTCGACCAGCTCGCGACGCGGGCGGTACCGGTGCAGGTCCAGCCGGAAGGTGAGCGAGGGGTCCAGGAACAGCTCGCCGGGCGCCAGGCCGAGCAGCACCTGCGGGTCGCGCGGGTAGATGCAGATGTCCCGGCGGCCCTCGGCCTCGCCGCGCAGCACCTCCACCAGCCGCTGCGGGTCGGCGAACGTCTGGCCGAACACCAGCCGGCCCCAGCCGAGGTCGAGGGTGGCCTCGGTGTCCATGCCGCGCAGCTGGTGCTGTGACGGCTGCTGCCAGGGAGTACCGGTGATCGTCGGGACCGCCGCCAGCGGCCGCCGGCGCACGTCAGGCCGGGCGACCACGGGACGCCTCCCCGCTCCGCCGTGGCCCTCGCGGGCAGGAGGTCTCACGGAACGTGGTGATCAACACGATGCACGCCACCCGGAGTCGTGGCCGGCCGGTGGGCGTCGTGTTGCACCCTGCCGTGCCGGGGGGACATGCCCGCCCTGGAGCGGACGAAACGCACCCGGAACGCCCGGGTCCGGCGTCACGGCGCGACCGCGGTCACCGGGACCAGTCGGGCCGGTCCCGCGGGTGCGTAAGACGCGCCGGCCCGGAGGAGCTCGAACAGGCCCTGCGCGGCGACCGCCCGGCGCCCGGCCGCCGGTTCCCCACGCAGCCAGGTGGCAGCGGCCAGCAGCAGCTGCAGGCCGGCCGACGCCTCGAGGTTGAGGTGCACCGGCAGCGGGATCCTGCGCACCAGCCCCGCCGGGTGGTCGGTGAGCAGGGTGTCGGCCAGGCCCGCCGCGCCGAAGGCGGTGAGCAGCGCCCGGGTCCGCGGTCCCCAGGGCCGGGTCCGCGGGACGGTGAGCAGCGCCGCGGTGGTGAGCACGTCGAGCGCCGCGTGCGCCCGCGCCGGCACCGGGCGACGCGCGGCCAGCGGGTCGCCGGGCTGCGACCGCGGGACGACGGGGTCGCCCGCGGCACCGGCGGCGTCCAGCTCGCCGGCGAGGAACGCCGCCACGAGCCGGGCGGACACGTCGGGCGCGGAGTAGTGGGCGTTGTGCGCGGCGCCCTCGACCACGGCCAGCCGACCGTCGGGCAGCAGCCGGGTGACCTGCTCGGCCCACTCCTGGGACAGCGTCCGGTCGTGCCGGCCCCGCACCACCAGGGTCGACGCCTTGACGTCGGGCAGCCGCAGCTCGACCGGGTCGTCCGCACTGCGGACGAGCTGCTGCACCATCCGGGCGACGCCGGTGGACAGGTACTCCACCTGGAACAGCGCCTGCAGCGTGGGCACCTCGAAGGCCATGTTCCGGAGCACCTGGGGGTACTGCTTCCACGGCCGTCGGTACCGCGGGTCCGGGGTGGGTCCGGACAGGACCAGCCGCTCCACCCGCTCCGGGTGGCGGACGGCGAGCTCGACGGCGACCTGGGAGCCGATGGAGTTGCCGAAGAAGGTGGCCCGGGTGATGCCGGCGGCGTCCAGCCAGGCCACCAGGTGCTCGGTCTGCCGGGCGACGTCGGGACCTCCCGGCCAGCGGGTGTGCGGGTCACGGGGTGAGCGGCCGAAGCCGGGCAGGTCCGGCGCCAGCACGTCGTGGCCGAGGGCGGCCAGCCGGCGGCCCAGCGGGACCAGGTACCGACTGGACAGGCCCAGGCCGTGCAGCAGGACGACGGGCACCCGGTCCCTCCCCTGGCCGGAGGGCCACGTCCGGGCGTGGACCCGGACGCCGAGGGTGGGCACGTCGGTGCGCACCCGGCGAGGGGCGGGACCGGGTGGGCGGAGGGAGGGCGGGAGGGGCACGGTGCCTCCGGGGGGCGGCGGGACGTCCCCGGTTGCTCGAGGCCGTGGTCCCCTACCCACCACCGGGGCGGGCACCACATCCACCCGCCGCCGGTTGGCGCAGCCCGCGGCTGGGCACAGGGCGGGAGCGGCGAGGGGTGAACAGAGTCCCCGTGCCGCCGCTCCTGCTCGAGAGACCCTCATGACGCCTGCCCAGACCCGGGCCGCGGCTCCTGCCGTCCCCCTGTCCGACCGGACCCTCCCCGACCTCCCGCCCGAGGTCTCGGTCCCCACCTACGACCGCGCGGCGCTGCGCCCCGGAATCGTGCACATCGGCGTCGGCGGCTTCCACCGCGCCCACCAGGCCGTCTACCTCGACGAGCTCGCCCGCGCCGGTGAGACCGGCTGGGGCGTGGTCGGCGTCGGCCTGCACAGCCGCGAGATCGGCGAGGTCCTCGCCGGCCAGGACGGCCTCTGGACCGTGGTCGAGCGGGGCGCCGACGGCGACCGCGCCACCGTCGTCGGTGTGCTGACCCGGTACCTCTACGCCCCCGACGACCCGGAGGCCGTGCTCGCCGCCCTGACCGACGAGCGCACGCGCGTGGTGACGCTGACCATCACCGGCACCGGCTACCGCGTCGACGCGCACACCGGCGAGTTCGACGCCGACGACCCGCACGTCGCCCGCGACCTGGAGGACCCCGGCTCGCCCGAGACGGTCTTCGGCTACCTCGTCGAGGCCCTCCACCGGCGGCGGGAGGCCGGGCAGCCGCCGTTCACCGTGCTCTCCTGCGACAACATGCAGTCCAACGGCTCGGCGGCCCGCACCGCGGTGGTGTCCTTCGCCCGGCTGCGCGACGGGACCGGCGACGACGGCCTGGCGGAGTGGATCGACGAGCACGTCGCCTTCCCCAGCAGCATGGTCGACCGGATCACGCCCAACACCTCCCCCGAGGACCGGGACGCCGTCGCGGCCGGGACCGGCGTCGACGACCGGTGGCCGGTGGTCACCGAGCCGTTCCGGCAGTGGGTCGTGGAGGACTCCTTCTGCAACGGCCGGCCGCCGCTGGAGCAGGTCGGCGTCCGCTTCGTCGACGACGTGTCGCCGTACGAGACGGTGAAGACCCGGCTGCTCAACGCCGGGCACAGCGCCATCGCCTACCTGGGCTACCTCGCCGGCTACCGCACCACCGCCGACGTCATGGCCGACCCGGTGTTCCGCGACTACCTGACGAGGCTCATGGCCGAGGAGATCGCGCCGCACCTGCCCGAGGTCCCCGGCGTCGACCTGGACGAGTACCAGGCCACGCTGCTCGGCCGCCTGGCCAACCCCCGGATGGCCGACCAGCTGTCCCGGCTGGGCCGGCGCGGCTCGACCAAGATCCCCAACTACCTGCTGCCGTCCGTGCGGGCGGCGATGGAGGCCGGACGCCCGCACCGGCTGCTGTGCGTGGCGGTGGCGGGCTGGCTGCGCTTCCTCCGGGGCCACGACTACGCCGGGGACGAGGTCCCGGTGCAGGGGCCGCGCCTCGACCTGGTGCCGATCGCCCAGGAGGCGGGGGGCGACGCCGCGCCGCTGCTGTCGGAGCGGTCGGTGTTCGACCACGTCGGGCAGGACCCGCGCTTCGCCGACTGCGTGCAGGAGGCCCTGTCCGCCCTCGACCGGCAGGGACCCCGGGAGGTCGTCGAGCAGTACCTCGCCGACGGGGCGCCGTCGTGAGCGCCGAGCGGTTCCTCCCGCTGGACCCCGCCGCGGTGACGACCCTGCTCTGCGACGCCGACGGCACCCTGTTCCCCTCCGAGGAGCCGGCGTACGCGGCGTCGGCCGACGTCACCAACCGCTTCCTCGCCGGCCTGGGCGCCGGGCGCAGCTACGCACCCGACGAACTGCAGCGGATGACCAACGGCAAGAACTTCCGGGCCGCGGCCGGCGACCTGGCCACCGCGCACGGCCGGGAGCTCACCCGCGCCGACCTCGAGGACTGGGTGGCCGAGGAGAAGGACGTCGTCACCGCCCACCTGCGGAGGGTCCTGCGACCCGACCCCGAGGTGCGCGGTCCGCTGGAGCGCCTGTCCGGCCGGTTCGCGCTGGCCGCGGTCACGTCCAGCGCCTCCTCCCGGCTGGCCGCCTGCCTCGAGGTCACCGGCCTCGCCGCGCTGTTCGACCCGGGACGCCGGTTCAGCGCCGAGGACTCGCTGACCGAGCCGACCAGCAAGCCCGACCCCGCCGTGTACGCGTACGCCGGCGCCACCCTCGGCGTGGGTCCGGCCGAGGCGGTCGCCGTCGAGGACTCGCTGAACGGGGCGCGCTCGGCGGTGGCCGCCGGGTACCCGACCATCGGCCTCCTGCAGTTCGTGCCCGAGACCCACCGGCGGGAGCGCGCCGAGGCCCTGCGGGAGGCCGGGGTGTCCGCCGTCGCCGGGTCGTGGGCCGACGCGGAGCGGCTGCTGCGCTGAGGCCGGGCGACGCCGTCCCGGCACCGGTCAGGCGGCCGGACCGGTGCCGGAGGCGACCCCGCGGTCTCGGCCCGCCGCGTCGAGCAGGTCCTCGACCGGCTCCAGGCTGCCGGCGGTCACCTCCGCGGCGTACCGGTCCGCGAGCGTCCGGCGCAGCCGGGGCTGCCACCCGTCCAGCCGGCTCCGCTGCGCCGTCGTGCGGGCGAGGCCGGCCGTGGTCCGCAGGTGCTCGGCGGAGCCGAGCAGCCGGGCCGCGAGCACGGGGTCCGGGCCGGCCGTCGCCTCGGCGAGGAGCTCGAGACTCTCGGTCAGGGCGGCTCGGTGCCCGAGGTCGGCCGCCGTCGTCGCGGCCCGCAGGAGGAACCGGGTCGCGCCCGCCGGGTCGTCGAGGGCGAGCCGGACCTGGCCCAGGGTCTGCAGCGACGCGGCGACGCCCTCGGGGTGGGCCACCGTCTCGAAGACGTCGAGGCCCTCCTGTGCCGTTGCCGCCGCCTCGGCCACGGCCCCGTCGGCCAGGCAGGTGCGGGCGAGCTGGTCGAGGCAGAGCGCGACCAGGTGCGGGTCACCGGCGCGCCGGAGGACGTGCCGGGCGTCGAGGAGCAGGTCGCGGGCCAGCGCGGTGTCCCCCTGGTCCAGCGCGGTGCGGGCGCGGAGCACCAGACCGAGTCCGGCACCGCTGTCGTGCCGGGCCGACCGGAACAGGGCGATGGACCGGTCCTGGGCCGCGGCCGCCTCGCCCGGACGGCCCAGGGCCCACCGGGCGGTGCCCAGGTGCAGGAGGCTGCGCGCCTCCCCGCGGACGTCGCCGATCGCGGCGAAGCCGGCGGCCGCCTCGGCGCACTCCTGCTCCGCGACGTGGAGCTCGCCGACGGACTCGGCGTGCATCCCGGCCGCCAGGTGCAGCCGGGCGTCGGTGCGCGGCTCGTGCGGCCCGGCGGCCCGGGCCGCGGCGATCCAGGTCCGCGCCTCGGCGAAGGAGCCCTCGTAGGACCACCACCACGACAGCGAGCACGCGATCCGCGCGCCCAGCGCGGGTCGCGGCCGGGCACCGTGCAGGCAGTGCTGCAGCGCGGCGCGCAGATCGGCCCGCGCGGTGCGCAACTCGGGGAGCCAGCCGGCCTGGTCGGCACCGCGGATGGCGCGGTCGGCGTCCTCGGCGAACCGGGCGTACCAGCCGGCGTGCCGGTCGGCGGCGGCCAGGGCGTCGTCGGGCTCGGCGGCCAGCCGGGCGGCGGCGGAGGCCCGGATGGTGTCCAGGAGCCGGAAGTGGTCGTCGTCCGCGGCGACGAGGGACTGGCGCACGAGGCTCAGCAGCAGCCGGAGGCCGTCGGTCGGCAGACCGGCGCCGGCCACCTCGACGCCGGCCTCGAGGGGGAAGGGCCCGGCGAACACCGAGAGCCGGTCGAGGAAGCGCGCCTCGTCCCCGGACAGCAGGCCGTAGCTCCAGTCCACGGCCGCGCGCAGCCCGGCGTGCCGGCCGCTCCCCTCCCCCTCCCCGAGCAGCCGCAGGCGGTCGTCCAGCAGCTCGGCGATCTTGCGTGGGCTCAGCGCCGCGGCGTGACCGGCGGCGAGCTCGATCGCGAGCGGCAGGCCGTCGAGCAGCCGGCACACCCGGGCGACGTCCGCGGCGTTGGTGCCGTCCAGGACGAAGCCGGGCCGGACGGCGGCCGCCCGGTCGCGGAACAGCCGCACGGCGGGCGAGGCGGCGACGGCGGCCGGTCCGCCGGCGGGGTCGGGCAGGGACAGCGGGGGCACCGGCCGGACCAGCTCACCGGGCAGCCCCAGCGGCCGGCGGCTGGTCGCCAGCACCCGCAGCCCCGGGCACCCGGCGAGCAGGACGGCGGCCAGCCGGCCGACCGCGTCGACCACGTGCTCGCAGGTGTCGAGGACGAGCACCGCCTCGCGCGCGCCGATCCAGCGGCGCAGCTCGACCGCGGCGTCCTCGGCCGAGGCCAGACCGGTGCCGGTGGCGGCGGCGACCGCGCCCTCGACCCCCGACCCGGCGGGCACGGCGCCCAGGTCGGCCCACCACACCGCCACTCCTCGGGCCGGTGCGCGGACGGCCTCCGCGGCCAGGCGGGTCTTGCCCGCCCCGCCGGGGCCGGTCAGGGTCACCAGCCGGTGCGCCGCCAGGGCGTCGCGCACCGCGGTCACCTCGTCCCCGCGCCCGACCAGCGAGGTGAGCGCCACCGGCACCACCGGCACCTCCGGCGGGGGCACCGCCGCGGCGGACGGCGGGCCCGCCACCACGGCCGGCACCTCGCGCCGGGCCGGCACGGCGTCCAGGGCCGGGTCCTGGCGCAGGATCTGCCGGCCGAGCTCCTGCAGCTGCGGGCCCGGGTCGAGACCGAGCTCCTCGGCCAGCGCCGCGCGCGCCCGGTCCAGCGCCGCCAGCGCGTCGGCCTGCCGCCCGGCGCGGTACAGCGCGAGGGCCAGCTGGCCGTGCAGCCGCTCCCGGAAGGGGTGCTCCCGGACGAGCCGGCCCAGGTCGGGCAGCGCCTCGTCGTGCCGGCCCAGGGCGAGCAGCGCGGCGCCGCGGAGCTCGTGCGCCTGCACCCGCAGCTCGTCGAGCCGGGCGACGTCGCCCTGCGCGAAGGCGTCGTCGGCGGCCTCCGCCAGCGCGGGCCCCCGCCACAGCGACAGCGCCTCCGACGTCAGGCGCAGCTGTGCGGCCGGGTCCCCCTCCGTCGCGGCGGCCCGCGCGACCAGCTCCTCGAACCGGAAGGCATCGACGGCACCGGGGTCGACGACGAGCCGGTAGCCGGTCGGGGCGCGGTCGATCCGGAGCCGCTCCCCGGCGACGGTCTTGCGGAGGTAGCTGATCAGGATGTGCAGCGCGTTGTCGGCGTTGACCGGCGGTTCGTCCCCCCAGAGCTGGTCGACGAGGGTCTCCTGCGGCACCGGGTCGCCGCGGCGCAGCAGCAGCGACAGCAGCAGCCGGCGCGGCCGGCCCCGGCGCACCTCGACCGGCCGCCCCTCGCGCCGCACCTCCAGCGGGCCGAGCACGAGGAGGTCCACCCGCGGCGCCTCCCCCCGACAGGACCGTGACAGCGACGGCGCGAAGCTACCCGGCATGGACGCCGATCTGGACCTCGTACGACGGCTGGCCGCCGCCGAGCACGGCCCCGCGGTGGTCGTCGCCTTCGTCGCGCCCGGCCGCACGCGCGAGCTCACCGGCCTGCGCCGGCACGGCCGGCTTCCCCTCGTGCTGCGGCACGGGTGGGAGTGGGTCGCGGTGGAGGGCGACGTCGACCTCGCCGGCCCGGACGACCCCGGCCTGGGCCTGACCGCCGAGGAGCAGCGGCTGCTGCTGCGGCGCGTCCTCGCCGCGGCGGGCGGCACCCACGACGACCTCGACGAGCACGACCGGGTCATGGCGGCCGAGCGCCGCACCGCCGTGCTCGTGCGGTGCGAGCGCGTGTACACCCACCCGCCGCACGCCCGGCACGCGGAGCGGTGAGCGCCGAGGTCCTGCGGTGCGACGACGACGTCGTCCTGTCCCGCGTGGTGGTCGGGCCGCTGCGGACCAACACCTACCTGCTCGGCTGCGCACGGACCGGGGACACCGCCGTCGTCGACCCCGGGGACGACGAGCCGCGGATCACCGCGGCCCTGGCCGGCCGCCGCGTCGTCGCCGCCGTCCTCACCCACGCCCACTGGGACCACGTGCAGGCCGCCGACGCCCTCCGCGCCCGGCACGGCTGCCTGGTGCTCGCCCACCCGGCGGAGTCCGCGGTGTGGGCGCACGAGCTGGCGCACCTGCGGGCGCACGGGCAGTGGGACTGGGCCCAGGAGCAGCCGCCCGCCGGTGCGCCGGTGCCGGTCCCCGGCTGGGACGGGCACCTCGACGCCGAGCTCGTCGACGGCGTCCCCCTCGAGCTCGGGCGGCTGTCCGTCGACGTGCTGCACACCCCGGGGCACACGCCGGGATCGGTGTGCCTGCGCGCCGGGGCCGACCTGCTCACCGGCGACACCCTGTTCCCCGGCGGTCCGGGCCTGACCGGCTGGCCGCTGTCGGACTTCGCCACCGTGCTGGCCTCGGTCGAGCACCGGCTCCTCCGCCTGCCCGGCGCGGTGCGCGTGCACCCGGGGCACGGGCCGGCGACCACGATCGGGCGGGAGCGGCCCTCCCTGGAGGAGTGGCGCCGTCGCGGCTGGTGACACCCGCGCGACAGAGCGGCGACAGAGCCGGGCCCGAGGGTCGGGACCGACGCGGCGCAGGGCCGCGGTCCACCCGAGGAGGAACGATGTCCCGTCTGCTGCACGTCTCCGCGTCACCCCGTGGCGCCCGGTCCGAGTCGCTGGCCCTGGCGGCCACGTTCCTCGACACCTACCGCGAGCTCGACCCGCTGGCCACCGTCGACACCCTCGACCTGTGGGACGGCACGCTGCCGGAGTTCGGGCCCGCCGCGGCGGCCGCGAAGATGGCGATCTTCGCCGGCGAGCAGCCCGAGGGGGCCGCGGCGCAGGCGTGGGAGCGGGCCACGGCGACCTTCCGGCGGTTCGACTCCTACGACCGCTACCTGTTCAGCGTCCCGATGTGGAACGCCGGCATCCCCTACGTCCTCAAGCAGTTCATCGACGTGGTCAGCCAGCCCGGGATGGTCTTCGGCTTCGACCCCACCGACGGCTACACCGGCCTGCTGACCGGCAAGAAGGCCGTCCTGCTGCTCACCAGCGCGGTCTACGGCCCGGGCCGCGGTCCCGCCTTCGGGTCGGACTTCCAGGGCCCCTACCTGCGCGACTGGCTGAACTGGGCGGGGGTCACCGACGTCGAGGAGGTCTCCTTCCGCCCCAACCTGGCGACCGGCGACGCCGACGCCGCCCGGGAGCGCGCGCACGAGGAGGCCCGCAGGCTGGCGGCCAAGCTGTGACCCCACCCCGCGAGCCGGGCGCTCCCGAGGACGTCGTCCGGGGGTTCCTGCTCGACGTCCGGTCCGGCGCCCGCCCGGACCGCGTGCACCGCTACCTCGCTCCCCGGGTGCAGGCGCACCAGGGACCCCCGGGAGCGGTGCACGCGGTGGTGGAGCGCAGCCCCGGCCAGTACGCCGCGCACGTGCAGGAGATGCAGCGCGCCGTCGGGCCGTGGACGTTCGAGGTGCTCGGCGTCACCGCCGCCGCGGCCGGCCGGGTCGAGGCGGCCTGGCGGCAGAGCGGCGCGGCCGGGACCGGCGGGAGTCCGGGGCGGCGGGTCGTCGAGCACGGACGCGCCACCTACCTGGTCGAGGACGGCCGCATCACGCAGTACTGGATCGACGCCCGCCAGGAGGTCCTCCCGTGACCACGGCCGGCCCGGCATCCTCCACCCGGCGGCGGCTCCCCGGCCCCCGCCTCCCGAGCCCCGAGGAGTCCCCGATGGCGACCAGCGAGCACCGGAGCCCCACCGACGGCACCTCCCCCGGCCCCGAGGTGCTGCGCTACACCGCCTTCAGCTCCGACCCCGGTGGGGGCAACCCCGCCGGGGTCGTGCTGGACGCGACCGCGATGACCCCCGACCAGATGCTGGCCACCGCCGCCGCGGTCGGGTACTCCGAGACCGCCTTCCTGCTGCCCCGCGGGGACGGCCTCGACGTCCGGTACTTCAGTCCGCGCGCCGAGGTGAGCTTCTGCGGCCACGCGACCATCGCCTCCGCCGTCGCGCACGCCGAGCGCCACGGGGCCGGCCGGCTGCTGTACCGCACCCCCGCCGGGCCGGTCGAGGTGCTCACCAGCCGGGCCGGCGACGGGTCCTGGCGGGCGACGCTGACCAGCGTCGCGCCGCGGACCGTCCCCCTCGAGCCCGGCGACCTCCGCGACCTGCTGCGCGCGCTGCGCTGGTCCGACGCCGACCTCGACCCCGCCCTGCCCCCGCGGGTCGCCTACGCCGGCGCCTGGCACCCCGTCCTCGCCGCCGGGACACGGGCCCGGCTCGCCGCCCTCGACTACGACGGGGACGCCCTCGCGGCACTCATGGCGGCGCGGGACTGGACGACCGTCGACCTGGTCTGGCGCGAGGACGCCACCACCTTCCACGCGCGCAACCCCTTCCCGCCCGGTGGCGTGGTCGAGGACCCGGCGACCGGGGCGGCCGCCGCCGCGCTGGGCGGCTACCTGCGCGAGCTGCAGCTCGTGACCCCGCCGGTCACCGTCACCGTGCTGCAGGGCGCGGACATGGGCCGGCCCGGACGGCTGACCGTCGACGTCCCCGAGGACCCGGGCAGCGGCATCCGCGTCAGCGGCACCGCCGTCGCGATCCCCCGGCCCCGGTGACGGCGGCGCGTCAGCGGCGCGAGGGGTCCGCCTCGACGACGGCCGCGGTCCCGGCCGGGTAGAAGAGCCCGGTGTGCCCGTCGGGCTCCCACCGCACCCGGTACGGCGGCCCGCCGTCGGGCTCGTGGCACTCGAGGACGACGCCGGTGCGCTCCGGCTCCCCCTGGTGCGTGGAACGGACGACGATCCTGTCCCCGACGTGCGCCTCCACGGCGGCCTCCCGGCTGACGACCCGGCCCGGAACGCGTCCAGCCTGCTCGCCCCGGCCCGGCGTGGGCAAGGGGTCCCGCGCTCGGTCGCGGCCGTCGGCCGGCCGGGGCTGCCGGTCGACCTCGCGCTGAGTGCCCGGCTCACCGTCCGGCGGGCGCCTGCTCGCCGGGTCGCGGCGGCGCCCCGTCGTCCAGCGGGGAGGCGCGCTCGTCGGCGGGCAGCCGCGCCACCAGCAGGACCACGACGGCGAGCACCGGCGGCGCGAGACCGGCGGCCAGGAAGGCCGCCGACAGCCCGACCCCCTCGCTCAGCGGACCCGCGAGCGCCACCGACACCGGCACCAGCGCGCCGGAGACGACGAAGTCCAGGCTGGAGACACGGCCGAGCAGGGCCGCGGGCACCCGTCGCTGCAGCAGGGTGCCCCAGACCACCAGGCCGCCGTGGATGCCGGCCCCGGCCACCACCCCGGCGGCGACCATCGGCCAGACGCGCTCCGCGGTGCCGAACACCGCCAGCGGCAGGCAGCCCAGCGCCCACAGCGCCACCACGGTGGTCAGGTAGCGACGCGGCAGCGGACGGGAGGCGACGACCAGCGAGCCGAGCGCGCCGCCGACGCCGAAGGCGGCCAGCACCAGCGCGTGCTGCAGCGGGCCGCCACCGGCGCGGTCACGCAGGGCGAAGGGCGCGAGCACCTGCAGCGGCCCGGTGGTGAGCAGCAGCACCAGCGAGGCGAACAGCAGCGTGGCCAGCAGCCAGCGGGTGCGCCGCAGGTAGGCCAGGCCCTCACGCAGGTCGGCCAGCAGCGCCGCGGCGGGGTGACCGGCCGCGACGCCCCGGCGCACCGGCAGCAGCGGCAGCCCGAGGACGCACAGCGTGGCGCCGAGCGAGGCGGCCGCGGTGGCCAGCAGGGCGGCGCCCGGGGACAGCGCGGCCACGAGCAGTCCGGCCGCCGCGGGTCCGGCCACCTGGTACAGCGCCGGGCGCATCGCCCCCTCGAGCCCGTTGGCCGCCAGGACCTGCTCCGGTGGCAGCAGCGCGGGCACCAGCGCCGAGTAGGCCGGGTAGTGCAGGCCCAGTGCCACCCCGCCCAGCAGGCCGGCGACGGCGAGCAGCGGCAGCGGCAGCGCGCCGGCCAGGGACAGTCCACCCACCGCGGCCACCGGCACCGCCGACAGCAGCGTCACCGCGAGCAGCAGGTGTCGCTGCGGCACGCGGTCGGCCAGCACCCCGCCGGGCAGGGCCGCGCCCAGGGTCCCGGCCGCGGACAGGCCACCGACCAGCGACAGCTCCGCCGGGCCCCCGCCGAGGGCGACCACCTGCCAGACGACGGTGACCGCCCACGAGCCGTTGGCGACCAGTGACAGCGCCAGGGAGGCCGCCAGCCGGCGGTAGGCCGGGGAGCGCAGCGGCGCCAGCGCGCGCGGCAGCGGCACCCGATCCCCCTTCCTCCCGGCCCCGCCATCGTGCCCGCCGGCCGATCGGGGTGCGGCACCCGTGCCGGGTGGGGCGGCTGGGACGCCTGCACCGCCCCGTGCCCGACACGCACCGGGCGGTGCTGGCCCGTCCCGGCGCGGGCTCGGACCCTGGCGGCATGACCACCGCCTACTCCTACGGGACCGCGCACGCGGTCGTCATGGTCGGCTCGGTCGGCAGCCCCGACGGCCTCCAGCCCCGCCAGATCGGCCCGGCGCACGCGACGATCGGCCGGGTCACCGGCCGCAGCCGCAAGTCGCTGTGCGGCGCCTACGTCGCCGTCGACGAGCAGCTCCAGTGGCCGCCGGAGGGGTACGAGGAGCAGCAGCTCTGCGCCGACTGCGCCACCCTCGCCCGGCTCTGACCGGCGGTCAGCCGCCGGCCACCGAGGGCAGCACCTGCACGACCGCGCCCGCGGGCACGGCCGTGGCCAGCCCGGCGGCGAACCGGACGTCGTCGCCGTCGACGTAGACGTTGACGAAGCGGCGCAGCGCCCCGGCCTCGTCGCGGATCCGCCGCTCGAGGACCGGGTGCCGGGTCGCGAGCGCGTCGAGGAGGCCGGCGACCGTCGGTGCCGCGGGCTCCACCTGCAGCCGCCGCTCGCCGCCGGCCAGGTCGGCGAGCACGCCCGGCAGGACCACCTCGACGCTCACGGCAGCCGGGCCGCGCGCACGCACAGCACGTCGGGCAGGTGGTCGGCCACCAGCGTGAACGTCTCCCCCTCGTCGCGGCTGGAGTAGACGCAGCCGTCCCTCGTGCCCACGTGGACGCCGGTCGGGTCGGCCTCGTCCACGCAGACGGCGTCGCGGAGCACCGCGGTCCACGTGGCGTCGGGCAGCCCGGCGCCGAGCTCGGTCCAGGTCGCGCCGGCGTCCCGGGTGCGGTGCACGCGCAGCCGGCCGTCGGGGGGCACCCGCTGCGCGTCGGCGACCAGTGGTACCACCCAGGCCGTGCCCGGGGTCGTCGGTGAGGCGACCACCGGGAAGCCGAAGTCGGCCGGCAGGCCCTCGGCGATCGAGGTCCACACACCCCCGGCGTCGTCGGTGCGGTAGACGCCGAAGTGGTTCTGCGCGTACAGGCGGTCGGGGTCACCGGCGTCGACCGCCACCTTGTGCACGCACTGGCCGTACTCGGGTGCGGGCTCGGGCAGGAAGACGGCGCCGATGCCCTTGTTCCGCGGCTGCCAGGAGCCGCCGCCGTCCTCGCTGACGTAGACGCCGCCGGTGCTCATCGCCACCACCAGGCGCTCCCCGGTGGGGTGCGGCAGCACGGTGTGCACGGCACCGCCGCCGAAGCCGGGCGCCCAGTCGGGCCGGTGCGGGTGGTCCCACAGGCCGCGGACGAGGGTGAACGAGCGGCCGCCGTCCTCGCTGCGCCACAGGGAGTGCGGCTCGCAGCCGGCCCAGACGACTCCGGGGCGCGCGGCGGTGTCGGGCCGCAACTGCCACACGCGGGCGAGCGCGGCCCCGGTGTCGGCGGGGAAGCGGATGGCGCCCTCGTCGGTCTCCGACCAGCTGGCACCCAGGTCGTCGGACCAGGTGACCGTGGGTCCCCAGTGGCCGTACTGGACACCGGCGAGCAGCCGGGGCGCCGACCCGCGGACGTCGACGGCGACCGCGGCCACCTCCTGCGCGAGCAGGTGCGGCCCATCGAGGGTCCAGCTGCGGCGGTCGTCGTCGCTGCGGGCCAGCCACAGCCCCTTGCGCGTGCCGATGGCGAGCAGGTCGGCCACGGTCCCCTCCGGTCGTCCCGGGGCCGGTGCGGCCCCTCCCGGAGGACAGACCGATGTGGCCGCCGGAACTGAGCGGAGGGGACGCCGTCAGCGGCGGGTGGAGCCTCCGCGGCCGTCGCCGGCCACCGGTGCCTGGGTCCCGTCGATGCGGCGGGTGGCGTCCGGGTCGACGGCCTGGTTCCCCGCCGGGTCGCGGTCGACGACGTGGTTGCCGTCGCGCTGGCCGTCGGCGAGCCCCGGGGCGAGCTTCTCGGCCTCGGCGCGCAGCCGCTCGGCGGCGCTGGCGTGCTCCTGCGCGGTGGCGGCCCGCTGGCGTGCCTCCTGCTCGGCCAGGCGGGTGCGCTCCTCGACCTCGGCGCGCTCGCGGCGGGCGCGGGCGGCCTGCTCCTCGGCGAGCGCCTGCTCCTTCTCCGCCTGCGCCCCGCGCAGCCGCGCCTCCTCCAGGTGCTCGCGCGCCTGGGCGCGCTGCTGCTCCCGGCGGCGGGCCGAGGCCACGCGGCTGCGCTTGGCGACAGCCAGCCCGACCAGGGCCAGCACGACCAGCGCGACGACGACGACCAGCACGATCAACCAGGTGTCCACGACGCTCCCCTCCCCAGGAAACGCCCAGGTGGTGCCCGCGGTCGCGGCGGCAGAAACCACGATCACGAGAGCGCGCTGCCGGCCTTCCACTCCTCCCACGGGACGGTCCAGTCGGAGATGTCGGAGGTGAGCGTGCCGGCGGAGGAGTTGCGGATCTCGACGACGTCGCCGGGCTGGGAGAACTCGAAGAACCAGCGGGCGCGGTCGGTGGAGAGGTTGATGCAGCCGTGCGAGACGTTCTCCCGGCCCTGCTGGGCCTCCGACCACGGGGCGGCGTGCACGAACTCGCCGCTGTCGGAGAGCCGCACGGCCCACTTCACCGGCGTCCGGTAGCCCTCGGGGCTGTCGACCGGCACGCCGTAGGTGCTCGAGTCCATGACCCGGTCGGCGTTCATCTCGGTGACCACGTGCGGGCCGTTGTAGCTCGGGTTGTCCGGGCTGCCGGCGCTCATCGGCCAGGTCTGCACCAGCTGGTCGCCGTCGTAGACCTCCATCGTGTGGGTGGCGGTGTCGGCGATCGACACGTGCCGCTCACCGATGCGGAAGGCCACGGTGCGGTCCTGCTCGCCCCACACGCCGTCGCCGATCTGCACGCCGTAGAGGTCGGCCTCCAGGGTCACGTCGGTGTTCTCCGGCCAGTACTCCGACGGGCGGAAGTGCACCTCGGTGTCGTCGGTCCAGCTCCACACGCCGTCGGTGGGCGTGGAGCTGGTGACCAGCAGGCGGCGCTCGACGGCGGCCCGGTCGACCACCGGCTCCTCGAAGTAGACGCGGATCGGCATGCCCACGCCGACGGTCTGCCCGTCGAGCGGGCCGATCGAGGGGGTGGTGAACGCCTCCGGGGTGACGGTGGTGAAGGTGCTGGTGGCCTCGGCGGGCTCGGCGTCGGCGTTCTCCGCCGCGGCGGTGAGCGTGTAGGTGGTGCCGTACTCCAGGGTGTCCTCCGGGGTCCACACCTCGGTGCCCTCGGTCTCGCCGTCGGTCAGCTCGCCGGGCACCTCGGCGCCGTCGGCGTCGGTGACGGTCACCTCGGTGACCTCGCCGTCGGTGACGGAGATCTCCACCGGGTCGGCGGGGGCGACGTCGGTCGCGCCGTCGGCGGGGGCGAGCGCGACCTGCGCCGGGGCGGCGTCCGCGGTGGTGGTGGCGGTGGTCGGCGCCGCCGTCGCCGGCGCGTCGTCACCTCCGCTGCACCCACCGAGCAGGGCGATCGCCCCTGCCGTGACCAGCGCCGCTGTCCGTCGCACCGTCGTCGTCTCCCCTGTCCCCTGTGCCGCTCCGGTCGGAGCCGGCGTGCCCAGTGTCCCCGCTGCGGCGGAGGGGTGGGGTCCGTGCGGGGGTGGTCCCCGGCGGTCCCGACCCGGGCGCTGGTATCGTTCTCCCTCGTGACCGGGGCAGCCCGGAGACACGCGCCATTAGCTCAATTGGCAGAGCAGCTGACTCTTAATCAGCGGGTTCGGGGTTCGAGTCCCTGATGGCGCACCAGGCCGACAGGCCGCCGACCTGCACGTCCACCTCCCCCGGTCACCGGGGAGCACGCCCTCAGCGCCGCCGCGGTCCGCGGGAGTGCGGCGGCGCGTCCTCGGCAGCCACTGTCTGCACACGGTCACCTCAGGACCGACGCGGAGGTGCCGGGGGCGCCGGCAGCGCTGTCCCGAGCGGGCTGGTCAGACGCTCGGCTGTCTCGTGACCGAGCCGGTCGACCGCGGTCCGTACTCGCGGCCGGCCGTCCGGACCGGCGGACGCGGCGACCTCACGCAGGGGCGCCGAGCGGCGGGTGCTCGAGCACGCGGGGTCTGTACTCGACCAGCTGGATGCGGCCGTCGAGGGTGCGGTGCCCGATCATCTCGAGGGCGACGTCCGGATAGCCGTCGTAGATGCGTTCCGCGCCCGTGGCCCCGGTGATCACCGGGAAGATCCCGACCCGGAAGCGGTCGACGAGTCCGGCCCGGAGCAGCGACCGGCTCAGGCTGAGGCTGCCGATCGTGCTGAGGAGCCCCGAGCCGTTCTCCTTCATGGCGCGGACCGCCTCGACGGCGTCGCCGCGGACGAGCGTGCAGTTGGCCCACGTCAGCGGTTCCTCGAGCGAGGAGGAGAACACCACCTTCGGCGCGCGCGTGAGCTGGTCGACGGACGCCTCTTCCTCGGGCCTGAACTCGTCCTGGCCACCCGGGACCTCGCCGGCGGCGAAGCCCGACATCAGGCGGTAGGTGTTGGCTCCCATCAGGTAGGTGACCTCGGGCTGCTCGCCGAGCCAGGCGAGGTACTCCGGGCCCTCGAGGCCCCAGAACCCGGGCCATCCCTCTCCCGAGGCGTAGCCGTCGAGGGAGGTGATGAAGTCGACGAGGAGCTCCGACATCGCGGTGTCCTTTCCTCGGGGGTCACGAGGAGAGGACCGGCGGGGAGCTCCGAACTCATCGACCGCGCGGTGGGGTGACGAGAGGACACGTGTCGCTGTCGGCCGACGCCTGCTCCCGCGTGCCCGGTGCCTGGACTGCGGCCCGTGGGCGCTCCACCATCGCCGCCATGAGGGAGCCGATGACGCGGGTCGCGATCGACAGCGGCCACCTGGAGACGGTGGTCCTCGGCTCCGGCGACCCGGTCGCCCTCGTGCCCACCGCGCTGACTGCGGACGAGCTCCTGCCGCTGGCCCAGCGGCTGCGGGACCGGTTCCGGGTCGTCCACTACCACCGGCGCGGCTACGCCGGCAGCAGCCCGGCCACGCCGCCCGGTTCCATCGCTCAGGACGCGGGTGACTGCGCACGACTGCTGGCGGCGCTGGGCCTCCAGAGGGTGCACGTCCTGGGTGTCTCCTACAGCGCCGCGGTGGCCCTCCAGGTGGCCGCCGACCACCCCGACGTGGTCCGCACGCTCACGCTGGTCGAACCGCCCCCGGTGCACGGCCCGGGGGATGCCGCGTTCCGCGCCGCCAGTGCCGACCTCCTGGGTGACCGGCAGGCCCGGGGGGTCGAGGCCGCCGTCGACCGCTTCCTCACCCGCATGACGGGGCCCGATTGGCGCGGGCAGCTCGACGGCGTCGTCCCGGGGAGCTCGGCGCAGGTGGTGCGCGATGGCGGGACCTTCCTCGACGTCGACGTCCCGGCGCTGCTCGACTGGCCCTTCGACGCCTCCACCGCCGCCCGGGTGCGCTGTCCGGTGCTGCACGTCGCCGGGAGCGACCACGGCTCCCTCTTCGACGGGGTCGGCGAGCTGATCCGCGCGTGGCTGCCGCAGGCCGACCAGGTGGTGGTCGCAGGCGCCGGGCACGACGTCGCGCTGACCCACCCCGAGGCGCTGCTCGGGGTGCTCGTGCCCTTCCTCACCCGCCACCGCATCGGCTGACCACCGCCCCCGAGACTGCGGCGGGACCCGTTCGACGCGGGGGGACCGACCGCCACCTCGTGCCGTCCCGTCCCCGCCCGAGTGGGACCAGCGCGCGGTCACGTCCCAGGTCGGCCGCGCCTGCTGACCGGCCCTGGCCCTCACAGCCGGGTCCCAGGCGGTCGTCCGCACTCCCCGGACGTCCCGTCCGCGCCGTCGCCGGGCGCCCGGCGTCCCGCTCGCGCCGCGCCGGACCTGACGGCCACCCGCTCCTCGGGTCGCAGGCGACCGCGGTCCTCCCCCACACGGGAGTCGGATGCCCGGAACGCGACCTGCGACGGATGTGGTCGTCTCCACAGCGGCCCTAGCGTGGGGCCCGGTCCCGACCCACGGACCCCGTCCGGCAGCAGCAGCCGGATCCGCCAGGGAGATCGTCGACACGCCGGCCGCCGCCCGTGACGCGTGCCCGTCGTCACCAGCGAACCGGTCGCACCGAGGAGCAGCATGACCCGGCACCCGTCCCCGATCGTGGCCCGCGCGACGCGGCCCACCGGTGCGACGGGCCGCGGACCGGCCGCCCCGCCCGAGGCGGGCTCGTGACCCGGGGCCACTCCCCCAGCGCGGCCGAGCGCCGGGAGACGCGCGCGGCCGCCGCCGCACCGGACGAGGACGGCGCCTTCACCCACCGGCAGATCCTCACGATCATCGCCGGGCTGATGGTCGCGATGTTCCTCGCCGCCCTCGACCAGACCGTCGCCGCCACCGCCATCCGCACCATCGCCGACGACCTGCGGGCCTACGACCTGCAGGCGTGGGCGACGACGGCGTTCCTGATCACCTCGACGATCTCGACACCGCTGTACGGCAAGCTCTCCGACGTCTACGGCCGGCGGCCCTTCTACCTGTTCGCCATCGCCGTCTTCGTCCTCGGCTCGGTGCTCTGCGGCATGGCCGGCTCCATGTACCAGCTCGCCGCCTTCCGCGCGGTCCAGGGCATCGGCGCCGGCGGCCTGATGTCGCTGGCGCTGGCGATCATCGGCGACGTCGTGCCGCCGCGGCAGCGCTCCCGCTACCAGGGCTTCTTCATGGCCGTGTTCGGCGCCTCGAGCGTGCTGGGGCCGCTCGTCGGCGGCTTCCTCGCCGGCCGGTCCACGCTGCTGGGCGTGGCGGGCTGGCGGTGGGTCTTCCTGGTCAACGTGCCACTGGGCCTGCTGGCGTTCGCCGCGGTGTTCCGCGTGCTGCACCTGCCGCACGAGCGGCGCGAGCACCGCATCGACTGGCCCGGCGCGCTGGCGCTGGTCACCTGCATCGTGCCGCTGCTCCTCGTCGCCGAGCGCGGCCGCACCTGGGGCTGGACCTCCACCGACGCCCTGACGTGCTACGCGATCGGCGCCGTCGGCCTCGCCCTCTTCCTGCTGGCCGAGCGCGCCTACGGGGAGGAGGCGCTGCTGCCGCTGCGGCTGTTCCGCAACCGCACCTTCACCGTCGCCACCGCGGGCAGCACGGTGGTGGGCGCGGCCATGTTCGGCGGCCTGCTGCTGCTGCCGCAGTACCTGCAGATCGTGCACGGCTCCAGCGCCACGGTCGCGGGCCTGCAGATGATCCCGCTGGTCGTCGGCATCGCGATCGGCGCCTCGAGCTCGGGCGTCGCCATCTCCCGGACCGGCCGCTACCGGGTGTTCCCTCTGGCGGGCACCGTGCTCATGGCCGTCGCGCTGGTCGCGCTGTCGTTCGTCGTCGGCGCGGACACCCCGGTCCTGGCGCTGGCGCCGCTCATGGTGCTCCTCGGTGTGGGCCTGGGCTTCAACATGCAGCCCGCCGTGCTGGCGGTGCAGACCGCCGTCGCGCCCTCCCAGATGGGCGTGGCCACCTCGTCGGTCACCTTCTTCCGGCAGATGGGCGCCACCATCGGCACCGCGGCGTTCCTGTCGGTGCTCTTCAGCCGCCTGCCCACCGACATCGGGGCGGCCGTGACCGCGTCCGCGGCGGCCGACCCCCGGGTGGCCGACGCGGTGGGCAGCGGTCGGCTGCCCACCGGTGGGGACCTGTCGGACACCTCCTTCGTCCAGCACCTGCCCGGCTCCCTGGCGCTGCCGTTCCGGACCGGGTTCGCCGACTCCATCGGCCTGGTGTTCCTCGTCGTGGCCGCCGTGGCCGCGGCCGGGTTCCTGGCGTTCCTGTTCCTGCCGCAGCTGGTCCTGTCGGACAAGTCCGGCATCCAGGCCCGTCAGGCGGCGGGGCTCCTCGCAGCGCCGGCCTCCGCGCCGGCCTCGCCCGGCCGTGCCGGACCGGGTCCCCGCCCCACCGTCCACGGCGCTCCGCCCTGCCGACGGCGCCGCGCGGGCCTGGTGGGCCTGGCGGGCCTCGTGGGTCTCGGTCGGGCGGCGGCTCTCTCCCGTCGGGCACCCGGGAGGGCCAGGCACCTCCTGGCCGGTGCCGGGCTCGTGGCGGTGCTCCTCGGGGGGGTCGGCGTCGTCCAGGCCGCGCAGGACTCCGCGGACGGCGGGGCCGCGGGTGCGCGGGCGGCGGCGGACCCCGACACCTCGCCCGCGGACGGGTCGGGCCCCGACCGTGCCGAGCCGATGACCGTTCCGGACCCGCCGGTCCCCGCGGCGCCGCTGCCGTCCGACGAGCGCCGGACCGGCAGCGGCGGGGCCGCCACGCCGCCGGAGGCCACGGACACCCCGCTCGCCCAGGCACCCCCCACCACGGTGCAGCCGGGGACGACGCCACCGGGGACGACGCCACCTCCGACGAGCTCCGCTGCGCCGGCCACCCCGTCCGCGGCGACCGCGACCAGCACCTCGGCGGGGACGGCGACACCGTCGCCGGCGACCAGCGCCACCCCGACCACCACCGCGGCACCCACCACCACGACCGTGCCGACCACCACGCCCGCGCCCACCACCACCGCGGCACCCACGACGACGGCGCCGACCACCACCGCCGCACCCACCACCACGCCCACGCCCACCACCACCGCGGCACCCACGACGACGGCCCCGACCACCACCGCCGCGCCGACCACCACCGCCGCACCCACCACCACGCCGGCGCCCACCACCACCGCGGCACCCACGACGACGGCCCCGACCACCACCGCCGCACCCACCACCGCCGCACCCACCACCACGCCGGCGCCCACCACCACGACGGCACCGACCACCACGACCGCGCCCACCACCGACGCCACCGCAACCGCCACGGCGACCCCCTGAGCGGGGTCCCGGCGGCCGGCACCCCGGGGACGACCTCGGACGTCCCGGCCCGGGTACCCGCCGTACCCCGCGGGTCCCTCCGGGCTCAGCGCAGCCGTAACCCGTGCTCGGCGAGGGCCTCCTCCAGGATCCGCAGTGCCTTCGGACCCATGCCGTGCAGCGCGGCGAGCTGCGCACGCGGGACGCCGTCGAGCTGCCCCAGGCCGGTGTACCCGGCGCCGTGCAGCGCGCGGGTGGCCGGCGCACCGATCCGGGGCAGCTCGTCGAGCGGTGTCACGGGCCGGCAGCTCAGCCGCGGACGGCGCGCAGCAGCCTCCGGACGCCGAGCACCACGACGCCCGCGCCGGCCACCCAGGGGCCGGTGACGACGACCGGGTCGAGGAGCTGGTGGCGGACGTCCGAGCGCCCGCGCCGCGACCGCACGCCGCCGTGGGTGGACTCGGTGCGCACACCCGAGGCGGGCACGTCCGGACGGCCGGAGACGAACGACTGCAGGTGGTGCTCCCAGGCGTCGACGCGGTCGCCGACCACCAGGAGCAGCCAGTGCGCCAGCCGGCCCTCGCTGAACCGCCGGTAGGCGTAGCGCCGGATGGCCCCGGACGGCCCCCGCAGCGGCTGCGCGGTGCCGAAGACGGGGGTGACGAACGCGTGCTCGATCGAGTGCTCCCTGCCCTCGCTGCCCGGCTGGCGTTCGGGGAAGTCCCAGTGCGCGCCGGTGTCGGCCGGGTACTGCAGCCTCGGGTAGGAGGGCCGGTCGGCCGGGTCGAGGTCGACCCCCCAGCCGGGGATGCGGGCGCGCAGCTCCTCTCGGCTCGGCGGTGGTGTGCGCTTGTCCCGGACGTAGGCGCTCGGGATGTCGGACTCGCTCATCGTCGCTCCCCTCAGGCCGCGTCGGGCAGGATCAGCGGCTTGATGCAGCCGTCGAGCTTGCTGGAGAACACGTGGTAGGCCTCCGCGATGTGCTCGAGCGGGAAGCGGTGCGTGACCACCTCGCGGGGGGTCAGGTGGCCGTTGCGCACGTGCTCGAACATCCGCGGCCACTGCCGCTTCACCGGCGTCTGGTTCATCCGCAGCGTCAGGCCCTTGTTCAGCGCGTCGCCGAACTTCACCGCGTTGGGGATCGGCCCGTAGGCGCCCACCACCGAGACGGTGCCGCCCTTGCGGACGCCGTCGATGGCCCAGTTGAGCGCGACCGGTGACCCGCCCTGCAGCTTGAGCTTGGTCCCGGTGACCTGCTGCAGGAAGTTGCCGTCGGCCTCCGCGCCGACCGCCTCGATGACGACGTCGGCGCCCAGGTAGTCGGTCTGCTTCTTCAGCTCGACGACGACGTCGTCGAGCTCGTCGTAGTCCAGCGTCTCGGCGTAGGCCATGGTGCGCGCCTTCTCCAGCCGCTCCTCGAGGTGGTCGACGACGATCACCCGCCCCGCCCCCATCAGCCACGAGGACTGCGCCGCGATCAGCCCCACCGGGCCGGCCCCGAGGACGACGACGGTGTCCCCCTCGGCGATCTCCCCGAGCTGGGCGCCGAAGTAGCCGGTCGCGGCGGCGTCGGTCAGCACGACGGCGTCCTCGTCGTGCATCCACTCGGGGATCTTCGTGGGGCCGACGTCGGCGAAGGGCACGCGGACGTACTGCGACTGCCCCCCGTCGTAGCCCCCGGTGGTGTGGGAGTAGCCGTAGATGCCGCCGACCGCCGTCGCGTTCGGGTTGACGTTGTGGCAGTTGGAGTACAGGCCGCGGGCGCAGAACCAGCACGACCCGCAGAAGACGTTGAACGGCACCATCACCCGGTCGCCGACGGCCAGGTTCTGCACCGACGGGCCGACCTGCTCGACGACGCCGATGAACTCGTGGCCGAAGGTGTGCCCGACCCGGGTGTCCGGCATCAGGCCGTGGTAGAGGTGCAGGTCCGAGCCGCAGATCGCGGCCAGCGTGACCCGCACGATGGCGTCGTTGGGGTGCTCGATCGCCGGGACGTCCTTGTCCTCGACCCGGACCTGGTACGGCCCGCGGTAGACCATGGCGCGCATGCGGGGGCTGCCCTCCTCGAGCGGGAGCCCGGCGTCCTCCGTCGGACGGCCGGGTCGCCGGCGCTGCTCACCGGTCCGTCCCCGACCTTGCGGTCCCGGAGGCCGGTGGGCCACTCGAGACCGCGCCGCGGGCGTCGCTCACGGCTCGCCGGGGACGGCGGCCCTACGGTCGGGCCGGAGCACCGACCAGGGGGAGCCGCCGAGATGGACACGCGTCCGACGTCCGAGCAGGAGCGCACCGACACCTTCCGCCGGGCGCAGCTGAGCCAGCTCGAGCGGCAGACGGAGCTGCTCACGTCCATCCACCGCTGGGTCACCCTCGGCTTCGGCGTCGTGGTGCTGGCCCTGCTGCTCGTGGTCTACCTGCTCGTCGTGCTGGCCATGGGCTGACCCGCGGAAGCGCGGCGGCCCGGGCGGCGTTGCGGGGACGTGAGCAGCGAGCGGGACGTCGACGTCGCGGTCATCGGCGCGGGCCAGGCCGGCCTGTCGGCCGCCCACCACCTGGGCCGGCTGGGGTTCCCGCCCGGGGACGGCTTCGTCGTGCTGGACGCCGACGCCGCGCCCGGCGGGGCCTGGCAGCACCGCTGGCCCTCGCTGACGGTCGCCACCACCCACCGCGTGCACGAGCTGCCCGGGCTGCCGTTCGAGCCGGCCTCGGACGACCTGCCCGCCGCCGAGGCGGTGCCGGCCTACTTCGCCGAGTACGAGCGGCGCTTCGCCCTGCCCGTCGAGCGGCCGGTGCGGGTGTCGGCGGTCCGCCGCGACGGGCACGGGCTCTTCCGCGTGGAGTCCGACCGGGGCGTGTGGCGGGCGCGCGGCGTCGTCAACGCCACCGGCACCTGGACCCGCCCGTTCGTGCCGCACTACCCGGGTCAGGAGACCTTCCGCGGCCGCCAGCTGCACACCGTCGGCTACCGCGGCGCGGCGGAGTTCGCCGGCCGGTCGGTGGTCGTGGTCGGCGGCGGCGCCTCGGCGGTGCAGCTGCTCGGCGAGCTCGCCGCCGTCGCCCGGACGACCTGGGTGACCCGCCGGCCACCGGTCTGGCGGGAGGGCCCCTTCGGTGAGGAGCAGGGCCGCGCCGCGGTCGCCCGGGTCGCCGAGGCGGTGCGCGCCGGGCGGATGCCCGGCAGCGTCGTCGGGACGACCGGCCTCGTGGTGACGCCGTGGGTGCGCCGGGCGCTGGACGCCGGCGTGCTCACCCGGCTGCCGGTGTTCGACCGGATCACCCCCGACGGCGTCGCCTGGGACGACGGCCGGTCCGTGCCGGCCGACGTGATCCTGTGGGCCACCGGCTTCCGCGCCGCCGTCGGCCACCTCGCCCCGCTGCGGCTGCGCACCCGCGACGGGGTGATCCCGGTGGCCGGCACCGCCGCCGTGGAGGAGCCGCGGCTGCAGCTGGTCGGCTACGGCCCGAGCGCGAGCACCATCGGCGCCAACCGGGCCGGGCGGACGGCGGCGGTGGCCCTGCGCCGGCTGCTGGACGCCGACACGGGAGCCGACACCGGAGCCGGCGCGGCGCTCCCCCGCAGCGCCTGACCCAGGGTCCTCCCGGAGCCGCGATCAGGGGCGGATGGGGGGCCGGCCCGGATGTGCCCGCCCCTCGCCCGGCGGGAGCCTCGCGGCCATGACCTCCTCACCCTCGGCGGGAACGCCGTGATCGTCGCCTCCGGCCTGACCAAGCGCTACGGCGACCGCGTCGCCGTGGACGACGTCTCCTTCACCGTCCGCCCCGGCCGGGTCACCGGCTTCCTCGGCCCCAACGGCGCCGGCAAGTCCACGACCATGCGGATGGTCATCGGGCTGGACCGGCCCACCGCCGGCACGGTCACCGTCGACGGCGCCCGCTACGCCGACTCCCCCGCCCCGCTGCGTGCGGTCGGCGCGCTGCTGGAGGCCCGTGCGCTGCACCCCGGCCGCACCGCCCGGGCGCACCTGCGCTGGCTGGCCGCGTCCAACGGCATCCCGGCGGCCCGCGTCGAGGAGGTGCTCGGCCTGGTCGGGCTGGAGGCGGTGGCCGGCCAGCGGGTCGGCCGCTTCTCCCTCGGCATGGGCCAGCGGCTGGGCATCGCGGCCGCGCTGCTCGGCGACCCGCCGGTCGTCGTCCTCGACGAGCCGGTCAACGGCCTGGACCCCGAGGGCATCCGGTGGGTGCGCTCGCTCGCCCGCGACCTGGCCGCCGAGGGCCGCACCGTGCTCGTCTCCAGCCACCTCATGGCCGAGATGGCGCTCACCGCCGACCACCTCGTCGTCGTCGGCCGGGGCCGGGTGCTGGCCGACTGCGCGACCGCGGACTTCATCGCCCAGCACGCCGCCTCGTTCGTGCGGGTCCGCACGCCGCGGCCCGGCGCGCTGGCCGACCTGCTGCGCCGCTCGGGCGCCCAGGTCACCCGGGACGGCGACGAGCTGCGGGTGCAGGGCGCCGACACCGTCGCGGTCGGCGAGCTGGCCGCCGGCGCCGGGCTGGTGCTGCACGAGCTCGGCCTCGTCCGCTCCTCCCTCGAGGACGCCTTCATGACCCTGACCGCCGGCAGCGTCGAGTACGCCGCCCGTCCCGCCGAGGTGACCCGGTGACCGCCGTGACCCCCACCGCCCCCCGCCACGCCGTCCCCGCCACCCCGGCCGGGACCGGCCTCGGCCGTGCCGGGCACGCCGAGTGGCTCAAGCTGTGGTCGGTGCGCTCCACCGGCTGGTCCGTGGCCGCGATGGTGGCGCTCGGGGCGGGGCTGACCACCCTGGTGTGCGCCCTGGTCGCGCGGGACCTCGCCGCCGGCGAGACCGGCGAGCCGGTCGGGGCGTTCATCACCTGGGGCCTGCTGTTCGCGCAGGTCACCGCGGTCGTGCTCGGCGCGCTCACCGTGACCGCCGAGTACGGCACGGGGATGATCCGCGCCACCCTCGCCGCCACGCCGCGCCGCGGGACGGTGCTGGCCGCCAAGGCGCTGGTGCTGTCCGGGACGTTGTTCGTCGCCGGGGTGGTCACCGCCGTGCTGGGCTGGCTGGGCGGGAACGCCTTCCTGTCCGCGGAGGGCATCGGCCTGTCGCTCGGCGACGACGGCGTGCTGCGGGCCCTGTTCGGCAGCGGCCTCTACATGGCCGGGCTCGGGCTGCTGGCGATGGCGGCGGGCCTGCTGCTGCGCTCCACCGCCGCCGCGGTGTCGGTGGTGCTCGCGCTGGTGTTCCTGGTCGGCAACCTGGTGATGCTGCTGCCCGGCGCGCTGGGTGAGTGGCTGACCAAGCTGATGCCGGGCAACGCCGGGTCCCGGATCGCCATGCCGGAGTCGTTCAACCCGCTGCTGCTCGAGCCGTGGACCGGGTTCGCGGTGTTCGCCGCCGAGGTCGCCGTCGTGCTCGGGCTGGCCGCGGTCGCCTTCGCCCGTCGGGACGCCTGAGGGACCTGGCGACGTCGTGCTCTGCCCCGTCAGGCGGGGCAGAGCACGAGCTCGCCGGGGACACCGTCCCCTGGCTCGAGGTCGTGCTCTGGTCCGCACCGGGGGCAGAGCACGACGTGTGCCGGGTCGACACCGGAGGTCCCCCGGCGGGGTCCGGCGGCGGACTGGCACCGTGGAGGGGTGACCTCCCCTGATGCCGCCGCCCTCGGTCGCGAGCGCGCCGCCGCCCTGCTGGACCACCTCGCGGCCGGGGACGCCGCCGCGGCCGACGCGGTGCTGGCCGGCGTCGACGAGGTGCGCGAGCTCGTCTACGTCGGCGCCGCGCTCACCTCGCTGTCCCGCACCGAGGCCCGTGGCCTGCCCCCGGCCCAGCGCGCGCAGGCCAACACCCGCCAGCTGAACCTGGGCGCCGCCCGCGACGCCGCCCGCAGCGACCCGGCGGGGCTGCGCACCTGGCTGCGCCGCTCGGCCGAGGAGCTGCTCCTGCTGCGCTCCCTGCGCGCGGCCGCCGACCGCATCGCCGGCTGAGAAGCCGGGAGCTCAGGAGCCGATCGGGGTCATCGCGCCGAGCATGCCGAACAGGTCCTTCGGGTCCTCGGGCTCGGCCACCAGGTCGACGTCGTCCACCCACGGCGTGCCGCGCACCTGGTCGCGCACGTAGCGCAGCGCCGAGTGGTCCTCGATCGCGAAGCCGACGGAGTCGAACAGGGTGACCTGCCCGGCCGACGTCCGGCCGGGGGCGCGGCCGGTGAGCACCTGCCACAGCTCGGTCACCGGGAAGTCGGCCGGCATCGCCTGGATCTCGCCCTCGATGCGGGTCTGCGGCGGGAACTCGACGAAGACGGTGACGTCGTCGCGCAGCAGGATCGAGGGGTCGAGCTCGGTCTTGCCGGGGCAGTCGCCGCCGATGGCGTTGAGGTGCACGCCCGGCTCGACCCACTCCCCGGGCAGCACGACCGCGCGGGCCTTGTCCGCGGTGCAGGTGGTGACGACGTCGGCGCCGCGCACCGCCTCGCGGCCGGAGGAGGTCACGGTGACGTCGAAGCCGAGCGGGGTCAGGTTGCGGGCGAGCTTGGCCATGGCGTCGGGGTCGGTGTCCCAGACCGCGACCTCGCGGATGCCGAGCAGCGCCCGCATGCCCAGCGCCTGGAACTCCGACTGGCTGCCCGCGCCGATCAGCGCCAGGCGGCGGGAGTCGGGCCGGGCCAGGAGCCGGGCGACCATGGCCGAGGTCGCCGCCGTCCGCAGCGCGGTCAGCAGCGTCATCTCGGCGAGGAAGACCGGGTAGCCGTTGGAGACGTCGGAGAGGGCACCGAAGGCGCTCACGGTCTGGAAGCCGCGGGCGGGGTTGCTCGGGTGGCCGTTGACGTACTTGAAGGCGTAGGTCTCGCCGTCGCTGGTCGGCATGAGCTCGATGACGCCGTAGGGCGTGTGGCTGCCGACGCGGGGGGTCTTGTCGAAGGACTCCCAGCGGCGGAAGTCGTCCTCCACGTACTCGGCGATCCCGGCGATCACGCGCTCGGGCCCGGCCTCGACCACCCAGCGGACCATGTTGCGGACGTCCACGAACAGCGTCATGACGACGGTCTCCTCTCGACGGGGAGAACGCTAGGGATGGGCGATCTGCACGGGCAATGAGCAGAGCGAGTGCATCGTGTGCAGGAGCTGGTCACATCGCGGCGCTCGGTCGTACGGTCTGCGCATGGCGGAGCTCAGCGACCTCGACCGGCGGCTGCTGGCGGCCCTGCGCGAGGACGGCCGGGCGCCGGTGGCCGAGCTCGCCCGCCGGCTCGGGGTCACCCGCGCGACGGTCACCAGCCACCTCGACCGGCTGGTCGCCGAGGACGTCGTCGTCGGGTTCACCGTGCGGATGCGCGACGAGGCCGCGGCCGGCGGGGTCCGCGCGGTGTCGCTCATCGAGGTCGAGGGCCGCTCCACCGACGACGTCATCCGGCGGCTGCGCGGCTTCCCCGAGATCGAGTCGATGCACTCGACCAACGGCGCCTGGGACCTCGTGGCCGAGACCCGCACCGCCGACCTCGCCGAGTTCGACCGGCTGCTCAACCGCATCCGCGCCGTCCCCGGCGTGATCAACAGCCAGACCAGCCTGCTGCTGACCTCCGTGCTGCGCTGACCCTCACACGGGCCGGGTCGCCACCCGGGCCAGCGGCAGCGCGGCCACGAGGACGGCGGCGACGAGGACGTAGGTCCAGGGCAGGCCGACGCCGGCCGCGACGACGCCGAGCGCCAGCGCGCCCACGGCCGTGCCGGCGTCGAAGGAGGCGTTCCACAGCGCGCTCGCCGCCGTCGACCCGCCCTCCCCGGCGCGGGCGAAGGCGCTCACCAGCGTCAGGTTCTGCACCGCGCCGTACCCCCCGCCGAAGAGCGCGGCGCCGAGCAGGACCCAGGCGTCGCCGCCCGCGAGGCCCGCGGCGACCAGGGCCAGCCCCACCGCCCCGCCCACCAGGGCCACGGGCAGCAGCCGGCCGGTGCCGACCCGGTCGGCCACCAGACCGGCACGCCACCGGGTGAGCGCCCCGGTGACGCCGAAGACGAGCAGCGCCGCCGTCGCCAGGACGCCGTCGGGCCGCTCGATCGGCAGGAAGGTGACCAGCCCGCCGCCGGCCAGGGTGACCACCAGCAGCACCGCCGACGGCGCCAGCGCGGCGCGCACCGCGGCACGCGAGGACGTCGTGGCGACCGGCTCCCGGGCCACCCGCCGGGCCAGCACCGGCAGCAGCGGCAGCGCGAGCACGGGGCAGGCGGCCAGCCAGGCCAGCAGCACCGGGTGGTCGCCGAGCACCAGCGCCACCCCGGCCGGGACGCCCACCAGGTTGGGCACCGCGATGGCCAGGCCGTAGATGCCGATCGACTCGCCGCGGCGCTCGGGCGGCGCCACCTGGGCGGCCAGCGTGGCGCCGAGGACGGTGAGCACCGCGAACCCCGCGCCGCGCACCGCGGACACCGCCGAGAGCCACAGCACGGAGTCGCCGAGGGCGTACAGCGGGGCGGGGGCGCCGAGGGCGAGCAGGCCGGCGGCCAGCACCGGCGCCGGGCCGGAGCGCGCGGTCAGCCCCGGCACCAGCCCCTGGACGGCGACGGTGGTCAGCAGGAACACCGCGGTGACGACGCCGGCGGTGTCCGCGGACGCCCCGCCCTGCACCGCGTAGGCCGGCAGCGAGGCCAGCGTCAGGCAGTAGCTGACGAAGCCGAGGGCGGTCGCCCCGACCAGGGCGCGCATGGCCGGCAGCCGCCACAGCGACGTCCGCCGTCCCGTCGTCCCCTGCGCCACGCCGCTCCCCTCGCCCGGGCACCGTCCCCGGCCGCCCAGCATGACCGGCGCCGGGCCGGTGCCCCGAGGCGGGTAGGGGTGGCGGGTGCCGCTGCTGACCGTGGGCCACGGGCCCGACGACCGCGCCCGCCTCGCCGCCCGGCTGACCGCGGGCGGGGTCGGTCTGCTCGTCGACGTCCGCCGCTTCCCGGGCAGCCGGACCAACCCCGACGTGCAGCGGGAGGCGCTGGAGGACTGGCTGCCGGCCGCGGGGATCGGCTACCGGTGGGACGCCCGCCTCGGCGGCCGGCGCCGGCTGCCCGCGGACGAGCCGGTGGCCGACGGCTGGTGGACCGTCGCCCAGTTCGCCGCCTACGCCGCGCACACCCGGACGGCGGAGTTCGCCGCGGGGCTCGACGAGGTGCTGGACGCGGCCGCGACGGCGACCGTGGCGGTGATGTGCAGCGAGAGCGTCTGGTGGCGCTGCCACCGGCGGCTGGTCGCCGACGTCGCCGTCCTCGCCCGCGGGGTGCCGGTGCGCCACCTCATGCCCGACGGCCGGTCGGCCGAGCACCGACCGTCCGCGGGTGCCGTCCTCGGCGACGACGGCCTCGTGCGCTGGCCGGGACCGCCGTGAGCATCGACGGACGGCGGGGTCAGCGGGCGGTGCCCGAGCGCGCCACCGACCGCGCCAGCGCCCACGCGGTCAGCGCCAGGAACACCGCCGCCTGGAGGGCGAGCAGCCCGAGGTCCAGCGCCCAGCGCTCGGCGGTGGGCGTGAACAGCGGGTCCGGCTGCGGACCGGACAGGGGTTGCAGCTCGGCCGTCGCGGCCATCGCGGCGTAGCCGGCGCGGGCCGGCAGCAGCCACGAGACCTGCTCCAGGCCGGCCCGGTCGGCCAGCGGGAACAGGCCGCCGCAGAGCACCAGCTGTCCCATCACCAGCGCGACGAGGGCCGGCATGGTCTGGTCGGTGGACCGCGCCAGCGCGGAGACCGCCAGCGCGGCGATGCTCATCGTCACGCCCACCCCGGCCGCCGCGAGGGCGACCTCCCCGTGGCCCCAGGGCAGCACCCGCGGGTCGTCGGGCCCCGGCAGCCCGATGAGCGCCAGCAGGGTGAACGCCACCGACTGCAGCGCGACGGCCCCGCCGAGGACGAGCACCTTGCCGGCCAGGTAGGCGGTCGGGGACAGCCCCACGGCGTGCTCGCGGCGGTAGATGGGGCGTTCGGCGACGAACTCCCGGACCGCGAGCGCGGCCCCCATCAGGGCGGCACCCACCACCAACACGATGATCCGCTGCTGCGCCTCGGCGGGGTCCCCGCCGGCCGCCTGCAGCGACAGGCCGGCCTCGCCGGGGAAGGCGTGCGCCATGACCGCCAGGACCACCGGCATCCCGACCAGCAGGGCCAGGAACAGCCGGTCGGCGGCCACGACGGCGAGGTTGCGCCGCACGAGCGTGACCAGCTGGCGGACCGGCGCCGGCCGCATCGGCGCCGGGGCCCGCCCGGCCGGCGGCGGGGTCGGCGTCACGATCGAGGTGGACCCCACGTAGGCCTGCCGGACCGGCGACTCCGCGAAACGGCTGACCCACACGGGGTCGTCGATCACCCGGAAGACCGACGCGTGGTCCGGCACGCCGAAGAACGACAGCAGCTGCTGCGGGGGGCCGAAGAAGGCCACCCGGCCGCCAGTGGCCAGCAGCAGCACGAGGTCGCACTGGTCCAGGGCGAGCACGCTGTGCGTGACGACGAGGACCACCCGGCCGTCGTCGGCCAGGCTCCGCAGGCCCTCCATCACCTGCCGGTCCAGCCCGGGGTCCAGGCCGGAGGTGGGCTCGTCGAGGAAGAGCAGCTGCGGCGCGGTGAGCAGCTCCAGGGCGATGGAGGTGCGCTTGCGCTGGCCACCGGAGAGCGAGTCGATCCGCTGGTCCAGCTGCGCGGAGAGCCCCACCTCCGCGAGGACCTGGCGCACCCGCTGGTCCCGCTCGGCCGCGGTGGTGTCCTGCGGCAGCCGCAGGCGGGCGGCGTAGTCCAGCGCCCGCCGCACGGTCAGCTGGCGGTGCAGCACGTCGTCCTGGGGCACCAGGCCGATCTGGTGGCGCAGGTGGTCGTACTCCGCGTACAGGTCCCGCCCGTCCCACGTCACCCGTCCCATGCCGGCCGGGCGCAGGCCGGTGAGCGCACCGAGGAGGGTCGACTTGCCGGCACCGGACGGGCCGATGACCGCCACGAGCTGCCCCGCCCGGGCGGTGAGCGTGACGTCGTCGAGCAGGCGCTTGCCGCTGCGCGTGGAGACGCCGAGGTGCCGCGCGCTGAGGGTCGCCGTGCGGCGGCCCCCGGCGCGCGGCAGCAGCACCGCGCGGCCGTCCCAGGTGGCCATGGTGCCCCCGACGCCGATGGTGTCCCCGGGGCCGAGGGGCGCCGGCCCGGTCAGGCGCACCCCGTTGAGGTGCGTCCCGTTCGAGCTGCCCAGGTCCTCCAGCACGGCGGCGCCGGGGCCGGTGACGCGCACGGCGGCGTGGCGGCGCGACACCAGCGGGTCCTCGGCGACGACCACGTCGCAGGAGGGGTCGCGGCCGATGACGACGACCGGCCCCGCGGCCGGGCCGGGACCCGGCACCGGCCCGGGCGTGACGGGCGCCCACCGGACCAGCAGTTCCGGGCCGCCCTGCAGGCCCAGGCGCACCCGGTGCTCCCACCCGGGCTCGAGCGGCCGCCCGGTGCCCGGTGCCCCGTCCGGCCTCCCGGCCGGCAGCACCGTCCCGTCGACGGCGGTGCCGTTGCTGCTGCCGAGGTCCTCGACCACCCAGCCGCGCTCGTCGCGCCGCAGCCCCAGGTGCACGCGGCTGACCTGCTGGTCCGGCAGCAGCACGTCGCAGCGCTGGTCCCGGCCCACGACCACCGGCCGGGACCCGTCGAACGTCCACACGCGACCGCCGGCGGACAGCTGCAGCAGCGTGCCGTCGCGCGGCCCGGCCGTCACCACCGACGCTCCCTCCCGTGCGGGGCCCGGCGCCGGAGGGGTGGCGACGGGTCCTGACGTCGACAGGCCACGACGGACCTCCCTGCCTCGTTGCGCCCGGGCCGTCCGTGCGGACGGGACCGTCCCCACCGGCCCCGCCCGCGTCAACCGCTTCCCGGCCCCCGGGGGCCCGGGACCCGCCCGGCCGGGTCCCCGTCGCGCACGCCGTGACGCTGCGCCGCCGGCTCCCTGCGGGCGGTCGCCGCGGGCGGCTCAGCCCATGTGCGGGTAGGTGTGGTCGGTCGGCGGGACGAAGGTCTCCTTGATCGAGCGGGTCGACGTCCAGCGCTGCAGGTTCTGCGCCGCACCGGCCTTGTCGTTGGTGCCCGACGCGCGCCCGCCGCCGAAGGGCTGCTGGCCGACGACGGCCCCGGTGGGCTTGTCGTTGACGTAGAAGTTGCCCGCCGCGAAGCGCAGCTTCTGCTGGGCGTGCGCGATCGCCGCCCTGTCCTGGGCGATGACCGCGCCGGTCAGCGCGTACGGCGCCGCCGACTCCATCTGGGTGAGCACGGTGTCGTAGTCGGCGTCGTCGTAGACGTGCACCGCGAGGATCGGCCCGAAGTACTCGGTGGTGAACACCTCGTGCCCGGGATCGGTGCCCTCGATGACCGTCGGCCGGACGAAGAAGCCCTCGGAGTCGTCCTTCTGGCCGCCGGCGACGATCGACAGCGCCGGGTCGTCGTCCACCCGGTCGAGAACGCCGGACAGCCTGGAGAAGGACTTCCGGTCGATCACCGCGCCCATGAAGTTCGAGAAGTCGGTGACGTCGCCCATCGACAGCGACTCGGTGGTCGCGACCAGGTCGTCGCGCAGCCGCGCCCACACCGACCGCGGCACGTAGGCGCGCGAGGCCGCCGAGCACTTCTGCCCCTGGTACTCGAACGCGCCGCGGACCAGCGCGGTGCGCAGCACGTCGACGTCGGCCGAGGGGTGGGCGACGACGAAGTCCTTGCCGCCGGTCTCGCCGACGATCCGCGGGTAGCCGCGGTAGTTCGCGATGTTCTCTCCCACCGTCCGCCACAGGTGCTGGAAGACCGCGGTCGACCCGGTGAAGTGGATGCCGGCGAGGTCGCGGTCGGCGAGCACCACCTCGGAGACCGGGATGCCGTCGCCGGGCAGCATGTTGACCACACCGGGCGGCAGGCCGGCGGCCTCGAGCAGCCGCATCAGGAAGTGCGCGGCGAACTGCTGGGTGGGGGCGGGCTTCCAGACGACGGTGTTGCCCATGAGCGCCGGCGCGGTCGGCAGGTTGCCGGCGATCGCGGTGAAGTTGAACGGCGTGACCGCGTAGACGAACCCCTCCAGCGGCCGGTGGTCGCTGCGGTTCCACACGCCCGGCGAGGACACCGGCTGGGCGGAGACGATCTCGCGGGCGAAGTGCACGTTCCAGCGCCAGAAGTCGACCAGCTCGCACGCCGAGTCGATCTCGGCCTGGTGGGCCGTCTTGGACTGCCCGAGCACGGTCGCGGCGTTGAGCGTCTGCCGCCACGGCCCGGCCAGCAGGTCGGCGGCCTTGAGGAAGACCGCGGCGCGGTCGTCGAAGGACAGCTCCCGCCACGCCGGCGCGGCGGCCTTGGCGGCGGCCACGGCCTCCTCGGCGTCGGCGTGCGTGGCGTGCGCGGCGGTGCCGAGGACGGCGGCGTGCCGGTGCGGCTGGACGACGTCGAAGCGCTCGCCGCTGCCCATCCGCTGCTTGTCGCCGATGGTCATGGTCAGCTCGAGCGGCTCGGCGGCCAGCTCGGTCAGCCGCTGCTGCAGGGCCGCGCGCTCCGGCGAGCCCGGCGCGTAGTCGTGCACCGGCTCGTTGGTCGGCGGGGGGACGTTGGTGACGGCGTCCACGGGGGCCTCCGGATCAGGACGTGGTGACGAGGGAGCGCAGGAAGAAGCGCAGGTTCGCGGGGCGCTCGGCGAGCCGGCGGACGAAGTAGCCGTACCAGTCGGCGCCGTAGGGGACGTAGGCGCGCACGCACACGCCCTCGGCGGTCAGCCGGCGCTGCTCGTCGGGGCGGATGCCGTAGAGCATCTGGACCTCCCAGGAGTCCGGCGTCCGCCCGTACTCGGCCGCGAGGCGCTGGGCCACCGAGACCAGCCGCGGGTCGTGACTGCCGACCATGGGGTACCCCGGCCCGCGCATGAGCACGCCGAGACAGCGGGCGTAGGCGGCGTCGACGTCGTCCCTGCCCTGGAAGGCGACCGACGGCGGCTCGTCGTAGGCGCCCTTGACCAGCCGCACCCGCGACCCGGCCGTCGCCAGCGCGCGGGCGTCGTCCTCGGTGCGGTGCAGTGCGGCCTGCAGCACCGCGCCGGTCTCCGGGTGGTCGCGGCGCAGCTCGGCGAGCACGCCCAGGGTGGAGTCGACGGTGGAGGAGTCCTCCATGTCGAGGGTGACCGTGGTGCCGATGGCGGCGGCGGCCTCGACCACCGGCCGGACCAGCTCCAGCGCCACGTCGGAGCCGCCGGGCAGCGCCTGGCCGAAGGCCGACAGCTTCACCGACACCTCGGCGCGCCGGCCCAGGCCCAGCGGGGCCAGCCCGTCGAGGGCGGCCAGGTAGGCGTCGCGGGAGCGCTGGGCCTCGGCGCGGTCGGTGACGTCCTCGCCGAGGTGGTCGAGGGTCACCGCGAGGCCCTCCCCGGTGAGCCGGCGGACGACGTCGAGCGCCTCGGGCAGCGTCTCGCCGGCGACGAAGCGGTCGACGACCTGGCGGGTGAGCGGGGTGCCGACCAGCACGCGACGCAGCGCGGGTCGGCGGGCGGCGCCCAGGAGCAGGGCCTTCTGCGAGAGCACGTGCCACCTCCGTCCTCGGGGGACACCGACGCTAGGACCGCGCCGCGTCACCGGCCAGGGACAGCTGTCGGAAGCCGTTTCATACACTCGTCCAGGTGCGCTCCGACCTGCAGGACGTGGTCGACGAGGCCGCCCGGCTGCTGCAGGCCCCGGCGACGCTGGAGGACGTCGACTTCACCCTGGTCGCCTTCTGCGCCCACCCCACCGACGACGACGACGGCGGCGGCGCGATGGACGCCGTCCGCGCCCGCTCGATCCTCGGCCGCGGCTCGACGCCGGACACCCGGCGCTGGTTCGAGGACCTCGGCATCGCCCGCGCGCAGGGGCCGGTGCGCACTCCCGCCGACCCCGCGGCCGGCGTGCTCACCCGGCTGCTGCTGCCGGTGCGCGCCGACGGCCGGCTGCTGGGCTACCTGTGGCTGCTCGACGGCGGCCGCACCGACCCCGACGACGCGAGCGACCCGGCGCTGGCCGCGGCCGTCGCCCTGGCCGCCCGCGCCGGCCGGCTGCTCGCCGAGCGGGAGGCCGACGACGACCCCGGCGCCGCGCTGGCCGCCGTCCTGACCGGGACCGGCGCCGACCGCGAGCGGGCGGTCGCCGCGCTGGCCGCGCGCCCGGGCCCCGTGGCGCTGCTCGCGCTGCGCCCGCGCCCCGGTCCGCCCGCCGGGTGGCGCCCGCCGGCCGGCGCCGCGGTGCTGCCCGGGGGCGAGGTCGCCGTCCTGGTGCGGCTGGCCTCCCCGGCCGACCTGCGCCCGGCCGCGGCCGCCGCGTCGGCGGCGCTCGCCCGGCTGCCCGCCGGCACCAGTGCCGGGGTGTCCGCGGCCGGCCCCGACGCCGCCGGCCTGCCGGCACGCTGGGCCGAGGCCCGGGTGGCGGCCGCCGTCGCCGCGCTGGTGCCCCGGCTGGCGCCGGTCGCCCAGTGGGCCGAGCTCGGCGGCTGGCGGACCGCCGCCGCGCTGCCCGCGCCCGACCCCGCGGTGGCGCCGCTGCTGGCCGAGCCGGCGCTCGCCGCCACCGCGGAGGCCTACCTCGACGCGGCCGGCAGCGTGGCCCGCACGTCGGCGGCGCTGGGCATCCACCGGCAGACGCTGTACTACCGGCTCGGCCGGATCACCGCCCTGACCGGCCTGGACCTCGCCGACGGCGACACCCGCCTGCTCGTGCACGCCTCGCTGCGCCGCGCCCGCCTCCCGCGCGCGCCCGGCTCCCCCGGGCGAGGCGGAACGGGTGAGTACCGCTCGCGCGCGACGCCGTCCCGGGGGTGACCTACCCTCGACGGTGCTGATGGCTGCGGGAGGAGAGGCGTTGCCTCGTGACGCGGGCGGTGCCGGCGACGTCCTCCGGGACCTGCGCACGGCCACCGCCGAGGAGCACGACCGGGTCGAGACCACCCTCGACCTGATGGACCCGCACCTCGACCGGGACCGCCTGGTCGGCGCGCTGGGGCGGCTGCACGCCTTCTGGCTGGTGGCCGAGGCCGGCCTGGACGCCTGGGCGCGCCGCCGTCCCGGCGACGCCGTCGCGCTGCAGTGGGACCGTCGCCGCCGTGCCGGGCTCTACGCCGCCGACCTGCGCGCGCTCGGCGCCGACCCGGAGGGCGCTCCCGAGCGTCCCGAGCTGCCCGAGGTCCGCGACACCGACGAGGCGCTGGGCCGGCTGTACGTGCTGGAGGGCTCCACGCTGGGCGGGACGGTCATCGACCGCCACCTCGCCACGCTGCCCGGACTGGCCGGCGGCCCGCGGCTGCGCTGCTTCAGCCCCTACGGCGCCGACACCGGCGCGATGTGGCACACCTTCCGCCGGGTCACCCGCGAGCACGTGGCCGCCGACGGCGACGCCGGCCGGGTGGTCGCCGCGGCCCGGGCCACCTTCGCCGTCCTCGCCGACTGGTGCCGGCTGGCCGCGCAGACCTCGGGGGCTCCCGCGTGACCGACGTCGACCCCGACGTCGACCGGGACGTCGCGTGGCTGACGCCGGACACCCCGGTCGACCTGGACAACTGCGCCCGCGAGCCGATCCACGTCCCGGGCAGCATCCAGCCGCGCGGCGTGCTGCTGGCCGTGAGCGAGCCCGACCTGGTGGTCGTCCAGGTGTCGGAGAACCTGGCCGGGCTCACCGGCGTCGCCTGGTCCGACGCGCTGGGCCGCCCGCTGGCCGAGGTGATCGGGGTGGCCCCGGCCGGGGCCGTCGTCCGCTCGGCGAGCGCCTTCGGCGACCTGCGCGAGCGCAACCCGGTGGAGCTCACCCTCGACGTCGGGGGCGACCCGGTGCCGGTCGACGCGATCCTGCACCGCGCGGTGCTCGGCGGCGCCCGGGACGAGCACGGCCAGCCCACCGGGACCGACCCGCCGCAGACCAACCTCGTGGTGGAGCTCGAGCCCGCCCGCGGCCCGCGGCCGTTCTCCTTCCCCAACACCTACCAGGCGGTGCGCGGGACGGTCGGCGCGCTCAACCGCGCCTCGACGCTGCAGGAGCTCTACGACACCACCGCGCAGGCGGTGCGCGACCTCACCGGCTTCGACCGCGTGATGGTCTACCGCTACGACGCCGACTACAACGGCGAGGTCGTCGCCGAGGCGCGGGCCGCGGGGCTCAACTCCTTCCTCGGCCTGCACTACCCGGCCTCGGACATCCCGGCGCAGGCCCGGGCGCTGTACGAGAAGAACTGGATCCGGCTGATCTCCGACGTCGACTACGTCCCGAGCCCGATCCACCCGACCGCCCACCCGGTCACCGGCCGCCCGCTGGACCTCACCTACTCCACCCTGCGCAGCGTCTCGCCGGTGCACGTCGAGTACCTGCACAACATGGGCGTGCGCGCGTCTATGTCGATCTCGCTGCTGCAGGGCGACCGGCTGTGGGGGCTCATCGCCTGCCACCACTACGCCGGCCCGCACCAGCCGCCCTACGCCACCCGCGCGGCCGCGGAGTTCCTCGGCTCCACGCTGTCGCTGCGCCTGGTCGACCGCACCGCGGAGGACGAGGTGCACCGCGCGCTGCAGGTGCGCTCGACGCTCGCCTGGCTGACCGCCGCCACCCTCGACGAGGACCGCCCGCTGGCCGAGACGCTGCTCGGCAGCCCCAGCCTGCTCGACGTGCTGCCCGCCGACGGCGTCACCCTCTGCCTGCAGGGCGACGGCGGCACCCTGGGCCAGCGGCTGGACCCCGCGCTGGTCGACCGGCTCGTGGCCTGGGCGGCGGCCCGGGGCGAGGACGTCGTGGCCACCGACTCGCTGCCGCGCGACGCCCCGGAGCTGCGGGTGCCGCCCGAGGTGGCCTGCGGCGTGCTGGTGCTCCCCCTGGCCGAGGGCCAGTACGTGCTCTGGCACCGCCGCGAGGCGGTGCACTCGGTGGACTGGGGCGGCGACCCGCACAACAAGGCCATCGCCGAGCGGGAGGGCGACTCGGTCCGGCTGAGCCCCCGCAAGAGCTTCGACCGCTGGCGGGAGACCGTCCGCGAGCGGTCGCAGCCGTGGACGCCGCAGGAGCGGTCCGAGGTCGGGCAGCTGCGCAACCACCTGGTGGAGGCGCTCTACGCCCGCTCGCGCAGCATCGTGCGGGCCGCCGAGACGCTGCAGCGCAGCCTGCTGACCGAGCCGCCCTCGGCCGACCACCTCGACGTCGGCGTGCGCTACGTGCCGGCCACCCGCGAGGCCCAGGTGGGCGGCGACTGGTACGACGTCTTCGTCCAGCCCGACGGTTCCACGGTGCTGGTCATCGGCGACGTCGTCGGGCACGACACCGCGGCGGCCGCCTGCATGGCGCAGCTGCGCGGCCTGCTGCGCGGCATCGCCTACGACAGCCCCGGCAGCCCGGCGACCGTGCTGGCCCGCCTCGACGCCGCCATCGACGGGCTGGGCCTGGGCGCCATGGCCACGGTGGTCGTCGGCCGGCTGGAGCACGACGCCGCCGGGTCCCCCGACGGCACGGCGCGGCTGCGGTGGGCCAGCGCCGGGCACCTGCCGCCGCTCGTGGTCGGTCCCGACGGCGCGGCCGAGGCGCTCACCGCGCCGCGCCCGGGGCTGCTGCTCGGCGTGGACCCGCGGGCGGTGCGCACCGACCAGGTGGTCGACCTGCGCCCGGGCTCCACGGTGCTGCTCTACACCGACGGCCTGGTCGAGCGCCGCGACTCCGGCTTCGACGACGGCGTCGAGCTGCTCGGGCAGGCGCTGGCGGAGCTGCGCGACCGGCCGGTGGAGCAGGTGTGCGACGCGCTGCTCGCGCGGCTGGTGCCCGACGGCGCCGAGGACGACGTCGCGCTGGTCGCCGTCCGCCCGCTCCCGCACCGCTGAGCGCCGGCCCCGGGGACGGGGCCGGCGCCGGTCTCACTGCGGGTCGCTGAACTCCGCCGCGAGGCCGTCGTCCTGGGGTCCGCCGTCGGCGGGCAGCGGCGCCTCGTCCTCGGCGGCCCGCAGCTCCGCGTCGCCGGCCTCGGGCGCGGCGTCGTCGGCCCCGCGCGTCAGCTCGCCGAGCAGGCGCTCCTCGTCGGGCCGCAGGTCGCCGCTGCCGAGGTGCTCGCCCGGCTGGCCGGCGTCGGAGCCGGAGGCCATGCCGCTGTCGGGCAGGTCGGGGTCGGTCACGGCCGGCTCACCGGGGGAAGTTCGGCTCGAGGCGCGGCACGATCTGCATCTCCGGCACGTACGCCGCCGGGTGCATCGTGATCAGCGTGCGCACCGCGTCGGCCACGGCCGAGGGCGGCATCATCAGGTGCCCGGGGATGCCCCACTGCTCCATCATCGGGGTGTCCATGGCCGCCGGGATGATGCTCATGACCCGCGCCGGGAAGGGCCGCTCGGTGCCGTCCTCCTGCGTCACGGCCTTCTCCCGCAGCTCGCGCTGGATGCAGCGGGTGGCGTTGAGGAAGCCGGCCTTGGAGCCGTTGTAGGCGATGGCGCCGCTGCCGGAGGTGATCGCCGACAGGGACACGACGTGCACGACGTCGGCGCTGCGGCCCTCGGGCAGGTGCTGCACCCGCTTCAGGAACTCGCTGGTCAGGAAGATCGGCCCCTCGCAGTTCACCGCCATGACCCGGCGGTAGTCGTCGAGGTCGATGTCGGTGACGTAGCCCGGGCGGTCGATGCCGGCCACGTTGACCAGCACGTCGAAGACGTCGCCGTGCTGGTCGAAGAGCCGGGCGACGACCGCGCGGCGGGCGGCGTCGTCGGTGACGTCGAGGACCACGACGTCGGCGCTGCCGCCCGCGTCGGTGACCAGGTCGCGGGTCCGCGCGCTGCCGTCGGTGTCGATGTCGGCGACGACGACGTGCGCTCCCGCCTCGGCCAGCGACACGCACGTCGCCCGGCCGAGCCCGCTGGCCCCGCCGGTGACCAGCGCCACGCGGCCCTTGAGCTCCCCTGCCACCCGTACCTCCGTCCGTCGGCCCGTCCCGGGGCCGTGATCACGTTCCGTGCCCCCACCTTCGCCGAGACCGCCCGCGCGCGCAGGTCGGACCACCCGGTCCGCGACCGGTCAGGCCGGGGAGGACCAGACGTCGGCCAGGGTCACCGTCTGCAGCTGCCGGGTCTCGATGAGCTCGACGAGCTGGTCGAGGACGGTGGCCAGCGGCGGCTGGTTGGCGTGCCCGACGACGATCGTCTGGGCCGCGAACCACTGGTGCGCGGCCGCCACGAGGTCGGCGGCGCTCACCACCCGGCCGTCGTCGAAGGTGCCGTTCCACAGCACCGTGGTGGGGTGGCCGACGTCGGCGGCGATCCGGTCGGTGCGCTCGTCGTGCGAGCCGAACGGCGGCCGCCAGAACGGCGTGGACTCCACCCCCAGCGTGCGGCGCATGAAGTCGCGGTTGCGCACCAGCTCCTCGGCGACGACGGCGTCGGGCACCGTGACGAGGTCGGGGTGGGAGAAGGTGTGGTTGCCGAAGGCCACCTGTCCCGACTCGATCAGCGGCCGCAGCCGCCGCGCGTTCTCCTCCCACGACGAGTAGCGGCCGTTGGGGAAGAAGGTCAGCCGGGTGCCGGTCTCCTCGGCGAGCGTGACGAGGGCGGCGACGACCTCGCCGTCGATGCCGTCGTCGATGGTCAGCGCGATGGTCTGGGCCGGCCCGGGCAGCGTGTCGACGACGCCGGCGGGCGCGGGGACGGCGACCACGCCGGGCGGCCCGGTGGGCACCGGCTCGGCCGGCAGCGGCTCGACGGCCGCCAGCGCGGTGCCGGGACTGCCGAGCTCGGCCGCGCCGCGCCCCACCGCGGCGCCCGTCAGCCCGGCAGCGAGCAGGAGCAGGAAGCGCCGGCGGTCCACGCGGGCAAGCTAGGGCGGCTCGTCGGCGGGTCCCGCGCAGCGACACCACGGGGCTCGCGTGCCCACCACGGTGCGTGGCCCCCCGGTTACCGCCTCCCGCGCGCCCAGGCGGTCAGGACGACGGGAGGAGGCCGGCCTGCTCGATGAGGCGGGCCTGCTCGCGGCACCAGGGCGACCAGGCGTCGCGCTCCTCGGCCTCCTGCCGGCGGCGGAAGTCGGCCCACTCCAGCAGCTCCCACTCGCCGACCTCGGTCGGGTCGGGGGCGGGCGTGCCGGTGAAGCGGCCCAGGTACACCGGGCAGACCTCGTTCTCCACGACGCCGCGGAACTCGGCGCGGTAGCGGTAGCCGGGCAACGCCGGGCGCAGGTCGGCCACGTCGACGCCGAGCTCGAAGGAGGCGCGGCGGGCGATCGCGTCGGCGTCGTCCTCGCCGGGGCCCGGGTGGCCGCAGACGGTGTTGGTCCACATGCCGGGGAAGGTCTGCTTGTCCGCGGCGCGGCGGGTGACCAGCAGCCGGCCGTCGTCGGCGAACAGGTAGGCGGAGAAGGCGCGGTGCAGCGGGGTGTCGCCGTGGTGCACCAGCGGCTTGGGCATCGTGCCGATCGGCGTCCCGTCGTCGTCGACCAGCACGATCAGCTCTGCGGCGGGCACCGTCACGCCGCCATCCTCCCCGACGCCCGGTGTTCGGGCACGCGCCCGTCCGGGCACGGGAGGGTGATGGAGCGGTTCGAGCGCGACGGCCTGGTCTTCGACGTCCGGGACGGCGGGCCTCCCGACGGCGAGCCGGTCGTGCTGCTGCACGGCTTCCCGCAGGACTCCTCCGCCTTCGACCGGATGGCCCCGGTGCTGCACGGCGCCGGGCTGCGCACCCTCGCGCCCGACCAGCGCGGCTACTCCCCCGGCGCCCGGCCCCGCGGGCGGTCGGCCTACCGGCTGCGCGAGGCCGCCGCCGACGTCCTGGCCCTGCTCGACGCCGCCGGGCTGGGCAGCGCGCACGTCGTCGGGCACGACTGGGGCGGCGCCGTCGCCTGGGCGCTGGGGGCCTGGCACCCCGAGCGGCTGCGCACGCTGACCGCGCTGTCGACCCCGCACCCGGCCGCGGTGGCCCGCGCGGTGCTCACCAGCGACCAGGGGCTGCGGTCGTCCTACATGGCGCTGTTCCAGCTGCCCGTGCTGCCCGAGCGCCTGCTGTCGGCCCGCGACGGCGCGGCGCTGCGGGGCGTGCTGGAGAACGGCGGGCTCCCCGGGGACGCCGTCGACCGCTACGTCGCCCGGATGCGGGAGCCGGGCGCGCTGTCGGCCGCGCTGGCCTGGTACCGCGCCATCCCGCTGGCCGCCCGCGACACCGTCGGCCGGGTGACCGTGCCGACCCTGCACGTGTGGAGCACCGGCGACCCCTTCCTCGGCCGCACCGCCACCGAGCGCAGCCGCGACCACGTGGACGGGCCCTACCGGCTCGAGGTGCTCGAGGGCGTGCCGCACTGGATCCCCGAGCTGGCCGCCGAGCGCACCGCCGAGCTGGTCACCGCGCACGTCCGGACGGCCACCTAGGCTGGGGACACCGGACGCGAGGAGGCACGGGTGGCCGACGACGGCGCGAGCGCGCCCCAGTCGCAGACCCTCGACCGCGGGCTCCGCATCCTCGAGCACCTGGCGACCCTGGCCGCCCCCCAGCCCGTCGCGGAGGTCGCCGCCGCCGTCGGCCTGCACCGCTCGATCGCCTACCGCCTGCTGCGCACGCTGGAGGACCACCAGCTCGTCGAGCGCGACGGCGCCGGCCGCTACCGCCTGGGCCTGGGCATGGCCGCGCTGGCCCGGGGCGTGCGCACCGACCTGCAGGCCGCGGCGCTCCCCCGGCTGGACGCGCTCGCGGCCGAGCTCGGGATGACGGCCTTCCTCGTCGTCCGCGCCGGGGACGAGGCCGTGACCGTGGCGAGCGTGGAGCCGCACGACACGGCCGCGCACGTGTCCTACCGGCCCGGCACGCGCCACCCGGTCGACCGCGGCGGGCCGGGGCTGGCCCTGCTCATGCCCGATCCGCCCGCGCCGGAGGACCGCCCCGAGCTGCAGGAGGCCCGCCGGGTCGGCTGGGCCGCCTCGCACGGCGAGGTGATCCCCGGCCTGCGGTCGATCGCCGCGCCGGTCCTCGGACCCGACGGCGGGGCCCGCGCCGCGCTCGCGGTCGTCTACGTCGACGAGACGGCGGACACCGACCGCATCGGGCGGTCGGTCGTCGAGGCGGCCGCGGCGGTGACCGCGGCCCTCCGGTAGCCGCTCCGCGCCGACGGCGCTCCTCACCGGTCGCCCGTCGTCCGGAGAGGGTTGTGCCGGCCACCACACCGCCGTACCGTTCGGTCAGTAAGTGAACGGGTCGTTCGATATACGGATCGGGAGCCGGTCATGGCCGCCAAGCCCTTCGCCTCCTCCGCCGACCTCGGCGTCAAGGAGCAGACCCTCGAGGTGCTCGCCGACGGCGTGTACGCCCTGACCGCCGCGGGCGACCCCAACCTCGGCGCGATCGAGGGCGAGGACTTCCTCGTCTGCTTCGAGGCCCTGGCCACCCCGGTCGCCGCCCGCCGCTGGCTGACCAGGCTGCGCGAGCACACCGACAAGCCGGTGCGCTACCTGGTGCTGTCCCACTACCACGCCGTCCGCGTGCTGGGCGCCAGCGCGTTCGACGCGGAGGTGATCGTCAGCTCCGAGCAGACGAAGCGCCTCATCGAGGAGCGCGGCCAGCAGGACTGGGAGAGCGAGTACGGCCGGATGCCCCGGCTGTTCGAGGAGCCCGAGTCCATCCCCGGCCTCACCTGGCCCACGATGACCTTCCGCGACCGGCTGACCATCGAGCTCGGCGGGGACCGTGGCGAGCTGGTGCTGGAGTTCCTCGGCCGCGGCCACACCGAGGGCGACATCGTCGCCTGGCTGCCCAAGCAGGAGGTCCTCTTCGCCGGCGACCTGGTCGAGTCCCAGGCCGCGCTCTACACCGGCGACGCGTTCCACTTCGACTGGGCCGCCGGCACCCTCGACCGGGTCAAGGCGCTCGGCGCCCAGCAGCTGGTCGGCGGTCGCGGGAAGATCGCTCGCGGCCGCGACGAGGTCGACGCCGCGGTCGAGCAGACCCGCGACTTCCTGCTCACCATGCAGCGCACCGTCGGCGACGTGCACCGGGCCGGCGGCACCCTCAAGCAGGCCTTCGACGCCACCCACGCGGCACTGGCCCCGCAGTACGGCGCGTGGCCGATCTTCGAGCACTGCCTGCCCTTCGACGTCTCCCGGCTGTGGGACGAGTTCTCCGGCACTGAGCGCCCCGACATCTGGACCGCCGAGCGCGACCGCGCCGTGTGGGACCAGCTGCAGGGCTGACCCGACGGGACCGCTCCGATGACCGCTCCCCTCCCCGGTCCGCCGGTGCTCGTCCTGGGCGCCGGCCCGGTCGGCCAGACCGCCGCCCTGCTGCTGGCCCGCTGGGGACTGCCCGTCGTCGTCCTCGACGCGCGGCCTGGGCGCGACCCGATCGGCAGCAAGGCCATCTGCCAGCAGCGCGACGTCCTCGACGTCTGGGACTCCGTCGGCGTCGGCGCCGAAGTGGCCCGCCGCGGCGTCACCTGGACCACCGCCCGGACCTTCCACCGCGACCACGAGGTGTTCAGCTTCACCTTCGCCGACCGCGGCCGGTCCCCCTTCCCGCCCTTCGTGAACATCTCCCAGTGCGAGACCGAGGCCCTGCTCGACGAGCGGATCGCCGCCTCGCCGCTCGTCGACGTCCGCTGGGGGCACCGGGTCACCGCCCTCGAGCAGGACGGCGACGGCGTCACCGTCACCTGCGAGACGACCGACGGCGAGGTGCGGGTGACCGGCACGCACGCCGTCGCCTGCCCCGGCCCCCGCAGCGACGCCCTCCGCTCGATGCTCGGGCTCTCCTTCCCCGGGGAGTCCTTCGAGGACCACTTCCTCATCTGCGACGTCCGCACCGACCTGCCCGGCTGGGAGTCCGAGCGGCGCTTCTACTTCGACCCGGGGTGGAACCCCGGCCGGCAGGTGCTCATCCACCCCTGCCCGGACTCCACCTTCCGCATCGACTGGCAGGTGCCGCCGGACTTCGACCTGGCCGCCGAGGAGTCCTCGGGCGGGCTGGACCGGCGGATCCGCCAGGTCGTCGGCGACCGGCCCTACGAGATCGTGTGGAAGTCGGTCTACCGCTTCCACTCCCGGCTGGTCGACCGCATGCGGGTGGGGCGGGTGCTGGTCGCCGGGGACGCCGCGCACCTGGTCTCCCCCTTCGGCGCCCGCGGCCTGAACTCCGGCGTCCTGGACGCCGAGAACGCCGCGTGGAAGATCGCCTTCGTCCGGCACGGCTGGGCGCCCGAGGAGCTGCTGGAGAGCTACCACGCCGAGCGGCACGCCGCGGCGCAGGAGAACGTCGACGTCACCACCGCGACGATGCGCTTCCTGGTGCCCCGCACCGAGGAGGAGGCGCGCCACCGGCTCGACGTCCTCGAGCGGGCGGCCACCGACCTCGCGGCCCGCGGCCAGGTCGACTCCGGCCGGCTGGCCGAGCCGTTCTGGTACGTCGACTCGCCGCTGACCACCCCTGACCCGGGACGCCCGTTCCCGGGCCGCCCGCCCCGCGGCGACGTCCCGGTGCCCGCACCCGGCGTGCTCGTACCCGACTGTCCGGTGACCGTCGCCGGCCGACCCGACGTCGTCCGGCTGCGGCAGCTGGCCCGCGAGGGCGTCACCGTCCTGGTCGGCGACGACGCCCCGGTCCCCGAGCTGCCTGCCTCCGACGGGCTGCCCGTGTCCGTGCACCGCATGACCGACCTCGACGGCACCGGCCTGCTCCACGAGGCCCTGGGCGCCCGCCCCGGCGAGGCCTGGGTGCTCCGCCCCGACGCCCACGTCGCCGCCGTCCTGACCCGCGCCGCCGACGTCGCCCCCGCGGTGGCCCGGCTGCTCGCCCGCCCCCAGGAGGACCCTCGTGCCCCCCACCGCTCGCAGGCCCGCGGTGGGAGCCTGCACGAGGGCCTGGCGACCGTCTGACCGAAGGAGGCACTCCCCATGGCGTTCTACCGGCAGGTGGGCGAGGTCCCGCCCAAGCGGCACACCCAGTTCCGGCGTCCCGACGGCAGCCTCTACTCCGAGGAGCTGGTCGGTGAGGAGGGCTTCTCCTCCGACTCGTCGCTGCTCTACCACCGCGGCATCCCGTCGGCGATCGTGGACGCCCGCCCCTGGGAGCTGTCCGACCAGAGCCTGACGCCCAACGCACCGCTGGTGCCCCGGCACCTCAAGCTGCACGACCTGTTCCCCGGCGAGGAGCACAAGGCCGTCGACGCGGTGACCGGCCGCCGGCTGGTGCTCGGCAACGGCGACGTGCGCATCTCCTACGCCGTCTCCTCGCTGCCGAGCCCGTACTACCGCAACGCCACCGGCGACGAGTGCGTCTACGTGGAGCGGGGCGCGGCCACGGTGGAGACCGTCTTCGGTGCGCTGCAGGTCGGCCGGGGTGACTACGTGGTCATCCCGCGGACCACCACGCACCGCTGGATCCCGACCGGCGAGGAGCCGCTGCGCACCTACGCGATCGAGGCGAACTCGCACATCGCCCCGCCGAAGCGGTACCTGTCCAGGTACGGCCAGTTCCTCGAGCACGCGCCGTACTGCGAGCGGGACCTGCGCGGCCCGGCCGAGCCGCTGCTGGCCGAGGGCACCGACGTCGAGGTCTACGTCAAGCACCGCGGCGCCGGTCCCGGCGGGCTGGCCGGCACCGTGCACGTGACACCTGAGCACCCCTTCGACGTCGTCGGCTGGGACGGGCACCTCTATCCCTACGCGTTCAACATCGCCGACTACGAGCCGATCACCGGCCGGGTGCACCAGCCGCCACCGGTGCACCAGGTCTTCGAGGGCGCCAACTTCGTGATCTGCAACTTCGTCCCGCGGAAGGTCGACTACCACCCGCTGGCGGTGCCGGTGCCCTACTACCACTCCAACGTCGACAGCGACGAGATCATGTTCTACGTCGACGGCGACTACGAGGCCCGCAAGGGCTCGGGCATCGGCAGGGGCTCGATCTCCGTGCACCCCGGCGGGCACAGCCACGGCCCGCAGCCGGGCGCCGTCGAGCGTTCTCTGGGCATCGAGTACTTCGACGAGCTCGCCGTCATGGTCGACACCTTCCGGCCGCTCGATTTCGGCGAGGGGGGCCTCGCCGTCGACGACGGGAGGTACGCCTGGACCTGGTCGGGCCGGGGTCCCTCGGCATGAGGGACCTGTTCACCGGCCTGTTCGACGACGCGGCACTGTTCCCGCCCGGCGACGCGCTCATGGCGGCCGCCGTCCCGGCGCACCGGGAGCTGCGGGCCCGGCTCGGCGACCTGGTGGGGCCGTTCGTGGTCCCCGCCGTCCGGCTCGACGAGCTGGCGGCGCACCTGGGCGACCCGGCCGGCGGGGACCCGTTCGGCGTCTCGCTGATCGCGGCGGCCGGCGACCTGCCGGCCGCCGCGGCCCGGGTGGCCGCCGACCCGCGGCTGTCCCTGGCCGCCGTCGAGGTCCCGGCACGTCTTCGTCGTCGCGGGGTCGGGCATCACGCCGGCGCTCAGCCTGGCCGGCACCGTGCTGCGCGACGGCGAGTCGACCGTCACCGTCTTCTACGGCAACCGGCGCACCAACACGGTCATGTTCGCCGACGAGCTGGCCGACCTGAAGGACGCCTACGGCACCCGCCTGCAGCTGGTGCACGTGCTCTCCCGCGAGCCGCGCGACGCCGAGGTGACCACCGGCCGGCTCGACGGCGACCGGCTGCGCACCCTGGTCGGCGCCTTCGTCGACGCCGAGCACGTCGACCACTGGTGGCTGTGCGGCCCGCACGGGATGGTGAGCGACGCCCGCGCGCTGCTCGCCGAGCTGGGCGTCCCGCCGGAGCGGGTCCACCAGGAGCTGTTCTACGTCGACGACGTCCCCCCGCAGCCGGTCCGCGGCGACGACCAGACCGTCGAGGGCCCCAGCAGCCAGGTGACCGTCGTCCTCGACGGGCGGTCGACCACCCTGGCCCTCCCCCGCGACGAGCCGGTGCTCGACTCCGCCCAGCGGGTCCGCTCCGACCTGCCCTTCGCCTGCAAGGGCGGCGTCTGCGGCACCTGCCGCGCCCGGGTGACCGACGGCGAGGTCGAGATGCGCCGCAACTACGCGCTGGAGGCCGAGGAGGTCGAGGCGGGCTACGTGCTCACCTGCCAGACCCTGCCGCTGTCGGACGCGGTCACCGTCGACTTCGACGCGTGACCCCGATCGCCGACGGCGAGACCGCCGTCCTCGACGTCGTGGTCACCGAGGCGATGACCGTCGACTTCGACGAGCTCGGCCGCGTGCACCCGGTGTACGCCACCTACGCGATGGCCAAGCACTTCGAGGAGGCCGGCCGCAAGCTGCTGCTCGGCCACCTCGAGCCGGGCGAGGCCGGCATCGGGACGGCGGTCTCCGTCGAGCACCTGGCGCCGGCCTGGGTGGGCGACCGCGTCCCGGTGACCGCGCGCTGCACGTCGGTGCGCGACGGGCGGCTGACCTGCGCGCTCACCGCCGTCGACGCCGCCGGCCGGCTGCTCGGCCGCGGGACGACCGGGCAGGCCGTCCTGCCGGAGGAGGTCGTGGCCGCGCGCCTGGGACGCGGCTGAGGTCAGGCGCCCCGCGCGGTGACCTCGTCGGCCGGGCCGAGCCCGGCGGCGGCCAGGGCGGCGGGCAGGCCCGCGTCGTGCCGCTCGACGGCGGTGACCACACCGCCGGCGACGGTGAACCGGGAGGCGACGACGGCCCGGCCGCGCTCGGCGCCGGTGTCCGGGTCGGTCCAGGTGGCGTCCTGCTCGACGACGACGGCACCGCCGGCACCGCAGAACCAGCGCAGCGGGCGGGTGGTGAGGCCGGCCCGCGCCAGCCACGGCCCGAGCACCTCGCGGCCGCGCACGCTGCCCCGGGGACCGGCCACCTCCAGGTCGGGCGCGCTGAGCACCGTCACCGCGTCGACGTCGGCCCGGTCGACGGCGGCCAGCCACGCCTCCACCACCGCGAGCGCCCCGGTCACGCGGCGACGGTAGCGCCGGGGAGGGCGACCGCGGTCAGGGTCCGACGACCCTGGGGCGGCACGGTCGCCGTCGCCAGGATGTGTTGCGCACCACACGACACACCCGGAGGCCTCGGCGGCGCCCAGGGCGCGCCGGCACCGCCCCGCCCGAGCCACGGACGGCTCCTGGAGACGCCATGACCGAGTCAGCGCTCATCGCCGAGTCGATGCGGAACCGCCACGAGTGCCTCCTGCACGAGGCCGCCGCCGGCCGCCGGGACCGTGCGTTCGCCCGCACCGCCCGCGCCGCCGCCCGGCGGGACGGGACCGCTCCCCGGTGGTGGCGCCGCCGCCGTCCGGAGCCTGCCGCGGTCCCCGCCGCGCCCGCCGTCGTCCCCGTCCCCGCCCGCGCGCTCGCGGCCGAGGCGCTGCTGGCCACCCCGGTGCTCGCCGGGCCGCCCTCGCCCGAGCCGCTGCCCCTGCCCACCGCCGCGGCGCTCACCTACGCGCTGGTGGTCCAGCAGTGGGGCGAGGTCACCGCCGGCCAGTACGACGACCTGCGCGAGGCCGTGGGGTGGGACCGTGACGTCCCCGCCGGGATGCGGGTGCACGTGGCCTCCTTCACCGACGGCACCCTGCGGACCACCGACGTCTGGGACAGCGAGGAGCAGTTCACCGCCTACCAGCAGGACCGGGTGCTGCCGGGGCTGGAGCGGCTGGGCATCCGCGCCCGGCCCGAGACCGCGGTCAGCAGCGTGTACGACTTCACCGACCCGGTGCCCGCGCCCCGTCGTCCCGCGGACTGAGGCCCGGGTGCGGTCCCGGGCCGCCGTGCATGGTCCGCGCCCGCGCGGGGCACTGTGCGCGCCCGCCCTCCGAGCCCCGGGAGCAGACGTGACCACCTCCGCCACCCCCCGCCGCCGCTTCCGCCTGGCCGCCGTCGGCCTCGTGCTCGCCGCCGCGCCGTTCACCGCCGCCTGCGGCTCCGACGTCGTGGACGACGACGTGGAGCAGACCGTCGAGGAGGGGGTCGACGAGGCCGAGCAGGAGGTCGAGGACGCCACCGACGGCGAGGACTCCGGCGGCTGACCCGCACCGTCCCGGGTACCGCCTGCCGCCGTGAGCACCGATGCGGCGACCCCCACGCTGACCCGGGCCCAGCGGCTCGACCGGCTGCCGTTCACCCGCGAGCACGGGCGGCTCGTCGTCGGGTCCGGCGTGGGCTGGGCGCTGGACGCGATGGACGTCGGCCTCATCTCCTTCGTGATGGCCGCGCTCGCCGTGCAGTGGTCGCTGACGCCCACCGAGCTGTCCTGGATCGGCTCGATCGGCTTCGTCGGGATGGCGCTGGGTGCCACCCTCGGCGGGCTGCTGGCCGACCGCGTCGGCCGGCGGCAGGTCTTCGCGCTCACCCTGCTCGTCTTCGGGGTGGCCACCGGCGCCGCCGCGCTCTCGTGGTCGGTGGCCTCGCTGCTGGTGTTCCGCCTGCTCATCGGCCTGGGCCTGGGTGCCGAGCTGCCGGTGGCCTCGACGCTGGTCAGCGAGTACGCGCCTTCCCGGCTGCGCGGGCGGGTGGTGGTGGCACTGGAGGCATTCTGGGCGGTGGGCTGGCTGCTCGCGGCGCTGATCGGCTACCTCGTCGTCCCGCGGGGCGACGCCGGCTGGCGGTGGGCGCTGGCCCTGGGCGCCGTCCCGGCGCTGTACGCGGTGGTGGTGCGCCGCGGACTGCCGGAGTCGGTGCGCTTCCTCGAGCTGCGCGGCCGCGACGGCGAGGCCGAGGCCGCGGTGCGCCGCTTCGAGGCGGCCGCCGGGGTGGCCCCGCAGCCGGCGGCGGCCCTCCCGCAGGCGCCCGCCGCGCCCCGCGGCGGCCTGTGGGCGCCGGGCACCCGCGGGCGGACGGCGGCGCTGTGGACGGTCTGGTTCGGCATCAACTTCGCCTACTACGGCGCCTTCATCTGGCTGCCCACGCTGCTGGTGGCCGCCGGGTTCGACCTCGTGAAGTCCTTCGGCTACACGCTGCTCATCACGCTGGCGCAGCTGCCGGGGTACGCCGCGGCCGCCGTGCTGGTCGAGCGGTGGGGACGGCGGCCGACCCTGGTGGTGTTCCTGGCCGGCTCCGCGGTCGGCGCCGCGCTGTTCGCGCTGGCCGCCGGCGACACCGCCGTCCTGGTGACCGGGATGGTGCTGTCCTTCTCCAACCTCGGCGCCTGGGGTGCGGTGTACGCGGTGACGCCGGAGGTCTACCCGACTGCGCTGCGCGGGACGGGGGCCGGCGCGGCCGCCGGCTTCGGCCGGATCGCCTCGATCGCCGCGCCGCTGTGCGTGCCGCCACTGCTGGTCGCCGGCGGGAGCGGGCTGGTGTTCGGGGTGTTCGCGGCGGCCTTCGTCGTCGCGGCCGCCGGCTCCTGGGCGCTGCCCGAGCGGCGCGGGGAGGCTCTCGACGCCCCGTAGTGCAAAGGGTCCTTTGCAAAGATCCCTTTGCATGTTTATGGTCCGGGGCGTGCCCGAGGAGATCCCGCCCGTCGAGGCGGTCGACGTCAGCGACCCGCGCGTGCTGCGCGCGGTCGCCCACCCCCTGCGCGCCGCCCTGCTCGGCCTGCTCCGCGCCGAGGGACCCTCGACCGCCTCCCGGCTCGGGCAGCGGACGGGCGAGAGCAGCGGCAGCACCAGCTACCACCTGCGCCGGCTGGCCGACTCCGGCCTGGTCGAGGAGGTCCCCGGGGAGGGCACCGGGCGTGAGCGGTGGTGGCGGGCGCGGCACCGCAGCACCCGCTGGTCCACCGAGGAGGTGGTGGCCCGGCCCGGGGGGCGCGAGGTCGTCGAGGAGATGACCTCCCAGCTCCTGGCCACCCAGCGCCGGGTGCTGGCGGCGCACGCCGAGCAGCGCGAGCAGCTGGACGAGGCCTGGCGGGACGCGACCTCGCTCAACGACTGGGCGCTGCACCTCTCCCCCGCCGCGGCCGGTGAGCTGGTCGACGAGCTCAACGCCGTGGTGGCGCGGTGGCGGGCCGAGCGCGAGGAGCCCGGCCAGCCGCTGGTGCAGGTGCTGGTCGACGTCTTCCGACTGCCCGGGCACGCGTCGTGACCGGGGTCCGCTCCGTCACCCGCCGCTTCGTCGGGCTCACCGCGCTGCACTGGCTGCCGGTGGGCCTGAGCGCCCCGGTGACCGTGCTGCTGGCCACCTCGCGCGGCCTGTCGCCGGCCGACGTCGGCGTCGTCTTCGCCGTCTACTCGACGGTGGTCCTGGTGCTCGAACTGCCCACCGGCGGGCTGGCCGACGCGCTGGGCACCCGGCCGGTCCTGGTCCTGTCCGGGCTGCTGTCCACGGCCGGGCTGCTGGCGGTCACCGTCGCCGACGACGTGGCCGCCTTCGCGCTGGCCGAGGCGCTGCGGGCCGTCGGCCGGGCGCTGAGCTCGGGGCCGCTGGAGGCCTGGTACGTCGACGCCGTCCGCGCCGCCGACCCGGACGCCGACGTGGCCCCGGGGCTGTCCCGGGCCGGCGCGGCCGACGGCGCGGGCCTGTGCCTGGGCGCGGTGCTCGGCGGCCTGCTGCCGCTGCTGGCCGACGGCTCCGGCGACGCGGTCCTCGTGCTGCCGATCCTGCTGGCCGCGGCGCTGTCGGTGGTGTCGGTCGTCGCGGTGGGGCTGCTCGTCGTCCCGCTCCGCCCCCGGCAGGGGTCGGGGGCCGCCGCGCTGCGCGCCGGCCTGCGCGCGGTGCCGGCCGTCGTCCGCGACACGACCCGGCTGGTGGCCCGCGACCGCCTGCTGCGGCGGGTGCTGGCCGTCTCCGCCCTGGTGGGGACGGTGCTGAGCACGCTGGAGCTGCTCGGTCCGCTGCACGCCGCCGAGCTGACCGGCAGCCTGACGGAGGGGTCGGCGGTCTTCGGCGTGGTGATGGCGGCGTCCTTCGCCGCGGCGGGGGTCGGCGCCCTGCTCGCACCGGCCGCGCGCCGGGCGGCCCGTGGCTCGGCGGCGGCGGGGAGCGCGGTGCTCGCGGTGTTCGGCGCGCTGGCCGTCGCCGCCGTCCCGCTGGGTGGACCGCTGGCGCTGGGCTGCCTGTTCGCCGTCTTCTACACCGCCAACGCCGCGTCCTGGCCGCTGTGGAAGGCGGTGCTGCACGGGCGGGTGGGCGCCGGGCAGCGGGCCACGGTGCTGTCGGCGTCCTCGCTGGCCCTCCAGGTCGGCGCGCTCGGCGGCACGCTCGGCCTGGCCCGGCTGGCCGAGGCGGCGGGCACCGGCGCGGGCTTCCTCGCCGTGGCCGGCGCGCTGCTGCTGGTGGCGGGGGTGTCGCTCGGCCTGCGCGCCGGCGACCGGTCGGCCGCACCCGCCGACCCGGCACCCGGCGTCGTCCCGGCCCCGTGACCGGGGTCGCCGGTTGCCACCCGGCGCTGCGGGTAGCCGCCTGGCATGGCTGATCTCCCCCGCGACCACCTCAAGGGCCTCAAGGTCGCCGTCACCGGCGCCAGCGGCAACGTCGGGACCGCGCTGCTGCGGCGGCTGACCGCCCCGGGCAGCGGTGTCGACGAGGTCCGCGGGCTGGCCCGCCGGCAGCCGCCGGACACCGCCCCCTACGACGCGGTGACCTGGTACCAGGCCGACCTCGGCGAGACGGCCAGCGAGCAGGCGCTGACCAACCTGCTCGAGGACGTCGACGCCGTCGTCCACCTGGCCTGGGCACTGCAGCCGGGGCGCAAGCCCGACGAGCTGCGCAAGGCCAACGTCGACGGCACCCGCCGGGTGATGCGGGCGGCGGTCGCCGCGGGGGTCGAGCACGTCGTGCACATGTCGTCGCTGGGGGCCTACGCCGCCGGTGGCGGGAGCCGGCCGGTGACGGAGGACTGGCCGACGACCGGCATCCCGTCGTCGCAGTACAGCCGGCAGAAGTCCGAGGCCGAGCGCGTGGTGCGCGAGGTCGTGGGCCGCAAGCAGGACGTCACGCTGACCGTGGTCCGGCCGACCCTGGTGCTGCAGCCCGAGGCCGCCAGCGAGATCGGCCGCTACTTCCTGGGCCCGCTGCTGTTCGGCGCCGCCCGGCTGGTGCCCGGCCAGGTGGCCTCGCTGCTGCCCCTGCCGCTGCCCTCGCTGCAGGTGGGCTTCGTGCACGCCGACGACGTCGCCGACGCCCTCACCCGCATGCTCGACCGCCGCGCCCCCGGCCCGTTCAACCTCTCCGCCGACCCCGCGCTCGACGCCGACGGCATCGCCCGCGCCCTGGGCACCCGCCGGATCCCGGTGCCCGCGGTGGCGGTGCGCACCGGGCTGTCGGCGGCGTTCCACGCGCACGTGGTGCCGACCGAGCCCGGCTGGCTCGACCTCGGCCTGCAGTCGCCGGTGCTCAACACCGCCCGCGCCCGCACCCAGCTCGACTGGCAGCCCGCGCACCGCGGCGACGACGTGCTGCGCCAGTTCGTCGAGGCGCTGGGCCGGGGCGACGGCGCCCCCGGGCCGCTGCTGTCGCCGACCGGCGGCCGGGAGCACGACCCCGGCGGCGACCCGGCCAACGTGCCCGACCGCCGCCCCGACTGAGCGGGACCCCTCACCCGCCGGCCGCGCTGCTCGTCGATGCGGCCGGCCGGCTCGGGCGAGGACCGCCGTGCCGGCGCAGCTCCTCGGTGCAGGATCCGACGTGTCGTCAAGGCGTCCTCCGGATCTGTGGACACCGGCTCTGAGCTGCGGATACACGTCGCGCCGAGGCTCTCTGGGCGGTAGCATCCGTACATGTGTTCGAGCGGTACGGCGGTGGGTGCGGACGGTCTGTCCGACGGCGAGTTGCTCGACGCGATCGCCGCGGCCGTCGCCGCCCGCAACCGCGAGGACGCGCGGCTGGCCCGCCTGGTGCGGGCGGCGGAGCACCGGCAGGCCGCCGAGCACGACGGGCTGAAGAGCATGCGGTCCTGGCTGCCCGGGCACTGCCGGCTCCCGGCCGCGGCGGCCGCCCGGATCGTGGGGAACGGCCGGGTGCTGGAGCACCTGCCGGCGCTGGCCGAGGCGCACGACGCCGGGCTCGTCAGCGCCGAGCAGGTCGCCGTCGCCGCCACCGCGCTGACGCCGGAACGCCTGCAGACCGCCGCCGAGCACGGTGTTGACCTATCGGAGATCGATGCGGTGCTCACCGGTGCCGCGATCGAGCAGCGCTACGCCGACTTCGTCACCGTCGTGCGCCACTACCTCGCCCGGCTCGATCCCGACGGGCCCGAGCCCGATCCCACCGAGGGCCGGCGCTTGACGCTGGCGAAGCACGCCGACGGGAGCCTGTCCCTGCGGGGCGAGCTCGACGCGGTCGGTGGGGAGAAGCTGCAGGCGGCGCTGGAGTCCTTCGTGCAGGCCGACCGTCCCGCCGGCGACGAGCGCAGCCGCGCGCAGCGCCTCGGCGACGCGCTGGTGCAGCTGTGCGACACCGCCCTGGCGTCCGGTTCGCTGCCGGTCCTGCGGACGGTGAAGCCGCACGTCGCCGTGGTCATCGACCTCGAGGACCTGGCCGACCCGGCCACCGGCCCCGACGCCGGGCGGATGGGCTTCGGCGCGACCATCTCCGCCGCCCGCGCCCGCTGGCTGGCCTGCGACGCGACCGTCTCCCGCGTGGTCTTCGGTCCCGACGGGGCACCACTGGACCTCGGCCGGGAACACCGACTGGCCGACCGCCACCTGCGCCGCGCCGTCGAGCTGCGCGACGGCGGCTGCGTGTTCACCGGCTGCGCAGCGCCGACGTGGTGGGCGGAGGTCCACCACCTGGTGCACTGGCTCGACGGCGGCGAGACCACACTGGCCAACTCCGCGCTGCTGTGCGAGCGCCACCACACCAAGGTCCACCACGGGTTCCGGGTGGAACGCCAAGCGGATGGTCGGTGGCGCACCTGGCGCCCGGACGGCACCGAGATCCGCACCGCACCACCGCTGCGGCAACCCGCCGCCTGAGGAACGCCCGCGCGACCGCCGACCCGGCGGACGGTCCGTGGGCGTGCGTCACGCCGACGGACGTGGCCCACGGCGTGCGACGCAGGACGTCCCCACCGAGCCGCGCGCTGCGCAGCCGCGGGACCGCCCGCCGCCGTCGCCCGGCGCGTCAGGCGTCCGAGGACGCCGTCCAGGCACCGGCCGGCCGGTCCATGTGCGCGAAGACGCTGGCCGCCCGCTCCGGGCGCAACGACACGAACGACCCCTCCGCCTCGGCCAGCACGGTGTCGGGGTCGTCCTCGGCGACGAGCCGGGCGGTGGCCGTGGTGCGGCGGCCGGAGGACTCCCCCACCTCGGCCGACAGCGCCAGCGGCACGCCGAGCGGCACCGGCCGGCGGTAGCGGACGGTCAGCGTGGCGGTCAGCCCACCACGGCCGGCGGCGCGGACGGCGCGGGCGAGCACGTGGTCGAGCAGCGTGGCCACCACGCCGCCGTGCACCAGGCCCGGCGGACCCTCGTGCGGCTTGCCCACGGTGACCCGACCGTGGGCCCGGCCGTCGGCTGTGTCCGAGGCGACCAACGACGGCGCCACCGGGCTGCCGGGTCCGTACACCGGGCTGTACCAGCGCTCACCGGTCTCCGGGTCGTCGACGCGGGCGACCTCGGTCAGCTCCCGCCCCTGCACGCGCAGCCGAGCGGTCAGCTCCCGGGCGGCCGCGGCGACGGCGCGCAGCTCGTCGGCGTCCACCTCGGTGCGGACGGCGGCGTCGACCAGCTCGCGCAGCGCCTCCCCCAGCTCCCCCACCGGGACCCGGCGGGCCGCCCGCTCCTCCGGTGACAGGCTGGGACGGCCCTCCTGCAGGGGCCCGCCCCGAGCTGGGGGTACCCCCCGCTCGCGGGGGACAGCGAGGGATGGGGGGCAGGAGGGCCCTTCGTCAGTCACGGGGCATGCCGGCCGCGCGCAGCAACCCACCGCCGACGATCACCCGCTGCACCTCGCTGGTGCCCTCGTACAGCCGGTACAGGCGGGCGTCGCGGTAGAAGCGCTCGACCGGCGTGGTGCGCAGGTAGCCCAGACCGCCGTGCACCTGGACGGCGCGGTCGGTGGCCCGGCCGACCATCTCGCTGCACCACAGCTTGGCCGACGACGGGCCGATCGAGGTGTCCTCACCGGAGTCGTAGCGGGCCGCCACCTCGCGCACCATGGCCCGCCCGGCGAGCGTCTCGGCGTGCGTGTCGGCGATGAGCGCCTGCACCAGCTGGAACCGCCCGATCGGGGCGCCGCCCTGCTCGGCGGTGGCGGCGTAGGCCACCGACTCGTCGAGCACCCGCTGCGCCATCCCGACGCACAGCGCGGCGATGTGCAGCCGGCCGCGGGAGAGCACGGTCAGTGCCTTGGCGTAGCCGCGGCCCTCCTCGCCGACCAGCGCGTCGGCCGGCACGCGCACGTCGTCGAAGAACACCTCCGACGTCCACGCCCCCGACTGGCCCATCTTGACGTCCTTCGCCCCGAGCGAGACACCGGGCGCCCGGGCGTCGACCACGAAGCTGGAGATGCCCCGCCCGCCCTTCTCCGCCGGGTCGGTGCGGGCGAAGACGACGAAGAGGTCGGCCAGCGGCGCGTTGGTGATGTAGCGCTTGGCGCCGTTGAGCACCCACCCGTCGCCGTCGCGGCGCGCGCTGGTCCGCAGCCCCGCCGGGTCGGAGCCGGCCTCGGCCTCGGTGAGGGCGAAGGAGCCGATCAGCTCGCCGGCGGCCAGCCGCGGCAGGTACGTCTTCTTCTGCTCCTCGCTGCCGAAGCGGGCGATCACCTGTCCGGCGATGCCGTTGTTGGTGCCGAACAGCGAGCGGAACGCCGGCGTCGTGTAGCCGAACTCGAAGGCCAGCTCGACGTCCTCGCGCATGTCGACGCCCAGGCCGCCGTACTCCTCGGGCAGCGCGTAGCCGAACAGCCCCATGTCGGCGGCCGCGCCGCGCAGCTCCTCGGGGATGCGGTCGTGCAGGTCGATCTCCTCCTCGCGCGGGACGACCACCTCCCGCACCAGCTGGCGAACGGCGTCCCGGATCTGCGTGAAGTCCTCGGCGTCCACGCGCCCATGGTGACGCCTGTCGCCCCGCCGGGGGTGGCCGGGTCGAGCGGGCACGAACCAGAGCAATCAGCGACCGGCCGACCACGCCCCGTTGTGAGCAGGCGTGATCGGGGTTAGCGTCGTGGGCGGCGCCCGAACCCGCGACGCCACACCTCCTCCGGAGGCCCTGTGCACCTCTCCGTCGCCGTCGTCCCCGCACCCGACCAGGTGGTCGTCCGTCTCACCGGCGACGCCGGCCGTCCCACCCTCCCCCGGCTCGTCCCGGCGCTCACCACGGCCGCCGGACACGGCACCGCCAGCATCGTGGTCGACGTGGCAGGCGCCCGCTTCTGCGACGGCTCGGCCCTCGAGGCCCTCGCCGGCTTCAGCGACGCCATGGCCGCCGCCGGACGCCGGCTGCGCCTCGTCGGCGCGCCGGCGGCCACCCGGCGGCTGGTGTCCGAGACGGGCCTGGCCGAGCACCTCGAGCTCGACGGCCCCCTGACCGGCCAGGACCCGGTGCGGCCGCGGCCGCACCGGGCCAACGACACCCAACCGGTCGCGATCCTGCCGGGCTCACCCCCGGAGACGCGGCGGTCGCGGCCGCCGGCCCGCCCCCGCCGCAGCGCCGGCCTCACCGTCGACGGCGTGTGGGGACCGACGGTCCCGCTGCGCCGCTCCCGCTGACCGGCCCTGCGGAGGGTCCTCCCTCAGGCCAGCGCGTCCAGCCGGGCCACGTCCTCGGGCGAGAGGCTCAGCCGGGCCGCGCCCATGTTCTCCGTCAGGTGGTCGACCGACTTGGTGCCCGGGATGGGCAGCACGACCGGCGACTTCTGCAGCAGCCAGGCCAGCGCCACCTGCGCCGGGGTGGCGTCCAGCTCGCGGGCGATGTCGGCCACCGGGCTGTCGGGCGCGGCCAGGTCGCCCGTGGCGATCGGGAACCACGGGATGAACGCGATGCCGTGCTCGGTGGCGTGGTCGAGAACGTCCTGCGACTGGCGGTTGGTGAGGTTGTAGAGGTTCTGCACGCTGACGACGTCGACGATCTCGCGGGCGGCCTCCAGCTCGGCGACGGACACCTCCGAGACGCCGATGTGGCGCACCTTGCCCTCCTCCTGCAGCTCCCGGAAGGCGCCGAGCTGGTCGGCCAGCGGCACGTCGGGGTCGATGCGGTGCAGCTGGATGAGGTCGATCCGCTCGACCCGCAGGTGCCGCAGCGACAGCTCGACCTGCTGCCTGAGGTAGGCGGGACGGCCGACCGGCGTCCAGATGCCCGGCCCCTGGCGGGTGAGGCCGGCCTTGGTCGCGACGACCAGGCCCTCCGGGTAGGGGTGCAGCGCCTCGGCGATGAGCTGCTCGCTGACGAGGGGGCCGTAGGAGTCGGCGGTGTCGATGAGGTCGACGCCCTGCTCGACGGCGGCGCGCAGCACGGCCAGGGCGCCGTCGCGGTCGGCCGGCTCGCCCCAGACGCCCGGGCCGGGCAGCTGCATGGCGCCGTAGCCGAGCCGGTGGACGGTCAGGTCGCCGCCGATGGCGAAGGTGTCGCTCAGGGATGCGGTGGTCATGTCACCGGCCAGCACGGGAACCCGCGCGCGTGTTCCCCGCAGCGTGTTCGATGGGCCGATGGGCGAGATCGTGGTGCTCCGGCACGGAGAGACCGAGTGGAGCCTCAGCGGCCAGCACACCGGCGTCACCGACCTGCCGCTGCTGCCCGAGGGCGAACGACGGGCGCGTGAGCTGGCGCCGGTGCTGGGCCGCCGCCGCTTCGCCGCCGTGTGGGTCAGCCCCCGCGAGCGGGCCCGGCGGACGGCGGAGCTGGCCGGGCTGACCGCCACCGGCGTCGACGAGGACCTCGTCGAGCTCGACTACGGCGGTTACGAGGGCCGCACGACCGCGGAGATCAGCGAGGAGCTGGGCCGCCCGTGGTCGGTGTGGCGCGACCCCGTCGTCCCGGGGCGGACGCCCGGCGAGACGCTGGCCGACGTCGGCCGGCGGGTGGACCGGGTGCTCGGCCGGGCCCGGGAGCTGCTCGACGGCGGCGACGTCGCCCTCGTCGCCCACGGCCACGTGCTGCGGGTGCTCACCGCCCGCTGGCTCGGGCTCGAGCCCGAGGCCGGGGCGCTGTTCGCCCTGCCGGCCGGTGCCTACGGCGTGCTCGGGCACGAGCACAGCCGCCCGGTGCTCACGGGGTGGGGACTGGACTGAGCTCCCCGGCGTCGACCCGCGGCGCGACGGGGCGGCCGAACAGCCAGCCCTGGGCGAGGTCGGCGCCGAGCGCGGCCACCTGCTCGGCCGCCTGCTCGGTCTCCACGCCCTCGGCCACCACCACCGCGCCGAGTCGGTGCGCGTGCTCGGTCACCGCGCGCACCACGGCGCGGGCGCCGTCGTCGGGCAGCGCGGACACCAGTGCCCGCCCCAGCTTGACCACGTCGGGCCGGACGACGTCGAGCAGCGAGCGGCTCGACCACCCGGCGGCCACCTCGTCGAGGGCCACCCGCCAGCCGCGGGCCCGGTAGGACTCCAGCACCGCGAGCAGGTGCCCGCGGTCGGTGACCGCGGCCCGCTCCCCCACCTCGAGCACCAGCTGCCGCGGCTGCAGGCCGGCGAGCTCGAGCGCCTCGACGGTGCTGGCGAGGTCGGCGTCGGGGCGCAGCACCGAGGTGGGGTGGGTGTTGACGAACAGGTCGGCCCCGTCGAGCCAGCTCGCGGCACCGGCGATGGCGCACTCGCGGCCCACCCGGTCCAGCCGCGGCAGCCAGCCGGCCGAGTCGGCGACGAAGAACAGGTCGCCGCCGTCGACGGTCCGGCCGTCGGAGTCCCCGCGCAGCAGTGCCTCGTGCGCGACGACGGCGCGGTCGGCCAGCGCCACGATCGGCTGGTAGGCCGACCACAGCTCGGCCTCGGCCAGCACCCCCACCTCGGCGGTGACGCTGCGGCGGGCCAGCTCCTGCGCCAGCGACGGCGCGGTCAGCAGGCCGATCGACAGCGCGGTGTACTCCTCGGCCGGGTCCGTGGCCACTCGCACCGCCTCGGCCTCGGCGCCGGTCAGCGCGCGGGAGAGCCGGTCGAAGAACAGCTCCACGCCCACGCCGTCGCGTTCGTCGGAGAGGTCGAGCAGGCCGGGGGCGGCGAACACCGACAAGCCCACCGCGCGGGCGACGGCGGCCACGGCGGGCAGCACCTGCTCCTCCGCGGATGCCAGCAGCACCCGGGTCGCGGCCTCGGGCAGGGGCCACTCCTCGCGCCGCCGCACCGCGCCGATCGTGCTCGCCACGCCCAGCAGGATCGCCGACCGGGCCGGCCGGCCGGGGCAGGCGCGCGGGCGGCGGCTCCCGGATCGGGACGGACCGTGTTCGTGGCGCGCAGCAGACGCCCGCCCGCGGGGGCCGAGGCTCTAGGGTGCGCGCATGGTAGCCGCAGTCATCGCCGAGCAGCCTCCCCGCGCCGGCCGGGGAGGACGGCCACGCGACCCCAGCCGGGACGACGTCATCCGGGCGGCCATCCTGCGCCTGCTCGGCGAGGTGGGCTACGGCGCGCTGACCATGGACGCCGTCGCCGCCGAGGCCGGTGTGGGCAAGGCGACCATCTACCGGCGGTGGCGCACCAAGCAGGACCTCGTCGTCGACACCGTCTCCGAGGTCAACCGGGCGTGGACGGTCACCGCCGACACCGGGTCCCTGGAGGGCGACCTCCGCTCCCTGGTGCACCGGATGGTGGAGATGATGGCCAGCCCCGTCGGGGCGGCCACCCGCTCGCTGCTGGCGGCGATGCAGCACGAGCACGCCCTGGCCGAGGCCTTCCGCGAGGGCCCGCTGGCGGTGTGGCGGCGGGCCTACGACCAGATGTGGGAGCGGGCGCAGGGGCGCGGCGAGGTCGGTCCGGAGCTACCCCAGTCGATCACCGCCGAGGCCACGACGGCGCTGTTCGTGCAGCGCTGGCTGGTCACCCGCGAGCCGGTGGACGTCCCCTACGCCGACGAGGTGCTGCGGACGGTGGTGCTCCCGCTGGTCCGCGGCACCTGCTGAGGCCTCACCAGCCCAGCGTGCCCGGCTCCCCCTTGAAGGGGCCGACGACGTCGTCGGTGATCCAGCCGCCGTAGAAGTCCCCGGCCTGGGCGCGCACCTGCTCGCCGTCGACCAGCGCCCGGTCGACCTTGCTCGGGTAGAAGGCCACCGCCGAGCGCAGGTGCTCGTAGCCGGCGGTGGGCTGCTCGTAGGACCAGGCCACCGCGGGGTACCGGCGGCCGTCGACGACGGCGTCCCAGTAGGTGGCCGCGCCCTTCCACTCGCACCAGGACGCACCGGCCGCGCGCTCGAGCACGCCGTCGACGACGTCCTCCCGGGGTACGTAGTAGACCGGCGGGTGGCTGGTCTCGCAGACGCGCACCGCCCGGTCGGTCGTGGCGACCGCGCGGCCGCCGAGCTCGACGACGACGCGGCGCGGCGTCACCTCGGCCGAGGGCGGGCGGGGGTAGTCCCAGACCGACTCCTGGCCCGGGCCGACCGGGTCGCGACGCGGCGGCCGCACCGGCGGGTCAGCGCTTCCGGCGCTGCACCCGGCGGCCGGTGTTCCGGCGCCGGCGCACCTTCTGCACCACGGTCAGGGTCGCGAGCAGGCCCAGGCCACCCATCGCGGCCTTGCCGGCGGGCGACTGCAGGAAGCGGACGACCGCAGCCTGGCCCTGGGCCTTGAGGCGGGTCGGGCTGCCCCGGAAGGCGAGCTGGTCCAGGGTGGCCGCCAGCGACTCGCGGGCGGCGTCGATCTCCAGCTGGATCTCTCGTGGGTCGCGAGGCACGGCGACAGCCTGCCAGACACGGCGCCGACCGGCCCGTTCCGGCCGGTGCGGGGCACCCGGCCGGGCGACGGCACCTACACTCGGCGGCCACGCGGGAGTGGTGTAACGGCAGCCACGCCAGACTTAGGATCTGGTGCCTCCGGGCGTGCGGGTTCGACTCCCGCCTCCCGCACGCGTCGAGCGGAGCCGGTCGAGCGGTGTCAGTCGAGGACGGCGCGCAGGGCCAGCTCGGCCGACGGGGTGTCCGGGTCGTCGTCGTCCACGACGGCCAGCAGGTGCACCTCCGCGCCGCGCACCTCGCGCAGCGCCAGGCCCTCCACCTTGTGCACCCGGCCGCCGACCTCGGGGATCCGCGCGACGGCGAGCACGTCCGGCCCGTCGACCAGCGCGAGGGCGGTGGCGACCACCGGGCCGTCGTCGACGGCGTTGGGCGTGTCCTCCGCCGCGGCGCTGAGCAGCTCGCGCCCGTCGGGCAGGGCCACCGCGTCGGTGACCGCCAGGCCCACGCCGTCGACCTCGCCGAGCTCGTGGCGGCACGGCCGCGTCACCGGGACCGCCCGGGGGCCGGTGCGGCCGAGGACGGCGTCCACCAGGTCGGCCAGCGGCACCTCGACGCTGGCCGACGGCACCCCGGCGGCCAGGTTGCCGCGCTGGTACCAGCGCACGGTGTCCCCGAGCCGGCTGCCGCCCTCCAGGTTCCGCTGGTCCGCCGGCACCCCGAGGACGGCGCCGACCCGCTCGTACAGCGCGCCGAGGTCGGCGGCGACGGACACCGGCCGGCCGTCCTCGAGCCGCACCAGCACGCCCCGCACCCGCCGCGCGGTGGACCCGGAGCCGAGCAGCAGCACGGCCGGCGCGCCGTCGACCTCGGCCGGGCAGGCGACCTCCAGGTCGGGCTTGAGGTGCTTGGTGCCCGCCGCCGCGGCGAAGGTGTCGTGGCCCTCGACCGGCGGCAGCACCCGCACGCGGGTGACCGAGCCGGGGCGGCGCCAGGCGGCGTGCGTGGCGTCGTCCTGGGCGACCAGCCACCCGTCGCCCAGCGGTGCGATGCCGGAGGCGGCCCGCACCGGCGTCCCGTCGTCGAACCGCAGGGCCGCGACCCCGTCCACCGTCACGCGCACGGGGGACCGGTGCCCGCCGGCGCGCCGCCGCATGCGGCGACCGTCCCGCGGGACGTAGGCCATGTCACAGCGCCGCGTCCGCGCAGGTCAGCGGGGCGCCACGCCCGGGAGCGGCGAAACGCCGGTGCCGGCGGCCGTAGTCTCGGAGGGTCGGCCCGGTCGCACGACGGCGTGCTCGCACCGGGCTCCTCCCCCGCCCGAACGTCCTCCGGACCCGACCCGTCGGAGCCCATGACCTCCCCGCGCACCGAGCAGACCGACCGTCCCACCCCCGACGAGAAGCCCAAGGCGATCAGCGCCGTCCAGGTCGCCGCCGGCGCCCTGGCCGCCGTCTCCGCCGCCGTGGTGCTGTCCTTCTTCGGCGTCGCCGGCACCGTGGTCGGTGCGGCGATGGCCAGCGTCGTCAGCACCGTCGGCGCCGCCCTCTACAGCGAGTCGCTCAACCGCACCAACGAGAGGCTGCGCAAGGCGCGCGAGCAGCTGTCCCGCCGGTCGGCGACCGGTCCGGACGCGGCCACCGCCGTCCTGCCCGCCCACCTCGACCCGCGCCGCCCCGAGCCGCGGCGCCGCACGGCCCTGCTGGAGCGGGTGCGCTGGCCGCGGGTGGCCGTCTACGCCGCCGGGGTCTTCGTGCTCGGGATGGCGGTCGTCACCGGGATCGAGCTGGTCTCCAAGGAGCCGGTGTCGGCGCTGGTGGGCGCGCAGACGGCGTCGTCGTCCACCACGCTGGGCGAGATCACGTCCGGGTCCTCCGCGGGCAGCTCCACCGAGGACGGCTCCTCCGACGACACGGACGGCACCGGGCCGGCCGGCCCGACCACCGGAGCCCCGGGCTCCGCCGAGGCCCCGGAGAGCGGCACGGCGGACGACGACACCCAGGACGGCGGCACCGAGGACGGCACGGAGACGCCGGCGACCTCGACGTCGGGGTCCTCGCCCACCACGGACGACGACGGCAGCACCGCCCCGGGCACCGACCCCGGCACCGGCACGGACAGCGGCACGGACAGCGGCACCGACAGCGGCACCGACTCCGGCGGCGGCAGCTCGCCGGACGGCGGGCCGCGGGCCGGCACCGGCGCCGGGGGCGCCGCGCCCACCCCCTGACGCCCACCCCCTGACGCTCAGGGCCGCGCGTCGACGAGCGCGCGGTGCAGGACGGCGACCAGCTCGGCGCGGGTGACGATCCCGGCCAGCCGGTCGTCGTCGCCGACCACGGGCAGGTGCCGCAGCCCGCGGTCGGCCATCAGGCCCACCAGCTGCGACACCGGGGTGTCCACGCCGACGGTGGTGACCGGGCTGCTCATCACCCGCGACACCGGGTCCAGCGCGGCGACGTCGAGGTTGAACAGGTCGTGCACGGTCACGATGCCGACCACCCGCCGGTCCTCGGTGACCACCGGCAGCGCCTTGACCGCGTGCTGGTTCATCAGCATCCGCGCCCGGTAGAGCGTCTCCTGGGGCTGCACGGTGCGGACGTCGCGGGCCATCAACGCACCGACCCGCAGCTGCCCGAGCCGGCGGTCCAGCGCGTGCGCCTCGGCCTCGCGGACCAGCGCCAGCACGTCGCCGGGCATGACGTCGAGGCCGCGGTCGAGGCGGTCCATCGCCGCCCGCACGTCCTCGGTGCGCAGCCCGACCCGCTCGGTGGGCGGCACGTCGGCACCGGGCGGAGGCGGCGACTCGGGCACGTGCGGGTAGGGCCGGCCGGTCAGATTGTTCACCAGCGCCGCCACCAGCAGCAGCACCACGGTGTCGACGCCGACCGGCCACAGCACGAACGCCCAGCCGTGGTCGTGCACCGCCGCCCCGCCGACCGCGGTGAACAGGGCGCACGCGCCGCCGGGCGGGTGCACGCAGCGCAGCACCATCATCAGCGGGACCGCCACCCCGACGGCGACCGCGGCGGCCGGCGTGACGTCGTCGAGCAGCTTGCCGGCGGCCACCCCGACCAGTGTCGAGACGGTGTTGCCGGCCAGCACCGGCCACGGCTGTGCCAGCGGGCTGGCCGGCGCGGCGAAGAGCAGGACGGCGGTGGCGCCCATCGGGGCCACGATCCACGGCAGGCCGGCCGGCCCGCCGGGGACCGCCGACGCGGTCAGCCCGGCCAGCGCGATGCCGACCAGCGCGCCGAACCCGCCGCGCAGCACCTCCGCCCGCCGGTAGCCCACCGGCCCGGGGCGCAGCCCCGTCGCCCACGCCCTGCGGTCCGCGCGCACCCCGGCCTCCTCCGCGGGCTCCGCCGCCCGCGCCGGCGGACCCTAGCCGTCCCCGGCCGGTCCCGGGCCGGATCGCCGCCCCACCCCTGCGGGTGAGCGCGCCGGTCGGCTGACTGGACCGGCACCGGCCGTCCGCCGATGTCCCCGGGGTGACCGCTCCCCCGCCCCGGCTCCGGCCCGACCGCGCCCGGGGGTCCGCCCCGCCGCCGCCCCCGCCGCCCGTGCGGCGGGTCGAGCGCCGCCTCGGCGACGTGCTCGTCGACCAGGGCGCGCTCACGCCGACGCAGCTGTCGGACGCGCTGGCCCAGGGCCGGCGGATCGGCGAGCCGCTGGGCTCGGTGCTGCTCGCCCGGGGGCTGGTCACCCGCCGGCAGCTCTACGTCGCCCTCGCCGAGGTGTGGGGCACCGACCTGGCCTTCGTCGACCCGGTGCAGGTCGACCCGGAGCTGGCCCGGCTGTTCCCCGCCGCGCTGCTGGCGCGCGAGCTGTGGCTGCCGCTGGAGGTGGAGCGCGACGAGGACGGCCGGCAGCGGGTCGTCGTCGCCACCGCCGGCCGCCCGTCGGCGCACGTCGAGGCCGAGGTGGCCGCCCGCACCGGCATCCCCCGCGTCCGGCAGGTGGTCACCACCGACTGGGACGTGCAGCGGGCGCTGCGCACCGTGTGGCGCGACGAGCTGGTGCACGAGGCGGTCAGCTCGCTGGCCGAGCGCCGGCCCGAGGAGTCGGCGTCCACGGTGTTCGTGTGGCCGCAGGTCGCCCTCGCCGTTGCGCTCCTGCTGGCCACCGCGGTGGGGCTGGTCCTGGCGCCGGCGTCCACCGTGACGGTGCTGGTGGCGACGGTCAACGTCGTCGTCGCCCTGGCCGTCGGCGCCAAGGCGCTGATCAGCACGGTCGGCACCGCCTACGAGACCGTCGAGCAGGTCACCGACGCCGAGGTCGCCGCGCTCACCGACGACGACCTGCCCCGGTACACGATCCTCGTCCCGGTCTACCGCGAGGCCGGCATCGTCGGGCTGCTCGTGCGCAACCTCGCGGCGCTGGACTACCCGCGGGAGAAGATGGAGATCCTCCTGCTGCTCGAGGAGGACGACCCCGAGACGCTGGAGGCCGCGCTGGCCGCCGCGCCGCCGGACCTCGTGCGCATCGTCGTCGTCCCGCACTCGCTGCCCAAGACCAAGCCGCGGGCGTGCAACGTGGGCCTGACCTTCGCCCGGGGCGAGCACGTCGTCATCTACGACGCCGAGGACCGGCCCGACCCCGACCAGCTGAAGAAGGCCGTCGTCGCCTTCCGCAAGGGCGGGGAGGACCTGGTCTGCGTGCAGGCGGCGTTGAACTACTTCAACGCCCGGGAGAACGTGCTCACCCGCATGTTCACCCTCGAGTACTCGTCCTGGTTCGACTACACCCTCGCCGGCCTCGACCGGATGCGGCTGCCCATCCCCCTGGGCGGGACGAGCAACCACTTCCGCACCGACCTGCTGCGCCGGCTCGGCGGCTGGGACCCCTTCAACGTCACAGAGGACGCCGACCTCGGCATCCGCGCCTCCGCCCGCGGCCACCGCGTCGCCGTCGTCAACTCGACGACGTACGAGGAGGCCAACATGGCCGTCGGCAACTGGATCCGGCAGCGCAGCCGCTGGATCAAGGGCTACATGCAGACCGTCCTGGTGCACACCCGCCGCCCGGTGCACCTGGTGCGCACCGTCGGGCCGCGCCAGGCCGCCGGCTTCGGGCTGCTCATCGGCGGCACGCCCGCGATGTTCCTGCTCACCCCGTGGCTGTACGCGCTGTTCCTGGTCGAGCTGGTCGAACCCGGGGCGCTGCTGCCGGTGCTGCCGGAGTGGCTGCTGTGGGTCAGCACGGCCAACCTGGTCTTCGGCAACGGCGTGATCGTCTACCTGTCGCTGCTGGCCGGCTTCAAGCGGCGCAGCTACGGCCTGGTGCCCTTCGCGCTGCTCTCACCGCTGTACTGGCTGCTGCACTCGGTCGCGTCGTACAAGGCGGCCTGGCAGCTGCTGACCAAACCCTTCTACTGGGAGAAGACGACGCACGGGCTGTCCAGCCACGTGCGCGACGAGCCGCCGGCGGGAGCCGCCGACGACGGCCGGCCCGAGCGGCTGGGCTGGGCCGACCTGACCGCCGGCGGTCCCCGGTGAGCGCCGTCGTGCCCGCTCGTCCCGCCGTCGCGCCGCCGTCCCCGCCGGAGCCGGTGCCCATGGGCCGCGTGACGCTCGCCTGCGCCGCCCTCGTCGCGCTCGCGGCCGGCGTCCTGCTGCTGCTCGACCGCCCCTGGACCGAGGTCGTGGCCGGCGCCTGCACCGTGCTCGCCGTCGCCTACGCCGTGGTCTTCTGCCTGGGGGCGGTGAGCGTGGCCGGGTTCGTCGCCGGCGCCGGGATGGCCGGGGTGGTGCTGGCGGTGCCCGGCAGCCTCCCGGTCGCCCTCGCCGCCGCGCTGGCCGTGGCGGTGGGCTGCGGCCTCGCCCCGGCGTGGGCGCGGGTGGAGGCGTGGCAGGCCACCCGGACCTCCGCGGGAACCGCCGCCGAGGAGGCGGCCACGTCGGCGTCCGTCGTGCCGCAGCGGCTGCCGGGCCTGTGGCGCACCGACCGCGTGCTGGCCGCCTGGCTGGTGCTGGCGTTCCCGCCCGCGCTCACCGCCGCCGCGGCGGCCTTCGTCACCTGGTCGGCGGGGCGCTGAGCCCGCTCAGCGGTCGCCCAGCTCCTGGGCGACCACCGGCACCAGCGCGGTGAACGCCTGGCCGCGGTGGCTGCGGGCGTCCTTCTCCTGCGGCGCCAGCTCGGCGGCGGTGAGGTCGAGGCCGTCGGGCAGGAACACCGGGTCGTAGCCGAAGCCGTTGCCGCCGCGCGGTTCGCGCACCACGCGCCCGCGCCACTGCCGCTCGACGACGTGCTCGCTGCCGTCGGGGGTGACCAGGGCGGCGGCGCAGACGAAGGCCGCCCCGCGGCGCTCGTCGGGGACGTCGGCGAGCTGGCCGAGCAGCAGTGCGGTGTTCGCCGGGTCGTCGCCGTGCCGGCCCGACCAGCGCGCCGAGAGCACACCGGGCATCCCGTTGAGCGCGTCGACGGTGATGCCCGAGTCGTCGGCGACCGCCGGCAGGCCGGTGTACCGGACCGCCTCCCGCGCCTTGAGCAGCGCGTTCTCGGCGAAGGTCGCGCCGGTCTCGGGCGCCTCCGGGTACTCCTCGACGTCGCGCAGGCCCACCACCTCGACGCCGCGGACGGCGCTCTCCAGCAGCCGCTGCAGCTCGGCGAGCTTGCCCGCGTTGCGGGTGGCCAGCAGCAGGCGGGTCACCGGCCCGCACCCGCCGCCTGCAGTGCCTCCTGCTGCACGCGGGTGAGCTCGGCGCACCCGGCGACGGCGAGGTCGAGCAGCGCGTCGAGGGTCGGCCGGTCGAAGACCGCGCCCTCGGCGGTGCCCTGCACCTCCACGAAGCCGCCCTCGCCGGTGCAGACGACGTTCATGTCGGTGCCGGCCGTCACGTCCTCCTCGTAGGCGAGGTCCAGGCGCGGCTCGCCGTCGACGACGCCGACGCTCACCGCGGCCACCGACTGCACGATCGCGGTCTTCCGCGCGAGCTTGCGCCGGTCGCCCAGCCAGGAGACGGCGTCGGCCAGGGCCACGTACGCGCCGGTGATCGCCGCCGTCCGGGTGCCGCCGTCGGCCTGCAGGACGTCGCAGTCGAGGGCGATGCTGTTCTCCCCGAGCGCGGCCAGGTCGATCGAGGCGCGCAGCGAGCGGCCGATGAGCCGGCTGATCTCGTGGGTGCGCCCGCCGATCCTCCCGCGCACCGACTCGCGGTCGCCGCGGGTGTGGGTGGCGCGCGGCAGCATCGCGTACTCGGCGGTGACCCAGCCCAGCCCCGACCCCTTGCGCCAGCGCGGCACGCCCTCGGTGACGCTGGCCGCGCACAGCACCCGGGTGCGGCCGAACTCGACGAGCACCGATCCCTCGGCGTGGTCGAGCCAGTTGCGCGTGATGGTCACCGGGCGGAGCTGGTCGGCCGAGCGGCCGTCGGGGCGGGTCACGGACGCCGAGCCTAACGACGCGGCCGCGCCGCCTCCCGCCCGGCGAGACGGCCGCGGCTGGGCCACGATCGGCCTCGTGCGATCGGAGCTGCGGGCGGTGCGGACCGGTGGGGTGCCGACGGTGGTGGACCTGACCGGGGAGTGCGAGGAGTTCGTCCGCGGCGAGAGCGACGGCCTGCTGCACGTCTTCGTGCCGCACGCGACGGCGGGCGTGGCCGTCATCGAGACCGGCTCGGGCAGCGACGACGACCTGCTCGCGCAGCTCGACGAGCTGCTCCCCCGCGACGACCGCTGGCGGCACCGGCACGGCAGCGCCGGGCACGGCCGCGACCACGTGCTGCCGGCGTTCGTGCCGCCGCACGCGAGCGTGCCGGTGCTCGAGGGGCGCCTGCAGCTGGGCACCTGGCAGCGGATCTGCCTGGTCGACACCAACCGGGACAACCCGCAGCGGCACGTGCGGCTGTCCTTCCTCGCGGGATAGCCGCCCTCGCTGCCGCGCGGTGGTCCGGGCACGGCAGGATGCCGGGCATGACCGAGACCGCGCCCGCCCCGATCCGCCTCGCGCCCGGCGACCCGGCCCCGGACTTCACCCTGCCCGACGCCGACGGCACCCCGGTGTCGCTCGCCGACCACCGCGGGCGCCGGGTGATCGTCTACTGCTATCCCGCCGCCCTGACCCCCGGCTGCACCACGCAGGCGGTCGACTTCACCGCCGCCGCCGGCGAGCTGGCCGAGGCCGGGCTGGACATCATCGGCATCTCGCCCGACCCGCCGGAAAAGCTGCAGCGCTTCCGCGAGCAGGAGGGCCTGGGCATCACGCTCGTCTCCGACCCGGACAAGCAGGTGCTGGCCGCCTACGGCGCGTACGGCACCAAGAAGCTGTACGGCAAGGAGGTGCAGGGCGTCATCCGGTCGACGTTCGTCATCGACGCCGAGGGCCGGGTGGAGCGGGCCGCCTACAACGTCAAGGCCACCGGGCACGTCGCCAAGCTGCGCCGCGACCTCGGGCTGGGCTGAGCCCGGTCAGCCGGCCCGGACCCCGAGCACGCCGGTCACCAGCGCGTCGCACACCGTGGCCGCGGCCGCGAGGTCGGGCTCGCGCGAGACCATGACGTCGGAGTAGAGGAACGACTCCCCCAGCCGCACCACGGCGTAGGACAGCAGCGGCAGCGGCACAGCCGGGACCAGCCCGAGCTCCTCGACGTCGCGCTCGAACAGCGCGGTGTAGGCCTCGACCAGGCGCGGCTGCACCCGGCCCCGCGGATCGGTGAGGATGCGCAGGGCGGTGGCCGGCTCGTCGTCGAGCAGGCGGCGCAGCGCGGGCGCCGTCCCCAGCAGGCCGCGGTAGTGCTCGATGACGGCGAGGCTGCGCAGCCGGCCGGGCCCGCGCGGCGCGGCCGTGCCGGCGTCGTGGTCGGCGACCGCCCGGTGCAGCGTCCGCTCCGCCAGCCACCACAGCGCCTCGCCGAGGATGGCGTCGCGGTTGCCGACCCGCCGGAACAGGGTGACCCGCGAGATGCCCAGCCGGGCGGCGAGCACGGTGGTGTCGAGGCGCTCCTCGCGCAGGAGGGTGAGCGCGGCCTGGCGGACCACCTCGTCCGGGGGCGCGATCACGCGCCGAGCCTAGGACCGCCGCGACCTGCCGGGACACGGCCGGCACCCGCGACGGGGGGCGCTCCGGCGCGGCACCCGAGCCCTTCTCGCGGGCCCGTCGGGTGCGGCAGCATGGCCGGGCATGAGCCAAGAGATCGGTGTGACCGGGCTGGCCGTGATGGGCGCCAACCTCGCCCGCAACCTCGCGCGGCACGGCTGCCGGGTCGTCGTCCACAACCGCACGCGGGCCCGCACCGACGCGCTGCTGGCCGCCCACGGCGACGAGGGTGAGTTCGTCGCCACCGGGTCGGTGCAGGAGTTCGTCTCCGCGCTGCAGAAGCCGCGGCGGGTGATCGTCATGGTGCAGGCCGGGGCCTCGACCGACGCCGTCGTCGAGGAGCTGATGGCGGTGCTCGAGGCGGGCGACGTGCTCGTCGACGGCGGCAACGCCCGCTACACCGACACGATCCGGCGCACGGCGGCCTGCGCCGAGAAGGGCGTGCACTTCGTCGGCGCGGGCATCAGCGGCGGCGAGGAGGGCGCGCTGCTGGGGCCGAGCATCATGCCCGGCGGCTCGGCGGAGGCCTACGCGCTCGTCGGCCCGCTGCTGGAGGGCATCGCCGCCGTCGTGGACGGGACGCCCTGCTGCACGCACGTCGACGGCGACGGGGCCGGTCACTTCGTGAAGATGGTGCACAACGGCATCGAGTACGCCGACATGCAGCTCATCGCCGAGGCCTACGACCTGCTGCGGACCCGGCTGGGCATGTCGCCCGCCGAGATCGGCGAGGTGTTCGCCGGGTGGAACGAGGGCGACCTCGACTCCTACCTCATCGAGATCACCGCCGAGGTGCTGCGGCACGTCGACGCCGACACCGGCCGGCCCTTCGTCGACGTCGTGCTCGACCAGGCCGAGCAGAAGGGCACCGGGCGCTGGACGGTGCAGTCGGCCCTGGACCTGGGCGTCCCGGTCAGCGGCATCGCCGAGGCGGTGTTCGCCCGCGCGCTGTCCGGGCACGCCGAGCAGCGCGGCCCGGCCCGCGAGGCGCTGCCCGGCCCGGCCGCGCCGCCGGAGCCGGTGGCCGACCGCGAGGGCTTCGTCGAGGCGGTCCGCCAGGCGCTCTACGCCTCCAAGGTGGTGGCCTACGCCCAGGGCTTCGACCAGGTCGCCGCCGGGGCGCAGGCCCACGGCTGGCGCGTCGACCGGGCGGCGCTGGCCACCATCTGGCGCGGTGGCTGCATCATCCGCGCCCGCTTCCTCGACCGGATCCGGCAGGCGTTCACCGACGACCCGGGCCTGCCCACGCTGCTGGTGCACCCCTACTTCCGCGACGCGGTCGCGCAGTGCCAGGAGGGCTGGCGCACCGTGGTCGCCGAGGCCGCCCGCGCCGGGGTGCCCGCGCCGGGCTTCGCCAGCGCCCTGGCCTACTACGACGGCCTGCGCGCCGAGCGGCTGCCGGCCGCGCTGGTGCAGGGGCTGCGCGACCTGTTCGGGGCGCACACCTACCGGCGGGTCGACCGGGAGGGCGCCTTCCACACCCTCTGGTCGGAGGACCGCAGCGAGCGGCCGGTCGGCTGAGCGACCGCGGCCGGCCCTCACGCCGTCCAGGTGCCCGGCCGCGGCTGGCCGTGGGCCCCGCCGTCCCAGCCGGCGTCCCAGGGCCAGCAGCCGGCCGGTGAGGCCCACGCCAGCTGCTGCGCCGGCACGGAGTACTCGGCCGGCCGCTGGTACCAGCGGTTGGCGCCGAGCAGCACCTCCCCGGGGTTGGGGCACTCCTCGACGACGAGCGCCTCCCCGGCGGCCTCGACCAGCTCCCCCGGCACCAGCGACCGGCCGGCGACGACCTGCCCCGCCACCGCGTCGAGCAGGGCGTGCGTCGCCGGGGCGCTGCGGGCGACGACGACGAGCTCGGGGTGGCCCAACCCGAACAGGCCGATCGTGTAGCCGAAGGCCGGCTCCCCCGGGCCCTCCCCCGGGCCGACGTACTGGACGGCGAAGCGGGCGCGGCGGATGACGGCGGCGAGGTGGGCGTCCTCCTGGTCGAGCCAGGCGGTGGTCTGCGGGTCCGTGCTCATGACCGGGAGCCTGCGGGCGGGGGCCGACAGGACGCGTCCGCGCGCGGCCGGTGGTGGACGGGCGCGCTCGCTGTGGACGGCGGCGGGCGGATCGTCGGTGCTCAGCCCTCCTCGGCCCGCTTGGCCCGGGCCCGGCGCCTGCCCTCGTGCATCGCGGCCACCCGCGCGACCGGGATGGTGTGCCCCTGGGCGACCAGGTCGGCGGGCAGCTCCTGCGGGTCGGGCAGCAGCGCCGTCCACGGGTCGCCGTCCCCGAGCCGCTCCGCCGCCGTCGCCACGGTGACGTCGCCGGGCCGCACCGCGGGCAGGTCGGCCCACGCGACCGGCGCCGACACCGGCAGGCCGGGGCGGATGCGGGGGCTGTAGGCGGCGACGATCGTCGAGGAGCCCGAGCGGGTGGAGTCGAGGAACACCCGGCCGTGCCGGTCCTCGCGGATGTAGGCGGTCGTGGCCAGGTCGGGGTCGAGCGCGGCGGCGCGGGCGGCCAGCGCGCGGGTGGCGGCCGCGGCGTCCTCGGGGCCGGCGCCGCGCACCGGGACGACGACGTGCACGCCCTTGGAGCCGCTGGTCTTCACCGCGCCCGCCAGCCCGGCGTCGGCCAGCGCCCGCCGCACCAGCTCCGCGGCCCGCACGACGACGTCGAAGTCGGCGCCCTCCGGCGGGTCGAGGTCGAGCACGATGCCGGTCGGCTCGGCCTCCGCGCCCGCGCGGAAGAACGGGACGTGGAACTCCACCGCCCGCTGGTTGGCCAGCCACAGCAGCGTGCGGCGGTCGTCGCAGAGCACCTGGTGCACCTCGCGGTGCGCGCCGAAGGACCACACGGGCACGGTCCGCACCCAGTCCGGCGCGCCCTTGGCGACGTTGCGCTGCATGAACGGGTCCTGGCCGGGCCGCACGCGCTTGACCGACAGCGGCCGGCCGGCCAGCTGCGGCACCAGCCTGTCGGCGAACGCGTCGAGGTGGTCGACCAGGTCCCCCTTGGTCACCCCGAGACCGTCGCCCAGCGGCGCGTCGAGGCTGGTCAGCCGGACGCCGTCCCGTTCGTCGTCGACCACCGGCCCACCGTGCCGCCTCCCCGCGGACCCGGCAAGGGCGGCGCCGCGGCCGGTCGCCGGTGCGCGTCCTCCCGCACCGCGGCGCGTCCTCCCGCACCGCAGCGCGTCCGACCGGACGGTGCGCGGTCGGGTGGGACGCGCCGGGATCAGGTCACCTGATCGTCGCCCCGGTCCCCTCAGATCTGGTAGGTGGCGCCCGGGCGGACCAGCTCGGCGGCCGGGAACACCGCCCGCGCGTCGGCCAGCTGGGCGGCCGGGTCGACCCAGGGCGGCACGTGGGTGACCAGCAGCCGCCGCACCCGGGCGGCCGCGGCGGTCTCGCCCGCCTGGCGGCCGGTGAGGTGCAGGTCGGGCGGCAGGTCGTCGCGCTCGGGGTGGGCGGCCTCGGCCAGCAGCACGTCGGCACCCCACGCGAGGTCGACGACGGCCTGGCAGGGCCCGGTGTCACCCGTGTAGACCAGGGAGCTGCCGTGCGCGGTGAGCCGGATGGCGTGGCACTCGACCGGGTGCGCGGTGCGGGCGGTCTGCACCTGGAAGGGGCCCAGCACCGCCGAGACCGGGGTGACCGCGAAGTCGAAGACGTCGGTGAGCGGGGCGCCGTCGCCGTCGTAGGCGCGGGCCAGCCGCCGGTCGGCGCCGGCCGGGGCGATCAGCGGCAGCCGGCGGCCCGACGCGCGGCCGGAGTAGCGGTGCCAGACGACCAGCGGCGCCACGTCCAGGCAGTGGTCGGCGTGCAGGTGGGACAGGTAGACCGCGTCGACGGTGTCGGGGTCGGCCAGCGCCTGCAGCGCCCCGAACGCCCCGTTGCCGAGGTCGAGCAGCACCCGGAAGCCGTCGTGCTCGACCAGGTAGGAGGAGGCCGCCGACGTCGGGCCGGGGCCGCTGCCGGAGCACCCGACGATCGTGAGCCTCACGCCGCGTCCCCCTGCCGGCCCCCGCCGGTTCCCTGCTCGCTCTCCATGGCGCGCGCCAGGCTAACCGCCGGCCGGCAGCACCGACCCGGCGGCCACGGTGAGCACCCCGTCGGCGAAGCGCACCCCGGTGAGGTCCCGGACGACGACGTCCGCGCCGGCGCCCACCGCCCGGGAGCCGACGCCCAGGACCCGCGCACCCGCCGCCCGGCCCGCGGCCACCCCGGCGAGGCTGTCCTCGACCACGACGGTGTCCTCCGGCCGCAGCCCGAGCAGCCGGGCGCCCAGCAGGTAGGCCTCCGGGTCGGGCTTGCCCACCCGCACGTCGTGCCCGGTGACCAGGGCGCCGGGCAGCGGCAGGCCCGCGGCGGTCAGCCGGGCGGTGGCCAGAGCGGGCGTGCCGGAGGTGACGACGGCCCACACCTGAGGGGGCAGGGTCGCGAGGAGGTCCGCGGCGCCGGCGATCGCGGGCACCGTTCCGGCGTCCTCGAGCTCGTAGCGGTCGATCAGCGCGGACGCCTCGCTGCGCCGTCCCTCGGCCACCAGGTCGGCGACGGTGTCGGCCGCCCGCCGTCCGTGGACGACGGCCAGGACGCGTACCGGGTCGAGCCCCTGCTCCCGCGCCCACCGCGACCACGAGGCGGTGACGGCGGCGTCGGAGTCGACCAGCACGCCGTCGTTGTCGAACAGCAGCCCCCGTGCGGGGAGCTCCGTCACGCCCAGAGCTGGCCCTCGAGCGCGGAGGTGGCCTCCTCCAGCGTGCCGGCGTAGGCGCCGGTGGACAGGTACTTCCAGCCGCCGTCGCAGACGATGAACACGATGTCGGCCCGGCGCCCCGCCGCGACCTCCTTGTCCGCGACGCCGAGCGCCGCGTGCAGGATCGCCCCGGTCGAGATGCCGGCGAAGATGCCCTCGCGCTCGACCAGCTGCCGGGTGCGGTGGATGGCGTCCTCGGGGCCCACGGAGAACCGCGAGTCCAGCAGCGAGGCGTCGTAGAGCTCGGGGATGAAGCCCTCGTCGATGTTGCGCAGGCCGTAGACCAGCTCGCCGTAGCGCGGCTCGGCGGCGATCACCTGGACGTCGGGCTTGTGCTCGCGGAAGTAGCGCGAGCAGCCCATGAGCGTGCCGGTGGTGCCCAGGCCCGCGACGAAGTGGGTGATCGAGGGCAGGTCGGCGAGGATCTCCGGGCCGGTGCCGGTGTAGTGCGCCTCCGCGTTGGCCGGGTTGCCGTACTGGTAGAGCATCACCCAGTCGTCGTGCTCGGCGGCCAGCTCCTTGGCCATCGCCACGGCCTGGTTCGAGCCCCCGGCCGCCGGCGAGTCGATGATCTGCGCGCCGTACACCTGCAGCAGCTGCCGGCGCTCCACCGAGGTGTTCTCCGGCATGACGCAGATCAGCTGGTACCCGCGCTGCCGGGCGACCATCGCCAGCGAGATGCCGGTGTTGCCGCTGGTCGGCTCGAGGATGGTGTCGCCCGGCGACAGCGTCCCCTCCTTCTCCGCCGCCTCGATCATCGCGATGGCGGCGCGGTCCTTGATGGACCCGGTGGGGTTGTGGTCCTCGAGCTTGGCCCACAGCCGCACGTCGGGGGTCGGCGACAGCGAGGGCAGCCCGACCAGCGGGGTGCCACCGAGGGAGTCGACGAGGGAGGCGAAGCGGGCCACGGGAGCTCTTCCGGGAGTAGGAGGGGAGGACGGCGGGACGGCGTCAGCAGCCGCCGGCGACCGCCGGGAGGATGGTGACGGAGTCGCCGTCCTTGACCTGGGTGTCCAGCGCACCGGTGAAGCGCACGTCCTCGTCGTTGACGTAGACGTTGACGAAGCGGTGCAGCTTGCCCTCCTCGGTCACCAGCCGGCCCTTGAGGCCCGGGTGCTTGGCGTCGAGGTCGTCGACGAGCGCGGCCAGGGTGTCCCCGCTGCCCTCGACGGTCTTGTTGCCGCCGGTGTGGGTGCGCAGGATGGTCGGGATCCGGACCTCGATGGCCATGGTGTGCGGTTCTCCTCAAGAAGGGGTCGGGACGTGCGGGGACGCCGTCGGTGCGGCGGGTGTCGGTGCGGGCAACGCCCGACGAGCGCGGGCCATTCCGGACGGCTGGCCCCCTCGCAGGGCCCCGCGGCGCGCGGAGCGCGTCGTGGGGGGCGAGGGGGTCCTTCCTCAGTCGTAGACGACGGTGGTCGGCGAGTGGCCGAACAGGTAGGACTCGACGACCTCGACGTCCTCCTCGGTCACCTGCCCGTCGACGATCCGGAAGCTGCGGAACTCGACGTCGTCGCCCTCGAGCCCGGTCCGCTCCCCGTGGTGGCGGGTGGAGACGAGCACGTAGTGCGCGTTCGGCTCGGACGCGTAGCTGACGTCGGTCCGCGAGGGGAACGCCTCGGTGGCGGTGTGCGAGTGGTAGACGACCACCGGCTCCTCGTCCCGGTCGTCCATGTCCCGGTACAGCCGCAGCAGGTCACCGGAGTCGAACTCGTAGAACGTGGGCGACCGCGCGGCGTTGAGCATCGGGAGGAACCGCTCGGGCCGGTCGCTGCCCTCGGGGCCGGCGACGACGCCACAGGCCTCGTCCGGGTGGTCCTCCCGGGCGTGGGCCACGATGGCGTCGTAGGTCGCGCGGTCGATGCGCAGCACGGTTCCCAGTCTAGGCGGCGGCCCGGACGCCGGTCCCGGGCGGTGGCCGGGCCGACCCCCGCCGTCCACCGATACGGTGCGGACCCGTGGTGCTCGAGCTGGTCATGGTCGTGGGCGTGACCCTGCTCGCGCTGCCCGCGCTGTGGCTCGGCGCCCGCGGGCTGACCCGGCGGACCGGGCACTACAGCAGCGACGTCACCGCCGACCGCGTCTCGCTGGTGCTGCTGGTGACCTCGCGCGCGCTCACCTGGCTGCTCGTCCTGCTGCTGTCGGTGGTCGTGCTCGTCTGCGCCGTCGGCGCCTGGCTGCGCGACCTGGAGATGCCCAGCCTGGTGTCGGTGTTCTTCGTCCTCGACCTGCTGCTCGCGGTGCTGGTCCTGCTCACCTTCGGCCGGCGCGACCGGCGGCGACCGCGTCGACGAGCGACCCCTGCAGCGCGGTGAGCCAGTAGTAGACGGCCAGCTGCTGGCCCTCCTCGCCGGTGGGGTCCTCGGGCGGCTCGGTCTCCTCGGTGACGCCGATCCGCTCGCCCAGGGCCAGCCGCAGGTCGTTGGTGGTGCGCAGCCACGCCCCGGCCTGGTCCGGGTCCAGCCGCACCTCGCCGCCTCCGGCGGGCAGGGAGGCCCGGACGGCGGCCAGGTCGTCGGTCTTGCCCGCGCGCAGCGCCGACTCGGTCAGCTCGCGGTAGTCGGCGGCGATCTCCGGGTCGGTGCGGTGCCCGGCCGGCAGCAGCCGCGCCATGACCGGGTCGCCGTCGACGTCGTCGGCGTCGGCGGTGAGCAGCTGCTCGAGCTGGTCGAGGAGCAGCCCGAGCACGCCGGCCTCGGCCGGCTCGAGGCGGGCGACGACGTCGTCCCGCTTGCGGCGGAAGGGCCTCATGCGTCCTGCTGGTAGGTGGCCCACAGGCCGTAGGCGTGCAGCCGGCTGGTGTCGTGCTCCATCCGCTCTCGCGGGCCGGAGCTGACGACCGCCTTGCCGTCGTTGTGCACCTGCAGCATCAGCGTGGTCGCCGTCGGCTCGTCGTAGCCGAACAGCTCCCGCAGCACGTGGGTCACGTAGGTCATCAGGTTCACCGGGTCGTTCCAGACGATCGTGACCCAGGGCCGGTCGAGGTCGGCGGTCTCCTCGACCGTGGTCTCGGGCGTCCGTGTGGGCGCGAGCGGTCCGGCCATCCGACCACCATAGGACGGCGCCTCCCCGGGTTCACCGGGTCCGCCCGCCGTGGCCGACCTAGGCTCCGGTCCCATGCCGACGGGTCCCGCCCTCCTCACCGACCGGTACGAGCTGACCATGGTCGCCGCCGCCCTCGCCGACGGCACGGCCGACCGCGACTGCGTGTTCGAGGTGTTCGCCCGGCGCCTGCCGCACGGCCGCCGCTACGGCGTGGTCGCCGGCACCGGCCGGCTGCTGGAGGCGCTGCCGCACGTCCGCTTCGGCGACGAGGAGCTGGCCGCGCTGCGCGACCAGGGCCTCGACGACGCCCGGCTGCTCGACTGGCTGGCCGACTTCCGCTTCGGCGGCGACGTCTGCGGCTACGCCGAGGGTGAGCTGTTCTTCCCCGGCTCCCCCGTGCTCACCGTGCGGGCGCCCTTCGCCGAGGGCGTGCTGCTGGAGACGCTGGTGCTCTCGGTGCTCAACCACGACAGCGCGATCGCCTCGGCCGCCGCGCGCATGGTGGCCGCGGCCTGCGAGCGGCCCTGCATCGAGATGGGCTCACGCCGCACCCACGAGCAGGCCGCCGTCGCCGCCGCGCGGGCCGCGCACCTGGTCGGCTTCGTGTCCACCTCCAACCTGGAGGCCGGGCGGCGCTACGGCGTCCCGACGACGGGCACCAGCGCGCACGCCTTCACGCTGCTGCACGACGACGAGAAGGCCGCGTTCGCCGCCCAGGTCGAGGCCCTCGGGGTGGGCACCACGCTGCTGGTCGACACCTACGACGTCGTGCAGGGCATCCGCAACGCCGTCGAGGTGGCCGGCCCGGGGCTCGGGGCGATCCGGCTGGACTCCGGCGACCTGCCCACGCTGGCCACCGCGGCCCGCCGGCAGCTCGACGAGCTCGGCGCCACCTCGACGCGGGTCATCGTGACCAGCGACCTCGACGAGTTCGCCATCTCCGGGCTGATGGCCGCCCCGGTCGACGGCTACGGCGTCGGCACCTCCCTGGTGACCGGCTCGGGCGCCCCGACGGCCGGCATGGTCTACAAGCTCGTGGAGCGCGACGGGGTGCCGGTGGCCAAGCGGTCGGAGGGCAAGAACTCCGTGGGCGGCCGCAAGACCGCCCTGCGCCGGCACGACGCCGACGGGACCGCGACCGCCGAGGTGGTGAGCAGCGCAGAGGTGGAGCCGCGGGAGGGCGACCGCCCGCTGGTGGTCGACCTGGTGCGCGGCGGGGAGGTCGTGGCCCCGGCGTCGCCGCCCGAGGCGCTGGCCGCGGCGGCCGCGCACCACCGCCGGGTGCGGGAGGCGCTGCCGGCCGAGGCATGGGCGCTCTCCCGCGGGGAACCGGTGCTGGAGACGGTGACGGCGTGAGCCCGGACGGAGGAGCCGCGATGACCCGCGCGCTGGTGGTGGTCGACGTGCAGAACGACTTCTGCGAGGGCGGCAGCCTCGCGGTGGCCGGCGGCGCGGCCGTGGCCGGGGCGATCAGCGAGCACGTGCGCTCGGCCGGGTACGCGCACGTCGTCGCCACCCGGGACCACCACGTCGACCCCGGCGGCCACTTCGCCGAGCAGCCGGACTTCCTGGACACCTGGCCGGCGCACTGCGTGGTGGGCACCGGCGGCGAGGAGCTGCACCCGGCGCTGGACCGCGGGCCGATCGAGGCGGTGTTCGACAAGGGCGAGTACGCGGCGGCCTACTCCGGCTTCGAGGGGCAGGCCGGCGGGACGCCGCTGGCCGACTGGCTGCGCGGGCACGGCGTGGACGCCGTCGACGTCGTCGGCATCGCCACCGACCACTGCGTGCGGGCCACCGCCCTCGACGCCGTCGCCGCGGGCTTCGCCACGCGGGTGCTGCTGCACCTCACCGCGGGCGTCGCCGAGGCCTCGACGGAAGCGGCCCTGGAGCAGCTGCGCACCGCCGGCGTCGACCTGGAGGGTGCGGTCACGCGGGGCTGAGGGAGCCGCCTCGAGGTGAGCCGCCCCTGCGAGTGGTCGTGCCCGGTGGCGGGCCCGGAGGGTCCCCGCCGGGTGCGACGGCTGGGCTCAGCGCAGCCCGGGGACGGTACCTGGCCGCGGTGCCGTCCGGAGGACGGCGATGTCACAGCTCACTGCGCTTCCAGCACCTCGTCCCGCGTGAAGCCGAGGACCTGCAGGACGGCGTCCAGGTAGGGCTGGTTGAGCGCGGTGTGCGCCTGCTCGCGCACAACCGGCTTGGCGTTGAAGGCGATGCCCAGCCCGGCGGCGTTGAGCATGTCGAGGTCGTTGGCGCCGTCGCCGACGGCCACTGTCTGGTCGAGCGGGATGCCGTGCTCGGCGGCGAAGCGGGCCAGGGCCCGGGCCTTGCCGGCGCGGTCGACGATCTCGCCGACCAGCCCGCCGGTGAGCTTCCCGTCGGCCACCTCGAGGGTGTTGGCCGCGGCGAAGTCCAGGCCCAGGGAGGCGGCGAGCGGGTCGGTGATCTGGCTGAAGCCGCCGCTGACGACGCCGCAGCGGAAGCCCAGCCGCTGGAGGGTCCGGATGAGCGTGCGGGCGCCGGGGGTGAGCTCGAGGTGCTCGCGGACCTCGTCGAGCACCTCCACCGGCAGCCCGGCCAGCGTGCCCACGCGGGCGCGCAGCGACTCGGCGAAGTCCAGCTCGCCGTTCATCGCCGCGGCGGTGATGCGGGCGACCTCGGCGGCGCGACCGGCGCGGGCGGCGAGCTCGTCGATGACCTCGCCGCGGACCAGCGTGGAGTCGACGTCGAGCACGATCAGCCGCTTGCTGCGCCGGGCCAGGCCCACCTGCTCGACGGCGATGTCGGCGCCGGTGCCGGCGGCGACGGCGCCGAGCGCGGTGCGCAGCGCCGTGGCCTCGGCGCCGGAGACGGTGAGCTCGAAGCTGGTGACCGGGTAGTCCGAGAGCCGCCGGATCGCGTCGATGTTGCCGCCCACGCCGGCGATGGCGGTGGCCGCACCGGCGACCGCGCCGGGCGGCACCGGCCGGCCGAGCAGGATCACGTGGTGCGGGCGCCCCCCGCGGGCGGCTCCCGGGCCGGGGTCGGACGCCGACTCGACCTCCACCTGGACGCCGGTGGCCGCGGCGACCCCGGCGGCGAGGCGCCCCAGCCCGGCGAGGAAGGCGGCCTCCTCGGCGGCCCCGCCGGCCGGCCCCTCGACCGGCACGCTGCCCAGGACCACGCCGAGGACCAGGTGCCCGTGCACGACGACCTGCTCGACGTCGACCACCTCGACCGGCGGGATCCCGTCGGTCCCCTCGGCGAGCGCGGCGAAGAGCCGGGCGGTGACCCCGGGCCGGTCCGCGCCGGTGACCGTCAGCAGCGCGCGGGGGCCGGGCGCGGCGGTCGCCGGCGGGGTGCGGGGAGCGGGGTCGAGCGACACGGCGCCATCGTGCCGCACCGCCCGGCACCGGCCGCCGAGCGGTGCGGTGCGTCCGGTGAGGCCCCGGACACGGCGACGCCCCGCCGGCCGGAGCCGACGGGGCGTCGCAGGTGACGTGCTGGAACGACCCTCCTGCAGGGGAGGGTCCTTCCTCAGAACGGGTCGGGGTCGTTCGGGCCCTGACGGGGACCGGAGTCGCCGGCCAGCTCGCTGACACCGGCGTAGGGCTCGTGCCGCTTGCCCACGTGCGCCTCGCGCTGGAGCCGCTCGATGAGGTGCGGGTAGTGCGCCTCAAACGCGGGGCGCTCCGACCGGATCCGCGGGATCTCGGTGAAGTTGTGCCGCGGCGGCGGGGACGACGTCGCCCACTCCAGCGAGTTGCCGTGGCCCCACGGGTCGTCGCGCAGCGCGAGCCGGCCGTACTTCCACGACTTGGCCACGTTGTAGAGGAACGGGATGGTCGAGGCGCCGAGGACGAACGAACCGATCGTCGAGATCACGTGCAGCGTGGTGAACCCGTCGGTGGGCAGGTAGTCCACGTACCGGCGCGGCATCCCCTGCGTGCCCAGCCAGTGCTGCACCAGGAACGTCGCGTGGAAGCCGATGAAGGTCAGCCAGAAGTGCAGCTTGCCCAGCCGCTCGTCCATCATCCGGCCGGCCATCTTCGGGAACCAGAAGTAGATGCCGGCGTAGGCGGCGAACACGACGGTGCCGAAGACGACGTAGTGGAAGTGGGCGACGACGAAGTAGCTGTCGTTGACGTGCCAGTCCAGCGGCGGGCTGCCGAGCAGGACGCCGGTCAGGCCGCCCAGGAGGAAGGTCACCAGGAAGCCGACCGAGAACAGCATCGGCGTCTCGAAGGTGATCTGGCCGCGCCACATGGTGCCGATCCAGTTGAAGAACTTGATGCCGGTCGGCACGGCGATCAGGTAGGTCATGAACGAGAAGAACGGCAGCAGGATGGCGCCGGTCGCGAACATGTGGTGCGCCCACACCGCCAGGGACAGGCCCCCGATGAGCAGGGTGGCGGCGACCATGCCCTTGTAGCCGAACAGCGGCTTGCGCGAGAACACCGGAATGATCTCGGTGATGATGCCGAAGAACGGCAGGGCGATGATGTAGACCTCGGGGTGGCCGAAGAACCAGAACAGGTGCTGCCACAGCATCGGGCCGCCGTTCTCGTCGGAGAAGACGAGGGCGCCGAGGTTGCGGTCGGCCAGCATCGCGAGCAGTGCCGCGGTGAGGATCGGGAACGCGAAGAGCACCAGCAGGCTGGTGACCAGGGTGTTCCAGGTGAAGATCGGCATCCGGAACAGGGTCATGCCCGGCGCCCGCAGGCAGGCGATCGTGGTGATGAAGTTGACCGCGCCGAGGATGGTGCCCAGCCCGCTGACGGCGAGCCCGGCGAACCACAGGTTCGCGCCCACGCCGGGGCTGTGCACGACGTCGGACAGCGGGGCGTAGGCGTACCAGCCGAAGTCGGCCGCGCCACCGGGCGTGAAGAACCCGCTGATGAGCATCAGGCTGCCGAACAGGAACAACCAGTAGGAGAACGCGTTCAGCCGCGGGAACGCCACGTCGGGCGCGCCGATCTGCAGCGGCATGATCAGGTTCGAGAACGCGAAGAACAGCGGCGTCGCGAACATCAGCAGCATGACCGTGCCGTGCATCGTGACGAGCTGGTTGTACTGCTCGGGCGACAGGAACTGCAGTCCCGGCTGGCCCAGCTCACCGCGGATCAGCATGGCCATGAACCCGGCCACGACGAACCAGAGGAACGAGGTGGCCATGTACATCAGGCCGATGGTCTTGTGGTCCGTGGTCCGCAGCAGGTTCGAGAGCCGCGCACCCCGCTGGACCTCGCGAGCCGGGCTCGGCCGGCTCACGATCGGTGCAGGCGCGATCGTCACGCCCGCAGCTTAGACCGTGGTGGGGACGCCCGTCCGAGCCGATCGGCCAGGCGCGTCGGGGGTCCGCCGACCCGGCCGGGTGCCCCGGTCGGGTGAAGCTGCCCCGTGGAGATCATCTCGGGTTTCCGCCCAGCTCAGACGGGGAACCACTCCGTCCGGCCCCGGAGATCCCGGGCCTCGGCCAGACCGGCCCATCTCCTTCAGGAGGTCCACCGTGGATCTGCTCTGGAACATCATCGTGCTGATCGTGGTCGGTGCGATCGCCGGCTTCATCGCGCGGGCCGTCGTCCCCGGCAAGCAGTCCATGAGCGTCGGCATGACGATCGTGCTCGGCATCATCGGCTCCTTCGTCGGGAACCTGCTCGGCAGCCTCATCAGCGGCCGCGGCTTCGAGCTCGGCACCGCCGGGATCATCGGCTCGATCATCGGCGCCATCGTGGTGCTGCTGGTGTACGTCTTCGCCACGCGGGGACGCAGCCACCGCACGCACGTCTGACCCGACAGCGGGCCCGCCCGACGCCTCGGCGGACGGCGGGAGCCCGACAGCACACCCAGCAGGGGCCCGGCCGGTCGGCCGGGCCCCTGCTGCGTCCCCGGGGTCAGACCGTCCAGGTGGTGACGTCGACGGCGAGCGTCACCCGCACCCGCTCCGGCAGCTCCCCCACGGCCGCGGCGAGCCGCTCCCGGGTCAGGTGCCGGGCGTGCGGACCCATGCCGACGACGGTCGTCACCGTCCGGTGGTCCAGCTCGAGCACCTCCCGGTGCGCCGCTCCCCCGGCCGGGGCAAGGTGCGGCTCCAGCGACGCCGACAGCCGCGCCGCCTTGTCCGGGTCGACCCGCAGCAGGCCCAGGGGGCCGACCAGCTCGGCGAGGTGGTCGGGTGCGGGGGTGGCCACCACCAGTCGGCCGCCGGGGCGCAGCACCCGCGCGGTCTCCGGGCCGTTGCGCGGGGCGAAGACCACCGTGACCCGGTCGACGGCGGCGTCGCGGACCGGCAGCCGCGCCCACGTGTCGGCCACGACGGCCAGGGCGCGGGGCGAGGCCCCGGCCGCCCGGCGGGCCGCGTAGCGCGACGAGTCGAGCACCACGCCGACCGCCGAGGGCAGCCGGTCGAGGACGCCGGCGAGGTGGTGGCCGGTGCCGCCGCCGAGGTCGAGGACGGCGTCGACGGGACCGTCCCCCGCGGCGACGACGTCGGCCAGGACCCGGGTCAGTCCGGCGAACGTGCCCGCCGAGAGGACCTCGGCCCGGTCGGCCACCATCGCGGCGGTATCGCCCGACGGTGGCGTGTGGCCCGGCGGCAGCAGCGTCACGTGTCCCTGGCGCGCGCGGTCGAAGGCGTGCCCGGCCGGACAGCGCAGCCCGGCGTCGCCGGGCAGGGCCGCCAGCCGCTGCCCGCAGACCGGGCAGGCGAGCAGCGCCACCGCCCGCGGCGGCCAGGGCCGCCGGCTCACCGGGGTGCCGCCGCCACCGGCTGCGCGGCCGGGGGCGGCACCTCGGCCGCCCGGCCGGGGACCACCCCGACGGCCAGCAGCGCCGCGACGGCGCCGAGGGCGAACGCCGCCGGGTAGCCGGGGCCGCCGTCGGCCAGGAGCGCGGCCACCGGCACGGTCAGGGCGGCGGCCAGGTTCTGCACCGTGTTGTGCGCGCCCAGCGCCCGCCCCGCCCAGGCGCTGCCGGCCTGCTCGGCCACCGAGGTGAAGGCCACGCCGTTCGGGCTGACCGTGGCGATCGCGGCGAGCGCCACCGCGGCGGCCGCGACCGCGGGGCCGAGCACGTCCGGCGTCAGGACGGCGACGAGCGCCAGCAGCCCGACGACGGCGCCCACCGCGCCCGCCACCCGGCGCAGCGGCCCCAGCCGGCTGCCCACCCGGTCGGACCACACGCCCGCGCCCAGCCGTGCGGCCACGCCGCCGACCTGGGTGACCGCCAGCAGCGTCCCGGCGGCCGCGGCGGCCCACCCGGCCTCGTGCACCAGCCAGTCGAAGGCCAGCCCGGCGACGGCGAACTGCGGCACCACCAGCAGCGTGCTGGCCGCGTGCACCCGCCACAGCACCGGGCTGCGGTAGGGCGAGGCCGGCCGCGGCGCGCCGTCGGCCCGCGGCGGGCGGGCCGGGTCGCGGACCAGCAGCGCCACCAGCACGGCCGCGACCGCGCACCCGGCCGCGAGGAACGCGAAGGCGCCGCCGGGACCACCGGTGGACAGCCGCGGGAGGAGCAGCGCGGCCAGGCCCACGCCCATCGGCTGACCGGCCTGCCGGATGCCCATGGCCAGCCCGCGCTGCTCGGGCGGGAACCAGCCGAGCACCAGCCGGCCGCTGGCCGCGTGGACCGACGCGCTGCCGGCGCCGGCCAACAGGAGCCACAGCCCGGTGGGCAGTGCCGCGTCGGCGAGCGCGGCACCGGTCAGCGCCGCGGCGGCCACGGCCAGGCCGCAGGAGAGCACGAGCCGCTCGCCGTACCGGTCGGCCAGCGCTCCCCAGGCCAGCAGGGTGAGCACCAGGCCCGCCGTCGGCGCGCTGACCAGCAGGCCGACCTGCGGCAGCGTCAGCCCCTCGGCGCGCAGCGCCACGGTGAGGAAGGGCAGCCCGTTCTGCGCCGCGCAGGCGGCCACCAGCCCGACGAGGCCGACGCCGAGGTGGCGCCAGCGGGCGCGCGGGGGTCCGGTCGGGGCGCTCACCGGGCGACCGGGTGGAACGTCACCTCGGAGAGGACGCCGTCGGCGGCGACGGCGGTCACGAAGGTGCCGTGCGGCTGACGGCGCCGGTCGGTCGGCGAGCCGGGGTTGAGCAGCCGCAGCCCGGTCCCGGTCGTCGTGTTCCACGGGATGTGGCTGTGGCCGAAGAAGAGGACGTCGGTGTCGGGGAACCGGGCGGCGCACCGCTCCTCGCGCCCCCTCGCGTCGCCGGTCTCGTGGACGACGGCCATCCGCAGCCCCTCGACCTCGGCCCGCGCCACCTCCGGCAGCCGCTCGCGCAGCGGGCCGTGGTCGTTGTTGCCGTGGACGGCGAGCAGCCGGCGGGACCGCTGCTCGAGGACGTCGAGCAGCGCGACGTCGACCCAGTCCCCGGCGTGCACCACCAGGTCGGCGGCGTCGACCGCGGCCCACAGCGCGCGCGGGAGGTCACGGGCCCGCTTCGGCACGTGCGTGTCGGCCATCACCACCAGCGAGACGGGCACCGGGCCATCGTCGCAGGACACCCGCGGACGACGGCGTCCAGCGGGTCAGGAGCCGGAGCGGGCGGCCAGCGCGCGCAGGCGGGCGTTGTAGGCCTCGAGCTCGGCGTCGTCGGTGCGCTCGGCGACCCGGGCCTGCTGGCGGCCGCGGCGCTCCTCCGACCCCATCCAGGAGAACAGCACGACGGCGAGGACCAGCACCGTCGGCAGCTCGCCGAAGGACCAGGCGATGCTCCCGGCGGTGCTCTGGTCGGCCAGCGGGTCGACGCCCCAGCCCGCCGGCGGGTCGGCGAAGGTCCGCACGACCAGCGACGAGGACATCATGATCGCCACGCCGAAGAAGGCGTGGAACGGCATCGGGATCAGCAGCTCGAGCATCCGGCCGCCGTGGCCGACCTGCCGCGGCCACGGGTCCTGGCCCAGGATCGGCCCGAAGAACAGCAGCCCGGTCACGGTGAAGTGGGCGAGCATGAACTGGTGCCCGACCGGGTCGCCCATGAGGGCGTCGAAGACGGGCGTGAAGTAGACGCCGTAGAGGCTGACCAGGAACAGCGGCACGGTGAACAGCGGGTGCGAGACGAACCGCGCGAACCGGCTGTGCAGCGCGTCGAGCAGCAGCGCCCGGGGGACGGCGGCCACTCCCCTGCCCCGCGGCAGCGTGCGCAGCGCCAGGGTCACCGGCCGGCCGAGCAGGACCAGCAGCGGCGTGACCATCGACAGCACCATGTGCTGGGCCATGTGCAGGCTGAACAGCACCATGCTGTAGCCGGCCAGCCAGGTGCCGGTGACGGCGACCAGCGACAGGCAGCCGGCCGCGAACGACGCCGTCCGCCACCAGGGCCAGGCCACGCCCGACCGGCGCAGCCGCACGACGGCGACCGCGTAGGCCAGCAGGCCGACGAGGGCGAGCACCGGCAGCACCGACCAGGCGTCCAGGTGGGGCAGGAACAGCCGCCCCCACGTGGGCGGCTCGCCGGGCACCCACATGCCCGAGTGGTGCCCGTGCTCCACCCCTACCTCCGGTCTCGTCCGCGTTCGTCCTCCACTGTCCCACTCCTGACGCGGTGGAGCGGGCCCCTCTGCGGGGTCCTCTCAGTCGTGGACGGGGGCCTCGTGGCCGGCGTGCGCCTCGGCCTCGATCTGGAAGGTGCAGTGGGCGACGTCGAAGTGGGCGCCCAGACAGCTGCCGAGGGCGTCGAGCACCCGCCCACCGTGCCCGGCGGCCAGCGCCTCGTCGGTGACGACGACGTGCGCGGAGAGCACCGGCAGGCCGGAGGTGATCGTCCAGGCGTGCAGGTCGTGGACGCCGATGACGCCCGCGACGCTGAGCACGTGCGCGCGCACCTCGTCGAGGTCGACGTCGCGGGGCGCGGCCTCCAGCAGGACGTCGAGCGACTCGCGCAGCAGCGACCACGCACGCGGCAGGACCAGGCAGCCGACCAGCAGCGCGCCGATCGTGTCCGCCGGCGTCCACCCGGTGACGGCGACGACGCCGCCGGCGACCAGGACCGCGATCGACCCGAGCGCGTCCCCGAGGAGCTCCAGGTGCGCGCCGCGGACGGCGAGGGAGTCGCGGCGGCCGCGGTGCAGCAGCGCCAGCCCGGCGAGGTTGGCGGCCAGGCCCGCCGCGGCGACGGCGAGCACCACGCCGGCGTCGATCTCGGGCGGGTCGCCGACCCGGCGGACGGCCTCGACCACCACGACCACCGCCACCGCGGCCAGCAGCAGACCGTTGGCGACCGCGGCGAGGATCTCCACCCGCTGCCAGCCGAACGTCCGCCGTCCGCGGGCCGGGCGCTGGGCGAGGGTGACCGCGCCGAGGGCGAGCCCCACGCCGAGCGCGTCGGTGGCCATGTGCCCGGCGTCGGCGAGCAGCGCCAGCGACCCCGACACCAGCGACCCGACCACCTCGGCGACCAGGACGGCCACCGTCAGCGCCAGGACGACGGCCAGCCGCCCGCGGGACGCGCCCGCGGCGGTGCCGTGGTCGTGCCCGTGCCCGGCTCCCATCGGCTCACCTCCCCGAGCAGTGTCCCCCGGACGGCGCCGCCCCCTGCCCGGACCTGCCGGGAGGGGGGGTCCTTCCCTAGATGGCCACGCCGCGGTCGCGCAGCCACGGGACGGGGTCGATCTTCTCGCCGCCGATCCCGCCGACGTGCACCTCGAAGTGCAGGTGCGGGCCGGTGGACTGGCCCCGGTTGCCCAGCAGCGCGATCGTGTCGCCGGCGCGGACGACCTGTCCGGGCTGCACGAGGATCTCCTCCATGTGCCCGTAGACGGTGACGTCGCCGTTCTCGTGCTGGACGTACACGACGTTGCCGTAGCCGCTGGCCGGGCCGGCCTCCAGGACGACGCCGTCGGCGGCCGCGTACTCGGGGGTGAGCATCGGGGCGGCCAGGTCGATGCCGGCGTGCACGCTGCCCCAGCGGGCACCGAAGCCGCTGGTCAGCCGGGCACCGGCCACGGGGAGCACGGTCCTCGGGCGGGCCGCCTCCGCGGCGGCGGCCGCGGCGGCCTCCGCCGCCACCCGGTCGGCCTCGGCCTGCGCCTCGGCGGCGGCGGCCTGCTCGGCCTCGCGGGCGGTGCGGCTGGCGGTGACCTCGCCGAGCATCACCGCGGCGTCGGACCGGATCGTCGCGGCCCGCGCGTCGGCCGACGGGTCGGTGCCGGCGATGCCGAGCTCCTCGGCCACGCTCACCGAGTGGCTGACCGGCCGGGGGCCGCCGGCCTGCGCGATCCCGCCACCGGCGGTGGAGGCACCGAGGCCCGTGGCACCGACCAGCGCCGCGGCGAGGTAGCAGGCCGCGCGGCGACGCGGGACCCGCAACCGCCGGGGACGGCGCCGCTCGGCGGTGACCTCCGGGGCGGTGGCCGGCCCGGGAGCGGACGACTCGACGTCACCGGGGGCGACGTCACCGGGGGCGACGGCACCGGGGGCGACGGCGGCCAGGGCCTGGGCGTCGGCGGCCTCGACGAGCGCGGCGACGTCGGTGACCGGCTCGGCGGCACGGACCTCGTCGACGACGTCCGCGGGGCGGGCGCCGTCCGCGGCGTCGGCGGCGGTGTCCACGTCGAGGACGACGAGCACCTCGAGCGCCGGCTCCGGGCGCGGGTGCGGCGTCGGTCGGGGACCGGGACGGGGGGCGGGTGGGGCAGCGGCGGTCTCCCCGGACGACGACGCCTCCCCCTGACGTCGCTCCGGGGCCTTCCGCTGGGCCGCCTTCCGGACCAGGAGACGCAGCCGGGAGGGCGACGTCGCCGTGGCCTGCCGGGAGGGTCGGCACGCGGGAGTGCGGGGGTCCCCTCCGTCGTGGAGGCGGTCGGGGTGGAGCTCGGTCATGCACCTGACTTCCGTCGGGGACAGGGACGTCGTGCGGTGCCCGGGGGAGCGGGCGGGGCCCATGTAAACACGCCGTGATGGTTTCGTGATCTGAGAAGGCGGGTAACGAGACTGGGTTCTGTGGCGCAGGCCACTGAGCTGCACGGACGTCGTTCGACGACTCGTCGAACCGGCCTCACCCAGAGTGAGGGACACGCCGCGTGCGCCCCGAACGGGAGCGCGACGAGGCTCACGTGGGGCAGGAGCCCGGAGCGGACCCCCTTGACGAGGAGCTGAGGAGCAGACTCATGCGCGCAGTCACCTGGCACGGACGTGCCGACGTACAGGTCGACACCGTCCCCGACCCGACGCTGCAGGAGGACACCGACGTCATCGTCGAGATCACCTCGAGCGGGATCTGCGGGTCGGACCTGCACCTGATCGAGGTCATGGCGCCGTTCATGACGAAGGGCGACGTCATGGGCCACGAGCCGATGGGCGTGGTGCGCGAGGTCGGCTCCGCGGTGACCGCCGTCAAGCCGGGCGACCGCGTCGTCGTCCCGTTCAACATCTCCTGCGGCACCTGCTGGATGTGCTCGCAGGGTCTGCAGTCGCAGTGCGAGACCACGCAGAACCGCGAGCAGGGCTTCGGCGCCTCGCTGTTCGGCTACACCAAGCTCTACGGGCAGGTGCCCGGCGGCCAGGCCGAGTACCTGCGGGTGCCCTTCGGCAACACCCTGCCCGTCAAGGTCCCCGACGGCCCCTCCGACGACCGCTTCGTCTACCTCTCCGACGTCCTGCCCACCTCGTGGCAGGCGGTGCAGTACGCGGCGACCCCGCCCGGCGGCACGCTGCTGGTGCTCGGCCTGGGCCCGATCGGTGACATGTGCACCCGCATCGCGTCGCACCTCGGCCTGCGCGTGGTGGCCTCCGACGTCGTCCCCGAGCGGCTCGCCCGCGCCTCCGCCCGCGGCACCGAGGTCATCCCCTCCACCGACCAGGACGACGTGGTCGGCGAGATCCGCGAGAAGACCGACGGCCGGGGCGCGGACGCCGTCATCGACGCCGTCGGCATGGAGGCGCACGGCTCCCCGGGTGCGCAGCTCGCCCAGAAGGCGACGGCGATCCTCCCCGACGCGCTCATGGCGCAGGTGATGAAGGTGGCCGGCATCGACCGCCTCGCCGCGTTCAACACCGCCATCGAGGCCGTCCGGCGCGGCGGGACCGTGTCGCTCTCGGGCGTCTACGGCGGCGCCACCGACCCCGTGCCGCTGATGCGCATGTTCGACAAGCAGGTCCAGCTGCGCATGGGGCAGGCCAACGTGTGGCGATGGGTGCCCGACATCCTGCCGCTGCTCGTCGAGGGCGACCCGCTCGGCGTCGACGACTTCGCCACCCACCGGGTCCCCCTCGAGCAGGCGCCGCAGGCCTACGCCGACTTCCGCGAGAAGAAGGACGGCGCGGTCAAGGTGCTGCTGCAGCCCTGACCCCGCGGCCGGGCCCCGGCGCCCCTCCGGGCGCCGGGCCCCGCTGTGAGCAGACCCACGTCGCCCTCGGGGCATGACCGACCCGTCCCGTGGCGATGCACGGAAAGGCACCCGCGCGCCCCGGCCGGACGACGACGTCCGCAGCAGCCGACCACCGTCGTCCCCTGGAGTCCCCCCGTGCCCCGTGCACTGCTCGCCCTGGCCATCGGCGCCTTCGGCATCGGCACCACCGAGTTCGTGGTGATGGGCATGCTGCCCGAGGTCGCCGAGGGTCTCGGTGTCTCGGTGTCGGCGGTCGGCCTGCTGATCTCCGCCTACGCCGTCGGCGTCGTCATCGGCGCCCCCACGCTCACCGCGCTCGGTGTCCGGTTCTCCCCGCGGCAGACGCTGGTCGCGCTGATGGTCGTGTTCACCGTCGGCAACGCGCTCTCGGCGCTGGCACCCACCTACGAGACCCTCGCCGCCGCCCGCGTGCTCACCGCCCTGGCGCACGGCTCCTTCTTCGGCGTCGGCGCGGTCGCCGCCCGCCGGCTGGTCGCCCCCGAGCGGGCCACCCAGGCGATCTCGCTGATGATGGTCGGCCTGACGCTGGCCAACGTCGTCGGCGTCCCGCTGGGCACCTTCGTCGCGCAGCAGACCAGCTGGCGGCTGGTGCTCGGCGGCATCGCCCTGATCGGGCTGGTCACCATCGCCGGGCTGCTCGCGTGGCTGCCGGCCGGCGCGGGCGAGCGCAGCGACCTGCGGTCGGAGGTCGCGGCCTTCCGGCGCGGCCAGGTGTGGCTGGTGCTCGGCCTGACGATGATCGGCTTCGCCGCGCTGTTCGCCGTCTACAGCTACGTCAGCCCGATCCTCACCGAGCTCGGCGGGATCCCCGAGGCCTGGGTGACGCCGGTGCTGGCGCTCTTCGGCGTCGGGACGACCGTGGGCACCCTGGCCGGCGGGCGGCTCGGCGACCGGTACGGCTTCGCCTTCGTCGCGGTCGGCCTGCTGGGCACCGCCGTGCTGCTGGCCGCCTTCGCCTTCCTCGCGCGCTCCCCCGTCGCCGCAGTGGTCCTGCTGGTGCTGTTCGGCACCGTGGCCTTCGCGATGGGACCGGTCGTGCAGAACGGCGTCATCGAGGCCGCGCGCGTGCCCGGCGGCAGCCTGGTCTCGGCGGCCAACCAGGCGGCGTTCAACGTGGCCAACGCGATCGGCGCCGCCCTGGGCGCGGCCGTCATCTCCGCGGGGCTGGGCTACACCGCGCCGATGTGGGTGGGTGCCGTGCTGGCGGTGGCCGGGGCCGGGCTGGCCGTGGTGGCTCGCCGCGCCGACCGCCGCGAGACCGCGCGGGTCGCCGCCGACGTCCGGCAGTGGGAGGAGACCGTCGGCGAGCCGATGGGCCGCGCCGCCTGAGCGCGCGTGGGGCGGCCCGCGCGGGTAGGAGCCGGGCATGACGACGACGACCGCCGAACGGTCAGGACAGTTCACGCTCGGGGACCGCACGGTCAACCGGATCGGCTACGGGGCGATGCGGCTGTCCGGCCCCGACATCATGGGGCCGCCGGCCGACCGCGCGGCCGCCGTCGCCGTGCTGCGCCGGGCCGTCGAGCTCGGCGTGGACCACCTCGACACCAGCGACTACTACGGCCCGCACGTGACCAACGAGGTCATCCGCGAGGCGCTGCACCCCTATCCGGAGCAGCTGACCATCGTGACCAAGGTCGGTGCCCGGCGGACGCCCGACGGCGGGTGGCCCGAGGCGCTCTCCCCCGACGAGCTGCGCTCCGCGGTGCAGGACAACCTCGACCACCTCGGCCTCGACGTGCTCGACGTGGTCAACCTGCGGATGCCCGGCTTCGACGCACCGGTGGAGCGCTCGCTCGCCGAGCCGTTCGAGGCCCTCGCCGAGCTGCAGCAGCAGGGGCTGATCCGCCACCTCGGCGTCTCCAACGTGACGACGCAGCAGTTCGCCGAGGCGCGGTCGATCGCCCCGGTGGTGTGCGTGCAGAACCACTACAACCTCGTGCACCGCGACGACGACGCGATGGTCGACGCGCTGGCCCGCGAGGGCATCGCCTACGTGCCGTTCTTCCCGCTCGGCGGGTTCACGCCGCTGCAGTCGGCGGCGCTGGAGACCGTGGCCCGGCGGCTGGAGACCACGCCGATGCAGGTGGCGCTGGCCTGGCTGCTGGCTCGCTCGCCGAACCTGCTGCTCATCCCCGGCACCTCGTCGGTGACCCACCTGGAGGAGAACCTGCAGGCCGGGGCGCGGGTGCTCGGGCCGGTGGAGCTGCAGGAGCTCGACCGCATCGGCGGCACCGGCGAGCCCGACGTCGACCTGTGAAGGACCCCCGGGCCCCCCACCCCTCGCTCCGCTCGCGGCGGGGCCCTGCACGGGGGCCGTTCCAGCGGCCGAGGGCTCAGTCCGCGTCGTTCGCCAGCAGGGCGCGGGCCTCGGCGGCCTCGTCGTCGTCGAAGCCGACGGCGCCACGGGTGCCGCGCTGGGCGACCTGGGCGTCGATCCACCGGCGGTGCGCCTCCCACGCCGACTGGCGGGTGGCGCCCAGGGCCCGGCCGATCTGCGCCCAGGAGGCGCCGGTGGTGCGGGCCGTGCGGACGGTGAGCTGACGCCCCTGGGTGGCCCGCCGCGCGATCACCTCGCCGAGAGCCAGCAGCTCCAGGGACTCCTCGCGCGACAGCGGCCGCGGGCCGGCCGGGTCCTCGGGGTCGGCGAGCGACTCCCGGGTGCGCAGCTCCTCGTACCGGAGGACCGCGCTGCCCAGCGTGTGCGCGCGTTCCAGGTCGTCGACGTCCACGACCCAGCGTCCGTCAGGAGGACCTGACAGTCAAGGCGTCCTGACGGAGGTGTGACGCCCGCCCGCGCGGGGCACGGCCCGACCCACCACCATGACGGTGCGCAGCACGTCGGTGCTGCCCGAGCGGAAGGACCCTCCCGTGGCCGGTGGACTCGTGGCCCTGTTCGACGACGTGGCGCTGCTGGCGCGCGCCGCCGCTGCCTCCATCGACGACGTCGGGGCCGCTGCCGGCCGGGCGAGCGTGAAGGCCGCCGGTGTCGTCGTCGACGACACCGCGGTCACCCCGCAGTACGTGCAGGGCCTGTCCGCCGACCGCGAGATCCCGATCATCCGGAAGATCGCCCTCGGGTCGCTGCGCAACAAGCTGCTGATCATCCTCCCGGCGATCCTGCTGCTCAGCCAGTTCCTGCCCTGGCTGCTCACCCCGATCCTCATGGTCGGCGGCGCCTACCTGTGCTACGAGGGCGCCGAGAAGGTGTGGCACAAGATCCACGGCGGCCACGACGAGCACGCGTCGGCAGAGGAGGCGATGCCGGACGAGAAGACGATCGTGACCGGGGCCGTGCGCACCGACTTCATCCTGTCGGCGGAGATCATGGTCATCTCGCTCAACGAGGTGGCCAGCGAGGGCTTCTGGTCCCGCGCCGTCATCCTCGCGGTCGTCGGGGTGCTGATCACCGTCCTGGTCTACGGCGTCGTCGGGCTGATCGTGAAGATGGACGACGCGGGGCTGCGGCTGTCCCAGTCGTCGAAGAAGGGCGTCGCCGGGCTCGGCCGCGGCCTGGTGAAGGGGATGCCCCGGCTGCTCACCGCCCTCACCGTGGTCGGCACCGCCGCGATGCTGTGGGTCGGCGGCCACATCCTGCTGGTGGGCAGCGACGAGCTCGGCTTCCACGCCCTCTACGGCGCCCTGCACCACGTGGAGGAGGCCGTGCACGAGGCCACCGGCGCCCTGGGCGGCGTCCTCGCGTGGGTGGTCGACACGCTCGCCAGTGCGCTGGTGGGCCTCGTCGTCGGCGCCCTCGTCGTGCTGGTCGTGAGCCTCACGCTGCACCGGCGCAAGAACTCCGGCGCGGCCGCCACCACGACGCACTGACCCTCGCGGCTCAGCGGGCGCGGGCGACCCGTGCCTCGTCGAAGACCGGCTCGGCCGACTCGTACACCCGGCCGTCGGCGCCGAAGACGAGGAACCGGTCGAACGAGCGGGCGAACCAGCGGTCGTGGGTCACCGCGAGCACCGTGCCGTCGAACGCGGCCAGCGCCTCCTCCAGCGCCTCGGCGGAGAGGACGTCGAGGTTGTCGGTCGGCTCGTCGAGCAGCAGCAGCGTCGCGCCGGAGAGCTCCAGCATCACCACCTGCAGCCGCGCCTGCTGACCGCCGGACAGGGTGCGGAAGGGCTGGTCGGCGACGGGGGTGAGCCCGTAGCGGCGCAGCACCGCCATGGCGCGGCCGCGGTCCACGCCCGGCCGGCCCGGTTCGCCGTGCCAGAGCAGGTCGACCGGCGTCCGGTCCAGCCACTCCGGGTGGGCGTGGGTCTGGGCGAAGAACCCCGGGACGACGCGCGCACCCAGCCGCCACGCACCCGAGTGCGCGACGTCCTGGCCGGCCAGCAGCCGCAGGAAGTGCGACTTGCCCGCGCCGTTCGCGCCGAGGACGCCGACCCGGTCGCCGTACCAGACCTCCAGGTCGAAGGGCCGCATCAGCCCGGACAGCTCCAGCTGCTCGGCCACGACCGCCCGGACCCCGGTGCGCCCGCCGCGCAGCCGCATGGTGACCTCCTGCTCCGGCGGCCTCTCCGGCGGCGGGCCCTCGGCCTCGAACTTCGCCAGCCGGGTCTGCATCGCCCGGTACCGGCTGGCCATGTCCGGGGAGTTGGCCGCCTGCTGCTGCAGCGTGCGCACCAGGTCGACCAGCCGCTGGTGCTCCTCGTCCCAGCGCCGGCGCAGCTCGGCCATCCGCTCGTGCCGCGCCGTGCGCGCCTCGGGGTAGCCGGCGAACCCGCCGCCGTGCACCCACGCCGTCCCGCCCTCGACGGTGACCACCCGGTCGGCGACGGTCGCGAGCAGCTCGCGGTCGTGGCTGACGAACAGCACCGTCTTGCGGGTCTCGCCCAGCCGCTGCTCGAGCCAGCGCTTGCCCGGCACGTCGAGGTAGTTGTCCGGCTCGTCGAGCAGCAGCACCTGCTCCGGCCCGCGCAGCAGCGCCTCGAGCGCCAGCCGCTTCTGCTCGCCACCCGACAGCGTCGACAGCTCGCGGTACTTGCACCGGTCGTAGGGCACGCCCAGGGCGGCGACGGTCACGGTGTCCCAGGTGACCTCGGTGTCGTACCCACCGACGTCGCCCCACTGCGCGAGCGCGTCGGCGTAGGCGAGCTGCGCGGGCTCGTCGTCGGTCTCCATGAGGGCGAGCTCCGCGGCCTCGACGGCGTCCCAGGCGGCCCGCACCGCGGGGGCGGCGAGGTCGACGAGGAAGCGCTGCACGGTGGTGTCGTCGCGCACCGAGCCGATGAACTGCCGCATCACGCCCAGGCCGCCGCTGCGCGCGACGGTCCCCGCCTCGGGGACGAGGTCGCCGGCGATGATCCGCAGCAGCGTGGTCTTGCCGGCGCCGTTCTCGCCGACCAGCGCCGCGCGGGCACCCTCCCCCACCCGGAAGGAGACGTCGTCCAGCAGCACCCGGCCGTCCGGCAGCGTGTGCCGGACCCCGCTCACGTCGACCGATCCCACCCGGTCATCGTCCGGGAGGGGGCAAGCGGGTTGCGGGAGGGCTCAGGCGACCGACTGCAGACGGGTACGGGCCAGCCGCTCGACCATCTCGGGCAGCGCGGTCACCGGGACGCCGCTGAGGTCACGCCGGCACGAGGCGACCACCGTGCCCACGACCTGCGGTCGCAGCCGCGGGCGGAACTCCTCCACGAGGCGGGCGACCGCCTCGTCGACGGAGGCGTCGGCGGCGGCGGTGTACTCGACGGTCGCGGTCATGCGGGGGCGGGGCCTCTCGTCCGTTCTCGTTTCGTTACAGCGGGAACCAGCCTGGCGTTCCCGCCGCGCGCGCACCAGGGACCAAGGTCCACCCGGTGGCGGTCACCAGGTGAAGAACTCGTTACGGCGGTCGGCGGTCGTGGCCGCGGCCTCCCGGACCAGGGCGGCGAGCTCACCGGCGTCGACACGGTCCAGGGAGGTGAACCGGACGCAGCTGCGTCCGCACGACACCCGCCCGAGCCGCTCCGCGCGCGCCTCCGGCAGGTACGCGCCGTCGACGACCGCGCAGACGTACAGCGACAGGTGCCGCTTCTGCGCGGCGAGGGACACCAGCGGCCACCGCGTGGTCTCCTTCGCCGAGCGCGGCCGGTAGGGCAGCAGCCCGTAGCCGAGCACGGTCCCCGACCCGGCCGGGACCAGCTCGCGGTCCAGGCCGGGTGCGGCCTCGCGCACCAGCGCGTCGACCCGGCGCAGCTCCGTCTCGCGCGGCCCGGCCGCGGCGAACCACTCCTCGATCGCGTCGGTCACGACGGCCTCCTCACCCGAGCAGGAGGGACAGCACGGTCGCGGCCGTGGCCAGCACCATCGCCAGCACGACCACGGCGGCCACCAGCCGCCGCCGGCGGCGGGCCCCCGGCCCGCCGGCCCCACCCATCCCCAGCACGGGCGGCACGCTACCGCCGGCCACCGACGGGACCGGCCGGCCGCCGTCCCCACAGCAGGGTGTCCAGCGCGGTGCCCGCCGGTGTCCCGCGGGTCACCTGCTCCAGCCGGTCGACGTCCAGCAGCTCCGCCACCGGCGCCAGCCGGTCGGTGCTGTGCAGGATCGCCGGGTCCTGCGGGCCGCCGACGCCGGCGGTGGGGTTGTCGACGTCGTGGCCGAGCAGCAGGAACCGCCCGCCCGGGCGCAGCCAGCCGACCGCGCGGCGCAGCACGTCGGTCATCGGCGGGTCCGGCAGGTGCAGGTAGGCGACGAGCACCAGGTCGGCGGACGCGGGCGCGGCGTCCCAGGCGGTGACGTCGGCGGTCACCCAGGTGACCCGGTCGGCGCCCGGCTGCGCCTGCCCGCGGGCCAGGCCGGTGGCGGAGAAGTCGACGGCGGTGACCCGCCAGCCGCGGCCGGCCAGCCACAGCGCGTGCCGCCCCTCCCCCGCCGCCAGGTCGACCGCGGTCCCCGGCGGCAGGTCCCGCAGCAGCTCGGCGACCAGCGCGTTCGGGTCGGCCGACCACTGCTGGCGCTCGGCGTAGCGGGCGTCCCAGTCCTCGGCGCGCACGCCCGCGAGTGTGGCAGCGCCCGAGCCCGTGCACCCTCCGGGCGGGCGGGTCAGGCTGGACCGGTGAGCGCCGACGCGTCGGTCCGGCTGGTGCCGTTCGAGCCCGAGCACCTCCTCGCCGTCCTCCCCTGGTTCGACGACCCCGACACGCGGCGCCGGCTGGGCGGGCCGGAGTGGCCCGAGCGGGAGCTCGCGCTGCGCAACGCCGCGCGGGAGGAGGAGTTCCGCGGCCGCCGGGTGCTGCGCTCGCACACCTTCGTCGCGCTCGACGACGACGGCCGTCTCGTCGCGCAGGTCGGGGGCGACGTCTACGACCGGTGGACCGTCTGGGACCCGGCGGGCGAGCGGGTGGTGTCGGCCGACCCGCGGCGCAGCATGGGCGCCGCGTACGTCGTCGCGCCGGGCTGCCGCGGGCAGGGGTACGGCAGCGCGACCCTGCGGGCGCTGGTGGACGCCCCGGAGACCGCCGACGTCGAGCTGTTCGTGCTGGGCATCGAGCCGGACAACGCCGCCAGCCTCGGCGCCGCCGCGGCCGCCGGCTTCACCCCGCTGACCACCGAGCCCGACGCCGAGGACATGGTCTACGTGCGCCGCGAGCGCCGGCCGTCGTCCCCCTGAGGCAGGCTGCGGGCATGACCGTGCCCCGCGTGTCGTCCCGGGAGGTCGCGCTGCTGCGGCTGGTGGCCCAGCGGGTGGCCGGCCCGCCGTTCCCCGACGCCGCGGCCGCCGTCCGCGGGCTGCTCGCCGTCCAGGGGCAGGACCTGCCCGGCGCGCTGACGTCGGTGGCGCTGCGGACCGCCGGCCGGTCGCGGGCCGGCGTCACGGCGGCGCTGGACGCCGGGGACGTCGTCCGCTCGTGGCCGATGCGCGGCACGCTGCACCTGACCGCCGCCGAGGACCTGCCCTGGCTGCTCGACCTGCTCGGCGAGCGCGTGCTGTCCGGGGCGGCGAAGCGGCGGGCCGTCGTCGGGCTCACCCTCGAGGACCTGGAGCGGGCCCGCGAGGTGGCGGTCGCCGCCCTGTCCGGCGGCCGCCGGCTCGGCCGCCGGGAGCTGCTGGCCGCGCTGGCCGACGGCGGCTGCGACGTCGCCGGGCAGAAGGGCTACCACTCGCTGTGGTTCCTCGCCCAGACCGGCACGCTCGTCCTCGGCCCCACCGAGGGCACCGACCAGGCCTTCGTGCTGCTCGACGAGTGGGTGCGCGCGCCCCGCCGGCTCGCCGGCGAGGAGGCACTGGCCGAGCTCGCGCTGCGCTTCTTCACCGGGCACGGCCCGGCGACGGTCGCCGACCTGGTCCGCTGGGCCGGGACGACGGTGCGCGACGCGCGGGCGGGCCTCGCGCTCGTGCGCGACCGGCTGGGAACCGTCGACGTCGAGGGCACCGAGGCGTTCCTGGACCCGGAGGTGCCCGAGCGGCTGGCCGCCTGCCGCGCGGAGGCCGAGGGTCTGCACCTGCTCCCCGGCTTCGACGAGGTCGTCCTGGGCTACGCCGACCGCTCCTGCACGGTGCCGCCGGAGTTCGCCGACCGCATCGTCCCGGGTGGCAACGGGGTCTTCCGGTCCACGGTCGTGGTCGGCGGGCGGGCGGTGGGCACCTGGCGGTGGACCGGCACGGGCGCCCGCCGCCGGGTCGAGGCCGAGCCGTTCACCGCGTTCCCCGAGGGCGTGGCCGACCGCGTCGGGGAGCTGGCCGCCGTCCTGCCCTGAGCGCTCGCCGCCGGGAGGCGACCCCGGGGTCACCGGGGAAGGGTGGGGGCATGGAGTACCTGCGCCTGGGCGCCACCGGCCTGGAGGTCTCGCGGATCTGCCTCGGGATGATGAGCTTCGGCGAACCCGGGCGCGGGGCGACGCCGTGGAGCCTCCCCGAGGACGAGGCGATGCCGCTGGTCCGGAAGGCGCTCGAGGCAGGCGTCACCGTCCTCGACACCGCGAACGTCTACTCGGGCGGCTCCAGCGAGGAGATCACCGGGAAGGCGATCCGCGAGTTCACCACCCGGGACGACGTCGTGCTGGCCACCAAGGTGCACGGCCGGATGCGGCCCGGCCCCAACGGCGGTGGCCTGTCCCGCGTGGCGATCCTGCGGGAGCTCGAGGCGAGCCTGCGCCGGCTGCAGGTGGACCACGTCGACCTGTACCAGATCCACCGCTGGGACCCCGCCACGCCGATCGAGGAGACCCTCGAGGCACTCGACGCGTGCGTGCGGTCGGGGAAGGTGCGCTACCTGGGCGCCAGCAGCATGTGGGCCTGGCAGTTCGGCAAGGCGCTGCACACCGCCGGCGAGCGCGGCTGGCACCGGTTCGTGTCGATGCAGGACCACTACAACCTGCTCAACCGCGAGGAGGAGCGGGAGATGCTCCCGCTGTGCGCCGACCAGGGGATCGGCGTCCTCCCGTGGAGCCCGCTGGCCCGCGGCCGGCTCACCCGCGACTGGGACGAGACGACGCACCGCTCGGCCAACGACCGGTTCGGCAGCCGCCTCTACGACGAGCGCAGCGACCGGGCGATCGTCGGGCGGGTCGCGGAGGTCGCCGCCGAGCGCGGCGTCCCGCGGGCGCAGGTGGCGCTGGCCTGGCTGCTGGCCAAGCCGGTGGTCACCGCCCCGATCGTCGGGGTGACGAGGGAGTCGCACCTCGACGACGCGGTCGCCGCGGTGGACCTGCGTCTCACCGACGACGAGGTCGCCCGCCTCGAGGAGCCCTACACCCCGCACGCCGTCGTCGGGTTCTGACGCGGGTCACGTCCCCGCCACCGGGGTCGGACGGCGACCCCGAGCGCGCCCTCCAGGGGCGTTGCTCGTGCACTGGGGGTGCTGCCGGACCCCGGGAGCGCGAGGAACGCCCCCGGAGGCCGGACGGCGGCTGCCTCAGAGCCGGCCCGCGAGCTCCTCGAGGTCGTCGAGCACCAGGTCGGCACCGATCGGGCCCAGCGCCAGGAACCAGCGGTCGTCGCTGACCTCGACGGCGCGCCCCTCCTGCACGGCGGGGATCGCGCCCCACAGCGGACCGGCGGTGACCTGGTCGGCGGCCGCCGAGCCGTCCGCGCCGTAGGCCGCGTGGAACAGCAGGTCGCCGTCGGCGGAGGTGATCTGCTCGGGCGAGACCTCGACGAAGGTCTCGGCAGTGCGCTGCAGCTCCGGCCGGGCGAAGCCCACGTCGGCGAGGACCGAGCCGATGAACGAGCCCTCGCCGTAGAGCCGGACCAGCGTGCCGTCGAGGAAGCGCACGACGCTCACCTCGGTGGCCGCCGGGTCGCCGTAGAGCCCGCCGACCTCCTCGGCCCGCGCGGTGTACTCGTCGAGCAGCGCCCGGGCGTCGTCGGGGCGGCCCAGCGCCTCCCCCGCGAGCAGCAGGTTCTCCTGCCAGCTCTCCCCGATGGACTCGGCGAACACCGTCGGCGCGATCGCGGCGAGCTGCTCGTAGAGGTCCTCGTGGCGCACCTGGTTGGACAGGATCAGGTCGGGCTCGAGCGCCGCGATCGCCTCCAGGTCGGGCTCGGCGATGGTGCCCACGGTCGTGATGTCGGCGGCCTCGACCCCGGCGTCCTCGATGTAGGCCGGCAGCGCCTCGCTGACGTCGGTGCGGACCGCGCCCACCGGGGTGACGCCGAGGGCGAGCGCCGCGTCGAGCTCACCGGTGTCGAGGACGACGACCCGCTCGGGGGTGCCGGCGACCTCGCTCTCCCCCATCGCGTGCTCGACGGTGCGGGTCTCCTCCGCGGGCACCGCCTCGGCCGCCTCACCGGTGCCCCCGCACCCGCCCAGCGCCAGCGCGCCGAGCACCGCACCCGTCACCATGGCGGGTCCCCGCCGTCCCCAGAGCACCCTCGCCCTCCCTCCGGTCGCCGGACCGTCCGGCGACCGGAGAGAAACTTAGGGCAGCCTTGCCTGAGTCGACGTGCCGGGGGTCACGACCTGCGCTCGACGAGGAACACCGGGATGACCCGGTCGGTCTTGCGCTGGTACTCGGCGTAGGGCGGGTAGGCGGCAACCGCGCGCTCCCACCACAGCGCCTTCTCCTCGCCGGTGATCTCCCGGGCGACGCCGTCCCACGGCTCCGGGCCGTCCTGGACGGTCACCTGGTCGGGGTGCGCGCGCAGGTTGGCCACCCAGGCAGGGTCCTTCGGCGCCCCACCCTGCGAGCCCACCATCGCGTAGACGCCGCCCTCCTCCACCCGCATGAGCGGCTGCTTGCGGACCTTGCCGGTCCGCGCCCCGCGCGTGGAGAAGACCACCACGGGCAGGCCGGTGTCGAGCAGCGTGTTGGCCTCCCGGCCCCCGGTGGCCTCGTAGCGCTCCACCTGCTCGCGCACCCACTGCTGCGAGCTGGGCTCGTACTCCCCTTCGAGTGGCATGTGCCCGACCGTAGGACCGATGACTCCTCGCCGCCGCCCCGGTCTCCCCTGTCCCCGCCCCCCGACAGAGGAGTCCCGTGGGTCGCCTGGTCGTCACCCAGGACGTCACCGTCGACGGCGTCGCCGAGGTGCTCGGCGACTGGTTCGCCACGCAGGAGGCGGACGCCGGCGACCAGCTCGCCGTCGTCCGCGAGCACATGGCCGCCCAGACGGTGTTCCTCGTCGGGCGGCGCACCTTCGAGGACCTGCGCGGCTACTGGCCGCGGCAGACCGGCGACACCACCGGCATCTCCGCGCACCTCGACGCGGTCGAGAAAGCCGTCGTGTCGCGCACGCTCACCGACCCCGGCTGGCCGGACACCACCGTGCTGTCCGGCGACCCGGTCGAGGAGGTGCGCCGGCTGGTGGCCGCCCGGGACGGCGAGGTGGGGGTGACCGGCAGCATCCGGCTGTGCCACGCGCTGATCGGCGCGGGACTGGTCGACGAGTACCGGCTGTTCGTCTTCCCGCGGGTGCTCGGTCGCGGCCGGCGCCTGTTCCCCGACGGCGTCGACGTGCGGCTGCGCGCCACCGGGAGCCGCACCTTCCGCTCCGGGATCTCGCTGCTGACCTACCGGCCGGAGTGGTCGATGGTGTGCGGCACGAAGAAGCTGAGGTTGTCGGTGATCAGGCCGTCGCTCTCGCGGATGCCGAGGCCGGCCGGCTCGCCGTCGACCACCCAGGCGCCCAGCACCGGGTGGTGCGGCCCGTCGACGCCGGCGAAGTCCGGCAGCTCCGCGAGCTCCTGGACGACGAACCCCTCGGTGCCGTACCGGCCCGGCATCGCGGTGACCACCTGGCCGTCGCGGACGATCTCGACGTTGGCGCCCTCGCGGCCCCACAGCGGCTTGCGCACGTAGTCCCGCCAGCTGGACGGCATCTCGTCGGCGAAGTAGGCGGGCAGCAGCAGCGGGGAGAGCACCGGGTCGCCGCCGAAGAGCCGCCACAGCACCGGCAGCAGCGCCTTGGTGCTCCACAGCATCTTGTAGACCGGCTCGACCCAGGTGGTGCCGCCGGGCCGGGCGGCGTCGGCGAGGACGGCGGCGCCGAACTCGTCCTCGATCAGCCACTCCCAGGGGTAGAGCTTGAAGACGACGTCGAGGTGGCGGCCCTGCGGGTCGTAGAAGCGGCCGTCGCCGTCGTCGAGCGCGATGTCCTCGACCACCAGCTCGACCGCCTCGTACCCGGCCTGCACGACGGTGTCCATGAGGTAGGCGACGGTCATCCGGTCCTCGCCGGAGGTCTCCTCGCTGGTCCACGCCAGGTGCACCCGCGGGCGGACGCCGGTGCGCCGCTCCCACCGGGTGAGGTTGCGCTGCCAGGCGGCGACCAGCTTCTCGTGCAGTGCGTTCCACTGGTCGCGGCCCTGCCCGGTGAACAGGTGCCAGTTCCACTGGGTGACCGCCGACTCGACCAGCCCGGTCGGGGTGTCGGCGTTGAACTCCAGCAGCCTCGGCGGGCCGGAGCCGTCGTAGCGCAGGTCGAAGCGGCCGTAGACGCTGGGCGGCTCGGTCTCCCAGGTGGTGCGGATGCCCGAGCGGGCGATGAGCGGGATGCCCATCCGGTCGAACAGGTCGTGCTCGACGACGTGGTCGCCCGCGGCCACGCACATCTCGAAGAGCTGGGCCACCCAGCCCTCCAGCCGGGCGACCTCGGCGGAGGTGAAGTCGTAGAAGGGGCCCTCGCGCCAGTAGCTGCGCACCTCACCGCCGGGCAGGTGGGTCCGGTTGTAGACCAGCCCCTGGGCCTCGACCTCGGCCTCCCACCCGGGCCGGACGACACCGCCCTCGACGCGCCGCACGGCTCAGGAGCCGGAGCCCGAGCCGCCGGCGCCCGAGCCGATCCCGCCGGTCACCCGCTGGCCGCCGGTGACCTTGCCGGTGCCGGGCAGCCCGTAGCGCTGCCGGGCCGCGGTGTCCGCGGGGTTCACGCGGGTGCCGCCGGCGGGCAGCACGGTGCCGACCGGCAGGCCGGGGCGGAAGGCGCCGAGGTAGAGGAAGAACAGCCCGCCGCCGCCGCGGTAGTCGTCGTCGCAGTAGTCGTCGTCGACGATCTCGCCGTCCTCGTTGGTGCAGTAGGCGACCTGCTCCTCCTCGTCCTCGGTGCCGCAGCCGGCGAGGAAGCCGGTGGCGGCGGTCGCCAGGACCGTCGTGGTCAGGGCGCCGCGCACCCGGTTCGAGAACGCCATGGACCCCTCCCGGCTCGGTGGACGCCCCGACCCTAGGGCCATGCCCGCCCCGCGATCGTCCCCGGGCGGCGCGGACGATCCCGTACCGCTAGCGTCCGGGGCGACGCCGAGTCCCCGGGGAGGCGCGATGACCGCCAAGGAGCCCGCCGAGATCGCACGGGTCGCCAGCTCCACCGGCGCCAAGAAGGTGCACCGCACCTGGGACCGGGTGCTGGTGAGCGCCTTCCTCGCCGGCGCCTACATCTCCTTCGGGGCGCTGGTCGCGATCACCGTGTCCTCGGGGCTGGCCGCCGAGACCTGGGGCACGCTGCCCACGCTGTTCATGGGCGCGGCCTTCACCCTCGGCCTGGTGCTCGTGCTGATCGCCGGGTCCGACCTGGCCACCGGCAACATGATGCTGGTCCCGCTGGGGGCGATGAACGGCAAGCTCGGCCTCGGCGACGTCGTCCGCAACCTCACGCTGGTGCTGCTGGGCAACCTGCTCGGCGCGCTGTTCGTCGCCTACTTCCTCGCCGTCTCCACCGGCGTGATCGGGGACCCGGAGAGCACCGGCAGTGCGGGACTGACCTTCGCCCGGCTGGCGGAGATCGCCGACGGCAAGACCCACCACACCGCGTGGGAGACGTTCCTGCGGGGCGTCGGGTGCAACTGGCTGGTCTGCCTGGCGGTGTGGATGTCGCTGGCGTCCTCGAGCGTCTCGGGCAAGATCCTGGCGGTCTTCTTCCCGGTCATGGCCTTCGTCGCGATGGGCTTCGACCACGTCGTCGCCAACATGTTCTTCCTGCCCGCGGCGGTGTTCGCCGGCGTCGAGGGCGCGAACTGGGGCGACACCCTGACCAACTGGCTGCTGGCCGGTGCCGGCAACCTGGTCGGCGCGGTCGTGTTCGTCGGCACGTCGTACTGGTACCTGTTCCTGCGCGACCAGCCCGACGCCGACCCGCACACCGCCGCGGAGCCGGCGGAGCGCGCCTGAGACCCACCGTCGCTACGGTCGCCGGCGTGAGCCAGCCCAGTGCCACCCCGACACCCGACGACGACGCCGCGGCCGCCGCGGCCCGCATCGCGGCCGGCTACGCCGTGGAGGGCCCGGCCCTCGACCTCGGCGCCGTGCACGCCGGCGGGCGGACCCACCCGGACGCGCAGGTGCGGCTGCCGCTGTCGGTGCTCAACCGGCACGGCCTCATCGCCGGGGCCACCGGCACCGGCAAGACCCGGACGCTGCAGCTCATGGCCGAGCAGCTGTCGGCGGCCGGGGTGCCGGTCGTGCTGGCCGACCTCAAGGGCGACCTGGCGGGCCTGGCCCGGCCCGGGGAGGCCGGCGAGCGGGTGAGCCGGCGCGCGGCCGACACCGGCGACCCCTGGCAGCCCACCGGGTTCCCCGTCGAGTACCTGGCCCTCGGCGGCCTGGGCACCGGCGTGCCGGTGCGGGCCACGGTCACCGACTTCGGCCCGGTGCTGCTCAGCAAGGTGCTCGACCTCAACGCCACCCAGGAGAGCTCGCTGGGCCTGGTCTTCCACCACGCCGACGCCGCCGGCCTGCCGCTGCTCGACCTGGCCGACCTGCGCGCGCTGCTCACCTGGCTGACCAGCCCCGAGGGCAAGGAGGAGCTGGCCGGCCTCGGCGGGCTGTCCAAGGCGACGGCCGGGGTGGTCCTGCGCGAGCTCGTGGCGCTGGAGGACCTCGGCGGCGACGTGTTCTTCGGCGAGCCCGCCTTCGACCCCGACGACCTCATCCGCACCGCGCCCGACGGCCGCGGCGTCATCAGCGCCATCGAGCTGCCGGCCGTCGCCGACCGGCCGGCGCTGTTCTCCACCTTCCTGGTGTGGCTGCTCGCCGAGCTGTTCGAGCAGCTGCCCGAGGTGGGCGACCTCGACCGGCCGAAGGTGGTCTTCTTCCTCGACGAGGCGCACCTGCTCTTCCGCGGCGCGAGCAAGGCCTTCCTCACCGCGGTCACCCAGACCGTGCGGCTGATCCGGTCCAAGGGCGTCGGCGTCTTCCTCGTCACCCAGCAGCCCACCGACGTCCCCTCCGACGTGCTCGGCCAGCTGGGCAACCGGGTGCAGCACGCGCTGCGCGCCTTCACGCCCGAGGACGCCGACGCGCTGAAGAAGACGGTCCGGACGTTCCCCCGCAGCGACGTCTACGACGACGTGGCCGGCCTGCTCACGTCGCTGGGCACCGGCGAGGCGGCGGTCACCGTGCTGTCCGAGCGCGGCGCACCCACCCCGCTGGCGTGGACGGTGCTCCGGGCGCCGCGGGCCGGCATGGGCGCCGTGCCGGCGGGGGAGATGGCCGCGGCCGTGGCCGCCTCGCCGCTGCAGCCGCGCTACGGCACCGCCGTCGACCGCGAGTCGGCGCGCGAGCTGCTCGCCGCCCGGCTCGCGCCCCCGCCGGCGGCACCGCGGGCGGAGCCGGTCCCGCGGGAGGAGCCGGCGCCCCGGCGACGGCGCGGGCGAGCCGAGGAGCCCGAGGACGGCGGCGTGCTCGCCGACGTCATGGGCTCCCCGGTGTTCCGCTCCTTCGCGCGCTCGGCGGCCTCGGCGCTGGGCCGCGAGCTCACCCGCGGCCTGTTCGGCACCCGCCGCCGGCGCCGCTGAGCCCCCGGGGTCCGGGCGGGCCCGGGTCGCGGCGCCGCGGAGCCGGTGGCACCGTCGGTCCGCGGACCGGAGCGGGGAGGACGGCGACACCATGCGGTACAGGGAGGGCGGGCGGCTCGACACGTCGCACGTCCAGGACCGTCGGCGCGGGGGCGGCCTGGGCGGCGGCCGGGGGCTGGCCGTCGGCGGCGGCGGGCTCGGGCTGGTCGGCGTCCTCGTCGTCGTGCTGTTCCAGGTCCTCGGCGGGGGCGGCAGCGGCGCGGCCCTCGGGGCGCTGGCCGGGCTGCGCGAGGGCGAGACGGCCGACAACGCCGCGCTCGAGCAGTCCTGCGACGAGACCGGTGACGCCAACGACTCGGTCGAGTGCGCCGTGGTCGCCGACATCGACTCCATCCAGGACTACTGGTCGCAGGAGCTCGGCGCGCAGTACGTGCCCACCGACACCATCTACTTCTCCGGCCAGACGCCCACCGGCTGCGGCGGCGCCACCAGCGGCTCGGGCCCGTTCTACTGCCCGGCCGACTCGCTGGTGTACATCGACCTGTCGTTCTTCGACACGCTGCGCTCGCAGTTCGGCGCCGAGGGCGGGGCGTTCCCCAACGCCTACGTGCTCGCCCACGAGTACGGCCACCACGTGCAGAACTTGCTGGGCGCCAACCGGCTGGTGACGCCCGGTGAGACCGGCCCGACCAGCGGCACCGTGCGGCTGGAGCTGCAGGCCGACTGCTACGCCGGCGCCTGGGCCCACCACGCGGAGACCGTGCCCGACGCCTCGGGCGCACCGCTGATCGAGGAGATCACCCAGGACGACGTCGACCGCGCCCTGGACACCGCCGGCCGGATCGGCGACGACTTCATCCAGGCGAACCTCGGCGGAGGCACCGTGGACCAGGACACCTTCACGCACGGCTCGTCGGAGCAGCGCCAGCGCTGGTTCCTCACCGGGTACGAGACCGGTGACCCGGCGCAGTGCGACACCTTCGCCACCGACGACCTGGGCTGAGCCGTGCCGGAGCACCTGAAGGTCACCCGCGACGGCGCGGTCGCCGTCCTCACGATCGACCGCTCGGAGAAGCGCAACGCGCTCACCGCCGGCATGTGGGCCGCGCTGCCCGGCGTGCTGGCCGGGCTGGCCGAGGACCCGGCCGTGCGGGTGCTGGTGGTGACCGGCGCCGGCCCGACCTTCTGCGCCGGCGCCGACATCGGCGACCTGCTCGGCGGGCCCGACAGCGCGGACCCCATGGCCCAGCTGCGGCGGGACAACCTCGCCGCGCAGGCGGCGCTGCGCGACTTCCCCCGCCCGACCATCGCCATGGTGCGCGGGCACTGCATCGGCGGCGGCGTCGAGCTGGCCACCTGCTGCGACCTGCGCTTCACCGACCCGACCGGCGTCTTCGGCGTCACCCCGGCCCGGGTCGGCATCGTCTTCACCCCGACCTCGGTGCGGCAGCTGGTGCAACTGGTGGGCCCGGCGACGGCCCGCTACCTGCTGTACTCCGGCGAGCTGCTCGACGCCGAGGCCGCGCTGCGCACCGGCCTGGTCGACCGGCTGCTGCCCGCCGGCGACCTGGCCGGGGAGGTGCGCCGGTTCGCCGAGGTGCTCGCCTCCCGCTCCGCGCTGAGCCAGCGGGCGGCCAAGGAGGTCGTCGCGGCGCTGGCCGCCGGCCGGGACGACGACGCCGTCGAGGAGCTGGCGGCGCGCTGGTACCGGGAGACGGCGGCCAGCGGCGAGCTCGCCGAGGGCGTGGCCGCGTTCACCGAGCGCCGCCCGCCGCGGTTCCCCTGGTCCCCCTGAGGCGCGGCCCTCCTGCAGGGGCCCGCCGCGAGCCTGCGAGTGGCGGGGGGCAGGAGGATCCTTCACCAGGCGACGGTCAGGCCCTGCTCCTCGGCCTCGACCGCGGCGTTCCACTCGCGCTTCTCGGCCTGCCACCGGTCCTCGGTGCGGCCCAGCCGCCAGTAGCCCGACACCGACATCCGCTCCGGCCGCACGCCCAGGCCGGTGCGCAGGAAGCGCCGCAGCTCGCGGACCGCGCCGGCCTCGCCGTGCACGAACGCGTGGACGTCGCCCGCGGGCAGGTCCGCGCCGCAGACGGCGGCGACCAGCGCCACGCCCGGCGCCGCGCCGCGGTGCACCCAGGTGAGCGTCACGCCGGGGCCGGTGGCGAGGTCCTGCTCCTCCTCGGGGCCGTCGACCTCGACGAACGCCTCGGCCCGGGCGCCGGCGGGCAGGGCCTCGAGCGCGGCGGCGATGGCCGGCAGCGCCGTCTCGTCGCCGGCGAGCAGGTGCCAGTCGGCGTCGGCGGCCGGCGAGTAGGCACCACCGGGTCCGAACAGCTGCAGCGTCTCCCCCGGCCGGGCCGCCGCGGCCCAGGGGCCGGCGACGCCCTCGTCACCGTGCAGGACGACGTCGACGGTCAGCTCGCCGGCGTCGGCGTCCCAGGAGCGCACCGTGTAGGTGCGGGTGACCGGCCACTGCTCGCGCGGCAACCGTGCCTGGACGTCGTCGACGTCGAAGGGCGCGCCGTAGGGCGCGCCGGGCGGCGGGAAGAGCAGCTTGACGTAGGAGTCGGCGTGCTCGGGGGCGAACCCGGCCAGCCCGTCGCCGCCGAGGACGACGCGGACGGTGTGCGGCGTCACCCGGGTGGTGCGCAGGACGGTCCCGGTGCGGGGCGTCCGCCTGCGGCGGGGGCGGTCGTCGGCCATGGCTGCTCCTCGAGATCAGGGAAGGCTCACCTTACTCGTCACGACCGGGAGCTCCGGTGCCGTTTCCGGACCCGACCGTCCGGGTAGGCGCTGGCCAGCGGGAACGGCAGCGTGGCCGGCGCCGCGGACGGTCCCCGGACCAGCCGCCCGGCCACCTCTCCGCACCGCGCCCGACCGGCTGCGCCCGCTCCCCCGGACCCGCGCTGACCTGCACACGAACCGGCGACGACCGTCGCCGGGATGTGTGGGTGATCGCCAACTGGGTAGCGCCAGCCCCGACCGAGATCCACTCAGGAGGAACGATGACCCACTCCATCGACGCCCCCCTCCCGCCGCCGCCCTCCTCGGGCGCGACCGGCTACGGGGACACGAGTACGACCTCGACCAGCACCGGCTCCCCCTCGACCACCGACGTGGCCAAGGACGAGGCCCGCAACGTCGGCCAGACGGCCAAGGAGGCCGGCAGCCAGGTCGCCTCGACCGCCGCGGACCAGGCGAAGAACGTCGTCGCCGAGACCCGCTACCAGGCACGGAGCCTGGTCGAGCAGGGCCGCACCCAGGTGCGCCAGCAGGCCGTCACGCAGCAGCAGAAGGCCGGCCAGAGCCTGTCGAGCCTGGCCGAGCAGCTGCGCGGCATGGTCGCCGGCAACGCCCCGGCCCCCGGCCCGGCCCGTGACCTGATCGAGCAGGGCGCCGGCAGGGTCGAGGAGTTCGCCTCCTTCCTGCAGAACCGCGAGCCGGCCGACCTGCTCGACGAGGTCCGCTCCTTCGCCCGCCGCAAGCCGGGCACCTTCCTGCTCGGCGCCGCCCTCGCCGGCGTGCTCGCCGGCCGGCTGACCAGTGGCGTCAAGGCCGCGCACACCGACGACACCGGCTCGTCGCGGCACTCCGCGGCCCACCTGGCGCAGGCGCAGAACACCTACCCGCAGGGCAACTACGTGGACCCGGCGCCGAGCTACTCCGGCTACGAGACCACCACCACCGGCTACGAGACCACGACGAGCGGCTACGGCCAGTCGGCGGCCACCACCGGCGCCCCGCTGCCCCCGCCGCCGTACGGCACGGTCCCGCCCGAGGGCAGCGTCGTGCCGCCGGCCGCGCCCGCCGGCTGGGACGACCCGACCCGCCGCCCGGGGACGGGGGTCTGACCGTGAGCTCCCCCTACTCCGGCGCCACGCCGGTGGGCGGCTCCGGCTCCGGCTACCCGCCCGAGCCGCCGCAGGCCAACTACGCCGTGCCGCCGACCGCCGAACAGGGCTACGCCGGCTACGAGCAGACCACGGGCTACGAGCAGTCCTCGGCCTACGACCAGGGCTACGGCGCCCACGCCGGTGAGCGCGGCACCCCGATGACCGAGACCGGTCGCCCCGACGTCGAGGGCACCTCGGTGGGCCAGCTCATCAGCGAGGTCACCACGGACCTCTCGGTGCTCATGCGCCAGGAGCTCGCGCTGGCCAAGGCCGAGCTCACGGTCGAGGCCAAGAAGGCGGGCCAGGGCGCGGGCGCGTTCGGTGCGGCGGGCTTCGCCGGCTACATGGTGCTGCTGTTCCTCTCCTTCGCCCTGTGGTGGGCGCTGGAGAACGTCATGGACGCCGGCCTGGCCGCGCTCATCGTGGCGGTCCTCTGGGGCGTCATCGGCGCCATCGCCTTCGTGATCGGGCGCAAGAAGTTCCGGCAGGTCAACCCCAAGCCCGAGCGGACCGTGGACACCCTCCAGCAGGTCCCCGGCGCCCTCAAGCCCAACTGACCCCGCGGCTGCGGCCGCCTCCCCTCCCTGGAGCAGACATGACCAGCAGCAGTGACCCGGACGTCATCCGGCGACAGATCGAGGACACTCGGCGCGAGCTCAGCTACGACGTCGACGCCCTCAACGAGAAGGTCAACCCCGCCCGCGTGGTCGACCGGCGCATGGCCTCGGCCAAGGGCCGCTTCGCCAACGTCAAGGACCGTGTCATGGGCTCGGCCCACGACACGCGCTCCTCGGCCCGCGGCACCACGCAGGGCGCGATGAGCTCGGTGCAGGGCACCGCGCAGAACGCGGTCGGCTCGGTGCAGGGCGCGGCGAGCAACGCGGCCGGCACCGTGCAGGACGCCGCCTCGCAGGCCGCCCACGCCGTCCAGCAGGCCCCCGACGCGGTGGTCCGCCAGACGCAGGGCAACCCCCTGGCCGCCGGGCTGATCGCCTTCGGCGTCGGCTGGCTGGTCTCCAGCCTGCTGCCCGCCTCCGAGCGGGAGAAGCAGCTGGCCCAGCAGGCCGAGGCCGCCGTGCGCGAGCACAAGGACGAGCTGCTGCAGCCGGCCAAGCAGGCCGCGCAGGAGGTCGGCGAGCAGCTCCGGCCGGCCGCCGAGCAGGCCGTCCAGGAGGTCAAGGGCACCGCCCAGGACGCCGCCCAGACGGTCAAGCAGGAGGGCCAGTCGGCCGCGCAGGACGTGCAGGGCCAGGCCCAGCAGTCCCGCGACACCGTGCAGAGCCAGACCGGCAGCAGCTCCAGCAGCACGTCCGGCACGAGCAGCACCTACTGAGCACGGCCCTCCCGCCCGGGAGGACACCACCCACCGCGCCCCGCCGGGAACTCCCGGCGGGGCGCGGTGGCGTCCGGGGACGCCGTCCGCCGGTCGGCGGCCCTCAGACGAAGGCGCTCACGCCGGTGAGCGCGCGGCCCACGATCAGGCTGTTGATCTCGCGGGTGCCCTCGTAGGAGTACAGCGCCTCGGCGTCGGCGAAGTACCGCACCACGTCGTTCTCCAGCAGGATCCCGTTGCCGCCGAACAGCTCGCGGGCCAGCGCCACGGTCTCGCGCGCGCGGCCGGTGACGAAGGCCTTGGCCAGCGCCGCCTGCTCGTCGCGGAAGACGCCCTCCTCCTGCAGCTGCGACACCCGCACCGCCATGCCCAGGCTGGCGGTCACGTTGCCGGCCATGCGGGCGAGCAGGTCCTGGATCAGCTGGAAGCCGGCGATCTGCCGGCCGAACTGCCGCCGCTCCCTCGCGTAGGCGATCGCCGCCTCGAAGGCGCCCATCTGGCAGCCGACCGCGTTCCACGCGACGCCGCCGCGGGTCAGCTTGAGCACCCGGTTGACGTCGCGGAAGGAGTTGCCCTCGGCGAGCTTGTTCTCCGCCGGCACGCGGCAGCCCTCGAACACCAGGTCGGCGTTCTGCACCGTGCGCAGGGCGTACTTGCCCTCCATCTTGGTCGCGGTGAAGCCGGGGGTGCCCTTCTCCACGACCAGGGTCTTCACCTGGTCGTCGGCCACGTCGCGGGCGAAGACCACGACGACGTCGGCGAAGGTCCCGTTGCCGATCCACCGCTTCGCGCCGTCGACGACCCACTCGTCGCCGTCGCGGCGGCAGGTGGTCTCCAGGCCCTGGGCGACGTCGGACCCGCCGTGCGGCTCGGTCAGCGCGAAGGCGCCGATCTTCTGCAGCGACACCATGTCGGGCACCCAACGCGCCCGCTGCTCGTCGGAGCCCAGCAGCACGATCGACCCCATCGACAGGCCGTTGTGCACCCCGAGGAAGGTCGCCATCGACGGGTCGACCCGGGAGGCCTCCAGCGAGATGAAGCCGGTGAACAGGCGGGAGGCCCGCGGCCGGTGCTCCAGGTCGTAGCTGCGCCCGACCATCCCCTCCTCGGCGAACCGCGGGATGAGGTCCATCGGGAAGGTGGCGGTCTCCCACGACTCGTTGACCCGCGGCCGGACCTCCTCGTGCAGGAAGCGCCGGATGCCCAGCAGCTCCTTGCGCTCGTCCTCACCCAGCAGGGACTCGTAGTCGTAGAGGTCGCCGGGCAGCTCGTCGGTCATCGCAGGTCCTCCCGTCGGTGGGTGCGACCTCCCCTACCCGCCCGCGGCGCGGCGCAACTCGACCGCGGCCGTCGGGTGGGGGGCGGGTGACCGCCGTCGACCCCGTCGCGGACACGACCAGGCCGCGGGCGAGGTGGGCGAGCCCGGCCACCGGCCGGTCGGACGCCCACGCTCAGCCGTGCGGCTGGCCGGTGGAGGCGCTGGTGCCGCCGTCGACCGGCAGCACCGCGCCGGTGACGTAGTGGGCGGCGTCGCTGGCGAGGAAGAGCACGGCGGGGGCGACGTCGTCCGGCTCGCCGGGCCGGCCGAGCGCGATCCGGTCGCGGAACGGTGCCAGCGAGGCCTCGTCGCGGCCGACGCCCGCGGTGAGCTCGGTGAGGGTGAAGGCCGGCGCGACGGCGTTGAGCCGCACGCCCCTGCTCCCCCAGTCCAGCGCCAGCGAGCGCACGAAGTTGGTGACCGCGGCCTTGGTGGCGTTGTAGGCCGCCTGGCCCCAGTCGCCGCGCAGCCCCGACACCGAGGAGACCGACACGAGGTTGCCGCCGGAGCCCGCCAGGTGCGGCAGGGCGGCCTTGGCCAGGTGGAAGAACGCGTCGACGTTGGTGGCGCGCAGCCGCTCCCAGGCGTCGTCGGGCAGGTCGGTCAGCTCGCCGGTCTCGTAGCCGGCGGCGTTGCTGACGACGACGTCGAGCCGGCCGAACCGGTCGACGACGTCGGCGACCACCTGCCGCACCTGGGCGGGGTCGGAGACGTCGGCCGGCAGGGCCGCGGCACGCTCCGCGGGGACGCCGGCGAGCGCGGCCTCCAGCCGGTCGCGCCGGCGGCCGGTGACCGCCACGGTCGCGCCGGCGTCGAGGAACGCGCGCGTGATGGCCAGGCCGATGCCCGAGCCGCCGCCGGTGACGAGGACGACGGAGCCGGTGAAGTCGAAGGTCGCGGAGCCCATGGGCGGCACCTACCCGGCGCGCTGCCGCGGGAACGAGACGTCGGCGACGTCAGGCGAGGGCGTCGGCGAGCACCCGGACGAGCTGGCCGACGTCGCCCGGCCCCGCGGCGTGGTCGGGGTTGACCTCGGTGACGCACAGCCCGCGGAGCCCCGGGTCCGCGCACAGCCGGCGCAGCAGCCGGGCGACGACGTCGAGCGCCAGCCCCTGCCCGTGGTCGGGGACGTCGGCCAGCGGCAGGTCGAGGAACTCGACGACGTCGACGTCGAGGTGGACGAGGTGGCCGTCGCCGCCGGAGACGGCCGCCACCGCCGCGGCCGCCGCGCCCTCCGGGTCGGCGGCCACCCGGTCGGCCGGGGTGCACACCAGGCCGATCCGTGCCGCGGTCGTGGCGTCCGGCTCGACCGGGCGGACGCCCACCGCGCGCACCTCCGCCGCCTCGAGCAGCGGCCGCACCGGCCCGACGGCGAGCAGGTCCTCCTCGCACCCGGGCAGCGCGAGCACGTGGGCGAGCGCCATGGAGTCGCCGACGCCGGTGGGGTTGTCGGCCGGGGTGCGCAGGTCGACCCCGCCGTCGACGTAGACCAGCCCCGGCCGGAGCCCCGCGGCACGGGCGCCGGCGACGAGCCCGACGGTGGTGGTGCACTCGCCGCCGACCACCACCGGCAGCCGGCCCTCCCGCAGCGCAGCACCGGCGGCGTCGCGGACGGCGGCCAGGCCCGCGGCCACCCGCGCGGCGTCCCGCACCCGGCCCGCGGGCGCGCGACCCGCCGTCCACCGGGCGGGTGCGAAGAGCTCCCGCACGCGGACCCCCCGCCCCAGCGCGCCGGGCAGGCCGGCCGCCTCCAGCGCCGCCCAGGCCCGCTCCTGGCCCGGCCAGTGCGCGGCCGCGCTGGAGGGCGCCGCGAGGAGGTCGAGGAGGGGCCTGCCGCCGTCCACCCCCTCGTCCTACCGCACCGACCTCGGCCCTGTCGTCCTGCGGGGCGGCCTCAGCCCCGCTGGCGACGGCGGCGGCCGGCGAAGGCCTGCTTGACCCGGCGCCAGCGGTCGGGGGTGTGCTCGGCGTCGAGCAGCTCGGTCTCGGCGAGCAGTCGCTCGACCGGGTCGAGCTCGGGCGGCTCGAAGGGCACCAGCGAGCGCCCGACCGGCCGCACCAGAGAGTCGATCGCGCGCACCAGCGACCCGTCGCAGCGCTCGACGGCGGCGGCCACCTCGTCGGCGTCCACGCCCAGGTGCTCGCCGAGCAGCCGGTGGCGCAGCGCGAGCACCGCGGCCCGGACCTCGTGCTCGCGCGGGTCGCCGGTGCGGGCCTCGATCGACACGTCGCACTCGGTGTCCAGGCCCATCGACCGGTTGTTGAGGTTGGACGAGCCGATCCGCAGCAGCCGGTCGTCCAGGCAGGTCACCTTGGCGTGCACGTACACCGGCCGGCGCTCCTCGGTGACGGGGACCATCAGCCGGAACCGGTCGTACCGGTCGGCGCGGCGCACCAGGTCGAGCAGCTTGGCGCGGGCGGTGTCCATCGCCTTGACCTCGAGCCAGGCGGCGGCCGTCCGGGGGTTGAGGACGACGAACTCCGGCCCGTCCTCCTCCTGCAGCCGCTCGGCGATGGCCTCGGCGATGCGGCGGTTGGCGAAGTACTGGGTCTCGATGTAGACGGTCCGCCGGGCGGCGGCGATGACGGCGAGCCACAGCAGCTCGATCTCGTGCACCAGCTCGGTGCCGCCGTGCTCGGGGCGGGTCCGGGAGACGGCGACGTCGACGTCGGTGAGGAACGGCTCGACGTCGTCCGGCCAGCACGCCTCGACGTCGGTGACCGGCTCCAGGTGGTCGCCGGTGCCGCTCTCCCACCGCTCCCGGGCGAGGTCGCCGATGGCCCGCGCCGCCGGCCCGGACACCAGGCTGGTGACGTCGTGCCACGGGCCGCGCAGCCGGGTCGAGTGCGGCCGGTGGCGCAGCGGGTGCCGGGTGCGGTGCTCGGGGGTGTCCCAGCGGTCGGCGGTGACGTCGATGCCGCCGGCGAAGGCCAGGCAGTCGTCGATGACGACGATCTTCTGGTGGTGCGCGCCGCCGATCGGGTGGTGGGTGTCGACGGTGAGACGCAGCCGGTCGGGCGTGCGGCGGTCGAGCAGCACGAGCGGGGCCATCCGCCGGGTCAGGGCGACGACCATGCCGAGGTCCCACTGCAGCACGCCGATCTCCAGCCGCGGGTTGGCGGCCACCGCGCGCTCGAGGACCCGTCCGAGGCGGTCCTCGCGGGCGGGACCGGGGGCGCGCGGGTCCAGCCGGATGCGCGGGTCGAAGTCCCACCCGATGAACAGCACCCGGCGCTCGGCCCGGAGCACGGCCCGCTTGAGCGTGGCGAAGTAGTCGGCGGCGTCGACGAAGACGGCGTGCCGGTCGGCGCGCTCGATGCGCCAGCAGGTCTCGCCGGGCACCAGCAGGGCGTCGTCGGACGGCGCGGGCACGGGTCCCCTGCCGTCCGACCCGTGGGGCACCGGCACGGGGGGGACGCGGGCGGTCGTCCCGGCGGCGTCGGCGCTCTCGATCACCCCGCGAGTGTGCCGACCCGCGCAAGCACCTGCGGCACCTCTCCCCCTCGCGGGTGTCCCGGCGCTCCGGTGAGGGGCCGCCGGGTGCGAGGAGGAACCGGCCGGTTCGCGGGGCCGAGGACGGGGAACCGTCCCCGCGACACAGTCGGACGGGACGGGGAGATGGACCGAGAGCTCTGGCCTCGACGGCCGCGTCCCGAGACCACGGGACCCCACTACGAGTCGGAGGTCACCCGTCCGGCGGAGCTGCGGACCGTGCGCGCGCGGCTGCGGGCCTGGGTGTCGGACGGGGCCGGGGAGTCCGCCCCGGACGGGGCGGTCGTCGACGACCTGGTCGTCGCCGTCGACGAGCTGGCCTCCAACGGACTCCGGCACGGCCGGGCGCCGGTGCGGGTGCTGGCCGTCCGGACCGATCGATGGCTCCTGCTCGACGTCAGCGACGGCGACCCGCACCACGGCCCCGAGCCCGCCGTCGGCCGCGACCCCGCGCTGGGCGGCATGGGCCTGCGCATGGTGGCCCACCTGACCACCGACCGCGGCTGGACCGTCGCCGGCGACCGCAAGCACGTGTGGGCCCGGTTCCCCACCACCTGACGCCGGGGCCGCCGTCACCCGCGCTCGTGCGGCAGGGACCGCGCAGGGGAGGCGATGCCGGCGTCCGCGCCGTGCGCGCTGTCGCGGCGCCGCGGAGGACCCCCGTACCAGTCCAGGCACACCAGGGTGGCGTCGTCGCGCAGGTCACCCCCGGTCGCCCGGAGCATCGCGGCGCACCGCTGAGTCCGTCCGACCTGCCCTACCCGGCCGCAGAGCTGCCGACGTGGGCGGAGTGCTTCATCCCGGCCGGCCTCCACGAGGCCCTGGGCGTCACCCTTTTCGACGGAGGGCAGCGTCACGTCGGACACCTGGCGCTGCTCTTCAGCAGCAAGGAGCCGCCGTCCCCGGTCATGCGGCGTCGGTTGCACCAGCTCACTCCCGTTCTGGCACACGGGATCGACCCGTTGCGCTCGATGGCCGCGGCAGCGCGGCTGGTGCGGGGGGCGACCGCAGGCATGGTGCTCTGCCGCGATCGTGCCACCCGGCCACTGCCCGGCCTCGACGGCGACGCACTGCTCGCCGAGGGGTCGCCCGTCGTCAGCATCGCGCGCTCGTGCATCGACGACGGCCGGGTGTTCGCGTCCTTCCTGTGGCCCCGCGGAGGACGCCATGCCCCGGACGGGCACGTCCGCGTGACCGTCCTGGCCGCTCCCGGTGAAGCATCGGCACGCCTGCTCGGAACGGTCGTCCTCTCCCCCGTGACCCACCTGCGGGGGCTGACGCCGCGCGAGCTGGAGGTGCTCGGGCTGCTGGTCGACGGGTGTTCCAACCAGCAGATCGCCCGCGCGCTGGTCGTGGCCCCGCGTACGGTCGCTGCCCACCTCGAGCACGTCCTCGTCAAGCTCGATGCACCCACGAGGACGCTCGCTGCGGTGCGGGCCGAGCGCGAGGGCCTCTACGTGCCCCTGGTCCCGTCGCCCTGCCGGGCCTGAATCGGGCGTTCTGCCGATGGTGCTCTCCCGTCTGCCTCGGTTCCCTGGGAGGACCGGGCGGTCCGCGAAATCGCCGGGTCGAGCACGTCCGCATCCGCCCACTCGGAGGGAGACCATGACCGCGTACGAGTCGTCCACCCAGGCGGCGGGCCCGCAGGTCTCCAGCGCATGAGTTGGCTGCGGCTCCAGCGCCTCGTCCGCACCAGCCTGTGGCTGCTGCCGGTCGGCTGCCTGGCCGCGGGCGCCCTCCTCGCCGTCGGAACGCTCGCCGTGGACCGGGCGGCGGGCTACCGGCTCGTCCCGCAGAGCCTGACCGGGACGCCGTCCGACGCCCAGACGATCCTGTCCTCCTTCGCCACCGCCATGGTGTCGCTGACCAGCCTCGTCCTGACGGTCACCCTGGTCGCGGTCCAGCTGGCGATGGGCCAGTTCTCCCCCCGCATCGTGGGGGCGCTGCTCAACGACCGGTTCAGCCAGGTGGCGATCGGGCTGTTCGGCGCGACGTTCCTGGTCGCGGTGCTGACCCTCCGCGAGATCCGCGGCTCCGACACCGGCACCGTGCCCGGGCTGTCGATGCTGTTGTCCTACGTCCTGATGCTCGCCAGCATCGTCGTGCTCGTCCTGTTCGTGCACCACGCCGCCCAGGGCCTGCGGGTCGCGGGGCTGATCGACCTCGTCGGCGACCGGAGCCGCGAGTTCATCGTCCGCCAGCACGGTGAGCTGCCCGTCGTCACCGGCGGCGCGGACGAGATGGTCGCCGCGCAGCCCGGCAACGTGGTCCGCGTCGACCGGCCGGCGCTGGTCGCAGCGGCCCGGCAGGCGGACTGCGTGCTGGAACTGGTCCCCGTCGTCGGGGACTTCGTCGTCGGCGGCGCGCCGCTCCTCCGGGTGCACCCGGACACCCGGTCGGGGGCCAGCGCCGACGGCCGCCCGGCCGGTCGACTCCGGGCCGCCGACGTCACCCGTCACGTCCTGCTCGGCCCGGAGCGCGTGCACACCGAGGACCTCGCCTACGGCTTCCGCAAGCTCGTCGACATCGCCGTGCGGTCGATCGCACAGCCGTTCAACGACCCCACGACGGCGGTCCAGGCGCTGCACCGACTGCACGACCTGCTGCGCCAGATGGCCGCCCGCCCCCTGCCCTGCGGTGAACACCGCGACGAGGACGGCGTGGTGCGCCTGACCGAGCGGACCGTCAGCTGGGACGGCTACGTCCGGCTGGCCTTCGACGAGATCCGCCTGGCCGGGGCGTCGGAGCCACAGGTGACCCGGAAGCTGTGCGCGGCGCTGGCCGACCTCCAGGGCGTGGCACCGCCGGACCGGCAGGAGCCGCTGGACCGCCAGCTCAGGCTGCTGGACGCCGCCGTCCGGCGCGCCCACGAGGACGAGGAGGACGTCGTCGCAGCGCTCACCCCGGACACCGAGGGCATCGGGTCGGGGGCCGACGTCACCGCCGCGCCACCACCTCGGGCGGCTCCCGCACCGTACTGAGCCGGCCAGGTGCCGGCCTGACCATCATCGGGGTCAGGAGCCGGGCCTCCCGCACTGCTCCTGAGCAGGACCTGCTGGGCCACAGCCAGATGCGCGCGACGACGGCAACCTCGACCGCAACCAGAGACGACTCAGGCCGTCCTCCCGGAGGAGGACGGCCTGGTCATGAGGGTGGAGCTGAGGGGACTCGAACCCCTGACCCCCACACTGCCAGGGAGGCCGGTGGATGCTCGGAGGGGTCCACCAAGGTCCGTCCATGCAGGTCAGGTCGCTGTGTGGTCGGCGACGGACGCTCGCGAACAACCCTGAACGCCGCACTCTGGCCACCGTCGTGGCACCACGCGCAGGCTTCTTGAACGACGCGTCACCTGACCGACGTACCGCGACGGCGGCTCCGTGACATGAGATCGGGCGAAGGCGGGACCTCCTGGCCCCGGTCACGTTCGGGGGTTGCCCATCGTCCGCCGTCATGCCGTCTGCGCTGGTCACAGCGCTGCAGCGTCCGCCGTCGTTCGACCGGGTACCGGCTCGTCCGGACCGCACTGCTGTACCGGTCGCGGGTCCGGACGAGCGGGATCCTCGGGACCCTGCCCGCCGTCCCCGTCGCGGCGCATCCGGCAGGTTGGGGTGCGACTGCCAGGCGCCGTCGATCCGGAGCGCTCCTGACGGCTGCACGACCGTCCGCCGGTCTCGTCACGAGCCAGGATCGTCGACAGAGGACCCGGCGACCGCTACGTTGCCGCGCGTCGGCATCGACTGTGCCAGGTGGGGGTGTCGTGTCCATCCGCCGAGGAGGTGCCGCGACGAGGAGTGGGACGACCCTGTCCCCGACGGAACCGCGACCGGGACCGGAGCGCCCGTCCGCCACCGGAGCCGGTCACCGGGCCGGCGGCGCCTGATGAGCACTGAGTTCTGGCTGCACGGGTTCCCCGTCCCGCGCCGGGCCACCGCCCTGGCGGTGCAGGCGGAGGCCTGGGGTTTCGACGGTCTCTTGCTCGCCGACAGCGAGAACCTCGTGGGCGATCCGTACGTGGAGCTGGCCCTCGCCGCTCAGTCGACGCGGCGCTTGCGGCTCGGTCCCGCTGTCACCAACCCGGTGACCCGCCATCCGGCCGTCACCGCGTCGGCCCTCGCGACGCTGCAGATCGAGTCCGACGGGCGGGCCGTGGTCGTCCTCGGCCGGGGTGACTCGGCAGTCCGGCAGCTGGGCCTGCACCCGGCCACCACGGGGCAACTGGAACGGGGGCTCGACCAGCTGCAGGGCTTCATCGGCGGGCGCACCGTGGCCACCCGCGGTATCGCCGCCCGCATGGGGTGGGTCGAGCCCTTCCACGTGGATGAGGTCCCGGTGTCGGTGGCCGCGACGGGTCCCACGACCATCGCGATCGGAGCCCGCCGCTGTGGACGGGTCGACTTCACCGTGGGGGCCGATCCGCGGCGGGTGGCGTGGGCAATCGCCGAAGCTCGGCACGCCGTCGAGGACCGAGGAGCTCCGCTGTCGCTGGGGGCCTTCGTCAACGTCGCCGTCCACCCGGACACCGCGGTGGCGCGGGACCTAGTCCGCGGCAGCGCGGCGATCTTCGCGCACTTCGTCAGCGAAGGTCCGCACGACGTCGTCCCGGACGACGACCGTGCGGTGGTGGAGCGGGTGCGCGCGGCCTATGACGAGGAGGCACACGGGCTCACCACGGCAGACCAGGCGACACTGCTCCCCGACGCCTTCCTCGACCGCTTCACCGTCGTGGGCTCCCCCGAGCACTGCACCACCCGGCTCCGTGAGCTGATCGACCTGGGACTCGACCGGATCATCGTGGTCCCCGGCTCCCGGGACGCCGACCCGGACGTCCTGGCCGTCTCCAACGAGCTCTTCGCCGCCGAGGTGCTGCCAAGGCTCCGGACCGGGACGCCGGCCGATGCGGGACGGCCCTGAGACCCATCCGCAAACGGAGGCCAACGCACATCGGCACCGGCCAGCGCATGTCGGTGGCATGGGCCGCAGCCCGGATGTGGATCTCCCCCGGCGACCGGTGCGAGATCACCAGCCGGGTGCCCACGCCGGGTGGACCGGCCCTGCTCGGGCACGTCGACGAGGCCCGCCCGGGCATGGCCACGTGCCCGTGACCGGCCGCCGGATCAGGGCGCCGGGAGGGGCACCTCGGTGACCTCGATCCAGCTGTCACCGCCGAAGTGCACGGTGTTGCGGCAGGGGTAGGGCGGCACGGGCATGTCGAACTGCGCGTAGCCCTCGCGGGGGTCCATGCGGAGCAGGTCGATCCGGCTTGCGAGCTCGAGCCGCAGGGTGTCCCCGCGGCGCAGCAGCGTCGGCCCGGGCGTGAGGCTGAAGCGCAGGGCGACCGGCTCGTCCGGGACGAGGGGTTTGCGGCGGCCGGCGTCGATGGCGATCTCCAGTGGCGTGCTGCGTTCCTCCTCTTCGGTGCGGGACACGGGACGGATCGCGCCGAGGGAGAGCTGGTGACGTTCTCCCGCAGCGTCGAGCCGGGACAGTCGGGCCACGACGTAGGAGTCGATCTCGTTGCAGCTGTAGGTGAGTCGGGCGGTGACCGGACCGGCGAGCCGGGTGTCCTCCTCGACCGGCAGGTCGAAGGCGAGGACCTGGTTGGCCACGTCGTCCAGGCCGCCGAGCTGCGGCAACCCCAGGGGGACGGCGACCCAGGACCCGGAGCCCTCGGCCGTCGCCTCCCGGCTCAGCCGGTGGGTGACGGCATCTCCGTCCGGGGGCCCGAGGTGCAGACGCCGGACCTCCCCGTCGGCGGGCGGGAAGGTGGTGGCGGTGTCGAAGCGCTCGGCGCCCTCGACCCAGTAGCGCACATGCGGCTGCTCGGCGTAGCCGTTGTCGGTGCCCCGCAGGACGTGGTCGAAGAAGGCCAGCGCCTCACCCTGCCAGGAGTAGACCGGCAGGTCGTAGGCCGGCGGGGCGAGGACGAGCCACCGGGAGTCGGCAGGTGTCCCCGCGTTGGCGACCAGGTCGTAGCAGCCGAACTGGTGCAGGTTGAAGTAGCCGAGGTTCTGCACGACCGTGAAGGGCACCTCGACGTCGCCGAGCGTGGCCGTGGGGCCCTCGGGGATCGTCGCCTGCGCGCGCGTCTTCTCGTCGAACATCCAGGCCGCGTAGATGCGGCGCATGAACTCCACGGGTGTGGCGGTCTCGAAGGACGTGAACATCCCCGACACCCGGCGGTGCACCAGCTGCTCGAGCAGCGGGTGCAGCGGCCCGTTGGTGACCTGGCTGAGGAGCGCGCGACGGTCCGGCGACAGGCGCTGGTCGTAGTTCTCCTGGGTGTAATTCGCGCCCATCCAGACGGCGACGAAGAACCAGGCGGGCACGCCGGCGAAGTGGACCAGGTGGCGCCACAGGTCGGTCGAGACCTCGTTGCAGAACAGCGCCCTGAGCGCCGAAGGCTTGCGCGCGGCGACGCTGAGCTGGGACACGGCGTAGTAGGAGGTGCCGAAGAGCACCACCTCCCCGTTGCACCACGGCTGCTCGGCCGCCCAGGCGATGACCGCCTCGTGGTCGTCGACGTCCTGCGGATCAAAGAACATCACCTGCTCGCCGGTCGAGCGGCCCATCCCCCGGCGCTCGACGATGACGGGGCAGTAGCCGCGGTCGGTGAACACCGGCGGTGAGCCGATCTCGTTCGAGCCGGCCGGGATGCCCGCCGTGGCCTTCTCAGTGGCGTACCCCCCGAAGGAGACGACGGCCGGATAGCGGCCCGGTGTGCTCGGGGTGTAGACGTCGGCATGCAGCTCGGCACCGCCGGCGACCGGGACGCGCTGGTCGGCCAGCACCCGGTTCCCCAGTCCCTCCATCGCGACGGCGTGTGGTTCCCATCCGGCGTACTGCCGGCCGGCGGTCGAGCCCCTGAGGGGGATGTGCGTGCTCATGCCGGTGCCTCCCGTGGGTCAGTTCTCCGGTGGGTGGGGTGGGTTCAGGTGCAGTCCCGTTCGGTGCGCAGGCTGGTGAGCAGCTGGGTGAGGACCTGCTCAGCACGGTCGCGTACCGCCTCTGCGCCGGTGGCCAGGGCGAGGACGGCGATGCCGGTGGAGGTCGCCTGCAGCAGGGCGAGTGAGGCCTCGGTCGGCTCGGCGCCGAAGGAGGTGATCAGCGCGGCACCGAGTGGAGCGATCCCGGCGCCCAGCGCCGAAAAGGCACGGCGTACTCCCGGGTCGGCGTCGGCGCTCTGTGTGAGCGCCGTCAGGATCCGCGTCTGACGGGGGTCGACGAGCACGTCTACGAGGCCGGTGACCTTCATCGCCGGGTCCTCGGCCGACACCGCCTTGCGCAGGGCCTCGATCCGTCGGCGCACCGCCTCGTCGGCGACGGCGAGCAGAAGGTCGGCTCGCGTGGGGAAGTAGTACGTGAGATGGCTCTGTCGCAGCCCGGCACGCCGGGCGACCCGCGGCTGGGTGAAGCCGCTGAGCCCCTCCTCCTGGATGACGTCGAGCGCTGCCGCCACGATCGCCTCCCGCCTGGCTGCCACGTGGGCCTCCTGGTTGGTTGCCTAACCAATGTGGCGGAGCGCTTCTCTCTTGGCAAGAGCCGTAGCCGCAGCGCGGCACCTGCGCTCCACCGGGCACGGATGACCTGGAGAACGTTCAGCCACCGCGGCACCACGACGGGCACCGGGAGTCGTCTCGGCCGCCGTCCCGCGCTCTCCGTGTCGCCACCCAGCGCGGCAGGATCGCGCGCAACGTCGCCACCCTGGTGGATCCGCCCAGCGTGAAGCGACCGCAGACGGCGTTGCCGCTCGCCGCTACCGAGGCCCGGAGGGTGATCGCGGCCGCCCAAGCGCATCGCAACGCGGCTCGGTGGACCGCTGCGCTGGCGGTAGGACTGCGGCAGTCCGAAGCCCTCGGCCTGCGGTGGGCAGACGTCGACTTGGAAACGGCGCGCTGACCGTCCGGCGCGGCCTGCACCGCGTCGGCGGGCAGGGCTCGGTCTACGAGGAACCCAAGGCCGACCGCAGCCGCCGCACTCTGGCGCTACCGGATCCCCTCGTCGAGGCACTACGAGCCCACCGCGCCGCTCAACTCGAGGAGCGCAAGCTTGCGGGCCCGCTCTGGGAGGACCACGACCTGGTCTTCGCTCAGCCCAACGGTCGGCCGATCGAGCGCAAGTCGGACTGGCGCACTCGGAAGGCCCTCCTCCGCGAGGCCGACGTGCGCGAGGTGCGCCTGCACGACGGCCGGCACACCGCGGCGACCCTGCTGCTGGCCGAGGGGGTGCACCCCCGAGTCGTCATGGAGGTGCTCGGCCACGCACAGATGCGGACGACTACGGACACCTACCGCCACGTGATGCCGGCGCTGGGACGCGATGCGGCGGACCGGATGGGACGAGCGCTGTGGGACTGAGCCGATCCCGGGTCGGCACCAGTGGCCACCACGCTGGCACCAGAGACGACTCAGGCCGCTCTCCCGAAGGAGAACGGCCTGGTCATCAGGGTGGAGCTGAGGGGACTCGAACCCCTGACCCCCACACTGCCAGTGTGGTGCGCTACCAGCTGCGCCACAGCCCCGTGCCCGGCCCGCCGGTCTCGCTCGGGCCGGGGAGAACTCTACCTCGCCGCCCGCCGGTCGCCGCGGCCGGGTCCCGGCGTGCCGCCCCTCAGAGCTCGACGCCGCGCTCGGCCAGCCACGGCACGGGGTCGATCCGCGTGCCGTTCATGCCGCCCTCGTGCACCTCGAAGTGCAGGTGCGGACCGGTCGACTGGCCGCGGTTGCCCAGCAGCGCGATGGTCTCGCCAGCCTCCACGTACTGGCCCGGCTCGACGAGGATCTCGTCCATGTGGCCGTAGACGGTGACGTCGCCGTTCTCGTGGAGGATGTAGACGGCCAGGCCGAACCCGCTGGCCGCACCGGCCCGGACGATGACGCCGTCGGCCACCGACACCTCCGGCGTGCGCATGGGCGCGGCGAGGTCGATGCCGTAGTGGAAGGTGCCCCACCGCCCGCCGTAGCCGCTGGTGAAGCGCGCTCCGGCCACCGGGAGCACGAACTTCGGCCGTGCCGCCTCCGCCGCGGCCTCGGCGGCGGCGGCCTCCGCAGCGGCCCGCTCGGCGCGGGAGGCCGCGACCTCCTGCAGCCGGGCCTGGGCCGCGGCCTCGGTGATGGAGGCCATCGGCATGACCTCCACCGCCTCGTCCCCGGTGGCCAGCTCCATCTGGGCGTCGAGCACGGAGGTCGGCTCGGCCACGGCGTCGGGGGTGCCGTGCAGGCCGAGGACGCCGGCACCGAGCGCGCCGGCCACCAGCGCCGCGAGCAGCAGGGACGGGCGGCGACGGGCGGCGGGACGCCCGGCGGCCCGGCGGGGGGTCACCGGGACCACCGCGAGGTCGGTGCCGAGGTCGGGAGCGGGGCCGAGCTCGGTGCCGAGGTCGATCCCGGGGGCGGTGCCGAGTTCGACGTCGGCCGGCGTGCCGGTGAGGACGTCGGCCACCAGGACGTCGGTGGGGCAGGCAGCGACCGCGTCCGCCGCGGCGCGCGGCGCGGGCACCGCCGGGAAGCCACCGACGCCGGTCGGGACGGCCGTGGCACGGGGGGCGGCGGGGGCCGGACGACCGGACTGCGGCGTCCGGGGGGCGGGGACCGCCCAGTGGGAGCCGCTGGGGGGACGGACGAGGACGTCCGCGGACCTCCGGTGGTTGCCCATGCACCTGCCCGTCTCGTGGGAAGCGGACTCCGCAGAGTCCCGATTCGGTCGCACGCATCCAAACACATCGTGATTGCTTCGTGACCATCTGTGCGGCGCGTCGCCGGGGACACGCCCGTGTGTCCTCGATCACGACGCGCCGCCCCCGTGTTTGCGGGGCCGGGTCGTAGGGCACGCTCGTCCTCCCGGCGTCGAACAGCGCGCGCCGGTCCGGTGTGCGCCGGACGCGGGCACCCGTCCGCTCCCCCAGGACGCCACCGACCGGCCGTGGACCGCCCACCGCGGAACCCGGCGCTCCGCGCACACGAGACCGATGTGCGCACAGGAGCCCGCACGTGATCACATGATCATCCGGTGCGGCCCAGGACGCGCTCCCCCACGGGTGCAGCGCTCCGGCCACCCCGGCCCTGACAGGAAGGACCGATGCCTCATGGCAGAGCCCGAGCGCCCCGCACGGGGCCCCGCGGCAGCGGCGGTGGCCCCCGTCGTCTCCATCCGCCCGCTGACGACGGCGACGCTCGGGCAGCACGGCACCCGGCTGACGGTCCCCACGTACGACCGGTCGGCGCTGGTGCCGGCCGTCGTCCACCTGAGCGTCGGCGGCTTCTCGCGCGCCCACCAGCTCATCTACTTCGACGAGGTCGCCGAGCGGCGGATCTCCACCGGGTGGGGCGTGGTCGGCGTCGGCCTGCGGCACCGCCTCCTGCAGGAGGCCCTCGCGCCGCAGGACAACCTCTACACCGTCGTCGAGCGCAGCCCCGACGGCGAGCGCGCCCGCGTGGTCGGCGTGCTCACCGACTACCTGTTCGCCCCCGACGACCCCACCGCGGTGCTCGACCGGCTCGCCGACCCGCGCACCCGCCTGGTCACCATGACCATCACCGGCGCGGGCTACCTGCTCGACCCCTCCACCGGCGCCTTCACCCCCGACGACGACGTCCGGCACGACCTCGACCGCCCCGACGCGCCGCGCACCGTGTTCGGCTTCCTCGTCGAGGCGCTCGACCGCCGCCGGCGCGCCGGCACCCCGCCGTTCACCGTCGTCTCCTGCGACAACCTGCACCGCAACGGCGACGCGACCCGCGCCGCCGTCGTCGGGTTCGCGGCCGGGCGCGACGAGGTGCTCGCCCGCTGGATCGCCGACCGGGTCGCCTTCCCGAGCAGCATGGTCGACCGGATCACCCCGCAGACGACGCCCGAGGAGCGCGCGGCCGTAGCGGAGCGGCACGGCGTCGACGACCGCTGGCCGGTCGTCACCGAGCCGTTCTCCCAGTGGGTCATCGAGGACACCTTCTGCCACGGCCGGCCGCCACTGGACCGGGTGGGCGTGCGGTTCGTCCGCGACGTCACCGAGCACGAGCTGATGAAGACCCGGCTGCTCAACGCCACCCACTCCGCCCTGGGCTACCTGGGCACGCTGGCCGGCCACGAGCGCATCGACGAGCTCGTCGCCGACCCGGTGTTCGCCGGCTACGCCACCGTGCTCATGGACGACGAGGTCACCCCGCTCATCCCCTGCCCCGAGGGCATCGACCTCGACGAGTACAAGGCCACGCTGATGCAGCGCTTCGCCAACCCGGCGATCGCCGACCGGCTGTCCCGGCTGTGCCGCCGCGGCTCCACCAAGCTGCCCCACCACCTGCTGCCCTCGCTGCGCCAGGCGCTGGCCGAGGGGCGGCCGCACGCGCTGCTGACCCTCGCCGTGGCGGGCTGGGTGCGCTACCTGCAGCGGGCCGACGACCTCGGCCGGCCGCTGCCCGTCGAGGACGACCGCGGCCCGACGCTGCAGGCGCTCGCGCTGGCCGGCGGCACCGACCCGCGCCCGCTGCTCTCCGACACCTCCGTCTTCGGCGACCTCGGCACCGTCCCGGGCTTCGCCGACGAGCTCGAGGGCGTGCTGCGCCGGATGGCGCGCGACGGCCTCCGGGCGACCGTCGCGTCCGCCGTGGCCGCCACCGTGGCCGCGCGCCCCGCCGTCCCGCTGGCCCCCGCCCTGCCCCTGGACGCCCGGTGAGCGCGGCCGTCACCGGCGCGGCGGCACTCCCCCGCGACGTCGTCGCGGGCCTGACCGCGCTGCTCTGCGACGCCGACGGCAACCTCTTCCCCTCCGAGGAGCCCGCCTTCGTCGCCTCCGCCGAGGTCACCAACCGCTTGCTGGCCGAGCTCGGCGACGACCGGCGCTTCACGCCGGAGGAGCTGCGCCTGGCCACCACCGGCATGAACTTCCGGACGACGTCGCGGCGGCTGGCCGCCGAGGCCGGCCGCCCGGAGGTCGACGTCGAGCCGTGGGTGGCCGAGGAGAAGCGCGCGGTGACCGCGTACCTCGGCGAGCACCTGCGCCCGCACGGGCCCACCTCCGCCGCCCTGGCCGCGCTGGCGCCGCACCTGCGCCTGGCCGCGGTCAGCTCCAGCGCCCTGGCCCGCCTGGCGGCCTGCTTCACCGCCACCGGCCTGGACGAGCTGATCCCGCCGGCGGCCCGCTTCAGCGCCGAGGACTCGCTCCCGGCGCCGACCAGCAAGCCCGACCCGGCCGTGTACCTGCACGCCTGTGAGACCCTGGGCATCGCGCCGGCGGAGGGGCTCGCCGTCGAGGACTCCGTGCCCGGCGCCCTCTCGGCGGTGCGCGCCGGCTGCCCGACCGTGGGCAACCTGCTCTTCGTCCAGGAGGCGGAGCGCGCCGACCGCGCGGCCGCCCTGCGCGAGGCCGGCGTGCTGACCGTCGTCTCGTCCTGGCAGGAGCTCGCCGACCTGCTGCTGCCCGTCCTGACCGGAGGTGGTCGATGAGGATCGTCTACACCAGCTTCCGCGGCCTGTTCTCCGACAGCCCGCGCGCGATCTACGAGGCGCTCGTCGCCCGCGGCGACGACGTGCAGCACACCTGGCTGTCCTCCGCCGCGGCCGAGGGCGCGTTCCCGGCCGGCGTCGAGACGATCCACTTCGGCAGCCCGGAGAGCACCGCGGCGCTCGAGGCCGCCGACGTCGTCGTCTCCAACGACCACGTGCCGCTGGACTGGGAGAAGCGTCCCGACGCCCTCTACCTGCAGACCTGGCACGGCACGCCGCTCAAGCGCATCCACAACGACGTGCTGTGGGCGCCCGAGGGCCGGCTGGCCTACCTCGAACACGACATCGCCCGCTGGGACGCGATGCTCTCGCCCAACCCGTACAGCACCGGCCGGTTCCGGCAGGCCTTCGGCTTCCGCGGGCCGGTGCACGAGACCGGCTACCCCCGCAACGACCTGCTCTCCAGCCCGCAGCGGGACGAGGTGCGGGCACGGGTGCGCTCGGGGCTGGGCATCGACGAGGGCGCCCGGGTGGTCCTCTACACCCCCACCTGGCGCGACGACCTGGTCTTCGAGGGCAGCGGCGAGCGCGACTTCGAGTTCCCGGTGGACCTCGCCGACTTCACCGACCGGCTCGGCGGGGACCACGTGCTCCTGCTGCGGCTGCACAACATGGTCTCCGACCGGCTGGAGTCGATCGAGGGCCTGCCGGTGCGCGACGTCTCGTCCTACCCGGACATCCGCGACCTGTACCTGGCCGCCGACCTGCTGGTCACCGACTACTCCTCGACGATGTTCGACTTCGCGGTCACCGGGAAGCCGATCCTGCTCTTCCCCTACGACCTCGCCGACTACCGCGACCGGCTGCGCGGCTTCTACGTCGACCTCGAGGAGATCGCCCCCGGGCCGCTGCTGACGACCAGCGGCGAGCTGCTCGACGCGATCGCCGACCTCGACGGCGTCACCGCCGCGCACGCCGACCGCTACCGCGACTTCCGGGAGACCTACACCTCCCTGGAGGACGGGCACGCCACCGAGCGTGTCCTCGACCTGTTCTTCCCGCCCGGCGGATCCTCCGCCGACGCGGTCGCCACCACCCGAGGAGGGGACTCTCGTGCGCATCGCTGACCTCGTGTCGACCACCGGGCTGCAGACCCGGACAGCCGGCCGCAAGGCCGCTCGCCGACAGCCGCTCCCCGTGCAGGTCGTCGTCCTGGCCGCCGGCATGGGCACCCGCCTGGGCCGCCCGCTGCCCAAGCCGCTGACCCCGCTGCTCGACGGCCGCAGCATCCTGCACCGCCAGCTCGACACCCTGGCGGAGGTGCTCGGCCCCGACGTCGACGTCACCGCCGTGGTCGGCTTCCAGTGCGAGCTGCTCATGCAGGCCGCGCCCGACCTGCGCTTCGCCTACAACCCGCACTTCGCGCGGACCAACACCTCCAAGAGCCTGCTGCGCGGTCTGCGGACGACGCGCGCGGGCGGGGTGCTGTGGCTCAACGGCGACGTGGTCTTCGACGCCGCCGTGCTCGAGTCGGTGCTGCCCGCGCTGGCCGCCGACGAGAGCTTCGTCTGCGTGGACACCTCCACCGTCGCCGACGAGGAGGTCAAGTACACCCTCGACGCCGACGGCTACGTCGCCGGGCTGTCCAAGACGGTGACCGGCGGCCTCGGCGAGGCGGTGGGCATCAACTACGTCTCGTCGGAGGACAAGGCCGTCCTCGTCGAGCACCTCGAGGCCTGCGGCGACCAGGACTACTTCGAGCGCGGCATGGAGACGGCGATCGCCGACGCCGGCCTGCGGTTCCGGCCGCTGGACATCTCCCGGTGGACCGCCGTCGAGGTCGACTTCGAGGCCGACCTCGACCGGGCCAACGCCCTGCTGGCCGGCGCCCCGCGCCTGCACACGGTGCCCAACGGCACCGACTGACTAGGAGACGGGCAGGGGCTCGGGGGTCGGCCGGGCGCGCTCGGGGTCGCGGAAGCGGCGCGCCGCGGCCAGCCCGCCGACGACCAGGCCCGCTCCCCCGGCCACCAGGACGCCGACGGCCAGGCGGGCCGCCGGGGCCGGCCCGCCGCTGAGCACGTGGGCGCTCCACAGCACGTCGACGTCGGGCAGGCCCTGCACCAGCAGCAGCCAGCCCAGGACGACCGCGAGCAGGCCGGCCACGACCCCCCGGCCGCGGCGGGCGGCGACGACGCCCGCCGCCGCGACCGCGGCCGCGGTCGCCGCCGGCAGCAGCGCCGACACCAGTGCCGCCGCGTGCGAGGAGACCGTGGCCGGCGGCTCGGGTGTGCTCGCGGCGTGCCACAGCGCCGCGGTCCCGCCGACGGCCAGCGCCACCGCCAGCGCCCGCGGCGTGCGCGCCAGCAGGCCGGTGGCGGCGACGGCGGCGAACAGCGCGAGGTGCAGCGTCCAGGTGAGCGCGGGCGCCGGCGGCGGGCTCCAGGTGAGCACGCCCCGCACGGTCACCGGCGTCGTCCCGTGGGCCATCGGCACGGTCCACTCGAAGACGGTGTGTCCCCGCGTCGGGTCGGCCGCGACCGCCGGCGGCAGCTGGCTCTCGCTCATCCAGTGGGTGCGGTGGTCGTGCCACACGTACTGCGGCTCGGTGGACACCTGCACCCACTCGGGCTCGGCCGCGGGGTCGGCACCGGCGGGGAGGGTGACCCGGCCGAAGCGGTCGAGGTTGATGTAGGTGGCCGGGCTGTGCTCGTTGCGCCAGACGCCGTCCGGGCCGATCCGCAGGTAGGGCTCGTCGGAGTAGCCGGGCACGGTCACCTCGGTGGCCGTGGTGTTGACCAGCTCGAGCTCGTCGCCGAACTGCAGCACCCGCACGCTGACGCCGGGCACGGCCGGCTGCACGGCGGTCACCCGGCCGTCGAAGTCGCTGCCGGCCGCTCCGCCGCCGACGTGCGCCGCGGCCGGCCCCGCGAGCGCCAGCCAGGCCAGCACCCCGAGGAGGACGACGAGCAGCCGCGCGGCCCCGGCGCCCACGGTCAGGCGGCGCCGGCGACCGCGTCCAGGTCGCCGGCGATGTCCCGCGCGGTGTTGCCCGCGTCGAACGCGACGTGCGCCTGGTCGTCGGCCCCGTAGAGCAGCAGCAGCGAGCTGTGCAGCCGCCCGGCGTCCTCGGCCAGCGGGACCCCGGCGGAGAGCTGGGCCTGGTCGATGACGTCCTGGGGCCCGGTCAGCCCGACGAACTGCGTGGGCAGGTCGGCGTCGAACCGGTCGAGGTACTCGGCGAGCACCTCGGGGGTGTCGGTGGCGGGGTCGGTGGTGACGAAGACCACCTGCACCTGCCCGGCCAGCGCCGGGTCGACGTCGCGCAGCGCGAGCGCGACGTCGGCCATCGTCGTCGGGCAGATGTCGGGGCAGTCGGTGTAGCCGAAGAACAGCAGCGTCGGCCGCCCCGCCGTCGCCGCGGCGAAGTCGTAGCTCGCCCCGGTCGTGTCGGTGAGGGTGAACGACGGCCGCTGGTAGGGATCGCGCAGGTCGATGCCGGCGTACTCGTCGCCGGGCCCCTCCAGGGAGGCGGCCGCCCCGCCGGAGTGGTCGTGCCCCTCGTCGGCCGCGGCGGTGTCCTCGCCGGAGCCGCAGGCGGACAGGACCAGTCCGGCGGAGAGGAGCAGCGCGGCGAGCCGGCCGCGCGCGGGAGCGGTCACGAGGACACGGTACGTCGGCCGGCGCGGTAGCCGAGGACGACGCCCGCGAGGCCCACGGCCAGGGCCAGCAGGGACAGGAACAGCGCCAGGCCGGCCGGCTCGTTGCTGGTCTCGCCGCCGTGTCCGTGCCCGTCGGCCGCGGCGGTGTCCGTGGCGGTGCCCGTCGCGGTGGCCGTGGCGCCGTCGGCCGCGGCGGTCAGCGACAGCACCGGGGCGGGGCTCTCCGGCTCGGCCTCGCCGTCGACGGTCGGCTCGATCCAGGCCGACTCCGTGCCGTCGCTGTAGGTCTGCACCACGGGGTAGCTCAGCCGGTCGGCGTCGGGGAAGGGGCCGCCCGAGAGCGCGAACTCCTGGAACTGGCCTGGCGCGATGCCGCCGCCGGCGTCGGCGCGGAACTCCACCACCGACACGTGGTCGGTGATCTCCTGCCCGTGCACGGTCACCGGCTCGTCGAGCGTCGCCGAGGTCGTCGACACCGTCCAGCCGGGCAGCGGCTGGGTCTGCACCGAGGCCATCGCGGCGTCCGGGGGGATCGAGATGCGCAGCGCGACGGTGCTGGCGGTGTCGCTCTCGTTGGGCACCCGGAAGACCAGCTTCCCGTAGCCGCCGGCGGCCGCGTCGGCCGACGAGACCGTCACGTGCGCCGACGCGCTGCTCGCGACCACGACGGACGCGACCAGGGCGGCGAGCACGGCGGCCAGGACGACGCCGGCGCGGGCCAGCGGTCGCAGGACGGTGAGGGACACGGTTCTCCTTCTCTCAGCGCACCGGGAAGTCGGTGCTGGCGGTGGTCGCGGTGAACTCGTCCAGGCGGACGCTGACCGCGAGGGTCCAGGTGCCGGCGCCCGGGATGCTCATCCCGTCGGCCACCCAGTGGCCGGGGCCGGCGGGCTCGAGGTCGACCTCGAGCGGGCCGATCTCCTGCTCGGCCTCGGTGAGCGTCACCCGCAGGTCCTCGGGCTGGGCGAGGCGGCCGGCGTCGTCGAAGAGGTACAGGTGCAGCGTGTTGGCGCCGGGCCGGGCGGGGTCGACCGAGAGCTGGACGCTGCCGGACTCCCCCGCCGCCGACTGCAGCGGGAGTGTGACGTCGACCGGCTCGGCCAGCGTCGCCCGCGCAGGCGGCGTGCCGACCAGCACCGCCGACAGCGCCAGGACGACGGCGGCGACGGCGGCCTCCACCAGCACCGAGCGGCGCAGCGGCGCGACGTCCTCCACCGCGCCGCGCGCCTGGACGGCCGCCCGCTCCCGGGCCGCGGCCACGGCGCTCCCGTCCTCGCTCCCGGGGCCGTCGCCCGGGGCGGTCGCGGCGAACGCGTGCGCGGTCACCCGGCGGCGTCCGCCGGGGCGCGGCCGGGCGACGCCGAGGTGCTGCTGCACCCACACGCGGGAGACCCCGGCGGCGGCCAGCAGGAGCAGCACCAGCGCGAGCTTGGCCAGCAGCAGCCAGCCGTACGTCGTCGACACCAGGGCCGCCGGCGAGCCGACCTCGCGCACCGACTGGACGACGCCGGTGACCACGAGCGCGGCCACCGCCCCCGAGGCGACCCGCGACCAGCGCGGCAGCGCGCCGGCCAGCTCGCCGGCGTCGGCGCCGGGCCGGACCAGGCCGGCCATCAGCGCGGCCAGCCCGCCCAGCCACAGGGCCATGGCCGCGACGTGCACGGCGGTGACGGCGGTGGCGAACACCGGCAGGGCCCCGGCGACCGGGTGGCCGACGGCGGCGGTGGTGAGCACGACCCCGCCGGCCACCACGGCCAGGCCGGCCGCCTCCTGCGGCTGCGGCGGCGCCGCCCGGTGCCACAGCGGCACGAGCAGGCCGGCCAGCAGCAGGGCCAGCAGCCCGCGGCCGAGCGTGGTCAGCCCGAACGAGGAGGAGCCGGTGGCGGCCAGCAGCGCCGGGTCGAGCACCGAGCCGAGCCCGGCGCCGTCGGCGTAGGGACCCTGGAGGAGGAAGGTGAGCACCGCGCCGGCGGCGACGGCACCCAGGCCGGCGGTGGTCAGCCGGCGCACGCGCGTCGAGGCCCACCCGGCCGGCCAGCACAGCGCCAGGAACGCCGGGACGCCCAGGCCGACGGCCAGCCCGGCGAACCCGAGGGTGCGCGCCGCCGGCAGCGCCACGGCCACCACCGGGTCGACGGCGGGGTCCCCGGCGACGGCGCCCGCGTCGGCCAGCTCGCCGTCGCCGACGACGAACGCGAAGGCGCCGCTGACCGGGTGCGAGTCGGCCGAGACGATCCGGTAGGTGACCACGTAGCTGGTGTCGGGCAGGTCGCCGCGCAGGGGCACGGTGACCGTGTCGCCGTCCACGCGGGGCGCCCCGGTGTCCACCCGCTCGCCGCCCGCGCCGAGCACGCGCGCGTAGCCCGCGCCCAGCGACACGCCCTCGGTGAACCGCAGGGTGACCTGGCCGGGCACCGCGTCGAGCCGCGCGCCCTCCCCCGGGTCGGTGGACACCAGCTCGGCGTGCGCGGCGGCGGGGCCCGCGGTCGCCACGCCGAGCGCCAACCAGCCGGCCAGCAGCACGAGCAGCAGCAGCGCGGGACGGCGCCGCACGGCGAGGGCGGTCACGCGACCACCCGCTCGCCGCCGAGCACCGCGGAGGTCCGGCGGCGGGGGCGCTGCCGCCAGGCGACGGCCGCGATGAGCAGCACCCCGGCCAGCAGCAGGAGGTGGGCGGCGGCGCGGTCGGCGTGCACGTGCCCGGCCTGCAGGTCGCGGACGGTGGTGACGGTGAGCAGCACGGTGAACGTGGCGAGGAACGGCAGCGCGCCGGCAGCCAGCCGCGGTGCGGCGGCGACGGCGAGGAAGGCGGCCGCGGCGGCGAGGTTCCAGGCGCCGGTCTCGTGCGCCACGTGCACCGGGGCGCTCATCGCCGCGGTGCCGGTGACCAGCGAGGGCAGCGCCAGCCCCGCCTGCGCGACGGCCGCGGCCAGCAGCGCCAGCCGCAGCGCCGTCCGGACCAGCCGGGCGCGCGCGGCGGCGGCCGCGCCCGGGAGCGAGCGCGGCAGGGCGGCCAGCACGGCAGCTGTGAGATCGGGCACCTCCGGCGCCGCCGCCAGCCGCGCCCGGCGGGTGACCTGCCCGGCGGCGGCCGCCCAGCCGGCGCAGTCGGGGCACGCGGCCAGGTGCCGGTCGAGGTCGGCGGCGGGGATGCCCAGCGGCTCGCCGTCGAGTCGCGCCGAGGCCGCTTCGCGGAACGGTGCACACTGCATACAGCAGTAGTCGTCGCGGAGGGCCGTCCGGTTCCCGACCGGATGGACTCGTGCGACGGAGGGGTGACGTGGACGAGCTGGAACGCGCCGCGGCGGCGGCCGTCGACGGCGACCCGCTGGCCGCCGCCACCCTCGTCCGGGCCACCCAGTCCGACGTGTGGCGGCTGTGCGCCGCGCTCGGCGACCGCCAGTCGGCCGACGACCTCACCCAGGAGACGTACGCGCGGGCGTTCGCCTCGCTGCACCGCTTCGCGGGCCGCTCCTCGCTGCGCACCTGGCTGCTGTCCATCGCCCGGCGGGTGTGCGCCGACGCCGTCCGGTCGCGCCGCCGGCGCCGGCTGACCCTGGTCCGGGACGACGCCGACCTGGAGGCCCTGGGCCGCGCCGACGGCGCCGACCGGGTGGGCGAGGGCGCCGCCGTCACCGACCTGCTCGCCCGGCTGGACCCCGAGCGCCGCGAGGCCTTCGCGCTCACCCAGCTGCTGGGGCTGTCCTACGCGGAGGCCGCCGAGGTGGCCGGCTGCCCGGTGGGGACCATCCGCTCCCGGGTGGCGCGCGCCCGCGCCGACCTCGTCGAGGCGCTCGGTGCGGCGGCGGGCGCGACGGGCACCGGAGCCCGCACGGGGAACCGGGAGCTGAACCACCGGTGAAGGGGTACCTACGCTGCTCGACGGACGCACGACCGCCCCGGCGGTGGGCGACCGCACCCAGCCAGCCGACCCGGAGCCTCGTGTGCCCTTCAGCCTGACCCCCAAGGACCAGAGCTTCTACCCGCTGTTCACCGCCTCGGCGGAGAACCTGGTGACCGCCACCGACGTCCTGAGCGAGTTCATCCACGACCACGCCCGGCGCGACGAGCTGGCGGCGCGGCTGCGGGAGCTCGAGCACGTCGGCGACCAGTCCACGCACGCGATCTTCCGGCAGCTGAACTCCAGCTTCGTGACGCCGTTCGACCGGGAGGACATCTACAACCTGGCCAGCGACCTCGACGACGTCATGGACTTCGTCGAGGCCGCGGCCGACCTGGTGGTCCTCACCGGCCTGGGCACCCTGCCGGCCGAGATGAGCCAGCAGACGGCCCTGCTGCAGCGCGCCGCGCAGACCACCGCCGAGGCGATGCCCCGGCTGCGCACCCTCAAGGACCTCTCCGAGTACTGGATCGAGGTCAACCGCATCGAGAACGAGGCCGACAAGCTCTACCGGCGGCTGCTCTCGCGTCTCTACAGCGGCGAGTTCGACGCACTGGAGATCCTCAAGCTCAAGGAGGTGGCCGACCAGCTCGAGGAGGCCGCCGACGCCTTCGAGCACGTGGCCAACGTGGTCGAGACGATCTCGGTCAAGGAGTCCTGACCCGGCATGGACGCGGCCTTCGTCGCGCTGGTCGTCATCGTCGCCGTCGCACTGGCCTTCGACTACACCAACGGCTTCCACGACGCCGCCAACGCCATCGCCGTCGCCGTCTCGACCAAGGCGCTCACGCCGCGCGTCGCCCTGGCCCTGGCGGCGGTGATGAACCTGGTCGGTGCGCTGCTGTCGACCGAGGTGGCCAAGACCGTCGGCGCCGGGATCATCGACCCGCCCGAGGGCGGCGGCGGCCTGGAGATCGTCTTCGCCGCGCTCATCGGGGCGATCACCTGGAACCTGATCACCTGGTACTTCGGGTTGCCCTCGTCGTCGTCGCACGCGCTGATCGGCGGACTGGTGGGCGCGGCGCTGGCGGCGGCCCACACCGTGCAGTGGGGCGGCGTCGTCGACAAGGTCGTCGTCCCGATGGTGCTCTCGCCGCTGGTCGGCTTCGCGCTGGGCTACCTGTTCATGCTGCTCATCCTCTGGACCTTCCGCTCGGCCAACGTCACCCGCGCCAACCGCGGCTTCCGCTACGCGCAGATCGCCAGCTCGGCGACCATGGCCCTCGGTCACGGGCTGCAGGACGCGCAGAAGACGATGGGCATCATCACGCTCGCGCTGTTCACCGCCGGCGAGATCGACACCTTCGAGGTGCCGCTGTGGGTGGTGCTCGCCGCGGCCCTGGCGATCAGCGCGGGCACCTACGCCGGCGGGTTCCGCATCATGCGCACACTGGGCCGGCGGATCATCCAGCTGACCCCGGCCGGCGGGTTCGCCGCCCAGACGGTCGCCTCCGGCGTCATGGTCACCACCGCCACGGTGTTCGCGGTCCCGGTCTCCACCACGCACATCACGACGACGTCGATCATGGGCGTCGGGTCCACCCGGCGGCTGTCGGCGGTGCGCTGGGGCGTGGCCGGCAACATCGTCGTCGCCTGGGTGGTGACCCTGCCGGCCGCGGGTGCCGTCGCCGCGCTGGCCTACCTGGTCACCCACCTCGTCGTCGGCTGAGCCGCGCCGGTGGGTGACCGGGGCCACTCCGGGCCCCGGTTCTGCCAATCCCGATCGATCTGGTAGACATAACCCCCGTGACGGCGGCGACGGTGCTCCTGGTGGGACGCATCCACGTCGACCTGCTGCGCGTCTGCACCGCCGCCTGTCCGGGCTGCTGAGCCACGCGCCGTCCGCGGCGCCCCCGGTCCCCCGCGCCTCGTCGGCGCGCCCAGCCCCCGTTCACCACCGCCGTGCGGCGCGCCGTCGCGCGCCCGGCGCCTCCTCCTCGGAGTCAGCCCCGTGAAGACCCTGATCGTGCTCGCCCTCGCGGGCCTCGGCGCTCAACTCGTCGACGGCAGCCTGGGCATGGCCTACGGCGTCACCTCGACGACGCTGCTGCTGGCCTTCGGCACCAACCCGGCCGCCGCCTCGGCGACCGTGCACTTCGCCGAGATCGGCACCAGCCTGATGTCGGGCCTGTCGCACTGGAAGTTCGGCAACGTCGACTGGAAGGTCGTCGCCAAGGTCGGCCTGCCCGGTGCCGTCGGCGCCTTCGCCGGCGCCCACGTGCTGTCCAGCCTCTCCACCGAGGTCGCCGCCCCGGTGATGTCGCTGATCCTGCTCGCGCTCGGCGTCTACCTGCTCGTCCGCTTCACCCTCCGCGGCATCGACCGGCGCAACATCGGCAAGCCGGTGCGCAAGCGGTTCCTCGGCCCGCTCGGCCTGGTGGCCGGCTTCGTCGACGCCACCGGTGGCGGCGGCTGGGGCCCGGTCGGCACGCCGGCGCTGCTGGCCAGCGGCCGGATGGAGCCGCGCAAGGTGATCGGCTCGATCGACACCTCCGAGTTCCTCGTGGCGCTGGCGGCGAGCCTGGGCTTCCTGCTCGCGCTCGGGTCGCAGGGCATCAACTGGCTGTGGGCCCTCGGCCTGCTGGCCGGTGGCCTGGTGGCCGCCCCGATCGCCGCCTGGCTGGTCCGGCACGTGCCGCCGCGGCTGCTCGGCTCGCTGGTCGGCGGGATGATCGTGCTGACCAACACCCGCACGCTCCTGCGCAGCGACTGGATCGACGCCTCCGACCCGGTGCGCTACGCCGTCTACGCGGTGATCTACGCGATCTGGGCCGCCGCCGTCGTCCACTCCTACCGCCAGTACCGCAAGGACCGGGCGCAGGAGTCCGCCGACGCCCTGGCCGCCGAGGCCGCCCGCCTGGCGGAGGAGCAGCGACTGCACGCTCCGGACGCCGCCGACGTCGCGGACTACGAGCGGAGCCTCCGGGCCGGCCGCCCGAGCGACCCGCGCGACTGACGCACGCGTCAGGGGCCCGTCCGGCGACCGCCGGGCGGGGCCCTCGTCGTCCCGGGGGGCCGGCGACGATCAGGTGACCTGGTCATAACGCGTCCTACCCGACCGTGGGACGTCAGGTAGGACGCTGCACGATCAGGTCACCTGATCATCGCGCGGCGGGCAGGGCTGCCCTCGGGGCGGCTCTCAGACGGCGCGGGTCACCGGCAGGTCGGGCACCTGGGGCAGCGGCTGCGAGCGGGCCGCGGCCAGCACCATCTGCGGCGAGCGCGGCAGGCCCCGCCGGGTGCACAGCCGCAGGGCCCGCACGCCGGTGATGACGTCGGTCTCCGGCGGGACGACGAGCAGGTCCGCGCGCCGGTTGCCGCCGGCCCAGCTGAGGCAGACCACCCCGGGGTCCATGCTGCGGAACCCGCCGGTGCGCACCACCCGGCCGTCGACGACGACCTTGCGCGGCGCCGGCTGCCAGGCGTCGAGGGGGTAGGTGAACCGCTCGATGCGCAGGCCCCGCCGGTCGAGGGCCGCGATCAGCTCGGGGACCTCGGCGGCGAGGTCGCGGCTGCGGGGGAACCAGGCCCCGTCGAAGGCGTTGGTCCCCGACCCGACGTCGGCCCGCAGACTCACCCGGACGTCGATGCCACCGCGGAAGCCCTCGCGTCCGTCTGCTGCCAGGGTCGTCGTCATCAGCTCGTGGCCTCCCGCTCGCGGTACCGCGGGCCCGCGTCCGGGTCCGTCCGCCGACGGTAGGTCGGCGTGTCGGCGCGCCCCGGTGCACGGCGGCCGGGCCTGTCGGCTCCATCCGGCTCGTCATCACGACCGGTCACCGCGCGGTCACGACGACACCGTCCCGGACAGCACGACGGCCCCCGTCCGGGAGACCGGGCGGGGGCCGTCGAGGCGGGGCCGTGGGGCCTACGGCTTGGGCTTGCGGTTCTTGGCCTTGCCGCGCTCGGTCTGGTCGAGGACCACCTTGCGGATGCGGACCGACGCCGGGGTGACCTCCACGCACTCGTCCTCGGCGCAGAACTCCAGCGCCTGCTCGAGGTTCAGGATGCGCGGCGGGATCAGCCGCTCCAGCTCCTCGGAGGTGGACTTGCGCATGTTGGTGAGCTTCTTCTCCTTGGTGATGTTCACGTCCATGTCGTCCGGACGGGAGTTCTCACCGACGATCATGCCCTCGTAGACGTCCGTGCCCGGCTGGACCATGAGCGAGCCGCGCTCCTGCAGCGAGAACATCGAGTAGGTCGTCGCCACGCCCTGGCGGTCGGCGACCAGCGAGCCGGTCGGGCGGGCGCGCATCTCGCCCAGCCACGGCTCGTAGCCCTCGAGGTTGTGGTTGAGGACGCCGGTGCCGCGGGTCTCGGTGAGGAACTCGGTGCGGAACCCGATGAGGCCGCGGGAGGGGACGACGTACTCCATCCGCGCCCAGCCGGTGTCGTGGTGCACCAGGTTCTCCAGCCGCCCGCGCCGGGTGGCCAGCGCCTGGGTCAGCGTGCCCACGTACTCGCCGGGGGTGTCGATGGTGACCCGCTCGACCGGCTCGTGGAGCTTGCCGTCGATGGTCTTGGTGACCACGGTCGGCCGGCCGACGGTCAGCTCGAACTCCTCCCGGCGCAGCTGCTCGACGAGGATGGCCAGCGCCAGCTCGCCGCGGCCCTGCATCTCCCAGGTGTCGGGACGCTCGGTGGGCAGCATGCGCACCGAGACGTTGCCGACCAGCTCCTGGTCGAGGCGGTTCTTGATCAGCCGCGCGGTCAGCTTCTTGCCCGACCGGCCCGACAGCGGCGAGGTGTTGATCCCGATGGTGATGGAGATCGACGGCTCGTCCACGGTGAGCGGCGGCAGCGGCCGCGGGTCGTTCGGGTCGGCGAGGGTGTCGCCGATCATGACGTCCTCGATGCCGGCGATCGCGACGAGCTCACCGGGGCCGGCGCTCTCGGCCGGGGTGCGGGTGAGCCCCTCGGTGACCAGCAGCTCGGTGATCTTGACGTTCTTGATGCTGCCGTCGGTGCGGCACCAGGCGACCGTCTGGCCGCTCTTCATCGTCCCGGAGTGGATGCGCAGCAGCGCGAGCCGGCCGAGGTAGGGCGAGGCGTCGAGGTTGGTGACCTGCGCGCGCAGGGGCTCCTCGGCGTCGTAGACCGGCGCCGGGATGGTGTCGAGCAGGGTCTTCACCAGCGGCGCGAGGTCCGGGCTGTCGGGGGAGGTGCCGTCGGCGGGCCGGGTGAGCGAGGCCTGCCCGGTCTTGCCGTTGCTGTAGACGATCGGGAAGTCGAGGTTGTCGACGTCCATGCCGGAGTCCTCGAGCAGCTCCATGAACAGCTCGTAGGTCTCGTCGACGACCTCGCCGATGCGGGCGTCGGAGCGGTCGGTCTTGTTGACCACGAGGATGACCGGCATCCCCTTGCCCAGCGCCTTGCGCAGCACGAAGCGGGTCTGCGGCAGCGGGCCCTCGGAGGCGTCGACGAGCAGGACGACGCCGTCGACCATCGACAGGCCGCGCTCGACCTCGCCGCCGAAGTCGGCGTGGCCCGGGGTGTCGACGATGTTGACCGTCACCGGGTTGCCGTCCTCGTCGGCCAGCCGGATCGCGGTGTTCTTGGCGAGGATGGTGATGCCGCGCTCGCGCTCGAGGTCCATCGAGTCCATGACGCGGTCCTGCGTCGTGTCGGCGTCGGTCCCCTCGCCCTTGGCGCGGCCGAGTGCACCGGCCTGGCGGAGGAGGGCGTCGACCAGGGTGGTCTTGCCGTGGTCGACGTGGGCGATGATGGCCACGTTGCGCAGGTCGTCGCGGGTGGGCATGCGGAAGGGCACCTCGGGGGTTCGGGGACGCCGCGGCAGTGCGCCACGCGGCATCACGAGTAACGGCCGCCGGCCCGGCGACCTTCCCATGCTAGGTGCTCAGCGGACGGCGACCGGCTCCCGCGGGCGGTCGGCCACCGCGTACGCCACCCCGGCGGCGGCGATCGTGACCAGACTCACGGCCAGCCAGGCGGGCAGGCCCACGCCGAGGGCCAGCACGTGGGCAAGGACGAAGGCACCGACGTAGAGCGCGCCCAGGCCGAGGGCGACGGCCCACCCGCGGCGCTGCACCCACAGGTATGCGGCGGCCAGCCCGGCGCCGGCGAAGACCGCCCCGCCCAGCGCGCGGACGCCGGTGCCCTGCGCGACGCCGAAGCCGGCCGCCAGCCCCACGGCGACGAGGGCGGCGGAGGACAGCCGGGCGCGGGCGCGGGTCAGCACGGACGTCGTCATGCCCCCAGTGTCCCCGGGTCGCCGGGGGACGATCAGGTGACCGGGTCGTGCGGCGCCCTGGCTCGCGGTGGAGGGGTGGGCCAGGACGCGCGAGGGCCCCGGACGACCGGGTCGTCCGGGGCCCCGGTGACGTGCTGGAACGCCCCACCCTCCAAGGGCCCGCGCCGAGCGGAGCGAGGCGTGGGGGGAGGGGTGGTCCTTGTTCAGGCGGTGCGGAGCACGGCCTCGATCTCGAGCTCGACGTCGATCTTGTCGCCGACGACGACGCCGCCGCCGTCCATCGGCATGTCGATGTCGACGCCGTAGGCCTTGCGGGAGATGGAGGTCTTGGCGCTGAAGCCGGCGCGGTAGCCGCCGTAGGCGTCCGGGCCGAAGCCGTTGAGCTCGAGCGCGAGGGTCACCGGCTTGGTGGTGCCCTTGATGGTCAGGTCGCCCTGGACGGTCCAGTCCTCACCGTCGGCGACGACGGCGGTCGAGCGGAAGGTCATCTCGGTGTGGTTGCCCACGTCGAAGAAGTCGGCGGAGCGGATGTGCGCGTCGCGCTGCTCCTGGCGGGTGTCGATCGAGTCCATGTCGATCGTGGCGGTGACCGCCGACTGCGACGGGTCCTCGGCGGTGACGAGCTCGCCGGAGAAGCGGGTGAAGTAGCCGCGGACCTTGCTGACCATCATGTGGCGCACGGAGAAGCCGACGGTCGAGTGCGCGGCGTCGATGTCCCAGGTGCCGGCGACGTAGCCGGGGATCTGGACGGCGGTGGTGCTGGTCATGGGGACTCCAGGTGGTTGAGCGTTTGACCTTCTGCCGACGAAGCGTAGTTGAGGGCTCATCTATTCCGCCAGTACCCTGAGGACATGACGACGGAGGTGTCGCCGGGCACCGTCCCGGGCGCGGCGGACGACGGCACGCGCTGGCTCGACGCCGGGGAGCAGCGCGCCTGGCGGGCCTGGCTCTACAGCACCCAGCTGCTGCAGGAGCGGCTCGAGCGCGACCTGATGCGCGCCACCGGCATCCCGCAGGCCTACTACGAGATCCTGGTGCAGCTGTCGGAGGCGCCGGACCGGCAGATGCGGATGAGCGAGCTGGCCGACCGCTGCCTGTCCTCCCGCAGCCGCCTCTCGCACGCCGTCTCCCGGCTGGAGGAGCGCGGCTGGGTGCGCCGGCAGGTCTGCCCCGAGGACGGCCGCGGACTGCTCGCCGTGCTCACCGACGAGGGCTTCGCCGCGCTGGAGGCCGCCGCCCCGGTGCACGTGGAGAGCGTGCGCACGCACCTGTTCGACCAGCTCTCCCCCGGGCAGGTGGCCGCGATGGAGGACATCGGGCGGACCCTGCTGCGCCACCTCGACCCCGACTGAACACGCCCGGACGGGGCTCACGGACTGCACTCGCCCAGGGTCGCCGTCAGGCCGGCCCCGGCCACCCCGCCTCCCCCGGGGGTGGCTCGGCGTCGCCCGGCGGCACGGGCCAGCGCGGGACCCCGGCGACGTCGCCGTCGCCGAGCGGGGCGGTGAAGTCCGGCGCCCGCCTGGCGAGGAAGGCGGCGACGCCCTCGGCCACGTCGGGGCCGGTGGCGAGCTCGGCGAGCGCCCGGGTCTCGGCGCGGTGGGCGTCCCAGGGCGAGGGCGCGCCGAGCATCGACCAGAGCAGCTGGCGGGCCGCGCCGACGGCGACCCCGCTGGTGTTGTCCGCGATCTCGGCGGCCAGCGCGTGCGCGGCGGGCAGCAGCTCGGCGTCGGGCACCACCCGCGACACCAGCCGTCCGCGCAGCGCCTCCGCGGCGTCGAACACCCGGCCGGTGGCCACCCACTCCATCGCCTGGCTGATGCCGACCACCCGTGGCAGGAACCACGACGAGGCGGCCTCCGGGACGATGCCGCGGCGGGTGAAGACGAAGCCGAAGCGGGCCGACTCCGCGGCGATCCGGACGTCCATCGGCAGGGTCAGCGTGGCGCCGATGCCCACCGCCGGGCCGTTGACCGCGGCGATCACCGGCTTGCGCAGCGCGGCGAAGGGCAGCGAGGCCACCCCGCCCCAGTCGCGGGGCAGGCCGCCCACGGTGCCGCGGCCGGCGGGGTCGTCGAAGGCCGCGCCGCGGGCGCGGTCGCCCAGGCCGCCGGAGCCGGCGGTGAGGTCGGCGCCGGCGCAGAACGCCCGGCCCTCCCCGGTGACGACGACCACCCGGACCGCGTCGTCGGCGTCAGCGGCGGCCGCGGCCTCGGCCAGCTCGGCGGCCATGACCGCGGTGAAGGCGTTGAGCCGGTCGGGCCGCGACAGCGTGATCGTCGCGACCCGGTCGGCCACCTCGTAGCGCAGCTGGGTGGGGGTCACCCCAGGGCGCCGGCGAGGGCCAGGCGGGCGACGGCGTCGTGGTGCTCGCCGGCGTCGCCGAGCAGCAGCCGGTCGACCTTGGCCCGCCGCCAGTACAGGTGCGCGTCGTGCTCCCAGGTGAAGCCGATCCCGCCGTGCACCTGCACGAGGGTCTCCGCGGCCCGCTCGAAGGCCTCGGCGGCGTAGGCCTTGGCGGCCGCGGCGGCCAGTGGCAGCTCGGCGGGCGAGGCGTCGGCGGCCCACGCCGCCCACCACACCAGCGAGCGCAACTGCTCCACGCCGACCCACGCGTCGACGAGCATGTGCTTGACCGCCTGGTAGGAGCCGATCAGCCGGCCGAACGCCTCGCGCTCCTTGGCGTAGGCCACGCCCAGCTGCACCGCCCGGTCGGCCGCGCCGAGGTCCTCGGCGGCCAGCGCCACCGCGCCGACCGCGCGCGCCCGGGCCCACAGCTCACCGGCGTCCTCGGCCAGCACCCGGCGGCTGGTCAGCCGCACCGAGGCCAGGCCGCGGGTGGCGTCCAGCGGCCGCCCGGGCACCACCTCGCCCTCGCCGGCGACGAGGGTGCCGCCGTCGAGGCCGAGGAAGAGGGTGGCGTCGGCGGCGTCGATCGAGGGCGCCGACCCGGTCACCGGCCCGTCGAGGACGGCGAGCGCGGTGGACCCGTCGGCGAGCTGGGCGGCCAGGTCGGGCGCGGACTCCAGCAGCACCGCGGCGCGGGCCGCCGTCACCAGGGACGGCGCGGCCAGCACCGCACCGGCCTGCTCGGCGACGACGGCGAGGTCGAGCACGCTGCCGCCCGCGCCGCCGGCCGACTCGGGCACGGTGATGCCGAGGAAGCCGATGTCGGCCAGCGCCTTGCGGCCCGGCGCGGGAGCCCCGGTGCCCTCGAGCGCGGCGCGCGCGGCCGCCGTGGACACCGAGCCGGTGAAGAACGCGCGGGCGCCGGCGGCGGCGTCGCGCTGGTCGTCGGAGAGGTCGAAGTCCACCGTCGTCACCTCGCGAAGGGGGCGGTCTTGTCGGTCCGGGGCTCCGGCGGCAGGCCCAGCACCCGCTCGCCGAGGATGTTGCGCAGCACCTGGTCGGTGCCGCCGGCGATGGCGATGCCCGGCACGTGGGCCTGCGCCCTCTGCCAGGTCTCGTCGCCGTCGGCGGTGGCGCCGAGCACCGCCTCGTCGCCGAGCAGGCGCACGCCGGCATCGGACACCAGCCGCGCCGCGGCGGTGCCGCCGAGCTTGCCGGCGCTTGCCTCCGGGCCGGGCACGCCGCCCTTGCTCAGCGCGGTGAACCGGCGGTAGCCGGTGTAGCGGCTGGCCAGTGCGGCCACCAGCGCCCGGCCCACCGCCTGGCGGGCGAGCGCCTGCTGGTCGGCGCCGAGCGCGGGCAGCCGGTCACGGGCGTGCGCGGCCAGCGCCTCGGCGGACTGGCCGATGTCGCTGCCGGCCCCGCCGATGGCCACCCGCTCGTTCATCAGCGTGGTCAGCGCGACCCGCCACCCCTCCCCCGGCTCGCCGAGCCGCTCGGCGTCGGGGATGCGGACGTCGTCGAAGAAGACCTCGTTGAAGTCGGCGCCGCCGGTCATCTGCCGCAGCGGCCGGACGGTCACGCCGGGGGCGTGCATGTCGACGACGAACATCGTCAGCCCGGCGTGCTTGGGCTTCGCCGGGTCGGTGCGGGTGAGCAGGATGCCGAAGTCGGCGACGTGCGCGAGCGTCGTCCACACCTTCTGGCCGTTGACCACCCAGTCCTCGCCGTCGCGGACGGCCGAGGTGCGCAGCGCCGCCAGGTCCGAGCCCGAGGCCGGCTCGCTGAACAGCTGGCACCAGACGTCGTCGGCGCGCAGCAGCCGGGTCAGGTAGCGGGCGCGCTGGTCGTCGCTGCCGTGCGCGATGACGGTGGGCCCGCACATGCCGAGGCCGATGTGGTTGATGAGCGTGGGCACCCGGGCGCGGGCCAGCTCCTGCACCACGATCGCCTGCTGCACCAGCGTGCCGCCCTGCCCGCCGTACTCCCGCGGCCAGGTGACGCCGACCAGGCCGGCCTCGGCCAGTACCCGCTGGGTGGTGCGCAGCTCGGCCTCGCGCAGGCGGGCGTCCGCCGACTCCCCCGGCCGCACGTGCAGCAGCTCGGCGTCGTGCTCCTCCAGCGTGGCCCGGACACGCGCCCGGTAGGCGGCCTCGTCGGGGGTGTCGTCGAAGTCCACGGGTGCGCCTTCCGTCGTCGAGCGGTCCGGCGGCAGCGTGGCAGCGCTCCCCCACGACGGTCAACGGTGACTGTTCCTGGGCCCGGCCGGGGCCTACCCTGCCGCGGGTGACCGCCGACCCCGTCCCGTCCGGCGCGCCGCGGCGCAGCCGCTCGGCGCGCACGGCCGGCAGCCGGGCGCTGATCCTCGACGCCGCCGTGGCCTGCCTGGTCGAGGACGGCTACGCCGGCGCCTCCACCCTCGCCGTCCAGGCCCGGGCCGGGGTGTCCCGCGGGCGCCTGCTGCACCACTTCCCGTCCCGCGCCGAGCTGCTCGTCGCCGCGGCCGGGCACCTGTCGACCACGCTGCTGGCCGAGGTGGAGGCGCGGGCCGCGGCGGTGATGGCCGACCAGCCCCCCGGCCCCGAGCGGGTCGACCGGGCGATCGACCTCATGTGGGCGACGTTCCAGGAGCCGCCGTTCTGGGCGGCGATGGAGCTGTGGACGGCGGCCCGCACCGACCCGGGGCTGCGGGCGGCGCTGCGGACCGAGGAGCGGCGGCTGCGCGCGGCGATCCGGCGGGTGGCCGACGGCATCTGGGGGCCGGAGGTCGCGGCCGCACCGCGCTACGCGGAGGTGTGCGAGCTGCTGTTCACCAGCATGCGCGGGGTCGCCTGCGTCTACGCCTTCGCCGAGCGCCCGGCGGCCACGGACCCCCACGTGGCGCTGTGGAAGGGCCTCGCCGCCCGGCTGCTGGTGGCCGGGGAGGACGGCAACGGTCAGGCTTGACCGCCCTCGCCCGCCCCCACCAGCATGACGCGGGTCACACCCGACCGAGGAGGCCCCGTGGACGTCCCCAACCTCGCCGGACGCGGCATGACCGCGTCGGACCAGCTCGCCCGCTGGGCCCGCCGGACCCCCGAGGCGGTGGCGCTGCGCTTCGAGGGGACCGGGCGCACCTACGCCGAGCTCGACGAGCGGGTGACCCGCCTGGCCCGCGCCCTGGCCGCCCGCGGCGTCGGCACCGGCGACCGGATCGCCGTCCTGGCGCTCAACGGGCTCGAGACCTGGGAGACCTACCTGGCCGGCGTGCGCCTGGGCGCGGTCGTGGTGCCGGTCAACTTCCGGCTGGTGGCCGACGAGGTGGCCTACGTGCTCACCGACAGCGGCGCGACCGCGCTGGTGGTGGACGCCGCGCTGGCCGAGGTGGGCGCCAAGGCCCGCGCGCAGGCGCCCGGGGTGACCACGGTGCTCACGATCGGCGAGGAGCTCGAGGCGGCGCTGGCCGCGGCCGGCGCCGAGCCCCTCGAGGTGGCGGTCGACGAGTCCGCGCCGGCGTTCATCATGTACACCTCGGGCACGACCGGCCGGCCCAAGGGCGCCGTGCTCACCCACCGCAACCTGCTGATGCACGTGTTCAGCCAGGTCACCCACCTGGGCTGGGACCCCGACGACCGGGTCGCCGTCCCCGGCGCGCCGCTGTTCCACATCGCCGGGCTGGCCGGCGGCCTGCCGCCGCTGCTGCTCGGCGGCACGCACGTCGTCCTGCGCTCGGGCGGCTTCGACCCCGTGGCCACGCTCGACCTCATCGAGCGGGAGCGGGTGAGCAGCATCTTCCTGGTGCCGGCGATGTGGGCCGCGGTGGTCGCCGTCCCCGGGATCGCCGACCGCGACCTGTCGTCGCTGCGCCGCATCTCGTGGGGCGCGGCCCCGGCCTCGACGACGCTGCTGCGCACGATGATCGACACGTTCCCGCAGGCGGAGGTGGTCACCGCGTTCGGGCAGACCGAGTGCAGCCCGGTCACCACCTTCCTGCGCGGCGAGGACTCGGTGCGCAAGATCGGTTCGGTCGGCACGCCGATGCTCAACGTCGAGGTGCGCGTGGTCGACGAGGCGATGCAGGACGTCCCGCAGGGCGAGGTCGGCGAGATCGTCTACCGCAGCCCGATGGTGATGAAGGAGTACTGGGGCAAGCCCGAGGCGACGGCCGAGGCGTTCGCCGGGGGCTGGTTCCACTCCGGCGACCTGGTGCGGCAGGACGAGGAGGGCTACCTCTACGTCGTCGACCGCAAGAAGGACATGATCATCACCGGCGGCGAGAACGTGTACTGCGCCGAGGTCGAGGACGTCCTGGCCGCGCACCCGAAGGTGGCCGAGGTGGCGCTGATCGGCGTCCCCGACACGCGCTACGGCGAGGCGCCGCTGGCCGTCGTCGCCCCGCGGGACCCGGCCGACCCGCCGACGACCGAGGAGCTCACCGCCTGGTGCCGCGAGCGGCTGGCCCGCTACAAGAACCCGCGCGAGTACTCGGTCGTCGGCGCGCTGCCGCGCAACCCCAGCGGCAAGGTGCTCAAGACCCGCCTGCGGGAGGAGCACTCGGCCGGCTCGCTGGTCGCCGAACCGGTGGTCTGACGCGTCGGTGGGTGCACGTCGCATGCACCGCACGCAGACTGCCTGCATGCCCAGGACGGTCCAGGTCCGGGACGTCCCGGACGACGTGCACGAGGTCCTGCGGGTGCGCGCAGCCCGCGCCGGGCTGTCGCTGTCCGAGTACCTCCGCAGGGAGGTCAGCGGGCTGGCCCGGCGACCGACCGCGGAGGAGTTCCTGTCGCGCGTGACGGCACGGGCCGACGTCCCCGTCGACTCCGAGCGGATCGTCGCGGCCGTGCACGCCGAGCGCGACGTGCGCTGAGGTGTCCGTCGTGCTCGACGCCTCCGTGGTCCTGCGCCTGCTCCTGCAGACCGGCGGACGCGCCGCCGACCTCCACGACCTCGTGCGGACCGACGACCTGCACGCACCGGCGCTGGTCGACGTGGAGGTCGCCTCAGGGCTGCGCAGGCTCACCGCCACCGGGGCCGTCGGTGCCGATCGAGCCGCCGAGGCCGTCGACGACCTGGCACTCCTGGGGATCGAGCGCCACCCGCACACCCCGCTGCTCCCCCGGATCTGGCAACTCCGGTCGGACCTGACCGCCTACGACGCCACCTACGCCGCCCTCGCCGAGACGCCGGGGCGTGCGCTCCTCACCGCCGACCGGGGACTCGCGACCGCCCCGGTCCCCGGTGCGAACGGCGACACCTGCCCTAGGCGCCCGGTCGGACCGAGCAGCCGTCGGGGCCGCAGACCTCGCCGCCGCTGATGACCGGGATGAGCGGCGTGCGCTCGGCCCAGGCCCGCTCGAGCACCTGCAGCAGGACGTCGGCCGACTGGGCGCCGTTGACGCCGTACTTCCGGTCGACGACGAAGAACGGCACGCCGCTGATGCCCAGCGCCTGCGCCTCGGCCTCGTCGGCCCGCACCGCACCCGCGTACCGCTGGTCGGTCAGTGCGGCGCGCACCTCGTCGGCGTCCAGCCCGGCCTCGGCGGCCAGCCGGACGAGGGTCTCGCGGTCGCCCACGGCCTCGCCCTCGCTGAAGTAGGCGGTCAGCAGCCGCTCCTCCACCCCGTCCTGCACCCCGCGCTCGGCGGCCAGGTGCAGCACCTGGTGGGCGTCGAAGGTGTTGGCGCGCACCGCCCGGTCGAAGCGGAAGTCCAGGCCCTCGGCGGCGGCCTGCTGGGTCATGGAGTCGGTCATCTGCTGCGCGCCGGCCACCGAGGTGCCGTACTTGCGCGCCAGCCGCTCGGCGTACTCCGTCGGCGTCACCGGCTCACCGGCGGCGGCCGAGGGTGCGCCCGGGTCGAGCTCGAACGCCTTCCACTCCACCTCGACGGCGTCCCGGTGCGCGAAGCGGGCCAGCGCGGCCTCGAAGCGGCGCTTGCCGATGTGGCACCAGGGACAGACGACGTCGGACCAGATCTCCACCTTCACGCCGGGACCAACCACGGCCCCGGCCGGCTCCATTCCGGGCCGGCCGGCGGCCCCTGCCCTCACCCGGACCAGACGTCGGCGACCTGCCCGGCCACCGAGGCCGCCTGCGCCCGGCCGGCCTCGGCCGAGGGACGGCGGGCCGCCGGGTCGAGCACGTTGCGGCCGATGGCCCGGCGGGCGGCCTCGTCCGGCGAGACGACGGCGGCCCGCGCTCCCATGCCGCTGACCTGGGCGTCCACGCTGGTCATCGGCCCGGCGCCGCGCGCGATCGGCGCCAGCACGACGACCCGCTCGTACCCGGCCGCGAGGTCGGCGTTGGCCGCCGAGCGCACCCCGCCGTCGACGTAGCGGCGACCGTCGATCGTCACCGGCGGGTAGACGCCGGGGACGGCGCAGCTGGCCGCGACCGCGTGTACCAGCGGCACGCCGGAGTCGCGGTCGAGGGGGCGGAACCCGCCGGTGACCGCGTCGACGGCGGTGACGGTGAGCGCCCGCTCGGGCCACTCCCGCGAGACCAGCCGGGAGCCGATGACGTCGAGCCGCTCCTGCTCCGACGGGGTCGCGCCGGCGGCCTCGGCGCGGAGCGCCAGCGCCCCCATCCGCCGGCGGAACGCGGTGCCGCTGCCGCGGCTGCGCAGCACCGCCCAGGCGAAGGCCGCCAGCGCCCGCCGTCCCATCCGGGCCGCGCGCTCCGACGTCGGGGGCTCGAGCTGGCGGCCGTACAGCTCCTCCAGGTCCGCCCCGCTGGTCACCTGGGCGCCGACGACGCTGCCGGCGGAGGTGCCGACGACGAGGTCGGCACCGGTCAGGTCGACGCCGGCCTCGGCCAGCCCCGCCAGCAGGCCGACCTCCCACGCGATGCCGGTGATGCCGCCCCCGCCGAGGACGAGGGCCCTGCGCTGGTCGCTCACCCGGCCATCGTCGCAAGCCGCGGTCGCCCGGCACCGGAGGGTGCTCGACAGGCGCTGTGAGCTGGGCCACGCTGTCGTGGAACCACCCCGGACGGAAGGACCCGCATGACCGCCACGCAGGACGCGCCCACCCCCACCGCCGCCAGCTGGCCGCCCGGGTTGCCGCGCTCCCTGGACTACCCGCTGGTGCCGGTCGGGTCGGTCCTGCGTGCGGCGGTGCGCCGCTGGGGGACGCGGACGGCGTTCGTCGACCACGACGTCGAGCTGACCTTCGAGGAGCTGGGCCGCCGCGCCTGCGCCGTCGCCAACTGGCTGGCCGACCACGGGGTGGGCCGCGGCGACGTCGTGGCCGTGCACATCCCGAACTGCCGCCAGTACCCGGCGGTCTACTACGGCGTGGTCATGGCCGGGGCGGTCTTCTCCCCCACCAACCCGCTGCTGCCGGCCGCCGACCTCGCCGCGCAGCTCACCGACGCCGGTGCGAAGGTCCTGGTCACCTGGGACCAGGTGCTGCCCTTCGTGCGCCCCGCGCTGGCCGCCACCCCGGTGCGGACCGTCGTGGTCACCGGCGAGGCGCACACCCTCGACCTCGCCGCCCGCCTCGACGGGCTGGAGGCGACCGACGTCGACCTCGCCGACCTGCTGGCCGCCGACCCGACCGACCGGCACCTCGACGCCGCCCTCGACCCGGCCGCCGACCTCGCCCACCTGGCCTACACCGGCGGCACCACCGGCGTGAGCAAGGGCGTCGAGCTGCCGCACCGCGCCGTCGTCACCAACGTGCTGCAGTCGGCGTGCTGGACGTCGGGCTCGCTGCCCGAGCTCGACGAGGCCGGCGACGTCACGATCCGCCAGGTGCTCGGCGAGGACGAGCACCCGATCCGGCTGGGCAGGGCCACGCTGGTCAACCTGACCCCGTGGTTCCACGCCATGGGCGCGATCGGCTACCTCAACGGCATGGTCGTGGCGGGCACCACGACCGTCGTCCACATGCGGTTCGACCCGGTGCGGTACGTGGAGGACGCCCAGCGGTACCGGGTGACCAGCATCGGCGGCGCCCCGCCGGTGTTCGTCGCGCTGCTGCAGGTGCCCGGCTTCGCGGAGGCCGACTGGTCGCACGTCCGCGGTGTGTCCAGCGGCGCCGCGCCGCTGCCGGTCCCGCTGATCGAGCGGCTGCAGGCGGTGCTGCCCAACGCGGTCATCGGCGAGGGCTACGGCCTGACCGAGGTGACGATGATGGCCACCGGCAACCCCTCGTTCCGCTCCGGCACCCGCAAGGCCGGCTCGGTGGGGGTGCCGGTCTTCGACACCGAGATCACCGTCCGGCCCCTGGGCGGCGGGGACCCGCTGCCGGTGGGCGAGCGCGGCGAGGTGTGCATCCGCGGCCCCCAGGTCATGCGCGGCTACGCCCACCGGCCCGAGGCGACGGCGGAGTCGATCGACCCCGACGGCTGGTTCCACACCGGCGACGTCGGCGTCCTGGACGAGGACGGCTACCTCTCGATCGTCGACCGCACCAAGGACATGCTGCTCTACAAGGGCTACAACGTGTTCCCGCGCGAACTGGAGGAGCTGCTCTTCGGCGTGCCGGGGGTGGCCGGCGCGGCGGTGGTCGGCCGGCCCGACGAGGAGGCCGGGGAGCTGCCGGTGGCCTACGTCGTCCGCCGCGACGACGACGCCGGGCGGGCGCTGACCGCCGGGTCGGTCATGGCCGCGGTCAACGACCGGGTCACCCCCTACAAGCGGCTGCGCGACGTCGTCTTCATCGACGCCATCCCGGTGTCGGCCGCGGGCAAGGTGCTCAAGCGCGAGCTGGCCGCGCGGGAGCGCGAGGCCGTATCGGGCTGACCCGTTCGGGGCGGTGCGCGCCGGCATCCCGGTGCGCACAGCCCCCGCTCGCTATCGTCCGCTGACGTGATGAGCGGACAGGCGGCGGACGACCCGCACACCGGTGTCCAGCTCGCCCACGTCGAGGAGTCGCCGACCCGCCAGGTGGGGCGCCGGGTCCTGTTCGCGGGCTTCTTCCTGGCGCTGACGGTGCTCATCGTCTGGCTCGACCGCGACTCCTACCGCGACGGCGACGAGGTCGGCATCTCGCTGCTCGACGCCGTCTACTACGCCACCGTCACGCTCTCCACCACCGGCTACGGCGACATCACGCCGATCACCGAGGGCGCGCGGCTGGTCAACATCCTGTTCATCACGCCGCTGCGCGTGCTGTTCCTGATCGTGCTCATCGGCACCACGCTCGAGGCGCTCACCGCGCGCTCGCGCGAGGAGTTCCGCATCCGACGCTGGAGGTCCCGCGTGCGCCAGCACGTCATCGTGTGCGGCTACGGCACCAAGGGCCGCAGCGCCGTCCGGTCCCTGCGGGCCACCGGCACCCGGCTGGAGGACATCGTCGTCGTCGACTCCGACCAGCGCGCGATGGACGAGGCCAACTCCATCGGGCTGACCGGCATCGTCGGCGACGCCGGGCGCACCGACGTGCTGCGCCGGGCGCACGTCGAGCGCGCCCGCGCGGTGATCGTGGCGGCCAACCGGGACGACGCCGCGGTGCTCATCACCCTCACCGTGCGCCAGCTCAACCCGAGCGTGCCGATCACCACCAGCGTCCGCGAGGAGGAGAACGCGAGCCTGCTGCGCCAGTCCGGCGCCGACACGGTCATCACCACCTCGGCGACGTCGGGCCGGCTGCTGGGCCTGTCCACCGACAGCCCGCGGGTGGTCTCGGTGGTGGAGGACCTGCTCACCGGCGGCCAGGGGCTCGACATCTCCCAGCGCACGGTCAGCTCCGGGGAGGTCGGGCTGGGCCCGCGCGACCTGCGCGACATCGTCCTGTCGGTCACCCGCGGAGGGCGCACGCTGCGCTACGACGACCCGCTGATCGGCACGCTGCAGAGCGAGGACGTGCTGGTCGTGGTCCGCTCGCACGGACCCGACGGTCACGCCTTCGCGCGCGCCCAGTAGACGCTCAGACCGGCAGCGCGGCCAGGTCGTCGGCCAGCCGGACGTCGGCGAGCACCAGGTCGGCGGCGGTGGTGTGCCAGCCGGCCACGAGCAGCAGCGGCCAGGGGGTCTCGTCGTCGGCCGAGGCGGTGGCGGCGACGAGGCCGGCCTGCGCGACGGCGCGGCACGCGATGGGGTTCATGCTCCGGGGATCGGCACGGGCGGCGCCGCACTGGAGCCCGGCGGCGGACCTCACCCCGGGGGATGAGGTCCGCCGGCCCGGTCAGCCCTGCGCGGCGCGGACGGCGTCGACCAGCGGGGTCACCTGCCGGCCGAGCAGCGCGGTGAGGGTCTCCTCGCCGGTGTCGAGCTCGCCGCGGGCGATGGAGGTGTCGATCGCGGTGACGAACCCGGCGGTGCCGGCATCGAGGCCGGCCTCCTGCAGCGCGGCGGTCAACTCCTCGGCCGGCAGGTCGCGGTAGCGCACGGGCGTGCCGGTGGCCTCGGTGACGGCGGCGGCGAGCTCGGCCAGGGTGACCCCGGGACCGCCGAGCTCCAGCACGCCGCTGCCCTCCTGGTCGGCGAGCAGGGCGGTCGCGGCCGCGACGGCGTAGTCGGCGCGCGGGGCGACCGACACCCGCCCCTCCCCCGCGGCACCCAGGATCTCGCCGGTGGCCAGGTACTGGCCGAGCTGGGCGGTGTAGTTCTCGACGTACCAGCTGTTGCGCAGGACCGTCGTCGGGACACCGACCTCGCGCAGCACCTCCTCGGTCTCCCGGTGCTCGCCGGCCAGCGGGTTGCCCGAGGTGTCGGCGTGCGCGATCGAGGTGTAGACGAGCCGCTGCACGCCGGCCGCGGCCGCCGCCTCGGCGACCGCGCGGTGCTGGGCCACCCGCGCGCCGGGCTCGTTGCCCGAGACCAGCAGCAGCCGCGTGACGCCGGCCAGCGCGCCGGGCAGCGTCTCGGGCCGCGAGTAGTCGCCCTCGCGGACCTGCACGCCGCGGGCGGCCAGGTCGGCGGCGGCGTCGGGACGGCGGACGACGGCGACGACGTCTCGCGCGGGGACGCCGCGGTCGAGCAGCTCCTCGACGGCGCGTCGGCCCAGGCCGCCGGTGGCTCCGGTGACGGCGTACGTGGTCATGCAGTGGCTCCTCGGGTGCGGCGGGGGTCTCGCGGGGGCCAACTGGAGGGGACGGCCGGCCATTCCGCGGGTAGGAGGGACGGTGACGTCCCCGACCCCACCGGGAGGACCCCGTGACCGAGCGACAGAGCGCCGTCGACCACCCCCGCAGTGACGACACCAAGGGCCGCGACCGGCACGACGGCGAGGACACCGCCGCGGTCAGCGAGCTGGTGGGCACCGCCGACGCCGACGACGTGCAGGCCCAGGGCGCGGCGCCGAACGCGCCGGGCGGGTCGGTACCGGCCCCGCCCGGCGGCGGCAGCTGAGCGCTCAGACCTCCGTGTCGAGGAGCTCGCCGAGGTTGCGGTCCACCTCGGCGAGGTAGGCCGGCTCGAAGCCGAACAACCCGAAGTGCCCCGCGATGGAGGGCAGCACGCGCAGCTCGCTGTCCTTGATCAGCGCCTGCTCGGCGGCGCAGTCGCGGGGCGGGAAGAACATGTCCTCGTCGATCGGCATGACGAAGGTCCGGGCGGTGATCCGGCCCAGCGCCGCGGCCAGGTCGCCGTCGGTGTGCCGGGTGACGTCGCCGCGCTGCCACTTCCAGCCCATCGTGAGCAGGGCGTTGGGGTCCATGGCGAGGAAGGTGGCGTGCAGGAAGCGCTCCTGGAACTCGTCGTAGGTCGACCAGGTGACGTCGGGCAGCTCGACCCCGCGCCAGAACTCCGTGCGCCAGAACTCCGTGGACAGGCCGAGCACCGCCCAGATGTCGGCGTGCCGGCGCAGGCCCTCGGCGACCTCGGTGTGCGAGCGGTACTCGCCGCCGTTCCAGCCGGGGTCGGAGGTGATCGCGTCCATCAGCGTGCGGGTGAACAGGAAGTCGTGCGGGGTGTTCTGCGCGGTGCCGGCGATCGGGGCCGCGCGCAGCACCTGCTCGGGGAAGCGGACCGCCCACTCGTAGGTCTGCTGCGCGCCCATCGAGCCGCCGACCACCAGCGCCCACCGCTCGATGCCGAACAGCTCGGCGGCGAGCTGCTGCTGGGCGCGGACGTCGTCGCCGATGCGCACCTGCGGGAAGCGTGACATCGCGATGTCGCCGTCGGTGTTGTGCGGCGAGGTCGACAGCCCGTTGCCGATCTGGTTGACCACCACGATGAACCAGCGCGTGGGGTCCAGCGCCCGGCCGGGGCCGATGTAGACCTGCTCCCAGGTGGCGTGGGTGCCGCTGAACCAGGTGGGGATCAGGATCGCGTTGTCCTTCGCCGCGTTCAGCTCGCCGTAGGTGGCGTAGGCCAGCCGGAGGTCGGGGATGCGCCCACCCTCCTCGAGGTCGAAGCCGCCCAGCGAGTGCAGCTGGTAGGCGCCCTGCACCTCGGGCGTGTAGAAGGCGTTGTCGATCACGGCGGCTCCTCTGCTCAGGCGGGGTGACGCGGGTCACTCTGCCGGACCCGGCGGTTCCGGGACCAGTCGTCCCCGTCGGTCGGCGGACTCGAGGTGGACGGCGGGTCTAGCGTCGGCCTCCCGGACCGACGACCCTGGCCGCCGCGCGCTGCTGCGGCGGCCGCCGGAGAGGCAGGACGACGATGTTCACGGTCACCTTCGTGCTCCACGAGAAGCCCGGCACGGACCGCACCGAGGCGCTCCGCTACTGGCGGGAGACGCACGGCCCGATCGCCGGCGAGGTGCCCGGTGTCCGGCGGTACGTGCAGCAGCACGCCGTGGGCGCGCCCGAGGGCGACCCGCCGTTCCTGGGCGTGGCCAGCATGTACTTCGACGACCAGGACGCCTTCGCCGCCGCCACGCAGTCCGCCGAGTTCGCGGCGGCCGTCGCGGACGTGGACAACTTCGCCGACCCGGCGCTGGTCACGGCGTTCACCGAGGACGTGGTCGTCGTCGGCTGAGCGGAGGCCGCGGGCCCCGGGGCGGACGTCGTCCGCCCCGGGGCCCGCGTCGCCCCGGCCGAGCCGCTCAGCCCAGCGAGCAGGTCTGCAGCAGCGCCGGGTCGGTCGCGGTCACCCCCGTGGGGCGCGGGACCGTCGTGCTGGCCGGCGGCCGTGCCCCCTCCTCCACCCACGCGGTGAGCGCGTCGAAGACGGTCCGGAAGCAGGGCAGCATCGGCCGCAGGTGCAGCGGGTCGAGGGGAACCAGGCTGTCGACGTGGTTGCCGCCCTCGATGCGGTAGTACCGGTGCAGCCGGTCGCGGTGCTGGTCCGCGATCATCTCGGCGTAGACGTCGCTGTCCGTGCTGATGGGCAGCAGCGTGTCCAGCGTGCCGTGCAGGGTGAGCAGCGGCTTCCGGATCTCCCCGGTCAGGCTGATCCGGGCCAGGGCGTCGTGCACCTCCTGGGAGTCCCGGTCGGCGAACCACTCGTCGTAGTCCGCGTCGCTCGGACAGGGCGCCAGGATGGCCGGCAGGGTCGTGCCGGCCGTCGGCCCGGGGCACTCCGGGTCGTACTCCGGGTCGAACTCGGCCCGGTAGGTCTTCTGCGTCAGTCCCCAGTAGACCTGCTCGTGGTAGTCCCACAGCGGCTCGGAGCCGTGCGCGAAGCCGGCGGCGTACATGTCCTCGGCGTCCGCCTCGCCGAGGGTGTAGCGCACCGCGGTCGGCAGGTAGGTGAAGAGGTTGGGCCCGTCCGGGGTGAACAGGGTGCCCTCCCAGTCGACGCCGCCGTCGTAGAGGTGCGCCTGGTTCTCCAGCTGCCACCGCACCAGGTAGCCGCCGTTGCTGATCCCGGCCACGTAGGTGCGCTCCGGGTCCTGGCCGAGGTGCCGGCGCAGGGCGCCCTTGGCCGCGACCGCGAGCTCGGTGACCCGCTCGTGCCACTCGGCGACGGCGTCGCCGGGCGCCACGCCGTCCCGGTAGAAGTCGACCCCGTTGTTGCCCTTGTCCGTCGAGGCGTAGGCGAAGCCCTGGGCCAGCACGGCGTCGGAGACCAGGAAGTCCGAGGCGTACTGCTTGCGGGTGCCTGGTGCGCCGGCGACGACGAGGCCCCCGTTCCAGTCGTCCGGGATCCGGAGGACGAACTGACTGTCGTGGTCCCAGCCGTGGAGGGTGTTGGAGGTGGACGTGTCGGGGAAGTAGCCGTCGACCTGCAGTCCCCGCACGCCGGTCGGGTTCACCGTGCCCGGCACGTGCAGACCCGTCCAGTCCGCGGCGTCGGTGTACTGCCCGGCGGGGTGCAGCAGCAGGCCGGCCGTGGTCAGGTCGTCCAGGCAGGCGGTCACGCTGTGCTCCGCGCCGGGGACCTCGACCGCGTCGCCACCCGCGCACGGCCGCGATCCGGGGCCCGCGCCGGGGCCTCCCGGTCCGGCCGCGGCCGGCGACGCCTGCAGCGCGAGCGCCGCGGTGACGCCGAGGGTGGTGAGGGTCAGGGTGGTGCGTCTGCGGTGTGACACGAGGACTCCCTTGTCCGCGACTGTCCGGCCGAGTTCCGGATCCCATGCTGCGGTCGCCCGGGGAGGCGCGCCAGGTGCCCCCGTCACAGCCACCGGCGCCGGCTGTGTGCCGCGCCCACACCAGCGGTGGTCAGCGTCCGGCGGCCGTTCGGCGCCCCGACGACGTCGCGCACGGCCGTGCCGTCCCCACCGGACGACGCGGCTGCTCGAGGGCTGAACAGCCCCCGGACGCACGGGAGCCCGCACGGACGACGTCCGTGCGGGCTCCCGTCAGGGGTGGAGGTGGCGGGAATCGAACCCGCGTCCTGCGACGCATCACCAGGGCTTCTCCGAGCGCAGTCCGCTCTGCCTCTGCTCGGCCCTCCCGATCGCGCGAACACGTCGAGATGGCAGGCCCAGTCGCTGTGAGGTGTCCCGTGCACGCCCGCGACCGGCACGCACGGTGAGTCATCTAGCTGATGCCAGACACCGGGTCGATGACCGAACCCGGGCTGACAGCGTCACACTCGCTGATCAGGCAGCGAGGGCGAACGCGCGCTGACTCTTGTCGGCGCTTGTGTGTTTTCCGACGCGTGGTTAACGAGCTCATCGTCGGCTTCCTCGGCTCGCTTCCCCTGGTCACCCGACCGCAGTCGAGACCATTCACCCCCTGTGTAGTTGTGCACCCATCCTAACCGGCCCGACCAGCGGGTTGTTCCCCCGCCGCGCTCCTCCGGGGGTGTTCCTCGTGCCGTGGGGGTGCTGCAGGACCCCGGTGGACGAGGAACGCCCCCGGAGGCGACGCCGCTAGATCCAGTCGCGGCGCTTGAAGACGGCGTACAGCGTCAGGCTCACGCCCAGCATCAGCACCAGCGCGAACGGGTAGCCCAGGTGCCACGACAGCTCGGGCATGTCCTCGAAGTTCATCCCGTAGACGGTGCCCACCAGCGTCGGCGCGAACAGGATGGCCGCCCAGGCGGAGATCTTCTTGACCTCCTCGCCCTGCGCGATCGAGGCCTCGGTGAGCTCGCGGATCTCCTCGTTCTGCCGCTGCGCGACCAGCGTCGCGTTCACGGTGAGGATGTCGCGCAGCTGCTGGCGGAAGCCCTCCACCCGCTCGTTGACCTGCACGACGTGGTCGGCGACGTCGCGCAGGTAGCTGCGCAGGTCCTCGTCGACGCCGTACTTGTCGAACCCGGCGGTGATCGCGGCGAGGATGCCGGTCAGCGGCCGCGCGGCCCGCTGGAACTCCAGCACCTCCTGCGACAGCTCGTAGATGCGCCGCGAGACGCCCGGGTCGCCGCGGAAGACCTCGGTCTCGATCTGCTCGATGTCGTTGGCCAGCCCCAGGACGACCGGCGTGTACCCGTCGACGACGGCGTCGAGGATCGCGTACAGCACCGCCTCGCTGCCCTTGGCCAGCAGCGCCGGCTCGCTCTCCAGCCGCCGCCGCACGCGGGCGAGGTCGGGCGACTCACTGTGCCGGACGGTGATCGCGAACTGGCGGCCGAGGAACAGGTGCAGCTCGCCGAACTCGACCTGCTCGACGGCGTCGAGGTAGCGCGCGGCCTTGAGGACGACGAACAGCGTGTCGCCGTAGCGCTCGAACTTCGGCCGCTGGTGGGCCTGGATGGCGTCCTCGACGGCGAGGTCGGGCAGGCCGTACCGCTCGGCCAGCTCCCCCAGCTCGGCGGGCTCGGGCCGGTAGAGGCCCAGCCACACCATCCGGTCGTCGAAGCCCTCGGTCAGCCAGTCGTGGCTCTCGGCGGCCGACTCCGGCGTGGCCACCCGGCGGCCGCCGGCGTAGACGGCGTTGTCGACCAGCCGCGACTGGCGCTCCGGCTCGGGCGGCGGCGGGGGGACGACGACCCGGCGGGGCGGGGCCGGGCGGGGACGGCGCCCGAGGGTGAGGGCGGTGAGGGGCGCGAGGCGACGGTCGGCCATGACGGGCTCCCGGGGACGCTGGACGGCGAGGGCACAGCAGTGGCCATCGCTTCCGGCGGCCCCGCTGCAGGGTCCCGCCGCGAGCCTGCGAGTGGCGGGGGGCAGCGGGGTCCTTCTACGCGGGACTGGGACTGGGGGGTTCGCTGCGCACGGCGCTCGCCCTCCCTCCCGTCGGTGGCGGCCGGCATCCCGCGGGCCGTCGTCCATCGTGACACGCGGGCCCGGCCGCGGCCTCCCCGGAGGGGATGACTTCCCTCTCCGTCCACCCCTCGTTCACACGTCGAGGACGAGACCCACCATCAGCGGCAGCAGCAGGACGATGAGCAGCGCCCCGAGGACGTCGAAGGAGATCCCCGAGCGGATCATCTTGGTGATCGGCACGACGCCGGAGCCGTAGACGATCGCGTTCTGCGGCGTCGACACCGGCAGCATGAACCCGAAGGACGCCGCGAACGTCGCCGCGAGCGCGGGCACGAACGGGTTGATCCCCGCGGCCACCGCGACCGGGATGATGATCGGCACCACGACCGCCGCCGAGGCGGTGTTCGACGTCGTCTCCGAGATGATGATCGCCAGGATCACCGCGAACACCGTGATGGCGAAGGTGCTGCTCAGGCCGAGGGTGTCGGCCGAGGCGTTGCCGATGGTCTCGGCCAGGCCGGTGTCGGCCAGCAGCGAGCCGAAGATGATCCCGGTGCCGAAGAGCAGGATCGTGCCCCAGTCGATCGTCGCGGCGTCGGACCAGTTCAGGGTGAACTCGCGGCGCTTCCAGTCCGTGGGGATCAGGAAGAGCAGCGAGGCCCCGAGGACGGCGACGATGCCCTCGTCGATGCGGTCGCTGACCGTCGTGTAGAGGTCGGACTCGGTGCCGGCGGTCAGCGCGATGACCCCGGGGAAGATCCACAGCGCCACCGTCACGCCGAAGGCGACCAGCGTGTTCTTCTCCGCCCGGGAGACCGGGCCGAGCTCGGCGCGCTCGCGGGCCACGTACTCGTGCACGCCCTCGATCCGCCTGATCTCGGGGCGGTTGAGCAGCAGCAGGACCGCGGCCAGCGCGACGAACATCAGCGCGCAGATCGGCAGCGCCATGAGCATCCACTGGAGGAACCCGATCCGCTCCCCCGTCGCCTCCTCGATCAGCCCGCGGCCGATCAGGTTGGGCGGCGTGCCCACGGGGGTGATCAACCCACCCACGCTCGCGCCGTAGGCCAGCATCAGCATCAGCGCGACACCCACCCGCAGCCGCAGCGGGTCGAAGTCCGGCGCCACCAGCTGCTCGTCCTGCAGCAGCTTGGCGATCACCGACAGGATGCCGATCGCCGTGGGCAGCAGCATCGCGACGGTGGCGGTGTTGGAGACGAACGCCGACAGCACGCAGGTGATGAGCCCGAACGCGATGACCACCCGCGCCGTCGAGCCGCCCACCCACCGCATCGACAGGATCACCATGGCGAAGCGCCGGGCGACGCCGTGCTTGAGCATCGCCGCGGCGAGGATGAACGCGCCGATGAAGGTGAACACCGTGGTCGACCCGAGCGGGGCCACGGCGTCGTCGGCCGGCACCACGCCGAGCACGGCGATGGCGCCGACGCCGATGAGCCCGCCCACCGGGATGGGCACCGGCTCGGTGATCCACAGGACGATGACGCCGAGCAGGACGGCGGCCAGCAGGTGCTGGGCGCGAGGCAGGTCCAGCGGCAGGAGGGCGAAGACGACGGTGACGACCGGGGCGAGGAACAGCCCGACGGTGCGCCGTCCCTTCTCGAAGCGCTCCTCGGCCGGGCTGAGCTGCTGCTCGCCCAGGCTGCGGTAGGTGGCGGAGCCGCGGAACGCGGCGTCGACGTCGGTGGGCTGCCCAGAACCGGGCCGGCGGTCGGTCGTGGTCATGACGCCTCCCCAGGACTGTGGTCCCGACCATAGGGAGGAACGACTCAGCCGGGAACCTCCCCGTTCGACGGCGGGACGTCGAGGGCGACGAGGAACCGCGACACCATCCCGTAGCCGCCCACGAGCACCGCGAGCTCCACGACCTGCCGGTCGTCGAGGTGCTCCCGCACCGCCGCGAAGACGGGGTCGGGCACGACGACGTCCCGGGTGGAGGCGTCGGTGAAGGCGAGGACGGCGGCCTGCACCGGGGACCACACCGGTTGGCCGGTCGCGTCGGCACGGCGCAGCACCCGCAGGTGCAGGTCGGTGAGCCCGGCGCGGCGGGCGATGGGCTCGTGGGAGGTCCACTCGAACTCCGCCGCGTTGAGGACCGCGACCCGCAGGACGACGAGCTCGCGCAGGTCGGCGGGCAGCGTGGTGGCCCCGCGCAGCGCGCCCAGCAGCGCGTTCCAGCCCTCGGCCACCGGCGGGCTGTGCAGCAGCAGCCGGTCGAGGGTGGTCAGCACGCCACCGCGGCGGGCGCGCAGCAGCTCGGCGGCCGGCCCGTCGTCGGGTCCGTCGGGCAGCCGGGCGGTCACCGGCCGGCGAAGACCCCGGCCGGGTAGGCGCCGGCCGCGACGATCGTGCCCGACAGCTGCTTGCCCAGCTGGACGGCGCGGGCGGTCCGCTCGGGCCCGAGGTGCTGCCACGGGGCGGTCGACAGCGCGTCGGTCTCGGCCTCGATCCCGGCGCGCAGCCGCTGCCCGGCGTCGGTGAGCGCGCGCCCGGCGACCAGCCCGCGGTCGGCCAGCCCGGTCCAGCCGGCGGCCCACTCCTCGTCGGTCCACCCGCGCAGCGTCTGGGCGACCGGCTCGAGGAAGGCCCGGCCGGTGGCGACGTGGGTCTGCAGCGCCTCCATGCCCGACAGGCCGTGCCGCACCAGGACGGCGACGTGCGCGTCGCCGCGCCACTCGCGCAGCAGCGTGGCGGCGTGCCAGAGCCGGGTGACCGGGTCCTCGGGCCAGGGCAGGTCGGCGTGGCCGGCGTAGAGCGGGCGGCCCTCGGCGGTCAGCACCGAGCAGGCGTCGGCGAGCAGGTCGCCGAGCTCGGCCACCTCCGGCGCGGCCGCGGCCCGCTCCCCGCCGAGCAGCCGGGTCAGCGAGGCGTGGGCGGCGGCGGCTCGCGCGGTGACCACCTGCTCCGGGGCGGCCAGCGTCCACGCCCGCGGGACGTGCCGGGCGACGACCGCCGGGGAGAAGTTCGAGAAGGTCGCCGTCACCACGCCCGGGCCGACCGCGCCCATGGCGGCCGCCCGGCCGGCGAAGTAGACCATCCGCCCCGGCCGCAGGCCGACCGCGGTGAGGTGCTCCTCGGTCTCCGGCACGAAGTACACGTGGTTGTGCAGCGGCTCGACGGCGCGGTGCACGCGCCCGACCAGGGCGGGGTCCAGGGACGCGGGCCGATCGACGCTGACCATGCCGGGACCCTAGCGAGCACCCCGCGCCGGGACCGGGTACGCCCAGGAGTGGTGGGTGCGGGCCACCCGGAAGCCGACCCGCTCGTAGAGCGCGAACGCACCGGTGGTGTTCTCCGTGTCGACGTCGAGCGCGGCCCGCCCGCAGCCGTCGGCCGCGGCCGCGGCCAGCGCGGCGGCGATGGTCGCGCCCGCCACGCCCCGCCCGCGGGAGCCGGGCAGCACGCCGATCTGGCCGAGGTGGAGGGTGCGGACCCCGGTCGCGCGGGTGTCGGCGTCATACACGTAGCCGAGGGCGTACCCCGCGACGGCGCCGTCGGCCAGGGCCAGCACCGACAGGTCGGGCCGGAACGCCCTCACGCCGGTGAACCAGGTGCGCCAGGCCGTCTCGTCGCGCTCGGTGGAGCCGTGGTGCTCGGTGAACGCCGCGTTGTGCGCGCGGCGCACCTCGTCGTCGCGGTCCCAAGTGAAGGGCACCAGCTCGATCCCCGCGGGCGCTCCGGCGGCGGGCAGGTCGTGGAGCGGGCGCTGCATCGAGGCGAACAGCCGCTCGACCGCGAAGCCGCGGCGCTCCAGCAGCCGCGCCAGCGGGGTCATCGACGGCCAGGCGCTGGCCACCAGCCGGCCCGGCAGCCCGGGCGGGGCGAGCTCCGCGTGCTGCTCGGTGCCGCGGCGCACCTGCCAGTCCACCAGCGCCGTCCCGATGCCGCGCCCGCGCCGGCCGGGGTGCACCCGGCCCTCGGCCCAGACCCGCAGCGCCTCCCGGCCCGACCGCTGGGAGATCGACGTCGCCCAGGCCACCAGCGTGCCGTCGCCGGTGACCACGGCGCGGCCGTCGCGGGGCAGGTCGACGAGCTCGCGGCCCCACCACTCGGCCAGGTCGCCGGCGTCCTCGTGCTCACCGGTGTCGTCGACCGCCTCGGCGGCCGCGAGCAGGTCGGCCGCGGCCGCGGCGTCGTCGAGGGTGAGCGGGCGGGCGGTCAGCCCGTCGGGGAGGCCGGTCACGTCGGCGGGCAGCACGTCGGGCACGGCGGGACACGCTAGGCGGCGTCCCCGGACGGCGGCGACCCGTTTTCCGGTCGCACGAGCAGGCGGAACGGGTGGCCGTCCGGGTCGGCGTGGACGCGGACGTCCTCGTGCGGCTCGGTGCAGCCGACGAGCCGCCGGGCGCCGGTCTCCTCGGCCAGCGCGCCGGTCGCGTCGAGGTCGTCGACCTCGAGGTCGAGGTGGGTCTGCACCTGCTGGGGCCCGGCTCCGCGGGCCGGACCGGCGGCGAGCCTCACGCGGCCACCCCGAACAGCCGGGCGCCGTTGTGCCACAGCACCGCGCGCAGCCAGTCGTCACCGAGGTCCAGCCGCGCCAGCGCGGCGAGCTGCTCGGCGTAGGGGTACGGGATGGACGGGAAGTCGCTGCCGAGCAGCACCCGGTCCCGCAGCGCGCCCAGCCGAGGCCGGTCGCCGGGGTCGAAGGGCATCAGCCGCTCGGTGAAGTCGGTGGCGAACATGGTGGTGTCCAGGTGCACCCGCTCGTACCGCTCGGCCAGGTCGAGGAACTCCCGGTACTCGGGCATGCCCAGGTGGGCGATGACCAGCTGCAGCCGCGGGTGGCGCTCGAGCAGGCCGGTCATCGGCGCCGGCCCGGTGTGCTCGCCGCGCAGCGGGCCGGACCCGCAGTGGATGACCACCGGTGTCCCGGTCTCGGCCAGCCGCGCCCAGACCGGGTCGAGCAGCGGGTCGCGCGGGTCGAAGGCGCCTACCTGCACGTGCACCTTGAACACCCGAACGCCGCGGTCGAGCGCCTCGGCCACGTAGTGCGGCGCCTCGGGCTCGGGAAAGAACGTCGCCGACGACAGCACCTGCGGGTGGGCGGCGGCGAAGTCGTGCGACCAGTCGTTGAGCCAGGCGGCCATCCCGGGCTTGTGCGGGTAGGGCAGCGTCGGGAAGGCGCGCACGCCGAGCCGGGAGAGGACGGCGAGCCGCTCGTCCTCGGGCAGCGGGTAGTGCACCGGCCACGCGGCGCCGTAGTGCGTCTCGGCGGCCTCGAAGTAGGCCCACACCTTCGCCTGCACCGGGGCGGGGAGGAAGTGCACGTGCACGTCGACCAGGCCGGGCAGCCCCAGTTCCCGCCAGAACCGCGGGACGTCGGCGTCGTCGACCGGTGGATCGCAGCTCACCCGAGCGAACGTAGCGCCGGCCCGGGGACCGGGCTCACCGGTGTCCGGCGACGGCGGCGCAGGTGGCCAGCTCGAACACGGCCCGCAGCCGCGGGAACAGCTCCGGCGCACTGCCCGGCGTGAGCTGCCCGGTGACCGAGACGGTGACCGTGCGGGCGCCGTCGGCGGTGGCGGCGGCGAACTGGGTGTAGCCGGCGGTGTTGCCGGTGTGGCCGAAGACGGTGCCGCAGCGGGTGTCGTACCGGAACACCCCGAGGCCGGCGGAGTTCTCCCCCGGGCCGGGCGGCTCCGACGAGCCCGGCCGGAAGGTGGACTGCTGGTCGCGGGTCGCCGGGTCGGTGAGGTCGCCGCGGACGTGCGCGCCGATGAACCGGGCGAGGTCGGCCGGGGTGGACACGACCCCGCCGGAGGCCCACGACCAGCCCGCGGCGATCGCCGTGCTCACGTCCTCGGGCGGCTGCTCGGAGACGTCGTAGCCGTGCAGGTACGGGCTCGGGAGGTCCGACCCGACGGGGAGGCCCGTGGCCCGGAGCCCGGCGGGCCGCAGCACCAGCGCGGCCAGCGCCTCGGCGTAGGGACGGCCGGTGACCGCCTCGACCACGAGGCCGGCCACGACGTTGTCGGAGTTCGAGTACCGGTACTCCGAGCCCGGTGCGAACAGCAGCGGCTCGTCCTCGACGTAGGAGAGCAGCTCCCGCGGCGGCGGCGGGTCCTGCAGCGACGCCAGCAGCGCGTCCGCGAAGGCCTCGCTGCGGCTGAAGTCCGGGATGCCGCTGGTGTGCCCGAGCAGCTGGCGCAGGGTGACCGGTTGCCAGGCCGGTGGCAGGTCCGGCCGCCAGGTGCCGACGGGGTCGTCCAGGGTGAGCACACCGCGGGACACCAGGGCCAGCACCGCGGCGGCGTTGAACGCCTTGGCCACGCTGGCGACCCGCATCGCGTCCCCGGCCGCGGGCGGGCGCCCGGTGGCGAGGTCGGCGACGCCGGCGGTCAGGACGTCGAGGTCCCCGTCGCGGCCCAGCGTCACGACCGCGCCGGGCGGGCCGCCGGGCTGCTGCACGAGGTCGCCCAGCGCGGCCTGCAGCTCCGCGGTGTCCGGCGTCCGCGCGGTGTCGGCGACCGCCGTCGCCGGGACACCGGTCAGCGCCACCGCCGTGACCAGCGGGACCAGCAGGGACAGCGCACGCCGTGGCCCGGGCATGCGGGCAGGCTGCTCCGACGGCGTGCTCCCCGGAAGGCCGCTGCCCGGGGAGCGGGCCGCCACGCCGGGCCCGCTCAGCGGAGGGTGACCACGACCTTGCCGCGCACGTGCCCGCCGGAGACCAGCTCGTGCGCCTCGGCCAGGCGCTCCAGCGGGAACGCCCGCGCCACGGGCACCCGCAGCTGGCCGGCGTCGGCCATCCGGGCGAGCTCCTCGAGGTGCTCGTGCTCGGGCCGGACGAACACGTAGCGCCCGCCCAGCTGGCGCACCGAGGGGTCGGCGACGCTGACGATCCGCGCGGGGTCGCGGACCTGCTGCGGCGCGTCGGCCAGGGTGTCGCCGCCGACCAGGTCGAGGACGGCGTCGACCGGTGCGGTGAGCTGCCCGCTGAGCGGCCCGGCCGAGTAGTCGAGCACCTCGGCGACGCCGGCGTCGGTGAGGAAGCCGTGGTTGCGCGGGCTGGCGGTGCCGATGACGTGCGCGCCGAGGGCGACGGCGATCTGCACCGCGAAGAACCCGACGCCGCCGGCCGCCCGGTGCACCAGCAGCCGCTCGCCCTCGCTCACCTCGAGCGCCTCGGTGAGCGCCTGGTAGGCGGTCAGGCCGGCCAGCGGCACCCCGGCGGCCTCGGCGAAGGACAGCGACGAGGGCTTGCGCGCCAGGCAGCGCTGCGGGGCGGGCACCAGCTCGGCCGCCGTCCCCCACTGGACGTCGTCGCGGCGGACGTAGCCGTACACCTCGTCGCCGGCGGCGAAGCCGGTCACCGCGGGGCCGGCCACCTCGACCACCCCGGCGACGTCCCAGCCCGGGACGATCGGGAAGTGGTACGGGAACGCGCCGGCCAGGCCGCCCTCGCGGATGAGCACGTCGACCGGGTTGACCGCGCTCGCGTGCACCCGCACCAGCACGGTGTCCGGGCCGACCGGCGGGTCGGGCAGGTCGTCGCGGAGGCTCAGGACCTCGGGGCCGCCGAACTCGTCGAGGGCGATCCCGCGCACCTACCGCCGTCCCTTCACGTAGCGGCCGAAGGCGCGCTGGATCTCCCGGCGGGAGTCGCGCTCGGCCAGGTCGTGCCGCTTGTCGTAGGACTTCTTGCCCTTGGCCAGCGCGAGGGTCGCCTTGACCTTGCCGTCCTTGAAGTACAGGTCCAGCGGCACCAGCGTCAGCCCGCCCTCGCGGGTCTTGCCGATCAGCTTGTCGATCTCCTCGCGGTGCATGAGCACCTTGCGCTTGCGCCGCGGGGCGTGGTTGGTCCAGGTCCCCTGCGTGTACTCGGGGATGTGCACGTGCTGCAGCCACACCTCGCCGTCGTCGACGGTGGCGAAGCCGTCGACCAGCGACGCCCGGCCGGCCCGCAGGCTCTTCACCTCGGTGCCGGTGAGCACCAGGCCGACCTCGTAGGTGTCGAGGATCGAGTAGTCGTGCCGCGCCTTCTTGTTCTGGGCGATCAGCTTGCGCCCCTGTTCCCGCGGCATGGACCCCAGGTTACTGCCGGGGCCCCGCCGCGCTGATCTCGCGCCGGAGCTGCCCGTACGTGGGGGCCTGCACGGGCAGGAACGCCACCTCCCGCACGCGGCGGGCGGTGGCGCTGCCGGCCAGGTACCCCGCTCCGCCGGCGACCGCGGTCTCCAGCCGCACCGCCTCCGCGGCGACGTCGAGCGCGGCCAGCCGCAGCCGGGCGAGGTCGCCGGGGCCGACGCCCACCCGGTCGCCGGCGAGGTCCTCCAGCCGCCGGGCGAGGTCGTCGCGGCGCTCGGCGAGGGCGTCGCCGTCGGCCCGGAGGACGGCGGGCAGGTGCTCCTGCGCCGCGGCCAGCGCGGCGTCGGCGAGGCCGAGGGCGAGCGCGGTCTGCAGCAGCAGCATCGCCGGGCGGCACACCGCCATGAAGGCGGTCAGGTCGTCGCTGAGCACCTGCTCCGGGCCGACGGCGAGGCCGTCGAGGTGCAGCCCGCCGGTGCCGGTGCCGCGCAGACCCAGCGTGTCGTGCGGGCCGGTCGGCGTCACGCCGGGGTCGGTGCGCCGGAACAGCACGACCACGCGCCCCTCGTCGGCCGTGCGGGCGGGGGTGACGACGACCGCGTCGTCGAAGAGGTTCGACGCCCAGCCGACGGTGCCCGACAGCCGCCAGCCCGCACCGTCGCGGACGGCCGTGAGCGGGAGCGTGCCGGTGCCGGCGAGGTCGGCCACCGCGGGTGCGAGCGCGGTCGCGCCGGGCACGGTGCCCGCGCGCAGCTGTGCGGCCAGGCCGTCCAGCGGCGGGGGCGGCGGGCAGCAGCGGAGGTACTCGAGCACCATCCGCTGCGACCAGGCGGCGAACGCGGTGGCCAGCGACACCGCCGCGAGCTGGCGGAGCATCCGCACGGAGACCAGCAGCGCCTCGGTGGGGTCGTCGTCGTCCGCGCCGAACGCACCCACCTCCCCGAGCCGGCGCAGCGCCGGCCGGACGTCGGCCCGGCCGGTGTCGAGGTCGTCCGCGGTGTCGTGGGCGGTGGCACCAGCCGTCGTCGTCACGTCCGGTGCCCTACCCCCGGAACTGCGGGACTACAGCCGGACGTAGAGGCGCAGCGTCACGTAGGCGGCGACCGCGGCCAGGCCCACGCCGGCGGCGGCGATGACGGGGGCGATCGTGGCGATCGCGGCCCAGTCGACCGGCGGGATGATCCCGGCCTTGATCGGCCCGGCCAGCGTCTTGTCGACGAACAGCACCTTGGTCAGCACCAGGCCGCCGACGGCGAGCAGCGCGCCGATCAGCCCGGCCAGCGCGGCCTCGAGGATGAACGGCAGCTGGGTGTACCAGCGCGAGGCGCCGACCAGCCGCATGATGTTGGTCTCGTTGCGCCGGTTGAAGGCGGCCAGCTGGATGGTGTTGGAGATCAGCAGCAGCGCCGCCAGCGCCTGGACGACGGCCACCGCGATCGTCGCGTTGCGGGCGCCGTTGAGCAGGCTGAACAGGCGGTCGAGGAAGTCGCCCTCGTCGCGCACCTGGTCGACGCCGTTCTGCCCGTTGGGGAACTGTTCGGCCACGACCGGGTAGCGCTCCGGGTTGACCAGCTCGACCCGGAAGCTCTCCGGCAGCGCGTCCGGCGGCGTGTTCTCGACCAGCTCGGGCTGCTGGGAGAACTGCTGCTGGAAGCGCTCGTAGGCCTCCTCCTTGGACTCGTAGAGGTAGCCGGCCACCTCGGGCGAGTCCGACAGCTGGGCCTCGATCGCGCTGCGCTGCTCGGCGGTGACGTCGTCGGCCAGGAAGATGGAGACCTGCACCTTGTCGTAGTAGATCTCCTTCATGTCGGAGATCATCCCGGCGATGAGCAGGCCGGTGCCCATGAGGCCGAGCGAGATGGCCGTGGTCAGGATCATCGCGACCGTCATGGTCAGGTTGCGACGCAGCCCGGTGGCCACCTCGGAGAGGACGAAGTTGACGCGCATGGGTTCCCTTGCGTGAGGTGCAGGTCGTCGGGAGGGCGGGGACCTAGCGGCCGACGCCGTAGACGCCGCGCGACTGGTCGCGGGTGATCTGGCCGCCGTTGAGCTCGATCACGCGGCGGCGCATCGAGTCGACGATGTGGTAGTCGTGCGTCGCCATGATCACCGTGGTGCCGGTGCGGTTGATCCGCTCCAGCAGCAGCATGATCCCCTCGCTGGTCTCCGGGTCGAGGTTGCCGGTGGGCTCGTCGGCCAGCAGCACCAGCGGCCGGTTGACGAACGCGCGGGCGATCGCCACCCGCTGCTGCTCACCACCGGAGAGCTCGTGCGGCAGCCGGGCGGCCTTGCCCTCCAGGCCGACCATCTCCAGCACCTCGGGGACCACGCGCTTGATGGTGCGGTGCGGCTTGTTGATGACCTCGAGGGCGAAGGCCACGTTCTCGGCCACGGTGCGGTTGCGCAGCAGCCGGAAGTCCTGGAAGACGCAGCCCATCGTGCGGCGCAGCTTGGGCACCTGCCACTTGCTCATCGTGTTCAGCGTCTTGCCGTTGACGACGACCGTGCCGCGGGTCGGGTCGTCCTCCTTGAGCAGGAGACGCAGGAAGGTCGACTTGCCCGAGCCCGAGGAGCCGATGAGGAAGACGAACTCCCCCTTGTCGATCTCGGTCGACACGTCATCGAGGGCCGGCCGCGCGCTGGCCGGGTAGAGCTTGGTGACGTGTTGCAGTTCGATCACGAGGCGCCACGGTACCTCGCCCGGGGCTCGTTCCGACCCGTTCGCCACGAGACGCCCCGGCGCGTCCCCGGCGGGGACGGGGTGGCGGCCGGCCTCAGCTGGCGGCGACCGTCTCCTGCTGACGGCGCCAGCGGATGCCGGCCTCGATGAAGCCGTCGATGTCGCCGTCGAGCACCGCCGCGGTGTTGCCGGTCTCCTGCTCGGTGCGCAGGTCCTTGACCATCTGGTAGGGGTGCAGCACGTAGGAGCGCATCTGGTTGCCCCAGCTGGAGCCCTCGCCCTTGAGCGCGTCCATCGCGGCGCGCTGCTCCTCCTGCCGCTTGGCCAGCAGCCGCGCCTGCAGCACCCGCATGGCGGCCGCCCGGTTCTGGATCTGGCTCTTCTCGTTCTGGCAGGACACCACGATGCCGGTGGGCAGGTGGGTGATCCGGACGGCGGAGTCGGTGGTGTTCACGCTCTGCCCGCCGGGGCCCGAGGACCGGAAGACGTCGATCCGGATCTCGTTCTCCGGGATCTCCACGTGGTCGGTCTGCTCGACGACGGGCAGCACCTCGACGCCGGCGAACGACGTCTGCCGGCGGCCCTGGTTGTCGAACGGCGAGATGCGCACCAGCCGGTGGGTGCCCTGCTCGACCGACAGCGTGCCGTAGGCGTAGGGCTGCTTGACCGCGAACGTGGCCGACTTGATGCCGGCCTCCTCGGCGTAGGAGGTGTCGTAGACCTCGACGGCGTAGCGGTGCCGCTCGGCCCAGCGCAGGTACATCCGCATGAGCATCTCGGCGAAGTCGGCGGCGTCGACGCCCCCCGCCTCCGAGCGGATGGTCACCAGCGCCTCGCGGGAGTCGTACTCGCCGTTGAGCAGGGTGCGGACCTCGAGCTCGTCGATCTCCTTGCGCAGCGCCGCGAGCTCGCGCTCGGCCTCGGCCGCGGTGGCCTCGTCGGACTCCTCCTCGGCCATCTCGTGCAGCACGCCGACGTCGTCGAGGCGGCGGCGCAGCTCCTCGACCCGGCGCAGGTCGCCCTGCAGGTAGGACAGCCGGGAGGTCAGCGCCTGGGCCGCCTCGACGTCGTTCCAGAGGTCCGGCGCGGCCGCCTGCTGCTCCAGCTCGGCGACCTCGCGGCGGAGGCGGTCGACGTCGATGACGGACTCGATGCTCCCGAGGGTCGTGTCGAGCTCGTCCAGGACGACGGCGAAGTCAGCGGCCACGTCGATCCAGGGTAGTGCGCCTCCGGGCGGCGGGGCGGCGCGGTCACCGGCCGTCCTCGCAGCGGGCGCGCCGCCACCCGCCCGGGCGGGTGGGTCCGGCGCGCACCGGGTACCGGCCGGGCATGAGCGAGCCCCGCCGCCGGCCGACCCGCGAGGACCACGAGCGCGGCCTGCCCGACCGACACCACCCGGCCGCCGGCCTGCTCGGCGCGCCGCCCGCGCGGTCGGCGCCGGCGGACCTGCTCGTCGCGGGCCGCCGCACGGGGCGCGGGGAGCCGGGCTGACGTGCGCGCCGTCGTCCACACCGAGTACGGGGAGCCCGACGTCCTGTCCGTCGGGGAGGTCGAGGAGCCGCACGCGGGGCCGGGCACCGTGCGCATCGCCGTCCGCGCGGCGAGCGTGAACCCGGTCGACTGGAAGATCGTCTCCGGCGCGATGGCCGGCGGCCGGCCGCTGGCGGGCCCGCGGGTGCCCGGGGCCGACGCCGCGGGCGTCGTGGACGAGGTCGGCGCGGGCGTCGTCGGCGTGCAGGTCGGCGACCCGGTGTTCGGCCTGGGCTCGGGCACCGCCGCGGAGCACGCGGTGCTGCGCGCGTGGGCGCCCAAGCCGCCCAACGTCTCCTTCGAGGCGGCCGCGGGGCTGGGCGTGGCCGGCGAGACCGCCGTCCGGGTGCTCGACCTGCTCGGTCTGCAGCTCGGCCGCACCGTCGTCGTCGACGGCGCCACGGGCGGGGTCGGGATCTGCACGGTCCAGGTCGCGGTCAGCCGGGGCCTGGTCGTCATCGGCACGTGCAGCCCGGCCAACGCCGACTTCGTCCGCTCGCTGGGCGCGGTGCCCACCCGCTACGGCGAGGGCCTGGCCGACCGGGTGCGCGAGATCGCGCCGAACGGCGTGGACGGCGCGGTGGACACCGCCGGCCGCGGCTCGGTGCGCGACCTGGTCGCGCTCACCGGCGACCCCGGGAAGGTGGTCACCATCGCCGACTTCGGCGCCGGCGAGCTCGGCGTGCAGGTCACCACGGGCGGCGGCCGGGCCGGCCCGCGGCTGGCCGAGGTCGCCGGGCTGGTGGTCCAGGACCGCCTGGAGCTGCCGGTGGCGGAGGTCTACCCCTTCGAGCGGGTGGCCGAGGCCTACCGGCGCAGCCGCGAGGGGCACGTGCGCGGCAAGCTGGTGCTGGTGCCCTGATCAGGGCTCGCGCGTCTCGGCGACCACCCAGCGCAGGTAGTCCGGGCTGCCGCCGGCGACGGGGAGGGCCAGGACACAGGGGACGTCGTAGGAGTGCAGCTCCGCCGTGCGGGCGGTGATCGCCGGCACCAGCGAGGCGCGGGTGTGCAGGGCGACGCGGGCCTCCGGCTCGTCGTGCACCTGCCCCTCCCACCGGTACACCGAGCGGACCGCGGCCAGCTGGTGCCCGCAGGCGGCCAGCCGCTCCTCCACCAGCGTCCGGGTGAACCCGGCCAGCCACTCGGCGTCCGGACCGGTGACGACCACCTCGACGACGTCCACGGGTGCCATCCTGCGCGGTGCGTGCGGGGGCCCGCGCGGGGTAGGTGGCCGCCCATGAGCGACGACCTGACACTCGACATCGACGGTGAGCGGTACGTGCTGCGCAAGGGCGACGAGGGCCTGCAGGTCGGCCGCGCCGTCGGTGGCGACGTGACCTGGCTGGACGACGTCGACCCCGGCCTGCTCCCCGAGGACGCGCGCGCCGCCCTGGCCGAGGGCGACTCCTCCAGCGAGGCGCTGCGGACCGCGGTCAACGGCATCGTGCAGGCCGAGATCGAGCGCGGCGGCTGACCGCACCTCGCTGCTGTCGGGGTGTTCCTCGTGCTCCGCGGGTCCTGCAGCACCCGCGGAGCACGAGGAACACCCCCGGAGGCGCGCGGACCGGCGTCCCGCGGCAGGGACCTCGGACCCGCCCCGGGCGCACCCGGCCGCCCTAGCGTGGGGACCGGACGCCAGGCAGCGGCGTCCGGCCGCCGGCCTCGTCGGCCGGCCTGCCCCGGGAGTCCCCATGAGCACGCCCGTCGACCACCCACCCGCTCCGGCCGAGGGACCGCGGCCGTCCGCCGACACGTCGGACAGGTCCGCCCCACCCGCCGAGAAGCGCGGCATCGAGGACCGCAGCCTGGTGCTCTTCGGTCTGGTGGTGGCCTTCATCGTGCTGGCCTTCGTCGGCATGTTCGTGCTGACCGCGCTCGGCGGCGGCACCGACTACATCCCCTGGGGCGACTGACCCCTGACCCCCGCTGACCGTCCCGGCCGGAGAGGCCGGGACGGCGGGCCCCCGCGCGCCCGCACCGCGCCCGCGACGTCGCCGCACGCCCTCGTTCCTCCGTGCGCCTTCCCTCGCCGCCCTGTGACGTGTACAACGGTACGGACATCTTGTACGCACAACGGCCGGCGCAGTGCTGCGCACCGAGGAGTGCCTCATGAGTTCCGCCCCGTCCGGCACCGAGCGGTCCCGGGTGCCCCTGTTCGCCACGATGAACCGCATCCCCGGTGGGCTGATGCTCATCCCGCTGGTGCTCGGCTCGGTGCTCGGCACCTTCGCGCCGGGCGCGCTGGGCATCGGCAGCTTCACCACCGCGCTGTTCCAGGACAGCGCACTGCCGCTCATCGCCCTGCTGATCTTCGCCACCGGCACCCAGGTCACGTTCCGCACCGGCGGCCCGGTGCTGGCGCACACCGGCGTCATCCTGCTGTGCAAGAGCCTCATCCCGGCCGGCCTGATCGTGCTGCTGGGCCTGGTCGTGGGCCTCGACGGCTTCTGGGGGCTGTCGATCCTGGGGCTGCTGGCCGCCTTCGACAACAGCAACGGCGGGCTGTGGCTGGCCTTCACCGGCAAGTACGGCGACAACCGCGACCGCGGCGCCTACCTGGCCTCGGCCATCAACGACGGCCCCTTCTTCAGCCTGCTGTTCCTCGGCGCCTCCGGCCTCGGCGACATCCCCGTGCTCACGCTGGTGGCGGCCCTCGTGCCGTTCCTGCTCGGCGCGATCGTGGGCAACGTCGACCCGCAGTGGCGCGAGGTGCTGCGCCCGGTGCCGAACATCGTCATCCCGTTCTTCGCCTTCGCCCTGGGCACCGGCATCGACCTGGGCGCGGTGGTCACCGGCGGCATCGGCGGCATCGCGATCGGCGTCGCCGTCGTGCTGATCACCGGCTCGCTGGTCTACCTCGGCTACCGCTTCCTCCTGCGCCGCGGCCGCAAGGCCGGCATCGGCTTCGCCGCCGCCACCACGGCCGGCAACGCCATCGCCACCCCGGGCATCGTCGCGGCCGCCGACCCCCGCTTCGCCGAGTACGTCGGGACGGCGACCGCGCAGGTGGCCGCCTCCGCGCTGGTCACCGCGATCCTCGCGCCGATCGTCGCCTCCTTCGTGCTCAAGCGCGCCGGCGGGCTGACCAGCGAGGACGAGCTCGACGTCCCCGTCGCGACCGTCCCCGGCCCCGACCCGGCGGCCCCCGACGGGAGGACGACGGGGGACGGCCGGTGAGCCGCATCGGCGTCGTCGCCGACGACCTCACCGGCGCCACCGACACGTCGGTGCAGTTCGCCCGCCGGGGCTGGCCCACGCTGCTGCGGCTGCGCCCGGGCGCCGACCGGCTCCCCGCCGACGCGGTGCTGGCCGAGTGCACCGACGCCCGGGCCCTCGGGGACGCCGCCGCCCCGGCGACCGCCGCCGCCGTCACCCGGCTGCACGGGTCCGGCGCCGACCGGCTCTACGTCAAGGTCGACTCCACGATGCGCGGCTCGGTCGCCGCCCAGGTGCGCGGCGCGCTGGAGAGCTGGTCGGCGGTGCGGCCGGCCGCCTTCGCCGTCGTCTGCCCCGCCTACCCGGCGATGGACCGGGTGGTCGCCGCCGGTGTCGCCCTGGCCGGCGGGCGGCTGCTGGAGGAGGGCCCGGCCGGGCGCGACCCGGTCACCCCGGTGGCCACCTCCCGGCTGGCCGACCTGCTGCCCGGCTCCCTGCACGTCCCGCAGCCGGCCGGCGGTGACCCCGCCGTGCTGGCCGCGACGCTCACCGCGGCCGGCCGCGCCGCCCGGGTGGTCACCGTCGACGCCCGGGACGACGCCGACCTCGCCCGCCTCGCCGACGCCGTCGACCGGGTGGGCCCCGACGCGGTGCCGGCCGGCTCGGCCGGGCTGGCCGCGGCACTGGCCGACCGGTGGCGACCCGCGACCGCCATCGACCCCGTCGACGCGCCGCCGTCCGGCGAGGGGCCGCTGCTGGTGCTGGTCACCTCGCTGCACCGGACCGCCCGCGAGCAGGAGGCCCGGCTGCGCGAGGCGTGCGGCGGCGACCTGCTGCACCTGACCCCGGCCGCGGCGGACCTGGCCGACGAGGCGGCCTGGGCCGCCTGGGTCGAGCGCGCCGTCCCCACCGGCCCGGTGCCCGGCCTGGTCGTCGTCACCGCGCCGGAGGAGCGCACCCCCGGCGTCCGCGCCGACGCGGTCGCCGCCGCGCTGGCCGGGCTCGTCGCCCGGCTGCACGCCCACCGGCCCTTCGGCCGCGTCCTGGTCACCGGCGGCGACGGCGCCCGGGCGCTGGTGGACCGGTGGGGGTGCACCGGCATCGAGGTCCTCGGCGCGGTGACCGAGGGCGTCCCGCACGGCCGGCTCGTCGGCGGGGACGCCGACGGGCTCCCGGTGACCACCAAGGCCGGCGGCTTCGGCGACGCGGACACCCTCGTCCGCGCCGTCGTGTCCGCCGGGCGACCCTGAACAGACGCACGAGGAGAGGACAGTCGTGGACAAGCCCACGCTCGCCGTGACCATCGGCGACGTCGCCGGCATCGGCCCGGAGATCACCGCCAAGGCCCTGCTGGGGCACGACGACCTGCGGGCCGAGTGCGTGCCCGTGGTGGTCGGCGACGTCGGCGCGGTCCGCCGGGCGGTGCAGGCCGTCGGCGGGGACGCCGGCGTCGTCCGGCAGATCGAGGACCCGCGTACGGCGGCCAACGAGCCCGGCACCGTCGAGGTGGTGCAGGTCGGCGACCCGATGCCCGAGGTGCCGCTGGGCCGGCTCAGCGAGGTCGCCGGCGACGGCTCCTACCGCTTCGTCGTCGCCGCCTGCGACCTGGCCAAGTCCGGCGCGGTCGACGGCATCGTGACCGCGCCGCTGAACAAGGCCGCCATGCACTCGGCCGGCCACGCGTGGCCCGGGCACACCGAGCTGCTCGCGCACGAGTTCGGTGTGGAGAACTTCAGCCTGGTGCTGTCGGCCGGTGACCTCTACCTGTTCCACCTGACCACCCACGTGTCCCTGCGGCAGGCCATCGAGGCGGTCACCCCGGAGCGCACGCAGGCGGTGCTCCGGCTGGCCGGCGCCTTCACCCGTGCACTGGGCAGGCCCGACGCCGAGGTGGCGCTGGCGGGGCTCAACCCGCACGCCGGGGAGAACCGCATCTTCGGCGACGAGGACGCCGACGTGCTGGCCCCCGCGGTCGAGGCGGTGCGCGCCGACGGCGTCAACGCCGTGGGCCCGCTGCCCGCCGACGCCCTGATCCCGGCGGCGGTCAAGGGGCGCTACGAGATGGTCGTCGTCTGCTACCACGACCAGGGGCACGCCCCGTTCAAGGCGGTCTACGGCGACGACGGCGTCAACATCACCGTGGGCCTGCCGGTGGTGCGGGTGTCGGTGGACCACGGCACCGCCTTCGACATCGCCGGTCAGGGCATCGCGCGCGAGGGCAGCCTGGTGCTGTCCTGCCGCCGCGCGGCGGCCCTGGCGCAGGGCTGGGACCAGGTCTGGCAGACGGCGCAGGCCTCGGCCGCCCAGCTGACCCCCTAGGGTCGGCACCCGTGCCGGGTCTCGACCGCGCCGCCGGGCGGCCGCTGCACGTGCAGGTGGCCGACGCGCTGCGGGCGCAGATCCGCGACCACCGCCTGCCGCCGGGGTCGGCGCTGGCCAGCGAGGTCGCCCTGCAGGAGCGGTTCGGGGTGGCCCGCTCGGTGGTGCGGCAGGCGCTGTCGACCCTGGTGGCCGAGGGACTGGTGGAGCGCAGCCGGGGGCGCGGCAGCGTGGTGGCGCCCGCCCGGCAGCACCACCGGCTGGTGCAGCGCGCCAGCGGGCTCTACGCGCAGATGGCCGCCGAGGGGCTCGCGGTCGGCACCGAGGTGCTGTCCCTCACCGAGGAGCCGGCCGCCGGCCAGGACCGCTGGCTGGGCGGCGACCGGGTGCTGCGGCTGGAGCGGCTGCGGCGGGTGGACGGCCGGCCGCTGGCCCGCATCCGCACCGCCCTGCCGCTCCCCCGCTGCGCCGGCCTGACCGCCGAGGAGCTCACCGACGCCTCCCTGCACGAGGTGCTCACCCGCCGCTTCGGCGCCCGCCCCACCGGCGGACGGCGGCAGGTGCGCGCGGTGGCCGCCGACACCGACCTCGCCCGGGAGCTGGAGACCCGGCCGGGCGCTCCCCTGCTGCTGCTCGAGGGGCAGACGCAGGACCAGGACGGCCGGCCGCTGGAGGTGTTCGCCACCTGGCACCGCGCCGAGGACATCGCCTTCGACGTCGACCTGGAGACCGGCCCGTCCTCCTCGGACCCGCCACCCCTCCCACCCCCACCCGACCGGGACGGGCTGCGGGCGGCCGCCGAGCAGGCGCAGCAGCTGGCCGACCGGCTGCGCGAGCTCGCCGACCGCGCCGGCTGACCGCCCGTCCGGCGGCACGCGCGGAACCGGCCTGCTGTCAGTCGAGTCCGTCGAGGGCCTCGCCCCACGCCAGCCACTCGTCGACCCGCTGCTGCAGGTGCGCGGCCCCCTGCTCCAGCAGGTCCTCACGCCGGCTCTCGTAACCGGCGACCAACTCCTCGTACCCGGTGACGGCCAACTCCAGGGCGGCGACGCAGTGCTGGTGGACGGCGGCGACCTCAGGCGATCCAGGGAGGAACGCCCGGCCCCTGGCCAGCAGGTCCCGCGCCTGCGGGAGCACCTCCGTTCGATAGCGGGCCACCCGACTGGAGAGGGTCGTCGTCTCCTCCTCGATGACGTGCACCGTCGCCGAGATCTCGTCCGACGCCCGGAAGAACGCCGGGCCGATGCGGATGCGGTAGTCCAGCGCGGCGAACTCGGGGTCGACCGCCTGTACCGGTGCAGGGCCGACGGGCACGAGGACGTCCCGGGCGAGGACGACGGCGGAGGCCGATCCAACGGCGACGGCGACGGCGATGGCCAGGGCGGCCCCCTCCGACCGCAGACCGCCCACGAACGGGAGCCACGCGACGGCGAGCAGCGCGAGCAGGCCGAGAGCGGAGGAACGCTGCAGCACGGTTCCCGTCGCGGTGACGCTCAGCCCGCCACCGAGGGCCGCGTTGAGCGCCACGATCCCGAGACCGACCACCGCGGTGGCGACCGGCCCCGCCAGGAGTGCGGCGCCGAGCCCTCGGACCCCATGGGCGACGAGCAGCGACAGTCCGACGCCCGCGCCCGTCGCCGCAGCGACGAACAGGAGCACGTACACGCGCTGGACGGTCACGTCGTCGTCCGCCGGGGGCCCGACGGCCAGCCGGAAGACGACGGCGACGGCGGCACCGACCAGTCCGCCGAGCAGGCCGGCGCTCAGGGTGAGCCTGAGCCCGGGGACCGTCGCGGGGCCGGAGTCCCCCGAGCCCACCGAGACGCCCGGGACCAGCCACGTCGGTGGGACTGCCGCTGGGGAGGGAGCGATGAGGGCGACGGCCGCTGCGCCGGCGAGCACGACGGCGACCGCGGTGACGAGCCAGCCCGAGAGCGCGACCTGCAGCACCTCCGAGGTGCCGGCCCAGCCCACCTGACCGAGCGAGAGCGCCACCGACCCGGTGGCCCAGGCCGCAACCGTGCACAGGGCCGAGGCGAGGACCACGGCCGGCGTCCAGACCGCGGCAGGACCACGCCAGCGCCCGGCCGCCCCGGCCCACGTGAGGCCCAGGCCGGCGACCAGCGCGGTGGCCCCGGCCAGCCCCACGGGCAGCACCAGTGCCGCCCACAGCGGGTCGAACCCCGCCGGGGCTCCCAGTCCGACGCCCGCCAGCGACGTGAGTTGCCCGGCGAGGGCTCCTGCACCCACACCGGCCACCACGGGTCCGCTGCGGACGGGCAGCGCGACCGCGTGCATCGCCACGGCCTGACGCCAGAGCCCCAGCCCCACGGTCGCGCCGAGCAGTACGCCGACCGGCACGATCGACAGGACCACCGACCACTCCCGCTCGGGAGCGCCGCCGATGGTGGAGGCGGCTGCCGCGCGGAGCACGGGCAGGACCGTGGCGGCGAGGAACCCCGCGGCCAGCGCGTCCACGAAGCCGAGTCGGGCAGCCAGGTGTGGTGCCCGGAGGGCCGCTCCGCGCTCAGCAGGTGAGGGGTGGGTGGCCAGCAGCCGCGCGATGCCACCGCCTGACCGGCGATCTCGGGTGGCGGCGGTCTGCCCGAGCATCACCTCGGGGTCGGTGCCCCGGCGGACCGCGCTCAGGTCGGCGTCGACCTCGCGTGCCCGCAGGAGGCCGGCCCGCACCAGTTGCACGACGACCGCCAGGACCGCGGCGCGGACGAGGTAGTCGGGGACGACCTCGAGGTCCCCGACCGCGAGTGCCAGGAACAGCGGCAGCAGGAGCAGTGGACCGAGCACGTCCCAGCTGGCCCGGGCGAGCCAGGTGAACCCGACGTCCCGGTGGGCGACGTGAGCCAGCTCGTGCCGCATGACCGCGTCCGCACGGGGTGTCCCGGCGAGTGCGAGCAGCTTGAGCGGTACGACCACGCGCCAGTCACCGGGCCTGCCGTAGGCGTGAGCGTCGGTGACGCCGTTGAGGGAGCCACCACGCACGAGCAGGGGCGGTCGGCGCAGTCCCGCCTCCGCCGCCAACTCCGCGAAGCGGCACCGGGCGCGCTCGTTGCCACCGTCGAGCGGACGCAGACCCCGACGGCGCTCGTGCACGGTGGGCGCGACGAGCACCACGATCCACGCCAGGACCAGCACGAGGGCACCCATCACCAGCGCGATGGCCACGCGGCGCTGCTCCACCGGCGCCATGCACGCGGTGAAGGTCTCTGCCAACACCCCGGGTCCGCCCTCCGGGACCACCGTGCACTCCCGGAAGCGGGCGTTCCACGGGTCGGCCAGCACCAGGTTGTGCAGCATCGTGCCGACCACGAGACCTGTGCCGACCATGGTGGCGACCAGGAGGATGGCGCGCAGCGTCGTCGTCCGGGGCAGCGCCAGGACGTCGACCCGCGGCGTCGTCCCCGGCGGTGCAGCGGTGCCGGTCACGGCGTCAACCGCTGACGATGAGCGCACCGGCCACCGACTCGGCGATCGAGCGTGCCTCCGCATCGGGCACGCCCAGTGACCGGAGTCGGTCGAAGGTGGTCCGCCAGGCCGTGCGGGCCTGCTCCGCCGACAACCCCCCGCTCGGGGCGGCGGCAGCCCGAGCCTCAGTGTGGCGGCGGAAGAGGGCGCGGATGCGGTCGGCCACGAGAGGGGTGAGCGCCTCCTTGGCCCCGTCGGCCACCAGGCCGCCCAGCCACTGCACCAGCGGCACGGCCACCGCGAGGACGTAGGGGGTGACCAGTGCCAGGTCCGCGCCGAAGGCAAGCGGCTCGTCCCGCTCCTCGCGCTGCACCGCGCCCTGTGGGTCGGCGAAGAACTCCGCCGAGAGATCGCCGAGGGCGGGCACCTCGTCCGGTGCCGTCTCCTCCAGCACCGCGGCCGCGAGTTCCACCGCGAGCTGCCGCTCCTCGGGACTGGCGGTGACGACGGCGTCGATCGACATGGGCGTCCTCCCTGGGTGACCGGCGTCCCGCCGGACGGTCCCCGGAGTCTCGGGGCGGCGCGTCACCGGAGCGTCACCGCACTTCGGCGGCGTGCACCTCGACGACCGAGATGCCACAGCCCGGACAGCGCAGGGGTGCGGCGTCCCGCTCGAGACCTGCGCCAGCACTCCGGACCCCCCGACACGCTCCTCGCGCTGCCACCGGCGACGCCGGCCATCCCGTCGACCAGCCGGCGCACGCCGGGATCGAAGCTCCCAGCAGTCAGGACCTCCTGGTCGCGCTCTCCGGGTTGAGGAACAGGCCGGGCACCAGCATGTGGATGGCCCCGACGAGGACGTTGTCCCCGTTCGACAGCGCCGCTGCCGACCCGGTCGCCCGGGCCCGCAGCCGGGCGCCCTCCGCGAGGGCGTGGAAGACCTCCGCGACGTCGTGCCAGGTGTACTCCGGCCGCAGCTGGAGGTCGAAGCGGCGGGCCAGCGCCTCGTGCAGCTGGGTCCAGTAGGCGATCCACTGCTCGTACTGCGCCTTGAGGAAGACCCGCACGCGCGGGTGATTGGGCAGCGCCACCCAGACGACCGTGCGCAGCCCCCACAGCGGGTCGTCCAGAGTCACGGCCATCACCCGGGTGACCAGCCGCTGGACGAGCTCCTCGAAGGGCAGGTCCTCGGGCAGCTGGCGCGCCGCCTCGGCCACGTCGTGGATGGTCTGCTCCACCAGGGCCGGCCGCAGCAGGTAGGCGATGAGGTCCTCGGTGTAGCGGCTCTTGTACCGCCAGCGGTCGCGGAACATCCCGACGGTCAGCATCCGCGGGTGCTCGCGGTGGGCGTCCTCGTGCTCGGCCCGCTCGATCAGCCGGGCCTGCGACAGCCCGGTGAACAGGCGCGTCCCGGCGTCGTGGTCGTCCATCAGGTCGGGACCGCGGTGGTCGAGCAGGTCGTCGCAGAGCAGCTGCAGCCCGACGTCGAGGAAGGCGCGCGTCTCCGGGCTGTTGGCGATCTTCACCCGGGTGGCCGGGCGGGCATCGGCCGCGACGTTGCTGAGCACCGTCGCCAGGTCGTCCTCCGACATCGGCTTCCCCCGGCCACGTCGCGAGCTGGACCTCCAGCGTAGGACCTCCAGCGCTGGAGGTGTCCCGCTCGCACCCCGGGGAGCGCGCGCCCGGACCGGCGGTCGGCGGTGTGACCGCCCCTCCTGATGGGCTTGGACCTGCCTCGTCCGGCCGCTCGACAGTCGTCCCACCAGCGAACGGACGCTCCGGAGGACGGACATGACCGTGCTCGACACCCCCCTCGACGCGCCCGCCCGGGACGACGCCGGCGCCGACTTGACCGCGCTCGTGGCGGCCGCCCGCCGCGGCGAGCCCCGGGCCTGGGAGTGCCTCGTGCAGCGCTTCACCCCGCTCGTCCGCGCCGTCACCGTCCGGTTCCGGCTCGGGGAGCACGACGCCGAGGACGTCGCCCAGGTGGTCTGGCTGCGCCTGGTGGAGCACCTCGACCGCATCCGCGAGCCGCTCGCGCTGCCCGGCTGGATCGCGACGACGGCCCGCTGCGAGAGCCTGCGCGTGGCCCGCGCCGGCGAGCGCACGCTGCCGGTCGACCCCCTGGACGACGCGACCCGGGCGTTCACCGGCCAGGACCCCGAGGTCGACGCCGTCCTGCTGCAGGCCGAGCAGGTCGAGGCCGTCCGCGAGGGCCTCGCCGGCCTGTCCCCGACACAGCGGGACCTGTTGCTCCTGCTCGTCGCCGACCCCCCGCTGAGCTACCGGGAGATCAGCGCGCGGCTGGGCATGCCCGTCGGCAGCATCGGCCCGACCCGCGCCCGCACCCTGGCCCGCCTGGAGGCCACCCCGGCGGTCAGCCGCTACCTGGCGACCGACCGGCGCGAGGCGGTCCGCCGGGCGTGCGCGGCGTGACGGTCCGGGACCGGCGGGTCGGTCCAGGGGGCGAACGCGGCCTTGCCGGTCCCGACGACCCCGGCCAGCTCCGAGCAGTGGCGCCGGACGACGTCGGCGAAGCCGCCCCGCTCGACCCAGTCCATCCCGAGGGGCGTGTACACCTCGGGCCGGAAGTCCACGGTGAGGAACCGGTCGCTCTGCAGCCGCCGCGACGCCATGAGCAGGAAGACCCGGAACGCCGTGTCGCTGAACCCGAAGCCGGCGGGCGGCGTCTCGGCGAGCAGGCCGATCACGGTGTCGATCCGGTCGACCGACCCGTACAGCCGCTCGAGGGCGGCGAGGGTCTCCGGGTCGGTCGTCAGCTCCTCGAAGGCGCTGATCCGGGGCATGTGCAGCGCGGCCCGGAAGTCGTTGTAGCGCGGCACGCCCCGCCGGCGGGTCCGCACCACGTCCACCACCGCGAGGTCGACGATCTCCCCGTCGCGCTCGAAGTGCCGCAGCGCCTTCGGGAAGTTGTGCAGCGTGACGGCGCCCGGGGAGGCGGTGCCCAGGGAGCGCAGGGACTCGGCCAACCCGATGTGGCGGAACACCTCCTGGGTCCCCGGCCCCGAGATGTCGTCGAAGCCGAACGCGCGGGGCTCCCCGGTGGCGGGGTCGACGAAGACGTAGTCGTCGGGGAGGAGCGGGTGCATCCGGTACACCGTCACGAACTCCTCGGTGAGGGAGAACGGGACGCCGGAGTGGTCGGGCCGGGTGCGCGGGATGCCGTGGACGGCGTGCGGGTCGAGCAACCGGAGGCCGAGGCGGCTGAGCCACTGGTCCGGCGCCCCCCGCCAGTTGACCGACATCGCCGTGTCGAGGGTCTTCGTGCCGAGGATCGCCGGCGTCCACTCCACCGTGTGGATCTTCGCGATCAGCGCGGACACCACCAGCCGCGCGGTCTGGTACGTCCGCTCCTCGTCGAGGTCCGGGTACTCGTCCTGCAGGGCGTCGCACACCGCGTTGTGCTCCCGGGCGAACAGGGTCTGCAGTGCGCTCAGGCCCAGCCACCAACTGTCGGAGAACCCGGCGAGCACCACCTCTCCGGGGCCGGGCGCGGTGGGCAGGTGGCCGTCCTCGAGGCGGAGCCGCGCGCCGCGCCCGCCGTCCTCGCGCAACCGGGCCGCCTTCTCGGCGTCGCTGCCGTAGACCTCCGAGCCGTCCCACCAGTGCGACACCTGGTTGCGGTCGCCGGCGTCCTCGGCGATGTGCATGACGTTCTCAGGGCGGCCGTCGGTCGTGCTGCGCCACGTGCGGTCGCCGGGCAGCGGGAGGTCGATGCTGCGCTCGCGCACCGGGTGGCGGCCGTGCTGCACCCAGTCGTGCACCTGGAACTGGATCCAGGCCGCGGCCAGGACGTTGAGCGAGGGGGCGGAGATGAAGTCCGTGCGCGTCAGGAGCGCCTCGGCGACCTCGACCGGGTCGGGGAGGTCGGACTGGTGGCGGTCGACCGGCATGTTGCGGCCGAACCGGGCCCCCCTCGCACCCATGTCGCGGGCCGACAGGTCGTTCCAGCGGCCGTCGGCGGTCCGGTGCGCCACCGCCTCGGGCGGGGGCAGGGGTCCCGGGCGCCGCACCTCGACCCGCTCCGGCGGGTCGGGGTCGACCAGGTTGGACCGGCGCAGCTGCCGGCGCAGCACGGCCAGGTTCAGCAGGGCCAGCCGCGTCGGCAGGCGGTGCCAGGGCCACCGCCGGTTGACGCGGGCGAACACCCGGCCGACCAGCTCGTTGAGCAGGGCGGTGCGCCGGCTCTCCTCGGTCACGTACCGCTGGCCCAGCCGGTGGGCGCTGCTGGCCTGGTAGGCCGCCCGCCGCGCCCGGTTCAGGTTGCCGAGCGGCCGGAACTCGTCGGTGGTGTTCCACGGGTTGAAGGCCAGCCGGTCGACGCGGTGCTCGACGAGTCGGGCCTGCCCGGTGTCGAGCTCCTGGCGGGGCAGGACAAGGCGGGCCACGGACTCGTACCGGACGAACCACCACCGCCGGGCCGTGTTCTCGACAGGTGTCCGCCGCTCCGAGACGTAGCGCTGCACCTCAAGGTCGAACTCGACGTCGCCGGCCGTGAGGCGGCGCGCGAAGTCGGTGCGCAGCTTGTCCGGACCGGTGCCCGGCGGGACGTCCGCTGCCGGGACCGGGCGCAGGCGGTACCGGACCGGGCCGGCCTCCCCCCACATGATCGCCCCGCGGCTGTAGTACGTCTCCCGGGCGAGGCTGTCGGACCGGCGGGAGGAACGGACGAGGTTGCCGATGATCCGGACGGTGGCCCACGGGCCGACCCTCCGGGGCAGCCGCAGCGCCAGTGACAGCAGCTTCGCCGGGGTCGACGTCCTTCCCGCCACCGCCGAGGCCATCGCGACGAACTGCCGGGCGTCGGCCGCCGGGGACACCGGCCAGTTGGTCATGAGCAGGTCGTGCACCGTGTCGCCGCCCGCGTGGACCCGCAGCGCGACGCCGCGCAGGTCGCGGGCGGTGTCGGGCTGGGCGACCCCGTTGGCGTTGGAGAACCGGGCGGTGACGGCCAGCTCGGCACCGGGCCGGAAGCAGCCCTGGCGCAGGCCCGGCGGGAGGTCGCGCCGCACCCGCAGGCAGCCGTTCTCCACCGCGAGCACGGTCTTGCCGTGGAAGGCGCGGTCCACGGCGGCCGCGCCCCGCACCCCGCGGTTGCGCTCCTGCACGACCATGAGCTCCCGGGCCAGCTCGTCGAAGCAGCGGAGCTCGTCCTGCTCGGTCCTGCCGTGGTAGCGCTCGTAGTCCTGGTACCGCACCGGCGTCGTCCCCTCCGTGCTGGGCCAGCCGTGACCCACGCCGGGCCACTCCCCCAGGAGGCGGGCGGAGCCGGGCTGATACGGCGGTCGCACACTCCCGCGCGCTCGGGCGCCGCCTCCCGGGGTGCACGGTGGCGCGGTCGGCGGGCACCCACCAGGGCCGGCTGCGCGCGGTGTCACCGGTGCCCGGCGTGTCCGGCGTGTCGGGCGTCAGCCGCGGGAGTGTCCGTGCGCAGTCGTGCTCTGCCCCCAGTCGGGGGCAGAGCACGACCGGCCGCAGAAGGACTGCCGGCCCTCGCCGGGGACGGGTCTGAGTCTCAGGTCAGCCGTCGACGTAGCGGTCGGTCTCGACGACGAACTGGCCGGTGGCGGTGTTGGCGTCGACGAACTCCGGCAGCAGCGGGATCCGCACCGTCACCGTCGCGCACACCGAGAACTCCTCCCCCGCCACCAGCCGCGGTGCGTACCCGCCGGCCGCCGCGCAGCCGGCTCCGGCCGGGGCGTAGGCCAGCTCGACGTCGGCGGCGTCCACCGCCTGGTCCTCGACCGCCAGCTGCGCCGCCCGCTGCGCCCGCGCCAGCCCGGTGGCCACGTCCGGCGCGGTCGCCAGCGCCCGTCCGGCCTCGCGCGCCGCCGCGGTGGAGGCGAACACCCCGCGCTGCACCGCCGAGAACCCGGCCACCACGTAGACCAGCGGCACGAACACCACCAGCGCCACGAACACGAACTCCACCAGCGCCGACCCACGCTCCCCGTCCAGCTGACCGAGCCGGGCGCGCAGCCACCTCACGGTGCCTCCTCCACCGCCCGGCCGGTGACCTCCAGCGGCAGCACGTCCCCCAGCCCGGCCAGCAGCGTGGGCACCGCACCCGCGCAGCGCACCGTCACCAGCGTCAACCCGCTCGCCTCGACCTCCTCCGCGGCGGAGCACACCAGCCCCGCGGCGGTCCGCGCCGACGTGGCCCGCGCCACCACCGCCAGCGTCCGGCCGGGCGCCTCCGAGACCGACACGTCGGCGTTGGCCGCGAACCGGGCACCCTCCTGCGCGCCGGCGACCACCACGTTGCGCACGTGCACGTAGACGGCCACCTGCAGCACCGCCAGCAGCAGCACCACGATGAGCACCGACACCAGCACGAAGTCCACGACGGCGCTCCCCCGCTCGACGTCGCCGCTGTCGTCGTCGAGGCGGCCCGGCCCCCTAGCCACCGTTGGTCACCGACGCCAGCGCGTTGGTCACCGCCGCCACGATCGCCTCGCGGAACGGGATGAGGATGGCCAGCACCAGCGCCGCCGTCATCACCGTGATCATCACCCAGCCCGGGACGTCGCCCCGCTCGGGATCACCGCCGCGCAGCCGCGCGGCCAGCGCCGCCGTGAGCGTGAGAAGCCAGGCCAGGGCCCGCATCCGTCGTCCTCCTCCGTTGGTCACCGGCGCTCACCGCGCCAGCGAGACGATGCTGATCAGCCCCGGGAACAGGGCGAACAGGACGGTGACCGGCAGCACCAGGAAGACGACCGGCACCATCATCTGGATCTCCTTGCGGCCACCGGCCTCCAGCAGCCGGCGCTTGCCGGCCTCCCGGACGTCGGCGGCCTGCGCGCGCAGCACCTCCGCCAGCGGCGTGCCGCGCTCGATGGCCACCAGCAGCCCGTCGACGAAACGGGCGAGCGCGTCCACCGACGTGCGGTCGGCCACCTGCTGCAGTGCCTCCACCAGCGGCACCCCGGCCCGTGCCCGGCCCAGCGCCGCGCCGAGCTCACGGGCCAGCTCGCCCCCGGAGAGGCGGGTGACCCGCGCGATCGCCGCGGTCGGGCTCTCCCCCGCCGTCACCGCCAGCGCCAGCAGCTCGGCGACCACCGGGAACTCCGCCAGCAGCAGCTCCTCGCGCCGGCGCACCTGCTGGGTCAGCCACCAGTCGCGGCCGAGCACCCCGCCGAGCAGCCCGGCCAGGCACAGCAGCGCCACCGACAGGACGTTGACGCTGCCGGCCGCCAGCGACCCGACGCCGGCCAGCAGCGCCGCACCGAGCAGGCCGAGCCCACCCCACACCACCTGCTCGACCCGCACGTCCTCCACCGTCTGGTCGCCGCCCAGGGCGTCGAGCCGCCGGCGGATGGCGGCCCGGCCGCCGAGCAACCGGTCGACCAGCCGCGCGCCGTCGGCCACCACCGGCCCGAACACCCGCCGGGCGGCGGTGAGCAGGCCGGGCTCGGTCCCCGTCCCGAGCAGCCGTGACGGCGGCGGGGTGTCGTGCACGTAGGGGGCGAGCCGGTCGACCAGCCGAACCGAGCGGAACGGCGGCGCGAAGGTGACCACGAGCAGCAGCCCGGCAGCCGCAGCGCCTCCGAGCAGCACGCCCGACAGGGACGCACTCACTGGAGCACCCGCACGTCCTGCGGCAGCCGCCCGATCCGCAGCATCAACCGGTAGGCGACCAGGCAGACGGCGCCGCCGACGAGCAGCAGCGCGGTGCCCAGCGGCGAGTCGTAGGCGGCCAGCGTCGCCGACTGGGTGGCCAGCAGGAGCAGCACCACCCACGGCGCGCCGACCGCCAGCCGCGCCGCCTGCACCACCCAGCCCTGCCGGGTCTCGAGTTCCGCGCGGGCACGCGCGTCCTCGCGCAGGAACGTGGCCAGGGTGCGCAGCACCCGGCCCAGGTCACTGCCGCCGACCTCGCGGGCCACCCGCAGCGTCTCCACGATCCGGTCGCCGACGGGGTCGGCGAGGTCGGCCTTGAGCCGGTCGAGGCTCTCGCCGAACCGACCGCTGGAGCGGTGGTCGGCGGCGAACCGGACGAACGGCGGGCGCAGCACCTCCGGCCCGCGGGTGCCCAGCGCCGCCAGCGCCTCCGGCAGCGACAGCCCCGCCCGCACCGCCGAGGCCAGGTTGTCGACCACCTCCGGCCACACTTCGCGCAGGTCGGCCCGGCGCCGCGCGGCCAGCCGTCGCACCTGCACGTGCGGCACGGCGAGGCCGAAGACCCCGAACGCCAGGCTCACCGTCACCGTCCCCGTCGTCAGCAGGACGACGACCAGCGCGAGCAGGCCCAGGCCGACCTGCAGGGCTCCCAGCTGCGCGGCGTTGATCCCGGTCAGCCCGGCCTCGGCGAGCAGCCGCGCCCGGCGTCCGGGCGGGCGCGGGCCGGTCCGCCGCCGCGGTGCCCGGGGACCGCTGCGCCACACCAGCAGCAGCCCGACGCCGAGCAGCAGCCCCAGCAGCGCGCCGGTCAGCTCCACGTCGGCGCCTGCAGCAGGGCGGACAGGTCGAACCCGGCGGCGGTAAAGCGCTCGGGGTGCGGCGGGAAGCCCTCGGCGCGCACCAGCCGGCCCTCGCGCGTGGTGAAGACGTCGGCCAGCTCCACCACGCCGTCCTCGGCCCGGCCCGGGACCGCCACGACCTCCCGCACCCGCCGCTGCCCGGAGTGCTCGGTGGCCACGTGCACCACCAGGTCGACGCTGGCCGCCACCGTGGGGACGACGAAGGCGTGCCCGATGTTGTCGCCGGCCAGCAGCGGCAGCGTGCACATCTTCACCACCGCCTCGCGGGCGCTGTTGGCGTGCAGCGTGCACATGCCGGGCAGGCCGCTGTTGAGCGCGATGAGCAGGTCGAGGCACTCCTCCTGGCGCACCTCGCCGACGACGATGCGCGAGGGCCGCATCCGCAGCGCCTCCTTGACCAGCCGGCGCAGCGGGATCTCCCCGGCACCCTCGAGGTTGGGCTGGCGGGTCTGCATCGCCACCACGTCGGGCAGCGGCACGCGGAGCTCGAACACCTCCTCGCAGGTGATCACCCGCTCCCGCGCCGGGATCGCCGCGCACAGGCAGTTGAGCAGCGTGGTCTTGCCCGCCTGCGTGCCGCCGGAGACCAGCACGTTCAGGCCCGCGGCCACCGCGGCCTCCAGGAACCGCGCCGCCTGCGTCGTCAGCGTGCCGCCGGCCACCAGCTCGTCGAGGGAGTACGCCTGCAGCACGAACTTGCGGATGTTGACCGCCATGTGCCGGCGGGTGACGTCGGGGATCACCACGTGCAGCCGCGACCCGTCGGGCAGCACCGCGTCGACGAAGGGCTGGCTCATGTCGATCCGCCGCCCCGACGTGCGCAGCATCCGCTCCACCAGGTCGGCCAGCTGCCCCGCGCCCAGGATCGTGGTGGTCAGCTCGCTGCGCCCCCGCCGCGCCACGAACACCCGGCCGGGCTCGTTGACCCAGATCTCCTCGACCTCGGGGTCGTCGAACCAGCGCTGCAGCGGCCCGAACCCGGCCACCCGGTCGAGCACGTCGCGCACCACCGCGTCGGGATCCCCGATCGGCGGCAGCGCCGAGGTCAGCGACCGCTCGGAGTAGTCGGCGACCACGTCGCGCACGAGCACCCGCACCGGCGCCGGATCGGTGAACGGGTCCAGGCCACGGCGGCGGATCAGCTCGCGCACCTCGCCGTCGACGACGTCGAGCGCGCTCGTCGCAGTCGGCACCGCACCCCCGTCGACCCGCCGTTCCCTGCCCAGGACCACGGGACGATAGGTCGGCGGCGACGCTGCGTGGGCGGCCCGTCAGCCGATCTGTGGACAGCGGCCGCGCACACCACCCGACCGGGGGACGGCGCCCGACGCTGCGACGATCAGCTGCCGGGGCGCGGGTCGCTCGCCGGGACCCCGGTCGCCGACCTGCCGGCGACGGTGCCCGCTCCGCGGCGGATCTCCTCCTTGGTGCGGGTCTCGCGCAGGACGAACGCCGCGGCGAACGTGATGGCGCCCATGAGGAAGATGTAGGCCGACACCGAGGCGGACGAGCCGGTGGCCGCGAGCAGCGCGGCCATGAGGAACGGCGTGGCCCCGCTGACCAGGATGGCGGCCAGCTGGTAGGCCAGCGAGGCCCCCGAGTAGCGGATCCGCGGCTCGAACAGCTCGGCCAGGTAGGCGGCCAGGGGCCCGTAGGTGAGCGAGGACCCGATCAGCCCGCCGACGAGCGCGAGGAAGATCAGCGGCAGCGACCCGGTGTCGATGAGCCAGAAGAACGGGAACGCCCACAGGGCGATGACCGCCGCGCCCAGCAGGATGGGAGGCCGGCGGCCGACCCGGTCGGACACCTTCCCGCTGAAGTAGATGATGAACACCGAGATCGCCGAGGCCACGAGCGTGACGGACAGCAGCTGGTCGCGGTCGACGCCGAGGTCGCGGGTGGCGTAGTCCAGCACTCCCGCGATGCTGATGTAGAAGATCGCGTTGGTGCCGAACAGCAGGCCCGCGCCGAGCAGCACCGGCTTGCGGTGCCTGCGCACGACCTCCATGAGCGGCGCCTGCGCCACCTGCTCCGCCGGGTCCTTGGTGTGGTGCTCCTGCAGCTGGCGGAAGACCGGGGTGTCCTCGACCCGCAGCTGGATGAACATGACGACGGGGAGCAGCACGGCGCTGGCCAGGAACGGGATGCGCCAGCCCCAGGAGACGAAGGCCTCGGGGCTCACGGTGGCGCTGACCACCAGGAACACGACGTTGCCCAGGATGACGCCGATGGGGACGCCCATCTGCCCGAAGGTGCCCGCGCGCCCCTGATGGTCGCGCCCGGCGTTCTCGGTGAGCAGCAGGATGACCCCGCCCCACTGTCCGCCGACCGCGATGCCCTGCAGGAACCGCAGCACCACCAGGGCGATCGGCGCGAGCACGCCGATCGAGTCGGCCGTCGGCAGCAGGCCGATGAGGAAGGTCGCCGACCCCATCAGGACCAGACACGTGACGAGGGCGGGCTTGCGGCCGACCTTGTCCCCGAAGTGGCCGAAGACCAGACCGCCGATGGGACGGGCGACGAAGCCGGCCCAGAAGGTGCTGAAGGACAGCAGCGTGCCGACGAGCGGGGAGGCGTTGGGGAAGAACAGCTCACCGAAGACCAGCGCGGCCGCGGTGGCGTAGATGAAGAAGTCGTACCACTCGATCGAGCTGCCGATGAGCCCGGCGGCCATGAGCTTGCGCAGCGACCGACGGTCGAGAGCAGGCGCTCCTGCGGGTGTGGACATCGGCTGTTCCTGTCGCCGTCAGGAAGGGCGCGCCTGACCCTGCTGCGAGGCTAGGAGTGCCCCGCAGGAGCGGCAAACGCTGGCGGACGACGGCTCGCGCGTCCTCCAGACCCCACCGGGCGGGACGCTCCCCGGGTGCGTGCGCGGTCGTGCTCTGCCCACCATCCGTGGGCAGAGCACGACCGGCCGCGGAGGGACCACCTCAGGAGCGGGCACCACCGGCGCGGCGGACGGTCAGGTGCGGCGGCCGGGCCAGCGTCCGGGCCACCACGCAGTACCGCTCGGTCAGCTCCCCGAGCCTGGTCAGCGTGGCGTCGTCGGCGTCGGTGTCCAGCTCGGCGTCCACGGTGATCGACCCGAGCCCGACCGGCGTCTCCCGGGAGACCCCGAGCGTGCCGCGGACGTCCATCTCCCCGCGCGCGGTCAGCCGGGCCGAGCGGACGTCGACGCCCATCGCCGTCGCCACGCTGCGCATCGTCACGCCGGCGCAGGCCAGCAGCGCCTGCAGCAGCATGTCGCCGGAGCAGGCGTCGCTGCCGTCGCCCCCGGTGGCGGGGTGCAGGCCGGCGCGGACCGCGCCGGACCACGTCTGCACGGTGGCGGTGACGCCCGCGTCGGAGAAGTCCGCCTCGGCGGACAGCGCCACGCAGGCCGACCCCGGCTCGTCGCGGTACCGCTGCTTGAGCGGAGCCTGCAGTTCACGCAGCCGGACGGCGTCCATCGCGACCTCCCTGGTCGTCTCGGGACCTCCATGCTCGTGACCGGCTGCCCGCCCCGCGACCCGGCAGCACGCAGCCCCGGCGGGCGCGTGCCGGGAGGTCAGCCGGCGACGAGCTCGGCGGCCGCCTCGGGCCACCACTGACCCGCGGGCGGGCCTCCGCCGCAGGTGCCGTCCGAGTCGCCCGGCTGCTTGATCCACAGCAGGGCGTCCAGCCGGGGCGCCTCGGGCGACGTCGTCGGCGCCTCGCCCAGGGTGCGGCCCGGCGGGTTGCACCAGCGGCCCTCGGAGTTGCTGGCGTCCTGCGGCGGGCCGGCGCCGTTGCGGCTGGTGTCGACGACGAAGTGGGCGACCGGCGCGTCCTCGGGAGCGCCCGCCTCCAGCGCCTCGGACAGCGCCGCCCCGTACTCGGTGCTCGCCTCGGTCGTCTCGTAGTTGGCGACGTTGAGGGCGAAGCCGTCGGCCGCGTCCACGCCGCTGCGGCGCAGGGCGTCGGCCAGCGCCGGCAGGTCGGTCACCCAGCTGGCGTTGCCGGCGTCGACGTAGGTGCGGGTGCCCGGCTGCCGGTCGAGGATCGCGACGGCCTCCGCCAGCATGCGGAAGCGCTCCTCCGGGTCGACGCCCGCGCAGCCGACGATGGCCTGCGGGACGGCGTCGGGCTCCAGGACGACGACCGCGGGCCGGTCCCCGAGCGCCGCCGCGAAGCTGCCGATCCAGGACAGGTAGGCGTCGATGTCGGTGGCGCCGCCGGCGGAGTAGGAGCCGCAGTCCCGGCCGGGGACGTTGTAGGCCACCAGGACCGGGAGCTCCCCGTCCTCGGCGGCGGCCAGCGACAGCTGCTCCACCACGGGGAAGGGGTCCTCCGGGGAGGCGATCCACGTGGCGGTCGGCTGCTCGGTGAGCGGGGCCAGCGCCTCGGCGTCGTCGGTCCGACCCTCGGCCCGGGCCTGCTCGACCGCCAGCGGACCGTGGCCCTCGGGGTTGAGCCACAGCTCCTGCCCGGCGAGCCGGCTCCCGGTCGAGGGCTCGGCCGAGGGCTCGGTCGAGCGCTCCGTCGAGGGCTCGGGCGAGGCGTCCGCGTTGCCGGCCGGGCTCTCCTCGGAGGTGGCGGGGGTCGGTGTCCCGCCTCCCCCGCACGCGACGGTGGCGGCGACGACGGCGCTGAGCACCGCGCCGCGCACCCACCGCCGGCGGTGGGTGGGTGCCGTCATCCCACGTGCACCCAGCGGGCGGGCGAGGGCACGCCCTCGTCGTCGACCACGACCAACATGTACCAGCCCGACGGCGTGAGGCCCTCCTCCTCCGGGACGGTCAGCTCGACGGTGCCGCTGCCGCAGCAGCCGTCCGGGCAGTGCCCGGCCGCGGCGTGCTCGCCGCCGTCCTCGGGGCAGGAGCCCGGCGCGACCTCGAGCGCGACGGACCGCTGCTCGGTGTCGGTCTGGTGCGTCACCGCACTGGGCCGCAGCAGCCGGGCCTCGGCCACCTCGCCGTCGGTCGTGACGGCGAAGCTGCTCCCCCGGGTGACCTCCTCCGGAGCGTCGGTGATCTCCGGCCGGTTCCCCGCGAAGAGGTACGGCGGGGAGTAGATCTCGATCCGCGTCTCGAAGGTGCCGCTGCGGGTCTCCTCCGCGTCGGCGAACAGCGGGTCCGAGCCCATCGTCATGACCCGCCCGTCGGGCAGCAGCAGCGCCGTCGCGTGGTAGTTGCGGCCGATGAAGTTCGGCGCCACCTCCCGCAGCGTGCCGGTCTGCGGGTCGTAGAGGGTCGTCAGGTTCAGGTCGCTCTCCTCGTTGCCGCGGTAGTCCACGGAGCCGCCGGTGAGCAGGGTCGTGTCGTCGGGCAGCGTGACCGCGTTGAGGTAGCGGACGGGGCTCGGGTACTCCGGTGCCGGCTGGTAGCGCGGGGCCACCCCGTCGTCGAGGTCGACCACGTTGAACCGGCCGGTCGACTCCGGGCTGTCCCCGACGAGGCCGCCGCCGACGATGCCGACCCGCTGGTCCTGCACCGGGGCGAGGAAGAACGAGGCGCTCGTCTCGTTGTACTCGGGGTCCTCGAGGCCGTGGACGTCCTGCCAGGAGTTGTCGGTGACGTCCCAGATGCCGGGCTGGCGCCCGGCCTCGGCGGGGCCGTAGCCGGTGTTGGAGCCGCTGTAGAAGACGTGGTCGCCGTCGGCCAGCCGGAACAGCGCCGGGTAGGTCGGGAAGTACCGGAAGAGGTCGGGCTGGTCGGTCCAGGTGCGGGTGGCCGGGTCGTAGACCTCGTTGTCGCCCGGCAGGATGCGGCCGTACTCGTCCAGGCCGGACACGGCCAGGACGCGGCCCTCCTCCAGGCCGACGAGGGTGGGGTACCAGCGGGCCTCGTCCAGCCGGCCGGTCGGCCGGTAGGTCTCGGTGACGACGTCGAACTCGTAGGAGGCGTCGAGCCCCTGGAAGTTCTGCTTCTGCTTGGTCACGCCGGCACCCCGGATGGACAGCTCCACCCGCTGGGCGGCCGGGAGGCCCTGCACCCCGTAGGAGCGCTCCTCCTCGGCGACGTACTCGTCGCCGGTCCCCTCGGCCTCCACCCAGACGTCGGCGACGCCGCTCATCGGCGAGCCGTCGGGCATCTGGTGCCAGGCCGGCACCGTGACCTCCTCGGTGGAGGTGTAGGTCAGGCCGCTGGAGGTGAACTCCGTGCCCACGGGCAGGGTGATCGCCTCCTCGTTGTCGTTGGTGATCGTCAGCACGCCGGCGGCCCGGTCCACCTGCTCGTCGAGCAGCTCGTACCGGCGGGTGCCGCCGGCGATGAGCAGGTTGCCGTTGGGCAGGTAGGCGTGCCCGCCGCAGAAGAGGTCCTCGGGCGTGGGGACCTCCTTCGTGTCGCCCGTGACCGGGTCCCAGAGGATCGAGCGGAAGGTCCCCGCCTCGAACCGCTCCGCGTTGTTGCCCGAGCCGGCGATGAACAGCACCTTGCCGGTGGACAGCAGCGCCGCGTGGATCGCCGAGACCCGGAACTCCTCCGGCAGCTCGACGGTCTCCCAGTAGCCGTTCTCCGCCTGGTAGTCCTGCTGGTTGCGCTGGTACTCGTAGTGCAGACGGTCGGCGACGTCGACCACGACCGGCCCGTTCGCCGCGACGACACCCGTGGCGGCGGCACTGACCAGCGCGGCGTTGCGCAGCCGCCGCAGCGGTCCGGCGACCCGGCGGCTCATCGGAGGGTCTCCTGCGGGAGGCCCGCGAGCTGCGCGGGGGCGACGACGGCCGAGGCGATGGAGCGCGGTTCGGGGATGACGTTGTCCTCCAGTCGGTAGGTGGACGCCGTCGCGCGACGGGCGGCGGCGGAGGTCCCCAGCCAGCAGGCGACGGGGACGAGGCACATGAGGGCGCTGAGCACCGCCCAGGCGTGGACCGCGGGGTGCACGTGTCCCAGCGGCACGGAGGCGACGATCACGCCGACGAGCAGGCCGCCCCAGGCGAGGTGGCGCCGGAAGACGCCGAGGTGGTCACCGGACACCGCGCCCTTGCGGGTGACGACGAAGCCCGGCTCCTGCCGGAGCACCGCCTGCCGCAGCGCCTGGACGTAGACCGGCGCCGACATCGCCGACATCGCCATGCCGGCCACGCCGGAGGAGCCCTCCTGCTCGTGCGGGCTCACGTTGTGCCGGCGGTTCCAGAAGTAGACGCCCAGGTGGAGGACGGCGGAGTTCACGTAGAGCATCAGCCACAGCTGCGCGGTGACCACCAGGCCGCCGACGCCGGTGAGCATGAAGGCGCTCAGGTTCAGCGCGCCGAGCACCCAGCTGATCGCCGCGGACGGGTAGTAGGCCAGCAGCATCGTGTAGTGCGCCCGGCCGGCCCAGGACAGCTCCCGGAAGTACCGCCGGTACTGCTGCAGGATGGTCTGGTCCGCGCCGCAGGCCCACCGGTGCTGCTGGGTGAAGAAGTCCCGCCAGGTCCCTGGCCCCTCGCCGACGGCCAGGACGTCGGGCGTGTACACCGACTTCCAGCGGGCGCCGGTCTCCGGGTTCCGCGAGGAGTGCCACACGAGGCTGGTGGCGGCGTCCTCGGTGATGGAGTCCTGCAGCCCGCCGATGGCGCGCAGGGCCGTGACGCGGACGGCGTTGTTCGTACCGACGAACATCGCCGAGGCCAGCCGGTTGCCCGCCCGCTGCAGCACGCTGTGGAACATGTACTGCTGCGACTCCGCGCCCTTGGTGACGACGTTGTCGTAGTTGCCGTACACCTGCGGGCCGACGACGAAGGCGACGTCGGGGTCGCGGAAGTAGCCGACGAGCCGCTCGACCATGTTCGGGTGCGGCACGTGGTCGGTGTCGACGGAGACCCACAGGTCGTAGTCCTCGCCGTGCGCGTCGAGCCACGCGTTGTAGTTCCCGTGCTTGGTGCGCGCCTTGAAGCCGCCGCTCGGCTGGTTCCAGCGCTCGATGCCCTTGCGGCTGAAGTGCCGGACCCCGAGCTCGGTGCACATCGCCCGCACGGCCGCGTCGTCGCCCTCGTCGAGCAGCCAGACGTCGAGCCGGCCGTCGTAGTGCATGCGGCAGGCCGCCTCGAGCGTGGCCCGGACCATCTCCAGCGGCTCCTTGCCGGGGACGATCGTGGTGAGGAAGGCGACCCGCTGGCCGGCCAGCGGCGTCATGGGCACCGGGTCGCGGGCGTTGAGCGTGGCCAGCGCCAGGGTGACCACGTTGACCATCTGCAGCAGCCCGATGACGGCGACGCTGCAGAGGAGCACGACGGCGAGCACGGAGCGCCAGTCGCCGACGTACTCGGGGTGGTGCGAGGGCAGCAGCAGCCAGACCAGGAAGCCGAGCTCGAAGCCGAAGGCCCCGAGGACCAGCAGCCGCGCGCGGACCCGGGCCCAGCCCCGGGTGATCAGCCGGAACCGGACACGGCCGTCGGCGGGCGGTTCCTGCAGCGGGCCGGCGAGCTCGCTGAAGGCGCTGTAGGGATAGGCGGGTGCAGGGGCGCTCTCAGCCACGCCGGGACGTGACCGTGAGGCTGCCTCCTCCCGGGAAGCCCACCGAGGGGCAGGACGCCGGGGACGACGCCTCCCGGCACGGTGGAGCGACGGACGAGGGCACAGCGATCCATTCGGGAGAGGGACGAGCGGACAGGCGGGAGCCGCGGGCGACCGGCCCGGCGGGGAGGCACGTCGTCGTGCGCGCCGGCGGGTGCCCGGCTCAGCGGGGGTCGAGCGGGCTGGAGCGTTCGGTCGTCAACCCCGAGGGGCGCGACGGGGAGGGGGCCTCCAACGCTGCGGACAGGTCACGGTCCTCCCTCCCGGACTCGGGGGGACCTGACAGGACGACGGCTCTGCCGCCGCCTTCTCTCCCCCGTGCAACTGCGTGTGGCGTCGTTCCGGACCACCCGGTCCGCTCGTGCTCGGACACCCTCGGGCGCCGGATCGGACGGTATGCGCGCAGGTCAGACGGTCGCCAGCACCCGTGATCGCTCAGCGCGACACTGTTCTCGGAGTGTCGACACGGAACGTGACCGTGCTCGGGGCCGTCAAGCGCCGGGCTGACGAGTGCGGCGCGGTGGGACGATCGACGTGGCGTCCGCGTGTCGCTGCTCTCCGCAACACCCGGTGGACCGCGGGTCGCTCCACTTCCCCCAGCCGGCCCGGTCGGCCGTGCAGGACAGCGACGCTTCCTCACTCGGAGTGACGTCCTGAGATTCACCCGTCCGTGACGCACGGTGAGCGTGCTCCGTCAGGACACCCGCTGCGCCGCCCGCTGCGGGCGCCGGCCCGCCGCGGTGGAGGCCAACCGCACTCCCGGCTTCCCCGCGCCGCAGCTCCTTGGCGTCAGGAACGGAGGCTGTCAGCCTGGCTGGACCTGCGCTGTGGAGGTCGAGACATGAGTGGTCCACGCGGCTTCCTGGTCCCCGCCGGGGGAGGACGACCGACCCGTGTTCCTGTGCCCAACACGTGGTTCAAGGCGGTGGGCGAGGACACGGACGGCGCCTTCGCCCTCCTGGAGTACCAGATGACCTACGACATCCCCGCACACACCCATCTCCGGGAGCACGAGAACCTGTACGTGCTGGAGGGATCAGTGACGATGCGGATCGGTGACGACGAGTTCTCGGCCGGCGTGGGCGACTTCGTGTTCGCGCCCCGCGGCGTCCCTCACGCCATCACTGCGACGAGTGACGCGCCACCTCGGTTCCTCACCGTCTGCAGCCCCAGTGGCTTCGAACACTTCATGGAGGACCTGATGGAGGCCCTGGCCGCCGGCCACGACAGGAGCTCACCCGAGGTGGCTGCGGTCCGCGAGAAGCACGGGTGGATCCCCGGCTGAGCACTGGCCGTCCGCGACGAGGATCCGGTCCGACACCAACACGCGGGGCTCGAACACCTCCTCGCAGGTGATCCCCGCTCCCGCGCCGGGATCGCCGCGCACAGGCGGGGCTGGCCTCGAGGAGGCAGAGCGGCTGCGCACCCCAGGCGCGCCCGCGACGACGTGCGGGGCTTCGTGCCCTGTCGCGCACCGCTCGGTGCTCCCTACCTTCGCCGCCGTACAGCTCGCACCGACCGTCCGGAGGGACCGATGAGCGGCGACACCAGGTCCATCGTCCTCGACTGGAGCGCGGCCTTCGACAGGCACGACGTCGAGACGTTCGCCGACTACATGGACGAGAACTGCGTCTTCACCAACGTGGGCACGGGTCAGCGGATCGAGGGCCGGGCGGCCGCCCGGCAGGACTTCGTCGACCTGCTCGCGGCATGGGGCGACCTCCGCCTCGAGGTGACCGACGTCCTGGTCGACGGCGACGCCTTCACCAAGCAGTGGGCCATGACCGGCGTGCACACCGGCGACATGCCGGGCCTGCCCGCGACCCACCGCCCCTTCCGCATCGTCGGCGCAGGCATCGGCCGGATCCGCGGGGGCAAGATCGTCGAGCTCACGGAGTACTGGAACCTCGCCAGCTTCCTGGTGCAGGTCGGCGCTCTCCCCGCGCCGAGGACCGAGCCTGCGCCCGAGGTCGCTGTCGGCGTCGGTGGCTAGGCGTCGCGACCAGGGACGCTGCCGACGGTCGGCGTGGTGACGCCCGGTCGCCCCGCGTGACGGTGCCCGCCGTCAGGCCGGGCTGCGCACCGGCCGCGGGACCCGCGGCGACGGGACGGCGGCGTCCGGACAGGTGGCCTGCTCCAGCAGGACGGCCTCGGCATCGGGGCGCTCCAGCGGCCGGGCGAACAGGTAGCCCTGCGCGGAGTCGCAGTTCCCCTCGACCAGCAGCCGTGCCTGGTGGTCGTGCTCCACGCCCTCGGCCAGCACCTCCAGGCCCAGCGTGCGGCCCAGGTCGATGGTGCCGCGCACGATCGCCGGCATCGGCTCGCCCTCGGCCATGGTGCTGACGAACGAGCGGTCGATCTTGAGCACGTCGACGGTGAACTGCCGCAGGTGCGCCAGCGACGAGTAGCCGGTGCCGAAGTCGTCGAGGGCGAGCCGCACGCCCAGCGTCCGCAGCGCCGTGAGCGAGGCGGCCGCGTGCTCGGGGTCGCGGACGAGCGCGGTCTCGGTCACCTCCAGCACCAGCGCGCCGGCGGGCAGGCCGCTCTCGGTGAGCGCGACGGCGATCTGGTCGACCAGGCCGGCCGAGGTCAGCTGCGCGGCCGACACGTTGACCGCGATCGTCAGGTCGCCGGCGCCGGGGTGGGCCCGGCGCCACGCGGCGGCGGTCCCGCAGGCCTCGCGCAGCACCCACGCGCCGATGTCGCCGATCAGGCCGGCCGTCTCGGCCGCGGGCACGAACCGGTCGGGGCCGACCGGGCCCAGCCGCGGCGACTCCCAGCGCAGCAGCGCCTCGAAGCCGGTCACCCGGCGGTCGGCCAGGGTCACCACCGGCTGGTACACCAGCCGGAACTCGCCGCGCTCCAGCGCGCCGCGCAGCTCCTGCTCCAGCTCGCGGGCGGCCTCGGCGGCCGCGCGCATGCCGGGGTCGTAGCGCCGCACCCCGCCGCGGCCATCCGAGCGGGCGGCCTGCAGGGCCAGGTCGGCGTCGGCGATCAGCGAGCCCGCGGTCACGTTCCCGCGGCCGAGGGCGATGCCGACGGCGGCGGTGACGGTGACCGAGGTGCCGTCGACCTGGATCGGCCGGGTGAGCACCTCCAGCAGCCGCTCGGCGGTCACCACGGCGTGCGCCTCGCCGTCGCCGGGCTGCTCCACGAGCACGGCGAACTCGTCGCCGCCGAGCCGGGCCACGGTGTCGTCGGCGCGCACGGCGCCGCGCAGCCGCCCGGCCACCTCGAAGAGCAGCAGGTCGCCGGCGTCGTGGCCGAGGGTGTCGTTGACGGCCTTGAAGCCGTCGAGGTCCACGGTGACCACCGCGGCCGAGCCGCCGCCGCGCACGGTACGCAGCAGCGCCTGGCCGACGCGGTCGGTGAACAGCGTGCGGTTGGCCAGGCCGGTGAGCCCGTCGTGCAGGCTGGTGTGCACCAGCATCCGCTCGGCGCTGCGGCGGCTGGTCACGTCGGTGACGTGCAGGACGATGCCGCGGACGTCGCCGTCGTCGGTGAGGTCGACCATCCGGATGCCCAGCCAGCGGTCCTCGCCGCGGCGGCGGGTGGACAGCTCGCCGTCGACGACGGTGCCGCCGGCGGCCACCACCTGCTGGAAGAAGGCGTCGGCGCGGTCGGGGTCGGCCCCGGCCGCCCGGACGGCGTCCTCCATGGTGACCAGCGCCGACGGCTCGACGCCCAGCAGCGCGGCCAGCGGGGCGGGGTCGCTGAGGAAGCGGCGCTCCCGGTCGACGACCACCACCGCGTCGGCCGACCAGGCGGCGAGCTTGGCGGCGTACTGCTCCCGCGAGCGGACGAGGGCGCGGGCGCGGGCCTCGGAGCGCAGCAGCAGCGCCGCCCGCGCGAAGACCAGGACCGCCAGCAGCACCGTGCTGACGAAGACCGCGAGGCCGGCGGAGTGGCCGTCGAGGTGGGACACGACGTCGACGCTCGGCGGCACCACCAGCGCGGCGAGGCACACGGCCAGCCGGCCCAGGCCCGAGCGCCCGTGGTCGGCACCGGGTGCCATGGGGGCCGGCGTGGCCGGCCGGACCCAGGTGACCGCGGCCAGGAGGAGGGAGCCGAGCAGCCAGCCGGAGTCGGTCCAGGAGTCGAAGCCGTCGACGCCCGACTGCAGGAGGAGGACGACGTCGGAGTACAGCCAGCAGGCGCACGCCGCCGCGGCGACCAGCGGCGTCCGGTCACCCCGGCGCCGGGTGGCCACCAGCCGGACGACCACCGCGATGAGCGCGGCGTCGGCCGCCGGGTAGAGCGCCTGCACCACCCGGTCGAGCACGGAGAGCGACCCGTCGTAGACGGTCGCCGAGATGGAGAGCTGCCAGGCGACGAGCAGGGCCGCGACCAGGACGACGACCGCGTCGATCCAGCCGGCCAGCCGCTGGGACCGGCTGGTGCTCTCGCCGTGCGCGAGCCGCCACAGGCCGGCGGCGAGCACGCCGTAGGAGGCCAGCCAGAGGGCGTCGGCCGGGCAGGTGGTGCCCCCGGCACCGATCAGGGAGTGGTGCACCTGCCAGGCGAGGTCACCGGCCATGGACAGGGCCACGCCGAGGGCGACCAGCCGGGTGGCCGGCCGCGCACCCTCGCGCCGGGCGCCGGCCACGGCGAGGGCCACGGCCAGCGCCAGGACGGCGAAGTACGTCGAGGTGCGGGCGACCGTGCCGGGCAGCAGCGCCTGGCCCAGGAGGCCGACCGCAGCGAGCACACCGGCCACGCCGGCGACGGCGCGGGGGCGGCCCGGGGGCGTCGGGGAGCTGCCGACGACGCGGTCGGCAGCCCTGGGGGTCGGTGACACGCAGTGCTCATCGGCCGGACCGGGGCCCGACTGGAACCGAGTCGTCCGCCGCTCCCCCCTTGGGGGTGCCGCGCGCTCAGCCCGCCGGTCGCAGCACCGCCTGGACCAGGTGCGGGCCGGGCTCGGTCAGCGCCGTCCGCAGCTGCCCGGCCAGCTCCTCGGCGGTCTCGGCACGGGTGGCCGGCACGCCCATCCCCGTGGCGAGGGAGACGAAGTCCAGCGTGGGACCGCCGAGGTCGAGCAGCTGCCCGGCGCGCTCTCCCCCGCCGGTGGCGCCGACCCGGGACAGCTCGCCCTGCAGGATCGCGTAGGAGGCGTTGTCGTAGAGGACGACGGTGACGTCGAGCTGCTCGCGGGCCATCGTCCACAGCGCCTGCACGGTGTACATCGCGCTGCCGTCGGCCTGCAGGACCAGCACCGGCCGGTCGGGGCAGGCCACCGCCGCGCCGACGGCCATCGGCAGGCCGTCGCCGATCGCCCCGCCGGTCAGCGCCAGCCAGTCGTGCCGCGGCGCGCCGGAGGTCAGCTCGGCGAGGCCGACGCCGGAGGTGATCGCCTCGTCGACGACGACCGCCCGCTCGGGCAGCACCGCCCCGACCACCGCCGACACCGCCCTCGGGGTCAGGCGCCCGGTGGGCAGCTCCGGGCGGGAGGCCTCGAGCAGCTCCGGCTCGGCGCCGGCGGCCACCTTGCCGGCGAGCTCCTCGAGCGCGGCGACACCGTCCTCCCCCGGTGCCGACAGCACGTGCACGGTGCAGTCGTCGGGCACCGGCGTCCCCGGGACGCCCGGGTAACCGAAGAAGTGCACCGGCGAGGTGGCGCCGGCCAGCACCAGGTGCCGGGTGCCGGCGAGCGCCGTGATCGCCACCTCCGGCGGGTAGGGCAGCTTGCCGACGTCGGGCAGGCCCGCGCCGCGCACCATCCGCGCGGGGAACGTCTCGGCCAGGAGCCGGACGCCGGCGCCGGCGGCGACCCGGCCGGCGGCGAGCAGCCCGGCCTCCGCGGCCACGACGTCGCCGCCGAGCAGCAGCACGGTCGGCTCGCCGGACCCCAGCACCGCGGCCACGTCCGACACCACCGCGGTGGGCACCTGCGGCCGGGGGCGCGGCGGCACCGGGTCGGCGACCGCGGCGCCCTCGGACCACGACACGTCGGCGGGCAGCACCAGCGTGGCGATCTGCCCGCGCGCGGCCGCGGCGACGGCCTCGGCGGCGTCGGCGGCGAGGTCCTCCGGGGTCAGCGACCGGCGCACCCAGCCCGACACCGTGCCGGCCACCGCGTCGATGTCGCTCTCCAGCGGGGCGTCGAGCCGCTTGTGCGAGCGGGCGTGGTCGCCGACGACGTTGACCATCGGCGTGCGGCCGCGGCGGGCGTTGTGCAGGTTGGCCAGCCCGTTGCCCATGCCCGGCCCGAGGTGCAGCAGGGTCGCGGCGGGGCGGCCGGTCATCCGGGCCCAGCCGTCGGCCGCGCCGGTGGCGACCCCCTCGAACAGGGTGAGCACGCCGCGCATCCCCGGCACGTCGTCGAGCGCGGCGACGAAGTGCATCTCGGAGGTGCCGGGGTTGGCGAAGCAGACGTCGACGCCGGCGTCGACGAGCGTGCGGATGAGGGCCTGGGCGCCGTTCACCGGGAGACGTGCACCTCGTTCACCTCGTAGTGCGTCATGGTGGCGCCGCCGCTGGCGAAGGTGCGGAGGTCGGCCGCGCTGGCCTTGCCGGCCTCGGAGGCGAACGCCGCGCCCATCGCCTGCTCGGAGTCGAAGTCGAGGTGGGCCACGAAGTAGGGCGCGGACTGGCGCGGGTCGAGCGCCTGGGGCTTGCCGGTGGTGAACCGGACGAGGCCGGGCATCTGCACGGTCAGCGGGATGTGCGTGTCGCGGTAGTGGGCGTCGAACTCCGCCGGGTCCTCGGGCTGTCCGTAGCTGACGACGAGCCTGTGCACCATCTGCGCCACCTCCGCGGTCGGCCCGGGCACCGCTGCGCCGGGACTCCCCTCACCCTGGCAGGCCCGCCCGACGGGCCGCGACCGGGGCCCGGCGGGTCAGAAGGTGAGGACCAGCCGGCCGCGCACCCCGCCGCGGGCCAGGACGCGGTGCGCCTCGGGCGCCTCCTCGGGCGCGAAGGTGCGGGCCACCCGCAGCGTCACCGCGCCGGACTCCACCTGCTCGCGCAGCCGGTCGAGCGCGGCGCCGTTCTCGGCGTAGTCCCGCACCCGCGTCGGGAACACCTCGACCCGGCCCGACCCGTCGCCGCGGTAGCCGCGGACGGTGGCCACCTTCCCGCCGTCGCGGACCGCGGGCAGCACGAGCGCGTCCTGCACCGACCCGTCGGCCAGCCCGTCGACGCCGTCGGGGAACGCGGCGCGGATCCGCGCGGCGACGTCGTCCCCGCGCCGGACGACGACGTCGGCACCGAGCTCGCGCACCAGCTGCTCGTCGGCCTCGGACGCGTCGGCGACGACGGTGTGCCCGTCGGCCCTGGCCAGCTGGACGACGTAGCCGCCGAAGGCACCGGCCGCGCCGGTCACCGCGACCACCGAGCCGGGCGGCAGCGCCATGTGGTCGAGCGCCAGCCGCGCGGTGAGCCCGTTCATCGGCAGCGTGGACGCGGCGACGGCGTCGGCCCCCGCGGGCACCCGGGCCACCGACCCGGCCGGCAGCACGAGGTCCTCGCGGTAGCCGCCGTGCGCGCCGGTGGGGACGACGATCGCCATCACCGCGTCCCCCACGGCCACGCGGTCGACGCCGTTCCCGACCTCGACGACCTCGCCGGCGGCGTCCATGCCGGGCACCCAGGGCGGCGTCGTCACCGGGTCGCGCCCGGCGTAGGCGCCCTCGCGCAGGTGGGTGTCGGTGGGGCTGACCGCCGCCGCGCGCACCCTCAGCCGCACCTGCCCGGGCCCGAGGGGCTCGTCCGGGACGTCGACGACGGCGAGGGCCTCGGGCCCGCCGAACTCGGTCACTCCCACGGCTCGCACGCCTGCGAACCTACGACCGCCATCGGTGACCCGCCGCTCACAGCCGACCGGCAGCCGTCGCACCGGGGCGGCCCAGCTCCTCCCCCGATCGTGGCCTCCATGCCACCGCCCCTCCCGCTCGGCGCGCACGACCGCGCCGGTGCCGCCGGCCGGGGACGGCCCGTCCTCGACGTCGTCGTCCCGGTGCACGACGAGGAGACCGACCTCGAGCCGTGCCTGCGCCGCCTGCACGCCCACCTGACCGAGTCCCTGCCCTGGTCCTTCCGCATCACGGTCGCGGAGAACGCCAGCACCGACCGCACCCTGGAGGTGGCGCACCGGGTCGCCGCGGAGCTGCCCGGCATCGAGGTGCTCGCGCTGCCCGAGGCCGGCCGCGGCCGGGCGCTGCGCACCGCCTGGCTGCGCTCGGACGCGCCGGTCCTCGTCTACACCGACGTCGACCTCTCCACCGACCTCGGCGCCCTGCTGCCGCTGGTCGCCCCGCTCGTCAGCGGCCACTCCGACCTGGCCATCGGCACCCGCCTGGCGCGCTCGTCACGGGTGGTCCGCGGCCTGAAGCGCGAGGTGGTCTCCCGCGGCTACAACCTGCTGCTGCGGCGCACGCTGGCCACCTCGCTGTCCGACGCGCAGTGCGGCTTCAAGGCCATCCGGGCCGACGTCGCCGCCGAGCTGCTGCCCCTGGTCGAGGACACCGGCTGGTTCTTCGACACCGAGCTGCTCGTGCTCGCCGAGCGCGCCGGGCTGCGCATCCACGAGGTGCCCGTCGACTGGGTCGACGACCCCGACAGCCGGGTCGACGTCGTGGCGACGGCACGGGCCGACCTGGCCGGCATCGCCCGGATGCTGCGCGCGCTGGCCACCGGCCGGCTGCCGCTGGCGCAGCTGCGCGACTCGATCGGCCGCGGGCCGCTGCCCGACGAGCTGCCCGGTCTCCCCGGGTCGCTGGCCGGCCAGCTGGTCCGCTTCGCCGTGGTCGGTGTGCTGTCGACGGCGGCCTACCTGCTGCTGTTCGTACTGCTGCGCGGCGCCGTGGCCGCCCAGCCGGCCAACCTGGTGGCGCTGCTGGTGACCGCGGTGGCCAACACCGCGGCCAACCGGCGGGTCACCTTCGGCATCCGCGGCCGCCTCGACGCCGGACGCCACCAGCTGCAGGGCCTGGTGGTGTTCGCCCTGGCCCTCGCCCTGACCAGCGGCTCGCTGGGCCTGCTGCACCTGGCCGACCCGACGCCGGCCCGCGCCGTCGAGCTCACCGTGCTGGTCGCCGCCAACGCCGCGGCCACCCTGCTGCGCTTCGTGCTGCTGCGCGGCTGGGTGTTCCGCCCCTCCCCCACCCCCGTGGCGGCGACCGCCACGGCCGACCTCCCCGAGCCGGTGACCGCCCGATGACCGCCACCGTGCCGGCACCCCCGGTGCCCGCCGCTCCCCCGCCCGCCTCGTCCCCTCCACGCACCGGCCGGGCCGCCCGGCTGCTGCGCGGGCCCGCCGCCGACCCGCGCTGGGTGCGCCCGGCGCTGCTGGGTCTGCTGGCCGCCACCGGCGTCCTCTACCTGTGGGACCTGTCGGCCTCGGGCTGGGCCAACGCCTTCTACGCCGCGGCCGCCCAGGCCGGCTCGCAGAGCTGGGAGGCGTTCTTCTACGGCTCCTCCGACGCGGCCAACTCGATCACCGTGGACAAGCCCCCGGCGTCGCTGTGGGTGATGGCGCTGTCGGTGCGGCTGTTCGGGCTGAGCTCGTGGTCGCTGCTGGTGCCGCAGGCGCTCATGGGCGTGGCCACCGTCGGGCTGGTGTACCTGGCGGTGCGCCGGGTGGCCGGCCCCGGCACCGGACTGCTGGCCGGTGCCGCGACGGCGCTGACCCCGGTCGCCGCGCTGATGTTCCGCTTCGACAACCCCGACGCGCTGCTCGTGCTGCTGATGACCGCGGCCGCGTACGTGCTCACCCGGTCGCTGGAGCGCGCCTCCACCCGCGGGCTGGTCGGCGTCGGCGTCCTGCTCGGGTTGGCGTTCCTCACCAAGACCCTGCAGGCGGTGCTCGTCGTCCCCGGCTTCGCGCTGGTCTGGCTGGTGTGCGCGCCGACCCCGCTGCGCCGCCGCGTGCGGCAACTGCTCGCCGCCGGTGCCGCCATGGTGGTCGCCGGCGGGTGGTGGGTCGCGGTCGTCGAACTGGTGCCCGCGGCGTGGCGCCCGTACGTCGGGGGCTCGCAGACGAACTCGGTGTGGGAGCTGATCTGGGGCTACAACGGCCTGGGCCGGCTGACCGGCGAGGAGACCGGCAGCGTCGGCGGCGGGGCCGGCGGCGGCTGGGGCGAGACCGGCCTGCTGCGGCTGTTCGGCGCCGAGGTCGGCGGGCAGGTCGCGTGGCTGCTGCCCGCCGCGCTGGCGCTGCTCGTCGCCGGGCTGGTCGCCGTCGGCCGGGCCCCACGCACGGACCCGCGCCGGGCGGCGCTGCTCACCTGGGGCACCTGGCTCGGCGTCACCGGGCTGACCTTCAGCCTGATGGCCGGCATCTTCCACGCCTACTACACCGTGGCCCTCGCCCCGGCGATCGCCGCCCTGGTCGCCATCGGCGGCGCGCTGCTCTGGCAGCGCCGCGACCGGGTCGGGGCGCGGCTGGTCCTCGCGCTCGTGCTGGCCGGCACCGCGCTGTGGGCGTGGGTGCTGCTGGGCCGCTCGGCGGACTTCCTGCCGTGGCTGCGCTGGGCGGTCCTGGCGGCGGGCCTGGCCGCGGCGCTCGGGCTGGTCGTCGTCCACCGGCTGGGCCGTGCCGTGGCCGCCGTCGTCCTCGCCGCCGGCCTGCTGGCCGGCGTCGCCGGGCCGGCCGCCTACGCGGTGCAGACCGCCGCGACCGCGCACACCGGCTCCATCCCGAGCGCGGGCCCGACCGTCGCCGGCGCCGGGTTCGGTGGTCCCGGCGGCGCCGTGCTCGGCCGCCCGCCGGCCGGTGCGGGGGGCGGCGCCCCGGGCGGGCTCGCCCCGGGGGCGGCGCCGGGCAACACGGCGGTCCCGGTGGGTCCGCGGGGCGGTGCCGGCGGCGGGATGGGCGGGCTGCTCGAGGCCTCCGACGTCGGCGAGGAGCTGGTCGCGGCGCTCACCGAGGACGCCGACGGGTACACCTGGGCGGCCGCCGCGGTGGGCTCCAACAACGCCGCGGGGTACCAGCTGGCCACCGGGCTGCCGGTGATGGCGATCGGCGGGTTCAACGGCAGCGACCCCTCTCCCACGCTCGAGCAGTTCCAGCGCCACGTCGCCGACGGCGAGATCCACTGGTTCGTCGGCCACGGGATGGGGATGGCCGGCGACGGCGGCAGCTCGGCGTCGGCCGAGATCGCCGCGTGGGTGGCCGAGAACTTCACCGCCCAGAGGATCGACGGCGTGACCGTCTACGACCTGAGCCGGCCGGCGGGGTGAACCGGGCGCAGTCGTGCTCTGCCCCGTCCGGCGGGGCAGAGCACGACCCGCCTCGGGCGGACCCGGCGGCCGGGGCGCTCAGCGCTGCAGGCCGTACTCCTTGAGCAGGCCGCGGCTGATGATCGTCTTCTGGATCTCGCTGGTGCCCTCGCCGATGAGCAGGAACGGCGCCTCGCGCATGAGCCGCTCGATCTCGTACTCCTTGGAGTAGCCGTAGCCGCCGTGGATGCGGAAGGACTGGGTGGTCACCTCGGCGCAGTACTCGCTGGCCAGCAGCTTGGCCATGCCGGCCTCGACGTCGTTGCGCTTGCCGGCGTCCTTCAGCCGCGCGGCGTTGACCATCATCAGGTGGGCGGCCTCGACCTTGGTGGCCATCTCGGCGAGCTGGAAGGCGATCGCCTGGTGCTGGGCGATCGGCCTGCCGAAGGTCTCCCGCTGCTGGGCGTACTCGACGGCCAGCTCGAAGGCGCGGATGGAGATGCCGCAGGCGCGGGCGGCGACGTTGACCCGGCCGACCTCGACGCCGTCCATCATCTGCGCGAAGCCGCGGCCGGGCTCCCCGCCCAGGATCGCGTCGGCGCCGGTGCGGTAGCCGTCGAACACCAGCTCGGTGGTGTCGACGCCCTTGTAGCCCATCTTGTCGATCTTGCCGGGGATGGTCAGGCCCGGGGCGACGGTGCCGAAGCCGGCGGGCTTCTCGACGAGGAACGTCGTCAGGTTCTGGTGGGCCTTGTCCGCGCCCAGCTCGGTGCGCACCAGCGCGGCGACCAGGGTGGACGAGCCGCCGTTGGTCAGCCACATCTTCTGGCCGTCGATGACGTACTCGTCGCCGTCCCGGACCGCCTTGGTGCGGATGCCGGCGACGTCGGAGCCCAGCCCCGGCTCGGACATCGAGAAGGCGCCCCGGACCTCGCCGGTGGCCATGCGCGGGAGGAAGTGCTCCTTCTGCGCCTGCGTGCCGTGCTGGCGGATCATGTAGGCGACGATGAAGTGGGTGTTGATGACGCCGGAGACGCTCATCCAGCCCCGGGCGATCTCCTCGACGACCAGCGCGTAGGTGAGCAGCGACTCGCCCAGCCCGCCGTACTCCTCGGGGATCATCAGCCCGAAGATGCCCAGCTCCTTGAGCCCCTCGACGATCTCCGTCGGGTAGGCGTCGGCGTGCTCGAGCTCCTGGGCGTGCGGGATGATCTCCTTGTCCACGAAACTGCGGACCGTCGCCAGGATCTCCTGCTGGATGTCGGTCAGGTCGGCGGTCTGCGCCAGTCGGGCCACGTCTGCTCCTCCGGGACTCCGGTGTCCGTGTTACCGGCGAGTATGGGCCACCGGTCCGGGCGGGTCGCCGTGTCCGTGCTCACGCGCCCTCGCCGCGGCGTCGCGCCGTCTACGGTGCCGCTGGCAGCAGCGAGGAGGACACCGTGAGCAGCAGTCAGGACCCGTCGGGACCGGCACCGGGCTGGCCGCCCTACCGGCGGCCGACCAACACGATGGCGATCCTCGCGCTGGTCCTCGCCTTCGTCGCCGCGCCGGTGGGCCTGGTGCTCGGCATCGTGGCCCGCCGGCAGATCCGCGAGACCGGCGAGGAGGGCGACGGCCTGGCGCTGGCCGGGATCGTCGTCGGCGGCATCGGCACCGCCCTGGCCGCGCTGGGCATCGTCGTCGCGATCGTCGCCCTCGCCACCGTCAGCGCGTCCTTCGCCCCCTGACCACCGGCTCACACGAGGCGGACCTATGCCTCGGGCGGGGTGAACGACGAGGTGCGGCCCATCCCCGCGGCGCGGCCCTTGCCGGCGACGACCAGCGCCATCTTGCGGCTGGCCTCGTCGATCATCTCGTCGCCGAGCATGGCCGAGCCCTTCTTCCCGCCGGCCTCGGACGTGTACCAGTCGTAGGCGTCGAGGATGAGCTCGGCGTGGTCGTAGTCCTCCTGCGACGGCGCGTAGATCTCGTTGGCGGCGTCGATCTGGCCCGGGTGCAGCACCCACTTGCCGTCGAAGCCGAGCACGGCCGAGCGCTTGGCGACCTCGCGGAAGGCGTCGACGTCGCGCACCTGCAGGAACGGGCCGTCGATGGCCTGCACGCCGCGGGCGCGGGCGGCCATGAGGATCTGCATGAGGATGTAGTGGAACGGGTCGCCCGGGTAGTCCGGGTGCAGGGCGCCGACCACCAGCGACTTCATGTTGATGCTGGCCATGAAGTCGGCCGGGCCGAAGATGATCGTCTCGATCCGCGGGCTGGCGAAGGCGATGTCGTTGACGTTGATCAGGCCCTGCGCGGTCTCGATCTGCGCCTCGATGCCGATCCGCCCGACCTGCAGGCCGTTGGCCTTCTCGACCTGGGTCAGCAGCAGGTCCAGCGCGGCGACCTGGGAGGCGTCGGCGACCTTCGGCAGCATGATGCAGTCGAGCTCGGCGCCGGCGCCCTCGACCACCTCGACGACGTCGCGGTAGGTCCACTCCGTCGTCCAGTCGTTCACCCGGACCGTGCGGATCCTCTCACCCCAGCCCCCCTCGTTGAGCGCCGCGACGATGTTCTTGCGGGCCCCCGGCTTCGCCAGCGGTGCGCAGGCGTCCTCGAGGTCGAGGAACACCTGGTCGGCCGGCAACCCCTTGGCCTTCTCCAGGAAGCGCGGGTTGCTGCCCGGCACGGCGAGGTTGGAACGGCGGGATCGGAGCTCGGCCACGGTGCCTCCGCTGACTGGGTCGATGACGGGCTACCGGAGGGTAACGACGCTCAGGTGACCGGCTCGACCGGCGTCGGCGGCCGGCTCGCCCGCACCACCAGCGCCACCCCGGCGACGACGGCGGCCAGCCCGGGCAGCGCCAGCAGCGGCGGGGTCTGCCCGAGCAGCACCAGCGCCACCAGCAGCGCCCCCGGCACCTCGAGCAGCACGGCCAGCCCGACGACGGTCGGCCCCACGCTGGAGAGCACCAGGTTGAGCAGCGTGTGCCCGAACAGCTGCGCGCAGACGGTGATCGCCGCGATCAGCCACCAGTCGCGGGCGCTGAACCCGGCCAGCGGCGTCGAGGTGATCAGTGCCGCGACCGCCAGGGTGAGCGCGCAGGTGGAGTAGCAGACGACCGAGTAGGCCGACGTCGCCAGCCGGGCGCGGGCGCGGGCGCCGGCCAGCATGTAACCGCCGGCGCAGATCGCGCCCAGCAGGGCCAGCCCGTCGCCGGCCAGCGCCGCCACGCTCACCGTCACGTCGACCCCGGCGATCAGCGCGACGCCGACCACCGCGAGCACCAGCCCCCACCACACCGCGGCGGGCAGCCGGACGCCGGACACCCGCGCGGCCAGCGCCGTCCAGATCGGCGTGGTGGTGACCAGCGCGGTGGAGGCCGCGACGCTGGTCAGCGACAGACTGGGCAGCCAGGCGGCGAAGTGGGCGGCGAGGAACAGGCCCGCGACCACCGAGCTGCCCAGCTGCCGCGGCCGCAGCCCGGTGAGGGTGGCGCGCTCGCGGCCGAGCAGCACCGGCACCAGCAGCGCGGCGCCGGCGGCGTTGCGCCAGAACGCGATGGCCAGGAAGGACGTCGCCACCAGCGCGGTCAGCGGCCCGGAGAAGGAGACGCCGACGACGGCGACCGCCATGAGGGCGACGTCGCGGCCGCCCGGGCGGTGCACCGCCCACGGGGAGGGAGCCGCCGTCGCCTGGCCGCTCACGGGACCCGGATGCGCCCGGACGCCACCGGCACCACCGCGCCGGCCACCGTGGCCGCGGTGGCCCGCCCGCCCTCGGCGGTGACGGTGCACGCGAGCACCGAGGGCCGGCCCATCGCCTCGCCCTGGCGCACCGTGTACGCCGTCGTCCCCTCCGGCGCGACCAGCCCGGCGGCGGTCAGCCACACCCCGGTGCCGAGCGCGGCCGACCCGGTGGCGGGGTCCTCGCCCCAGCGCAGGTCGCGGGCGAAGACGCGGGCGCGGGCGGTCGAGGTCGCGGCGTCCCAGGACAGCACCGACACGCCCTCGCCCACCGCGAACCGGTCGAGGGCGGCGGGGTCGGGTGCGGCGCGGTCGACGACGTCCGGGGACACCGCGAGGAAGGCGAACGGCAGGCCGCAGCCGGCCACCGACGCGGGCAGGCCCACGACGTCGGCCGCGGCGAGGCCGAGCGCCCGCGCCAGCCCGGCCGGGTCGGGACCGTCCTCGAGGGTGGCCCGGCCGCCGGTGAGCGTCGCGCCGTCCTCGGTGACCTCGATCGGCAGCACGCCCGCGCCGCACTCCTGGTGCAGCGTGCCCGCCGGGAGCCGGCCGGTGCGCACCAGCGTGTGCGCCGCGCCCACGCTGGGGTGCCCGGCGAAGGGCAGCTCGGCGTAGGGGGTGAAGATCCGCACCCGGTACGAGGCGCCGGGCTCGGTCGGCGCGCAGAGGAACGACGTCTCCGACAGGGCGAACTCGTTGGCCAGCGCCTGGCACTGCTCGCCGGTCAGCTCGTCGGCGTCGAACACGACGGCGAGCGGGTTGCCGGCGAAGGCTCGCGGCGCGAAGACGTCGACGACCTCGAACTCCACGGAGGCGGGGGCGGCCACACCACCGACGGTAGCCTCAGCCCGTGACGACGGTGACCAGGGCGTACGTCTCCCGGCTCGCCGGACTGCCCGTCTTCGACCCCAACGGCGACCGCGTGGGCCGCGTGCGCGACGTCGTCGTGGCGCTGCGGGTGGGCACCGCCACCCCCCGAGTGCTGGGACTGGTCGTGGAGGTCGTCGCCCGCCGCCGGATCTTCGTGCCGATGGGCCGGGTGACCAGCATCGACCCGGGTGCGGTGGTGCTCGGTTCGGGCACGCTCAACCTCAAGCGGTTCGAGCAGCGGCGCGGGGAGACCCTGGTGCTCGGCGAGCTGCTCGACCGCACGGTCACCATCCGCGAGAACGGCAGGCGCGGCAGCGTCGTCGACGCCGGGATCGAGCAGACCCGCACCGGTGACTGGCAGGTCACCCGCCTCGCCGTCCAGGAGCCGGGCCGGATCGGCCGGCGGGGACAGCTGCACCAGCTGGCGTGGGCCGAGGTGTCGGGCCTGTCGCTGCCCGAGACCGGCCAGGGCGCCGAGACGCTCATCGCCACCTACCGGGAGCTCAACGCCGCCGACCTGGCGCACGCGCTGCAGGACCTGCCGATCAAGCGGCGGCACGAGGTGGCCGAGGCCCTCGACGACGAGCGGCTGGCCGACGTCCTCGGCGAGCTGCCCGAGGCCGAGCAGATCACCATCCTCGGCACGCTGGAGGAGGCGCGGGCCGCCGACGTCCTCGAGGAGATGGACCCCGACGACGCCGCCGACCTGCTCGCGGAGCTGTCCAACGTCGACCGCAACCGGCTGCTCGAGCTCATGGAGCCCGACGAGGCCGAGCCGGTGCGCCAGCTGCTGCAGTACACCGAGGACACCGCCGGCGGCCTGATGACCAGCGAGCCGGTGATCCTCACCCCGGACGCCACCATCGCCGAGGCCCTCGCCCGGGTGCGCGAGCCCGAGCTCACCCCCGCGCTGGCCAGCCAGGTCTACGTCTGCCGGCCGCCCTCGGCCACGCCCACCGGGCGCTACCTCGGCCTGGCGCACATCCAGCGGCTGCTCCGCGAGCCCCCCTCCTCGCTCGTCAGCGGTGTCCTCGACGACCTCGAGCCGCTGCACCCGGACACGCCGCTCGCGGAGGTCACCCACTACTTCGCCACCTACAACCTGGTGGCCGCCCCGGTGGTCGACGAGCAGGGCCGGCTGGTCGGCGCGGTGAGCGTCGACGACGTCCTGGACCACCTGCTGCCCGAGGACTGGCGCGAGCGGGCCCGCCGTGGCTGACGGCCGCCGGCTCGACGTCCCCCGCGGCTCGCCCCGCGGCCTCGGCAGCTACCTGCGGCTGGACCCCGACGCCGTCGGCCGGTTCGCCGAGGGCATCGCCCGCTTCCTGGGCACCGGCCGCTTCCTCGCCGTCCAGACGATCGTCGTGGTGGTCTGGATCGCGCTCAACGTCTTCGCCGTCCAGCTGCGCTGGGACCCCTACCCCTTCATCCTGCTCAACCTGGCGTTCTCCACCCAGGCCGCCTACGCCGCGCCGCTGATCCTGCTGGCGCAGAACCGGCAGGCCGACCGCGACCGGGTGCAGGCGGAGGAGGACCGGGCCCGCGCCGCGCAGACCCGCGCCGACACCGAGTACGTGGCCCGCGAGCTGGCCGCCCTGCGGGTGGCGATCGGTGAGCTCGCCACCCGCGACTTCATCCGTGGCGAGCTCACCCGGCTGGCCGGCGACGAGGCGGAGGAGGCCGAGAAGCGGGAGCGCAAGCGCCGCAAGGCCGAGCGCGCCGAGCGGGAGCGGCGCGAGTCCGTCAGCTGAGGAAGGACCTCCCTCAGCTCGCCAGCCGGGCCGCGGCGCGGTCGAGCCGGCGCGTGACCGGGCGCACCGCGGTGGCGGCGGCCAGGCCCTGGACCGGCAGGTCGACGTAGACGCTCTCCGCCGCGGCCACCTGGAAGGTCTCGTGCCAGATGCCGACGGCGCCCGGGGCGCGGCGGGCGCGCCGGTTGAAGGCCGTCCACGCGGGCCGGTGCCGGGCACCGGGATCGGTGGCGTAGCGGTAGACGTCCTCCACGCTGCGCCAGTACTGGACCAGCACCGTCCCCCGCCAGCTCAGGGTCATCCGGTAGCCGAGGAAGCCCGAGTCGGGGTCGGCGGCCAGCTCACGCAGCATCGGGCCCATCGCGGCCAGCACCGGCAGCCAGGCGTCGGGCCGGTGCAGCGCGTTGACGCGCATCCCGATGAGGAAGACCGCCAGGTCCCCCTCGTGGTGGTGGGTGGCGCGTCCGCGGAGGGTGCGGGCCATGACGTCCTCCTGATTGGATAGTGGCGGTGCCCAATATTGGGCAGTAGAGGTATCCAACGTCAAGGGGGATGCGTGCAGATCTCCGAGCTGGCCCGGCGGACCGGCGTCCCGGTCGCGACGGTGAAGTACTACCTGCGGGAGGGCCTGCTGCCCGCCGGCGAGCTGACCGGCGCCACCCGCGCCCGCTACGACGAGACGCACGTCGAGCGGTTGCGTCTCGTCCGGGCGCTGCTCGGACCCGGCGGGCTGTCGGTGGCCACGGCGCGCACCGTGCTGGCCGCCGTCGACGCGCCGGGCACCGCGGTGCACGAGGCGCTGGGCGCCGCGCACCGGGCACTGCCCGGCGTGGGCCCCGGCGACCCGCCCGACCTCGACCGGGCCCACGCCGTGCTCGACCGCCGGGGCTGGCGGGTGGCGGCGGACTCCCCCGCCCTGCGCGCGCTCGCCGCCGCGCTGGCCGCCCTCGACGCCGCCGGCCAGCCGCCCGGTGACGACCTGCTCGACCGCTACGCCGAGGCCGCGGGCCGGATCGGCGAGCAGGACGTGGCCGACGTGCCGACCGGCTCGCTGCAGGAGGCGGTGCGCTTCGTCGTCGTCCACACCGTGCTGCTCGAGCCGGTGCTGCTGGCACTGCGCCGGCTGGCCCAGGAGGACGCCTCGGGCCGCCGCTTCTGCGGCGGCTGCTGACCGGGTTCAGGAGGTGAGCACGTGCACCAGCGCGCCGGTGGCCCCGGCGAGCACCAGCACCACGATGAACGGCGCGCGCAGCGCCAGGGCGAGTGCGGCGACGGCCAGCCCGGCCAGCCGGCCGTCGACCACCAGGTCCCGCCCCGAGGTCAGCGCCTGCACCGCGACGAGGGCGGCCAGCAGCGCCGCCGGGACGAAGGTGACCACGCGGGTCACCCACGGTCGCTCCACCCAGGCCGCCGGCACCGAGAGCCCGGCCAGCTTGAGCAGGTAGCAGCCGAGCGAGGCGACCAGCACGACCGCCCACAGCGTCCCGGGGCTCACGCCGCCCCCTCCCGCGGCCGGCCGGCGAGGGCCACGGCGACCACCGCGGCCACCACCTGCACGCCCGGCGGCACGAACGGGGTGAGCGCCAGGGCCACGGCCGCGCCGCCCAGCGCCACGCGGCGCGCCACGGCCGGCTCCTCGGCGCCGGCGCGCAGCCGCGGCCACAGCAGCGCGAGGAAGGCGGCCGGGACGACGGCGTCCAGCGCGGCCTGGGCCGTCTCGCCGAGCGCCGCCGCCCCGAGCGCACCGACCAGCGTGGTGGCGTTCCAGACGACGTAGATGGTGGCCCCGCCGGCGAGGAACCCCAGCCGGGCCAGCCCGCGGTCGGGCGCGGCCACGGCCAGCGCGGTCGTCTCGTCGATGACCCACTGGGCCGTGCCCAGCCGGCGCGCCAGCCCGCGCGGTGCCAGCAGCGGCGCCAGGCGCACGCCGTAGACGGTGTTGCGGGTGCCGAGCAGCAGCGCGCTGCCGATCGCGGCCGGCCCGCCGCCCCCGGCGCCGAGCACGCCGACCATCGCGAACTGCGAGGCGCCGGTGAACATCAGCAGCGAGGTGACCAGCGCCTGCCAGGGGTCCAGGCCCGCGGCGTCGGCGGCCGCACCGAAGGCGACCCCGTAGAGACCGACCGCGACCCCGAGCCCGACCGCGTCGCGCAGGACGGCGGTGCGGGCGGCGGAGGACACGGCACCCGACGCTACCGACCGCGGCGGGCGGCCCCGGCGGCACGGGAAGCGACGCGCGGGCGCAGGCGTTCCACCAGGCAGGACTGCGCAGCACATCACCCCGGAGCCGGGCGGACCCCGGTGCCGACCGCCGTACAGTGGCAGGTGGCCCGGATCGCAGGACGCCGCTGCGCGCGGCGGGCCGCGGTCGGGTCCCCCCGTCGAAGGAGACACACGCACCCATGTCCGACACGCTGACCGGCTCGCCGGCGCTCGACGCCGTCAACGCCGCTCTGGCCACCGTCCAGGACCCCGAGATCAACCGCCCGCTGACCGACCTCGGCATGGTCAAGGACGTGCAGATCGGCGTCGGGGGCGACCCGGGCGCCGTGCGCGTCGAGGTCTACCTCACCGTGGCCGGCTGCCCGATGCGCGAGACGATCACCAACCGGGTCACCACCGCGGTGTCCGCCGTCCCCGGGGTGACCTCGGTGCAGGTCGGCCTGGACGTGATGGACGACGCGCAGCGCGCCGAGCTGCGCAAGACCGTCCGCGGGACCGACGCCGCCGAGCCGGTCATCCCCTTCGCCCAGCCCGGCTCGCTGACCCGCGTCTACGCGGTCGCCTCCGGCAAGGGCGGCGTCGGCAAGTCGTCGGTCACGGTGAACCTGGCCGCGTCCCTGGCCCGGCGGGGCCTGTCGGTCGGCGTCGTGGACGCCGACATCTACGGCCACTCGGTGCCGCGCATGCTCGGCGTCGAGGACAAGCCGACGCAGGTCGACAACATGATCATGCCGCCGCAGTCGATGGGCGTGAAGGTCATCTCGATCGGCATGTTCACCCCGGGCAACACCCCGGTCGTGTGGCGCGGCCCGATGCTGCACCGCGCGCTGCAGCAGTTCCTCGCCGACGTGTGGTGGGGCGACCTCGACGTCCTGCTGCTGGACCTGCCGCCCGGCACCGGTGACGTCGCGATCTCGATCGCCCAGCTGCTGCCCAACGCCGAGATCCTCGTGGTGACCACGCCGCAGCAGGCCGCCGCCGAGGTGGCCGAGCGGGCCGGCGCGATCGCCACCCAGACCCACCAGCAGGTGGTCGGCGTCATCGAGAACATGTCGTGGCTGGAGCTGCCCGACGGCTCCCGCATGGAGGTCTTCGGCTCCGGTGGCGGCCAGACGGTCTCCGACGCCCTGACCCGCACGCTGGGCGCCCCGGTGCCGCTGCTGGGCCAGATCCCGCTCGACACCCGCCTGCGCGAGGCCGGCGACGCCGGTGCGCCGATCGTCCTCGCCGAGCCCGAGTCGGCGGCCGCCCGGGCGCTGACGGCGGTGGCCGACTCGCTCGCCGTCCGCTCCCGCGGGCTGTCGGGCCGGTCGCTGGGGCTCACCCCCGTCCGCCGCTGACGTCCTGACGCCGAACGGCCCGGCTCCCCTCGGGGAGCCGGGCCGTTCGGCTGACCGGGGGCCGTCCCGCGGAGCTCCTCGTGGCGCTCTCCCGGTGTCCCTGGAGGCGCCGCCACGGACGGGCGGCGCCGGGGCGGGTCCCGTCCGGTCGCCCGGGAGGACCCGGATCACCTCGGGCCGTGCGCACCGAGCCGTCGTCCGCGGATGTCCCTCGCAGCGGCGAGCGCCGCCAGGATGAGCGTCACGGTGACGAGGGCCGCCCCCACCGCCCACCACCAGAACAACGGGAACACCGACGCGAGGAGCAGTCCCAGACCGAGGCCCCCGGCGCAGAGCACCGCGGCCGCCGTCCACGGCCGGTGGCGCATCGTGCTCTCGAGTCGGGCGCGCCTCCTCACGAGGGACACCGCGAGGACGACCACTGCGGCGACCAGCGGGACGACCGCCGCGAGGTCCACGAGGGACAGCCCGTGGCCAGGGCTGATGGGGATGAGGACGGGGCCCTCGAACCGGGCGGGGACCGCGAACAGGACGAGCGCGACCACCGGCAACGACAGGAGGAGGAGGTTCGACCGCCTCATCGAGCTCTCCCGGAGGGTCGGGTCCGCTGCGGGCGTCAGGCCGGGTAGCGCGGATCGGCGAAGAGAGCCCAGCCTTCCTGCAGCAGGCCGTCCGCGACCCGATAGACCAGGAGGACGGTCGCCGTCCCCGGTCTGTCCCCGCCGGTCGTGCGCGCGTGGACCACGACGAAGTCGTCCCCGTGGCTCTGGGACGAGACCCACTCCCCCCGGTAGTCGGGGTGGTCCCGGAACCACTCGCCGAGCAGGTCCAGGTACGCGTCGATCCGGTGGTCACCCGTCAGGTGGTGGCTGCCGGTGATGTGCCAGACGGCGTCCGGGGCCCACAGGGCCCGTGCGCCGACCCGGTCACCCGCCCGCACGCGCCCGAAGAAGTCGACCACGAGCTGCTCGAGGCCCACCCGCGCTTCCGTCATGGCAGCAGTGTCGGCCTCGAGGACGTCCGTCCTGAAGTGGCTCAGGTCCTCCCCTCGGCCTGGCCGGCAGGTCCGGGTCGCTGCTCAGGCGTTCGCCGCCGAACGCACCTCGAAGGTCGTCACCTCGAAGCGCTCGACGTCTGCGACGGCCGCGCCGCCTGCCTCGGCGGCGTCGGCCCTGACCTGGTCGGCCGCCTCCTCCGATGCACGGAGGGCTGCCTCGTCATGCCACAGCGTCACGGTCAGCACCCTGCCGTTGTGCCGGTCGACCATGCCGATGACGCCCTCGCAACCGTCCATCTGCAGCACTCTCGAGATGAACCCGGCCTGGGTCTGCTCATCGGCGTCCGGCCGATCCGCCGGACCTTCGTAGGTGGTCACTCGAGCGAACACCGCGTGCACCTCCCCGGCGCGGAGGATCTCGAGTGCCCGACTGTCCTCCGACCCCCACCCCGGGGCAAGGAGGTGCGTCGCGCGGCTGCCTCCCGCACCTGCCGGCCGAGGCAACCACCGGCCCGGAGCTCCGTTGCGTCGGGGGACGTGCACTCGACAGCCGCCGGCTCGGAGGGCGTGAGGGACCTCCCACGGCCGGGTGCCGGCGAGGGAGAGCACCGCGACGAGGGCAGCAGGACCGGTTCGGCGATCCGAGGTGGGCGACTACGTCGCGTCGACGTCGAAGGGCGGCGGGGTGGTGCGGTCGGGCTGGCGCACGAGGTCGCTGCCCGACGGCACGAGCCCGGCGGCGGTGGCCCCGGTGGCCCGGGTGGCGCTGCCGCGGCGCACCGGCGGGGCGTCGAACTCGTCCTCGAACAGCTGCGTCCGGATGAACGTCTTGGGGTGGTACTTCCGCAGGTCGAGGTCGCGCAGGCCGGCGAACTCGTCGCCGAGGGACTCGTCGACCTGCGCCCGCACCCCGGTCAGCGCCCCCCGGACCCGCTTGAGCCCGCTCGCGGCGTCCTTCGCCAGGGTGGGCAGCCGCTCGGGCCCGAAGATGAACAGCGCGGCCAGGGCGAGGACGACGATCTCGCCCCAGCCGATCGAGTCGAACACGCGCCGCTCCCCTCTCCCGTCCTCCGCCAGCGTAGGTGCTGCCGGGCGGTGCCCGGCCGCACTACGCCTGGTCGAGCGTGGCCTGCACCGTGGTGGAGGACCCGCCGCGGATCAGCTCCAGCGTGACGACGTCGCCGGGCCGGTGGGAGTCGACGGCGACGACGAGCTCCTCGGAGCTGCCGACCTCCTGGTCGTCGACCCGGATCACCACGTCCTGCTCCTGGACGCCGGCCTCGGCCGCGGCGCTGCCCGGCTCGACGTTCAGCACCAGCGCGCCGTTGCGGGCGCCGTCGGTGACCGACCGGGTGCTGACCCCGAGCGAGGCGTGCACCGCGCTGCCGGTGGCGATGAGCTGCTCGGCGATGCCGCGGGCGGTGTCGATGGGGATGGCGAAGCCCAGGCCGACGCTGCCACCGCCCAGCGAGGCGATCGCGGTGTTGATGCCGATGACCGCGCCGGTGGCGTCGACCAGCGCGCCGCCGGAGTTGCCCGGGTTGATCGGTGCGTCGGTCTGCACGGCGCTGATCACGGCGTTGGTGTCGCTGCCCTCCCCCGCCAGCCGCACCGGCCGGTCGAGGGCGCTGACGATGCCGCTGGTCACGGTGCCGGCCAGGCCGAGCGGCGAGCCGATGGCGACGACGGGGTCGCCGACCACGACGTCGTCGACGCTGCCCAGGGAGGCGGTGACCAGGCCGGGCCGCTCCACCTTGACGACGGCGATGTCGCTGGCCGGGTCGCGGCCCACGATGCGCGCCTCGGAACCGGTGCCGTCGCTGAACACCGCGCGGATCTCGGCGCCGTCGACGCCGTCGGCACCGGACACGACGTGGTTGTTGGTGACGATGTAGCCGCCCTCGCCGTCGACGACGACGCCGGACCCGGTGGCCCCCACCTCGCCGATGCGCACCTCGATCGACACGACGGCCGGGGCGACGTCGGCGGCGATGTCGGACACCGAGCCGGCCTCGCGGGTCACCGCGTCGTCGGTCTCCGACAGCGTGGTGCCCGGCGCCAGCAGCGGGGTCTCGGACGCCTCGCGGGTCAGCAGGTAGCCGACGCCGCCGCCGAGCACGCCGGCCAGCAGCACCGCCAGCACCACCAGGGCCGCGAGGCGCACCGTCAGGTCGCGCAGCCGCAGCTTCCGGCGGCCCTTGCGGTCGACGACGACCGGGCCCTCCTGCGCGGACTCCTCCTCGAAGACCGCCGGCCCGGTGAGCGCGGCCGGGGCGTGCGGGTCGCGCCAGGGGTCGCTCCTCGCGTCGGGCTTCCACCACGGGCCGGCCGAGGTGCGCCGGCGGCCGGGCCGGCCACCGGGCGGCTCCTGCAGACCGGCCTGCCCGGCCGGCGCGCGGAAGGCGCGCAGCACGGCCTCGGGCGGCGGCGGGAGGACCGGCCGCGCGGGCGGCGACGGCCGGTCGCCGGCGAAGCTCCCGGCGACGGCGGCCGGACGCCCGAACGCCGCCTGCTGGGCCGGGCTGGGCGGCGGCGGGGCGACGACGGCGGGCCGGGCGCGCTCGGGCGGGTCGAACGGGCCGGTGGCGCCGGTGGGCCGGGCGAACCCCGCGGCCTCCGCGGCGTCGGGCGTGCCGTCACCGGCGCTCCCGGCGTCGGGAGCCCCGGGCTCCCGGGCATCAGGGGACGTCACGGGTACAGGGTCCTCCCCGGACCGGACGGCGCGCGGCAGCACGCCGGGCGGCCGCCCGGGCCGCCGGTCAGGGCGTGCCGCCCTGCGCGGCCGTGTCGGCCGACGACGGGCCGGTCAGCGTGCGCACCACCGGCGGCACGACCTCGGTGCGCTCCTCGGGCGCGGACGGTCCGGCCACCGACGCCGGCGGCGGGCCCGGCCGGACCGGGCCCCCGTCGGGCAGGTTGACCGCCAGCACCGCGACCCCCAGCCCCAGGCCGGCCAGCGTGCCCGCCACCCCGCGGCGCAGCCAGCGCGCCTGGTGCGGCGCGGCCCGGCGCTGCGGCGGGTCGTCGAGGGAGACGGTCCACCGGCCGGAGGAGCCGGTGACCACCAGCTGGCCCGGACCCGCGGTGACCGAGCCCAGCCCGCCGCCGCCGGGCACCTCGGCGGTGAAGGGGATGGCGCACAGCCGCGACAGCAGGTCGCCCGGGACGTCGACGTCGGCCGCGGCGTGCAGCGCGTCCTTGGCCTCCCGCTGCGCCTGCACCGCCATCCGGCACTCCCAGCAGCCGGCGAGGTGCCGGGCGGCGCGCGCGGCCGGGCCGCTGGCCAGCTCGCCGTCGACCAGCGCGGCGATGGCCTCCTGGGCCAGGTGGCTCTCCGGCAGGCTCACGCGCCGGCCCCCGGGACCGCGGCCCCGCGCGGGGCCAGGTGGGCCAGGGCCTGGCGCAGCTGCACGCGGCCGCGGTGGATGCGGCTGCGGACGGTGCCCAGCTTGATGCCGAGGGTCGCCGCGATCTCCTCGTAGGTCAGGCCCTCGATGTCGCAGAGGACGACGGCCACGCGGAACTCCGGCGACAGCGCGTCGAGCGCGGCCTGCACCTGCGGGTCGAGGTGGGTGTCGGCGTACACCTGCTCGGGGCTCGGCGCGGTGCCCGGCAGCCGCTCGGTGTCCTCGGGCAGGGCGTCGAACCGGATCCGCTGCCGGCGGCGGACCATGTCGAGGAACAGGTTGGTGGTGATCCGGTGCAGCCAGCCCTCGAAGGTGCCCGGCGAGAAGTCGGCCAGGGAGCGGAACACCCGGACGAAGGTCTCCTGCGTCAGGTCCTCGGCGTCCTGGGCGTTGCCGGAGAGGCGGTAGGCGAGGCGGTAGACGCGGGCGGAGTGGTCGCGCACGACCTGCTCCCACGTCGGGGCGACCCACACCTCACCGGCGCCCGCGGCGGGCTGGTCGTCGGCGGACGGGGGGAGGGTGGCCTCGGACACGCCTCCAGTATCCCGGACGCGCACACCGCTGACCTCCCCCGGACCGGTGGCAGGGGGGACGGCGGCACGCTGGGGTGTCACACCCCGTCAACGGACGGCGGGGTGCCCGGTGTTCCCCGGTGTCGCCGTTCACAGGCCCCTCACAGGCTCGGCTCCCCGCCCGGGACGGTCACGGTCGGTAACCTCGCCCGGTGACGATCGCCGGGCCACCGCACTCGGGCGGCACCGGCGCCGCGTGGGCCGACCGCTACGCCGCCGAGGACCCCGTCCTGGTGGCCGCCCGCAGCCGGGCCACCGCGCTGGGCGGCGCGGCCCCGGTGGAGCCCGCGGTCGGGGCGACGCTCGCCGTCCTCGCGGCGGGGGCCGGCGCCCGCACGGTCGTGTCCATCGGCAGCGGTGGCGGCGTCGCGGGCCTGTGGCTGCTGCGGGGCATGCGGCCCGACGGCGTCCTCACCGTCCTGGACACCGACCCCGCCCAGCTGCGCGCCGCCCGCCAGGCGCTCGCCGACGCCGGCGTCCCCGCGGGCCGCACCCGGCTGATCTTCGGCACCCCGGCCGAGGTGCTGCCGCGGCTGTCCCCCGGCGCCTACGACCTGGTGGCCTGCGCCGGCCCGCCGACCGAGTACGCCGCGCACCTCGCCGCGCTGGTCGGGCTGGTCCGCCCCGGCGGCACGCTCACCTGCCACGGCCTGCTGGCCGGCGACCGGATCGGCGACCGCGCGGCCCGCGACGCCGACACCGTCGCCTGGCGGGAGCTGGCGCGCAGCGTCCGCGAGGACGAGGAGCTGACCTCCGCCGTCCTGCCGATCGGCGCGGGCCTGCTGGTCGCCACCCGCCGGTCCTGAGGCCGGTCAGCCCGAGAACGGGTGCTCGGCCAGCGGCTCCCACGGGCCGCCCAGGTAGCGCCACAGCCCCAGCCCGCGGGCGGGGACCGCGTGCGGGGCGAACCCGGCCTCGAGCCGGTCGCGCAGCGCGCGGGCCCGCTCCGGCTCCACCTTGTTCTGCACGGTGACGTGCGCCGAGAGCCGCTGGCGGTCCTGCCGGGTCAGCCACGGGTCGAACTCCGCGGCCAGTTCCCCGTGCAGCGCGGAGAGCTCCGGGGCGGCCAGCCGGTAGGCCACGCCGCGGCCGAGCAGTTGCACTCCGGTCACCGCGACGTCGAACGGCGGACGCGCGGCGACGGTGGCCAGCGCCGCGTCGACGGTGGCCCGCTCCTCCCCCGGCAGCGCGTGGAACAGCGTGACGTGCGCCGCGAGGTGGTTGCGGTCGGCCGGGAAGTGCTCGGCCCGCAGCCGGTCGAACCGCTCCTGCGCCTCCGCCCCCAGCAGGAGCGTGACGACCAACGGTGACGTGCTGGAACGGCCCTCGTGCAGGGACCCGGCCCGAGCGGAGCGAGGGTCGGGGGGCACGGGGGTCCGTCAGACGAAGGCGCGGACGCCCTTGCCCAGGACGGTCACCCCGCCGGCGCTGACGTGGTAGTGCTCCTTGTCCGCGACCGTCTCGACGCCGATGCGCGCCCACGGCGGGACGACCACGTTCTTGTCGAGGATCGCGCGGCGCACGTAGGCGCCCTCGCCGACGACGACGCCGTCCATGAGCACGCTGTCCTCGACCCGCGCGCCGCGGTCGACCCGCACCCCCGGCGAGATCACCGAGTTGTGCACCGACCCGCCGCCGATGATCGCGCCGGCGCTGACCATCGACTCCTCGGCGCGGCCGCCGAGCACGAACTTCGCCGGCGGCTGCTGCGGCGGCAGGGTGAGGATCGGCCAGCGGTCGTTGTAGAGGTTGAAGACGGGGGTGACCGAGACCAGGTCCATGTGCGCGTCGAAGTAGGAGTCGATGGTCCCCACGTCGCGCCAGTAGCCGTGGTCGCGCTCGCTGGCGCCCGGGACGATGTTGGTCGAGAAGTCGTAGACGTAGGCCGCCCCGGCAGCGGCCAGCATCGGCATGATCGAGCCGCCCATGTCGTGCGCCGAGTCGGCGTCCTCCGCGTCGGTGCGCAGGGCCTCCAGCAGCGCGTCGGTGGAGAAGACGTAGTTGCCCATGGAGGCGAAGGACTCCTCCGGGGAGTCCGGCAGCCCCGGCGGGTCGGCCGGCTTCTCCAGGAAGCCGCGCACCTTGCCCCCGGCGTCGGCGTCGATGACGCCGAACTCGGTCGCCTCGCGGCGCGGCACGCGCAGGCCGGCGATGGTCACGCCCGCCCCGGTCTGCAGGTGCTGGTCGATCATCTGGCCCGGGTCCATCCGGTAGACGTGGTCGGCGCCGAAGACGACGACGATGTCGGGCCGCGCGTCGTAGATGAGGTTGAGGCTCTGCAGGATCGCGTCGGCGCTGCCGGTGTACCAGCGCGGGCCGAGCCGCTGCTGGGCCGGCACCGGGGTGACGTAGTTGCCCAGCAGGTTCGACATCCGCCACGTCGTGGTGATGTGCCGGTCGAGGCTGTGGCTCTTGTACTGGGTGAGCACGGCGATCTGCCGGATCTCGGCGTTCACCAGGTTGGACAGGACGAAGTCGATGAGCCGGTAGTTGCCGCCGAAGGGCACCGCCGGTTTGGCCCGGTCCTGGGTCAGGGGGGCCAGTCGCTTGCCCTCTCCACCAGCCAGGACGATGCCGAGCACCCGGGGACCGCCACGCATGGAGCGAACGTAGCCGTTGCGGGCGTCCGGCGTGACCTGACCCGGCGCGGCCGGTCCCCCTAGGGTGACCGCGTGCGCATCGGCATCGTCACCCGTGAGTGGCCCCCGGACGTCTACGGCGGTGCCGGGGTGCACGTCGAGCACCTCGTGGCGGCGCTGCGCTCGCTGCCCGCCGGGCCGGACCTCGACGTGCACTGCTTCGGCGCCCCGCGCGCCGACGCGATCGCGTGGGCGGTGCCGCCGGGCCTGGCCGGAGCCAACGGCGCGCTGCAGGCGCTGGGCACCGACGTCGAGATGGCCGCGGCCCTGTCCACGGTCGACCTGGTGCACAGCCACACCTGGTACGCCAACGGCGCCGGCCTGCTGGCCTCGCTGGTGCACGGCGTCCCGCACGTGGTGACCGCCCACTCCCTGGAGCCGCGCCGTCCGTGGAAGGCCGACCAGCTGGGTGGCGGCTACCGGCTGTCCTCCTGGGTGGAGCGCACCGCCTACCTGGCCGCCGACGGCGTGATCGCGGTCAGCAACGGCATGCGCGCCGACGTGCTCGACGCCTATCCCGACCTCGACCCGGCCCGGGTGCACGTCGTCGGCAACGGGGTCGACGCCGAGGCCTACCGGCCCACGCCCGCGCCCGACGTCGTCCGCTCCCTCGGGGTGGACCCCGACCGGCCGTACGCGCTGTTCGTCGGCCGGATCACCCGGCAGAAGGGCGTCGTCCACCTGCTCCGGGCGGCCGAGCAGCTGCCGCCCGACGCCGGGCTGGTGCTGTGCGCCGGCGCCGCGGACACCCCGGCCGAGCGGCAGCAGGTCGCCGACGCGGTGGCCGAGCTGCAGGCCCGCCGGCCGGGCGTCGTGTGGATCGAGGCCATGCTGCCGCGCGAGCAGCTGGTGCCGCTGATCACCGGCGCCACGGTGTTCGTCGTCCCCTCGGTCTACGAGCCCCTGGGGATCGTCAACCTCGAGGCCGCCGCCTGCGGCACCGCCGTGGTCGCCAGCGCGGTCGGCGGGATCCCGGAGGTCGTCGCCGACGGCGTCACCGGCCTGCTGGTCCCCTACGACCCCGACGACGTCGCCGCGTTCGAGGCCGGCCTCGCCGCGCGGGTCACCGAGCTGCTGCACGACCCGGCGCGGGCCGCGGCGATGGGTGCCTCCGGCCGCGAGCGGGTGCTGTCCGAGTTCGGCTGGCCGGCGATCGCGCAGCAGACCGTGCAGGTGTACTCGGCGGTGCTCGCCACCCGCGGCTGACCGCACCGGGCGCCGGGTGGGAGGCTGTCCCGCCGTGGCCACCGACGCGATCCCGTCCGAGGAGGACCCCCTGCGGGCGCTCGTCCGCGCCTCGCACCACCTCCCCGCGGACGCCGTGGGTGCGGTCGTCGCCGCGCAGGCGCGTCGCCTGGGCGTCCGCGACGCCGTCGTCTACCTGGCCGACTACGCGCAGCACCAGCTGGTCCCGCTGCCCGGCGACGGCGTGCCGGCCCGCGAGGCGCTGGTCATCGACGGCACCGTGGCCGGGCGCGCCTTCCGCCGGGTGCAGCCGGTGCAGTCCCCCGCGGCCGACGGGCCGGCGACGCTGTGGCTGCCGCTGCTCGACGGCGCCGAGCGGATCGGCGTGCTGGAGTTCGTCCTCACCGCGGAGCCGACACCGCGGTTCGAGGACGACGCGCGCTCCTTCGCCTCGCTGGTCGCCGAGCTGGTCGTCACCCGCGACGCCTACAGCGACGTCTTCGCCCGGCTGCGGCGGCGCCGGGAGCTCTCCCTGGCGGCCGAGGTCCAGTGGGAGCTGCTGCCGCCGCTCACCTACGCCAGCGACCGGGTGGTGGTCACCGGCGCCCTCGAGCCGACGTACGAGATCGGCGGGGACACCTTCGACTACGCCGTCAACGGCTCGCTGGTCGACCTGGTGGTGCTCGACGCCGTCGGCCACGGCCTGCCCGCGGCGCTGCTGGCCACCGCGGCCGTCGGCGCCTACCGGCACGCCCGGCGGACCGGGCACGACCTGCCCGACCTGGCCACCGCGATCGACGCCGTGGTGGCCGGCCAGTTCGACGGCAGCCGCTTCGCCACCGCGGCCATCGCCCGGCTCGACCTCGACACCGGGGTGCTCACCTGGGTGAACTGCGGCCACCCCGACCCGCTGGTGGTCCGCGACGGCGTCCTCGTCCGCCCGCCGGTGTGCCCGCCGGCCCGCCCGCTCGGCCTGCTGTCGGGCGCGCCGCAGCCGTGCCGGCTGCAGCTGCGCCCGGGCGACCGGGTGCTCCTGTACACCGACGGGGTCGTGGAGGCCCGCTCGCCGGAGGGCGCGTTCTTCGGCGAGGAGCGGCTGGCCGACCTCGTCGTCCGCGCGGAGCTGGCCGGCGACCCGCCGCCGGAGACCATGCGGCGGCTCATGGGCAGCGTCATGGACCACCAGGCCGGCCGGCTGCAGGACGACGCCAGCATCGTGATGGTCGAGTGGCGCACCGGCCGGGAGTGGCAGCTCCGACTGTGACCGCGACCGCAGGGGCCTCCGCGACGGGAGGGGAGCCGCCCCTCGCCTCCGCCGCACCCCCCGACGTCGTCCTCGGCCTAGTCGCCGCGCCCGGCGCCCCGGCCGAGCTGGCCGCCGACCTGGCCTCCGACGTGACCGGCGCGCTGCGCGAGCGCCACCCCGACGTCGTCTGGGACGTGCGCGTGGTCGAGGACGGCCTGGTGCAGCCGCCGGCCGACGACGCCGAGATCGTCGCCGCGGCCCGCGAGCGCCTGCTGGCCGAGGAGTGGGACCTCGCCGTCGTCGTCACCGACCTGCCGCTGACCGTCGACCGCCGCACCGTGGTGGCGCACGCCAGCCCGGTGCACGGCGTCGCGGTGCTCTCGCTGCCCGCGCTCGGCGCGGTCGGCCGCCGGCGGCGGGCGCTGCACACGTCGGTGGGGCTGGTGCACGCCCTGCTCGGCGGGGACGGGACCGGCGAGGGCGACCCGGAGGCGCTGCGCCGGCGGGTGCGCGAGCTGGCCACCGACCCCGCGGAGTCGACCGAGGGCGTCCGGTTCACCGCGCGGGTGCTCTCGGGCAACCTGCGGCTCCTGGTCGGCATGGTGCGGGCCAACCGGCCGTGGCGGCTGACCGTCCAGCTGTCCCGGGCCCTGACCGCGGCCATCGCCGCCGGGGTGTTCGCGCTGGTCACCGCCGACATCTGGCGGCTGGCCGACCGCTTCGGGTGGCTGCGGCTGACGGTCGTGGGCCTGGGGTCGGTGGTGGCCATCTGCGTCATGCTCGTCGTCGGCGCGCAGCTGTGGGAGCGGGGCCGCTCGCGGCGGGTGCGCAAGCAGGTGGCGCTGTTCAACCTGGCCACGGTCGCCACCGTGGTCATCGGCGTGCTCACCCTGTACGGGGCGCTGTTCGCGCTGGCCCTGGGCGGGGCGCTGCTGCTCGTCCCCGCCGCGCTGTTCGCCGAGGGCCTCGGCCACCCGGCCGCGCTCGGCGACTACCTGGAGCTGGCCTGGCTGACCAGCTCGCTGGCCACCGTGGGCGGCGCGCTGGGCGCGGGGCTGGAGTCCGACGAGGCGGTGCGCGAGGCGGCCTACACGCACCGGCCGGAGCGGGGTCCGTGACCGGCCGCCCGGGTTCCGCGTCCGCGCGGGAGCATGGGGCATGACCATCGCCACCCGGTTCGCCGCGGCGCTCGACGACGTGACCGCGCGCGGCCCGGCCGGCACGGAGCTGCTGCCGGTCCGGCTCGCCCGCGCCGTCGCCACCACCCTCGGGGTCGACGGCGCGGGGTTGTCGGTGGTCGATGCCGCGGGGCGGCGGATCCCGCTGGGGTCGAGCAGCCCCGACGCCTCGTGCGCCGAGCGGCTGCAGTTCACCACCGGGACCGGGCCGTGCCTGGAGGCGCAGCGGACGCGGCAGCCGGTGTTCGCCGTCTGCGCCGACCTGCGCCGCCGGTGGCCGCCGTTCGCCGAGCTGCTCCTCGCGCAGACGCCGTTCCGGGCGGCGGTGGCCCTGCCGCTGCGCGAGGACCTCGCCGGTGCCGGCGCGCTGGACCTCTACTTCACCGACGAGGCGGCGGTCCCCGCGCTCGACGTCTTCGCCGCCGTCGCGGTGGGTGAGCTGGTGACCGCCGAGCTCACCGAGGCGGCCGTGTGGTCGGACTGGCCGGCCGAGCGCGGACCCGACTGGCTGCACGGCCCCGAGGCGGTGCGCCGCGCGTCGGTGCTGCGGGCCGCCGGCCGGGCGGGGCTGGCGCTGGACACCGACGCGGCCACCGCACTGGTCCTGCTGCGCAGCGCCGCCTACGCCGCCGGGCGCTCGGTCGAGGAGCTCGCCGAGGACCTCGAGGACGGCCGGCTGCGCATCGAGGACGTCGTCCCGCCGCGCCGGACCGGCTGAGTCCCGCCGGCACCCCCGGTATTGGGGTGCCCCGCCTCCCTCAGCCGGGCCGTGGGACCGGGCGCCACGGCCCCGGGCGACGGGGCAGCATGGTGCGGGGCGCACCAGCGCGCCACCGTGGTGACCGGCAGCGGCACCGCCCGGACGGGAGGAGCGGCATGGTCGAGGTCCTGGTCGCCGACGACCACGCGTGGCTCCGGTCGAGCGTGGTGGAGCTGCTGACCGCCGCGGGGCACCGGGTGGTGGCTGAGTGCGAGGACGGGACGTCGGTGCTCGCGGCCTTCCTGCGCACTCGGCCCGACGTGCTGCTGCTGGACCTGGTGATGCCCGGCTGCACCGGCCTGGAGGCCGCCCGCGCCGTGCTGGCCGTGGCTCCCGGGGCCCGCGTGCTGATGCTGACGAGCTCGGTGTCCGGCGCCGCCATGGAGGAGGCCCGGGCCCTGGGGGTGGCCGGCTGGCTGCGCAAGGACGACCCGCCGTCGTTGCTGCCCGCCCGCGTGCGCACGGTCGCCGAGGGCGGGACGGCCTGGGAGCCGCCGGTCGGCCCGCCCGCCGTCCGCTGACGCACAGTCACGACTCGGCGACAGCCCGCCGAGGACCCGCGATGATCACCTCCCCCCATCCGGGGACCCGGGTCCCCGCCGGGACCAAGGTCCTTCTCATCCAGGACGCGGGCGTGACCTGATTCCCCTGTCGCGCGGACGGCTGCGACACCGACGGGGAGGCACCACGTGACGATGACGCAGGTCGAGCGACCGCCGACGCTCACCCAGACCGTGCTGGTGGTCGACGACCACCGCACCTTCGCGGAGCTGCTCGCCGGCGCCCTCGAGGCGTCGGGCATGGTCTCCCTCGGCATCGCCTCGTCGGCCGCCCAGGCCGTGGCGATGGCCCGCGACCTGCAGCCCGACGTCGTCGTCATGGACATCGAGATGCCGCACCAGGACGGGCTCGCGGCGACCCGGCGGGTCCGTGAGGTCGCTCCGGGCGCCGTCGTCGCGGTGGTCACCGCCCACCGCGACCCCGACTGGGTGGTCCGCGCCGCGCAGGCCGGCGCCTCGGCGTTCGTCCCCAAGGACGGCTCGCTGGCCGAGATGATCGACGTCCTCAGCCGGGTGCAGCCGGGGCAGATGCTCGTCGCCCCCTCGACCTTCGCCGGCGGTGCACCCCGCGTCCCGTCCTCCGCCGCCGACCGCCCGCAGCTGACCCGGCGCGAGCAGGAGGTCCTCGACTGCCTGGGTCGCGGCATGCCGGTCAAGGGCATCGCCCGGGTCCTCGGCATCAGCGTCGAGACCTGCCGCGGCTACGTGAAGGCGCTGCACGCCAAGCTCGGCGTGCGGTCCCAGCTCGAGGCGGTGGTCCGCGCCCAGGAGCTCGGGATGCTGGGTCCGGGTGGTCGCTGAGGTCCCCGGCCGGGAGCGGCTCGCGCCGCCGTCCCCCCGGCCCCCTCGCACCGACGCCCTCCCCCGCCCCGGACGACGGCGCCCCCGCCGGTACCTGGCCGCGCTGGTCGCCACCGGCGTGTGCGTCCTCCTCGTCGTCGCCGCGGTCACCGTCCTGCTCAGCGGTCGCATCGCGCGGGAGAACGCCGTGGCCGAGGCGCAGCGGACCGCCGAGCGGCTGGCGCAGCTGCTCGTGGCACCCCTGCTCGAGGAGGCCATGACCGGAGAGGCCGAGCGCCTCGACGAGCTCGACCGCGTGCTGCTGAACCGGATGGGCGACGGGTCGGTCACCTCCGTCCTGGTGTGGACCGAGCGCAGCGAGGTCCTGTACGCCACGGACGAGGAGTACGAGGGGACGAGCTCCCCCGCGTCCGACGAGCTGCGGTCCGCCCTGGACGGCACGGTGGTCGCCCACCTCGGCCCCGAGCCCGAGGCCGCCTACGGCGACGACCACGGACCGCTGCTGGAGGTCTACGTCCCCGTGGACGTCGGCGCCGAGCGGATGGTCGTCGAGGTGTACCTCGCCACCGACAGCATCGACGAGCAGGCCGCCCGGCTGCGGTGGCAGATCGTGCCGCTGGCCGTGGGCGCCCTCGTGCTGCTGCAGGTGGTGCAGCTGCCCATCGCGGCGTCCTTGTCGCGCCGGGTGCGCCGGCAGGAGGCCGAGCAGTACGACCTGGTGCTGCGCAACCTCGCCGCGTCCGAGCGGGAGCGGCGCGACATCGCCGCCGACGTGCACGACGGGCCCGTGCAGGACCTCGCCGGGGTGAGCTACGCGCTCAGCGCGCTGCGGGTGGCCGTCCCCGCGCCCCAGCAGCCGACCGTCGACCGACTGGTGTCCACCGTCCGGCACGCGGTCGCGTCGCTGCGCCGGCTGATGATCGACATCTACCCGCCCGACCTGAGCGGTCCGGGGCTGGCCGCCGCCCTCGAGGACCTCGCCGACCGGCTCCGGGAGACCGGCGTGGTGGTCGGCGTGACGGCCGAGGAGCTGCGCGGGCTGCGCCCGGAGCACGCCGCCGTCCTCTACCGGACCGCGCGGGAGGCCCTGGTCAACGTCGCCAAGCACGCGGCGGCGGGCTCGGCGCGGGTGACGCTGACCGGGGCGGAGGTCGACGGCGGCCCCGGCGTGCTGCTCACCGTCGCCGACGACGGCGTGGGGCTGGACGACGCGGACCTCGAGCGCACCGACGGCCACCTGGGCCTGCGGCTGGTCCGCGACCGCGTGCAGGACCTCGGCGGTGTCGTCCGGGTGGAGCCCGGCGAGGACGTGGGCACCGTGGTGACCGCGCTGCTGCCGCTCCCGCACGCCGGGTGACGACGGGGCCGTCGACCCCCCAATCTGCGGGACCCGCACCTCCCCCGTTCCCGGCTGGGACCAGGGCGTTCGCCCCGTCAGGGTCGGAGGTGTCGCCACACGCAGCCCAGGAGTCCCCGTGAGCAACACCAGCCGCAGCGCCCTCGCCCTCGACCGCCGCGACCTGCTGAAGGTCGGCCTGCTGGGCACCGCCGCCCTCGCCCTGCCGTGGCAGGGGGTGCTGTCGGCCAAGAGCGTCTCGCGGATCTCCAGCGGCCGCATCCCGCGGCCCTACACGGTGCCCTTCGCCTCGCCGCCGGTGCTCGCGCCGGTCCGGCGGGACGCCACCACCGACTACTACCGGATCGAGCAGACGGCCTTCACCGGCCAGATCCTGCCGGGCGTGAACACCCCGCTGTGGGGCTACAACGGCTCGGTCCCCGGCCCGACGATCAAGGCCCAGCGGGGACGGCGGACCGTCGTCCGGCAGGTCAACAAGCTGCCGGCCGTCCACCCCACCCTGCGCTACACCCCGTGGACGTCGACCCACCTGCACGGCATGCCGTCGGAGCCGCAGTACGACGGGTACGCCGGGGACAACTCGCTGCCGGGGCAGTGGAAGGACTACGTCTACCCGAACGCCTGCGAGGCGCGGACGCTCTGGTACCACGACCACGGCGTGCACCACACCGCCGAGAACGTCTACATGGGGCTGGCCGGCCTCTACCTGGTCAGCGACGCGGTGGAGTCGGCCCTGCCGCTGCCGCGCGGCCCCTACGACGTGCCGCTGGTCCTCAGCGACGTCGCCTTCGCCGAGAACGGCTCCCTGCTCTGGGAGGACAACAGCCACTCCGGTGTCTACGGCGACGTGAACCTGGTCAACGGGCGCCCCTGGCCCACGCTCCGGGTCGCGCGGCGCAGGTACCGCTTCCGCATCCTCAACGCCTCGATCGCCCGCGGCTACCGGCTCCGGCTGAGCAACGGCCAGCCGTTCCAGGTGATCGCCACCGACGGCGGGCTGATGGCCGCACCGCAGACGGTCACCCAGATCACCGTCGGCATGGCCGAGCGCTACGAGATCGTCGTCGACTTCGCCACCGTCGCGGCCGGCCAGCGCGTGCAGCTGGTCAACCTCGGCGTCGCCAACGCGCCCGACTACGACCACAGCGGCAAGGTCGTGCAGTTCGAGGTGACCGGCGACGCGTTCGACCCGAGCAACAACACCGTCCCCGCGACGCTGGCCCCGCCGCACCCCGCGATGGCGCTGACGGCGGCCATGGCGACGACGACGCGGCGGATGCGGCTCGAGCGCAGCAACGGCCTGTGGACGATCAACGGCAAGACCTGGGACGACGTCGAGGACGGCGACTACGAGCCGGTCTTTGCCAACCCCGCGCCCGGGGACGTCGAGATCTGGGAGGTCGAGAACAGCTCGGGCGGCTGGTTCCACCCGCTGCACATCCACCTGGTCGACTTCCAGGTCCTCTCCCGCAACGGCCGGCCGCCGCGGCCGGAGGAGCGGGGTCCCAAGGACGTCGTCTACGTCGGCGAGAACGAGACCGTCCGGCTGCTCATGCGGTTCTCCTCGCCCGACGGGCCGCACGGCCGCTACATGGTCCACTGCCACAACCTCAGCCACGAGGACCACGACATGATGACCCAGTTCCAGGTCGGCGAGCACGACGCCGACTGCGACCCGATCAACGCCGCCCCGCCCCGGTCGGGTCCGGAGACCCCGCTGTGAGCGCGGCCGTCGAGCAGGTGGTCCCGGCGGCCGGCGTCCGCCACCCGGCGACCCCGGTCCGCTGGGCCGCGGCCGCCGCGACGGCGGTCGCCGGTGGCCTGCACGTGGCCGCGGCCGTGCAGCACCTGGGCGCCGGGGACCTGGTCGTCGGCTTCTTCCTGGCCACCGCCCTGGCGCAGGTCGGCGCCGCCGCGTGGCTGGCCCTGGGTCCGGCCACCGACCGCTTCCTGGGCACCGTGGTCCTGGGCACGGTCGGGCTGGTCGTCCTCTACCTGGGAGGTCACACCACCGACCTGCTCGACCCGTTCCTCGGTCACGACCACGCCGCGGTCGCCGGCGGGCACACGGGGCACACGGCGACGACCGGGCCCGTGGCGCTCGACGCCGAGCCGACGGAGGTCCCCGAGCCGCCGGTGCTGGGGACGGTGACGGTGGCGGTGGAGCTCCTGGGCACGCTGGCCGCCGCCGCGCTGCTGCCGGCCCGTGCCCGGCGGCTGGTGCTCGACGGGCTGCTGGCCCTGGGCGCGCTGGTCTGGCTGCTGTGGCTGGCCGGGGTCCTGGGCTGACCCGCCGGACGCCGCCCGCCGCGCCGTGGCGGCTGCTGCGCCGGACGGGGCGGCTCGTCGTCCCGCTGGCCGTCGTCCTGGCCCTGGTGCTCGCCGCCTCGGTGACCGGCCTGCTGCCGGTCCATCTGGTCCGGGTGGGCGCGCAGAGCATGCAGCCCACCCTCGCGGCCGGGGACCTGGTGCTCGTCGACCGCGGCGCCGGGCCCGTCGGGCGCGGGGAGGTCGTCGCGGCCCGGCACCCGGGCACCGGCGAGCTGGTGGTCAAGCGGGTGGTGGGGCTGCCCGGTGACCGGGTCGCCCTCGAGGACGGCGCGCTCGTCGTCGACGGCACCGCCGTCTGCGAGACGTCGGTGGACGCCGAGCACCTCGACGGCGTCTGGTTCGGCCCCGTGACGGTGGAGGAGGGCCGGCTGTTCCTGCTCGGGGACGCCCGCGCCGACTCGGTGGACTCGCGGGTCTTCGGCGCGGTGCCCTCCGGCGACGTCGTCGGGGTGGTCTCCGGCCGTGTCTGGCCGGACCCCGGCGCGCTGCCGTCGACCTCCTGCTGACCGGCCCGCGTGACCGTCCTCGCAGGTCGGGGCGGGAATCGGCGGGTCGCGCCCGGTGCTGTTCGGACGTGGCAGCCGCTCCCTCGCCGTCCGCCGTCTCGACTCCCCCGGCCCCCGCGCCGGTGCCCTCCCCCACCCGCCTGCTCGACGTCCGCACCGTCTACGCCGAGCCGGCCGCGATCGACTCCGCCCGCGGCCGCGAGGTGCTGGCCCGCTTCCCCGGCGCCGAGATCGTCGAGGTGCCCTCGCACTGGCAGATCCCCGAGCTGAACGGCAACGAGGGCAACGTCGAGCGCTGGGTGCGGGTCAAGACCGAGACGCTGGTGCTCGGCGTGAAGAAGTCGCTGTCGGCCCGGCCCAACAGCCGCTCGTCGAACTGGATCGCGCCCTCGACGGCCAACGGCTGTGCGATGGCCTGCGCGTACTGCTACGTCCCGCGGCGCAAGGGGTTCGCCAACCCGATCACCGTGTTCACCAACATCGAGCAGATCACCGGCTACCTGCGCCGGCACGTCGCCCGGCAGGGCGTCAAGGCCGAGGCCGACCAGTGCGACCCGGTCAGCTGGGTCTACGACATCGGCGAGAACAGCGACTGCTCGGTTGACGCGCTGGTCAGCGACAACGTCGCCGACCTGGTGGCCACCTTCCGCGAGCTGCCCACGGCCAAGGCCTCCTTCGCCACCAAGTACGTCAACCGGCAGTTGCTCGACCTCGACCCGCAGGGCCGCACCCGCGTCCGGTTCTCGCTCATGCCCGACGCCGACTCGCGGGTGATCGACGTCCGGACCAGCCGCATCGCCGAGCGCATCGGCGCCGTCGACGACTTCGTCGAGGCCGGCTACGAGGTGCACCTCAACCTGTCGCCGGTGGTCCTGCGCGACGGGTGGGAGGCGGACTGGGCGCAGCTGCTGCGGCAGCTCGACGACACCCTCTCCCCCGCGGCCAAGGCCCAGGCGGCGGCCGAGGTGATCATGCTGACCCACAACCGCGACCTGCACGAGGTCAACCTCGGCTGGCACCCCAAGGCCGAGGACCTGCTGTGGCGGCCGGACCTCCAGCAGCCCAAGCGCAGCCAGAACGGCCAGTGGAACGTGCGCTACCGCAACGACGTCAAGCGTGCCGGCGTGGAGCGGCTGCAGGAGCTCGTCGCCCACCACGCGCCCTGGCTGCGCATCCGTTACGCGTTCTGACGTGCCGGCCGACCGGGGTCCCCGGGACCGGGCGCCGGCGGGGCTGTGGCACCGTGGCGACGGAGGACGAGCGCCGGCGCGACCGGCGGCCACCGCAGCACGACGGGCCGGAGGGGGAGCCGTGGCGCTGACACCGCGGGGGGTGACGTCTTCGGCCGCCCTCCCCGCGCCGGCCCTGCTCGAGGCCCTGCCGGACACGGTGGTGGTCGCCGACGAGGCCGGGAACATCGCCTACGTCAACCCCGCGGTCCGGGCGCTGCTCGGCCACGACCCCGGGGACCTCACGGGCCGGCCGCTGACGGTCCTGATGCCCGAGCGCCTGCGCGACAGCCACGGGGAGGGGTTCAGCCGGTTCCGGCGGACCGGCGTCGGGGAGCTGGTCGGCTCCACCACCCAGGTGCCCGCGCTGCGGGCCGACGGGCAGGAGATCGCCATCGACCTGACCCTGTCCCGGCTGGACCCCGTGCCGGGTGCCGATCCGGACGGCGCCGTGGTGGTGGCCGTGCTGCGCGACGCCAGCACCACGGTCCTCCTGGAGCGCCAGCTGCAGGTCAGCCGGTACCTCACGGCCACGCTGCGGGTCACCGCGGCGCTCACCGAGGCACCCGACGCCGACGTCGCGTTCGAACGGCTCCTGGCCACGCTCTGCGCCGAGCTGGACTGGGACGTCGCCGCCCTGTGGGAGGCCGACGACAGCGGCGGCCGGCTCCGGCCCGCCGGCACGTGGACCGCGCCCGGACTCGACGTCGGCGTCCTGCACGCCGGGACGTGCGGGCACCCGCTCGCCCGGGGGCAGGGGCTGCCGGGCCTGGCCTGGTCGTCCCGGGCGCCGGTGGTGGTGGAGGACCTGTGGAGCGACCCGCGCTTCCTCCGCGGCGCCGCGGCGCGCGCCGACGGCCTGCGCACCGGGGTGGCCTTCCCCGTGCTGCGCGGGGGCACCGTGGTCGCGGTCTGCGAGCTGTTCTCCCGGCAGTCGCGACCGGTGCCGGTCGAGCTGCTCGACGTCCTCGCGCACGCCGGCCGGCAGATCGGCCAGTTCCTGGGCCGGCTGCGCGCGGAGTCCGAGGTCCGGCACCTCGCCGACACCCTGCAGCGCAGCCTGCTCCCCTCCCACCTGCCGACCGTCCCCGGGCTCGACCTCGCCGCCCGCTACCGGGCCGGGGGCGGGGCGGCCCTGGTGGGCGGTGACACCTACGACGTCACCGAGCTGCCCGACGGGCGCTCCCTGCTGCTCATCGCCGACGTGTGCGGCACCGGCGCTGAGGCGGCCGCGGTGACCGCCCTCGCGCGCCACACGGCCCGCGCGGCCGCGGCCGCCGGGGACCCGGCCGAGGTGCTCCGGGCGGTCAACGCCGCGCTGCTGCGGGAGCAGGCCGCCGGTCCCCTCCGGTTCGTGACCGCGTGCTGCCTGGTGCTCGGACCACGCGGCGAGGACGGCACACGGGCCGAGCTGAGCGTCGCCGGTCACCCGCTGCCGCTGCTGCGCACGTCGGGAGGCTGGTCGGAGGTCGGCGCCCGCGACGTCCCGCTCGGCATCGACGCCGGGGCCCGGTTCGACCCCGTCGCCCTTCCCCTCCCGCCCGGGGCGTCGCTGGTCCTCTACACCGACGGGGTCACCGAGGCCCGGGACGACGCCGGCGTCCAGCTCGGAGAGGCCGGGCTGGTCACGCTGTTGAGCCAGCCGGGCGTGGACGGCGCCGAGTGCATCGTCGAGCGGATCTCGGCCACGGTGGCGGAGCGGCTGCGGAACTCCCGGTACGAGGCCGACGACCTGGCCGTCCTGGCGCTGACCGTCCCGGTCTGAGCCGGTACCCCGGCGCCGGCCACCACCGTCCCGCACCGGGTGCCGCGCCGACCACGGCTACGGTGGCGGCGTGGCGCGGGTGGTGGTCGTCGGCGCGGGGCTCGGCGGCCTGGCCGCGGCCGCGCGGCTGGCCGCGCTCGGGCACCGGGTCACCGTACTGGAGCAGTCCGACGACGTCGGCGGCAAGCTCGGCTGGTACGCCCGCGACGGCCACGCCTTCGACACCGGCCCGAGCCTGGTCACCCTGCCCCAGGTGCACCGCGACCTGTTCGACGCGACCGGCGGGCCGCTGGAGGACGCCGTCGACCTCGAGCGCCTCGACCCCGCCGTCGACTACCGCTTCGGCGACGGCACCCGGCTGGCGGTGCCCGGCCACCTCGACGCGGTGCCCGCCGCGCTCGACGGGGCACTGGGCGAGGGCGCCGGCGCGCAGTGGCGGGCGCTGCTCGACCGCGCCGAGGCGATGTGGGCGATCACCGAGCAGCCCTTCCTCCGCTCACCGCTGCGCGGTGCGGCCACCCTCGCGCGGCTGGCCCGCGACCCGGGCGACGTCGGCACGGTGGCGCCCTGGCAGACGCTGCGCGGCCTCGGCGCCCGCTACCTGCGGGACCCGCGGCTGCGGGTGCTGCTCGACCGGTACGCCACCTACTCCGGGTCCGACCCGCGGCGGGCGCCGGCGGTGCTGGCCACCGTGCCCTACGTCGAGCAGGCGTTCGGCTCCTGGTACGTCCGCGGCGGGCTGCACCGGCTGGCCGAGGCGGTCGCCGACCGGGCGCGCGAGCGCGGCGCCGACGTCCGCACCGGCACCCCGGTGCGCCGGGTGCTCGGCGACGGTGGGCGGGTGTCGGCCGTCGAGCTCGCCGACGGCGGGGAGATGACCGCCGACGTCGTCGTCTCGGGTGCCGACGCCACCGCGCTGTACGCCGGGCTGCTGCCGCCGTCGCGGCGGACGCGGGCGGTACGACGGGGGCTGACGCGGGCGACGCCGTCGCTGTCGGGGTTCGTCCTGCTGCTGGCGCTGCGCGGCCGGACGCCGGGGCTGGCGCACCACACCGTGCTGTTCCCCGAGGACTACGACGCCGAGTTCGACGCCGTCTTCGGCACCGGCCGGCACCGCGGCGTCCCGTGCCCCGTACCCGACCCCACCGTCTACGTGAGCGCGCCCGACGACCCGGTGACCCGCCCCGACGACGACAGCGAGTCGTGGTTCGTGCTGGTCAACGCGCCGCGGCACGACCCCGACGGCGGCGTCGACTGGGACGCTCCCGGCCTGGCCGACCGCTACGCGGCGCGGGTGCTGGAGGTCATGGCCGCGCGGGGACTCGACGTCCGCGACCGGGTGCGCTGGTGCGTGACCCGCACCCCGGCCGACCTCGCCCGCGAGACCGGCAGCGTCGGCGGCTCCATCTACGGCACGTCGAGCAACGGGGCCCGCGCGGCCTTCCTCCGGCCGGGCAACGCCGCGCCAGTGCGCGGGCTCTACCTGGTCGGCGGTTCCTCGCACCCCGGCGGCGGGCTGCCGCTGGTGGCGCTGTCGGCCGAGATCGTCGCGGGGTTGATCGGCCCCGCCTGACGCACCGGCGGTGCCGCGCGCCGGGTCAGAACGGTGGGGGGTCGTCGTCCGGCTCGGTCGCCTGCTGCGGTGGTGATCCGGTGTCGGCCGGTGATGTCGTCTCGGCCGGCGGTGGTGGTCGCAGGCCCGGTGGTCTCGTCGTGCGGGTGATGCCGGACGGGGTGGTCACGGTGAGCACGCCGTCGGGGGTCATGGTGAACCGCCAGCCGGGGGCGAAGGTCTTGAGCCGGTGGTGGCTGCGGCACAGGCAGCACAGGTTGGCGCAGTCGGTGGCGCCGCCGCAGGCGTGCGGGAGGACGTGGTCGGCGTCGGCCCAGCCCACCCGTTGGCCGCAGCCGGGGAAGCGGCAGGTGCGATCGCGGGTGTGCACGAACGCCTGCTGCGCTCCCGACGGCTCGTAGGCGTCGGTCTGCCCCGGCCGGTCGAGGACTCCGCATCCGCAGTTGAGGCCCGAGTGCGTGGGGCAGCCGCGCTTGGCCAGGCGGCGCAGTTGCTCCAGCGAGGTCGTCGCCCGCAGCGTGCCGTCGTCGTCGGTCAGCGCCAGCGTCACCGAACCGCCGGGCGAGGTGCGCACGCCGAGGGCGTCGAGTCGGGCGAGCAGGTCGCGCAGCTGGCCGATGGTGATTGGCAGCCCGTTCACCTCACCCGCCTCGCCGCTGCGGCCGGTCAGGGCGCTGAGGGTGGCGATCAGCTGCAGGTGCGCCGTCACCGGCGGCCGCGAGTCGTCCCACGGCCGCTGGATCAGGTCGGCCAGCACCGCAGCCCGCAGCTGGCCGATGGGGCGGTCGTCGCCGTCCTTCTTCAGCAGGACCGCGAGCTGGTCGACCAGGTCGAAGCACGCCGCCGCCACCGGCGCGGGCAGATCGGCGGCCAGCGTGCTCATGCCCTCGCGCGGGGAGGGGTAGACGCGCACGTCGGCCTGCCGCTCCGCCTCCTTGCGCCGGGCATCCACCGCGTCCGCGTCCACCGCCAGCAGCGCGGCCACGGCCCGCTTGCGCAGCACGTGCGTCGTCCAGCCGGCGGCCTGGGGCAGCAGCTGGGACTCCACCTGCCGCGCGACGCCGGGGTCGGTGTGCTGCAGGACATCGACGAGCACCTTGGCCCGCGCCTCGTCCAGCACGCCTTCCGCGAGGGCCGCCCACGTCGCCGGCAGCGACTCGCGGTAGACCCACGCCCGCTGCGCCAGCAGCGAGGCGCTGCGTCGCCCGCAGTTGATGATCATGGCCAGCTCGGCGGTGAAGAACTCCGAGACGCCGGGCAGCTCCGGATCCGGCGCCCACGACCCCCGCTTGGCACCGGGAGTCCCGGGTGCGGGGTCGAGGTCGTCGGGGCTGTCGTCGGCCAGGCCGAGGACGAGCTCGGCCTCGTAGGCGGCGTCCATCGCCTTGCGGGCCTGCACCCGGGCCAGCTCGGCGGCCTTCTGCTCCCGCGAGAGCAGCGCCACCGGCAGCCGCTGCACCTCCGGCGCGCCGGCGACGAGCAGGTCGAGGAGACCACCGGCGAACACCGGCGGCGCGTCGTCCTCCATCTCCTGCACGACCCGAACCTACGACCGGGGTACGACAGTTCTTGCAGGTCACGGGCTCGCCAGCAGACGTGCACCGGGAGGAGTCGCCCGGCACGTGCAGAAGCGGCCCGCGACCGCGGGGAGCGTGCCAGGGTCGGCCGGTGCGCACCGACCCGCCCGAGTCCGCCCCGGAACTCGTGCAGCTGACCGCCTACCTCGACTTCCACCGCCAGACGCTGCTGCTGAAGGCCGACGGCCTCACCCGGGAGCAGCTCGCGCACCGGCACCCGCCCTCGGCCCTGACGCTGGCCGGGCTGGTCTACCACCTGGCGCTGGTCGAGGAGACGTGGATGGTGCAGCGCTTCGCCGGCGGGCCGATCCCCGAGCCGTGGGACACCGTCGACTGGGACGCGACCCCCGACTGGGAGCTGGAGACCGGCCCCACCCTCGAGCCGCAGGTGCTGCGCAGCCGCTACGAGGAGGCCTGCCGCCGCTCGCGGGACGTCGTCGCGGACGCCGGCGACCTCGACGCGCTGTCGGCCGTGCCGTTGCGCAACGGCAACCGCTTCAGCCTGCGCTGGGCGCTGCTGCACCTGCTGGAGGAGACCGCCCGGCACAACGGGCACGCCGACCTCATCCGCGAGGCGATCGACGGCGTCCTCGGCGAGTGAGCCCTACCGCGCCAGCTCGGTCGCCCAGGCCGCGACGGCGATCTCCCCGGTGGTGCCGGCGTCGACCCACACGGGCAGCACCTGGGCGACGTCGCCGGGCACCGGCACCACCCGCAGGGCCTGCCCCTCGGTGGGCCCGCCGGCGGTGACGGTGGCCGACCAGGAGACCCCGGTGACGGCCTGCCGGCCGGGCTGGAGCACCGGCGGGACCGGGCCGGGGTCGCGGACGGTGTAGCTGGAGTCGTGGGCGACGGTGAACGGCACGGGCGCACCGGAGGCGTCGAGGACGGCGACGTCCGGGTAGCCGGTCACCTCGCGGGGCTCGCTGCCGCAGTTGGTGACGGTGAGGACGACGGCGCGGTGCCCGAGTGCGGCGTCGACCTCGCCCGCGGTGACCGAGAGCCCCAGGGGTGAGCACACCGGCGCCACCGGCGAGGGCGACGGGGCGGGTGCGGGCCCGCTCGCGGTCGGGAAGGCGGGCGGCACCGGGACCGGCGGGACGGCGAGCCGCGTCGCCTCGGCCCCGGCCGGCGCGCGGACGGCGACCAGCGCCACCAGGGCGATCGCGAGCACGGCCAGCCCGGCGAGCACCGGTGCGAGCCGGCGGAGGCGGGACGGCGGCGGCACGGCCCGGATCCTCCCCGACGACCGCGCCCGGTCCGGGGACGTGCGGGTCAGCCGCGCGCCGCCCCGAGCCCCAGGACCGCCGCCAGCCCGAGCGCGCTGCGCGGCGCGTACGCCGTCCGCCACAGCCCCCCGTGCACGGCGGCGTGTGCCTCGTCCTGCCAGGGGTGGTCGTGCCGCGGTCCGCCGCCGGTGTGCAGGTCGTGCACGAGCAGCGCGGCCATGAGCACGTTGGACGTCGCCGGTTCGAACACCTCGACGCCGAAGCGGTGCGCCCCGGCGTAGGCGGCGGCCAGCGCCCGGTTCTTCACCACCGAGCGGGTGCGGGTGGGCGGCGCGACGTTCATCGACACCGTCGTCCCGGCCTGGCGGGCGACCGTGGCCCGCCACCGCTGCAGCCGCTTGGCCAGCGCGTAGTTCGGCCCCTGCTGGGCGACCAGGTCGTCGCTGATGCCGGGGTCGGCACCGGGCACGTAGGCCCGCTGCAGCAGCCGCCCCGCCGAGAGGGTCCGCAGCGGGCGGCCGACGAGCTTGCCGAATCGGGAGCGGTCCGCGTAGTTGCGCACCGAGTGCGCGACGGCGTCCCCGGGGACGGCGAAGACGTCGGTGGGCGTGGCCAGGAACGCCAGCGCCGTCTCCGGCCGGGCCGCCTGCACGCGCAGGGTGAGCGCGTCGACGGCGGCCGACACGCGCACATTGAGGGCGCCGTCGGCGTAGACGTAGTCGCCCAGCACCAGCTCGCCCGGCAGTCCGGCGAGCCAGTCGGCGGCCGCGGGCACCTCGCGGACCAGGTCGGCGCCGGCCCCCTCGGGCAGGTCGCCCGAGGTGGGGACCAGCAGCGTGCCGGCGCCCCGCCGGGCGGTGTCGAGCACCCGGCGCCACAGCTCCGGCCGGGGCAGGTCGACGCCGGCCACCGTCGCGCCCCACCGCAGCAGCGCGGTCAGCGGGCCCATCTCCGCGCCGGCGCCGAGCACGGCGACCGTGCGGCCGGGCAGGGGCAGCCACTCCGGGTGCGCCGCGACGGTGCGCACCGCCTCGGCCGCCGACGGCTCGAGCACGCCGCGCTCGACCCAGGTGTCCAGCCGCCGGTGCAGGTCGGCGCCGCGCAGCCGGGCGCCGCGGAAGGGCAGGCTGAGCTCGCGCTCGGGCTCGGCGGTGCCGGTCACCTCGCGGGTGGCCGGCACCCGCCCCGCCGGTGCGCTGAGCAGGGCGGTCAGCGGCTGCTCGCCGTCCGCGCCGGCCACCCGCAGCCGGGCGTGGACGGCGTCGAGCCCGGCACCGGCGATCGCCAGTGCCGCCTCCGCGGAGCCCAGGCCGGCCTCGACCAGCCGGCGGAAGTGCACCAGGTAGCCCGCCCGCCAGTTGGTCTCCTGCTCGGCGGCGCGGGCGCCGACCGGGTCGACCGGCCGCAGCGCGTCGGCGACCACGGCGCGGCCGACCGCCGCGGTGCTGCGGCGACCGTCGGGGCCGGCGGGGAAGACGACGCCGGTGTCGTCGTCCATCAGTCGGTCACCGTGGGCGGCGGGTCGAGCGGCGCCCCCGCCTCCAGCCAGCGCAGCAGCGTGCGCGCGCCGAAGCCGGTGCCGCCCTTGACCACCTCGGCGTCGTCGGAGCCGGCACGCGCGGGGCCGGCGACGTCGAGGTGGGCCCAGGGCAGGTCGCCGGCGAAGGGCTGCAGGAACAGCGCCGCGGTGGTGCCGCCCGGGTTGCCGGGGGCGTTGTTGGCGTCGGCGACGTCGCTGGCGAGCAGGTCGGCGTACTCCTCGGCCAGCGGCATCCGCCAGACCCGCTCACCGGCGTGCAGCGCGGCGGTGGACAGCGCGTCGGCCAGCCCGTCGGTGGTGGCGTACAGGCCCGCGGTGCGGGTGCCGAGCGCGACCTTCATCGCGCCGGTGAGCGTGGCGACGTCGACCAGCACGGTCGCGCCCAGCTCCAGGCGGCCCCACGCCAGGCCGTCGGCGAGCACCATGCGGCCCTCGGCGTCGGTGTTCTGCACCTCGGTGGTGCGCCCGCCGACGTGCCGGACGACGTCGGCCGGCCGGTAGGACGACCCCGACACCGCGTTCTCGGCGGCCGGGACGACGGCGGTCACCGCGACCGGGAGCCCCAGGCGGGCGGCGGCGTCGACGGCGGCCAGCACCGCCGCTCCCCCGGCCATGTCGGTCTTCATCTCCCGCATGCCGGCGTTGGGCTTGATCGAGATGCCGCCGGTGTCGAAGGTGATGCCCTTGCCCACCAGCACCGGCCGGGCCGGGCCGGCACCGGGCGGGTCGTAGGCGGCGACGACGACCCGCGGCGGGGACGCCGACCCGCCGCCGACGGCCAGGACGCCGCCGAACCCACCGGCGCGCAGCTCCTCGGGGCCCAGCACGGTCACCGTCACGTGCGGCAGGCCCGCCAGCCGCTCGACCGCCTGGTCCGCCAGCCAGGCGGGGTCCTTGGTGTTGCTCGGGGTGTTGACCAGGTCCCGCGCCCAGGCGACGGCGCGGCCGGTGACCTCGCCGGCGCGGGCGGCGGCGACCACCGCGGGGTCGGCACCGTCGGTGGCGACGACGGTGACGGTGGCCAGCCGCGGCGGGTGCGGGGTGGAGGTGTCGCGGAAGCGGTAGCCCGCCAGCAGCGCGGCCTCGACCGCGGCCCGGACCTCGTCGGCGCCGGCGGGGGCGGCCGCGCCGTCGACGGGCAGCACCAGCCGGGTGGCGCCGTGCTCGGCGAGGGTCTGCGCGCGGCGCACGGCGGTCGCCACGTAGCCGCGCAGGTCCGGCAGCGTCCCGTCGCCGAGGCCGACGGCGACCAGGCTGCGCGGGCGGCGGCCGGGGACGGGCAGGTTCGTGACCGCGCCCGGCTTGCCGGTGTTGCCGGTGTCGCGGAGCGCCGCGGCCAGCAGCCGTGCGGGCACCGGTGGGAGGGTGCCGAAGGCGGGCCGCTCGAGCCAGGGCGGCAGCGCGCCGCCGGTGCCGACCGGCACGGCCAGCACGTCGTCCTCGCCCAGGCGGGGCAGGGTGGTCAGCAGCTCGACCCGCGGCAAGGGTGCGGCCCCGGTCGCCGGCGTGCTGCCGGCGGCCGGGGCCGCGTCGTCCTGCGCGGTGCTGCCCTCGGGCAGGTGCGCGGCGACGTTCAGCTGGTCGCGCCCTTCAGTGCCTCCGAGAGGGCCTGCGCCTCGTCCGGCGACAGCTCGACGACCAGGCGGCCGCCGCCCTCGAGCGGCACCCGCATGACCAGGCCGCGCCCCTCCTTGGTGACCTCCAGGGGACCTTCACCCGTGCGCGGCTTCATGGCCGCCATGCGTGCCTCCTTCGCCGGCCACCCGCCGCCCCTCTGCGGCTGCGGTGTGGCTGTTGATCGCTGCTGAGCTCCGGAGACATGATCCCGTATCCCCGCCGGGACTCCAACCGGAGCCCCCTACGGGGTGCCTGCGCCGGTCGCCCGGAAGCAGGTGGCGACGTGGTCGTCGACCATCCCGGTGGCCTGCATCAGCGCGTAGGCGGTGGTCGGCCCGACGAAGACGAACCCGCGCCGCTTGAGCTCCCGCGCCATCGCCGTCGACGACGGGCTGGTGGCCGGGACGTCGGCGAGCGTGGCCGGCCGGGGACGCGGTCCGGACGGCGCGAAGGACCACAGCAGCGTGTCGAGCCCGTCCGGCAGCTGCTGGGCGGCGCGGGCGTTGCGGACGGCGGCGGCGATCTTGGCGCGGTTGCGGACGATCCCCGCGTCGGCCATCAGCCGCGCCTCGTCGTCGGCGGTGAAGGCGGCGACCGCGTCGATCGAGAAGCCGGCGAAGGCGGCGCGGAAGGCCGGCCGCTTGCGCAGGATGGTGAGCCACGACAGGCCCGACTGGAACGCCTCGAGGCAGAGCCGCTCGAACAGCGCGTCGTCGCCGTGCAGCTCGGTGCCCCACTCCTCGTCGTGGTAGACGACGTACTCCGGGGCGCTGTCGCCCCACGCGCACCGCACCCGCTCCACGTGCCGGACCGTAGCGCCGGCCCCCGACGGCCGGCGGTGCGCCCGGACGGGTGGTCGTGCGCACGGGAGGGCCGTCGGCGGTCCCCGGGGGCTACGGTCCCCGGGTGCCCGACGCCGCCCTCGCCGCCCAGCTGCTGGTCCTCGCCGAGGCACCGGGGCGCGGCACGGCGCGGCTGGGCCCGCCGTGCACCCCGGACCAGGCCGCCGCGATCGCCGAGGCCGCGGCTGCCGACACCCTCGACGCGGTGCGCGCCACCCCGGTGGCCCGCCGGGTGGTGGCCCTCGACGGCGACCCCGGCGACCTGGACCTGTCCGGCTGCACCGTCGTCCCGCAGACGGGCGGCGACACGGGCACCCGGCTGGCCGCCGCCTTCGCCGACGCGATGGACGGCGCGGCCGTGCCGACGCTGCTCATCGGCACCGGCACCCCGCAGGTGACGCCGGCGCTGCTGGCCGCCTGCCTGGACCGGCTGGTCACGACCAGCCGGCAGACGGCGGTGCTCGGTGCCGCGCCGGACGGCCGCTGGTGGGCGCTCGGCCTGCACGCGGCCCTCGAGGCCGGCGTCCTGCCCGACGTGCCGACGGCCCGCACCGACACGGCGGAGCGGACGCGGCAGGCGCTGGAGGACGCCGGGCTGACCGTGCTCGACCTGCCCGAGCTCACCGACGTCGGCTCCTTCCCCGACGCGCTGACGGCGGCCGCCGCCTGCGACCCCGGCACCCGCACCGCGCAGGTGGTCGCCGAGGTGGCCGGTGAGGTGGCCGGTGAGCTCCCCGGGGACCCGGCGCCGGGTCAGCCGCGGGGCACCGTCACCGTGCCGTCGGCGAGGTCCTTGGCGTAGAGGTCGCGCAGCCGGTTGGTGTCGCTCGCGGTCAGCGCCTGCGACGTCGTCACCAGCACGCGGTCGCCGTCCACGGCCATCAGCCGGCCGTACTCGGCCGGGGTCACCGACCCGGTGGGACCGTTGGTGGCGCGGCCGGCGGCGTCGGCGGTCACCAGCGTCAGCGCGCCGGTGCCGAGGTCGCGGCGGAGGTGGTCGGTGTGGCCGTTGCCGTCGCCGGGGACCTGCGCCGCGGCGGTGGCGAAGAAGGCGTACCGGCCGGTCGGGTCGAGCTCGACCCGGTGCTCCCACACCGCCGTCTGGCCGTTGCCCAGCGGGGTCACCGCGCCGGTGGTGGTGTCCACGCGGTACGCCAGGCCGGTCGGCCAGCTCGCGGTCGGCGTCGACGTCGTCACCTTCGCGGCGGTGACCAGCGCGACGTGACGCCCGTCGTCGCTGAGCGCGACGTCGCCGGCGTCGCGGTGGACGCCGTACTCCACCGGCCGGCCGCCGACGGGGACCGCCGAGACCACGAGGGCCTGCCCGGCGCCCGGGCCCGACAGCGTCTTGCGGTAGAGCACCACCGGGCCGGAGGACGACGTCGCCGGGAACAGCGCGAACCGGCCGTCGGGGGTGACCGCGAGCGCGGGGCCGGTGGCGGCGCGCGGCAGGTCGCCCCCGGTGGCGGACGTCGACACCCGGGTCACCGCGCCGGTCGACAGCGTCTTGGCGAACACGTCGACGACGCCGTTGGTGTCGCCGGGCACCAGGTCGGGGCGGGCGGAGTAGAAGAGCACCAGGTCGCCGCTGCCGGACAGGACGACGGTCGGGCTGGTGGCGTGCACGGCGGCGCCGGTCTGCAGGACGGTGCCGGCGACCGACGGGTGGACGCTCCCCCGGGCCGGCACGCTGACCAGCTCCCAGGTGCCCGACCGGGTGTCGAGCCGGTAGACGTCGGCGAGCCGGTTGGTGTCCTCGGGGCGCAGCGCGGCGGTCGTGGCGAGGGCGACGTAGCGGCCGTCGTCGCTGACCGCGGGGGCCGCCGCGTTGGTCGGGTCGCTGCTGCCGGTGGCCGAGGCGGGCAGCGGCGCGATGCGGCGGGCGGTGCCGGCGGCCCGGTCGAGCAGGTGGAGCTCGTAGGCGGTGTTGGTGTCGGACTCCTCCCAGCGCGCCGACGTGCCGACGACGACGAAGCGCCCGTCGGCGCTGGCCGCCACGCCGCCGCTCTGCGCCGCGCCCTCGGCCGGGACGCCCGTCGCCACCGGGGTGACGGCGACCTCGGCCGACGGCGACGAGGCGTTGCCGGAGGTGTCCACGGCGACCACCCGCAGCCGGCGCTCGGTGCCGTTGACCAGGCCGGTCACCGTGACCTGGGTGGCCGGCGCGGTGGCGGTCGCCAGCGTGCCGCCGTCCTCGGCGAGCACGCGGTAGGCGGTGACGTCGGGCTCGCCGTTCGCCGTCCAGCGCAGCAGCGCCCGTCTGTCCCCGGCGGTGACCGTGACGCCCGCCGGGGCCGTGGGTGCGACCTGGTCGAACGGCCGCGCGGTCACCGCGGGATCGCTGGTGGGTGAGGCGTTGGCGTGCCGGTCGACGGCCTGGACCCGGTAGCCGTAGGTGGTGCCGTTGACGACGCCGGCGTCGGTCCAGCCCGTCCCGGCCACCCGCGCCACCTCGACGCCGTCGCGGTACAGGACGTAGCGGTCGACGTCGGCCTCGGCGTTCGCCTGCCAGGCCAGCTCGACCGAGCCGTCCCGCGCGGTGGCCACCAGGCCGGTCGGCGCCGCCGGTGGGGTCTGGTCGGTCGGCCGCGCGGTCACCGCCGGGTCGGAGAGCGCCGAGGCGTTGCCGTGCCGGTCGACGGCCTGGACCCGGTAGGCGTACGTGCTGCCGTTGACCAGACCGGTGTCCACCCGGCTGGTGCCGGCCACCCGCGCCACCTCGACGCCGTCGCGGTACAGGACGTAGCGGTCGACGTCGGCCTCGGCGTTCGCCTGCCAGGCCAGCTCGACCGAGCCGTCCCGCGCGGTGGCCACCAGCCCGGTCGGCGCCGCCGGTGGGGTCTGGTCGGTCGGCCGCGCGGTCACCGCGGGGTCGCTGGTTGGCGAGACGTTCGCGTGCCCGTCCACCGCGGCGAGGCGGTAGGCGTAGGTGGTGTCGTTGGCCAGCCCGGTGTCGGTCCAACTGGTGCCGGTCACCCGGACGACCTCCGCACCGTCGCGGTGGACGACGTAGCGGTGCAGGTCGGGCTCCGTGTTCGCGGCCCAGCGGAGCTCCACCGCCCCGTCGCGGGCGACCGCCACCAGCCCGGTCGGCGTCGCGGGAGCGGTCTGGTCGGTGGGGCGCGCGGTCACCGCCGGGTCGGAGAACGCCGAGGCGTTGCCGTGCCCGTCCACCGCGGCCAGCCGGTAGGCGTAGGTGGTGTCGTTGACCACCCCGGTGTCGGTCCAGCCGGTGCCGGCCACCCGGGCGACCTCGACCCCGTCGCGGTGGACGACGTACCGCTGCAGGTCGGGCTCGGGGTTGGCGGCCCAGTACAGCTCCACCGCCCCGTCGCGGGCGACCGCCACCAGCCCGGTCGGCGTCGCGGGCGGGGTGAGGTCGGTCGGGCGGGCCGACACGGCGGGTGCCGAGGCCGCCGAGAGGTTGCCGTGCCGGTCGACGGCGGCCAGCCGGTAGGCGTAGGTGGTGTCGTTGGCGACGCCGGTGTCGGTCCACGACGTGCCGGTGGTCACCCGCGCCACCTCGACGCCGTCCCGGTGGACCACGTAGGCGGCCAGGTCGGACTCGGTGTTCGCCGTCCACGACAGCACCACCCGCGTGTCCCCCGCGGTGGCCACCAGCCCGGTCGGCGTCGCCGGTGGCGTCAGGTCCGTCGGCCGCGCGGACGCGACGGGGCTCGAGGCGGCCGACCAGTTCCCCGAGGTGTCGTGGGTCTGCACCGTGTAGCCGTACGTCCGGTCACCGACGACCGCCGTGTCGGTCCAGCTCGCCGTCGCGCGGCCCGCGAGCAGGCCGGTGACGGGGGTGCCGTCGCGGAGCACGCGGTAGCCGTCGGCGTCCGGGTCGGCGGAGTTCGGCGTCCAGGTGACCGTCGCCCACATGTTCCCCGCGGTGGCCGTGACACCGGTCGGCGGAGCCGGTGCGACCGAGTCGCGGGGCGTGCCGGTCACCGGCGTGCTGCGGGTGCTGCCCTCCCCGGTGGACCCGAGGAGCGCCGTCCTCGTCCGGACGGTGACCGTGTACGTGTGGCCGTTGACCAGGCCGGTGATGACTGCACTGGTGCCCGCCGGGCTGGCCTTGATGTCGTTGTCCAGGAAGACGTCGTAACCCGAGACGAAGCTCTCGCTGGCCGGCGCCGTCCAGGACACGGTGAGCGCCCGGTCGGAGCCCACGGCCGACACGTTGGTCGGCGGCACCGGGTCGGCGAAGCTGGCCGTCGCCAAGTCCGGCTGGCGCACCGAGCCGGAGCCGGACAGCGCCAGGCCGACGAGCACGAGCGCTCCCAGCAGGCGGACCGCCCACCGCCGTCGGCGTCCCGCCGTCCGGTCCCTCTGCTGCCGCGCCACCGTCGCCTCCAGCCGCCCCCGGAGTGCCCAGGTGCCGCGAGAGGATCGGCCGCCGCGCCGCCGTGTTGAGTCCGGCCGGGAGCCGGATGTGCTCGGACGTCACCGGGATCCCGTCAGTGGACTCCCGCGATCTGTGGACAACCCGATGAGCTGGGGATTCGTCCGGCAGCGGGTATGTCGGTGGGGTAGACTTCGCACATGCGTTCGAGTGATCCGCGGACCGGTGACGTGCTGGACGACGTCGCCACGCTGGTCGCCGAGCGCAACCGGATTGACGCCCTGCTGGCCCGTCGGGTGCGAGCCGCGGAGCTGACCCAGGCACCCGAGCGCGACGGGCTGAAGAGCATGCGCTCGTGGCTGCCCGGGCACTGCCGGCTGTCGCCTGCGGCGGCCGCCCGGATCATCGGGAACGGTCGGGTGCTCGACCACCTGCCCGCGCTGGCCGAGGCCCACGACGCCGGCCTGGTCTCGGCCGAGCACGTGGCCGTCGCCGCGACCGCGCTGACGCCGGAACGCCTGCAGACCGCCGCCGACGGCGGCGTGGACCTCGCGCAGATCGATGCGGTGCTCACCGAGGCGGCGATCGAGCAGCGGTACACCGACTTCGTCACCGTCGTGCGCCACTACCTGGCCCGCCTCGATTCCGACGGCCCCGAGCCCGACCCCACCGAGGGACGGCGGCTCTCGCTCGCGAAGCACGCCGACGGGTCGCTGTCGGTGCGCGGTGAGCTCGACGCCGTCGGTGGGGAGAAGCTGCAGGCGGCGCTGGAGTCCTTCGTGCAGGCCGACCGCCCGGCCGGAGCCGCGCTCAGCGGCTGGGGGATGCGCTGGTGCAGCTGTGCGACACCGCGCTGGCCGCCGGCGGCCTGCCGGTCCTGCGCACGGTCAAGCCGCACGTCGCGGTGGTGATCGATCTCGAGGACCTGGCCGACCCTGCGACCGGACCGGCCACCGCGACCATGGGCTTCGGCGCGGTCATCTCCGCCGCCCGCGCCCGCTGGATCGCCTGCGACAGCACCGTCTCCCGCGTCGTGTTCGGCCCCGACGGCGCCCCGATCGACCTCGGCCGCGAGCAACGGCTGGCCGACCGCTATCTGCGTCGCGCGGTCGAGCTACGCGACGGCGGGTGTGTGTTCACCGGCTGCGGTGCCCCGACGTGGTGGGCGGAGGTGCACCACCTCATCCACTGGCTCGACGGCGGCGAGACCAACCTCAACAACAGCGCGCTGCTGTGCGAGCGCCACCACACCCAGGTCCACCACGGCTTCCGCGTCGAACGACAACCCGACGGCACCTGGCGCACCTGGCGACCCGACGGCACCGAGATCCGCACCGGACCACCACTCGTCCGACCCGCCGCCTGACCGGGGCAGCGAGGGGAGCCGTCCTAGGGCACCGGCGCGTCGACCGCGGCGGGCGCCGGGGCGTTGCGCCGGGTGGCGAGCACGCAGCCGGCCAGCACCAGCGGCAGGCCCACGGCCAGGCCGAGGGTGAACGGCTCGTCGAGCAGCAGCACCCCGGCGAGGACGGCGACGGCCGGGTTGACGAAGGTGATCACCAGCGCCCGCTGTGGGCCGACCTCGCGGATGAGCGCGAAGAACAGCACCAGCGCCAGCGCGGTGCACACGACGCCCAGCGCCGCCAGCGACCCGATCGCCCGGGTCGACGCCGTCCCCACCTCACCGATCCGCGGCAGCGCGAACGGCGCGTACACCAGCGCGGTCGCCACCAGGGCCAGCGAGCTGACCGCCACCCCCGGGACGTCGGCGAGCCGGCGGCTGGCCACCAGCGGCGCGGTGCCGTAGCCGACGACGACCAGGACCACCGCAAGGACCGGCAGCAGCGCGATCCCCTCGACGTCGAAACCGAGCAGCGCGACGATCCCGGCGACGCCCAGCCCCATGCCCACCAGCCGCACCCGGGTCAGCCGCTCCTCGTCGCCCACCAGCCGGGCGGCCAGCGCCGCGACGAACGGCACCGAGGCCACGAGCAGCCCGGTCAGCGAGCTCGACAGCGTGTCCTCGGCGTAGGACAGCAGCAGCCACGGCCCGGTCATCTCCAGCACCGTGAACAGCAGCAGCGGCCGCCAGTGCCGCAGCGCCGGCCGCAACTGCCCGCGGGCGAGCGTCAGCGGCAGCAGCAGCACCGCGCCGACGAGGCAGCGGACGAAGACGACGACCACCGGCGAGGTCTCCTCGACGGCGACCTTGATCAGCAGGTAGGGCACCCCCCAGATCACCGACATCGCCAGGAACAGCGCCCACCCGCGACGGCTCACCGGCCGCCTCCGTCGTCCTCGTGCACCCGGTCATCCTGACGCCCGCCCCTCGGGCACCCTGGACCGGTGCCACGCGTCCTGTTCCACGCCGTCCACCACCCGCACCCCGAGCACCTCGACGCCCTGCTCGGCGCCATGCGGCGGCTCAACGAGGCCGCCCGGGGCATCGAGGGCCTCGAGGAGATCGGCGCCTTCCACGACGCCGAGGGCGGCCGCGTCGTCGCCATCTCGGTGTGGTCCTCCCCCGAGGCGTTGCAGGCCGGCAGCGCGCGCCTGTTCGCCGGGGTCGGCGACCTGCCGCTCGACCAGTGGGAGCGCCGGCCGCGCGAGCTGCTCACCCTGCCCGAGGTGGCGCGGTGAGCGGCGCCTGGTCCGGCTACGGCACCTTCGTCCTCCTCGCCGTCGTCCTGGTGCTCGTGCCCGGGCCCGACTTCGCGGTGGTCGTCCGCAACACCCTCGCCGGCGGGCGGCGCCGCGGCGCGTGGAGCGCGGTGGGCATCACCGCCTCGAACGTCGTGCAGGGGACGGCGGCCGCGACCGGGCTGGCCGCGGTGGTCGTCCGCGTCGAGCCGCTGTTCCAGGCGATCCGCTGGATCGGCGTCGGCTACCTCGCCTACCTGGCGGTGCAGGCGTTCGTCTCCGCCGTCCGCGGCCGGTACGCCGACCTCGACGGTGGCGGGACGGCGGCCGGCGGGGGTGCGTCGGCCGGGCTGCGCCAGGGTTTCCTGTCCAACGTCACCAACCCGAAGGTGCTGGCCTTCTACCTGGCCGTGCTGCCGCAGTTCCTCGGCCCGGGCACCGCCGTCCCCGTGCTCATGGCCTACGCGCTGACCCACGCGGCGGTCGGGCTCGTCTGGCTGCTGGGCCTCGTCACCGTGCTGCACCGGGCGCGGCGGCTGCTCGCCCGGCGGCCGGTGCGCCGGGCGCTCGACGCGTTCACCGGGTGCGCGCTGCTCGCCTTCGGCGCCCGCCTCGCCGCCGACCGGGGGTGAGCCTCAGCCGACCGGCCAGGCCACCTCGAGGTGCGGGGCGTCGGGGTCCGCGGCGTCCCGGTCGGTGGGGTGGACCTCCGCCGGGTTGCCCGCCCGCGCCAGGCCCGCGGCGTCCACCCACGCCCCGACCGCCTCGTAGGCGCCGAGGATGCCGGGGAACGGCGCCTGCCGCCGGGACAGGCAGGTGACCGTGCGGACGACCCCGTCGAGCTCGTCGACGGTCAGCCGCGCCTCGCGGGTCAGCAGCTCGGCCTCCGGCACGTCCCGCAGCCTCACCTCGTACACGTCCGCGTCCTCCTCGCCGGCCCTCGTCAGCAGCTCCACCAGCGCCCGGCGGTCCCGGACGTCGTCCTCCACCCCGGCCCACCACCGCGCCACGGCCGCGCGCCGCTGCGCCGCCGGCAGGTCGACGACGTCGCGCACCCGCCCCAGCGGCATGCCCGCCCGCCGCAGCAGCGCGATCAGCCGCGCCCACGCGAACTCGCCGGCCAGCAGGTGTCCGCCCACGGGAGCGGTCTGCGGCCCGCCCCGGGGGGCTCGAGCCGACGGGCCTTGCGGACGGCGGAGGGCTCCGCTGCACTGCCCGGCATGACCGCCGACGACCGCCTCGCCGCCCTGGTCGACGCCCTCGCCGGTGAGCCCGGCGTGGCGCCCCCGCAGCCGGGACGGCGCCGGTTCGGCTCGACGGCGCTGACGGTCGACGGGTCGGTCTTCGCGATGGCCGTCGGCGGGGCGCTGGTGCTGAAGCTGCCGCGCGAGCGGGTGGCCGCGCTGGTGGCCGCCGGGGCGGGCAGCCCCTTCGCCAACGGCAGCGGCCGGCCGATGCGCGAGTGGGTGGCCCTCGGCTCGGACGACGCGCTCGACCTGGCGCTCGCGCGGGAGGCGCTGGCCTTCGTCGGCGGCCGCTGACCGGTTTCCCGTCCGACGCCGCCGGGCAGCGTCCGGGGACGCGACGACGGGAGGCCCGGGTGTCCGACGCACCGACGCGACCCGCGGCCCGGCGACGGCTGCTGGTCTCGGGCCTGCTGCTGGGCCTGGGGACGGCGGGCGCGGTCGACGAGATCGTGTTCCACCAGCTGCTGCACTGGCACCACTTCTACGACCGGGCCAGCGGCGCGGCGGGGCTGGTCTCCGACGGGCTGCTGCACGCGGGCACCTTCTCCGCCGCCGTCGCGGGCATGGCGCTGTTCGCCGACGCCCGCCGCCGCGGCCGGTTCGCCCCGCCGCTGTGGTGGGGCGCGGTGCTCACCGGCGCCGGCGCCTTCCAGGTGTGGGACGGCCTGGTGCACCACAAGCTGCTGCGCCTGCACCAGGTGCGCTACGGCGTCGACCTGACCGGCTACGACGTCGGCTGGGTGCTGCCGGGGGCGCTCCTGCTCGCCGCCGGGGTCGTGCTGCTGCGGCGGGCCCGCACCGAACCCGCGCGGTGACCGTCCTCCTGCTGGCCGCCGGCGCGGCGTACGTGGCCGCCACCTGGCGGTGCCGCAGTCCCTGGCCGCTGGCCCGCACCGCGGCCTGGCTGGCCGGCCTGGCCGCCGCCGGGGTCGCCGTCGCCGGCCCGCTGCGGGCGCACGCCGACCTGCACGCGCACATGGCCGGGCACCTGCTGCTCGGCATGGTGGCGCCGCTGCTGCTCGTGCTCGCCGCCCCGGTCACCCTCGCGCTGCGCGCCCTGCCGCCGCCGGCCGCGCGCCGGCTGTCCCGGCTGCTGCGCACCGCGCCCGCCCGGTGGCTGGCCGACCCACTGGTCGCCGTCCCGCTCAACGCCGCCGGGCTGTGGCTGCTCTACGGCACCGGGCTGCACACAGCAGTCGCGCACCGACCCGGCCTGGCCGCACTCGTCTGGCTGCACGTGCTGTCCAGCGGGTACCTCGCCACCGCGGCGGTGCTCGCCGTCGACCCGGCGCCGCACCGCCGGCCTGTGGCCGTACGCGCGCTGTCGCTGGCCGGCGGGGCGGCCGCGCACGACGTCCTGGCCAAGGTCCTCTACGCCGCCCCGCCCGCGGGCACCGTCGGCGCCGAGCAGGGCGCGCGGCTCATGTACGACGGCGGCACCGTAGTCACCCTGGTCACGGCGGCGCTGCTGTGGCGGCGCTGGTACGTCAGCCGCGACGCCGTCCGGGCGGCCGCTCAGCCGGGATAGGTGCGGGCGAACCGGGCGAACCGGCGCAGCGCGACCCGGAAGCCCACGACGACGAACGGGCGCGCCAGCGGCCAGCCGGCCCGGCCCAGCAGGCCGAAGGGCGGGTACCACCGTTCGGTCAGGACCAGGTCGGTGCCGCCCCCGGCGGGCGTGAGCTCGAAGATGCCCGGACCGCGCACGATCCGGCCGGTGTGCTGGACGACCACCCGCCGCGGCGGGTCCCACTCGGTGACCACCATCGTGTCGAGCACGCCGAGGTGCCGGCCGCGCCGCCACGGCAGCGGGACGCCGGTCCGCGCGGCCAGCCGCACGCCGACGCCCTGCTCCGCGGCGGTGACCACCTCGACGTCGGTCGCCGGCATCCACCGCCCCTGGCCGCGCCAGTCGGTGAGCGCGGCCCACACCCGCTCCGGCGGCGCCTCCACGTGCACCGGCAGCACCAGTTCAGGCATCGCTGCGCGCCTCCCGCGTGCCCGTGTCCTCCGCCGCGGCGGTCCCGTCCTGCGCCGGCGCCGGCGGCAGGGTCAGCCCGGGGTCGGTGGCGGCGTCGGCGGCCCGTCCCGGCCGCTCGCCCTCGGCCCGCAGCGCCGCGATGACCTCGTCGCGCTCCTCGATCGTCTGGGCGAGCTGCTCGAGCAGCCAGTCGACCTCGGTCATCCGGTAGCCGCGCACGGCCACGGAGATCTGCAGCGCCCGCACGTCGGCGCCGGTCACCGGGCGGTCCTCGGGCAGCTCCACCGGCGAGCGGTCGAGGTCGGCCGGCGGTTGGGTCTCCCCGCGGCCGAGCAGCACCGACCCGCCGAGGAACAGCAGCGCTCCGACGACGGCGACCGCGGCCAGCCCGACGAGGAGGGACAGCACCGGCGTCCTCAGCCCTCGACCGGCTCGACCGGCCCGGACAGCGGCGCCCGCATGCCGCCCCCGCCGCCACCGTTCGCGCCGGCGGCCTCGGCCTCCTTGATCAGCGCGAGCACCTCGTCGACGTCGTCGGTGACGGTGAACAGGTCGAGGTCTCCGGGGCTGATCGTGCCGGACTCCAGCAGCGCGCCGCGGATCCACTCGACCAGCCCCGACCAGTACGCGGTGCCGAACAGGACGACGGGGAAGCGGGTCACCTTGCGGGTCTGCACCAGGGTCAGCGCCTCGAACAGCTCGTCGAGGGTGCCGAAGCCGCCGGGGAGGATGACGAAGGCCTGCGCGTACTTCACGAACATCGTCTTGCGGACGAAGAAGTAGCGGAAGCTGATGCCGACGTCGACCCACTCGTTGAGCTCCTGCTCGAACGGCAGTTCGATGCCCAGGCCCACCGAGAGCCCACCGGCCTCGTGGGCGCCGCGGTTGGCCGCCTCCATCGCGCCCGGCCCCCCGCCGGTGATGACCGCGTAGCCGGCGCGGGCCAGCGCCGCGCCGATCCGCACACCGGCCTCGTAGTGGGGGTGGTCGGGCTTCGTGCGCGCGCTGCCGAAGACGCTGACCGCCCGGGGCAGCTCGGCGAGCAGGCCGAAGCCCTCGACGAACTCGGACTGGATGCGCAGGACGCGCCACGGGTCGGTGTGCACCCAGTCGGTGGGCCCGCGCCGGTCGAGCAGCCGCTGGTCGGTCGTCGTCCCGACGGTCTGCGAGTCGGGCTCGCCGCCGCGCAGCACCACCGGGCCGCGGTGGCGCGTCGGGCGGGGCCTGCGGGCGCCGTCGGGCGGTGGGGTGGTCGTCATGCGCGGTCTCCGGACAGGTAGGCGGTCAGGGCGTCCTCGGCCGGCTGCAGGCGCTCGACCAGCACCGACTCCTCGCGGGTGTGCGCCAGCTGCGGGTCGCCGGGGCCGTAGTTGACCGCCGGGATGCCGAGTGCGGCGAAGCGGGCCACGTCGGTCCAGCCGAGCTTGGCCCGGGCCGGGCGGCCGACGGCGGCGACGAACGCCGCGGCCGCGGGCTCGGTGAGCCCCGGCAACGCGCCGCCGGCGTTGTCGGTGACCGTCAGCGTGGCACCGGCGGCGATCGCCTCGGCGAACACCTCGCGGACGTGCGCCTCGGCGGCGTCCTCGTCGCGGTCGGGCGCGTAGCGGAAGTTGACCGTCAGCGCGGCCTCGTCGGGGACGACGTTGCCGGCCACGCCCCCGGAGATGCCGACGGCGTTGAGGCCCTCGCGGTAGTGGCAGCCGTCGATGTCCACCTCGCGCGGCCGGTAGGCCGCCAGCGCGGCCAGCGCCCCGGCCAGCCCGTGGACGGCGTTGACGCCCAGCCAGCTGCGGGCGCTGTGCGCGCGCCGTCCCCGGGTCTCCAGCCGGGCGCGCAGCGTGCCCTGGCAGCCGGCCTCGATCTCCCCGTCGGTGGGCTCGAGCAGGACGGCGAGGTCGCCGTAGAGCCAGCCGCGCCGCTCCCGGACCACCCGGCCCAGGCCGCTCCTGACCGACTCGACCTCCTCGTTGTCGTAGAAGACGAACGTCAGGTCGTGCACGGGCGCGGCGCCGGGGACGCCGAAGCGGCCGGCCAGCCGCAGCATCACCGCGTCGCCGGACTTCATGTCGCTGGTGCCGCAGCCGAACACCCGCCCGTCCTCGAGCCGGCTGGGCACGTTGTCGGCGATCGGCACGGTGTCGAGGTGCCCGGCGAGGACGACGCGGGTGTCGCGGCCGAGGTCCGTGCGCGCCAGCACGGTGTCGCCGACCCGCTCCACCTCCAGGCCGCCGAGTGCCCGCAGCGCGGCCTCCACGGCGTCGGCCAGCGCGCGCTCGTCGCCGGAGACCGAGGGGGTGTCCACCAGCGCCCGGGTGAGGGTGAGCACGTCGGCGGAGAGGTCCAGGTCGGGCGGGGCGCTCACGGGCACCGAGCCTACGTCCGGGCTCCCCCACCGGCCGTCCCAGCGCGCCGACCTCGGTACCGTCGGTGCCCGTGACCGCCCCCGCCCGCTCCGCCGTCGCCGCCGGTCTCGCGACCGTCACCGCCTCCGGGACCGTGCTCGACACCTGGTACCCCTCCCCCGCGCTCGGCGCCGACGGGCCGGCCGGCACGCGGCAGCTGGGCACCCTCGAGCTGGAGGGCGAGCTCGGCCCCGAGTTCTCCGGCCTGGTGCGCACCGACGACGTCCGCGGCGTGCAGGTGGTCGGCGTCCGGACGACGATCGCCGACCTCGACGCGCCGCCGGCCGACGCGCACGACGTCTACCTGCGGCTGCACCTGATCTCGCACCGCCTGGTCCGCCCGCACGGGGTCGACCTCGACGGCGTCTTCGGCCTGCTCGCCAACGTGGCGTGGACCAGCGCCGGCCCGGTGCTGGCCACGGAGCTGACCCCCGCCCGGCGGGCGTCGCTGCGCGCGGCGCACGGGCACCTGACCGTGCTGTCGGTGGACAAGTTCCCGCGGATGGTCGACTACGTGCTGCCCTCCGGCGTGCGCGTCGCCGACGCCGACCGGGTGCGGCTGGGCGCCCACCTGGCCGAGGGGACGACGGTCATGCACGAGGGCTTCGTCAACTACAACGCCGGCACCCTGGGCCCCTCGATGGTCGAGGGCCGGATCAGCGCGGGCGTCGTCGTCGGCGCCGACAGCGACGTCGGCGGCAGCGCGTCGATCATGGGCACGCTCTCCGGCGGCGGCAAGGAGGTCGTCTCGATCGGCACCGGCTGCCTGCTGGGGGCCAACTCCGGCATCGGCATCTCGCTCGGCGACGACTGCGTGGTCGAGGCCGGCTGCTACGTCACCGCCGGCTCGCGGATCACGCTGCCCGACGGCTCGGTGGTCAAGGGCCGCGAGCTGTCCGGGCGCAGCGGGCTGCTGTTCCGCCGCAACAGCGTCACCGGGGCGCTGGAGGCCCTGCCGCGCACCGGCACCTGGGGCGAGCTCAACGCCGCGCTGCACGCCAACACCTGACCCGCAGGTCCGGCACTAGGCTCGCCGCGACCCTGGCGGACGGAGTCCGAGGAGACGGCATGGCCGGCCTTCCGCACAAGATCCTGCTCGACGAGTCGCAGCTGCCGACGCAGTGGTACAACGTCGTCCCCGACCTGCCCGGCCCGCCGCCGCCACCCCTGCACCCGGGGACCCTGCAGCCGATCGGGCCCGACGACCTCGCGCCGCTGTTCCCCGACGACCTCATCGCCCAGGAGGTCAGCACCGAGCGGTTCGTGGACATCCCCGGCGAGGTCCTCGACGTCTACCGGCTGTGGCGGCCCTCGCCCCTCTACCGCGCCCACCGGCTGGAGCGGGCGCTCGGCACCCCCGCCCGGATCTACTACAAGTACGAGGGCGTCTCACCGGCCGGGTCGCACAAGCCCAACACGGCGGTGCCGCAGGCCTTCTACAACGCGCGGGCCGGGGCGCGGAGGCTGACCACCGAGACCGGCGCCGGCCAGTGGGGCACCGCCCTGGCTTTCGCCAGCGGCCTGTTCGACCTCGAGTGCGAGGTGTGGCAGGTCGGCGCCTCCTACGACCAGAAGCCCTACCGGCGCACGATGATGGAGACCTTCGGCGCCCGGGTGCACCGCTCGCCGTCGGACCTCACCCGGGCGGGCCGGGGCGTCCGCGCCGAGGACCCGCAGCACCCCGGGTCCCTGGGCATCGCGATCAGCGAGGCGGTGGAGGTCGCCGCCGGGGACCCGGAGACCCGCTACGCGCTCGGCAGCGTCCTCAACCACGTCCTGCTGCACCAGACGGTGATCGGCGAGGAGACGCTGCTGCAGCTCGCCGCGGTCGAGGAGGTCCCCGACGTCATCGTCGGCTGCACCGGGGGTGGGTCCAACTTCGGTGGGCTGACCTTCCCGTTCCTGCGGGAGAAGCTGGCCGGGCGGATGTCGCCGGTCATCCGCGCCGTCGAGCCGGTCTCCTGCCCCTCGCTGACCCGCGGGGTCTACGCCTACGACTTCGGGGACACCGCCGGCCTGACCCCGCTGATGAAGATGCACACGCTGGGCCACGGCTTCGTCCCGGACCCCATCCACGCCGGGGGGCTGCGCTACCACGGGATGTCCCCGCTGATGAGCCACGTGTACGAGCTGGGTCTGGTGGAGGCCCTCGCGCTGCCGCAGACCGAGTGCTTCGCGGCCGCCGTCCGGTTCGCCCGGACCGAGGGCATCGTCCCGGCACCGGAACCGACGCACGCCCTCGCCGCCTGCATCCGCGAGGCCCTGGCCTGCAGGGAGTCCGGCGAGGAGAAGGTCATCGTCACGGCCCTGTGCGGCCACGGCCACCTCGACCTGGCCGCCTACGACGCCTACCTGTCCGGGCGGATGGTCGACGAGGACGTGACCGAGGAGCGGCTCGCCCCGTCCCTCGCCGGTCTGCCGTCGGTCCCCACGCCGTGAGGGCCGGGACGGACGACCGCGGAGGACGGGGCGCGGCTCCCTAGGCCCCGGACGGCGTCGGGACGGCGAGGTGCTCCAGCAGCGCGACGGCGAACTCCTGCGGGCGCTCCACGTGCGGCGAGTGGCCCACGCCGGGGAGCACCACCTCGCGGTAGGTCCCGCCGGCCGCGGCGTAGCGGTCGAGCACCGCGCGGGTCTGGGCCACCATCGGCTGCGGCGGGCACACCTCCGCGCCGGGCCAGCCCGGCACCGCGCCGAGCTGGCCGAGGAAGGCCAGGTCGAAGGCCGACGTGTCGGAGACGATCGCGTCGGCGTCGCCGCGGATCCACAGCACCGGCGGCCGGACCGGCAGGTCGGCGAGGCCGGAGACGTCGAACACCGTCGGCGCCATCGTGTTGAGCACGCCGCGCTGCCCCGGTGCCGTCCCCGGCCAGGTGCCGCTGGGCACGCTGTCGCCCGGGTAGTGGTCCTCGCCGGTGCGGGTCGACAGCATCGAGGCGACGTACACGTCCTCCAGCGCGGGGTCCAGCGGCAGGGAGCCCGGGGCGACGTAGAAGGCGCGCAGGATCGACCGCGGGCTGGTCGGCGCGGCGTCCCCCGTGTCCCCGGCGGCGATCGCGGCGACGAACTCCGGGTTGGCCGCACCGGCGCCCGAGCCCGCGCCGTCGTCGGACAGCCGCCGTCCCTCCGGCCCGGCGGTGCCGCCGAAGCCGTAGGGGGCGATGGGCGCCTGCAGGGCCACCGAGGCCACCCGGCCGGGGTCGTCGAGCAGCAGCTGCAGGACGACGCCGGCGCCCATGCTCCAGCCGACCAGGTGCACCCGGTCGAGGCCGAGCGCGTCGAGCAGCGCGCCGAGGTCGTCGGCCCAGTCGCGCACCCCCCGGCGGGCGTCGACCGGCAGCGGGTCGGTGTCGCCGTAGCCGCGCAGGTCGACCGCGAGCGCCCGGTGCCGGCCGGTCTCCTGCACGGTCAGCAGCTGCTGCTGCCAGAACAGCGCCGAGCTGACGTTGCCGTGCACGAACAGCACCGCCTCGCCGGGCCCGGCCGGGTCGGTGCCCTCGGGGTGCAGCACGTTCTGGACGAGCCGCGCGGTGGGCACCCGGGTGGCGGTGATCCCGGGGAGCAGGACGTCGGGCACGGAACCTCCTGGACGGCGGCCACAGCCGCACGAGGGGACGGGAGCCCGCACACGCTAGCGGTCGGCCCCTCCCGGCGACAGCGGCGCGGCCGTCCCAGGCGCACCACCGGCACCCCCGACGTCCAGGCTCCTGCCAGGGGCGACACCTACCCTCGGCGGCGATGACGAGCGCACGGACCGGCACCCGCCCCGCGGCCCGCCGGACGACGTCCGCTCGCCGGCCGCCCGCCCGCAAGCCCCCGGCACGCAGGCCGAGCGCCCGTCCGCCCGCCCGGCGGCCCGGGCTGCGGCGCCGCCTGGCGTCCTGGGGCTGGCTGACGGCGGTGCTCGCGGTGGTCGTGCTCGTCGCGGTCACCGCCGACGCCGAGGAGCGCGAGGTGCCGCTGGCCACGGCGGAGTGCACCGTGCCCGAGACCGGGGTGGAGCTCTCCGGCGAGCAGGTCGCCAACGCGCGCACGATCGCGCAGGTCGGCTACGACCGCGGCCTGCCCGAGCGGGCCGTGGTCGTCGCGCTGGCCACGGCGATGCAGGAGTCGACGCTGCGCAACCTGCCCTACGGCGACCGCGACTCCCTCGGCCTGTTCCAGCAGCGGCCCTCGCAGGGCTGGGGCACGCCCGAGCAGGTGCAGGACCCCGTCTACGCCGCCGGCCAGTTCTACGACCGCCTGGTGCGGGTCCCGGGCTGGGAGTCCGGCGAGCTCACCGTCGTCGCCGACAGCGTGCAGCGCTCGGCGTTCCCGCGCGCGTACCAGCGGTGGGACGGCTTCGCCCACTCGCTGACGGCGGCGCTGCGCTCGGACGACTTCACCCGCGCCTGCGGCTGACCGGCCGCGGCGGCTCAGGCGGTCAGGCGCTCGGCGGCCGCGTCGATCCGCTCGTCGGTGGCCGTCAGCGCCATCCGCACGTGCCGGGCGCCGGCCGGGCCGTAGAAGGAGCCGGGCGCGGCGACGACGCCGAGGCCGGCCAGCCAGTCGATGGTCGCCCAGCAGTCCTCGTCGCGGGTGACCCACAGGTAGAGGCCCGCCTCGGAGTGGTCGATGCGCGCGCCGGAGGCCCGGACCGCGGCGGAGAGCCGCTCGCGGCGGGACCGGTAGCGCTCGCGCTGCGCGTCGACGTGCGCGTCGTCGGCCAGCGCCGCGGCCATCGCCGCCTGCACCGGCCCGGGCACCAGCAGCCCCAGGTGCCGGCGCACCTCCCACACCCGCCGGACCAGCGCGGGGTCGCCGGAGAGCAGCCCGGCGCGGTAGCCGGCCGCCGTCGACTGCTTGGACAGCGAGTGCACCGCCAGCAGGCCGGTGTGGTCGTCGCCGGCCACGGCGGGGTGCAGCAGCGAGCGCGGCTGCACGTCCCAGCCGAGGGTGGCGTAGCACTCGTCGGCGACCACCGGCACGCCGTGCGCCCGGCCCCACGTCACCCAGCCGCGCAGCTGCTCGTCGGAGAGCACCCGGCCGTGCGGGTTGCCCGGCGAGTTCAACCAGACCAGGACGACCCCGGCGGCGTCGTCGGGCGGCGTGTCGGTGCGGCGCACCGCCAGCCCGGACAGCACCGCGCCCACCTCGTAGGTGGGGTAGGCGACCTCCGGGATGAGCACCGTGCCCTCGCGCAGCCCGAGCAGCGTGGGCAGCAGCGCCACCTGCTCCTTGGAGCCGATCGTGGGGACCACCGACGGGTCGGCCGCGAACGGGTCGGCCACGGTCACACCCAGCCGGCGCTGCAGCCAGCCCGCGGCCGCCTCACGCAGCGCGCGGGTGCCCAGCGCCGTCGGGTAGCCCGGGGAGTCCCCCGCCGCGGCCAGCGCGCCGCGCAGCAGCTCGGGCGTCGGGTCGACCGGCGTCCCGATGGACAGGTCGACCAGGCCGCCGGGGTGCCGCGCGGCGCGGGTCCGGGCGGCCTCCAGGCTGTCCCAGGGGAAGTCCGGCAGCCGGCCGGCCGCCGTCCCCGGAGTGGTGGCGGTCAGTGGCCCTCACCCTGCGGCGGCAGGGCGGCGACCAGCGGGTGGTCCCTGCCGACCTTGCCGGTCTTGGCCGCGCCGCCGGGGCTGCCCAGGTCGGAGAAGAACTCCACGTTGGCGTTGTAGAAGTCCTTCCACTTGTCCGGGACGTCGTCCTCGTAGTAGATGGCCTCCACCGGGCACACCGGCTCGCAGGCACCGCAGTCGACGCACTCGTCGGGGTGGATGTAGAGCATCCGGTCGCCCTCGTAGATGCAGTCCACCGGGCACTCGTCGATGCACGCCTTGTCGAGGACGTCGACGCAGGCCTGGGTGATCACGTAGGTCACGGGGGTCCTCCCGGGGACGTGCGGAGCAGCGGACCGGCTCGCCGCCGGGTCTCGCGCGTGTCTGCCGACCAGTATGGCCCCGTCGTGCCCCGCCAAACGCGACGGGTGGACCCGCGTGCCCCCGTCGGGGCGGGGCTCCGCCGCGGGGCGCAGGATCGACCGCCGTGGGACAGAGCCGATCACCCCTGGGCGTCGCCGACCTGGAACGACTGGCCGCGCGCGGCTGGCGGGCCGCCGAGGAGGAGCCGCTGGGCGACTGGCTGCTGCGCGCCGCGGGCGGGTTCACCGGGCGGGCCAACACCGCGCTGGTCGCCGGTGACCCCGGCCGGGCGCTGCCGGAGGCGGTCGACGCCGTCGCCGGCTGGTACGCCGCCCGGGGGCTGCGGCCCGGCGCCCAGCTGGCCGGCGTGCGCTCCCGGCGGGCCGACGCGGCCTTCGCCGCCGCGGGGTGGCCGCGCGACGAGGACGTCCTGGTCCTCACCGCGCCGCTGGTGCCCGCCGCTGCCGACGGCGTCCCGGTGGAGCTGACCGGCACGCCCGACGACGGCTGGCTGACGGCGTCCGGCTACCTGGACCGGGCCGACGCCCGCACCGTCCGCGCGGTGCTCACCCGCGCGCCGCGGGTCGTCTTCGCCGCGGTCCGCCAGGCCCCCGCGCCCGCACCGCCGGTCGCCGTCGCCCGCGGCGTGGGAACCGACGACTGGCTCGGCGTCACCGCGGTGACCGTGGCCGAGGGACACCGGCGCCGCGGGCTGGCCTCGGCCCTCATGGCCGCGCTCGCCCGCTGGGGCGCCGGGGAGGGCGCGCACTGGGTGTACCTGCAGGTGACCGCCACCAACGACGCGGCGCGGGCGCTCTACCGCCGGTCGGGGTTCGTCGAGCACCACCGCTACCACTACCGGTGGGCGCCGTCCTCGGACCGGCGGGCGGGCGGTGTCCCGGCGGCGGACGGCGACCCGAGGACCTGACCGCCGGCCGGGCGTGCGCCCAGGACACGGCCGACGGCGAACGCCGCGGCCAGCACGCCCAGGCCCAGGAAGGCGAGGGTCACCGCCCCCAGCCCGCCGGTGCCGACGGCGACCAGGTCCCCCTCGGGACGGCGGGCGGTCGCCGCGAGGGCCACCGCCAGCCAGGTGAGCGCCGGGAGCACCGCCACCGCCCGCGACCCGGTCAGCCGGTGCGCGCCGGCCACGAGCACCAGGTTGCCCACGACGGCGAGCAGCACCGACAGCGGCACCAGCACGCCGGCCACCCGCAGCGGCAGCCAGAAGACCTCCACCACCGCCAGCCACCCGGCGACGAGGACCACCCCGGTGCCGGCCAGCGCGCGGTCGACGGCCCGCATCAGGAGAGGCCGGCGAACAGGTCGTCCTCCCACCCGTGCGGCGCCTCGCCCGCGGGCCCCCGCTCGCCACGGACCAGCCGGTAGTGCTCGACGCCGAGCACCTGCTGGCCGAGGTTGTTCGACAGCGCGAAGAACGGCCCGTCGACGGTGATCTGGGTGGCGTGCGCGCGCATGGCGGCGTCCTTGCGGCCGGCGTGCGCGCGGCCGTCGACGGCGGCGGTGACCAGCTCGTCGGGGACGGCGAACGGGACGTCGTCGACCTCGCCGAGCTGCGCGAAGGGCGAGTCCTCGCCCAGCGCCGCCAGGGCGTCGAGACCCTCCCGCAGCACCGAGCGCGGCACGCAGCACCAGTAGACCTTGGCGACGTCCCACGGCTCGCCCAGGTCGGGGCGGTAGCCGGGGTCGGCGGCCCGGTCGACGGCGGCCATGGCCACCCGGTGGGCCTGGATGTGGTCGGGGTGGCCGTAGCCGCCGTTCTCGTCGTAGGTGACCACGACCTGCGGCCGCACCTCCCGGACGACGGCGACCGCGTGCGCCACCGCCTCGTCGAGGTCGGCCCGCCAGAAGGCCCGGGGCTCGTCGTTGGCCGGCGTCCCCATCATCCCGGAGTCGCGGTAGCGGCCCGGTCCGCCGAGGAAGCGCCAGTCGGTCACCCCGAGGGCCTCCATCGCCGCCCGCAGCTCGGCGATCCGGTACCCGCCCAGCTGGTCGGCGTGGTCCACGGCGAGCAGCTCGAGCTCGGGGACGAGGACCTCGCCCTCCTCGCCCAGCGTGCAGGTCAGCAGGGTGACCTGGGTCCCCTCGGCGACGTAGCGCGCCATCGTCGCGCCGTTGTTGATCGTCTCGTCGTCGGGGTGGGCGTGCACCAGCAGCATCCGGCGGTCGGCGGTCACGAGGACCCATCATCCCCGACCCCGGGGGCGGGTCGTCGGCCGGCGGGCGGGACGGCGTCCTCCCCCACCGCGACGCGTCCTCCCCCACCGTGCACCGTGAGGGAGGACGCGCCGGGATCAGGTCACCTGATCGTCGCCGGGCCTACTCGACGTCGACCGGGACGACCATCCGGGCCTCGGCGAAGTGGCAGGCGCTCGGGTGCCCCTGGCCACGGTCGACCAGCGCCGGGGCCTCCTGGGCACAGACGTCCTGCGCCTTCCAGCAGCGGGTGCGGAAGCGGCAGCCCGAGGGCGGGTCGGCCGGGCTCGGGACGTCGCCCTGCAGCAGGATGCGGTCCTTCTGCCCGCGCAGGTGCGGCTCGTGCAGCGGCACCGACGACAGCAGCGCCTGCGTGTAGGGGTGCGACGGCGAGGCGTAGACCTGCTCGTCGGTGCCCTCCTCCACGATGCTGCCCAGGTACATCACCGCGACCCGGTCGGAGATGTGCCGCACCACCGACAGGTCGTGCGCGATGAACAGGTAGGACAGGCCGAACTCGTCCTGCAGGTCCTCGAGCAGGTTGACCACCTGCGCCTGCACCGAGACGTCGAGGGCCGACACCGGCTCGTCGCAGACGATGACCTCCGGCTGCAGCGCCAGCGCGCGGGCGATGCCGATGCGCTGCCGCTGACCGCCGGAGAACTGGTGCGGGTAGCGGTTGACGTAGTCGGGGTTGAGGCCGACGCGGTCGAGCAGCTCCTGGGTGCGCTTGAGCCGGCCCTTCCTCGGCGCGGCGTCGGCGTGCACCGCCCAGCCCTCGGCGACGATGTCGCCGACGGTCATCCGCGGGTTCAGCGAGGCGTAGGGGTCCTGGAAGATGATCTGGACCTCGCGCCGGTACTCCTTCAGCGCGCGGCCGCCCATGCGGGCGACGTCCTTGCCCTTGTAGAGGATCGACCCGGCGGTGGGCCGCTCCAGCGCGACGATCAGCTTCGACACCGTCGACTTGCCGCAGCCGGACTCGCCGACCAGGCCGACGGTCTCGCCGCGCCGCAGGGTCAGGTCGACCCCGTCGACGGCGCGGACGTGGCCGATCGTGCGCTTGAAGACGATGCCCTGGGTCAGCGGGAAGTGCTTCTGCAGCCCGCGGACCTCGAGCAGCGTCTCCCCCATCGCGCCGCGCGCGCCGGAGCCGGCCGGCTTGCTCAGGGACGGGGCTGCCGGCGTGGACGCCGACAGGGACGACGCGGCGGTCGCGCCGTGCTCACGGGGCTCGGACACCGAGCACCTCCTCGCTGTAGTGGCACGCGGCCTCGCGCCCGGGGACGACCAGCCGCAGCGGCGGGACGTCGGTGGCGCAGTCGCGGCCAGGGGCGGCCTCGGCGCCCAGCCGGCGGCGGGCGCAGCGCGGGTGGAACGGACAGCCGCTGGGGATGCGGGCCAGGTTCGGCGGCTGGCCGGCGATCGGCCGCAGCCGGCCGCCCTTGGCCTCCACCTGCGGCACCGAGCTCATCAGGCCCTCGGTGTAGGGGTGGGAGGGGCGGCCGAAGACGTCGTCGACGGTGCCCCGCTCGACGATCTCGCCGGCGTACATGACCGCGACGTTGTCGGCGACCTCGTTGACCACGCCCAGATCGTGGGTGATGAGGATCAGCCCCATCCCGGTCTCCTGCTGCAGGTCCTTGAGCAGGTCCATGACCTGCGCCTGCACGGTCACGTCGAGGGCGGTGGTCGGCTCGTCGGCGATGAGGATCCGCGGGTCGAGCGCGATCGCCATGGCGATCATGACGCGCTGGCGCATGCCGCCGGAGAACTGGTGCGGGTAGTCGTCGACGCGGCGGGCGGCGGCCGGGATGCGCACCCGGTCCATCAGCTCGACGGCCTTCGCGCGCGCGGCCTTCTTCGACAGCCCGCGGTGGGCGCGGAACATCTCGCCGATCTGGAACCCGACGCTGTACACGGGGTTCAGCGACGACAGCGCGTCCTGGAAGATCATCGAGATGCCCGGGCCGCGGATCGTGCGCTGGTCCTCGGCCGACATCTCCAGCACGTTGCGACCCTGGAACCAGATGCCGCCGCCGCTGATGACCGCCGGCGGGGTCTCGAGGATCCCCATGATCGCCTGGGCCGAGACCGACTTGCCCGAGCCGGACTCACCGAGGATGGCCAGCGTCTCACCCGCCCCGAGGCTGTAGCTGATGCCGTTGACGGCGTTCACCACGCCCGAGCGGGTGCGGAACTCCACCCGCAGGTCGTCGACCTCCAGCAGGGGCGTGCCCTGCGCGGCGAGCTCCGCGGTCGGCTTGGTCAGGTCCAGGTTGGTCATGCGCGCTGCCTCGGGTCGAGGGCGTCGCGCAGGGCGTCACCCATCATCACGAACGCCATCACGGTCATCGTCAGGATCAGGCTGGGGAACAGCACCAGGTGCGGGGCGGTGCGGATGGAGTCCTGCCCGGCCTCGATCTGCAGGCCCCAGGAGATCGCCGGCCGCTGCAGGCCGACGCCGAGGTAGGTCAGCGTCGCCTCCGCGGCGATGATCACGCCGATGGTGATGGTCGCGTAGACCAGCACCGGGGCGACGGCGTTGGGCAGGATGTGCCGCACCAGGATGCGGCGGCTCGAGGCCCCCATCGCGCGGGCCGCGGCCACGTAGTCCGAGCCCTTCACCGCGATGACCTGGGAGCGGACCAGCCGCATCGCCGTCATCCAGCCGAACAGCGCCAGCGCGATGGCCACCGCGCCGGGCCCGCGGGAGTTGATGACCGGGATGTCGGTCGAGGGGCCGACCCGCAGCAGCACCAGCGCGCCGAGGATGAGCGGCAGCGCGTAGAAGATGTCCGCGATGCGGGCCAGGATCCCGTCGGTCAGCCCGCCGTAGTAGCCGGCGAGGGCCCCGACGACGACGCCGAGCAGCAGGATGACCAGCACGGCGATCACACCGATGATCAGCGAGTTGCGGGCGCCGTAGACGACGTTGGCCAGGTAGTCGCAGCCCTGCGTGTCGAAGCCGAACCAGTGCTGCGCGGAGGGCAGCGCCCGGGAGTTCCCCAGGTCGCACGAGCGCGGGTCGGCCCCGCGGGCGAACACCTGCGGGACGAGGGCCATGAGCAGGAAGGCCAGGCCGAGGACGGCGCCGATCCAGAAGAAGGGGTTGCGCCGCAGGTCGCCCCAGGCGTCGCTCCAGAGGCTGTTCTGCCGCTCCTTGGTGACGTCGACCGACGGGCTGGCGAGGCCGGTGGTGGTCCCGGCCTCGACCGCGTCCTTGCGCAGGTCCAGCTGCTGCTGGTCAGTCATAGCGGATCCTCGGGTCGAGGACGGCGTAGAGCACGTCGACGACCAGGTTGAAGAAGATGAAGAAGAACACCATCAAGGTGACGATGCCGACGACGACCGCGCCCTCCTGGGAGCGGATCGAGTTGAAGACCTCCCGGCCGATGCCGGGCAGGTTGAACACCGTCTCGGTGACGATGGCCCCGCCGAGCAGCGTCCCGATGTCGGCACCGATGTAGGTGACGACCGGGATCAGGCTGTTGCGCAGCGTGTGCCGGACGATGACCGTCCGGTTGGGCAGACCCTTGGCCCGCGCGGTCCGCACGTAGTCGGCACGGAGGTTCTCCGCGAGGCTGGTGCGGGTGAGCCGGGCGACGTAGGCGAGCGAGCCGGAAGCGAGGACCAACCCCGGCAGGAGGTAGCTGTAGAGGCCCTCGTTGGTCCCGGCGATCGGGAACCACCCGAGCTTGAGGCCGAACAGCAGCTGGGCGAAGAAGGCCAGCACCAGGATCGGGATCGACACGACGAGCGTCGTCGACACCAGGACGAGGTTGTCGAAGAAGCTGTTGCGCCGGATGCCGGCCAGGACACCGGCGACGAGGCCGATGACGGCCTCGAAGACGATCGCGACGAGGGCCAGCTTGATCGTGACCGGCAGCGTGCGCTCGATGGTGTCCAGGACCGGGCGGCCGCGGAAGTCGGTGCCCAGGTCGCCGGAGAACAGGCCCTTCAGGTACTCCCAGTACTGGACGTACAGGGGGTCGTTGAGGTGGAACCTCTCACGGAGCTCGGCGACGACGGCCGGCGAGATCGGGCGGTCACCGCCGAGGGCGCGGATGGGGTCGCCCGGCAGGGCGTAGACCATCGCGAAGATCAGGAACGAGGCGCCCAGCAGAACCGGGATGGTGAGCAGCAGGCGGCGCGCGACGTAGCGGCCCATGGTCCCCCTCGGGGTGTGTGCGCCGCCGGGTCGTACGGCGGCGCCGGTGTCCATCGTGCCCGCGGGTCCGGGTACACGCGCCGCCGGGGGCGACCGTCCTGGTAGGACGGGCGCCCCCGGCGGGTGGTGCGGGTCCTGCGGGGTGAGGTCAGCTGGTGACGGTGACCTCGGAGGTGACGATCCGCTGGAAGAGGTCGAGCCGGACGTTGCTCACGTTCTCGGAGGTCACCGACTGGATCTCGGTGAAGAACATGGGCGCCATCGGCATGTCCTCGGCGACGATGTCCTCGGCCGCCTGGTAGTCCTCCAGGCCCGCCTCGGGGCTCTCCGCCTGGTCACCGGCGACGAGCAGCTGCTCGACCTCGGGCTTGGAGTAGAAGGAGTAGTTCGAGCCGGCCGGCCCGAACGCCGCCTGGGTGAACAGCGGGGTCAGGTAGCTGTCCGCGGCGGGGTAGTCGAAGCTCCAGCCGATGCGGAACGGGCCCGTGAGGCCCTGCGAGGAGGCCAGCGGCAGGTACTCGGCGAAGTCGAGGTTGCCCTGCAGCGTGTACTCGACGCCGAGGTTCTCGCGCAGCTGGTTGCCCACGGCCTCCATCCACGCGTCGTGCCCGGCGCCGGCGTTGAACCACAGGTCGATCGGCTGGCTCTTGTCGAAGCCGGCCTCCTCGAGCAGCTGGTTGGCCTGGTCGACGTCGAGGGCGCAGGCGGTGCAGCTGCCCTCGCGGTAGCCGTCGATGACCGGCGGGATGAACGAGTCGGCCGGGGCGCGGGTGCCCTGGAAGATCGCCTCGGAGATCGCCTCCCGGTCGATGGCCATCGAGATGGCCTGGCGGACCCGCGGGTCGGCGAAGCGCTCGTCGTAGGTCGGGAAGCCGAGGTAGGTGATCTGCGAGGACTCGGTGCGGATGAACCGGTCACCGAACTCCGACTCGGCCGACTCGATGACGTCGGGCGGGATCACGTCGACGATGTCGAGGTTGCCGGCCTGCACGTCGGTGTAGGCGGTGTTGACGTCGGCGTAGACGACGTACTCGACGGAGTCGGCCACGGCGGCGTCCTCACCGGCGTAGTCCTCGTAGCGGGTCAGGGTGATGCCCTGGCCCGGGACGAAGTCCTCCTCGGCCTGGAACGGGCCGTTGCCGATCGGCCGGGTGCCGAAGCCCTCGGGGTCGTCGAAGAAGGCCTGCGGCAGCGGGTGGAAGGAGTTGTAGCCGGTGATCGCCGGGAAGTTGGAGAACGGCGAGGACAGCGTCACGGTGAAGGTCCGGTCGTCGACCACCTGCAGGCCGCTCATCTCGGTGGCGACCGGCTCGGCGGTCACGGTGCCGGCGTCGTCGGTCTGCGCCTGCAGGTCGTCGTAGCCCTGGATGCGCGCGAGGTAGGACGCGGCGCCCTGGGCGTTGGGGCTGTACGCGGTGTAGTTCCACGCGTTGACGAAGGACGCGGCGTCCACCGGCGTGCCGTCGTGGAAGGTCCAGCCGTCCTTGAGCGTCACGGTCCAGGTGGTGTTGTCCTCGGACTCGATCGACTCGGCGACGCCGCTGTAGTCGACCTCGCCCTCCTCGGTGTAGCGCACGAGACCGGTCCACAGCGAGCTGATGACCTGGTCGCCCTCGGACTCGGCGGTGTTGCCCGGGACGAGCGGGTTCTCGGGCTCGCCGATGTAGACGCTGAAGGTGCCACCCTCGGCGCCGGCACCGGAGCCGCCGGAGCTGCTGCTGTCGTCGCTGCCGCCGCCACAGGCGGACAGCAGCAGCGCACCGGAGATCCCGGCCGCGACCAGCGCCGACCGGCGCTTGCTCAACTTCACGTGCGTTGCCTCCCTCGACCCGCGTGTGTGCGGGGGGAACGGACTGGTTGGTGCGCAGCCCGGCGCGAGGCCGGGCAACGGCGTGTTGCGGGACGGGGCGCCCGCAACGGCCGGAACGCCGGTCGCGACCCTAGGCACGCCCGGTGGAGACCGTCCACGACCGTCCGGGACCGTCACCGATTTGTGACCCAGGCTCACGACCTCGGCACTCCGTGCCGCAACGACCGCGGTCTGCCGCCCTCGGGACGACAGGTGTTGCGGCGCGAGGACGATACCCCCGCAGGACTTACGCCTTCGGGGGGACCCGGGTGTCCGACCGCCCGGTCCTGGGTAACCGTCGCTCACCCGAGGAGAGGAGCTCACCCGTGAGCGGCATCGACAAGGCCAAGAACAAGGTCCAGGAGCTGTCCGGCGAGGGCAAGGAGCGGGTCGGCGAGGCCACCGGCGACCGCGAGCTGCAGGCCGAGGGCGCCAACGACAAGGCCGCCGGCAACCTCAAGCAGGCCGGCGAGAAGGTCAAGGACGTCTTCAAATAAAGGACCCCGTCCCCCTCACCCCTCGCAAGCTCGGGGTGAGCCTCTGGGCGGGGCCGGGCTCGGCTGCTGTGACGGCGGCCGTCCCAGTACCTCGCCACGGGCGCCGCACCCACGGGTGCGGCGCCCGTGGTGGGTCAGGAGCCGGTCAGCAGTCCGCGGACCGCGGGCAGCAGCGGGCGGTCGGCGGGGATCCAGTCCAGGGCGTCGAGCTCCCCGGCGGTCACCCAGCGCAGCTCGCGGTGCTCGTGGGCCACCGGCTCCCCCTGTACCAGGCGCGCCGACCACAGCCGCAGCGTCGAGGTGCCCGGGGCGCCACCGGCGACGGCGCCGTCGAGGAGCACCTCGCCGAGGAAGGCCTGCGGCAGGACGGCGACGCCCATCTCCTCCGCGCACTCGCGGACGAGGCCGGCCAGGTCGTCCTCCCCCGGCTCGACCTTGCCGCCGGGGAACTCCCAGCGGCCGGCCAGCGCACCGGTGCCACCGCGCTGCGCCACGAGCACCCGGTCGCCGCGCACGATCGCCGCGCCCACCACCTGCACGACGTCGAGCGCCTGCCGGGCCGCCGCCGCGGCGTAGCCGTCCAGGTGCCGGCGCATCGACCGGGCCACCCGACGGCGCAGCACCGTCCGGTCGGCCAGCGCGCCCAGCGGACCGGGCAGGGCGGTCTCCCAGTCGACCTGCTCGTCGACGCGGGTGCCCTCGCCGGTGGCCGTGAACCGGCGGGTGTGCACGAGCGAGCGCCAGGCCCCGCCGGGACCGGCGGCGTACACGTCGCGGACCGGCCGGACCGACTCGACCTCCTCCAGCGGCACCGGCCAGGGGCGCCCGAGGGCGCGGGCGACGTCGAAGGCGACGGTGAGCGGCGCGGCCACGATCGTGGTGAAGGCCAGCCGGTACACGCCGCCACCCTCGCAGACCGGGCAGGATGGGCTCCCGGAGAGTCCGCAGGAGGGAGCACGGTGCGCATCACGGCCCGGGTCGACTACGCCGTCCGCGCGGCCCTGGAGCTGGCCGCGGCGGCCCCGGGCAGCCTGACCTGCGACCGGATCGCCACCGCGCAGGACATCCCGTCGCGCTTCCTGCAGGGCATCCTCGGCGACCTGCAGCACGCCCGCCTCGTCACCAGCCAGCGGGGCCGGGAGGGCGGCTACCGCCTGGCGCTGCCGGCGTCGGAGATCTCCATCGCCCGCGTCATGCGGGTGGAGCAGGGCTTCCTCGCCGAGGTGCACGGGCAGCGCCCCGAGGACGTCAGCTACCCCGGCGCCGCCGCGGAGCTGGCCAGCGTCTGGGTCGCCGCCCGCGCCGCCTACCGGCGGGTGCTGGAGGAGGTCACGCTGGCCGACGTCGTCGCCGGGCGGCTGCCCGACCCCGTGGCGGAGCTGGCCGCGGTCGAGAGCGCCTGGCGCTCCTTCAGCGACGAGCGCGCCCGCGACTGAGCCCCGCGGGACGGCGCGCGGCGTCCCTGGGCGAGACTCGGGGGGTGAGCAGCGCGCAGCACGGTGGCGTCACCGTCTTCCTCACCGGCCTGTCCGGCGCGGGCAAGTCGACCGTGGCCGACGCCCTGGTCGCCGAGCTGGAGGCCGAGGGGCGGCCGGTGACGGTCCTCGACGGCGACGTCGTCCGCACCCACCTGTCCAGCGAGCTGGACTTCTCCCGGGAGCACCGCGACCTCAACATCCGGCGGATCGGCTTCGTCGCCGGCGAGGTGGTCCGGCACGGCGGCACCGTCGTCGTGGCGGCGATCGCCCCCTACGAGCAGGCACGTGAGGAGGCCCGGGCCCTGGTCGAGCGGCACGGCCGGTTCGTGCTGGTGCACCTGGCCACCCCGCTGGAGGTCTGCGAGGCCCGCGACGTCAAGGGCCTCTACGCCCGCGCCCGGTCCGGCGAGCTCACCGGCTTCACCGGCGTCGACGACCCCTACGAGCCGCCCGCCCGCGCCGAGCTGGTGATCGACACGTCGGTCACCCCGCTGGCCGAGTCGGTGGCCCGGATCCGCGCGGCCATGGACGGTGGCGGCGCCTCGTCGGCCGCCTGACGTGACCGCGGCCACGGCCGCGCGTGTGCGACCATGGAGCGCGTGTCCGGTCGCGCCCTGCTCCTCGTCGCGCGCCGCCACATCGACCTGGCGCTGGTGAGCAGCGCGGTCTGTCGCCCCGCGCGCTGACACCCGAGGTCCCCCGCAGCACCCGCTGCGCCCCCGATCCGGCAGCGCCCTCCCCGTCCCGGTCCGGCGCCGCGACGGGCGGCGCAGGAGGAAGTGCCACCGTGACCACCCCCCGTACGACCAACCGACCGCCGCGCCGCGACACCCCCCAGCGCGGCCAGGGCCAGTGGGCACTGGGCTACCGGGAGCCGCTCAACCCCAACGAGCGGATGAAGAAGGACGCCGACGGCCTCACCGTCCGCCAGCGCGTCCTCGACATCTACGCGCACACCGGCTTCGGCGGCATCGACCCCAGCGACCTGCGCGGCCGCATGCGCTGGATGGGTCTCTACACCCAGCGCGCCCAGGGCATCCCCGGCGGCAAGACCGCCGTGCTGGAGCCCGAGGAGCTCGAGGACTCGTACTTCATGATGCGGGCCCGCATCGACGGCGGTCAGCTGACCAGCGACGCGCTGCGGGTGCTGGGCGGCATCAGCACCGAGTTCGGCCGCGACGTCGCCGACGTCACCGACCGGCAGAACGTGCAGTACCACTGGATCCGCATCGAGGACGTGCCCGAGATCTGGCGCCGGCTGGAGTCGGTGGGCCTCAGCACGATGGAGGCCTGCGGCGACGTCCCGCGCGTCATGCTCGGCTGCCCGCTGGCCGGGATCCTCGAGGACGAGGTCATCGACGCGACCGACGTCATCGCCGAAACCGTCGAGAAGTACGTCGGCTCCCCCGAGTTCAGCAACCTGCCGCGCAAGTGGAAGACGTCGATGTCCGGCTGCGTCGACCACTGCACCGAGCCCGAGATCGACGACGTCTCCTTCGTCGGCGTGCGCAACGAGGACGGCGAGGCCGGCTACGACCTGTGGGTCGGCGGCGGCCTGTCGACCAACCCGATGTTCGCCCAGCGGATCGGCGTCTTCGTCCGGCCCGACCAGGTCACCGACGTCTGGGCGGCCTGCACCGCGATCTTCCGCGACTACGGCTACCGCCGGCAGCGCAACCGCGCCCGCATCAAGTTCCTCATGGCCGACTGGGGCCCGGAGAGGTTCCGCCAGGTGCTGCAGGACGAGTACCTCAAGACGGAGCTGCCCGACGGCCCGGCGCCCGCCCCGGCGAAGCACGACCAGCGCGACCACGTCGGCGTCTCGAAGCAGAAGGACGGCCGCAACGCCGTCGGCTTCGCGCTGCGCACGGGGCGGATCAGCGGCTCGCTGCTCACCACGATCGCCGACCTCGCCGACGAGTACGGGCAGGGGCGCATCCGGACGACGACGCAGCAGAAGCTGGTCATCCTCGACGTGCCCGACGAGCGGGTGGAGGCGCTGGTCGACGCGCTCGCCGCCCACGACCTGCAGGTCCGGCCCAGCGCCTTCCGCCGCGGCACGATGGCCTGCACCGGCCTGGAGTTCTGCAAGCTCGCGATCGTCGAGACCAAGCAGCACGCGCAGGACCTGTACGCCGAGCTGGAGAAGCGGCTGCCGGACTTCGACACCCCCATCGGCATCAACGTCAACGGCTGCCCGAACAGCTGCGCGCGGTTCCAGACCGCCGACATCGGCTTCAAGGGCTCGATGGTCCGCGACGACAACGGCGAGATGGTCGAGGGCTTCCAGGTGCACCTCGGCGGCCACCTCGGCGTGGAGGCGACCTTCGGCCGCAAGTTCCGCGGCCACAAGGTGACCAAGGCCGAGACCGCCGACTACTGCGAGCGGGTGCTGCGCGGGTTCCTCGAGCGGCGCACCGCGGGCGAGTCCTTCGCGCACTACGTCTCGCGCGCCGAGGAGGCCTGGCTGCTGTGACCGAGGGTCGGCCGTCTCCCTCGGGAAGGCAGCGCCCGCTGCCCGTGTTCCACTGCCCGTACTGCGGGGACGAGGAGCTGACCCCGCACGGGGACGAGGGCGGCTGGCACTGCGCCGCGTGCCTGCGGACCTTCACCGTCCGGCTCACCGGGACAGGAGTACGGGAACCATGACGACCGCCGTCCGGCCCACGCCGGAGCTCGCCGCCGAGGCCGACGCCCGCTTCGAGGGCATCGCCGACCCCGTCGAGCAGGCACTGGCCGTCCTGCGGTGGGCCGGGGAGACCTTCGGCGACGACTTCGCGATCACCTCGTCGATGGCCGACGGGCTGCTCGCGCACCTGGCCGGCCGCGCCGTCCCCGGGGTGAACGTGGTCTTCCTCGACACCGGCTACCACTTCGCCGAGACGATCGGCACCCGCGACTGGGTCAGCGCGGTCATGCCGATCACCCTGGTGAACGTGACGCCGCCGCGGACGGTGGCCGAGCAGGACGCCGAGCACGGGCCCGACCTGCACCAGCGCGACCCCGACCTGTGCTGCGCGCTGCGCAAGGTGCAGCCGCTGGCGCAGGCGCTGGCCGGCTACACCGCCTGGGGCTCGGGCGTGCGCCGCGACGAGGCGGCGACCCGCGCGGGCACGAGGGTCGTCGACTGGGACGCCAAGCGCGGGATGGTCAAGGTCAACCCGCTCGCGGCCTGGACGCAGGAGCACGTCGACGCCTACGTCGCCGAGCACCAGGTGCCGGTCAACCCGCTGCAGGAGATCGGCTACGCCTCGATCGGCTGCGCGCCGTGCACCCGCCCCGTGGCCCCCGGTGAGGACCCGCGTGCGGGGCGCTGGGCCGGCCGCGGCAAGACCGAGTGCGGCCTGCACTCCTGACCCAGGACGGCAGGATGGCGGGGTGCCCCGACCTCCGCGCCTGTCCCCCGACGCCGTCACCGCCGCGCTCGCGGAGCTGCCGGGGTGGTCCGGCGACGCCGACGGGCTGCGGCGCAGCGTGGAGCTGCCCTCGTTCGCCGACGCCGTGGCCGCGGTCGTGCGGATCGGCTTCGCCGCGGAGGCGATGGACCACCACCCCGACGTCGACCTGCGCTGGCGCACCCTGCACCTGACGCTGGTCAGCCACTCCGCCGGCGGGGTCAGCGAGCTCGACCTCGAGCTGGCCCGCCGGATCGACGCGCTGCTCCCGGGCTGAGCCGGTTCAGTCCTCGACCGGGAGCACCAGCAGCCGCAGCAGCCGGTCGGCCTCCGCGTCGGGGTCCTCGGTCAGGCCGGTGTGCACCGGCCCGGGCTGCACCACCGTGCTGCGCGGCGCGGTCAGCCAGCGGAACCGCGAGCCGAGCGCCTCGCGGCCGGCGGCCCCCGCGGCGGGGTCGGCGGCGCAGACGTCGGCGGCGGCCTGCAGCGCCCGGCCGATCGCCTCGGGGTCGGCGGTCGGGTCCAGCGCGCGCAGCCGGTCGGCGTCGAGGTGCACGCGGCTGCCCAGGTAGTCGCGCCGGCGGCAGTAGACGAGGACGCCGGCGTTGAGCACCTCGCCCCGCTCCACCCGCGGCACCACCCGCAGCACGGCGTACTCGAAGGTCTCCCGGCTCACCGCTGGCGCACCCCGGGCGGTGGCGGCGGGCCGAGCCAGGCGGGGCGGTTCTCCCCGCGCGGCGCCCGGCGCCGGCTGCCCCCGGCGGCGGCCGCGGCCACCACCCCGGGCAGCCACGCGTCGCGCGCGGCCAGGCGCGCCAGCAGCTGGTCGGCGTAGCGCGCGCGGACGTCGTCGGGGGCGTCGTCGGGCGAGGGACCCTCCAGCCAGTCGTCGGGCACCTGGCCGAGCACGCCGTCGAGCAGGGCGCGGGTGACCCGGCCCGCGAGCGCGGCGTCGGCGGCGCGCACGTCGGGCTCGCACTCGAGCAGCGCGTGCTGCGAGGCGTCGTAGGCCCGGGTGACGGCGGCCTGCGCCCCCGGCCAGGAGTGGTGGAACGTCAGCGCCGCGCCGTGGTCGATCAGCTGCAGCCGGCCGTGCCAGAACAGCATGTTCGGGTTGCGCCAGGAGCGGTCGACGTTGCCCACCAGCGCGTCGAACCACAGCACGCGGCCGGCCAGCTCGGCGTCCACCTGGCCGGCGCCAGCCTCGAAGTCCAGCGCGCCGGGCAGGTAGTCCAGCCCGAGGTTCGGCCCCGCCGAGCGCTGCAGCAGCTCCTGCACCTCGGGGTCGGGCTCCCCCACCGCCAGCTCCGGGGCGACGTCGACGGTGACCAGCGCGGGCACCGGCAGGGCCAGCGCTCGGGCGAGCTCCCCGCAGACGACCTCGGCCACGAGCACCCGCACGCCCTGGCCGGCGGCGCGCCACTTGACCACGTAGGTGCCCAGGTCGTCGGCCTCCATGAGCCCGGGCAGCGAGCCACCCTCGCGCAGCGGGGTGACGTAGCGGGTGGCGGTGACGGCGGGCAGCACAGTGGCGTCAACCTACCGGTGCCCGACGTCCGCTCCCCCGGGCCGGCCGTCGTCGACCCGGGAGCCGTGCCGTACCCCGTTCCCTGCGGCGGGTCGGGCCGTCATGCTCCCGTCCCGACGCCGGGACCGCCGTCGTGGCCGGTCCGGCCGGAGCGGACGCGGGGGCGGACGTGGACGAGGACTGCGACGGCTGCACCGCCGAGCCGACGGGCGCCGTGTCGCCGGGACGACCGCGGCCGGCGACGGGCTGCCGTCACCCGTCGGGCACCTGAGCAGCCACCACCAAGAGCGGGGAGAGTCCGTGTTCGAGGCACTGGGTCGCACCGTGTACCGCCGGCGCCGCTGGGTCCTGGCGCTCTCCGTGGTGTTCGTCGTCGTCGCCGGCGTCTGGGGCACCGGTGTCTTCGGCCAGATGACCGGCGGCGGCTTCGCCGACCCCCACAGCGAGAGCTCCCGGGCCGCCGAGGTGGCCGAGCGGGAACTAGGCCGCAGCGCGGCCGACGTCGTCGTCCTGTACTCCAGCGACAGGATGACGGTCGACGACCCGGCCTACGCCGAGGCGGTCACCTCCACGCTCGACGCCCTCCCCCGGGACGACGTGCTGCGCACGGTGTCCTGGTACGACACGGGCGCGGCCTTCCTGGTGAGCGAGGACCGGCGCAGCACCTACGCCGTCCTCAGCCTGCGCGGCGACGAGGACGGGCGCGAGGACGTCCTCGACGCCATCGAGGACGACTTGGCCGCCCCCGGGCTGACCACCCGGATCGGCGGGGAGGTGACCCTCAACCGGGACATGAACCTGCTGGTGAGCGAGGACATCGCGACGGCGGAGACCATCTCGCTGCCGGTCCTGGCGATCCTGCTCGTCGTCATCTTCGGTGGCCTCGCCGCGGCCGCGCTGCCCCTGGCGATCGGGGGAACGGCGATCCTCGGCTCGTTCGCGGCCCTGCGGGCGTTCGGGCTGGTGACCGACGTGTCGATCTTCGCGGTCAACGTGGTCACCGTGCTCGGCCTCGGGCTGGCCATCGACTACGGGCTGTTCGTGGTCAGCCGGTTCCGCGAGGAGGTCCGCCGGCAGGCCACCGTGGAGGACGCGCTCGCCCGCACCATGGCGACCGCCGGGCGCACGGTCGCCGTCTCCGGCGTCACCGTGGCGGTCTCGCTCGCCGGCCTGCTGGTCTTCCCGCAGGTGTTCCTGCGCTCGATGGGCTTCGGCGGGATGAGCGCCGTGTTCATCGCGATGCTCGCCGCGCTCACCCTGCTGCCGGCACTGCTGGCCGTCCTCGGTCCGCGCGTCGACGCCCTGTCGCTGCGGCGCCTCCTGCCTCGGCGACGGCGCCCGGCGCACGCCGACGTCGAGCGCGACGGGGTCTGGTACCGCATCGCGCACAGCGTCATGCGCCGTCCGGTCCTGTACACGCTGGTCGTGGGGACGGTGCTCGTCGTGCTGGCCCTGCCGTTCACGCGCGCGGAGTTCGGCGGCATCGACGTGCGCGCCATGCCCGAGGGCGCGGAGAGCCGGGTCGTCGCCGAGACGATCGAGCAGGACTTCCCGCCGAGCCCGTCCGGTCCGGTCGAGGCGGTGCTCACCCTCCCCGGTCCCGCCGACACCCCGGAGGGCGGCGCGGCGCTGCAGTCCTACGTCGACGCGGTCGGCGCCGTCCCCCGGGTGGACGGCGCCGCGGTCGCCGAGATCGCCGGGAGCACGGCACGGGTGGTGGTCGCCGCCGACGTCAACGCGCTGGGGACCGAGGGCCGGGACCTGGTCGCGGCGGTCCGGCAGGTGCCCGCACCGGACGGCGCCGAGGTCCTCGTCGGCGGCACCAGCGCGGTGTACGCCGACCTGCTCGACAGCCTCGGCGAGCTGCTGCCGTGGATGGCCCTCCTGGTGGCGGTGACGTCGTTCGTCCTGCTCTTCATGGCGTTCGGCTCGGTCGTGCTGCCGGTCAAGGCGGTGCTGATGAACGTGCTGTCCCTGGGCGCCTCCTTCGGCGCGCTGGTGTGGATCTTCCAGGACGGGAACCTCTCCGGGCTCCTGGACTTCACCCCGACCGGGTTCGTCGAGGCCACCTCGCCGATCCTGGTGCTGGCCATCGTCTTCGGGCTGTCGATGGACTACGAGGTCTTCCTCATGTCCCGGATCCGGGAGCAGTACGACCTCACCGGCGACAACACCGCCGCGGTGGCCACCGGGCTGCAGCGCACCGGCGGCATCATCACGAGCGCGGCGCTGCTGCTCGTCGTGGTGATCGGCGCCTTCTCGCTCTCCGGCGTCGTCCTGATCAAGATGATCGGGGTGGCGATGCTCATCGCGATCGTGGTCGACGCGACGGTCGTGCGGGCCCTGCTCGTGCCGGCCACCATGCGGCTCCTCGGCCGGGCGAACTGGTGGGCGCCGGAGCCGCTGGGCCGGTTCTACGCCCGCTACGGCGTCCGCGAGTCCGAGGGCGAGCCGCTGGCCGAGGGCCGCCAGCTGGCCGGCGCACGCTGACCCGGGGTCCCGTCCTGCCGCAGGTCACGAGCCCGACCCGGCGCAGCGTCGCAGAATCGACGCATGGGCCTCCTCCGCGCGACCGCGCCGGCCGACCTCCGGGACACCCCGCTCACCTACGCCGAGGTCGGCGCCACCGGGGACGCCGAGCTGCCGGCCGGCTACCTGCACGGCGAGGAGAGCGCGGTGGTCGGCTCGGGCCGGGAGGTGCTCGAGCGGGTCGCCGCCGCCGTCTTCGACTGGGCGCCCCAGCGCAGCGTGGGCCTGCGGGTGCGCGCCACCGGGTCGCCCCGCGAGGTGGGCACGGTCGTCGTCCTGACCGCGGGACTGCCCCGGCTGGGCTACGACATCCCGTGCCGGGTGGTGTGGGCGCGGACCACCGGCGACGAGCGCGGCTTCGCCTACGGCACGCTGCCCGGGCACCCGGAGAGCGGCGAGGAGCGCTTCACCGTGCGGCTGACCGGCACCGGCGACGTCGTCGCGACCATCCGGGTGTTCTCCCGGCTGGCCACCCCGGCGGCCCGCGCGGTGCCGCCGGTGAGCCGCTTCGTGCAGGGCCTGGCGACCCGCCGCTACCTGTCGTCCCTGCGGAGGGCGGCCACCGCGGACGCGATCCGCTCGACCAGGTCCCCGGGTACCGGGCGGCCGTAGCGGAGGTGGACGGCGTCCTTGCCGGAGCGCAGCGGCGCCACCTCGGCCTCCAGGTCACCGTCGAACACCGGCACCGGGTACAGCGCGGCGTGCTTCTTCCAGGCGGCGTAGTGCAGGCCGTACCGGGTGCCGAGCACCGCGGCGGGCATGCCGTAGCGGACGGTCTCCGTGGCGCCGGGCATGCCGCGCAGGACGGCGGCGCGGACCTGCTCGAGCACCGCCCGCGCCTCCGCGGGCAGCGCGGCCAGGTACTCCTCGACGGTGCCGGGCGCGGTCATGCCCGGATGGTGCCGCACCGATGAGTCCGTGTCCCGGCTCCGGTCACCCCCGCATGGGGCTGGCACGGGACGTCGAGCAGGTCGTCACGCAGGCGGTGGCCGCGGGCGCGGTGCCGGGCGCGGCCTGGCGGGTCGAGCGCGACGGGGAGGAGGTGGCCCGCGGCGCGGCCGGCGCGCACACCCCGGGTGGGGACGACGCGCTCCCGCCGGACGCGGTCTTCCGCATCGCCTCGGTGACCAAGCCCGTGGTCGCGGTCGCCGCGCTCGCGCTGGTCGAGGGCGGCACGCTCGCCCTCGACGAGCCGGTGGACCGCCACCTGCCCGAGCTCGCCGGGCGGCGGGTGCTGGCCGACCCCGCCGACGCGGACGCCGGCACCGTGCCCGCCCGGCGGCCGATCACGGTCCGCGACGTCCTCACGTTCCGCCTCGGCCTCGGCATCGACTTCACGGCGCCGTGGCCGACGCCCACGGTGGCCGCCCTGGCGGCGACCGGCCTGCCCGCCGGGCCACCGGCGCCGCAGGCCGCACCTTCGACCGACGAGTGGCTGCACCGGGTCGCCACCGTGCCGCTGGCCCACCAGCCCGGCGAGCGCTGGCTCTACCACGTGGGTGCCAGCGTGCTCGGCGTGCTCGTCGCCCGGGCCGCCGGCCGGCCGCTGCCCGAGGTGCTCGCCGAGCGGGTGCTCACCCCGCTGGGCATGGCCGACACCGGCTTCGCCGTGCCCGCGCACGCCCGGGACCGGTTCGGGCCGCACTGGACCCCGCCGGACGACGCCGGCGCCCGCCGGGTGTACGACCCCGCCGACGGCCAGTGGGCCTCGCTGCCGGCCTTCCCCGACGGCGCCGACGGGCTGGTGTCCACGGTCGACGACCTCGCGGCCCTCGCCCGGGCGCTGCGGACCGGCGGGGCGCCGGTGCTCGGCGCGGACACCGTGCGCGCGATGCTCACCGAGCAGGTCGGCCCGGTCGACGACGAGGGCGGCGGCTGGGGACTGGGCCTCGGCGTCCGGCGCACCGACGAGCCCGGCGGCCGGCACGCCGGCTCCTACGGCTGGGACGGCGGCCTGGGCGGCTCCTGGTGGACCGACCCCGTCACCAGGACGACGGCGGTGCTGCTCACCAACCAGATGTGGGACTCGCCCGCTCCCCCGGCGCTGTTCGGCGCGTTCCGGGTGGTGGCGTTCGGCCCGCGGTAGGCGTCGCGGCGCTCAGTCCTCGGCGGCCGCGGCCGCGCGCTCCCGCTCGATGAGCTCCTTGCTGCGCACCAGGCGCAGCAGGGTGACCACGAGCAGACCGCCGGCCATGTTGAGCAGCGTGGTGTACCAGAACCAGGCCAGCCACTCGCCGTACCCGAACGGCGCGGTGCCGGTGTGGATCGCCCCGAAGACCAGCAGCGAGTCGAGCACCGAGTGGAACAGCTGCAGACCGGCCAGGACGAACGCCCCGGCGACGGCGGCGACCACCTTGACGCCGTCGGCGCCCGTGCCGTTCTGCATCCGGGTCATCAGCGTGATGGCGACACCGCCGAGGAAGGCCAGGCACAGCGCGCGCAGGTCCAGCGGTGCCTCGACGAAGTGCCGCGCCGACTCCACGACGGTGGACCCGAGCTCGGGGAAGGCGTGCACCACCACCCACATGAACAGCCAGCCGCCGACCAGGTTGGCCACCAGGGTCCCCGACCACAGGCGGGCCAGCTGCGCCCAGCTCGCCCGGCGGGCGACCACCGCGGTCACCGGCAGCAGGAAGCCCTCGGTGAACAGCTCGCTGCGGGCCAGCAGCAGGGCGATGAATCCGACGGAGAAGGCCAGCCCCGCGAGCAGGTGGCTCCCGGTCTGGGCGTAGACGGCCAGCAGCGCCAGCACCCCGACGGACACCTCGAGACCGCCGGCCAGGCCGGTGGTCAGCACCTCCCGCCAGGTGCGGTGCAGCCGCTGGGCGCCCTGGCCCACCACCCGGTCGAAGGCCTCGACGAGCTCGTCCTCGGCGGGGGCGTCGGTGTCGCCGAGCTGGACGCGGCGCTGGTCGGTCACCGTGCGCACCTACCCTCGGCGGCGTGCCCCCACCCGATCCGCTCGTGACGCTGCACCTGTGGGGCGTCCCCGGCCGGGCGGTGCCGCGCGCGGTGCTGCGGATGGCGTCGGTCCGCCCGGCGCTGGCCCGGACCCCGGGGCTGCGCTTCGCCAAGCTGCTGGGCACCGGCGACGGGCGCACGTTCACCGTCCGCGACGCCGACCCGCGCCGGTGGGGCCTGCTGGCCGTGTGGGACGACGCGGCGGCCGCCGACGCCCTCGACGACGGGCCGGTCACCGCGAGCTGGCGCCGCATCGCCGACGAGGAGTGGTCGGCGCGGCTGCGCCCGCTGGCCGCGCGCGGCCGGTGGTCGGGCCGCGAGCCCTTCGGCTCGCCGCGGCCGCAGCGCTGGGACGGGCCGGTCGCGGCGGTCACCCGCGCCCGGCTGGTGCTGCGCCGGGCGGCCCGGTTCTGGTCGGCGGTGCCGCCGGTGTCGGCCGACCTGCACGCCGCGCCGGGGCTGCGGATGGCCCTCGGGGTGGGCGAGGCGCCGCTGGGCCTGCAGGGCACCTTCAGCGTCTGGGACTCCGCCGCGGCGCTCAACGCCTTCGCCTACGACCGGGCGCCGCACGCGGCGGTGGTCACCCGGACCGCGCAGGAGGGCTGGTACGCCGAGGAGTTGTTTGCCCGGCTCGCGGTGCTGTCCTCGCGGGGCACCGTCGACGGCGTCGACCCCCTCGGGTGACGGCCTGGAACGGCCCTGGCGCAGGGTCCCGGTCCGAGCGGAGCGAGGACTGGGGGGCGCCGGGGTCCTTCTACAGTCGCACGAACAGGTGGACCTCCTCGCGGTCGTCGCCCGGGGCCACCCGGATGGCGCCGGGCATCCGGCCGAACTCGCGGTAGCCCAGGCCGGCGTAGAACCGCTCGAGGCCGTAGCCGCTGCGCACGGTCAGGTGCAGCATCTCCAGGCCCTGCGCGCGGGCCACGTCGTGGACCCCCGACAGCAGCACCCGGCCCAGCCCCTGCCCCTGCCGGAGCGGGTGCACCTGCACGCGCAGCACCGTGGCCCAGTGCCGGCGCAGCGGGCTCAGCGACAGCGACAGCACCGCCCAGCCGGCGAGCTCGCCGTCGACCCGCAGCACGACCAGCCGCTCGCGGCCCTGCTGCACCCGCTCGAGCAGCGCGTCGAGCACCGGGGCGACGTCGTCGGGGGTGACCGGCGGGACGAAGCCCACCGCGCCGCCGGCGTTGGTGACGTCGGTCCAGCACGCCAGCAGCCGGCGGCGCAGCTCCGGGTCGACGGCGTCGACGGCGGTCACCTCGAGGGTCGGCCCGGCGGTCGGCTCGGCGCTCGGCATGGCCTCGATCATCGTCGGCGACCTCGGTCACCGACCGGGCGGGGGCCGCTCAGCCGGACGCGCCGCTGGGACCGAAGCGCTCCACCCGGATGTCGGCGGCCGGCACGCCGAGGCCCACCAGCAGCTGGCTGGCGGCCTCGGCGAAGGACGCCGACCCGCACACGTAGGCCGTCTGCCCCGGCTCCCACAGCGGCACGAGGTCCGGCGCGGTGAGCCGGCCGGCCGGGCGGATGCCCGAGGCCTCCCGCGTGGTGACCACCAGCGCCCCGGCCCCGCGCAGCTCGTCGGCGTAGGGCAGGTCGGCCAGCGTGCGGGTGGAGACGGCGATCCGCAGCAGGTCGGCGCGGCCGAGGTCGCGGGCGGTGCGCAGCATCGACACGAACGGCACGACGCCCGTACCGCCGCCGACCAGCAGCGCCGGCTCGTCGCCCTCCCAGACGAACCAGCCGCCGATGGGCCCGCGCACCTCGAGGGTGTCCCCGGGCTCGACGACGTCGGCCAGGTAGCCGGACACCTCGCCGTCGTCGAGCCGCTCAACCAGCAGCTCGACGAGCGGGTCGCCCGGCGGGGAGGCCAGCGAGTACGAGCGCTGGGCGCGGTAGCCGTCCTCCGCGGTCAGGCGCACGACGTAGTGCTGCCCGGCCAGGTGCTCGACCCGGTCGGGCACCTCCAGCCGCAGCCGGACGGTGCGCGGGGTGGGCCGGTCCACCTCGCGCACCGTCGCGGTCCGCCAGCCCCCGGCCGGTTCCCGCAGCCGGCGTCGTCCCGGTGAGAGATCCGTCGGCCCTGGTGAGGAACCCGTCGGCCCCGCTGCAGGGCCCCGCCGCGAGCCTGCGAGCGGTGGGGGGCAGTGGGGTCCTTCCTCAGTCACCCTGGTAGCGCTGCTCGCGCCACGGGTCGCCGCGGTCGTGGTAGCCGTTCTGCTCCCAGAAGCCCTGCTGGTCGCGCTGGAGGAGGGTCAGCCGGGTGACCCACTTGGCGCTCTTCCAGAAGTAGAGGTGCGGGACGAGCAGCCGCACCGGGCCGCCGTGCTCGACCGGCAGCGGCTCGCCGTCGAACTCCCAGACGATCCACGCCCTGCCACCGGTGACGTCCTCCAGCGGCAGGTTGGTGGTGTAACCGGTCTTCGACGTCGCCATGACGAAGTGCGCGTCGGCGGTGGGCCGGGCGGCCTCGAGCAGCGTGTCGACGCTGACGCCGGCGAAGTGGGTGTCGAACTTCGACCACGTCGTCACGCAGTGGATGTCGCCGCGGTAGTCCGAGGCCGGCAGCCGGTGGACGTCGTCCCACGTCCACGTCGTCGGGCTCTCGACGCGCCCGTCGACGGTGATGCTCCAGGTCTCCGGCGCGATGCGCGGCGTCGGCTCGGCCGTGAGCACCGGCCAGTCACCGCCCACGTCGTACTGGCCGGGCGGCAGCCGCGGGTCCCGCTCGCGCCGCCTGCCGAGGAACCCCCGGGTCGGTCCTGCCACGCGTCCTCCTCCGATCGGGTGGTGGTGCCGGAACGCTGCCACGCCCGGCGAGCGACCACCAACGTCCTGACCTGCGCTGAGGGTTCCCTTACATGAGACGAGTCACTGCGTGTTCACGTGGCCGCAACGGGGATATGGAGCCTAACTTTGAGTCGTGGTGACGGTGACGCACTCGGGCCAGCGCAGGACCCCGAAGGCAGCGAAGACCAGCTCGGTCTTCAAGAAGGTCGTGATGGCGGTCAGCGGGATCATCCTGGTCCTGTACCTGATCGCACACATGGTGGGGAACCTGAAGCTCTTCGCCGGCGCGGAGACCTTCAACGGGTACTCCGAGTGGATCCGCCGCATCGGCGAGCCGGCCGTCCCCGGACAGACCGTCCTGTGGATCATCCGCGTCGTCCTGCTGGCCGCCGTGGTCGCGCACATCTGGGCGGCGATCTCGCTGTGGCGCCAGGCCAAGCGCGCCCGCCCCCAGCAGTACGTGGCCCGCAAGCAGGTGGCGCAGAGCTACGCCTCGCGGACCATGCGCTGGGGTGGCGTCATCCTCGGCCTGTTCGTCGTCTACCACCTCCTCGACCTCACGTTCGGTGTGGCGAACCCCGCCGGCCACGACGCGACGCCCTACGACCGCGCGATCGCCGGGTTCTCCAACCCGATCGTCGTCGGTGTCTACGTCGTCGCGCTGCTCGCCCTCGGCTTCCACCTCCGGCACGGCGTCTGGAGCGCGACCCAGACGCTGGGGCAGAGCAACAAGACGCGCGAGCGCACCGTCAACGCCTTCGCCACGGTGTTCGCCGTGGTGCTGACCGCGGGCTTCCTCATCCCGCCGCTCAGCGTCCTCGTCGGCATCATCGAGTAGGAGCACTCGTCATGGCCCTCGACCTGTTCACCGTCGGCGACCCCATCGCCGACACCAAGGCCCCGCGCGACGTCCCGATCGGCGAGCGCTGGAGCGAGCGCCGCTTCCGGGCGAAGCTGGTCAACCCGGCCAACCGCCGCAAGCTGACCGTCATCGTCGTCGGCACCGGCCTGGCCGGCGGCTCGGCCGCCGCCACCCTCGGCGAGGCCGGCTACAAGGTCAAGTCGTTCTGGTACCAGGACAGCCCGCGCCGCGCCCACAGCGTCGCCGCGCAGGGTGGCATCAACGCCGCCAAGAACTACCGCAACGACGGCGACTCGGTGCACCGGCTCTTCTACGACACCGTCAAGGGCGGCGACTTCCGGTCCCGGGAGGACAACGTCCACCGGCTGGCCGAGGTCAGCGTCAACATCATCGACCAGTGCGTCGCCCAGGGCGTCCCCTTCGCCCGCGAGTACGGCGGCCTGCTGGACAACCGCTCCTTCGGTGGCACCCAGGTGTCGCGGACCTTCTACGCCCGCGGCCAGACGGGCCAGCAGCTGCTCTACGGCGCCTACCAGGCGCTGGAGCGGCAGATGGCGGCCGGCACCGTCGAGCAGTTCGCGCGCACCGAGATGCTCGACCTGATCGTCGTCGACGGCCGGGCCCGCGGGATCGTCGCGCGCAACCTCATCACCGGTGAGATCAGCACCCACTTCGCCGACGCGGTCGTGCTGGCCACGGGTGGCTACAGCAACGTCTTCTACCTGTCCACGAACGCCAAGGGCTCCAACGCCACGGCGATCTGGCGGGCGCACAAGCGCGGCGCGCTGTTCGCCAACCCCTGCTACACGCAGATCCACCCGACCTGCATCCCGGTGCACGGCGAGTACCAGTCGAAGCTCACGCTGATGAGCGAGTCGCTGCGCAACGACGGCCGGGTGTGGGTGCCCAAGGAGCGCGGCGACGACCGCGACCCGCGGCAGATCCCCGAGGACGAGCGCGACTACTACCTCGAGCGGCTCTACCCCTCGTTCGGCAACCTGGTCCCCCGCGACATCGCCTCGCGGCAGGCCAAGAACGTCTGCGACGAGGGCCGCGGCGTCGGCCCCAACGGCCTGGGCGTGTACCTGGACTTCGCCGAGGCCATGCAGCGGCTGGGCCGGCCGGCGATCGAGGCCAAGTACGGCAACCTCTTCGACATGTACGCCCAGATCACGGGTGAGGACCCCTACGAAGTCCCCATGCGGATCTACCCGGCGGTCCACTACACGATGGGCGGCCTGTGGGTCGACTACGACCTGCAGTCGACCATCCCGGGCCTGTTCGTGATCGGCGAGGCCAACTTCTCCGACCACGGCGCCAACCGGCTGGGCGCCAGCGCCCTGATGCAGGGCCTGGCCGACGGCTACTTCGTCCTGCCCAACACCATCAACGACTACCTGGCCAGCGGTCCCTTCGAGAAGGTCGACGCCGGCAACCCGGCCGCCGTCGAGGCCCTCGAGGGCGTCCGGGCGCAGACCGAGCGGCTGCTGTCGATCAACGGCACCCGCACCACCGCGTCGTTCCACCGCGAGCTCGGCCGGCTGATGTTCGACCTGTGCGGCATGGAGCGCTCGGAGGAGAGCCTGCGCAAGGCCCTCGACCGGATCCCCGAGATCCGGCAGGAGTTCTGGACGAACGTCAAGGTGCCCGGCGAGGCCGGGCGGTTCAACCAGAGCCTCGAGCACGCCGGACGCGTCGCCGACTTCATCGAGCTCGCCGAGCTCATGTGCGTCGACGCCCTGCACCGCAACGAGAGCTGCGGTGGGCACTTCCGGGCGGAGAGCCAGACCCCCGACGGGGAGGCCCTGCGCGACGACGAGAACTACGCCTACGTCGCGGCCTGGGAGTGGACGCCGGAAGGCGCCCCGCCCGTCCTGCACAAGGAAGCCCTCGAGTTCGACTACGTCCACCTCGCCCAGCGGAGCTACAAGTAATGAACCTCAAGCTGCGTGTCTGGCGCCAGCGGAGTGCGGCCGAGAAGGGCAAGATGGTGACCTACCAGGTCACCGACGTCTCGCCGGACATGTCCTTCCTCGAGATGCTCGACGTCCTCAACGAGCAGCTCATCCTCGACGGCGAGGACCCGGTCTCCTTCGACCACGACTGCCGTGAGGGCATCTGCGGCTCCTGCGGCGTCATGATCAACGGTCGCGCGCACGGCAACGGGCTGTTCGACGACCACCCGCAGACCACCACCTGCCAGCTGCACATGCGGTCCTTCAAGGACGGCGACACGATCGACATCGAGCCGTGGCGGGCGACGGCGTTCCCCGTCATCAAGGACCTCGCCGTCGACCGGTCGGCCCTGGACCGGATCATCCAGTCGGGCGGCTACATCAGCGCCCCGACCGGCACCGCCCCCGAGGCGCACTCGATCCTGGTCGCCAAGAAGGACTCCGACGCCGCGTTCGACGCCGCCACCTGCATCGGCTGCGGCGCCTGCGTCGCGGCCTGCCCGAACGCCTCGTCGATGCTGTTCACCTCGTCGAAGGTCGTGCACCTGGGGCTCATGCCGCAGGGCCAGCCCGAGCGCAACGACCGCGTGGTGAACATGATCCACCAGCAGGACCTCGAGGGCTTCGGCGGCTGCACCAACATCGGTGAGTGCTCCGCCAGCTGCCCGAAGGGCATCTCGATGGAGAACATCTCGCGGCTCAACCACGACCTGCTCGGCGCTCTGCGCGCCGGCGCACGCCCCAAGAGCTGACAGGACCCCCTCGCCCCCACCACTCGCGAACTCACGGTGGGGCCCTGCGAGGGGGCCCGTTCCACCACCGCCACCGGGCGGGGACCCACCACGGGTCCCCGCCCGTCGGTGTCCCGGGACGGTGGCGCCCGGTCGGTTCGACCGGCAAACTGACGGGCGTGACCGCCTCGTTCGACCTGGCCTCCCTCCCGGGGCGCCCCTGCTCGATCGCCGCCGCGCTGGAGCTGGTGGGTGAGCGGTGGGCGCTGCTCGTCGTCCGGGAGGTGTCGCTGGGCAACCACCGCTTCAGCGACATCGCCCGGGGCACCGGCGCACCCCGTGACCGGCTGACCGCCCGGCTCAACGCGCTGGTCGCCGCCGGCGTGCTGGAGCGGCGGCAGTACAGCGACTCGCCGCCGCGGTCGGGCTACCACCTCACCGCGTCGGGCCGCGACCTGCTGCCGGTGCTGCAGGCGCTGCTGCAGTGGGGCGACCGGTGGGCCGCCGAGGAGCCGCCGGTGCGCCTGCGGCACGCGCCGGCCGGGCACGAGGCGCACCCCGTCGACGCCGCGTGGGTGTGCCGGACGTGCGGCGAACCGGTCAACGAGAGCCGGGTCGAGCGCGTCCTCACCCCGGCCGGCCGGGTGCTGTCGGGCCTGCCCGCCGAGGAGCACGGCCATGAGCACTGACGCCGTCCCGGGGGCACCGGCCGCCGGCCCCGAGTCGTGGGGCGAGCCGCGCACGCGCACCGTCAGCTGGCACGACCCGATGGTCACCGCGGCCGGCGGGCGGGAGCGCTCGGGACTGGAGGCGCTGCAGGCGGTGCGCGACGGCCTCCTGCCGCCCCCGCCGATCGCGCAGCTGGTGCAGATGGACATGGTCGTCGTCGAGGAGGGCCGGGTCGAGTTCCGCTGCGCCGTCGACGAGTCGGTCTACAACCCGATCGGCGTCGTGCACGGCGGGCTGGTGTGCACGCTGCTGGACTCCGTGGCCGGGTGCGCGGTGCACACCACGCTGCCGCACGGCGTCGGCTACACCTCCATCGAGCTGAAGGTCACCTACCTGCGCGCGGTGACCCAGGCCAGCGGGCCGCTGACCGCCATCGGCCGGGTGGTCAAGCCCGGCCGGCGGGTCGCCTTCGCCGAGGGCGAGGTGCTCGACGCGGCCGGCAAGCAGGTGGCGACGGCGTCGAGCTCGCTGCTGGTCTTCCCGCTGCCGGCCTGAGGCTCAGCCGCCGCCGATCCGGTCGACGACGAGCTCGGGGACGACGTAGGGCTGCCCCGGCACCGCCTCGTCGGGGAAGTCGAAGACGGCGAGCATCGCCTGCACCGGGTAGTCGGGGGTGACCGCGACCTCGCGCACCACCCGCCCGTCCACGGCGAACGCGGCGCCGTCGGGGCGCCAGTCGACGGCGTAGGTGTGCCAGTCGGCCACGTCGATCCCCGGCCGGGGGGCGGCGAAGTCCTCGGCCAGCCGCGGGTCGCGGAAGGGGTGGGTGCCCATCCCGACGGCGGCGCCCTCGACCGGGTCGACGGCGTCGCCGAACACCTCCACCACGCACAGCTCGCCGGACCGCTCCGGCGAGTCCTCCAGGCCGACCAGCCACCAGGCGACCATCGACCGCGGCGTCACGGTCGCCCGGGCCCGCATCTCCAGCCGCCCGTACCGGGGTGTCCACCCCCAGTGCGCCGGCTGCTCCTCGCGGACGACGGCACCCGGCCGCGCCGGTTGCTGGCCGACCGTGCTGCCGACCGGCCCGGAGAAGACGCCGGACTGGATGCCCGAGACCCGCAGCGGCGGGTGGTCGCCGGGACACCACAGCGGCGCCTCCTCGGGCAGGTACAGCCGCAGGCAGGAGTCGCGGACCTCGTAGCACGCCGCGGTGGCCGCCCGCGAGCTCCACTGGGGCAGGTAGTGCGGGACCCAGACGTCACGGTCGAGGTCGTCGCCGTCGAAGTCGTCGGTGAACTCGCCGGTGGGGTCGGCGGTGGCGGTCACCGGCTCTGCAGGGCGTCGAGGGCCACGGCCATCGAGGCGGCCACCCGGAAGTCCAGGCGCGGGTCGGGGACGTGCACGTCGTAGCGGTCGCGGATGCTCTTGCGCCGCTCCACGACGAGCACCGGCGCGCCGGTGGCGGTGTCGACGAAGTCGAAGTGGAAGACGAAGGGCACCCAGACGTCGCCGAGGTAGGGGATGAACTCCCAGATGCGCCGCAGGATGGCCAGGAACGGCCGCCGCTCCCGGCCGATCGCCTGCAGGCCGGGCACCGACAGCTCCCAGGTCGAGCGCAGCAGGCTGGCGCCGAACCGCTTGCGGAAGTAGCCGAGCACCTGCCCGTACTCGTCGAAGACGTCGTGCTCGGCGTGCACGTCGAGCCGCTGGCGGGCCCGGAAGGAGAACACCGGGCGGGTCCGCGCCTCGTCGGCGGTGAACACCACCTCCTCCTTGAGCTTGAGCCGCTTCTGCTGGGCCATGGCCAGGAGGTGGCCCTCGCTGCCGTCAGGCTGTACGGCCCGGACCTCGTAGCGGTTGACCATCACGGTGATCCGCTGGCGCACGGCGAAGCGCGGCACGACCATCGCGGCAGAGGGCTGGGACTGGGCGGCGGGCGGCACGGTCACGGCGGGCTCCTCTCGGGTGGGCGGGGCTCCATCCTGGCCCGGGCCGTCCGCCCGCGGGGCCTCCCGGACACCCCTACCTGCACAGAGGACGGGGGGCCACTCGGTTGCGGGCGAGAATCTGGCGCTCACCCGGCGAGGCCGCGGACGCTGTGCCAGGCTCGGTCGGGGGGGTGGCGGAGGTCCACCCGTCGAGGGTGGGAGGTCGTCTTGTCGCAGGAGTCCCGTCGTGTCGGCGTCGCTGTGGTCGGGCTGGGAGGTGCGGTCGCGACGACCGCCGTCGCCGGTCTGGAGCTGGTCCGCACCGGGGCGGCCGGGACCGACGGGCTGCCGCTCGCCGGGCTGCAGGTCGCCGGCGGACCGGTCGAGGAGACCACCGGCCTGGTGTCCTACGACTCGCTGGTCGTCCGCGGGTGGGACCTCGACGGCTCCGACCTGCGCAAGGCCGCCGAGCAGCACGCCGTGCTCGACTCCCGCCAGCTGGAGGAGGCCGGCCCGGCGCTGTCGTCCGTGACGCCCTGGCCGGCGGCCGGAGACGCCGACTTCTGCCGCAACGTCACCGGCGGCAACGTCGTCCTGGCCGAGACGCGCCGCGCGCAGGTCGACGCCGTCCGCGCCGACCTGCGCCGCTTCCGCGAGGAGGAGTCCCTCGACGGCCTGGTGCTGGTCAACCTGGCCTCCACCGAGCGCTGGCCCGACCCGGCGGCGGAGGCGCTGCAGACGATCGAGGCGTTCGAGGCCGGGCTCGACGCCGACGACCGCGCCATCACCCCGGCGATGGTCTACGCCTACGCGGCGATCGCCGAGGGCGTCGGCTACGTCAACTTCACGCCGTCGCTGGCCGCCGACGTCCCGGCCCTGGTCGCGTTCGCCGAGGCCCGCGATGTGCCGGTCGCCGGCAAGGACGGCAAGACCGGCCAGACGATGATGAAGACCGTCCTCGCGCCGGCCTTCCGCGCCCGCTCGCTGACCGTCGAGGGCTGGTACTCCACCAACATCCTCGGCAACCGCGACGGCCTGGCCCTCGACGACCCCGACTCGCTGGCGAGCAAGCTGAACACCAAGGGCAGCGTGCTCGACTCGATCCTGGGCTACCCCGTCGAGGACCACGTCGTCCGCATCGACTACTACCGGCCGCGCGGCGACCAGAAGGAGGCCTGGGACGCCATCGACCTGGTCGGCTTCCTCGGCCAGCGCATGCAGGTCAAGGTCGACTTCCAGTGCCGCGACTCCATCCTCGCCGCCCCGCTGGCGCTGGAGCTGGCCCGGCTCACCGACCTCGCGCAACAGCGCGGCGAGGGTGGGGTGCAGCGGCAGCTGGGCTGGTTCTTCAAGGCCCCGATGACCGCCGACGGGAGCGTGCCCGAGCACGCCTTCCACCGGCAGGAGTCCGCGCTGCTCGACTGGCTGGCCGCCGGCACTCCCTCCCGGTGACCGCGCTCGCCTCCCCCGGGACGCTGCAGGCGCTCGCCGGGCTGCGACCGCTGCTCGCCGAGATCGGCGACGCCAAGCGCGTCCGGGTCTCCGGCGTCCCCGGCTCGCTGGCCGAGCAGGCCTTCGCCCGCGCGTGGGCGCGGCTGGTGGCCGGCGAGGACGTCGCCGCCGTCGCGGAGTCGGAGACGGCGGCCGCCGTCGCCCGCGCCCGGCTGGCCGGCATCGACGCCGGGGTGCTGACGACGGCCGGGCTGTCGGACGCCGAGGCGCTCGAGGTGCTGCACCGGGGCTTCGACGAGGTCGCCGGCCCGCTGGACCCGGAGCTGCGCGAGCGGCTGCGGGCGGCGCTGGGGCCGCTGCCGGCGACCGGTTCCGCGCCGGACCTCGCCGCGGCGCTCAACGGCCAGCCGCGCGCCGGGGCCACCGCGCCCGGCGTCGCGCGGATCGTGATCGAGCCGCCGGAGAGCCACGGGGACCACTGCCTCACCGTCGCGGTCTACGGCGCGCTGGTGGCACCGGTCGTCGGCGCCGACCCGGTGGCGCCGTTCCTGCTGGGCCTGGGACACCACCTGCACAACGTCGTGCTGCCCGACGCGGGGTTCGCCGGGGAGGTGCTGCTCGGCGACGCGCTGGAGCGGGTGATGGCCACGCTGGAGGAGCGCGAGCTGGCCGCGCTGCCCGGCCCGCTGGCCGGCCGGCTGCGCGAGGTGCTGGCGCTGCGGCCGGGCGCCGACGTCCCGGAGGCGCGGGCCTTCCACGCCGCCGACGTCCTCGACCGGGTGCTGCAGGTGCACCACCACGCGCGGGCGGCGGCGTTCACCGCGTCGCAGGCGCTCGACGACCTGGAGCTGGTGCACGCCGGGCCGGTGCAGAGCTACCACCTCGACGTCCTGGCGGCGGCCGGGCTGTGACCGGCCTGCTCCTCGACGCGCCCGTCGTGGACGGGATCCCCTTCGCCCGCGCCGGCCGCGACGACCTGCGCGCCGAGGTCACCGGGCTGCTCGCCGCCGGGGAGACCGACCGCGCGCGGGTGCTGCTGTTCGCCGACGCCGACGACTGGTGGACCGAGCCGCCGCCCCCGCCCGATCAGCTGGCCCGCGTCCCGGCCGCGCGGACGCTGCGCGAGGCGATGGCGCTGCTCGGCATGGGGCGGGTGGCCGACTACTTCGCCCACCGCTGGTCCGACCCGACCCACCTGGCGGGGCTCGCGCTGCTGCAGGCGCACTGGCCCGGCGGGCGGCCGGTGGTCGACGTCGCCTGCGGCACCGGCGCGCACCTGCGCGAGCTGTCGCGGCGGGGCGCGGGCGACCTGCTCGGCGTCGACGTCGTGTGGGCCAAGCTCTGGCTGGCGCGGCGGTTCGTCTGCCCCGGCGCGCGCTACGTGTGCGCCGACCTGACCGCGGCGCCCGACCTCGCCGTCGGCACCCCGGCCTACGTCATGTGCCACGACGCCTTCTACTTCCTGCGCGACAAGCCCGCGGCCGCGGCGGCGATGCGCGCGCTGGCCGGGGACGGCGGGACCGTCGTCGTCGGGCACGCGCACGTGGCCGACCCGCACGGGCAGCCGCTGACACCGGAGGGCTACGCCGAGGTGCTCGGCACCGGCCTGCTCTACGACGACGACGAGCTCACCCGGTCGCTGCTCGAGGGCCGTCCGCCGCGCCCGTCCGCGCCCGCCGACCTGCACGCCAGCGAGGCGGTGGCGCTGGTGGCCGGCGACCCGCTGGGGCCCGCCCCGGCCGACCTCGGCGAGCCGCTGCCGCCGCTGTCGCCCAACCCGCTCTACCGCGACGGCGTGCTGACCTGGCCCAGCGAGCGCTACGCCGCCGAGTACGGCCCGCGCTCGGCGTACCTGCCGGCGCGCTGGCCCGACCCGCTGCCCGCCGACGCCGCCCGTCGCCGGCTGCTCGTCGACCTCCCGGAGGCATGGTGAGTCCCCGGTCCTCCCTGCGAGATCGGCGCTCTCGTGGCCATCAGGCGCCGATCGCCACGAGAGCGCCGATCTCGTGCAGCGGGGGGCCGGCGTGACCGTCGGGTGGGGCGTCGCCGGGTGCGGGTGGGTGGCTCGCGACCACGCGCTGCGCGCGCTGCTCGCCGTGCCCGACGCGCGGGTGGTGGCGCTGCACGACCTCGACGCCGCCGCGATGGAGCGGATGCCGGTCGAGGGCGCCCGGCGCAGCACCGACCTCGCCGAGTTCCTGGCCACCCCGGGCCTGGACGCGGTCTACGTCGCCGTCCCGAACGCCGGGCACCGGCCGCTGGTCGAGGTGGCCGCCGCGGCCGGGAAGGCGGTGCTGTGCGAGAAGCCGCTGGCCGCCGACGTCGCCGACGCGCGGGCGCTGGTGGACGCGTGCGCCACGGCCGGCGTGCTGCTCGGCACCGCCTACGACCAGCGCTGGCACCCCGCCCACGTGCGGCTGCGGGAGCTGGTGGCCGAGCTGGGCACCGTCACCGCGGTGCGGATCGTCTACTGCTGCTGGCTGCCCGGCGACTGGACGCCCGACGGCCGGCCGCACGACAACTGGCGCGTCGACCCCGCCCGCGCCGGCGGCGGTGCCGCGATCGACCTGGCCCCGCACGGCCTGGACCTGACCGGCACGCTGCTCGGCGAGGACGTCACCACGCTGTCGGCGCTGCTGCAGACCCGCGTGCACGGCTACGGCGTCGACGACGGCGCGCTGCTGACCGGCAGCACCGACGGCGGCGTGCTGGTCAGCCTGCACGTCGCGTTCAACACCCCCGACGCGCTCCCGCGCCGCCGCCTGGAGGTCGTGGGCACCCGCGGCATGGCGGTCGCCGTCGACACGATGGGGCAGACGGCGGGAGGCTCGCTGACGCTCTACCGCCCCGACCCGGTGGACGTGCCGTTCGCCGACACCCCGCCGTTCACCGCGCAGTTCGCCGCCTTCACCGACGCGGTCGCGGGCCGCGCTCGGTGGCCGTACGACCCGGCCCGCGACCTCGCCCTGCACCGCCTGCTCCTCACCGCTCTGGAGAGAGGGACCCCGTGAGCTCGCCCGACGTGCCCGCTGCCATCGACCGGGCCACCGACCCCGCCGCCGACGACGGCGCGCGGCACGTGTCCAGCCAGGCTCGTCAGGGAGGTGTCGACACCAACCCCTACCGCGGCCTGCTGCCCGACCTGCCGGCCTACGCCTGCACCAACTGCGGGCACTGGCAGCGCTGGCCGGCGCCCGGACCGGTGGTCTGCCCGGTGTGCGCCGACGTCCGCAACGCGCTGCCCGAGCACGGCTTCGAGTTCGTCCCCGCCAAGGAGGCCGACGAGCTGGTCACCGGGTTCTGGCGGCCGGCCCCGGTCGACGGCGTCACCGAGTTCGGCACCGAGCCGCGCTTCGGCCTGGACAGCCGCGGCTGGGTGATCGAGACCGACATCGGCCTGGTCGGCTTCGAGTGCGCGCCCTGGTACACCGCCGACATGCTCGCCGAGCTGCGCCGGATGGCCGCCGAGAAGGGCGGCTTCCCCGTGCTCGCCTCGAGCCACGTGCACGGCTACGGCGCGCTGTGGCAGCTGCAGCAGGAGCTCGAGCCGCGGGTGGTCTGCGTCAACGTGCACGACCTGGTCTGGACCAAGGCCTTCCGGGTCACCTGGCCGGCCGACGACGTGCTGGCACTCGCCCCCGACCTCACCCTGCACCGCACCGGCGGCCACTTCCCCGGCCACTCGGTGCTGCACGACTCCCGCCGCGGGGTCCTGTTCTGCGGCGACTCGCTCAAGGTGGACCTGGCCGACGACGGGAAGCCGGTCGCGCTGAGCGCGCACAAGGCGTTCCACGCGCAGATCCCGCTGTCGCACGGCGAGCTGCGGGAGATGCTCGCCGTCGTCGCGGAGCTGGACTTCGAGGTGGTCGCGACGCCGTTCGAGATGGTCCCCGGCGTCACCACCGACCACGTCGTGCACCTGGTGCAGCGGCTGCTGTCCGGGCCGCCGGACGCCGCCCCCGTCCCCCTGGCCGAGCTGTGACCGCCACGCGGACGACCCCGTCCCAGCGCTACCGGGAGTCGTTCCCGACGCCGGTCGAGGACTTCGCCATCGCGGGCATCGACGTCCTCGACGTGCCGCTGCACTCCGCGGTGCTGCCGCCGTCCGAGCTGCACCCCGGCGGCAGCGGGCTGGGCTACGGCGCCACCCGCGAGGAGGCCCGCACCGGCGCGATGGGCGAGATGGCCGAGATGGCCCTGTCGCTGCGCGCGCACCAGGGCGTCTCCCGCGAGGAGGGCTCGTTCGCCGAGATGACCCGCCGGCACGGCCGCCACCGGGTCGCCGACCCGCGCGAGCTGTGCCTGGAGGCGGGCAGCCCGTACGACGACGACCGTGTCCTGCAGTGGCTGCCGATGACCCGGCTGCGCGACGGCGAGACGGTGCAGGTGCCCGCCGAGCTGGTCGCCTCCGCGCCCGACGACCTGCCCGGCGCTCCCCCGCCCGGAGGCTGGCTGACCACGGTCATCACCAACGGCCAGGGCGCGGCCTTCGACGCCGACCGGGCGGTCACCCACGCGCTGCTGGAGGTGCTGCAGCGCGACGGCAACGCCACCGCCTTCCGCGCGATGGACCGCGGCGTCGTCGTCGACCTCGACGGGCTCACCGACCCCGACGCGCTCGCGCTGCTCGACCGGCTCGACGCCGCGGGCATCGACGTCGTGGTCAAGCTGGCGTCCACGGAGTTCGGCGTGGTCGACGTCTACGCGGTGGGCTGCTCGCGCGACGGCTCCGAGCCGGTGCCGGTGATGGCCACCGCGTGCGGGGAGGCGGCGCACCCCGACCGCGACACCGCCGTCCGCAAGGCGCTGCACGAGTTCGCCTCGGCGCGCAGCCGCAAGGCATTCATGCACGGGCCGTTCGACGTCGTGCTGCCGGCGACGCCGTCGGGCTACCTCGAGCACTGGCGCGGCGGGCACCCGCCGGAGCGGCTGGTCGAGGAGGACCGCGCGCTGCAGGCGATGCTCTCCTGGACCCGGATGGGCACCGCCGCGCTGGTGGACCTGCTGCAGGACACCGTGCTGTCGCGGCGGTCCACCGTCCCGCTGGCCGGCCTGTCCACCTGGCGCGGGGACGACCTGCACGCGCACGTCACCGGCGCCGTGCAGGGCGCCGGCCACGACGTGCTGGTGGAGCTGCAGCCCTCGGTCGGCGACGCCGTCGCGGCCAAGGTGCTGGTGACCGGCCTGGAGGTCGAGACGATGTCCTACGGCCGGATCGGCGAGCGCGGCGTGCGCCGGCTCGTCGAGCACGATGAGGGTCTGGCCGTCGTCGGCGCCGACCCCGGCGGCTGGGCGCGGGTGCACCTGACGCCCGCGGCCGAGGAGCGCCTGGGCGGGCCGGCGTGGTTCGACCGCGCGGGCGCGCAGCGGCGGGTGGGGGCGCTGTACGCGCTGTACCGGGAGCCGGGCCGGCACGTGGTCGCCGAGGTGCTGGCCTCGTGACCGAGCTCGCGAGGTCACGCGAGGGACGGGGCAGGCTCCGGTACGCCTACAACACCAACGGGCTCACCTCGCACCGGCTGTCCGACGCCCTGCCCTTCCTCGCCGACTGCGGCTACGCCGGGGTGGCGCTCACCCTCGACGTGGTGCACCTCGACCCGTTCGCGCCCGACGCCTTCGCCCAGGCAGAGGGGGTGCGGGCCCGCTGCGACGAGCTCGGCCTCGGCGTGGTGGTGGAGACCGGCGCCCGGTTCCTGCTCGACCCGCGGGCCAAGCACGAGCCGACACTCGTCACCGCGTCGGCCGAGGGACGGGCCCGGCGGCTGGCCTACCTGCGGCTGGCGTGCGACCTGGCGGAGGTGCTGGGTGCGGAGGCGGTGAGCTTCTGGGCCGGCGTGCCCAGGCCGGGCGTCGACCGCGACGCCGCGTGGGGCTGGTTCACCGACGGGGTGCGCGCGCTGGCCGACAGCCACGGCGGGCGCTCCTACGCGCTGGCCGTCGAGCCCGAGCCCGGGATGCTGGTCGAGGACTGCGACGACTGGGCCCGGCTCGCCGCGGCGGCGCCCGGCATCACGCTGGCGCTCGACACCGGTCACTGCGTGGTGTCCGGCGCGTACGCGCCCGAGGAGGCGGTCGCCCGCTTCGCGTCGCACCTGGGCACCGTGGCCGTCGAGGGCATGCGCCGCGGCGTGCACGACCACCTGCCGCTCGACGAGGGCGACGTCGACCTGCCCGCGGTGCTGCGGGCGCTGCGCGAGGCGTCGTTCGACCGGCTGGTGACGCTGGAGCTGTCCCGCGACGGGCACCGGGCGCACGAGATGGTGCCCCGCTCGATCGCGACGCTGAGGGAGGCCGAGGGCGCGTGAGGACCTGCTTCGTCAGCCGGCGCTACTGGCCCGCGGTCAGCGGGATGAGCGTCTACGCGGAGAACCTGCTGCGCGAGCTCGTCGCGCTCGGTCACGAGGTGGTGCTGGTCAGCCAGTACCGCGACGACGAGGCCGGGACCCGCGTCTACGGCGGCGGCCCGCCCCCGCCCGACCGCGTGCCGGCCGGCGTCGAGGTGCGCGCGCTGCCCAGCCGCGGCGAGACCGTCGTCCCCGCCGACTGGGAGGGCGACATCGCCGAGATCGTCCGCACGGTGCTGGCGCTGCACGCCGAGCGGCCCTTCGACGTGCTGCACGCCCAGTACGGCTACCCGCCGGGGCTGGCGGTGCTGGCCGCCGCGCGGGAGACCGGGCTGCCGGCCGTGGTGAGCATCCAGGGCGGCGACGGGCACTGGGTGGGCACCTGCTGCGCCACCCACGCGCACGCGATGCGCACCGTCGTCGACGCCTCGTCGGCCGTGCTCATCGGCAGCGCCAGTTTCCGCGACGAGGTGGTCGGCAACCTGGGCAGCGACCCGGCGCGGTTCACGATCGTCCCCGGCGCCACCGACACCCGCCGGTTCACGCCGGCCGAGCGGCCGCTGGGCGCGCTGCAGGACCCGCCGGTGCTGCTGTTCCACGGCCGCGTCGACCGCCGCAAGGGCGTGCTCGACCTGCTCGAGGCGCTGCCCGACGGCGTCCGGCTGGTGGTCTCGGGCATCGGCCCGGACCTGGACGAGGCGAGGGCGCGCGCCGACGACCGGACGACGTTCCTCGGCTACGTGCCGCCCGGCGAGGCGCCGGCGGTGTACCGCTCGGCCGACGTCTTCGTCAGCCCCACCTACAGCGAGGGGTTCTCCAACACGCTGCTCGAGGCGATGGCCAGCGGGCTGCCCACGGTGAGCACCGACAGCGTCGGCGTCGTCGACTGCCTGCGCCACGACGAGAACGGCCTGCTGCACGAGCCGGGTGACGTCGCCGGGCTGCGGTCCGCGCTGGACCGGCTGCTCGGCGACCGCCCGCTGCGGGAGCGGCTGGCGGGCACGGCGCTGGAGGAGGTGCGCCGGCTCTACTCGTGGCCGGTGCTGGCCCGCTCGATCGACACCGTCTACCGGGACGTGGCGGGGACGACGCCGTCCACCGGCTGGACGATGCCGCCGGAGGTCGACCTCTCCTGCCGGTTCCGGTCGGCCGCGCACCTGCTGTGAGGGTGACCGCGGTCAGCCCGCACCTCGACGACGCCGCGTTCTCCGTGGGCGGCACGCTGGCCGCGCTGGCCGACGCCGGGCACGAGGTCACGGTGGTCACCTGCTTCACCCGCAGCGTGCCCGACCCGGAGGGGTTCGCACTGGCCTGCCAGCTCGACAAGGGACTGCCCGCCGACGTCGACTACATGGCCCTGCGCCGCGACGAGGACGCCGCCGCGATGGCCGTGCTGGGGGCGACGCCGCTGCACCTGGACCTGCGCGAGGCCCCGCACCGCGGCTACGAGAGCGCGGCGGAGCTGTTCGCCGGCGTGCGCGAGGACGACGACGTGTGGGAGGACGTGCGGGCGGCGCTGACCGGCCTGCCCGGCGACCTGTGGCTGGCCCCGCAGGCGCTGGGCGGGCACGTCGACCACCTGCAGGTGCTGCGCGCCGTCGCCGGGACCGGCCGCCCGGTGCTGTGGTGGCGGGACTCGCCCTACGTGCTGCGCGACCCGGACGCCGTGCCGGGGCCGGAACTGCCCGCCGGGCTGACGCCGCTCGAGCTGCCGCAGGACCTCGACCGGCGGGCCGACGCCTGCGCCTGCTACGCCACGCAGCTCGGCTTCCAGTTCGGCGGGCCGGAGCAGATGCGGACGGCGCTGGCCGGCCTGCCCGAGGTGGTCCTCGCCGACGCCGGCGCCCGGGAGCTCGCCGCGCGCCGATGACTCGCGCCGCGACCGGGGGTCTGGACTGCGACGCCCCCTCACTGCACAGGAGCACCCCGTGGACATGAAGCTGGAACTGGTGCCGGTCCCGGTCGCCGACGTCGACCGCGCCAAGGCGTTCTACGTCGACCGGCTCGGCTTCACCGAGGACGTCGACGTGCGGCCGGCCGACGGCGTCCGCGTCGTCCAGGTGACCCCGCCGGGCTCGGCCTGCTCCCTCGGCTTCGGCACCGGCGTGCCCGCCTACGACGACGCCGCGCCCGGCACCGTCCGCGGCCTGCACCTCGTGGTCCCCGACATCGAGGCGGCCCGCGCCGACCTGGTGGCCCGCGGGGTGGAGGTCGGCGAGGTCGTCGACGTCGGCGGCGGGGTCCGCTACGCCTGGTTCGCCGACCCCGACGGCAACACGCTGACCCTGCAGGAGATGGCCTGGCGCACCGGGGACGCGTTCTAGCCCGGAGCCCGGTCGTGCTCTGCCCCGCCTCCGTGGGCAGAGCACGACCGTCCGAAGGGGCACTACAGGGGCTGCAGCGCCCGCCAGGCGGTCCACGCGCTGGTGATCATCTCCCGCAGGTCGCGGGTGGCCCGGAAGCCGAGGTCGCGGCCGATCCGGTCGACGGCGGCCACCACGCGCGCCGGGTCCCCGGGACGGCGGCCGGCCACCTCGGGCGTGGTGTCCCCGCCGGTGACCTCGGCGACGACGCGCAGCACCTCCCGCACGCTGCTGCCCTCGCCGCGGCCGACGTTGTACGTGCCGCCGGGCCGGCCGGCGGCCAGCGCGCGGGCCGCGGCCACGTGCGCGTCGGCGACGTCGGAGACGTGCACGAAGTCGCGCACCGGGCTGCCGTCGGGTGTCGGGTGGTCGTCGCCGAACAGCTGGGGCGGCCGGCCGGCGTCGAGGGCGGCGAAGACCAACGGCACCAGGTTCGCCGTCCCCCGGTCGCCGAGCTCGGGAGCCGCCGCACCGGCCACGTTGAAGTAGCGCAGGCTGGTGGCGGCCAGCCCCCAGGCGGCGCAGTCGCGCAGCAGGTCCTCACCGGCCAGCTTGGTGCGGCCGTAGGGCGACAGCGGGCGGCAGACGGTGTCCTCGTCGACCCGCTCGGCGTCGGGCGTGCCGTACACCGAGGCGCTGGAGGAGAACACGAAGCGGGTGACGCCCTTGGCGCGGCAGCCCTCGAGCAGCGCGACCAGGCCCTCGACGTTCTCGGCCCAGTACAGCAGCGGGTCGGCCACCGACTCGGCGACCTGCTTCTTGGCCGCCAGGTGCACCACCCCGGTCACGCCGTTCTCGCGCAGCACCCGCCGGACCATCCCGCGGTCGCGCACGGAGCCGACCTCCAGCGGCACGCCGGGCAGCCCGGCCAGCCGGTCGGCGTCGCCGGTCGACAGGTCGTCGAGCACGACGACGTCCTCCCCCGCCGCCACCATGGCGCGCACGACGTGCGCCCCGACGTACCCGGCGCCCCCGGTGACCAGCCAGCTCACGGGCCCAGCCTGCCCGGCGGGACACCGCGCCGCGCGGCGGAGCAACCCACTTGCCCGGGCGAGCGCAGCGGAGGAGCGTGCCCGCCGCGGGCTCGAGAGCAGGAGTCGTCATGACCGACCAGGCCGTCACCGTGTACTACAAGCCGGGCTGTCCCTTCTCGGCGAAGCTGCGGGCGCAGCTGGCGCTGGCCCGCCTCCCCCACCGCTCGGTGCGCTTCGCCGACGATCCCGACGGTGCCGCCGCCGTCCGGGCGCACCACCCCGAGGGCTGGGAGGTCTCGCCCACCGTCGTCGTCGATGGGCGGTACCTGACCAACCCGTCGCTGCGGGAGGTCCGGGAGGCCGTGCGCGCCTGAGCGGTCCGGCCCGGTCGGCGGTGGGTGCCGCGCGGGGGTAGCCGGGCCGTCACCGCAGGTCGCGTCCTCCTCCGTTCCGGTTGGGCCCAGGTCGGAGGGGTACGGCGGCGCGGACGAGGCGGGCCACGAGGGCGCCGCCGCGAACTCAGCTGGGAGACGACCATGGCACTCCCCGACCGGGACTCCGTGCGCGACTGGGTCGGCCGGACGGTGGTCGGCCGCGACGGGACCGAGATCGGCCGGGTCACGCACCTGCTCGCCGACGAGGACACCGGCGCGCCCGAGTGGATGTACGCCGAGGTGGACGACGCCGTCGTCGCGGTGCCGCTGCTCGACGCCACCGACGACGACGGCCGGGTGCGGGTGGTCGTCGAGCGCACCGCCGTGCTCGCCGCGCCGCGCTACGGCGAGAGCCGCCGGCTGACCACCGACCAGGAGACCGAGCTCTACCTGCACTACGGCATCCAGTACTCGACCGACGCGTCGGAGAGCGTGCTGCCGGCCGCCGAGGCCGAGCCCGCTCCCGTCGCGCCCCGGGACCCCGAGGCGCTGCCCACCGAGCCCCCGCCGCCGGTGGCCCAGCCCGGCGACCGCGACTTCGGCCGCGACGGCTCGGCGCCCGACCGGTCGGCCGGGCGCGCCGGGCAGATCGCCGCCGTGGTGGCCGCGGTCCTGGCGCTCGGGGGCACGGTCTTCTCCCTGACCCGCCGCCGGCAGCGGCCCGCCGCGAAGGTGTCGCGGAGGGCCGGCCGGGCGTCACGGAAGGCCTCGCGGAGGGCATCGCGCTCGGCGTCGCGGCAGGCCGGGCGCGTGGGCCGGCGGGCGCGGCGGCAGACCGCGGCGCAGGCCACGGCGGGCCGGGCCCGGCTCGCGCAGCTGTCGGCGTCGGTGGCGCCGCTCGCCGCGACCGCCGCGCAGGTGGTCGGGACGGCGTCGCGCGCCGGGGTGGACTCGGTGGGCCGGGCGGCCGTGGTGACCGCGCAGCAGGCGGCCGCGGCCGCTCCCGTCGTGCGGGCCCGCGCGGCGGAGGCCGCCGCGCAGGCCGGGCCGCTGCTGGCCTCGACCGGCGCCGCGCTGCAGCACAGCGCGGGCGTGGGCACCGGGGCCGCGCTCCGGGCGGTCGACGCCGGTGCCGGGCTCGCCGCGACCGCCGTGTCCAAGGCGGCCGAGGCCGGCGCCGAGTTGGGCCGGACCGGCCTGCGCGCGGCGATGCGCGCGGAGCGCGCCGTCGAGGAGGTGCCCGAGGCGGTCGTCAAGGCCGGCCACCGGGCGCGCAAGCGGGGCAGGCGGGTCGTGCGGATGGCCTCGCTGGGCGCCGGCCTCGGTGCGGGCTACGTCGTCGGGGCCCAGGCCGGGCGGCCGCGCTACGAGCAGATCGTGCAGACGGCGAGTCGGCTCACCGGCCGGCGGTAGGGCTGCTCCGCGGGGACCCGGTGCCCGGGTGGGTGCCGGGTCCCCGCGCCGCGGTCAGGGCAGCGCGCGGGTGCGCTGCTCGACGCCGATCTCGCCGTAGGGGTAGTCGGCCGCGCCGGGGTCGCTGACCGCGTCGAGGCGGGCGGTCTCGTCGTCGTCCAGCACGACGTCGGCGGCGGCCAGGTTGCCGCGCAGCTGCTCGGTGGTGCGGGCGCCGAGGACCACCGAGGTCACCGCCGGCCGTGCGGCCAGCCAGGCCAGCGCCACCTGCGCCATCGACGCCCCGCGGGCCTCGGCGACGTCCTGCACGGCCTCGAGCACGTCCCAGGTGCGCTCGCGCCCGCCGACCCGGTCGTAGGCCTCCATGCCGCGGGCGGGGTCCTCGCCCAGCCGCGTCGCGCCCGTGGGCCGCTGCTCGCGGGTGTACTTGCCCGACAGCCAGCCGCCGCCGAGCGGCCCCCAGGGCAGCAGGCCCAGGCCGTTGTGCCGGCAGGCGGGCACGATCTCGAACTCGACCTGCCGCACGAGCAGGCTGTAGGAGGGCTGCAGCGTCACCGGGACGGCGAGGTGCTCGCGCTCGGCGAGGTCCACGGCCTGCTGCACCTGCCAGCCGAGGAAGTTCGACAGGCCCGGGTAGCCGATCTTGCCCGCGCGGACGGCGTCGTCGAGGAAGCGCAGCGTCTCCTCGAGCGGCGTGAGCGGGTCCCAGGCGTGCAGCTGGTAGAGGTCGACGTGGTCGACGCCGAGCCGGCGCAGCGAGTCGTCGAGCGCCCGGCGCAGGTGACGGCGGGAGTTGCCGACGGCGTTGGGCTCCTCCCCCATCGGCATCCGGCCCTTGGTGGCGAGGACGACGCGGTCGCGGACCTCGGCCGGGCGGGCGGCCAGCCAGCGCCCGGTGATCTCCTCGGCCGCGCCGGCGGAGTAGACGTCGGCGGTGTCGACCAGCGTGCCGCCGGCCTCGACGAACACGTCGAGCTGCTCGTGCGCGCCGGTCTCGTCGGTCTCGGCGCCGAAGGTCATCGTGCCCAGGGCGAGGGCGGAGACGGCGCAGCCGCTGCGGCCGAGCGTGCGGTACTCCACGGGTCCTCCTCGAGAACGGTGGCCGGGAGGGACGTCCGCCCCTCCCGGCCACCGGGTGCGGTCAGCGGTTGCCGCCGCCGATCATCGGGTCGTCGCCGTCCCGCCGCACGTCGTGCTCGACGCCCTCGGTGGACGAGGTCGCGGTGTAGCCCTCGGACCCGGACTCCGGGACGAGCACGTCGTCGCGCACCACGGCGTCCGGCGGCGGCTGCTCGACGACGGTCACCTCCTGCGGCTGGACGACGCCCTCCGTGGTCGGCGGCGGCACCTCCTCCTGCCGGCTCCCGGACGACGACGTCGCCGCGGCCACCCCGGCCGCCGCGGCGCCCGCGACCGCGGCCACGCCGGCGGCGACGGCCACGCCCGAGACACCGGCCTTGCCCTTGTCGCCGTGCGAGCCGTAGGCGTCGCTGGTGGTGGGGGTGCCGACGTCGACGTGCTCGTTGACCGAGCCGCGCCAGGCGCCGGTGGCGTAACCCTGGCTCTCGACCAGCTCCTTGAACCGCTCGAGGTCGGACTGTGCCTGCCGCCCGACGATGCCCAGCTTGTCGCCCACCTGCTCCACCAGGCCCTCGGGCTCGTACTCGAGCTCCAGGTACACGATGGTCGAGCTCGGCCCGGCGGGCTCGAACCGGACGGCCCCGGCGTTGGTCGCACCGCTGGTGGCCGCCCAGGCGACCTTGCGGTCGGGCTCCTGCTCGAGGACGGCGGCCTCCCACTCGCGCCGCACGCCGGCGATCTCGGCGACCCAGTGCATCCGGTCGTCGGTGAGCTGGCGGACCTCCTTGACCCCGCCCATGAAGTGCGGGAAGTCCTCGAACTGCGTCCACTGGTTGTAGGCGGTCGTCACCGGGACGTCGACCTGGATCGACTTCTCGACCTTGGTGGTCATCGCTCATCCTCCTTCGTCGCAGGACGTTCTGGACACGCGGTGGGGGCGTTACCCCAGGTCAGCGCCCATCACGCACGGAACCGTTCCGCCGGGGTGGCGGGAGGGACGTACCGTCGTGGGCGTGAGTGTCGCCCCGCCGCCGACCGTCACCCTGAGCGACCGCTTCGCCCGCGAGCTGCCGGAGATGGCGGTCCCGTGGCAGGCGGAGGCCGCTCCCGACCCGCGGCTGCTCGTGCTCAACGAACCGCTGGCCGGTGAGCTCGGACTGGACCCGTCGTGGCTGCGCGGCCCCGACGGCGTCGGCCTGCTGACCGGCACCGCGGTCCCCGAGGGCGCCACCCCGGTGGCGCAGGCCTACGCCGGGCACCAGTTCGGCGGCTTCGTGCCGCGGCTGGGCGACGGCCGGGCGCTGCTGCTGGGCGAGCTCACCGACGGCGAGGGCCGGCTGCGCGACCTGGCGCTCAAGGGGTCGGGGCGGACGCCGTTCGCGCGGGGCGGCGCCGACGGCCTGGCCGCCCTGGGTCCGATGCTGCGCGAGTACGTCGTCAGCGAGGCGATGCACGCCCTCGGCATCCCCACGACGCGGTCGCTGGCCGTCGTCGCCACGGGCCGGCCGGTGCGCCGCGAGACGGTGCTGCCCGGCGCCGTGCTGGCGCGGGTGGCGGCCAGCCACCTGCGGGTGGGCAGCTTCCAGTACGCGCGGGCGACCGGCGACGCCGACCTGCTGCGCCGGCTGGCCGACCACGCGATCGCCCGGCACCACCCGGCGGCGGCCGACGCGCCCCAGCCCTACGTCGCGCTGTTCGAGTCCGTGGTGGCCGCGCAGGCGTCGCTGGTGGCGCGGTGGATGCTCGTCGGGTTCGTGCACGGGGTGATGAACACCGACAACGTGACCGTCTCCGGCGAGACCATCGACTACGGCCCCTGCGCGTTCCTCGACGCGTTCGACCCGGCGACGGTCTACAGCTCGATCGACGTCGGCGGGCGCTACGCGTACGGCAACCAGCCGATCGTGGCCGAGTGGGACCTGGCCCGCTTCGCCGAGGCGCTGCTGCCGCTGCTGGCCGACGAGCAGGAGGCGGCGATCGAGGTGGCGGTGGCCTCGCTCGGCGGGTTCCGCCCGGCCTACAACGACGCCTGGTCCGAGGGCATGCGGCGCAAGCTGGGCCTGCCCGGGGGCCTGGACGACGAGGTGGCGCGGGCGCTGTACGACGACCTGCTGGCGTTGCTCACCGCCGGCCGCGTGGACCTGACCTCGTTCTCCCGCGGCCTCTCCGGTGCGGCGCGGGGCGCCGCCGAGCCGACGCGGGAGCTCTTCCTGGACCTGGCCGGGATCGACGGCTGGCTGGCGCGGTGGCGGGCCCTGACCCCGGACGCCGACGCGATGGACCGGGTCAACCCCGTCTACGTCCCGCGCAACCACCTGGTCGAGGAGGCGCTGGCCGCCGCGTCGGACGGCGACCTCGACCCGCTGCACCGGCTGCTCGACGCGGTGACGCGGCCGTTCGAGGAGCGCCCGGGCCTGGAGCGGTACGCCGCGCCGGCGCCGGAGACCTTCGGCGCCTACACGACCTTCTGCGGCACCTGACCGGCCGGTGCGACGGGTGGGACGGCTGGGGCGTGCGGGTCCCGCCGGGTGCGCGGACCGCCGATGAAGCGGGCATGCGCGCCAGCCACCTCGCCACCGCCCTCGCCGCCTTCACCGCCGGTCTCACCGCCGCCTCCCTCCTGCGCCGGTCCGCCGGGCGCACCGCGCCGGCCCCGTCCGCCGCGCCGCTCCCGGCCGCCCCGGCCGAGGGACCCGACGCCGTCGTCCTGGCCTTCCCCCGCCCCGTGGCCGTCGAGCGGCCGGCCGCGCCGGCCCGCTGCGGCGACAGCGGCGGCGTGACCCGCGCCGGTGCCCCCTGCGCCGCCCGCGCCACCAGCGGCGGCCGCTGCCACCACCACCGCGCGGCGGCCTGAGCCGCAGCGCGCTGCACCCCCGTCGCCCGGTGCCCTCAGGCGCCGGGCGACGGCCGTTCCCCCGGGGAGGTGCTCAAGTCGGGTCCGGGACCGGCCGATCACCTCGGTCGAGAGCCCGCACCGCCGACGAGAGGACACCTCCGGTGACCACCCCGCCCACCCCCGAGACCGCCACCGCCCGGGCGGCCGGCCCGGAGCTCGGCGAGCTGGTCCGGGCCGCCGCCGCGGCCACCGGCATGCCGAAGGCGACGGTGAACCTGTTCGACGGCGACCGGCAGCGGCAGGTCGGCAGCCACGGATTCGCCGGCACCGACTCCCCGCTCGCGGACTCGATCTGCGCCCAGGTCACCGGGGACGCCCCCGACGTGTACGCCTTCACCGACCTCGCCGAGGAGCCCGGCTTCACCGGCAACCCGTGGGTCGACGGCCGGAACGCCCGCGTGCGCGGCTACGCCAGCGCGCCGCTCGTCGTCGACGGCTCGACCATCGGCACGCTGTGCGTCTTCGACGAGCAGCCCCGGGCCCTGTCCCTGCAGCAGTGCGACCGGCTGGCCGAGCTCGCCGGCGACGTGACGAGGCTGGTGACGCCGTCCGCCTGACCCTCGCTCACGCGTCGCGGCGGCCGGGTCGAGTTGCCGCCGGGCGGGACCGGCGTCAGGGTCGGGCCGCAGCCGGCTCCGCCGGGTACCGCGATCCCCGCACCGGAGGAGGGCGTCCGTGGAAGCCGACGTGATCGTCGAGGTGCCGAAGGGCTCCCGGAACAGGTACGAGTACGACCAGCGGCTCGGCCGGATCCGGCTGGACCGGATGCTCTTCACCGCGACCGGCTACCCGGGCGACTACGGCTTCGTGCCGGAGACCATCGCCGAGGACGGCGACCCCATCGACGCGCTGCTCCTGCTGGGCGAGCCCACCTTCCCCGGCTGCCTGGTCCGCGCCCGGGTCATCGCGGTGTTCTGGGTGGACGACAAGCGCGGGCCGGACGCCAAGCTGCTGTGCGTGCCCGCCCACGACCCGCGGCAGCAGCGCCTGCAGGAGCTCGAGGACGTGCCGATGCACCAGATCGCCGAGATCTGGCACTTCTTCGAGATCTACGAGGCCCTGGCGCCGGACAAGTCGGCCGAGACCCGCGGCTGGGAGCGCAAGGCGAAGGCGGTCGCCGCGCTGGAGGACGCCCGCCGCCGGTACGCCGAGCAGGCCGCCTCCGCCGGCTGACCGTCGCCGGGCCGCAGGCGACCCGGCCCGGGTGGCCTACCGCCCGTGCCGGTGCAGCAGGAGGCCGACGGCGGCGACGGCCGGCACCAGGCCGGCGGGGACCAGGTTGAGCGGCACGCCGGCCACCCGCGGCAGGTGACCGGGCTCGTCCTCGACCGCCGTGCCGGGGGTGGCGAGGGCGGGGAAGAACGGCGCCCAGGCGACCGCCGACAGCAGCGCGGCAGTCCGGGCCGCCAGGTCCTCCTCGGCCGCCGAGGACGCCGGTCGCCAGAGCAGCCACAGCGCCACCAGCTGGGCGCCCGCCACCGTGCCCCAGCCGGCGGCGCCGTGGAACCGGGCGTGCGGGGGCCACTCGGGGTTGAACACGTGGGTGGCGTTCAGGTCCGCGCGGGCCGTGCCCACGATCGTGCCCACCGCCGCGCCGGTCAGCACCAGCCGGCTGGTCCTCATCGGGGCCCCTCCCCGCCGCCGTCGGCCCACGGGGGCTCCTCGCGGGTGGCGCCCGCGGGAGGCGGGGAGGCCCGGCAGACCAGCCAGCCGAGGGCCACCTGCCACGCGACGAAGCAGGCGAGGACGGCGAGCCACTCCCCCGGGCCCATCCGGACCAGCACCCCGCGCGGGAGCACCGCCACCGAGCACACCGCGAGGACGCCGCACAGCCACAGCGCCAGGGCGGTCCAGCGGTAGCGCACGGCCGCGCTGGGACGGACGTCGATGCCCAGCCCGGAGAGGTCCTCGGGCGGGTGCCGGCGGACCATCTGCCGCCGGGAGCGGTGGACCGACACCCCGGGGTGTCGCTCGGCGAGCACCTGCTCCCAGTGGCGCCGCCGTCGCGGGCCGGTGCCGGGGGGCAGGCTGACGGCGACGACGCGCGCGGCCGCGGCGCGGAAGCCGGAGTCGCCCAGGATGACGCGGCCCCGGGCGGCGACGACCGCCGTCACGTTCCCCCAGCCCGTGCCGAGGCCGGTGTGGCTGGGGTGGTACCAGCCGTAGAGCCCGCAGCCGCACCCCCACTGCGGCGGCACGTGCTCCTCGTCGACCGCGCACCGGGCCCGCTCGACCGGCCCGCGCCAGGGCCCGGCGTCGAGGTGCACCGGCGGGCACAACCCGTCCTCGGTCAGCCGGAACCGCCGGTACCCCCGCACCTCCCCGGGCACCAGCGCCGGGGACGGGTCCGGAGGGCGGGGAGGCGAGGTCACGCCGGCGCGGGCTGGGCCGGCGCGGTCGGCGCCGGTTCCGGCCGGGCCGGAGCCGGGTCGGCCACCGGCTCGCACTCGATCTCCCGGCGCTCGGGGCCGATGTCCCCGGCCACGCACGGCCGCAGCGGCGGCCGGGCGACCCGGGTGGCGCGGGAGGACGACGACGCGGTGAGCGTGCCCATCTGCGGCTCCTCGCCCGAGGGACTCGACTGCGGACCGACCGGGACGGCGGCGCCGCGGTGGGTGCTCCCGCCACGGCGTCCCCGCCAGTGAAGCACCGATCCCCGCGCGGGCACAGAGACGGCGGCGGACCCCTTACGAGGGCACGGCCCCCGGCGTAGCGTCGCCGCCCCGCACGACCTCGTTCCGGTGGAGGAGGACGGGAGATGGGTGAGGCACGAGCTCTCCTGGAGCAGAACACGAAGTCCTGGAACGCCCACGACTCGGCGGCCTGGGTGGGCAGCTTCCGCCCCGACGCGGAGCTGGCCGGCCCGGGGGTCAGCGGCTCGGCCGCCGACCTGGCCGACACGTTCTGGTCGATCTGGCAGGACGCGTTCCCGGACAACGAGGTCCACGTGGTCGGCATCTTCGAGGACGGCGCCACGGGCATCCTGCAGGCCGAGTTCCACGGCACCCAGACCGGGCCGATGAACGCCCCCGGGCAGACGATCCCGGCGACCGGGCGGCGGGTCACCCTCCCCTTCGTCCTGGTCAACCGGTTCGACGACGGCGGGAGGACCACCCACTTCACCCTGTACTTCGACCGCGCCGAGCTCCTCGAGCAGCTCGGTGTCCTGCCCGTACCCGGCTGAGCCGACCGGGGTGGGACCGCCACGGCGGTCCCACCCCGGTCGCCGCGGCCGGTCAGGCGCGGCGCGCGGTGAGCAGCAGGTACTCCCAGTCCAGCACGGTGCCCCCGCTGCCGCGGTCGTAGCGCGCGGCCAGCGCGGCGAGGTCGTGGTCGAGCGCCGCGACCCGCTCGGGGTCGTCGCCGACGTGGCGGTAGGTGGCGATCGTCGGGCCGTAGACCTGCTTCCAGGAGTCCCGCCACGCCTCGGGCGAGGCGTAGCCGGAGACGGTCACCGACTGCCGGCGCGCGACGACGTCGGTCACCCGGTCGCCGAGCAACCCGCGCACGTGCTGCTCGTCGCCCCACAGCGGCGGGGGCTGCGCCCCGGGCGGCGGTGGGGGCGCGTAGGGCTTCATCGTCCGGAACATCTCGCCGACGAAGCCCTCGGGCGTCCAGCTGACCAGCCCGATCCGCCCACCGGGCCGGCACACCCGCACGAGCTCGTCGGCGGCCTGCTGGTGGTGGGGCGCGAACATCACGCCGACGCAGGACAGCACGACGTCGAAGCTCGCGTCCGGGTAGGGCAGCGCCTCGGCGTCGGCCTCCTCCCAGGTCAGCTCGGCGCCCGCCTGCCCGGCGGCCTCGCGGCCGGCGTCGAACAGCTCCGGGGTGAGGTCGGAGGCCACGACCTCGGCGCCGGTCAGGGCGGCCGGTACGGCGGCGTTGCCGGTGCCCGCGGCGACGTCGAGCACCCGGTCCCCGCGGGCGACCCCGGTGGCGGCCACCAGCACCCGGCCCAGCTCGGGGATCAGGTCGCGGGCCACCGACGGGTAGTCCCCGAGACCCCACATGGCCCGGTGCCTGGCCTTCAGCGCCCGGTCGGCGGCGACGGCGTCGATGGTGTCGGTCATGGATCACTCCTGTCGTCGTGCGAGGTCGTCCCCGCGGTGCGACGACGGTGGCGCGGCCGCGTTGCAGACCGGCTGCAGCGCGGATGCAGCGCTCATGCACGCACGGACGACGCCGCGACCCGGGCCAGCGCGTCGCGGGCGAGCGCGACGGCGGTGGCCTCGGCCGCCCGCAGGTCGTGCGGGTGCCCCGCCCCGTCCGCCGGCCCGAGGGGCGAGGGCTTGCCGGCCGCGACCAGGCACGCGTGCAGGGCCGCGGCGTCGTCGGCGGCGTCCACCCGCTGCAGGAGCCGGGCGACGTAGCGCAGGTTGAGCCACTGCTGCGTGGCGTCGCCGACCCGCTCCCAGTGCGCGAGGACGGTGGCCAGCTCGCGGGCGGCCACGACGGGGTCGCCGTGCACCGCCCGGGTGGCCGCGGCCTCCATCATCGCGATCCCCTGCCACCAGAAGTTCCGCACGCCCGCGGCCAGCTCCCCCGCCGCGTCGAAGAGCGCCAGGGCGCGGTCGGGGTCGGTCTTCTTGAGCACCAGCCCGAGCGCGTAGCGGCCCATCGACCGCGCCGTGGGGTTGGCCGTCGCGTCGGCCACCTCGAGGCTCTCCCGCGCCGCCGCCAGCCCGCGCTCCGGCGTCCGGCCGACCGCCTGGCACACCGCGACGTAGTACAGCGTCCAGACCAGCCGGATGCGGTCGCCGTCGGCCCGGGCCCGCTCCGCCTCCGCGGTGTAGTGCGCGAGTGCGGCCCCGACGTCGCCCTGGTAGAGCGCCACGTCGGCCAGCACGTCGCCCGGGTAGGCGATGCGCGGGTTCCCCGGCGGCGGCAGCCGGCCCTCGGCGAGGCGGGCCGTGGCGGTGGCGCCGGCGAAGTCGCCCCGGTTCCACGCGCCGCGGGCCGCGGCGCCCACGGCGGCCGGGTACAGCGGGTGGCCGGGGTCGACGACGCGCAGCAACTGCTCGGCCCAGGCGTAGGCCTCGTAGCCGACGCGCAGGTGCACGAGCTCGGGCACCGCGGTGACCAGCCGCAGCGCCGGCTCCCAGTCCCGGTCGGCGGCGGCGCGGGTGAAGGCCGCGCGCAGGTCGTCGTAGACGGCGAGGCCCTCCTCCGCCCAGGCCCGCTCGTCGGCGCTCTGCATGCCCCGCCCGGCGCGCTCGGCCAGGTCCACGTGGACGGCGACGTGCCGGCGGGCCAGCGCGCCGTCCTCCCCCGCCTCCTCGGTGCGCGCCCGGCCGTAGGCGCGCAGGGTCTCCAGCAGCCGGTAGCGGCTGCGCACCCCGCTGCGCGCCACGACCATGGAGCGGTCGACGAGGCGGGTCAGCCGGTCGAGGACGTCGTCCTCGGTCGCCGCCGGGTCGACGACGCGGTGCACCGCGCGCAGGTCGGCGCCGCCGGCGAACACCGACATGCCGCGGAACAGCCGCTGCTCGGGTTCGGGCAGCAGCCGGTAGGACCACTCGATCGCGGCCTCGAGGCTCTGGTGCCGCGCGACCGGTCCGCGCCCGCCGCCGAGCAGCGGGGTGTCCTCCAGGCGGCGGGCCACCTCGACCGGGCTCATGGCGCGCATCCGCGCCGCGGCGAGCTCGATGCCCAGCGGCAGGCCGTCGAGGCGGGTGACGATCGCGGTGACGGCGTCCGCGGCCGCCGGGTCGAGGCGGAAGTCGGGCACCGCCGCGCGGGCCCGCTGGACGAACAGCGCGGTGGCGTCCTCCAGCGGCAGCGGCGGCACCGGCCACACCTGCTCGCCCTCGGCGGCGAGCGGCTCGCGGCTGGTCGCCAGCACCACCACCCGCGGGCACCGCTGCACCACCGCGCCGACCAGCCGCGCGGCGTGCTCCAGGACGTGCTCGCAGTTGTCGACGACGAGCAGCAGCGAGCGCTCGCGCAGGTAGTGCAGCACCGTCTGCTCGACCGAGAGGCCCGACCGCTGCCGGATGCCCAGGGCCGCAGCGACCGCGTGGCCGACCGGGGTCCCCTCGGGCAGGCCGGCGAGCTCGCAGAGCCAGACGCCGTCGTCGAAGCGGTCCCGGTCGCGGGCAGCCACCTCGACGGCGAGCCGCGACTTCCCCGCGCCGCCGACCCCGGTCAGCGTCACCAGCGGGCCGGCGCGCAGCGCGGCCAGGACGCGCTCGACCTCCCGGCCGCGGCCGACGAAGCCGCTGGCCCGCCGCGGGAGGTTGCCCGGCGGCGGCGTCCCGGCCAGCGCGGGGTCGTGGACCAGGATCCGCCGGTACAGCGCCTGGGCGGGGGCGGCCGGCTCCACGCCCAGCTCGTCGTCGAGGCGGGTGCGCAGCTCGTGGAAGGCGGCGAGGGCGTCGGCCTGCCGCCCGGTGGCGTACCGCGCGCGCATCAGGCTCACCGCGGGCCGCTCCCACGACGGGTGGCCGCGCACCAGCGCCTCGAGCTCCGGCACCGCCTCGGCCGCCCGCCCCAGCTCCACCAGCGCGTCGGCGCGGTCGGCGGTGGCGCCGGTGCGCAGCTCGGTCAGCCGGGCCGCCTCGGCGGCGGCGAACTCCTCGTCGGCGAACTCGGCGAGCGCGTCGCCCCGCCACAGGGCGAGCGCGGCGTCGAGCTCGGCCAGCGCCCGCGCGTGGTCCCCCGAGGCCGCGGCCGCCCGCGCGGTCCGGACCCGCTGCTCGAACTCGGCGGCGTCCAGGGTGGCGGCGTCGAGCGCGAGGCCGTAGCCGGGCGGTCGGTGCCGGATGGGTGCCGCGTCCCCCAGAGCGCCGCGCAGCCGGGAGACGTAGGCCCGCAGCGCGGTCAGGGCGCCGTCGGGCGGGGTGTCACCCCACAGCACGCCGACCAGCCGGTCGGCGGACACCACCTCACCGTGCGCGACGAGCAGGGCGGCCAGCAGCGTGCGGGGCTTGTGACCGCCGACGGCGACCGGCCCGGAGCCGTCCTCGACCTGCAGCGGACCCAGGACCCGGAACCGCACGTGCGCCGCACCTGTCATCGCCGCCTCGCCTGCCAGCGGTCCCCGCGAGCGCGGCCGACCCTAGTGGCGGCCCGTCGCGGAGGACAGGTCCCTCCGCCCCGGTCCGCGGTCAGCCCGCCGCGGCGGTCAGCGCCGGCAGGTTGCCCATCGCGGCCACCGCCTGCTCCCGGTACCGGGCGAGGACGGCCTGCCCGTGCTCGTCGTCCCGGGCGACGCCGGCGACGAGCCGGCCGAAGCCGTCGAGGCGGCTGCCGCGGATCCAGCGGCGCAGCTCGCGGTCCTGCGACCAGTGGAACTGGTTCCACATCGTTCTCGCCATCGCGCCGGCGTAGTCGTCGAGCGTGTGCGGGAAGGCCACCGGCCCGCACAGCCGGTTCTGCTGCTCCTCGTCGTCGTGGTGCGCCTCGACCCACGCGGTGAGCGCCGCGCTGAAGGCCGGCTGGGGCAGCCGCAGCATCTGCAGGACGATCCGGTCGCCCTGGAACACCGGCTGCACCGGGCGCCGCCGGACGGCCGAGGCCGTGCAGTCGACGAACAGGGTGTCCGGCGCCGTGGCCACCTCCCCCTCGTCGAGCACCATGCGGTCGGGCTCGAGCGCGCGCACCCGCCCGAGACGGACGACGTCGCGGATCCGGCGGAGCACCTCGACCTCCCCCGGGGCGACCGTGGCCAGGTGGAACATGCCGGGCGTGCGCTCGCGGTCGATCCGCGTCACGGCGCCGCAGGCCTCCAGCCGGAGGAAGAGGTCCTCGGTGGAGGTGGCCGCGGCGAAGGCCGCCATCTGGTCGGCCTGCCCGCCGATGACCTCGTCGAAGAACTCCGGTGCCGGCTGCGTGGTCACCCGGTTGACCAGCCACGAGTCGCGCGGGACGACCCAGGTGATCGCGTCCGGGTCGGCACCGGACGCGATCAGCCACACGCAGGTGTCCATCGCCGTCTTCCCGCCGCCCAGCACGGTGAACCGGCGCGGGAGCGGCGCCCGGTGCGTCCCCAGGCCCGGCAGGTCGTTGGGCGGCACCACCCGGACGCCGGGGGCCACGGCGAAGGACGGCGTGTGGGTCGAGGGGACCGACGGGCTGTTGTACGTGGCGTCGACGACCTTGCGGCGCACCCGCACCCGCGTCTCGGCGCCCGACAGCAGCGACCGGACCCGGCCGTCGCCCTCGTGCTCGCTCATGGGGAGGTAGGCGACCCGACCGCTCGGGACGAGGCGGCTGGTCACCACACGGTCGTAGTAGCCGCAGACCTCCGCGCCGGTCGCGAGCTCGTAGAGCCCGGCGTTCGGGCCGGTGGTGTCCTTGCGGCCGCTGCCGAGTTCCGTGGAGTTCACGCCGTAGAAGGCCGAGGGCTGGTGCAGCGTGACGAAGGGGTAGGCGTCGTTCCAGTGACCACCGGGCTTGCCGTGCCGGTCGACGATCGTGACGTGCGCGTCGCTCTCGTCGAGCAGCGTGTCGGCGAAGGCGAGGCCCGTGGCCCCGGCGCCGATGACCAGGTAGTCGGTGTCGAGGTCGGGAGGCGGCATGGCCGACATGCTATGACAGTGTCATGACAGTGTCATACGGGGATGGCGACGAGGTCCGGGACCGGCGCACGCACGTCGTCGAGGTCGCTGCCCGGCTCCTCGCCGAGGAGGGGCCGCACGGACTGTCGCTGCGGCGGCTGGCCACGGCCGCAGGCGGCTCGACCCAGCTGGTCTACACGCTGTTCGGCGGCAAGCCCGGCCTCGCCGACGCGCTCTACGCCGAGGGTTTCCGCCGGCTCGGTGACGCGGTCCGCGCGGCTCTGGCGGCCGACCCCGCACCGGCCGGCGACCCGGAGCGGCTGGTCACGTCGGCCCGCGCCTACCGCCGGTTCGCCGCCACCGAGCCGGCGTTCTTCTCGGTCATGTTCGGCCCGGTGATCCCCGGCTTCACCCCCGGCCGGTCCACCCGCGAGACCGGCCGGGAACGGTCGCTCGGCCAGGTGGTCGCCGTGGCGCGGGAGTGCCTGGACGCCGGGACGCTGCGAGCGGCCGATGCGCACTCGCTGGCGCAGGCCTGCTGGACGGCGACCCACGGCGTGGCCGCGCTGCGGCACGCGGGCCTGCTCGAGGGGGACGCCGACGACCTCGGCGACGCCCTGGTGCGCACGGTGGTCGACGCGCACCGGCCCTGACCGCCGCGGACGGTTTGCGGACCCGTCCCGCGCGCTATCCCTCCGGGGACGCCGTTCCGATCCGGACGGGCACGACTGGAGGAGGAGACATGGGCAAGCTGTCGCTGGGGCTGGGCCTCGCCGTCGGGTACGTGCTCGGGGCGCGCGCCGGCACGGAGCGGTACGAGCAGATCGTGCAGGCGGCGCAGGGCCTCCTGGGCCGGCCCGAGGTCCAGCAGGCCGTCGAGCAGGCGCGGGCGGCCGCGCCCGCCCCGCTGCAGGGCACGATCGACAAGCTGACGCAGCAGGCCTCCGGCGGTCAGGGCTCCGGCACCCGGAGCACGGGTCGCGGGACGAGCGGCACCGGGACGAGCGGCACCGGGACGAGCGGCACCGGGACGAGCGGTCCCGGGACGATCGAGGGCGAGGCCACCCTCCTCGGCGACGTCGAGGCCGTGGTGACCCCGCCGCCGCCGGTGACCAGCACGGACGCGCACAGCCAGGCGGGCGGCCCGCTGCCGGACCCGCTCGTCCCGCCGGCCAAGTCGGGCAACGGGACCACCGGGCAGGCCTGACGGGGCCGGCGGCCCGCCGGCCCCGCACCACCCCGGACGCCGGGTGCACCCGCGTGCACCCGGCGTCCGAGCGGCTCAGCGGTAGACGAGCGTGCCGTCCTCGAGGTCGGCCCTCGGGAGCAGCTCGGCCTCCTGCGCGTGCTCGAGCATGTGGGTCCACGGCTCCCGGTCGCCCTGCTTGAACAGGACGTGCTGCGAGCGCAGGACGTAGCCGGCGTTGAAGTTCTCCGGGTCCGACCACGGCCGGATCTGCATGTCGGCGTCCTCGGGCCGCAGCGTCGGCACGACCATGGTGGCGCCCTTCGCCTGCATGGTCTCGAACAGCCGGAGCACCACGTCGCTGACCAGGTCGGCGCGCAGCGTCCAGCTGTGCCGGAAGTAGCCGAACACGTAGGCCATGTTCGGGATGCCGCTGATCATGATGCCGCGCCAGGTGACGCGCTCGGGGAACTCGACCGGCTCGCCGTCCACGCTGAAGTCGACGTCGCCGAAGGCCGACAGGTCGAACCCGGTGGCGGTGACGACGACGTCGGCCGGGATCTCCTCGCCCGAGCCGACCCGGATGCCCGTCTCGGTGAAGGTGTCGATGGTGTCGGTGACGATCGAGGCCCTGCCCTCGCGCAGGGCGGTGAACAGGTCGCCCTCCGGGACGAACGCGATGCGCTGCTGCCACGGGCGGTAGCGCGGCGTGAAGTGCTTGTCGACGTCGAAGCCCTCCGGCAGCAGCGGCCTGAGCGACTCCATGAGGAACTCGTGCAGCTCGTCGGGCGCCTCGTGCGACAGCCGCGCCAGCTCGTTGGTCTGGGCGGCGTAGGCGCGGCGCACGATCTCGTGCGTCCAGTCCTCGGGGACGTCGAGCTGGCGCAGCGTGACGGCGAGCTCGTGCACCAGCGGCATGGCCAGGAAGTAGGACGGCGAGCGCTGCAGCATCGTCACGTGCTCGGCGTCCTGCGCGATCGCCGGGACCAGTGTGGCGGCCGTGGACCCGGAGCCGACGACGACGACGCGCGTGCCGGTGAGGTCGAGGTCCTGCGGCCACTGCTGCGGGTGGACGACCTGGCCCCGGTAGCGGTCCATGCCCTCCCACCGCGGCCGGTAGGGCTCCGCGTGGTTGTAGTAGCCCTGGCACATCCACAGGAAGTCGGTGGTAATCCGCAACTGCTCACCGGTGTCGCCCCGGGTCACCTCCACGGTCCACCGGCGGTCCTCGGTCGACCAGCTCGCCGCGGTGACCCTGTGGTGGTAGCGGATGCGCCCGGCGAGGTCGTCCTCCTCGATCACCTCGTCGAGGTAGTCCAGGATCTCCTCCCCTGCCGCGATCGACGGCCCGCGCCAGGGCTTGAACCGGTAGCCGTAGGTGAACAGGTCGCTGTCGGAGCGCACGCCCGGGTAGCGGTGGGTCCACCAGGTGCCGCCGCGATTGTCCTGCGCGTCGAGGAGGACGAACGACCGGTCCGGGAACCGCTCCCGGAGGTGGTGCGCGGCGCCGATCCCGGAGACCCCCGCACCGACGACGAGGACGTCGACGTGCTCGCTGTCGCGGGCGTCGCTGCCGCGGGTCTCCGGAGCCGTTGCCCGCTCAGTGGTCGCCGTCATGGGTGGAACCTCCCGTGCGCCTGGAGTGACGTGAGTCACAGTAGTGCCGGAACGGGTCGTCCTCAGGACGACGTGCGGAACCGGGTCGGGCAGGTCTCCCGACTCGTCAGGAGAGCGGGTTCCGGGCCAGAAAGTCCTGCACCAGGGGGAGGAACTCCTCGGCGCGCTCGACGCCGAGCGCGTGGCTGGACCCCGGGCCGGTGAACAGCTCGAACTCCGCGCCGGGGATCGTCTCGGCCACCTGCCGGCCGTGCCACGGCGGGGTGAGCAGGTCCTGCTCACCGGCGACGACGAGGGTGGGCGCGGTGATGCTCCCGATCCGGTCGAGCGTGTCGTGGGCCAGGTCGGCGTCCCACTGCTCCACGGTGGTCCGGACGTGCTGCTCGGTGCTCGGGAACAGCGGCAGCATCTGCTCGATCAGCTCGCCGAACTGCGGGCTGGCCAGCAGCTGCGGGGAGAAGGCGATGCCGAGTGCCCCGAGCGCGGCGTCGAGGTGGCCGGTGCGCCACGGGTGCGCCAGGCCGGTGATGACCGCCCGCTGGAAGCCGTCGGTGCGGGCCCAGGTGCAGTAGAGGACGAGCGAGGCCACCCGCTCCGGAGCGGCCAGCGCGAGCTCCTGGGCGACGGCGCTGCCCAGGGAGTAGCCCAGGACGTGCGCCCGCTCGATGCCGAGGGCGTCCATCAGCCCCAGGGCGTCCGCGGCCAGCGAGGCGACGCTGATCTCGCCCGAGCCCCGCTCGGACCCACCCATGCCGCGCAGGTCGTAGGTGACCACCCGGTGACCGCCGGCCAGGACCGGAGCCGGCTCGGCCCAGAAGCCCAGGGACTGGGTGGTCCCGTTGATGATGAGCAGCGGGTCGCCGTCGCCGTACTCCTGGACGGCGACGGAGGTGTCGCCGACCTGGACGGTCCGGGGGGCGTGGGTGGTGGGAGTGCTCATGGGTCTCCGTCGCTGGTGAGGGCAGGGTGACCCAGAGCACACCACAGGAACGCGCCGTTCCGATAGGGCGCGGTGTCGCGTCCCGGCGGGGCCACTGCTGCCGGTCGCGCACGACCGTCAGCGATCAGACGTTGAAGCGGAACTCCACGACGTCGCCGTCGGCCATGACGTAGTCCTTGCCCTCGATGCGCACCCAGCCGCGGGACTTCGCCTCGGTCATCGAGCCGGCCTCCATCAGCTGGTCGTAGGAGACGACCTCGGCCTTGATGAAGCCGCGCTGGAAGTCGGTGTGGATGACGCCGGCGGCCTGCGGCGCGGTCGCGCCGACGGGGATGGTCCAGGCGCGCGCCTCCTTGGGGCCCGCCGTCAGGTAGGTCTGCAGGCCGAGCGTGCGGAAGCCGACCTTGGCCAGCTGGTCGAGGCCCGGCTCGCTCTGCCCGATCGACTCCAGCAGCTCGGCGGCCTCCTCCGCGGGGAGCTCGGCGAGCTCGGACTCGGTCTTCGCGTCGAGCAGGATCGCCTCGGCCGGGGCCACCAGCTCGCGCAGCTCGGCGATGAGCGACTCGTTGGCCAGCTCGTCGGCGTCGACGTTGAAGACGTAGAGGAACGGCTTCGTCGTCAGCAGGGTCAGCTCGCGCAGCGGCGCGGGGTCCACCCCGGCGGCGAACAGCGTCTGCCCGGTGTCCAGCACGTCCCGGGCGGCCACGGCGGCGGCCAGCAGCGCGGCGCGCTCCTTGTCCTTGCGCGACTCCTTCTCCAGCCGCGGGACGGCCTTCTCCAGCGTCTGCAGGTCGGCGAGGACGAGCTCGGTGTTGATCGTCTCGATGTCGTCGCGCGGGGAGACCTTGCCCTCGACGTGCACGACGTCGGGGTCGGTGAACACGCGGATCACCTGGCAGATCGCGTCGCTCTCGCGGATGTTGGCGAGGAACTTGTTGCCCAGCCCCTGCCCCTCGCTGGCGCCGCGCACGATGCCGGCGATGTCGACGAACGACACGGTCGCCGGCACCACCTTCTGCGAGCTGAACAGCTCGGCGAGCCTGCCCAGCCGCTCGTCGGGCACGCCGACGACGCCGACGTTCGGCTCGATGGTGGCGAAGGGGTAGTTGGCCGCCAGGACGTCGTTCTTGGTCAGCGCGTTGAACAGCGTCGACTTGCCGACGTTGGGCAGCCCGACGATCCCGATGGTGAGACTCACGGGAGTCCAGCCTACGGGGCCGTCCCGGGAGGGGACGACGCGCGCCGGGGACCCGACCGACCCGGCCGCGGTACGTCACAGCCACTCGGAGGCCGACGAGGCATTCCTCGCGCTGTCGGGCGGGCGACGACCCGGGAGCGTTCACTGCCCGGCGTCGGGAGGTCGAGCAGTGAGGGTCAGGCCGCCGGGGCCAGTGGGGGCGGAACACCGATCTCGGTGCCGTCGGGTCGCCAGGTGCGCCAGGTGCCGTCGGGTCGTCGTTCGACGCGGAAGCCGTGGTGGACCTGGGTGTGGTGGCGCTCGCACAGCAGCGCGGAGTTGGCCAGGTTGGTCTCGCCGCCGTCGAGCCAGTGCACCAGGTGGTGGACGTCGCACCAGTGAGTGGGCGCCCCGCAGCCGGCGAAGACGCACGCGCGGTCGCGCAGCTCGACCGCGCGGCGCAGGTGCCGGTCGGCCAGCCGGTGTTCGCGGCCGAGGTCCAGCGGGGCGCCGTCGGGGCCGAACACCACCCGGCTCGCGGTGGCGTCGCAGGCCAGCCAGCGGGCGCGGGCCGCGGAGATGGTCGCGCCGAAGCCCATCCGCCCGGCGTCGGGGCCGGTGGCGGGATCGGCCAGGTCCTCGAGGTCGATCACCACCGCGACGTGGGGCTTCACCGTCCGCAGGGTGGGCAGCGAACCGGACGCCAGGGCGGTGTCGCACAGCTGCACCAGCGCGTCGCCGAGGCGCTGGGCGCGGCTGCGCCCGTCGCCGGCGGGACGGTCGGCCTGCACGAAGGACTCCAGCGCCGCCTGCAGCTTCTCCCCACCCACCGCGTCGAGCTCGCCCCGCACCGACAACGACCCGTCAGCGTGCCTGGCCAGCGTCAACCGCCGCCCCTCGGTGGGATCGGGCTCGGGCCCGTCGGGATCGAGCCGGGCCAGGTAGTGCCGCACCGCGCGCACGAAGTCGGCGTGCGGGTGGTCGATCGCCACCTGGGTGAGCACGGCGTCGATGACGGCCAGGTCCACCCCGCGCTCGGCCGCCGCGGCCAGCCGCTCCGGCGTCAGCGCGGTCGCGGCCACCGCCACCTGCTCGGCCGACACCAAGCCGGCGTCATGGGCCTCGGCCAGCGCCGGCAGGTGCTCCAGCACCCGCCCGTTGCCCACCACCCGCGCCGCCGCCGCGGTCGACAGCCGGCAGTGCCCGGGCAGCCACGAGAGCATGCTCCTCGCCCCGTCCCGCTCCGGTGCCTGGGACAGCTCCGCGGCCCGCACCCGACGCGCCAGCAGGGCGTCGATCCGGTTGCGCTCGGCGACCAGCGCGGCGACGTCGTCCAGCACGTCACCGGTCAGCGGATCACCCGAACACATGTACGAAGTCTAGCCGGAGGGACGCCCTCGTGCAGCCTGAATCCCCAGGTCAGCGGCTCATCCCCAGAACAGCGCGCCGCCGGCCAGCGGAGCACGACCAGGAGTCAGCGGGACCGGCCGTAGCCGAAGAAGCCGCGCTTCTTGATCAGCGCCGCCACCTCGGCCGGCACCATCTCCTCCCAGCCGGTGTCGTCGGTGGGGATCCGCTGGAGGACGTCCCTGCTGAGGATCGGCAGGTAGTCCGGCTCGTGGTCGAGGCCGACGAAGCTGCCGCGCCGGTTGAGGTAGTCGAACAGCGGGCGCAGCTGCTCGGCCACCTCGACGGTGTCGACCGTGACCACCCGGCCGTCGCGCAGCATCGGGTAGACGAACAGCCGCAGGTCGTTCTTGAACAGGCGCCCGAAGCTCTCGAGGATGCCGCCGGGCAGCTCGGCGTGCGCGCCCTCGTCGAACAGCTCGAGCAGGCTGGGGACCCCCATGACCATCCCGAGCCGGCCGTCGGTGCGCCAGGCGAGGTAGGCGGCCAGCCGGTGGTAGGCCAGGTAGTCCGAGATCAGCACCGGCAGGCCACACGCGGCCAGCAGGTCGGCGCGGGCGAGGAAGTCCCGCCGGTCGACGACGTCCCCGCCGGCGCGCAGGTTGGCCATGGTGAGCTCGGTGAGGACGAGCACCTCGCGCCCGGCGACCGCCGGGTCCTTCTCGAACGCCGTCCGGGCCGCCTCGAGCATGTCGATGTTGACCACCGTCGGTGGGCGGAAGCTGCCGCGCTCCACCAGGATCGCCTTCTTCCGCAGCGCCTCGCTGGGCTGCAGCACCCGCCGGTCGGGCCCGAACATCGCCGCGCCGGAGAGCCCGACCTGCACGAGCTTGAGCGCCATCAGCCGGTTGTCGACCATCCGGAACTCGATGCCGCTCATCTCGATCAGGTCGATCTCGACCCGTCCGGTGGTGAGCCGGTCGAGCAGGCTCTCCACCAGCCGGTCGGGCTCGTGGTGCTGGAAGAAGGCGCCGTGCAGCAGGTTGACGCCGACCACCCCGAGGGCCTCCTGCTGCTGGGGCGCTTCCTCGTCGAGCATCCGCACGTGGATGACGACCTGGCTGGGCTCGTCGCGCGGGTGCGCCTGGAACTTGACGCCCATCCAGCCGTGGCACTCGTTGCCGCCGCGGTAGCTGCGGGCCACCACGGTGTCGGCGAAGGCGAAGAACGACGTGTCGTCGCCGCGCTGGTCGCTGAGCCGGTCGATGTTCAGCTGCAGCTCGCGGTCGAGCATCGCCTGCAGCCGGCCCTGGGAGACGTAGCGGTCGGCCTTGCCGTACACGGCGTCGCTGACCGCCATGTCGTAGGCCGACATCGACTTGGCCACCGTGCCCGCCGCGCCCCCGGCGCGGAAGAACCAGCGGGCCACCTCCTGGCCCGCGCCGATCTCGGCGATGGTCCCGTACCAGCGCAGGTCCAGGTTGACCTGCAGCGCCTTCTGCAGGGTGTCGACGCCGGCGTCCATGAGGCCCCCTCCGGGTGCGGCCCGGGTGCAGGGAGAGCGTAGGGCTCGCGGGACCCTGGTGACCCGTCCCGGCGACCGGCACGCTGACCACCGGAGCACCCTCGCCCCGGGGAGGTCGCATGGCCCGCCTCATCAGCTCGCGCGCGCTCCTCCAGCTGCTGCGCAGGGGGGACCTCCGCGCCCGGCTGCGGGCCACGCAGGACGGGCAGGCGGCCCTGCGTCTGCAGGTCGTCAGCGCGGCCCTCGACACCGGCGTGCTGGACGCGCTCGCCCGGGCGCCCGCGAGCACCGCGGAGCTCGCCCGGCTCACCGGCGCCACCGACCCCGACCTGCTGGAGGCCTTCCTGCGGGTGGCGGCGGTGGTCCGGCTCGTGGACGGGGACGGCGCCCGGTGGCGGCTGGCCCGCGCCGGGCGCGCCGTCGTCGAGGACGACCTCGTGCGGGCCTCGTACGAGGGCTTCGGCGGGTTCCACACCGACCTCTACCGCGGCCTGCGCCCGGTGCTCACCGAGGGCGCGCGGCGGCGGGACACCACCGAGCACGGCGAGGTCATCGCCCGGATGTCCGCCGGCTTCGATCCGTTCGTGCACGACCTGCTGGTGCGGACGGTCGCCGAGCGCCGCCCGCGCCGGGTGCTCGACGTCGGGTGCGGTGCCGGGCTGCAGCTCGCCGGGGTGCTCGAGGCGGCACCCGCCGCCACCGGCGTCGGGGTGGACGTCGACGCCGGCGCCGCCGCCCTGGCCGCACGCACCCTGCGGGAACGGGGCCTCGCCGACCGGGCGACCGTCGCGACCCTCGACGTCCGGACCGCGCTCGCCGAGGGACCGGGTGGGCCGCTCGGCGAGCCCTTCGACCTCGCCCTGCTCGCCAACGTCGTCTACTACCTCCCGCCGGCCGAACGGGTGCCGCTGCTGCGCGCGGTTGCCGGCCTGCTCACCCCCGGCGGCACCCTGCTCGTGGTCACCACCGCCACGGTGCCGCAGCTGTTCAGCCGGCACATGGACCTGCTGCTCCGTGCGCAGGAGGGCGACCTGCAGCTCCCCGACGCCGGCTCGCTGGTCCGTCAGCTGACCGAGGCCGGACTGCACCCGGAGCCGCCGCGGACGCTCGTCCCGGGAGCGCCCCTCGTCGCGGTGTCGGCGACCCGCTGAGGCGTCAGCGGGAGCTGGGACCGGGCAGCAGGCCGCGCTCGACGGCGACCATCACCGCGCGGGTGCGGTCGTCGACGCCGAGCTTGGCGAACACCCGCAGCAGGTGGGTCTTCACCGTGGCCTCGCCGATGAACAGCTCCCGGCCGATCTCGGCGTTGGTCAGCCCGCGCGCCACCCCGGCCAGCACCTCCAGCTCCCGCGGGGTGGGCTCCTCGGGGGCCGGGGCGCGCATGCGGGACACCAGCCGCGCGGCCACCGGCGGCGCGAGCACGGTCTCCCCGCGGGCGGCGGCGCGGACGGCGTCGGCCAGCTGCGGCAGCGGCGCGTCCTTGAGCAGGTAGCCGGTCGCACCGGCCGCGACCGCCCGCAGGATGTCGGCGTCGGTGTCGTAGGTCGTCAGCACCAGCACGCGGACGGCGGGGTGCGCGACGGCCAGCCGCTCGATCGCCGTCACGCCGTCCATCCGCGGCATCCGCAGGTCCATGAGGACGACGTCCGGCCCGGTGGCGGCCACCTGCGCCAGCGCCTCCTGCCCGTCGCCGGCCTCCCCGACGACGTCGAGGTCGGGCTGCGCCGCCAGCCAGCCGACCAGCCCGCCGCGCACCACCGGGTGGTCGTCGACCACCAGCACCCGGATGCTCACGACCCCGGCACCCGCACGGTCACCCGCGTCCCCGCGCCCGGCGCCGAGGCCACGTCGACCTCGCCGCCCACCTGCGCCACCCGGCCGCGCAGGCCCTCCAGCCCCGACGCGGTCACCGCCGACGGGTCGAAGCCCACGCCGTCGTCCTCCACGTGCACCGACACCTGCGGGCCCACCCGCGCCAGCCGCAGCACCACGGCCGTGGCCCCCGCGTGCCGGCGGACGTTGGTGAGCGCCTCCTGGGCCCCGCGCACCAGCACCACCTCCTCGTCGGTGCGCAGCGCCGGGAGACCGTCGAGCGCGCTGGTGTCCACCCGCACGGCCAGCCCGGTCTCGCGCGCGAAGCGGGACGCGAGCCGCTGCAGTGCCTCGACCAGGGTCGACCCGTCCAGGGCCACCGGCCGGAACGCGGCCACGACCGCCCGCGCCTCGGCCAGGTTGTCGCGCGCGACCTCCTCGATCACCGCCAGCCGCTCGCGGGCGGCGTCGGGGTCGGCGGACAGCAGCGCGGCGGCGGTCTGCGCCTGCACCACGATCGAGGTGTAGCCCTGCGCCAGGGTGTCGTGCACCTCGCCGGCCAGCCGCTCCCGCTCGGCGAGCACCCCGCGCTCGCGCTCGGCGGTGGCCAGCTCCGAGCGGGTGCGCTCCAGCTGCTCGATGAGGTCGGCCCGCTCCGCGCTCTGCCGCAGCACGTGGCTGATCCACAGCCCCAGCGCGAGGCTGAACGCCAGGCTGACCACCGACTCGCGCAGGACCTCCAGCGGAGTGCTCCCGGCCGCCGCCCCGGACACCGGGCCGATCGCGCTCGCCACGGCCAGCAGCACCGTCCAGGCCACCCCGGTGAGCCGGCCCTGCACCACGAACCAGACCTGCGGGTAGGCGAGGAAGAGCAGGAACAGCAGCCCCGGGGCGAGCCAGCCGAGCAGCCCGAACGCGACCACCACGACGACGAGGTGGACCAGCGCCCGCCGCGGGTGCCCACCCGCCACGGCCGGCGCACCGGCGAGGACGTAGGACAGCGCCAGTCCCCCGAGGACGGCGAGCACCGGCCCCTGCTCCCCCGGCGCGGTCACCTCGCCGGAGAGGACGCTGGCCACCGCCAGCGTCCACACCGCCGCCGAGATGACGTGCATCCCGACGACCGTGGCGCGCCACCCGCGCGCGGACAGCGGCTCGCCGCCCTCGTCCCCGGCCGTGGGGAGGAGGGCGGCGGCCAGCCGGCGGCGGGCGGCGGTCACGCCGTCCGGCGCCAGCGGAACGTGCGGGCGCAGACCACGAGTCCGATGATCACCCACGCGGCCAGCACGAGGGCAGTGGTCCCGTGCTCCCAGCTGCCGGCGGGCTCGGCCACGGCCGCCGCGTCGGGCAGGAACACCGACCGCATGCCCTGCACCAGCCACTTCAGCGGGAAGACCGCCGCCACCTCCTGCATCCACGAGGGCAGCTCGGAGAAGACGAAGAACACCCCGGAGAAGAACTGCAGGACGACGGCGAACGCGCTGATCCCGTTGCCCACCGCGCGGCTGCTGCCCGCCGAGGCGACCGCGATGCCCAGCACCGTGCCGGCCACCGCGCCGAGGAGCACCACCCAGGCGAAGGTCAGCCAGCGGCCCACCCCGTCGGGCATCGGCACGTCGTAGGCGGTCGCGGCCACGGTGAGCAGCACCGCCAGCTGCAGCACGGTGGTGACCACCACCTGCCCGGCCTTGCCGAGGAAGTAGCCCAGCGGCGGGGTGCCGATCACCTGCAGCCGGGCCAGGTCGCCGCGCTCGCGCTCCTCGGCCAGCGCCGTCCCCACCGCCTGGAAGCTGGTCAGCATGATCCCGGTGGCGGCGATCCCGGCGAGGAAGTACTGCGCGAACGGCACCCCGCCCGGCCGGTCCTCGCCGGCGAACACCGACGCGAAGATCACCAGCATCACGATCGGGTAGGCGAAGGAGAAGACCACCTGCGCCGGGTCGCGGACGAACAGCCGCAGCTCCAGGCCGGTGCGGGCCAGGCCGATCGCCAGCGCCGACGGCGGCGCCGGGCGGGTCGTCGCGGGGCTCAGGACGGCGGTCATCGGGTCTCTCCCTCGGGCGTGGCGCCGACCAGGGACAGGTAGACGTCCTCCAGGCCGGGGCGGGTGACGGTCAGGCCGGGCACCTCACCGGCCGGGTGGGCGGCGAGCAGGTCGCGCAGCACGGCGGCCGGCTCGGGGGTGACGACCTCGCGGGTGGCGCCGTCCTCCGTCCAGCGCACGGTGGCCACCCGCCGCAGCTGCGCGCCGAGCTCGGCGGGCGGGGCGACGTCGACCAGCCGGCCGCCGGACAGGACGCCGACCCGGTCGGCCAGCTCGGCGGCCTCGTCGAGGTAGTGCGTGGTGAGCACGACCGTCGTCCCACCGGCGCGCAGGCCGCGGACGAGCTCCCAGAACCGGCGGCGGGCGACCGGGTCCATGCCGGTGGTGGGCTCGTCGAGGAACAGCAGCTCCGGCCGGCCCTGGACGCCGAGCGCGACCTCCAGCCGCCGCCGCTGCCCGCCCGAGAGCCGGGCCACCCGGGTGCCCGCCGCCTCGGCGAGGCCCACCGCGGCGAGCAGCTCGGCGGTGGGCCGCGCGGTGCCGTGGTAGCGGGCGAAGTGGTCGAGCGTCTCCCGCACGGTGAGCGCGTCGCCGACGCCGGTGCTCTGCGCGACCACGCCGATCCGGTCGCGCCACGCCCGCCCGGCCGTCGCGGGGTCCTGCCCGAGGACGGTGACCTCGCCGCCGTCGCGCCGGCGCACGCCCTCGAGCACCTCGACGGTGGTCGTCTTGCCCGCGCCGTTGGGCCCGAGCAGGGCGAACACCTCGCCGCGCCGGACGTCGAGGTCCACGCCGTCGACCACCGCGCGGCCGCCGTAGCGCTTGACCAGCCCGCGCACGCGGACCGCCGTGTCCTGCCCGGCCTCCACCGCGGCCGGTGCCACCTGGATCGCTGTCATGGCACCACCCTGGCCCGCCGCGGGTTCCACCGGGACGGCCGTTCCGTGGGTCACCCGTCCACCGGTCGGTGGACGGGCGGCCTCCGTGCAGGGGCCCGCCGCGAGCCTGCGAGTGGCGGGGGGCGGGGAGGCCCTCCTGCTAGGCGGTGCCGAGCACGGGGCGGCCGGCCAGCGCGGAGACGACCTCGACCGCGGGGTCCCAGTACCGCGCGTAGTGGTACGGGTCGGCGTTGCGCTGGGTGCGGTGCGCGGCGATGGTCGGCTCCAGCGACGGCCAGTCGGGCACCTCGAGCAGTGCGAGGAAGAAGTTGGTGGCGCTGGTGGTGGGGTCCATCCGGTCGGCGTAGGAGCCCCAGGCGCCGTTGTCCCGCTGCTGAAACAGCCCCCGGGAGTCCGGCCCGGCCGCGTCGCCACGGTCGAGCACCCGCAGCGAGGACTCGCCCATCGCGGTCATGACGCCGATCGTCTGCGCGCAGGTGTCCAGGCCGAGGTCCGCCGCCGCGTTCAGGACGGCCGCCGCGTTGGCCAGCTGCTCCGCGCCGTAGCCGGCGACCGGGCCCGCCGGGACCGCGGCGGGGTCGACCCGCACCGCGGGTTCGGCGGCGGCGCACTCGGCCGAGCGCGGCGGCTCGGCGGTCACGGAGCGGACCACCAGCACGGCCGCGAGCAGCACGAGGACGCCGGCGACGAGCGCGAGGACCCTCCGCTGCCGGGACGGGACCTGGCGGGCGACCTGCACACCCCGGCCAACGGACGGCGGGCCGGGAGGGTCCCCGCGGCTACTGGACGGGGGCGTCGGGCGGGGGCAGCGAGAAGCGCAGCTGCTCGTCGACGGAGGTGACGCCCTCGACGGCCAGCAGGCTCGGGCGGGCGCCGGCCGGCGCCCGCCCGGTGATCACGCCGAGCGAGCCGAGCACCCGCTCGACCTGCATCCCGGAGTCGCGCAGGGCCTGCGCCACCGTCTCGACCTGGGCCAGGTGGCCGTCGTCGACGGTCACGCTGACCGGCGTCAGCGGGAGGGACATGGCGGGAGGCTACGCCCCCCACCCCCGTCCCCTCCCCGCCGTCAGCCCCCGCCGGCGCCCTCCTGCGGCGCCAGCACCAGCCCGCTGCCGACGTCGACCGACGGCTCGGTCAACCGCTGCGCCGCCTGGGTCAGCGTCGCCCACAGCTCGTAGCCGCGCCGCCCGGTGGCCTCGGCCCACAGCGCCGCCACCCCGGCGACGTGCGGCGTGGCCATGCTGGTCCCGCTGATGGTGTGGTAGCGGTCGGGCATCGGCCAGGTGGAGAGCACGTCGACCCCCGGCGCGGCGACGTCGACCTCGCCGCCGGGCGCCGACAGGCTCCGCGCGGAGAACCAGGCCACCGTCAGCGCCGGGTCGAGCGCGCCCACGGCGAGGATCTCGACGCTGTTGGCCGGCGCCCCCACGAAGCCGAGCTCGCCGTTCTCCCGGTCGGCGTTGTTGCCCGCCGCGGCCACGATCAGCGAGCCCTGCTGCAGCGCCCGCCGTCCCGCGGCGGAGTAGGGCGGGTGGGCCTCGGCCACGTCGGCGCCCAGCGACATCGAGATGACCGCGCAGCCGTTGGCCACCGCCCAGTCGATGCCGGCCAGGATGCCGCCGTCGTCCCCGCTGCCCTCGTCGCCGAGCACCTTGCCCACGAAGACCTCGGCGCCCGAGGCGACGCCGTAGCGCGGCCCGGTCGGCGGCGACTGCGGGCCGCAGGCGGTGCCGACGCAGTGCGTGCCGTGCCCGTGGCCGTCCTGGGCGGCCTCCCCGGGCACGAACGACTCGGCGGTGACCGCGCGGCCGGCGAAGTCGGGGTGCGCGAGGTCCAGGCCGGTGTCGAGGACGGCGACCCGGATGCCGCTGCCGGTCCAGGGGGACGTCGTCGCCCGCACGGCCTGCACGCCCCAGGTCGCGGCCGCGGTGTCCTGGAACAGCGGCGGGGCCGCGGCGCCGTCCCCACCGCCGGCGCCGAGGACCCGCCCGGCGAGGTCGGCGACGCCGTCGCGGTAGCCGCGGACGTAGCCGGTCAGGTCCTCCGGCAGCACCCGGTGCACCAGCTCCGGCGAGACCGACAGCACCGGCGGGGCCGCGGCGCGCAGGGCGCCGACCTGGTCGGGGCCGGCCGCGACGACGGCGATGCCCAGCCGGGCGAAGACGGTGGCACCGGCCTCGCGCAGCGTCTGCGCCGGCACCCGCTCCGCGGGGAAGTCGCGGGAGTCGGCGACGTCGGTGACGCCGGCCGCCGACCAGTCGACCCGCACGTCGTCGCGGTCGGCGAAGACGACGACCTGGCGTCCGGTGGTCCGGACGGGCGGCCTCGGGCCCGGGCCCCGGCGGGCCGGTGGATCGATCACGGTTCCCCCTTCGTCCCGGCCGGCCGTGGCACCGGCGGGTCCCGGAAGTGTGTCGGGAGGAGGTGACAGCGCGCACTCCGGGCGGGGACCACGGCGGCGTCCGGAAACCGCCAGTCCCCGGCGCCGCGCGCTGCCATGCTCGTGCCGTGACCGCCTCCCTCGACGCCGAGCGCTGCTACCGCGCGGTCGCCAGCCGGGACGCCCGCTTCGACGGCTGGTTCGTCACCGCCGTCCGCACCACGGGCATCTACTGCCGGCCCTCCTGCCCGGCGCGCACCCCCGCCGCGGCCAACGTCTGCTTCTTCGGCACCGCCGCCGGCGCGCAGGCCGCCGGCTTCCGCGCCTGCCGCCGCTGCCGCCCCGACGCCGTCCCCGGGTCGCCGGAGTGGGACGTGCGCGCCGACGTCGTCGCCCGGGCCATGCGGCTGATCGCCGACGGCGAGGTCGAGCGCACCGGCGTCCCCGGCCTGGCCGCCCGCCTCGGCTACTCCGAGCGGCAGGTGCACCGGCTGCTGGTCGGGGAGCTCGGCGTCGGCCCGCTCGCCGTCGCCCGCGCCCAGCGCGCGCAGACCGCGCGGGTGCTCGTCGAGACCACCGACCTGCCGATGGCCGACGTCGCCTTCGCCGCCGGGTTCGCCAGCGTCCGCCAGTTCAACGACACCGTGCGCGAGGTGTTCGCGTGCACGCCCAGCGAGCTGCGGCGCCGGCGGCCGGGCCGTGAGGGCGGGACGCCGGGCTGGCTGACCCTGCGGCTGGCCGCCCGCGCGCCGTTCGACGCCGCCGAGGTGCTGCACTTCCTCGGCCTGCACGCCGTCCCCGGCCTGGAGGAGTGGGACGGGACGACGTTCTCCCGCGTGCTCGACCTGCCCGCGGGCCCCGGCGTCGTCCGGCTCTCCCCCGCCGCGGACGGCGGCCCGGCGGTGACCGCGCGGCTGCTGCTCGCCGACCTGCGCGACCTGCGCGCCGCCGTCCCCCGCTGCCGGCGGCTGCTCGACCTCGACGCCGACCCGCTCGCCGTCGACGAGGTCCTGGGCGCCGACCCCGCGCTGGCCCCGCTGGTCGCCGGCGCGCCCGGCCGCCGGGTGCCCGCCTCGCCCGACGGCCCGGAGGCGGCGGCGCGCGCGGTGCTCGGCCAGCAGGTGTCGGTGGCCGGCGCCCGCACGCTCACCGCCCGCGTCGTCGCGCTGGCCGGCACACCGCTCGCCGAGCCGGTGGGCACGCTGACCCACGCCTTCCCGCGGCCGGCCGCGCTGGCCGCGGCCGACCTGTCGGCGGTCGGCCTCACCGGCGCCCGCCGGCGCACGCTGACCGGGCTGGCCGCCGCGCTCGCCGAGGGCCGGGTGGCCCTCGACCCCGGCTGCGACCGGGAGGAGGCCGCCCGCGACCTGCTGGCGCTGCCGGGGATCGGCCCGTGGACGGCGTCCCTCGTGGTGATGCGGGGCCTCGGCGACCCCGACGTGTGGCTGCCCGGCGACCTCGCGCTGCGCCGCGCCCTGGCCGCCGTCGGCAGCTCCGACACCGACGCCGCGACGCGCTGGCGGCCGTGGCGGTCGTACGCCGCGGTGCACCTCTGGGCCCTCGCCGCGCCCACACTGTTCACCCGCTCCCCCGCCCCCGATCGGAGTGCGTCATGACCCCGCCCGCCCGCCACGCCACCGTGGCCACCCCGCCCGGACCGTTCACCGTCGTCGTCACCCCCGGGGCCGGCGGGGAGGACGTCGTCCTGGCCGCCGGCTGGACCGGCGACGTCGCCGACCTGCTGCCGGTCGTCCACCGCGCGCTGCGGCCCACCTGGGTCGAGCACGCCGACACCCTGCCGGTGCTCGACACCGTCGAGGCCTTCGTCGACGGTGACGTCGCGGCGATCGACGCCGTCCGGGTGCGGCAGCGGTCCGGGCCGTTCCTCGAGGACGCGTGGGAGGTGCTGCGCACGGTGCCCGCCGGGCAGCCCGACACCTACGCCGCCTTCGCCGCCCGCTGCGGCCGGCCGTCGGCGGTGCGCGCGGCGGCGAACGCCTGCGCCCGCAACGCCGCGGCGCTGTTCGTGCCCTGCCACCGGGTGCTCGGCTCCGACGGCGGCCTGGGCGGTTTCCGGTGGGGTACCCCGGTCAAGCGCTGGCTGCTCGACCACGAGGCCGCGCACGCCCCGCTCCCGGTCGAGGCCCCGGTGGAGGTCCCGGTCCCGGTCGAGGCATAGGAGGCTCTCCCCACGTCCCGGGGGCCGCGGACGTGGGGAAAGCCTCCTGTGCCTCGGCGGCGGCTCCCGGGAGATGTCGGTGAGCTGAGGCACCCTGCTGGCGTGGACGCCGCCTCCCTCCTGCTGGGCCTGCTCTTCGGGGTGCTGCTGGGGGCGGCCGTCACGCTCGGGGTGGTCGCGCTGCTCGCGCGCCGCCGGCCGGCCGACCCGGGGCTCGACCCGCTGCACGAGTCGATCGACCACCTGCACCGGCTGCTCGCCGGCATGGAGCAGGCCCGGGCCACCGCGCACGGCGAGCTGCGGGAGCAGATGGGCACCGTCGGGCAGACCAGCGCGATGCTGCGCCAGGAGACGGCGGCGCTGGTGACCGCGCTGCGGACGCCGCACGTGCGCGGCCGCTGGGGCGAGGTGCAGCTGCGCCGGGTGGTCGAGGTGGCCGGCCTGCTCGAGCACTGCGACTTCGTCGAGCAGCCGTCGTCCACCAACGACGAGGGCGCCGGCGTCCGCCCCGACCTGGTGGTCACCCTCTCCGACGGGCGGCAGGTGGTCGTCGACGCGAAGGTGCCCTTCACCGGCTACATCGAGGCCGTGCAGGCGCCCGACGAGACGGTCAAGGCGCAGCGGGTCGCCGCGCACGCCCGGCAGCTGCGCACCCACGTCGACCAGCTCGCCGCGCGCCGCTATCCCACCGCCTTCCGCCCGGCGGCGCCGTTCACCGTGCTGTTCGTGCCCTCCGACGGGTTCCTCACCACCGCGCTGGAGGCCGAGCCCGGCCTGCTCGAGTACGGCTTCGGCCGCGACGTCGTCATCGCCACGCCCAGCACGCTGCTGGCGCTGCTGCGCACGGTGGCCCACTCGTGGCGGCAGGAGCGGCTGGCCCGCGACGCCGACCAGGTCATCGAGGTCGGCCGACGGCTGCACGCCCGCCTGACCACGCTGTCGGGCCACCTCACCCGGCTGGGCTCGGCGCTGGGCGCCACGCTCGCCCGCTACAACGAGACGGTCGGCTCCTACGAGCGCTCCGTGCTCGCCGCCGCCCGGCGCTTCGACGACCTCGGCGTCGGCGAGACCCCGGTGCCGACGCCGCCGGCGGTCGAGGCCGTGGTCCGCACGCTGCGCCCCGCCGACGACCCCGCGGGCGACGTCGCCGGCGACCTCGTCGTGCCCGTCACCCGCCCCGCGCTGCCCGAGCGGACGCTGCTGCCCGAGCGCGACCCCGCCGACGACCGGGCCGACGACCACACCGACGACCAGGTGCGCCCCCTGCGCTGGACGCGGGACGGCTGACCCGCCCGGGCCGCACCCCGCCCGTCCCGTCCGTCACACCTCCCCCACTCCCCACCCAGAGTTGCCAAATCGGCGGGGAGACGTGTCGAGGTCCGACACCGGGAAACGGCCCGCCGATCCCCCACCCGTCGCTACCGTGAGTGCTCACAGCGGCCCCGCCCGGGGCCCACCGGTCCGGACGGGGAGGTGCCATGGCCTCGGTGCGCGCAGCCGACACCTGGCGGGACAGCGGAGTGCGCCCGGCGCGCCACCACGGCAGCCTCCGCCCCGACGTGACCGGCCCCGACCGCCCCGTGCGCATGGCCCGGCCGCCGGTGCCCCCTCCCCCGCCGCGCGGCCGTCCCGCGGTGCCGGCTCCCGACCGCGCCGGCGGGACGGGCCGCCCCGTCCCGGGCGGCCCCCGGCCGTCCGGCGCCCGCCCGTCCCAGCGCATCCCCTCGGCCGCCGTGCCGCCACTGCCCGACCGCGACGACGCCGACACCGCGGCCCGCCGGGACAGCCGCCCGACCGGGCGCCCCGCGCCGCGCACGGGCTCCCGCACCGCGCCGTCCGCGGCGGAGTCCGGCGGCCGGCTGTGGGGGGTGGTCGCCGTCCTCGGCGTCTTCGTCCTCACCCTGGCCGGCGGCGCCGTCGACTCCTTCTTCGGCGTCGGCCTGGGCCTGCTGACCCTGGTCACGCTCGTCGCGGGCTCGGCCGTCGCGACGCTGCTGGTCCGCAAGCCCGACCTGCTCACCCCGGTCGTCGCCCCGCCGATGGTGTTCGTCGCCGTCGCCGCGGTGAACGTGGGCCTCGCCCCCTCGGCCGGCCTGAACCTGCCGACGATCGCCACGGTGCTCATCCGCGGCTTCCCCACGATGGCCGTCGCCACCGGCGTCGCGCTGGTGGTCGCCGTGATCCGCTGGGCCGCCCGCCGGTGAAGGCACCGAACTGACCGGACAGCAGCAGGGCCCCCTCCCGACCGGGAGGGGGCCCTGCTGCTGTCCGGGGCGGGTCAGCCGCGCTTGGGCCGCAGCTCGTGGGGCAGCGCGAAGACCAGCCGCTCCTCGGCGGCCTTGACCGTCTCGACGTCGGGGTAGCCGCGCGCGGCCAGCCAGTCGAGCACCTCGCTGACCAGCACCTCGGGCACCGAGGCCCCGCTGGTGACGCCGACGGTGCCGACTCCCTCGAGCCAGGCCTGGTCGATCTCGGCGGCGTAGTCGACCAGGTGCGAGGCGCGGGCGCCGGCCTCCAGGGCGACCTCCACCAGCCGCACGGAGTTCGACGAGTTGGTCGAGCCGACGACGATGACCAGGTCGCACTCGGCGGCCATCTGCTTGACCGCCTGCTGGCGGTTCTGGGTGGCGTAGCAGATGTCGTCGCTGGGCGGGGACTGCAGGCCGGGGAAGCGGTTCCTCAGCTGGTCGACCGTCGCCAGGGTCTCGTCGACCGACAGCGTCGTCTGCGACAGCCACACCACCCGCTCGGGGTCGCGGACCTGCACGTTCGCCACGTCCTCGGGCCCGTCGACGAGCTGGATGTGCGACGGCGCCTCGCCGGAGGTGCCCTCGACCTCCTCGTGGCCGCGGTGGCCGATCAGCAGGATGTCGTAGTCGTCGCGGGCGAACCGCTTGGCCTCCTGGTGCACCTTGGTGACCAGCGGGCAGGTGGCGTCGATGGTGCGCAGCTGCCGGGCCGCGGCCTCCTGGTGCACCGCCGGGGAGACGCCGTGGGCGCTGAAGACGACGACCGAGCCCTCGGGCACCTCGTCGGTCTCGTCGACGAAGACCGCTCCGCGCCGCTCGAGGGTGGCGACGACGTGCTTGTTGTGGACGATCTGCTTGCGGACGTAGACCGGCGCGCCGTGGATCTCCAGCGCCCGCTCGACGGCGACCACCGCCCGGTCGACGCCGGCGCAGTAGCCCCGGGGATCGGCCAGCAGGACGCGTCCGCGCTGATCAGCCATGCCCCCATGGTAGGCGGGGCACCCCCCGCCCCTCGGCGTTCGCCGGGTCACACCGGGCCCCACCGGGCGGACCGCTGGTGAGACCTGCGACACGCCGCTGCGCGAGCGCCCCGCCCGACCGGGTGGCCGCCGGAGGGCACACGATGCCGTTCCGCGGGCACTGCGGCAGGCTGGAGGCATGTCCCGTGAGATCCCCGAGCCGATCCGCGCGAGTGTCGGCCTGGCCGCCACCGTGCTCGACGACGTCCGCAGCCTCCCCCGGACGCTGCCGGGACTCCCGGTGCGTCTCATCGGCATCGCGCTGCAGGCCGCGATGAAGCTGCAGCAGCAGTGGTCGGGTCTGGTGGCCCGTGGCGACGAGGTGCTCACCGGTATCCGGGGCGCGAGCGAGCCGGGCCTGGCCACCTTCGACGACGACGAGGACACCGCCCAGGACCGCGCCCAGGACGGCAGCCCGCTGGTGGCCCAGCCGATCGACGTCCTGCGCGACTCCGCCTTCGACCGCGCGCCCGACGTCGACACCACCGCCGGCTCGATCCCCGACGAGGAGGTGGCGGCCCTCCCCGACGACCCGGCCGCCGACGCCGTCGTCGCCGCGGTGGAGGACACCGCCTCCGCCCTGGACGACACCGGTGCGCGGACGGAGCTCACCGAGGTCGACGTCATGGAGGTCGACGTCGACACCGACGCGGCCGGCCTGGTCGACGACGAGGCCGCCGGGCTGCCGCCGGACCCGGCGCCGGCCGAGGTCGTGGCCGCCCTCGAGGACATCACCGACCAGGTGCAGGGCGCCGAGGAGGCCGCGGCCGTCCTCGACGCCGCCGACTCGACGCTCACCGCCGAGGACGCGCTGGAGTCGGCGCTGCTCGAGGCCGAGGGCACCGGCCCGGAGTCCGGCGCCGCCACCCCCGACGACGCCCCCGCCGCCAGCGACCCCGGCGGCTCCCCGGTCGGGGAGCTGGCCGGCGCGCCGGACGTGGGCAGCGACGACACCACCACCCCCGACGCCGCCGACTCCGGCGTCCCCGACACCGACATCGGCCTGGCCGACGAGGCTCCCGCGGGCGACGCCGGCGTGCTGGCCGAGGACGCGCAGCCCGACGCGGGTGGCGAGGCGCCGTCCGAGGTCGACGTCATCACGCCCGACGGCGAGGTCGCCACCGTCGAGGGCACCGTCACCGAGGAGGGCGTCGTCGCCCCCGAGGGCGGCGACGCGACGGCCGGGCAGGACACCGCGACGGCCGGGCAGGACACCGCGACGGCCGGGCAGGAGACCGCGACGGCCGGGCAGGACACCGCGACCGGTGAGGGCAGCGACGTCGTCACCGAGGAGCACGCCCGCGTCGACGAGGAGATGGGCGCCGAGGCCGGCCCGGCGGAGGACGCCGCGACCACCACGACCCCGGACACCGGCACCACCACGGACACCGCCGACACCGACACCGCGACCGACACCGCGACCGACACCGCGACCGCCACCGACGAGGGCGGCACGCCGGTCGCCGCGGCTCCCGGCGCGGCCGGCGAGCGGTCCGACGCCCCCGGCGACGACGCGGGGAGCGGCGAGCCGGCCGCGGCCTCGGCGCCGATCGACGGCTACGACGCCTTCACCATCGCCCAGCTGCGCGGCCGGCTGCGCGGCTACCAGCTCGCCACGGTGCAGGACCTGCTCGGCTACGAGGAGGCCACCCGCAACCGGCCGCAGTTCGTCACCATGCTGCGCAACCGGCTGGAGAAGCTCGAGCAGCAGGCCGTCGACGCCAGCCCCCTGCAGCCGCGGGGCTAGTGCCCGTCCGGGGTGCCGGGCAGGACGGTCGGTCCCGCCTGGCACCCTCGGGTGCATGACCGCGCCCTCCTCCCCCGAGGCGCCGTGGCCGGTGCGCACGGTGGCCCGCAAGGTCGCCGAGTGGATCGGCCGGCTGGGCGAGGTGTGGGTGGAGGGCCAGGTCGCCCAGCTGTCCCGGCGCGGGGCGGCGACGGTCTTCCTCACCCTGCGCGACCCGGCCGCCGACCTCTCGGTGCCGGTCACCTGCGCGCGCGACGTCGTCGACCGGCCCGGCCTGGAGCTCACCGAGGGCGCCCGCGTCGTCGTCCGGGCCCGGCCCGACTACTACATCGCGCGCGGGTCGTTCTCGCTGCGCGCCACCGAGATCCGCGCCGTGGGCCTGGGCGAGCTGCTGGCCCGCATCGAGCGCATCCGCAGGCTGCTGGCCGCCGAGGGCCTCTTCGACGCCGCCCGCAAGCGCCCGTTGCCCTTCGCGCCGGCCGTGGTCGGGCTGGTCACCGGCAAGGACTCCGCCGCCGAGCGCGACGTGCTGGTCACCGCCCGGCGGCGCTGGCCCGCGGTGCGCTTCGCCGTCCACCACAGCCTGGTGCAGGGCGTGAACGCGGCCGCGTCGGTCATCGACGGGCTGCAGCGGCTCGACCGCGACCCGGAGGTCGAGGTCATCGTGGTCGCCCGCGGCGGCGGCTCGGTGGAGGACCTGCTGCCCTTCTCCGACGAGGGCCTGGTGCGCGCCATCGCGGCCTGCCGCACGCCGGTGGTCACCGCCGTCGGGCACGAGACCGACACCACCCTGGTCGACCACGTGGCCGACGTCCGGGCGGCCACCCCCACCGACGCCGCGCACCGGGTGGTGCCCGAGATCGGCGAGCAGCGGCGGCTGGTCGACGGGCTGCGCGCCCGCGCCCGGCACCTGCTCGCGCTGCGGCTCGAGCAGCAGGTGCGCTGGCTGGAGGGCGTGCGCAGCCGGCCGGCGCTGGCCGCTCCCGAGCGGCTGCTGCACGGCCGTGGCGACGACGTCGCGGCGCTGCGCGACCGCGCCCGGCGCACCCTCACCCACCGCGTCGAGACCGCCGAGCGCGACGTCGAGCACGCCCGCGCACGGGTGGCCGCGCTCTCACCGCAGGCCACGCTCGAGCGGGGCTACGCGCTGGTGCAGCGGGCCGACGGCGCCCTGGTCCGCGACCCGGCCGAGGTCGGCGACGACGAGCGGCTCGCGGTGCGGGTCGCCGGTGGCCGGCTGCCCGTCCGGGTCGACCGGCAGGATGGGCAGCCGTGACCGCCGAGCAGCCCACCGCCGAGCAGCCCACCCCGGAGCAGCCGACCCAGACCTACGAGCAGGCCCGCGAGGAGCTGGCCGAGGTGGTCCGCCGGCTCGAGGCCGGCGGGCTGACCCTCGAGGAGTCGCTGGCCCTCTGGGAGCGCGGCGAGGAGCTCGCCCGGCTGTGCCAGCACTGGCTGGACCGGGCGCGCGAACGGCTGGCCGCGGCCACCCCCGGCGAGCCGCAGGCCTGAGCCGGGCTCAGCGCGCGGCCACCGGCGCGACGGCGGCGGCCACGGTCTGCAGCTCCTCGTCGGGAGCCGAGCCGGTCACCAGCAGCGTCACGCCGTCCTCCTCGCGGGAGAGCACCGTCTCCCCGCGGCCGGAGGTCGCGCGGGTCCACTCCTCGCCGGCCAGCTGGACGCTGCCGTCGGCCTGCGCGCCGTCGAGCACCGCGGTGAGCGGGTCGGCGTCGGGGTCGTCGCTGGTCACGTAGCCGGCGAACTCCGTCGAGGGGGTCACGTAGCCGATCTCCAGCGTCACCGGGGCACCGTCGACGGCGTCCCCGGCGTCGGTGCGCACGCTGGTGGGCCGGTAGCCGTCGGGCAGCTCGGAGGGCACCTGGACGGCGTAGCCCGCCCGCGCGGCGGCCAGCTGGACGGCGTTCGTCGGGTCGATCGGCCGCACCGGGTCGGGGTCGCCCTGCCGGAAGGCGATCCAGCCGACGGCGAGCAGGCAGATGACCACCAGCGGCAGCAGCGACCGGATCATGTTGACCGCGCTCATCCGGTTCGCCCGCTCCACCGCGGACGGCGGGGGCGGTGGCTGCTCGTCGGCCGACGGTCCTGCGCCCTGGTGTGCGGCCTGCTCGCTCGACGGGCCGGGAGTGCTCATTCCCCTAGGATCGCAGCACCGCCGACCCACCCCGCCCCGCCGGCGCCGGTGGCCGACCTGGAGGTCCCGTGACCCTGCCCGCGCCCGACGGCCCGCTGACGGCGAGCACGCACACCAGCAGCTCCTTCCGCGCCGACCGGCCCGCGCCCGACCGCAACCTCGCGCTCGAGCTCGTCCGGGTCACCGAGGCCGGGGCGATGGCCGCCGGCCGCTGGGTGGGCCGCGGCGACAAGAACGGCGGCGACGGCGCCGCCGTGGACGCGATGCGCGCCCTGATCGGCACCGTGAGCATGCGCGGGGTCGTCGTCATCGGCGAGGGCGAGAAGGACCAGGCGCCGATGCTCTTCAACGGCGAGCAGGTCGGCGACGGCAACGGCCCGGAGTGCGACGTCGCCGTCGACCCGGTCGACGGCACCACGCTGATGGCCAAGGGCATGCCCAACGCCATCGCCGTCATGGCGGTGGCCGACCGGGGCGCCATGTACGACCCGTCGGCCGTCTTCTACATGGAGAAGATCGCCACCGGTCCGGCCGCCGCCGACGTCGTCGACATCACCGCCCCGGTGGCCGAGAACATCCGCCGGGTCGCCAAGGCCAAGCGCGGCTCGGTAGCCGACGTCACCGTGTGCATCCTCGACCGCCCGCGGCACGACCAGCTGGTGCACGAGGTCCGGGAGGCCGGCGCCCGGATCAAGTTCATCACCGACGGGGACGTGGCCGGCGCCATCGCCGCCGCCCGCGAGGGCACCGGCGTCGACCTGCTCATGGGCATCGGCGGCACGCCGGAGGGCATCATCGCCGCCTGCGCGCTCAAGTGCATGGGCGGTGCGCTGCAGGGCCGGCTGTGGCCCAAGGACGACGAGGAGCGGCAGAAGGCCCTCGACGCCGGCCACGACCTCGACCGGGTGCTGCAGATCGACGACCTCGTCCGCGGCGACGTCTTCTTCGTGGCCACCGGCATCACCGACGGCGAGCTGCTGCGCGGTGTGCAGTACCACGCCGGCGGCTGCACGACGCAGTCGCTGGTCATGCGGTCGCGGTCGGGCACCATCCGCTCCATCGACAGCCTGCACGCGCTGGAGAAGCTGCGCGCCTACTCCGCGGTGCCCTTCGACCGGCACTGACCCCCGGCGGACGCAGCGGGCCCGGCACCCCCAGGGGTGCCGGGCCCGCCGTCCGTCGGCCTCCGCCGGTCAGCGCCGCGTCACTCCGGGAAGGCGTCCGTGCAGTACCGGTTGGTGCCCTCCGGCTGCCGGCCGGCGCACGTGTCGGCGTAGCGCTCGTACTCCGAGCCCGCGTCGGCGGCGAGGAAGAGCTCGTCGCACGCCCCCATGTCGCCGTCGAAGCACCGCTGCGCCTGGGCGTCCAGGGCCGGGTCCGAGCCGAGACCCGTGGGTGGGACGGTGGCCGGCGGGACGGAGCCGGGAGCGGGGGTGGGGCTCCCGCCGCCCGCGTAGAGCTGCTCGCAGCTGCCGCCCTGCGGGTCGTTGCGACCGCCGCAGGTGGAGCCGTACTCCTCCCAGGCCGAGCCGACCGGCGTGGCGTAGAAGAGGTCGTCGCACGCCGCCCAGTCCTCGGCCGCGCACCGCTCGGCCAGGGGGAGGAAGTCCCCGTCGGGGTCGGGTTCGGTGATGTCGCAGGGCGACGCCGGGTCGGGCACCCCTGCCGTGCCCGCCCCCGCCGGCTCCCGGCAGTCACCGGCGGACGACGGCGAGGAGCTCGCGGATGAGCTCGCGGACGAGCTCGGCGAGCTCGCGCTCGTGGTGGTCGGGTCGGCCGCCGTCGTGCCGCCGTCGTCCCCGCGGAGCAGGAAGAACAGCCCGACCGCGAGGCCGGCGAGCAGCAGCACGCCGCCGACGGTCAGCGCGACGACGAGGTTCCTCCTGCTGCCCGGCTGCTGCGGCTGGCCGTACTGCTGCCCGTACTGCTGCCCGTACTGCTGCTGCCCGTACTGCTGGCCGTACGGGGCCTGGTGGGGGTCGTAGCCGCCGTAGGGCTGCTGCCCGTACTGCTGCGCGTACTGCGCCTGGTTCGGGTCGTACGGCTGCTGCCCGTACGGCTGGCCGTGCTGCGTCTGGTTCGGGTCGTAGGGCTGCTGGCCGTACGGGGCCTGGTGGGGGTCCTGGCCCGGCTGCCCGAAGGGGGTGGTCTGCTCCCGCTCGCCGGACTGGCCGTAGGGGTTCGGCTGGCCGTACTGCCCGGGCTGGAACTGCGACGTGGGCGGTGCCGGCCGGCCCGCCTGCGCGGTCGGGTCGTCGGACGCGCCCCAGCCCTGCTGCCCCGGCTGCGGGGCCCCGGGGTCGGTGCCGCCCGGCGGCGGGGAGGGAGGCTGGGACATGGTGGCGGGCTCCTCGATTCGGGTCGGTTGCGGTCGACAGGTTAGGTCGGCCCCGGCCGGACCGGGAGCACGGCGCGGTCACGGGACGGCGGCGCCCCGCCCCAGCACCCCCGGCGGTCCCTCGGGTCGCGGACGGCCTGGTGGGACGGGCTCGCGGGGTGGCCGGCCGGGACGGCGGGTCAGTCCAGGTCGGTGCAGGAGGGGACCTCGTACTGCCGCACCCGGCCCCCGCAGCTGGAGCCGTAGTCCTCGTACCCCGACTGCGGGGGCGACTCGTAGAACAGGTCGTCGCAGGCCTGCAGGTCGCCGTCGAAGCAGCTCTGCGCGTAGGCGTCGAGCACCGGGTCGGGGCCGAGCTCACCGGGCTCCACCGGATCCGACTGCTCCACCGGCCCGAGCGTCCCGCCGGACGGGTACGGGTCGGCGTAGAGGCCCGCCTGGGCGCCGACCGCCTCGGCCATGCCCTCGCCGATCCCGCGGCCGACGTCGTCGGCGGCCGAGCTCAGCACCAGCGTGCCGAGGACGGCGGCGACGACCAGGCCGGCGGTCCCGACGGCGGTCGCGGCGAGCACGGTCAGCAGCGGCCGGCCGGCGGACGCCGGCGGCGCGGGGACCGGTCCGGGTGCGGGGACCGCCCGACCGGCGGCGGGGTCCCAGGTCCCCCACGGCGTCCACGCGCCCCCAGGGGTGCCCGGCGCCGGCTGCGGGGTCCAGGCCGGCGGCTCCCAGGACGGGTCGACGGACGGCGGGTGGGACACGTGGCCCTCCTCGGGGCTGGGGACGTCCGGGGGACCGTAGGGCCCGCCGCGACCCCGTCCGGGCTCCCGCTCCGAGCCTGGGAGGAGAGGCGGGGGCGGGGTGCTTCTAGGGTCACGCGTGCAGCACCGATCCCACCGACACCACACGGGAGCCAGCGTGGCCACGGAGCAGGACCACCGCATCGAACGAGACTCCATGGGGGAGGTCCGCGTTCCCGCCTGGGCCAAGTGGCGGGCCCAGACCCAGCGTGCCGTCGAGAACTTCCCGATCTCCGGCACACCCATCGAGCGCGAGCTCATCGCGGCGCTGGCCGCCATCAAGGGCGCCGCCGCACGCGTCAACGCCGACCTCGGCGTCCTCCCGGGTGACGTCGCCCGGGCGATCACCGACGCCGCCGGCGAGGTGGCGTCCGGGACGTGGGACGACCACTTCCCCATCGACGTCTTCCAGACCGGCTCGGGGACGTCGAGCAACATGAACACCAACGAGGTCATCGCGACCCTGGCCACCGAGGCCACGGGCACGCCGGTGCACCCCAACGACCACGTCAACGCCTCGCAGTCGTCCAACGACGTCTTCCCCTCGGCCATCCACGTGGCCGCCACCCGGGCGATCGTGCGCGACCTGGTCCCGGCGCTGCAGCACCTGGAGGCCTCGCTGTCGCGCAAGGCCGAGGAGTTCGCCGACGTCGTCAAGAGCGGCCGCACCCACCTGATGGACGCCACCCCGGTCACCCTCGGCCAGGAGTTCGGCGGGTACGCCGCGGCGGTGCGCTACGGCGTCGAGCGGCTGCGGTCCTCACTGCCGCGCATCGGCGAGCTGCCGCTGGGCGGCACCGCCGTCGGCACCGGCATCAACACCCCGCCCGGGTTCGCCGCCGCGATCATCGAGAAGCTCGCCGCCGAGCTCGACCTGCCGCTGAGCGAGGCGCGCGACCACTTCGAGGCGCAGAGCTCCCGTGACGCGCTCGTCGAGGGCTCCGGCCAGCTCAAGACGATCGCCGTCGGCCTGGTGAAGATCGCCAACGACCTGCGGTGGATGGGCTCGGGCCCGCGCACCGGCCTCGGCGAGATCCAGCTGCCCGACCTGCAGCCCGGCAGCTCGATCATGCCGGGGAAGGTGAACCCGGTGATCCCCGAGGCGGTCATCCAGGTGGGCGCCCAGGTGATCGGCAACGACGCCGCGGTCACCTACGCCGGCACCACCGGCGTCTTCGAGCTCAACGTGACGCTGCCGCTGATGGCCCGCAACGTGCTGGAGTCGATCCGGCTGCTGGCCAACGCCAGCCGGCTGCTGGCCGACCGCTGCGTCGACGGGATCGTCGCGAACGTGGAGCAGTGCCGCACCTACGCCGAGTCCTCGCCGTCGATCGTCACGCCGCTGAACAAGTACATCGGCTACGAGGAGGCGGCGAAGGTGGCCAAGCAGTCGCTCGCCGAGCGCAGGACGATCCGCGAGGTCGTGGTCGAGCGGGGCTACGTGCAGCAGGGGAAGCTCACCGAGCAGCAGCTCGACGAGGCCCTCGACGTCCTGTCCATGACCCACCCCTGAGGCGCGTTATGTGGGTTGCTCGCAGCAACTGAGTGTTGACATGGGGGCGCCTCTGCGGAACGCACGTGGTTGTCGAAGACCATTCGCTCCGCAG
>NZ_PVTG01000001.1 GCF_003002915.1 Geodermatophilus tzadiensis | reverse complement strand
CACGCCCACGCCTCATCGGAGACCACCATTCGATGCTGTCGCATCGTCCGGAGACTGCCGACTTACGGCGTCAAGATCCGTCAGACACGCCCTAGGGGCCTGTGCGGCGGATCGTGGCGCCACGACCGTCGGCACGGGCACGCCGCTGGTCGCCGAGCCGTCAGGGACCGGCGGTGCGATGACCCGCGCCTCGCGCTCCGGTCTGATCCTCATGACGTACGAGACGGTCACCTCCGCGGACGGCACCTCCATCGCCTACGAGGTCGTCGGCGCGGGCCCGCCGCTGATCGCCGTCTGTGGAGCCACGTGCGACCGCGCCCTGATGCGTCCCACCGCCCAGGCGCTCGGCAGGTGGTTCACGACCGTCGTCCACGACCGGCGCGGTCGCGGGGACAGCGGCGACACGCTCCCGTACGCGGTCGACCGGGAGGTCGAGGACATCGCCGCGCTCGTCGACCGGATCGGCGGCCCGGTCCACCTCTACGGGCACTCGTCGGGTGCCGGCCTGGTGCTGCACGCCGTCGCCGCCGGGCTGCCCGTGGACCGGTTCGTCCTGCACGACCCGCCGTACTCACCGGACGACGGGCCCGCGCGGGACGGGGCGCGCCGCTACGGACGGACCATCCGCAGCCTGCTGGCGCAGGGGCGGCGGGCCGATGCGGTGGAGGCGTTCTGCCGCCTCACCGGGATGCCGCAGGAGGTGGTCGACGGGATGCGGGGGACGCGCCGGTGGGACGAGCTGACCGCGCTGGCGCCCACCCTCGCGTACGACTCCGCGGTGATGGGCGACGTCGAGCGCGGCGGCGCCGTCCCGGAGGACGTCGCGGCCCGGGTCCCCCGGCCCGGCGTCGTCCTGGTCGGCGGCGCGAGCCCCCCGTTCATGGTGGAGGTGGGCCGGCGGCTGGCAGGGCTCCTGCCCGAGGGCCGTCTCCACGTGGTCGAGGGGCACGGCCACGTCGTGCCCCCGGACGTGCTCGCACCGGTGGTCGCCGGACACCTGCGCGACCGAGCGGCGCCCCCGGTCAGGACGACTGGCGCCAGCTCCGCCCGTCTCGGGTGACCAGGGTGGTCGCCTCGGGCGGGCCCCAGGTGGCCGCCTGGTACAGCGGGATCGGCCGGTCGTCCTGGGCCCAGAACCGCAGCACCGGGTCGACGATCCGCCAGGACCGGCCCACCTCGTCGGCCCGGATGAACAGCGTCGGGTCCCCGACGAGCGCGTCGAGGATGACCCGCTCGTAGGCGTCGGGGGACTGCTCGGTGAAGCTGCTGTAGGAGAAGTCCATCGACGCCTTCTGCACCCGGAACGCGTGGCCGGGCACCTTCGCGCCGAAGCGCAGGCTCAGCCCCTCGTCGGGCTGGACGCGGACGACGAGCGCGTCGGGCTCCAGCTCGGTCGACGGCCCGGGGAACAGCGGCAGCTGCGGCGGCTGACGGAACTGCATCACCACCTCGGTCACCCGCGCGGGCAGCCGCTTGCCGGTGCGCACGTAGACGGGCACGCCGGTCCAGCGCCAGTTGTCGATGTCCAGCCGCATCGCCACGAAGGTCTCGGTGGAGCTGAGCGGGTCGACGCCCGGCTCCTCCCGGTAGCCGGCCATCAGGTCCTCGCGCGTGCCGCCGCGGGTGTACTGCCCGCGGACGGCGTTGGCGGCGATCTCGGCCTCCTCGTCCAGCGGCCGGATCGCGCGCAGCAGCTTGACCTTCTCGTCACGGATCGCCTCGGGGTGGAACGACGTCGGCGGCTCCATGAGGAACAGCGAGAGCACCTGCAGCACGTGGTTCTGCACGATGTCGCGCATCGCGCCGGTGGTCTCGTAGAAGCCGCCCCGCTCACCGACGCCGATGGTCTCCGCGACGGTGATCTGCACGTTGTCCACCCACGTGCGGTTCCAGATCGGCTCGAAGATCGAGTTGGCGAAGCGCAGCGCCAGCAGGTTCTGCACCGTCTCCTTGGCCAGGTAGTGGTCGATCCGGAAGATCTGCTCCTCGCTGAAGGCCGTGGTCAGGTCGGCGTAGAGCTCGCGCGCGCTGTCCTCGTCCCAGCCGAACGGCTTCTCGATGACGGCGCGCACCGACTCCCCGTCACCGGGCCGGCTCAGCCCCGCCTTGCCGAGGCTGAGCGCGATCGGGCCGAACAGCCGTGGCGGGGTGGAGAAGTAGTAGACGCGGTTGCCCGCGGTGCCGTGGTCGCGGTCGCACTCCTCGAGCACCTCGGCCAGCCGGGCGTAGGTGGCCGGGTCGTCGTAGTCCCCCGCCACGTAGCGCGCGGTCTCGGTGAGCTCGTGCCACCGCGCGCCGCCGTCGCCCGGGGCGCGCTGCCGGCAGTAGTCGCGGAACTCGCCGTCGGACATCGGTGTCCGGGCCACCCCGATGAGCACGACCTCGGGCGTCAGCGCGCCCTGGTCGGCCAGCTGCTCGAGCGCCGGCAGCAGCTTGCGGGCGGTGAGGTCGCCCGAGGCGCCGAAGATGACGAGGACCCCCGCCGGTGCCCGGCGCTCCTGTTCCGCGTTCACCATGGCGCCGCGCCACCTCCCGCAGGGCCGGGTCCGGCGTCGCCGCACCTCCGCCAGGGTGCCGTTTCTACTCCCGGACCGGCGCCCACCGCCAGCGCGCGCACCGCGCGGTCCTCCCCACGGCCGGACACGCGGACGCGGCGCGCCGTCGGCAGGGGGTCTGCCGAGGTCAGCGGCGCCTCCCGGCACACCGCCACGCTCGGACCGGGCCGGACCGGTCGACATGTGGGTGTCTCCAGCGACGGGTCAGCGGACCGGCGGAGCGGCTGCACAACGATACGAACACGTGCCGTCCCAGCGTGTGCCGCTGCGCCTCCCGCGGACCCCGCCGGACCCCACACTTCCCTCACTCGCGCCGCCCTCACCGGCGGTGGCGGGCGCCGCCGCACTTCCCCTGCGGCGGCCCCAAGGACGGGATGAACGGTGGATCACGTGGCACTCCGCAGCAGTGGACTGCGCCTCGACAACGAGGTGCGCCTGGGCTGGTGGCTGGTGGTCGAGGGCCAGGAGGGCCCCGACCGCCTCGTCGCCGGCCCGTTCCCGGACCGCTCCGGCGCCGGCTGGGCCGCCGCCGTGCGCGGCGACGACGACGAGCCGGTGCGGCCGGTGTACGGCGTGCGCCGCGCCGACGGCGGCCTGCACCGCCGGCCCTCGCCGGAGGACCTGGCGTGGCTGGCGCACCTCGGCGACCAGCTCGACCGGCTCCCCGAGGACCGGGCCGGCGAGCCGGCCGAGGACGACCCCCTGACCACGCTGCTGGTCGAGGTCACCGCCGCGCTGGCCGAGTCCGGCCTGCCGCTGTGGGACGCGACCGGCGCCGGCAGCGCGCTGGGCGGCGCCTGCCTGGCCGTGGAGACCGCGCTGGACGGCGTGGTGGTGAGCTGGCGCCAGCACGACCGGATGAGCGTCGACCAGGTGCACGGCGCCGAGACCGACGCCGTCGTGCAGCGGGTGATGAACAGCGCGCTGGGCGACGTCCTGCTGGTGCGCGGCTTCGACGTCGAGACGCTGGGTGGCGTGGCCGGCGGCTGCGTCGTCCGCCCCGGGGCGTGACCGCCGTGAGCGCCGGCCCCTCCCTCCTGGCGCGCCGCCCGGCCGCCCCGGCCGGGGACGGCCTGGGCCTGGTCGAGCTGCTCGACCTGCTCGGTCTCGACCCCGCCGGTGACCCGCCCGCGGCCCACCGCCGCGCCGCCGACCCCCTCGGCCGGGTGCGGACCTGGGTGCACCGGGCCGCCGACTGGGGCTCCGGCCCGCAGCGCTCCTGGTGCGCGTGGTGACCCCCGTGGTGCCCGCAGGGCTCGTCGAGCTGGTCGTGTGGCCGGTGGTCGCCGTCGTCGGCTTCCTGGTGATGGCCGGGCTGGTCGTCGTCCTGGGCCGCAGCTCGACGGCCCGCTACGAGTTCGAGCGCAACGCCGTCCGGCCACCCGCGACCGCCCGGGCCGCCGGGCCCGGCCCGGGAGGCGGCGCGACGCTGCCGGCCCCGGCCGTCCCGGCCGGTCCGTCCGCCGGCCCGGCCGGCGGCAGCGAGGCGCGGGCCGACCTCGGGACCGAGGTCCGTCCCGCGGGCCGGACCGCGGTGGGCGTGGCGGCGCACCCGGCCGGCCGCCGCCTCGCCGCCGCCGAGGGCGCGACGGCGTGGTGGCTGGTCGACGGGTCGGAGGACCGGCCGGGGCAGCACGCGGTCGCCGGGCCGTTCGACACCCGCACCGACGCCCTGTGCACCGCGCTGGCCGCCGGGCTCGACGGGTCCGCCCGCGCCGTCCACGGCACCCTGCGCGCCGACGGCACGGTGGTCCGCCGGGTCTCCGCGCAGGACTCGGCGTGGCTGACCCACCTGGGCGAGCAGCTCGACCGGCTGCCCGAGGAGTGGGACGCCGACGTCGACGACGACGACCCGCTGGTCACCCTGCTCGTCGAGGTCACCGCCGCGCTCGCCGAGTCCGGCCTGCCGCTGTGGGACGCCACGGGCCCGCGCAGCGCCCACGGCGGGGTCTGCGTCTCGGTGGAGCCGGGGCTGGGCGGCGTGGTGGTCAGCTGGCGGCAGCACGACCGGATGAGCGTCGAGCAGGTGCACGGCGCGGACGCCGACGTCGACGTCCAGCAGGTCCTCAACGCGGCGCTCGCCGACGTGCTGCGGGTGCGCGGGTTCGCCGTCGACGCCCTCGGCGGCGCGGCCAGCGGCTGCGTCGTCCACGGCGGGGCGTGACCGCGGGGCGGGAGACGGCGCCCCGCCCCGACCCGGGCCGGGCGCGTCCCCGTTGACCGGCGGGGCGGCGCCGGGCACCCTCCGGTCCGCCGAGCCGGCCGCCGAGAGGGCCGTCCGCCGACCCGAGGGGGCACCGTGCGCGTCCGTCCCCCCGCCGTCGCCGCACTGCTCGCCCTCGCGCTGGCCGCGACCGGCTGCAGCACCGTGGTCGCCGGCGTGGCGAGCCCGCCCGGGGGCACGCGCACCGACGCCACCGACGCCGACCTGACCGTGCAGCTGGCCGAGGAGGGCGACGAGACCGACCGCATCGCCCGCAACGCCCTCGTCGACGTCCTCACCTACTGGGACCGCACCTACCCGGAGGTCTTCGGCGGCGGGTTCGGCCCGGTCGACGGCGGCTTCTGGTCCATCGACCCCGACGAGACCGACCCCGCCGACCTGCCCGACGGCCCCTGCTTCGCCGACGACGTCGAGGACCTGGCCGACAACGCCTACTACTGCCCCGACGAGGACCTCGTCGTCTACGACCGCGGGTGGATGGCGGAGCTGGCGGAGGACTACGGCCCGTTCGTGGTCGCCGAGGTCATGGCGCACGAGATCGCGCACGCCGTCCAGGCGCACGCCGGTCTCGACGACCCCTCGATCGTCGCCGAGACCCAGGCCGAGTGCTTCGCCGGCGCGTGGACCCGGTGGGTGGTGCGGGGCGGGGCGGCGCACTTCTCCGTCCGCCCCAAGGAGCTCGACCCCTACCTGCTGGGGTACCTCTACTTCGGCGACGAGGCGGGCTCCTCGCCCGACGCCGAGGACGCGCACGGCTCGGTCTTCGACCAGCTGTCGGCGTTCCAGGAGGGCTACGCCGACGGCCCGGTGGCGTGCGCGGCCTTCGACTCCGCACGGCTGTTCACCGAGGAGGAGTTCGGCGCCGACGAGGCGGCCACCGGCGGCGACCTGCCCTACGAGGAGGTCGTCGCCGGCACCGACGACCTGCTCACCGCCTTCTGGGACCAGGCGCTCAGCCGCGGCTTCCCCGGCACCGACCCGCTCGGCGGCCTGCTCGACGCCCCCGACCTGCGCGCCGCCGACGGCACCGGGACGGTCTGCGGCGGTGGCGGCGAGCTGGACCTGCAGTTCTGCCCGGTGGACGACACGGTGCGCTACGACGGCGTCGAGCTGCTCGAGCCGGCCTACGCCGAGGTCGGGGACTTCGCCGTCCCCACGCTGCTCGGGCTGCCCTACGGGATGGCGGTGCGCGAGCAGCGCGGCCTGTCGGTGGACGACGCCGCGGCCGTGACCGGCTCGGTGTGCGCCACGGGCTGGCTGGTCCGCGAGGTGCACCGCGGTGCCGTCGACGGGCTGGACGTCGCCCTGTCCCCGGGCGACGTCGACGAGGCCGCCGTCGTGCTGCTGCGCTACGCCACCGACGAGACCGTCGTCCCGGTGCCGGGGCTGTCGGGCTTCGAGCTGGTCGACGACTTCCGGCGCGGCTTCGTCGAGGGCGGGGCCGCCTGCGGCTTCTAGGCCGGCGCGTCGAGGAAGGCCTCGACCACCGGCGCGAGCTCCCGCGCCTCGGTGACCAGCGCCAGGTGCCCGCCGTGGTGCAGGTGCAGCTGCGCCCGCGGGATGCCGCGGGCCAGGATGCGCGCGTTGACGGTCGGGATGATCGGGTCGTCGTCGCCGGCGACCACCAGCGTGGGCTGCCGGATCAGCGACAGGAACGGCAGGCTGCTCCAGCCCGCGCTCGCGGCCAGCTGGTAGTAGTAGCCGCGCCGCGGGCCCAGCCGGCTGGCCGAGTGCAGCACGCGGGCGGCCATCCCCGGGTCGCTGCGCACCGTGCCGCCGTAGAGCATCGCGGCGACCTCCTCGGCGTACCGGGCGTCGCGGTGCCGCCGCGGCGTGAGCATGTGCGCCAGCACCCGCGGGTGCGCGGGCACCATCAGGCTGCCGGTGCCGGTGGCCGCCAGCACGAGCCGGCGGCAGCGGCGGCGGTGCTGCACGGCGAAGTGCTGCGCCAGCCCGCCGCCCCAGGACAGGCCGAGGACGTCGACCGGCTCGTCGTGGCCGAGCTCGCAGAGCATGCCGGCGACCACCGGCGTCAGCGTGGCCAGCACGTAGGGGACGACGGGCTTGGGGGAGCCGCCGATGCCGGGGACGTCGAAGCGGATCACCGTCCGCCGCGGGTGGACAGCGTCGACGAAGGGCTGCAGCACCTCGAGGCTGGCGCCGATGCCGTTCATCAGCAGCAGCGGCGGGACCGACCCGTCCCCGCGGCGCACCGCCACGCGCAGCGTGCGGCCCCCGACGGTCAGCGAGCGGACCGACTCGGCGCCGGCCCGCGGCTGCTCGCCCGCCGGGTCGCCCGTCAGGTCACTTGTCGAAGACATACGTCCCCGGCGCGTCGCCCAGGACCGGGTGCTCGGCGCTGCCCAGCTCCTCCGGTGCCGGCTTCTCCTCCCCGGCCCGCTCGGCGAGCCAGTCGGTGAAGTCCGGCCACCACGAGCCCTTCTCCTTGTGCGCGGAGGCCAGCCAGCGCTCGGGGTCCTCCGGCGTCTCCGGCGCCACCTGGAAGGACGCCTTCGGGTTGGCGGGCGGGTTGACCAGCGAGGCGATGTGCCCGGCGGTGGACAGCACGAACCGGCTGCGCCCGCCGAGCATCCGGGTGGTGCGGTAGCAGGACTGCCACGGGCACAGGTGGTCGGCGATCCCGGCGGTGACGTAGGTGTCGACCGTGACCGTCGAGAGGTCCACCGGCGTCCCGAGCATGCTGGCCGCCCCGGGCGTGCTGAGCAGGTTGCCGACGGCGAGCTCGATGAAGTCGCGGTGCAGCGCGGCGCTCATCCGGGTGGTGTCGGCGTTCCAGTAGAGGATGTCGAAGGCCGGCGGCGGGTTGCCCTGCAGGTAGTTGTTGACCCAGTAGTTCCACACCAGGTCGTTGGGCCGCAGCCACGCGAAGACCTCGGCGAGCATCGCGCCGTCGAGGTAGCCCTTCTTCCGCGACTTCTCGGTGGCCTCCCGCACCGCCTCCTCGTCCATGAGCGCGCCGATGGTGCCGGCGCGCTCCCAGTCCAGGACGGTGACGGCGAAGCTGGCGGCCGCGACCCGGTCGAGCCGGCCGGTGGCGGCCAGGTGGGCCAGCACCATGCTGGCGATGATCCCGCCGGAGCAGAAGCCCTGGAGGGCCACCTGGTCGCTGCCGGTGATCTCCTGGGCGGCGTCGGCGGCGTCGAGCACCGCCTGGCCGTAGGCGTCCAGACCCCAGTCGGCGTGCCGCTCGTCGGGGTTGCGCCAGCTGATCATGAAGACCTGGTGGCCGGCGGAGACGTAGTGCTCGACGATGCTGCGGCCCGGCGCGAGGTCGGTGACGTAGTACTTGTTGATCGTCGGCGGCACGATCACCAGCGGGACGCTGCGCACGGTCTCGGTCGTCGGCCGGTACTGCAGCAGCTCGAACACCGGCGTCCGCAGCACCACCGCGCCGGGCGTGACGGCGAGGTCCTCGCCCACGGTGAACGCGTCGGGCTCCACCATCGAGGGCACCCGCGGCGCCGAGGCCAGGTCGGAGACCAGCCGGCGCACGCCCGTGACGGCGTTGCGGCCGCCGGTGTCGACGACCGCCTTGAGCGCCAGCGGGTTGAGGAACGGCACGTTGCTGGGCGCGAGCGCGTCGACGACGTTGGTGAGCGCGAAGCGGATCCGCTCGTCGTCCTGCCAGTCGAGCTCGACGTCGTCGATCAGCCGCGCGGCGGCCTGGGCGGCGGCCATGTGCGCCTGCATCGTGCGCCGGAGCAGCCAGTTGTCCTTCCAGGCGCGGTCGGCGAAGCGCCGGTCCTTGGGCGAGGGCGCGATCTCCGAGCGGCCGGCCACGATCCGGCCCAGCTCGCTGACCAGCTCGCCGCCGTGGCGGGTCACGGCCGAGGGCCGGCGGACCAGCGCGCCGCCCAGGTGGGCGAGGGTGCGGGCCGGGGGCACCATGCGGCGCAGCGGACCGCGGGCGGCGTCGACCAGGATCATGTCGAGGCCGAGGACGGCGTCGCCGGCCTGCTCGGTGGCCTCGTCGGTCGACCCGGCGACGACGGTGGGCCGGCTGCTCGGCTGGTCCGGCGTCGGACGGCTGGCGGTGGTGGTCATCCCGGGGACTCCTCGCGGACGGATGCGGAACCCAGGCCACTCAAGCACAGGTCTCCGGACCCGGCAGGGGGACGGGGGTCCCGGCGCCCGTGGTCACCCTCCTCAGGGGGACGGGCGCGCCGCCCGGCCGCGGCGGTCGCGCAGCGCCGTCACCACCGCCGGCCAGCCCAGCGCCAGGCCCGCGCCGAGCAGCGCGCCGGCCACGGTGTCCGACAGCCAGTGCGCGCGCAGGTAGACCCGCGAGAGCGCCATGACCGCGGCGAAGACCACCGCCCGCACCTCCCAGCGCCAGCGTGCCGGGCCCGGCGGCACCAGCACCAGCACCAGCCCGACCGCGGTCACCGCGCCGGCGATGGCGTGCCCGGAGGGGAAGGCCGCCGCCGAGGTCTCGATGAGCGCACCCGGCGGACGCGGCCGGTCGAACGCGGCCTTCACCGGGCCGATCGCCGCCTCGCTGGTGACCACCGCCAGCGCGAAGGCGAGCAGGCGGGCCCAGTGCCGCCGCCCGGCCAGCAGCAGCACCGCCAGCGCCCGCAGCGGCCAGTTCACCCAGCCGCTGCCCAGCCACGACAGCGTGACCGCCACCCAGGTCGCCGGCTCGTTGCGCACGGCGCCGGCCCACTCCCACACCACGTCGTCGACCGCCTGCACCGCCGGGCGGGTCGCCGGCAGCGCCACCAGCAGGCCGATGCCCACCGCCCCGGCGAGCAGGACGGCGCTCACCCGCAGGCCGCGGCGGGCGTCGACGAGCATCAGGCCGGCCGGCCGACGGCGAGCCGCACCAGCGCCCCGACCAGCAGCCCGAGCCCCACCCCGCCGACCACGTCCAGCGGCAGGTGCGCCGCCACGTGCACCCGGGCCAGGCACACGGCGGCGGCCAGCAGCACCCCCGCGACGCGGGCCGGACGGCGCAGCCACGGCCAGGCCACGGTGAGCACGGTGACCACGACGGCGGCGTGCCCGGAGAGGAAGCCGCGCCCGCGGGCGGCCGCGCCGCGGACCACCACGCCGTCGAGCAGCCCGTCGGGGCGCCCGCGCACCACCACGTCCTTGATCCCCTTGGCGGCCAGGTAGGTGCCGACGCCGGCCAGCAGCAGCCCGGCCGCCAGCCGCCAGTGCCGCAGCGCGGCGGCGACCAGCGCGCTCGCCGGCACGACCAGCACGTTGCCCAGCTGCATCACCGGCCAGACCAGCACGAACGGCAGCACGTCGACGCCGTTGACCGCCCGGAACACGGCCGCCTCGGTGGCGGGCACCCGCGCCGGCTCGACCGGGAGCGCCGCGAGCAGCAGCACGAGGGCACCGACGCCGGCCAGCGCCGCCTCGGGGCCCCACAGCCGCACGACCGGGCGCGGGCGGGTGCCCGCGCGGCCGCTCACGTCGTCTCCGGCACCAGCTCCGTGCGGGGAGCGGAGTTCGGCTCCCGCCGCCACGAGCGGTTGTGCCGCCAGAACAGGTAGGTGCCGATCCCGAGCGGGATGGGCAGGACGTAGGTCAGCGCGCGGAAGACCAGGACCGCCGCCGCCACCAGCGCCCGGTCCCCGCCGAACGCCGACAGGCCGGTGATCAGCGCCAGCTCGATCACACCCAGTCCGCCCGGGGTGAACGGGACCGCCGTGAGCAGCCGGGCGAAGGCGAAGACGGCCAGCGCCTCGACGACGCCGACCTGCTCCGCGGTCACGCCCAGCGCGCGCAACGCGACGACCAGGACGAGGAACAGGGACAGGTGGCTGACCAGGGTGGTCAGGGTGATCCAGTGCCAGCGGGCGCGCAGCAGCAGCACCGTGCGGTCGCGGAACTTCGTGGTCGCCTGGTCCCAGCCCTGCACCGGCGGCCGGCCGAACGGGCGCAGCAGCGCGGAGGCCACCCGCCCGGTGACGGTGCCGATGCGGGCGGCGCCCTCGCGGCTGCGCAGCAGCAGGCCCAGCACCACGACGGCCGCGATCAGCCCCGCCACGCCGGCGAGCCCGCCGGCCAGCCACCCGGCGCTCGCCCTGGACGACGTGGAGGCCAGCAGCGCGAGGGCCACCACCGGCAGGCCGAGCTTGGCGAAGTTGTTCCACAGGCCCGAGACCAGCAGCGAGACCGAGGTCCGGGACCGCGAGAAGCCCCAGGAGGAGTTCATCCCGTAGGTCAGCCCGAGCGAGATCGCGGCGCCTCCCACCACGGTGTTGGACACCGCGGTGGTGGTGAGCGTCGAGACGGTCGCCTCGCGCAGCCGCAGCCCGGGCATGGTCGCGGTCATCACGAACTGGTAGGTGGCCAGGTTCCACGCCGTGACCAGCAGCAGCAGCGCCACCTCCGTCCAGGACATGCCCGTCACCGCGGACCAGACGGCGGACAGGCTGGTGAACTGCGGCAGGAACCACACGAAGACCGCGGCCACCAGGACGAGGGAGAGCAGCGGCGGGAGCACCCGGCGCCACAGCGGGGTCGGGCGCGGTGGCCGGTCGGGAGGTGCCTTCGGCGCGACGGCGGTCATGACGGGTCCCCCTCGTCGGCGGGCGGGTCCAGGTGCAGCCGGCCCCCGCTCCCGGTGTGCACCTGGGCGGCCAGGTCCTCGCGGCTGACCACCCCGAGGCCCTGGGTGGCCAGGGCCAGCGGCTCGCCGCGGTTCTCCCCGGACAGCGTGAACACCACCGTGGTGCAGCCCCCCGGGAAGACGTAGTAGCGCCGGCCGAGGTACTGCGGGGTCACCTGGGTGACCCGCTCGAAGCGGCGCAGGTCCTCCCGCTCGCTGGGGATCTCGGTGGCGCCGCTGGTGTCGCACTCCGCGGCCAGCCGCACCTCGATGGCGTGCACCCCGTCCCGGTCGGAGTCCAGCCAGAACCGGGCCCAGCCGGAGCGGGCGTCCAGGCCGGCGAAGGTCCAGCCCACCGGGACGCTCTCCACGCACGGCACCCAGGTCGCCGTCGGCACCGCCTGCGCCATGAGGACGACGCCGTCGGCCGCGTCGCCCTCGTCACCGGTGGAGCACGCCGGCACCTCGGCGCTGACGCTGGTGGCGCCGCCGCACGCGGCCAGCAGGGGAGCGGCGGTCAGCACCGCCACCGCGGCGGCGCGCCGGGCGCCGGTCACAGCGGCGACCCGAGCACGTCGACCGCGACGGTCACGGCCAGCACCAGCGCCAGGCCGGTGACCAGGCTCAGCCCGACCCGGCGCCAGGTCCACCGCTGGATCCGCACCGGCGGCAGCCGGTAGGGCAGCAGCTTGAGGAACTCGGCGTGCAGGTCGCGGCCCTGCGCCCGCAGCATCCGGCGCAGCTGCGAGGGCATCGTCAGGCCGCGGGTGGCCGCGAACGCCTCGGCGATCTCCTCGTCGGAGAAGCACAGCCGGGCCCGGGCGTACACCCGCGCGGGGTCGGTGCGCAGCGCCAGGACCAGCATCGTGTTGGCCAGGTCCACGGCCTCCCGCCACGGGCTGGGGCGCACCTCGGCGAAGGCGGAGTCGATGAGGTACAGCGTCCCGTCGCGCACCATCACGTTGGCCGGCTTGATGTCGCGGTGCGCGATGCCGACCTCCCACATCCGCCGGACGACGGCCAGGCCCTGGTCGATCACCGCGTCGTCCACGACGGTCTCCGGGTCGCCGATCTCGCGGGCGCCGGCGAGGAACTCCGCGACGAGCAGGTACTCGCGCTCCGGGGTGATCTCCACGATGCCCAGCGGGTGCGGCACGGGCAGGCCGGCGTCGGACATCAGGCGCAGCACGTAGTCCTCGTACTGCACCAGCCGGCGCACGCTGTGGTAGGGCTTCTCGTCCTCGAGCCGGCCGTAGAGCAGCGTGCGGCCCAGCTTGAACCAGCGGTCGGAGCGCACGTGCGTGGCGGCGTAGAGCTTGCCGAAGACGCAGCTCTCGTCCTCCTCCACCGCGTCGTCGGCCTTGACGGTGATCCTCAGCGGGGTGGAGCCGCCCGACCCGGCCAGGCCGAAGGGCGCCACCGCCGTGGCCACCAGGCCGAGCTGGTCCTGCAGCGCCCGGATGATCGCCTCGCCCCGGGCGCCGGAGACGTCGAGGTGCGCCGGGCTGCCCCGGCGGTAGACGACGGGGTAGACCTCGTTGGGCGTCAGCAGCCGGAAGGCGGCCAGCGGTGCCGCGACGCCGAGCACCACCCCGGCGAGGACGTCGGTCGGGTGGTCCTGGGCCAGGTAGAGCCGGGAGGCGGCGGTGACCAGCAGCAGCCCGCACACCACCCACTTGCCGGTGTCGCGCCGCCGGCCGGCCGGCACCAGGGAGTACAGGGCGCTGACCAGGATGGTGGCCAGGACCGCCATCGGCACCGAGGGCATGGAGAACCCCGACCAGGGGCCGAGCACCTCGACCTCGTAGGGCCGCGGGCGCTGCAGCGTCGAGGCGAGCGTGGCCGAGGTGTTGAAGACGAGCAGGCCGACGCCGATCGACACGAACAGGTGCCGCCAGCGCCGGAACACCGCCAGGACGGCGAGGTTGACCAGCCAGAGCGCGTGGACGGCCGTGCCGGTGGCGAGCACCCCCGCGACCTCGGCGACGTCGGTCAGGGTGGGCGAGCGGACCGCGGCGAGGGCCTGCAGGACGCGGGTGTCGACGAGGTCGAAGAACGGCACGCTGCCGGTGGCCACCACGACGGCCCAGCCGGCCACCACGACGACGCTGAGGGCCAGCCACCACTTGCCCGAGGCGTTGAGGTGGCGCGGCAGCGGCGGCGGCTCGCCGGAGGGCCGGCGGCGGCGGTGCACGCGCTGCACCGGCGGGGGGCCCGGACGCCGGACCGCTCCTGCCGCCGGTGCCCGGGGCGCGGGCGCCGTCCCCGGTGTCGACGCGGGGGCCCGCGTGGTGGCCGCCATGTGGGCCGATGCTGCACCCGATGCACGCCCGTGACCATCGACCTTGGTCCCACCCGGGGCTAGCGTGGCGCTGCCCCACCCCGGGAGGGTCCGTGCCCCGTCGCCGACCGCTCGCCCGTCCGCTGCTGGCCGTCCTGCTGGCGGTGGCGGTGCTCTGTGGCTGCGGCGGCCCGTCGGCCGAGCCCGCGCCCGCGGGCGAGGACACCGTCCGCGTCGCCTCCTACGACTTCCCGGAGAACCAGGCCCTCGCCGAGGTCTACGCCGAGGCGCTGCGCCGGGCCGGGTTCGCGGTGACCGTGCAGCACGGCATCGGCACCCGCGAGGTGGTGCTGCCGGCGCTCGAGCAGGGCGTCGTCGACGTCGTCGTCGACTACCTCGGCACCGCCTCGGAGTTCCTCGAGCCCGGCGCCGGGTCGGTGTACGACGACCCGGCGCCGCTGCGGGACGCGCTGGCGGACACGCTGGCACCGCGGGGGATGACCGTGCTGGCGGCCGCGGCGGCCGAGGACCAGAACGGGTTCGTCGTCCGGACCGAGTTCGCCGTGCAGCACGGGATGACCACGCTCACCGACCTCGCCGCGGTGGCGCCCGGGCTGGTCTTCGGCGGGCCGCCCGAGTGCGGGCAGCGGCCCTTCTGCCTGCCCGGCCTGCGCGAGGTCTACGGCGTGCAGTTCGCCGGCGTCCGCAGCATGCCCTCGCGCGCGGCCACGGTGGAGGCGCTGCTCACCGGGCAGGTCGACGTCGGGATGCTGGAGACGACCGACCCCCACCTCGTCGACACCGCGCTGCTGCTGCTCCGCGACGACCGGTCGCTGCAGCCCCGCGAGAACGTGGTGCCGATCGTGCGGACGGCGCTGGCCGAGGAGGAGGGCGGGCGGCTGCGCCGCGCACTGGACGCGGTCAGCGCGCAGCTGACCACCGTCGACCTGGTCACCCTCAACCGGTCCGTCGCCGACGGGCACACCCCGAGCGAGGCCGCCGCCCGCTGGTGGGACGGGCGCTAGGCGATCGCGCTGGTGCCGGTGATGGCCCGGCCGACGATCAGGCTGTTGACCTCGCGAGTGCCCTCGTAGGAGTAGATGGCCTCGGCGTCGGCCACGAACCGGCCCACGTGGTTCTCCAGCAGGATGCCGTTGCCGCCCATGAGCTCGCGGGCCCAGCCGACCGTCTCGCGCATGCGCATCGTCGAGTAGCCCTTGGCCATCGAGGCGTGCTCGTCGCGCAGCATGCCGCAGTCCTGCAGCTGGGAGGCACGGGCGCACAGCGCGGCCGAGGCGGTGATGTTGCCGAGCATCCGGAACAGCAGGTCCTGCACCAGCTGGAAGGAGGTGATCGAACGGCCGAACTGGTCGCGCCCCATCGCGTAGCGCAGGGCGTGCTCGTAGGCGCCGCGGGAGCAGCCCACCGCCGACCAGGCCACGCTCACCCGTGTCGCGCGCAGCACGTTGGCCGTGTCGCGGAAGCTGTTGGCGTTCTGCAGCCGGTTCTCCTCGGGCACCCGGACGCCGTCGAGCGTGATCTGCGCGTTCTGCACCGCGCGCAGCGCGATCTTGTCCTCGAGGTCGACCGCGCTGAACCCGGGCGCCGGGGTCTCGACGACGAAGCCGAGCACCCGGTCGGTGTCCACGTCCCGCGCCCAGATGACCACCAGGTCGGCGAAGCTGCCGTTGCCGATCCACTTCTTCTGGCCGTCGAGGACCCACTCGTCGCCGTCCCGCCGGGCCGTCGTCTGGATGCCGCGGGCGACGTCGGAGCCGTGCTCGGGCTCGGTGAGGCCGAAGGCACCGATGAGCTCCATCCGGGCCATGGCCGGCAGCCAGCGCTCCTTCTGCTCGTCGGAGGCGCACAGCTGCAGCGTGCCCATGGCCAGCCCGCCGTGGACGCCCATGAACGTGGCCACCGAGGGGTCGCCGCGGCCGAGCTCCATGGAGACCATGCCGTCGAACAGCGACGAGCGGCCCGGGCAGCCGTAGCCGGAGTACTGGGCGCCGGCGATCCCCAGCTCGGCCAGGCGGGGGATGATCTGGCGGGGGAACTCCGCGCGCGTCCAGTACTGGTTGATGATCGGCTCGACCTCCTCGTCCATGAACGCGCGGACGCGGTGCAGCGTCTCCCGGTCCTGGTCGTCGAGCAGCGCCTCGAGGTCGTAGAAGTCCGACGTGACGGTGGGCCGGTCGGCCATTGCTTGCCTCCTCCGACGGCGGGACCGCGGTGTCCCGTGCGCCCGCCCTACCCGCGGACCCCCGCCGCAACCGGGCGCGGGCCCGGTGACCTGCGCGGGAGCCCGCCCGACGTCGACCTGCGGCGGGATCCCGGTCGCCGGAGGCGGCACCGGGTCGACACCGGGCGCGCCGGAGGCGGGCATGCGCACCGCCGTCCGCGGGCACGGACGGCGGGTTGCACCCGAACGAGTTCCGAGGAGGGCCCCGTGCCCCGAACCATCGCCGAGCAGACCGAGCACGAGCTCGGCGGGCCCGGCAGCGTGCTGGTGCGCCAGCGCAAGGACCACGAGGAGCTCGACCACCTGCTGCACGAGCTCGACGCCACCACCGGCCGCGCGCAGGAGGAGGTGCTCACGCGCATCGACCGGCTGGTGTTCAGCCACGCCTTCGCCGAGGAGACCGTGCTGTGGCCGGTGATCCGCCGGGTGCTCCCGGACGGCGACGAGCTGACCCGGCGGATCGAGGCCGAGCACCAGGAGGTCAACGAGCTCGTCGCGGCCCTCGAGGAGGGCGGGCCCGACCACCCGGAGCGGCCGGTCCGGCTGGCCCGGCTGGTCGAGGTGCTGCAGGAGGACGTCCGCGACGAGGAGGACCTGCTGCTCCCGCGGCTGCAGGAGCGGCTCGACGCCGCCGAGCTGCGCCGCCTGGGCCGCCGGTGGGAGCTCGTGCGCCGGGTCGCGCCCACCCGCCCCCACCCGACGGTGTCCCGCCGTCCGCCGGGCAACGCTCTCTCGGGCCTGCCGCTGTCGCTGCTCGACCGCAGCCGCGACGCCGTCGACGCCGTCGTCCGGCGGGTGCCGGTGGTGGCCCCGGCCGGCCAGGTGGTCAGCCGCGGGCTGGCCGCCGTCGCCGGCCTGGTGGAGCGCACCCCGCCGGCCCGCCGCGGCGACGGCCCGCCCACCGCGCGCTGAGCACGCGCCAGAGGCCCCCTCCCGGTCGGGGGAGAGGGCCTCTGGCGGGTGTCCGGTGCGGCTAGTTGGTGTTGCGGGGCTTGGGCTCGGCGCGGGCGTCGAGCTGGATCTCCTTCTCGGCCCCCGGGATGCCGTCCTTGAGCTCCTTGGTGCGCTCCTTCTCGGCGTCGAACTCGATGCCGAACAGCAGCGCCACGTTGATCAGCCAGAACCAGATCAGGAACACGACCACGCCGGCCAGCGCGCCGTAGGTCTTGTTGTAGCTGCCGAAGTTGGCCACGTAGAAGGCGAAGGCGGCCGAGGCCACGACCGCGACGAGGATCGCCACGCCGGCGCCGGGGCTGATGAACCGGAAGCCGCGCAGCTTCACGTTCGGCGTCGAGTAGTAGAGGACGGCGATCATCAGCGCCAGGACCACCAGGATCACCGGCCACTTGACGACGTTCCACACGGTCAGCGCGGTCGGGCCCACGTTGATCGCCGAGCCGATGGCCTCGACCACCGGGCCGCTGAGCACCAGCATCGCCACGATGACGGCGGCGAACAGGATGCCGATCAGGGTGACCAGCAGCTGCAGCGGCTTGAGCTTCCAGATCTTGCGGCCCTCGGGCGTCTCGTAGACGACGTTCGAGGCGCGGGTGAAGGCGCCCACGTAGCCCGACGCCGACCAGACGGCGCCCACGAGCCCCAGGACCAGGCCGAAGCCGGCGGTGCTCTGACTGCCGGCGACCTGCTCGATGACCGGTCCCAGCGTGCTCGCGGCGCTGGCCGGGACGACGGTGGTCAGCGCGTCGGTGAGCTGCTGCGGCGTGGTGAGCAGCCCGACGATGGACGTCAGGGCGATCAGCGCCGGGAAGAGCGCGAGGACGCCGTAGTAGGTGAGCGAGGCCGCCCAGTCGGTCAGGTTGTCCTCGCTGAACTCCTTCACCGTCCGCTTGACGGTGCCGAAGAAGGTGGCCGTCGTGTCGGTCCCGCGGGGGGCGTTGTCGAAGCGGGTCGAGTTGACCTTGTCGTCGTGCGGCGCCGGGTCCCCGGTGGTGTTACCGGTGAACCGCGTCTGCGCCTTCTCGCTGGCGGCTCGGGGGCCAGTGGGGCGGGCCATCGTCGTCCTCCGGGACTGGGCGGGTGTGATCGGGCCCTGTGGTGCCCCGGACGGTGCCGTTCCATGCGCTCGGGTGATCACCCGGCGCGTCGCGGAGCGGGTCAGCGGATGCCGGAGACCGGCGACCACTCGCCGGCGCAGGCGGTCGCGCGCTCGACGCCGGCGGGGTCCTCGTCGGGCTCGCCGGGGCCGCGGCGCCGGGCCTGGACCATCCCCACGACGCTGACCAGCGCGACCGCGACGGCGGACGCGGTGCCCAGCAGCGCCACCGTGGTGAAGGCCGACGCGCGGGGGAAGCCCGTGGCCGGGTCCACGGCGGCGCCCAGCAGCGCCACGGTGAGCGTGCTGCCCGCCGCCTGGCCCACCGCCCGGGCGATGGAGTTCACCGCGTTGGCCACCCCGGTCTCGCCGCGCCGCACGGCCTGCACGACCAGCGTGGGCAGCGCCGCGTAGGCCACCGTCACCCACACCTGGGCGAGCAGTCCCGCCGTCACGACCAGCCAGGGCTCGGCGCGGGCCGCCGCGAACAGGACGAAGCCGGCGGTGCCCGCGAGCGCCCCGGCGAGCAGCGTGGGCAGCGCCCCGAGCCGGTCGACGATCGTCCCGGCCACCGGCGCCAGCAGGATGCCGACCACGCCGCCGGGCAGCAGGTAGACCACCGAGGCCTCGAGCACCCCGGCGCCGAAGCCGTAGCCGGCCTCCGGCGGGGTCTGCACGTACTGCATGACGACGAGGAAGGAGACGAACAGCCCGACGCCGGTCGTGAGCCCGGCCAGGTTGGGCACCAGCATGCGCGGGTCGGCGAGCAGCGCCGGGCGCACCAGCGGCTGGGCGCGCCGCCGCTGCAGCAGCACCCAGCCGGTCAGGACGACGACCGCGCCCGCGGCGCAGCCCAGCGTCCCCGGCGCGGTCCAGCCCCAGGCGTTGCCCTGGGAGACCGGCAGGAGCAGCAGCACCAGGCCGGTGCCCAGGACGACGGCGCCGGCCCAGTCGACCCGCCCGGTCGCCGTCGCGGGACGGCGGGGGAGCAGGACGGCGGCCAGCACCAGCGACACCAGGGTCACGCCCAGGCCGATCCAGAACGGTCGGCGGTAGTCGCCGCCGTCGCCGGTGAGCAGGCCGGCGGCGACCAGGCCGACCACGCCGCCGACGCCGAGCGTGCTGCTCACCACCGACATCGCCACGCTCAGCCGCCCGGGCGGCAGCTCCCGGCGCAGCACGCTGATCGACAGGGGGAAGAGGCCGTAGGACGAGCCCTGGAGCACCCGGGCCACCAGCAGCAGCGGCAGCGACCGGGTGACGACCGCCAGCAGGGTCCCGAGTGCCACCGCCGCCAGGATGCCGAGGATGACGGGCCGCTCGCCGTGCGTGTCGCCGAGGCGGCCGAGCACCGGCGTGAGGACGGCGGCGGCCAGCAGGTTCGCGGTGAGCACCCACCCGGCGGCCGCGGGGGAGACGCCGAGCTGCTCGCCGATGGGTCCGAGCACCGGCACGACCAGGCTCTGCAGGAGCGACAGGGTGGTGACGCCCAGTGAGAGGGCAAGGACGAGCAGCGCAGGGCGCGTCGGGGCGGACGACGACACGGCGTCGGCTCGCCCGGCCTGCGGACCGGCGGACACGACCCGATGACACCATGCGCCGACGACCCGGGCCGAGCGGCCGCCGGTGACCCCGCAGGGTGAGGTCTCTCACCGCGTCCATCAGGTGAACAGTGCGAGACGACGATTGAGAGGGCGATCGGCGGGGGACAACAGTTCTCGACGACACGCTGCGGGATCGGATCCCGTCAGCGGGGGACTACGAGCAGGGGGACGTTCTGCGATGGTGTTGTGGCCTGTTGTCGCTCTCGTCGGTTTCCTGGTCCTGACCGGACTGGTCATCGCGATGGGCACCTCGACGACGGCGCGGTACGAGCGCGAGCAGCGGGCTGCGGCCTCCTCCGCCCCGCGTGCCTCCGCCGGCGAGCCCGTGGGGGCCGGCGCCGCCTAGGAGGACCCCCCGCCCCTGAGGGGCACCCGGACCCGACGCGCCCCGCCGCTCCTGTCGCAGGAGCAGCGGGGCGCGGGTGTCCGCGGAGTCAGAGGTGGGCCTCCGGGGTGTCGAGCACGGTCCGGTCCAGCGACTCGAGCAGGTCCAGCCAGGTGTGCACCTTCGGCAGCTCCCAGCGCTGGAAGAACCGCGCGGCCGCGCGCTTGCCCTCGTGGAAGTCGCTGGTCTCGTCGCGGGTGGCCAGCGCCTGCTCCAGCCACAGCCAGCCGACGACGGTGTGCCCGGCCGCGTCGAGGTAGGCGCTCGCGTTGGCCAGGGCGAGCGCCGGGTCACCGGTGCCCCACAGCGTGGCGGTGACCGATGCCAGCCGGGCCACCGCGGCGTCGACGTCGGCGGCGAGGTCGGCGAACGGCGTGCCGGCCGCTCGCGCCGTCGTCGCCCCGATCGTCTCGGCCAGCAGCCGCAGTCCGGCGCCGCCGTGCATGGTCACCTTGCGCCCGAGCAGGTCGAGCGCCTGGATGCCGTTGGTGCCCTCGTGGATCGGGTTGAGCCGGTTGTCCCGGTAGAACTGCTCGACGGGGTAGTCGCGGGTGTAGCCGTAGCCGCCGTGCACCTGGATGGCGAGGTCGTCGGCGACCGGTCCCCACTGCGAGGGCCACGCCTTGGCGATCGGCGTCAGCGTGTCCAGCAGCAGGTGGGCGCGGGCGCGCTCATCCTCGGTCTCGGCGGTCCTCTCCTCGTCGACCAGCCGCGCGCAGTACAGGCCCAGCGCCAGGCCGCCCTGCGCGTAGCCCTTGGCGGCCAGCAGCATGCGGCGCACGTCGGCGTGGTCGACCAGCCGCACCATCGGTGAGGACGGGTCCTTGCTGCTCGCCGGGCGGCCCTGGGTGCGGGTGCGGGCGTACTCCAGGGCGTGCAGGTAGCCGGTGTAGCCGAGGACCGTCGCGCCCATCCCGACGCCGATCCGGGCCTCGTTCATCATGTGGAACATGTAGGACAGCCCCTTGTGCGGCTCGCCCACGAGGTACCCCACGGCGCCCGGGCGGCCGCCCGGGGTGTGCACGCCCTCACCGAAGTTGAGCAGCGTGTTCGTCGTCCCGCGGTAGCCCATCTTGTGGTTGAGCCCGGCCAGGACGACGTCGTTGCGCTCGCCGAGCGAGCCGTCCCCGGTCACCAGGTGCTTGGGCACGATGAACAGCGAGATGCCCTTCACGCCGGGCGGGCCGCCGGGGATCTTGGCCAGGACCAGGTGGACGATGTTCTCGGTCAGCTCGTGGTCGCCGGCCGAGATCCACATCTTGTTGCCGGTGAGCCGGTAGCTGCCGTCGTCCTGCGGCTCGGCGCGGGTGGTGATGTCGGCCAGCGAGGACCCGGCCTGGGGCTCCGACAGCGCCATCGTGCCGAACCAGCGGCCCTCGAGCATCGGCCGCACGTAGGTGTCCTTCTGCTCCTGCGAGCCGTGCGCCAGCAGCAGGCGGGCGTTGCCCATGGTCAGGAACGGGTAGCTCGACGTCCCGACGTTGGCCGCCTTGAACCAGGCGAACGCCGCCTGCCCGACGGTCTGCGGCAGCTGCATGCCGCCGTACTCCTCGTCGAAGGTGCCGGCCATGATCCCCGACTCGCGGAACACGTCCAGCGCCCGCGCCACCTCCGGGATCATCTCGACCCGGCCGTCGACGAACCGCGGCTCGTTCTCGTCGGCCGTGCGGTTGTGCGGCGCGAAGTGCTCGGTGGCGATCTGCTCGGCGAGCTCCATGACGGCGTCGAAGGTCTCGCGAGAGTGCTCGGCGAACCGCGGCCGCTTGGTCAGCGTCTCGACCTCCAGCCACTCGTGCAGGAGGAACTCCAGGTCGCGACGGGACAAGATCAGCGAGGACACGGGGCCTCCACGGACGACGGCGGCGGGAGAGCGGGCGCGCTGCCCGACCGGCTCACGATAGGCCCGCGGACGGCGTCGTCCCGTGGGCCGGGGCCGGGGCCGGTTGCACCGGGCGGGGACCCGGGTAGCCCCTGTCCGGGGGGCCGGAGGGCGCCCGAGGGAGGACCCATGGACCTGACGCAGGTGATCGGCCGGGCGAGTGGCCTGGCCGGCGGTGCGGGCGCGGCGCTGCTGCAGCGGCTGCAGCACGTGCGGCTGCCCGGAGCCGGGCAGGCCTCGGCCACCGACGACCCCGAGCGCGCCGCCCGGCGCTGGCGGGCGGTGACCGTGCTGCGCGACCCGGCCGACGTCGACCCCGCGGCCGGCGGGCTGCCCGCCCCGCTGGCCGCGCTCGGCGACCGCATCGAGGTGCGGGTGACGCCGGCACCCGGCGACCGCGGCACCGAGCTGGCCGCCCGCTACCGGCACACGCCCGGCCCCGACGAGATCGGCGACCTGCGCGCGGCGCTGCGCGAGGCCAAGGCACTGCTGGAGGTCGGCGAGGTGCTGCGGGTCGACCCGCAGCCGCACGGCCGTCGCGCGGCCACGCCGCAGGGCGCGGCGCTGGAGGGGGCCGCGCAGGCGGCGCCGAGGGAGGGCGTGCTGTGAGCGGACAGGCGCGTGAGCACCGCAGTGAGGAACGAACGAGGAGCGGAGCGCGCCGCGGCAGCGAACGGAGGACATCGTGAGGGCGGTGACCTGGCAGGGGGTCAACGAGGTCGGCGTGGAGACCGTCCCCGACCCGACGATCCTCAACGACCGCGACGTCGTCCTGAAGGTCACCCGGACGACGACCTGCGGCTCGGACCTGCACCTGATCGGCGGCTACATCCCGGCGATGCGGACCGGCGACGTCATCGGGCACGAGTTCATGGGCGAGGTCGTCGAGGTCGGCCCCGGCGTGCGCGACCGGCGGGTGGGCGACCGCGTCGTCGTCAACTCCTTCATCGCCTGCGGGACCTGCTGGTACTGCCGGCAGGAGCTCTACTCGCTGTGCGACAACGGCAACCCGAACCCGGGGATCACCGAGGGGCTGTGGGGCCAGAGCCCCGGCGGGTGCTTCGGCTACTCGCACGCGGTGGGCGGGTTCGCCGGCTCGCACGCGGAGTACGTCCGGGTGCCCTACGCCGACGTCGGCACCTTCGTCGTCCCCGAGGAGGTGAGCGACGACCGGGCGCTGTTCGCCTCGGACGCCGTCTCCACCGGCTGGATGGGCGCGGACCTGGCGGGCACGAAGCCGGGGGACACGGTGGCGGTGTGGGGCGCCGGCGGTGTCGGGCAGATGGCCGCGCGGGCGGCGATGCTGCTCGGTGCCGAGCAGGTGGTCGTGATCGACCGGCTGCCCGAGCGGCTGGAGCAGGTGCGGCGGCACGTGGGCGCCGAGGTCGTCGACTACTCGACCACCGACGTCATGGCCGAGCTGCGCGAGCGCACGGGCGGCCGCGGGCCCGACGTCTGCATCGAGGCGGTCGGCATGGAGGCGCACAGCACCGGCGTCCAGGGCGTCTACGACCAGGTCAAGCAGCAGCTGCGGCTGCAGACCGACCGGCCGTCGGCCGTGCGCGAGGCGATCATGGCCTGCCGCAAGGGCGGCAGCGTCTTCGTGCTGGGCGTCTTCGCCGGACCGGTGGACAAGTTCCCGCTGGGTGCGGCGATGAACAAGGGGCTCACCCTGCGGGGCGCGCAGGTGCACGGGCAGCGCTACACGCCGCGGATCCTCGAGCACATGGCCCGCGGCGAGCTGACCACCGAGCACCTGGCCACGCACGTGATGCCGCTGGAGGACGCGGCGCGCGGCTACGAGCTGTTCAAGAGCAAGGAGGACGGCTGCGTGCGGGCGGTCTTCCTGCCGTGACACGGTCGGCCCTGCGCAGGGCGGCTCCCGGGTCGTGCTGCGTCGGCCGGAGACGACGGAGGGCCCTCCCCGCGGGGTGCGGGGAGGGCCCTCCGTCGTGGTGCGTCGTTCAGCGGCGAGGATGGGCCACGCCGTCGTCCAGGTGGTCGGCGGGGATGGACGCCAGGCCCGTCGGCGCCGTGCCGGTGGCCTCGTGCCGCCCCGGGTGCCGCCGCCGGTGCTCGTCGTCCGCGTGCACGTCCCCCGGGCGGCCGGCGGGCGGCGGGGTCGACGTCGGGGCCGCCGCGCCCGCCGCCTGCGCCGCCTGCGCGCCGGCGTCCCCGGCCTCCGGGTCACCGGCCGTCTGGGCGGCCGCCTGGCGCGCCTGGATGCCGGACTTGTCGCTCAGGGCCAGCTGCGGCAGGAACAGGAACACGAAGAACCCGACGGCGGCCACGCACGCGGCGATGAGGAAGACCAGGTCCATCGTGTTCGCGAAGCCGGTCTTGAACGGCAGCCCCAGGAACGAGGGCAGGTCCTGGATGAACGACGTGTCCGACAGGTCGGACCCGGCCTGCAGCTGACCGCTCTGCAGCGCCGCGGCGACCCGCGGGTCGGTCGCGGCGGCCGAGCTCAGGGAGCTCTCGATCTCCACCGGGAGGCGGCTGAACAGCACCGAGAGGAAGGCGGCGGTGCCCATGGTCGCGCCCATCTGCCGGAAGAAGGTGACCGAGGAGGTGGCCACGCCCATCTGGCTCGGCGGCACCGCGTTCTGCACCGCGAGGACGGCGGGCTGGAAGTTGAAGCCCAGCCCCACGCCGAGCAGCACCATGAACGGCACCAGCACCCAGATCGACGTCTCGGCGCCCACGACGAAGGACATCGACAGCAGGGCCGCGGTGATCAGCGTGGTGCCGGCCAGCGGGAACACCTTGTACCTGCCGGTCCGGGAGATCCGGAGACCCGAGCTCATCGCGCCGATCATGATCCCGAGGACGAGGGGGATCATCTGCAGGCCGGCGACGGTGGCGCTGGAGCCGTGCACGATCTGCAGGTACTGGGGGAGCAGCAGCAGGCCGCCGAACATGGCCGCGCCCACCACCACGCTGCCGAGGCTGGCGATCGTGAAGCTGCGGTTGCGGAACAGCCGCAGCGGCAGCAGCGCCTCGTCGCCGTAGGCCCGCTCGGCGAGCAGGAAGAGGGCGAGGCCGACGGCGCCGATCGCGTAGCAGAGCAGGGCGCGGGACGACGTCCAGCCCCAGAGCCGACCCTGCTCGGCGATGATCAGCAGCGGCACGATGGCGGTGACCAGGGCCAGGGCGCCGGGCCAGTCGATGCGGTGGTGCTGGCGCACGTGGGGCAGGTGCAGCACCCGGAAGACGGCGGCGAAGGCGAGGATGCCGAGCGGCACGTTGACGAAGAAGATCCACCGCCAGCCGTCGACGCCGAACAGGGAGGTCTGGCCGGCGAAGAACCCGCCGATGACCGGGCCGAGCACGCTCGAGGTGCCGAACACGGCCATGAAGTAGCCCTGGTACCGCGAGCGCTCCCGCGGCGGCACGATGTCGCCGATGATCGCCAGCGCCAGCGACATCAGGCCGCCGGCACCGATGCCCTGGACGGCGCGGTAGGCGGCGAGCTGGTACATCGAGCCGGCCATGCCGCAGAGCACCGAGCCGAGGACGAAGACGGCGATGGCGAACAGGTAGAAGGGCCGCCGGCCGTAGATGTCGGAGAGCTTGCCGTAGAGCGGCGTCGAGATCGTCGAGGTGATCAGGAACGCCGTGGTGGCCCACACCTGCAGGTCGTAGCCCTGCAGGTCGTCGGCGATCGTGCGGATCGCGGTGGAGACGACGGTCTGGTCGAGGGCGGCGAGGAACATCGCGACCATCAGCCCCGCGATGATCGTGAGGATCTGCCGGTGGGTGAAGGCGCCGTCCTCACCCGGTGCGGCGGCGGCCGCGCGCGTCTCCCGGCGCTCGGCCGAGGTGGTGCGGGTGGTCTGGGTCATGACTTCTCTCTGGGGGCCGGGGGGAAGGCGAGGCGGGAGTCGGCCGGCAGGGCCGCGGTGAGGTCGTCGAGCAGGCGTCCGAACAGGTCGGTGAGGACGGCGAGGTCGTCGTCGGACCAGCCGGCGGTGACCGCGGCGAGGTGGGCGGTGCGCTCCTCGCGCAGCCGCTCGACGGCGGCGCGGCCGGCGTCGGTGACGACCAGTCGGGTGGCCCGGCCGTCGGTCTCGTCGGCGACCCGCTGCACCAGCCCCTGCTCGACCAGCGCGGCGACGTGCCGGCTGACCGTCGAGGGGTCGGCGTGAACGAGCTCGGCCAGCGCGCTCTGCCGCAGCGGGCCGACCCGCACCAGCGGGAAGAGCAGCACCAGGGCGGCGCGGTCGCGGCCGTCGGCCGCGGCGGCCTGCTTGAGCGCCTGCGCCAGCCGGAAGAAGCGGGGCACGTGGTCCGACAGCGTGCGGACGTCGGCGTCCCGGCCGGCCGACGGGGTCGCGGAGGAGTCGGCCGCGGGAGCGGCGACAGGGGACACGGGAGCCTCCAGAGGACGGTGGACGGGTTGCATGCACCCTACAAGCCGTTGCACGTTGCAAGCAACAATGTGCACGGTACACGCATGTGGGCAGCGCCACGGTGTCCGCACCGGGATACCCCGGGCGTGGAGCGGGTACGCCGGGAAGAGGGGCCACCCCGCCGGCGTTGACCTCGGTGGCCCGGGCGCCCGGACGGCGTCGGCCTCCCCGGTGCGATCCTGACGACGACGGCGTCGTGCCGTCCCCACCCCGCGAGAGGAAGCCGAGCGCGACCGTGACCGCCACCCTCCCGGACCTCCGGTCCCGGCTGGCCGCGCTGACCCTCGAGGACGAGCACCGGCTCGGCCGCCGGCTGGAGGGACTGCGCCGCACCCGCGACGAGGCCGCCCGCGAGCGCGCACTCGAGAGGATCGCCGTCGACGTCGCCGCCGCCGAGGAGCGGATCGCCCGCCGCCGGGCCGCCGTCCCCGCGGTGACCTACCCCGAGCAGCTGCCGGTGAGCGCCCGCCGCGACGACATCGCCGCGGCCCTGCGCGAGCACCAGGTCGTCGTCGTCGCCGGTGAGACCGGCTCGGGCAAGACCACCCAGTTGCCCAAGATCGCCCTCGAGCTGGGCCGGGGGGTGCGCGGCCGGATCGGCCACACCCAGCCGCGGCGGATCGCCGCGCGCACGGTGGCCGAGCGCATCGCCGAGGAGCTCGACACGCCGCTCGGTAGCGCGGTGGGCTGGAAGGTCCGCTTCACCGACCAGGTCGGCGACGGCACGCTGGTCAAGCTGATGACCGACGGCGTCCTGCTCGCCGAGATCGCCCACGACCGGCTGCTGCGCCAGTACGACACGATCATCGTCGACGAGGCGCACGAGCGGAGCCTCACCATCGACTTCCTGCTGGGCTACCTCGCCCAGCTGCTGCCCCAGCGGCCCGACCTCACGGTGGTCATCACCTCGGCCACCATCGACGTCGACCGGATCGCCAAGCACTTCGGGATGGACGGCGCCGACGTCCCGGTGGTCGAGGTCAGCGGCCGCACCTACCCGGTGGAGGTGCGCTACCGGCCCGTCGTCGACCCCGACGACCCGGACGCCGACCCCGACCGCGACCAGGTCACCGCCATCGGCGACGCGGTCGAGGAGCTGGCCGCCGAGGGGCCCGGCGACGTGCTGGTCTTCCTGGCCGGCGAGCGGGAGATCCGCGACACCGCCGACGTGCTCACCGAGCGCTTCCCCGGCGTCGAGGTGCTGCCGCTCTACTCGCGGCTGTCGGCCGCCGACCAGCACCGGGTCTTCCAGCCGCACACCGGGCGGCGGGTCGTGCTGGCCACCAACGTCGCCGAGACCTCGCTGACCGTCCCCGGGATCCGCTACGTCGTCGACCCCGGGACCGCCCGCATCTCCCGCTACAGCGCGCGCACCAAGGTGCAGCGGCTGCCCATCGAGCCGGTCAGCCAGGCGTCGGCGCGCCAGCGCTCCGGCCGCTGCGGGCGGGTGGCCGACGGCATCGCGATCCGGCTCTACACCGAGGACGACTTCGACGGCCGGCCCGAGTACACCGACCCGGAGATCCTGCGCACCGGCCTGGCCGCGGTGCTGCTGCAGATGGCCGCCCTCGACCTCGGCGCGGTGGAGGACTTCCCCTTCATCGACCCGCCCGACCGCCGCGCCGTGGCCGACGGCCGCGCGCTGCTCGAGGAGCTCGGGGCCTTCGACGAGCGGGGCCGGCTCACCCCGACCGGCCGCGCGCTCGCCCAGCTGCCGCTCGACCCGCGGCTGGGCCGCATGGTGGTCGAGGCCGACCGGCGGGGCGTGCTCGACGAGGTCCTGGTCATCGCCGCCGGGCTGACCATCCAGGACCCCCGCGAGCGGCCGGCCGAGCACCAGCAGGCCGCCGACCAGGCGCACGCCCGCTTCGCCGACGAGCACTCCGACTTCCTCAGCCTGCTCGCCCTCTGGCGGTACCTCGGCGAGCAGGCCGACGCGCTGTCGGGCAGCGCCTTCCGCCGCACGATCAAGCGGGAGTTCCTGCACTACCTGCGCATCCGCGAGTGGCAGGACCTCTACGGCCAGCTGCGCAGCACCGCCCGCCGGCTCGGCATGACCCTCACCCCGCCGGCCGCCGAACCCGACGAACGCGGCATCACCACCGCCCTGCTCTCCGGCCTGCTGTCGCAGGTCGGCCTGCAGGTCGAGGACGCCAAGGGCAGCGGCAGCGGCGGCGGCAAGGAGGCGTCCCGGCGGCGCGGCGGCCGGGAGTACCTGGGGGCCCGCGGCGCCCGGTTCGTCATCGCCCCGGGCACCCCGCTGGCGAAGAAGCCGCCGCGCTGGGTCGTGGCCGCCGAGCTGGTGGAGACCAGCCGGCTGTTCGCCCGCACCGTGGCCCGGGTCGACCCCGACGACGTCGAGCGGCTGGCCGCCCACCTGGTCAAGCGGGAGCACTCCGAGCCGCGGTGGGACGCCAAGCGCGGCTCCGTCGTCGCCAGCGAGCGGGTCACCCTGTACGGGCTGCCGCTGGTGGTGGGCCGCCGGGTGCAGTACGGCTCCATCGACCCCGTCGTGTCCCGGGAGCTGTTCATCCGGCACGCGCTCGTGCAGGGCGAGTGGACGACGCACCACCGGTTCTGGGCCGACAACCAGCGGGCGCTGGAGCGGGTGGCGGAGCTGGAGGAGCGGGCCCGCCGCCGCGACATCCGGGTCGACGACGAGACGGTGTTCGAGCTGTACGACGCCCGCATCCCGGCCGACGTCGTCTCCACCCGGCACTTCGACCGGTGGTGGAAGCAGGCCCGGCGGGAGACCCCCGACCTGCTCACGTTCACCCCGGAGATGCTGACCAACGCGGCGACGGCCGGGCAGGTGCGCGTCGAGGACTTCCCCGACGAGGTGCCGCTCACGCAGGGCCTGACCCTGCCGCTGTCCTACGCGTTCGCGCCGGGCACCCCGCAGGACGGCGTCACCGTCGACGTCCCGCTGGCGGTGCTCGACACCGTCGCCGAGCAGACGTCCGGCGAGTCGCTGGCCTTCACCGTGCCCGGCCTGCGCGAGGAGCTGGTGACCGCGTTGCTGCGGACGCTGCCCAAGCAGCTGCGGCGCGCGCTGGTGCCGATCCCCGACCGGGTGCGCGAGGTGCTGCCCCGCATCGCGCCGACCGAGCCGCTGCTGCCGGCGCTGGAGCGCGAACTGCGCCGGGCCGCCGCGGTCGTCGTCCCGCCGGACGCCTGGCGTCCCGAGCAGGTGCCCGGCCACCTGCGCGCGACCTTCCGGGTGGTCGACGAGCGCAACCGCACCCTGGCGCAGGGCAAGGAGCTGGCCGCGCTGCGCGCCGAGGTGGCGCCGCAGGCGCGCGCCAGCCTGGCCGCGGCGGCCTCCGACGTCGAGCGCACCGGGCTCACCGCCTGGACCATCGGCGAGCTGCCGCGCACCGTCGAGGTCCGCCGCGGCGGGCACGTGGTCACCGCGTACCCGGCGCTGGTCGACGAGGGCGCGACGGTCGGCGTCCGGGTGGTGGCCACCGAGGCCGAGGCCACCCGGCTGACCTGGCGCGGCGCGCGCCGGCTGCTCGTGCTGGTGGCCGGTTCGCCCGCGGGCAAGGTGGTCAAGGGCCTGTCGCCGAGGACCCGGCTCGCGCTGCAGTTCAACCCCGACGGCGAGATCCCCGCACTGGTCGAGGACTGCGTCGAGGCCGCCGCCGACGAGCTGGTCGCGGCCGCCGGCGGACCACCTCGGGACGAGGCGGCCTTCACCGCCCTGGTGGCCACGGCCCGCCAGCAACTGCTGCCGCTCACCCAGGACACCGTGCGGCGGGTCGAGGCGGTGCTCACCCAGGCCCGCGAGGTCGCCGTGGCGATCGGTGCCGCGCCGGGCCGGCGGGTGCCCGAGGCGGCGGTCGCCGACCTGCGCCGGCAGATGGGCGGGCTGCTGCACCGCGGGTTCGTGGCCGGGGCGGGGCGCCGGCGGCTGCCCGACCTGGTCCGCTACCTGCGGGCGATGGCCCACCGGCTGGAGAAGCTGCCGGCCACCGCGGCGCGCGACGCGCTGGGGATGCAGCAGGTCGCGGCGGTGACCGCCGAGTACGAGCAGCTGCGGCGCGAGGTGCCCTCGACCGGTGCGCCCGACGACCCGGTGGTGCGGGTGCGCTGGATGCTCGAGGAGCTGCGGGTCAGCCTGTTCGCGCAGGCCGTCGGCACGCCGCGGCCGGTCTCGGAGCAGCGCGTCTACAAGGCCATCGACGCGCTCACCGCCTGAGGCCGGGGGTCAGCCGGCGTCGGACCGGTCGGCGGGGGAGCCCTCGCGGAGCAGAGCGGAGATCCGCTGGCGGGTGACGCCGTACATCGCGGCGATGCGGTTGATGCTCACCCGCTCCTCCTGCAGCGCCCGGGCCTGGGCCCGCCGCCAGGCGGAGCCGGCGCCGGAGAGGGCCGACAGCACCGTGGTGATCCGCTCGACCACGAGCGGCCGGCTCTCCTGGGTGACGATGTCGAGCCAGCTGTGGCCGGCCCGCCGGTCGGCCAGCAGCCTCTCCGCGCGCGCCCGGGCGCTCTGCAGCTCGTGGGCGCACCGGTCGATCTCCCGGACCAGTTCCTCGAGCGCCCGGACGGCGGTGTCCTCACCGGGGCGTGTCCCTGCCGGAGCGGGAGCCGCCTCGGCGCTCCCCGTCCCGACGTCCTCGACCTGCCCGGCGGGCGGGGCTGCCTCCACCGTTGCTCCCTCCTGCCGGCGACCGGGTGCGGGTGTCGCCGTGTCGCGCACGATAATGGTGAACGGGTGTTGCCTGCAACCGGTGTGACGGGTGAGGGGCCTTGCGTGCAAGGGGGGTTGCGATCGTTCCGTAGACGATGGTCGGGCACGGGTGGATCCCGCACGACGGACCGGTCGCCACCCCCACCCGTCGCAGGGGGCCGCGGACCGTGTCGGCTGCGGCTCGCGGTGGCCGACGGCTCGGCGGTCCTGCCGGTGGTGGGGGAGCTGCGCGGGGACCCCGCGGCGGGGGCGTGCAGATCGTCGAGGCCCTCGGCGACCGGTGGGGCGTCGAGCAGGTCGACGGCGGCACGCGGGTCCGGTCCGTCCTCGGCCCCGGCGGCGACCGGGGCACGCCGCGGTAGCGCCCGCGTTTCACCGGCGAGGTCTCCGGGGAGGGCTGTCGGGACCAGTTCCCGACGGAGGAGACGCGATGAGCGAGCCGACCGGCCACACCGAGAGCGCGGGTGAGGGCATCAGCGACGAGGAGATGGCCCAGACCGTCGCCGACCAGACCGACAGCGCCTCCGGTCACGCCTACCAGGCGGGCAAGGACTGGGACGGCGACGCGAGCCAGGCGCCCGCGCCCTCGGACGGCGACGCCTGAGCGACCGCCGTCCCCTGCCCGCCGCCGGCACGCCGGGCGGCGGGCAGGCGTCCGGTGCGCCGCCGCAGCCGGACCCCTGACGACCCCGATCGGAGAACCGTGACCACCCTCCCCCGGCCCGCCGTCCCCGAGGACCGGTCCCGGTGACCGGGCAGGCCCGGCACGTGCTGGTGACCGGGGGGAGTGGCAAGCTCGGTCGCGCCGTCGTCGACCTGCTGGTGCGGTGTGGCTCCCGGGTGTCGGTCGTGGACCTCGTGCACCCCGGCCGCTCCGACGTCGCGTGGACCCGCGCCGACCTCACCGACTACGGCCAGGCCGTCGGCGTGCTGACCGGCGTCGACGACCGCTGGCCCGTCCCCGACGCCGTCGTCCACCTCGCCGCCCTGCCGGCCTCCGGCCTGCGGCCCGACGCGACGCTGTTCGCCGCGAACGTCACGACCACCTACAACGTCTTCGCCGCCGCTCGCGTGGCGGGGATCGACACCGTCGTGTGGGCCTCCAGCGAGACCGTGCTGGGGCTGCCCTTCGACACCCCTCCGCCGCACCTCCCCCTCGACGAGGAGTGCGGGCCCGCGCCCACCACCTCCTACTCCCTGTCGAAGACGCTGGAGGAGGAGATGGCGCGGCAGTTCGCGCGGTGGCGGCCGGAGCTGTCGATCACCGGGCTGCGCTTCTCCAACGTGATGGAGCCGGCCGACTACGCGGACTTCCCCTCCTTCGACGCCGACCCGGCGCTGCGGCGGTGGAACGCGTGGTCCTACATCGACGCGCGCGACGGCGCCTCGGCGGTGGTGGCCGCCCTGGAGCACCCCGGCCGCGGTGCCGAGGTCTTCGTCATCGCCAACGCCGACACCGTCATGAGCCGGCCCAGCGCCGAGCTCGCCGCCGGGTACTTCCCCGGCGTGCCGGTGCGCGGCCCGCTGGAGGGGAACCAGGCGCTCATGAGCAGCGAGCGGGCCCGCCGCGTCCTCGGGTGGACCCCCGTGCACAGCTGGCGCGACGAGGTGGAGGCGCGGCCAGGGAGCTGACCGGCGGGCCGGGACACGCGCGAGTGCACCCCCGGGGTTGGCGGAACGGCCCGCGTCCCCGATAGTGACCGGGGCCACCCGTCGCTCCCGGAAGGTCTGCGCATGAGCATCCTCGGCACCCGTGTCGTCCGGACCGAAGACCCGCTGTTCCTCACCCGCGGGGCCACCTACACCGACGACCTGGCCGACGAGCGGCTCACCGGGGCGCTGCACGCGACCTTCGTGCGGTCCACCGTCGCCCACGGCCGGCTGCTGTCGGTCGACGCCTCCGCCGCCCGCGAGGCACCGGGCGTGGTCGCCGTGGTGACCGCCGAGGACGTCGCCGAGCTCGTCCCGATCCCCCCGCCGTTCCCGTTCGTCAACCCCGCGATGACCCGGCCCTGGCTGGCGTCGGACCGCGTCCGGTTCGTCGGCGACCCGATCGCCGTCGTCCTCACCGAGGAGCGCTACCAGGGCGAGGACGCCGCCGAGATGGTCGCCGTCGACATCGACCCGCTGCCCGCGGTCGTCGGCACCGCCGCGGCAGCCGCCGACGAGGTGCTGCTGTTCCCCGAGGCGGGCACCAACGTCATGGCCGCCTTCGGCGAGCCCGCACCGGCGGACTTCTTCGACGGCTGCGAGGTCGTCGTCACCCAGCCGATGGTCAACCAGCGGGTGGCGCCGGTGCCGCTGGAGGGCCGCGCCGCGGCCGCCGCGTGGAGCGAGGACGGCAGGGTCACCGTCTGGTGCACCAACCAGGGCGCCCAGCAGGCCCGCGGCCAGTTCGGCGACTGGCTCAAGATGGACCCCGACCTGATCCACCTCATCACCCCCGACGTCGGCGGGGGCTTCGGCGCCAAGATCGGCGCCGACCCCGAGTACGCCTTCGTCGCCTGGCTGGCCAGGCACGTCGGCCGGCCGGTGCGCTGGTCGGAGAGCCGGTCGGAGAACATGATCGGCATGCTCCACGGCCGGGGCCAGGACCAGGTGGTCACCGTCGGCGGGCGCCGGGACGGCACGATCGAGGCGTACAGCATCGTCTTCGACCAGGACTGCGGCGCCTACCCGCGGATCGGGACGGTGCTGCCGACACTGACGATGCTCATGGCCCCCGGCGTCTACGGCTTCCCGCGGGTGCACGCCCAGGCACGCGCCCTCGCCACCACGACGACGTCCATCGGCGCCTACCGGGGCGCCGGACGGCCGGAGGCGACCGCGGCGCTGGAGCGGGCGGTCGACCTGTTCGCCGCCGAGATCGGCATGGACCCGGCCGAGGTCCGCCGCAGGAACCTGCTGCCGGCGTTCACCGAGCCGCACACCACCCCGATGGGCGCCACCTACGACACCGGTGACTACACCGCGGCCCTGGACAAGGCGCTCGAGGTCGCCGGCTACGCCGAGCTGCGGGCCGAGCAGGCGCGGCGCCGGGAGCGCGGCGACGTCCGGCAGCTGGGCATCGGGATGTCGGTCTACGTGGAGATCACCGGGGCCGACAACGGCGCCGGCACCGGGGAGGGCGCCTCGGTGGAGGTCCACCCGGACGGGACGGCGACCGTGCTCACCGGTACCTCGCCGCACGGGCAGGGGCACGCCACGGCGTGGGCGATGATCGCCAGCGACCAGCTCGGCATCCCGATCGAGGACATCACCGTCGTCCACGGCGACACCGACCGGATCCCCCAGGGCGGCGGGACGATGGGCTCGCGCAGCCTCCAGCAGGGGGGCGCGGCGGTGCACCAGGCCGCCGTCGAGCTCGTCGAGCTGGCCAAGGAGCGCGCCGCGGAGCGGCTCGAGGTCGCCCCCGGGGACCTCGTGGTCGACCTGGGACTGGCCGGGCTCGCCGTCCGCGGGACGCCGGGGACGGGGATCAGCTTCGCCGAGCTGGCCGGCGACGAGCCGCTGCTGGTGCAGACCCGGTTCACCGCGGCGGCCCCGACGTTCCCCTTCGGCGCCCACGTGGTGGTCGCCGAGGTCGACGTCGAGTCCGGCAAGGCCGAGGTGTCCCGGCTCATCGCGGTCGACGACGCCGGCACGATCCTCAACCCGCTGCTGGCCGAGGGGCAGCGGCACGGCGGCTACGCCCAGGGGGTCGCCCAGGCGCTGCTGGAGGAGGTCCTCTACGACGAGGACGGCAACCCGACGACGTCGACGCTGGCCGACTACCCGTTCGTCTCGGCCACCGAGCTGCCGAGCTTCGAGCTGGTCGAGATGGCCACGCCGACGCCGATGAACGCGCTCGGTGCCAAGGGCATCGGCGAGGCCGGCACGATCGGCGCCACCCCGGCCGTGCAGAACGCGGTCATCGACGCCGTGGCCCACCTCGGCGTCCGGCACATCGACATGCCCACCACCCCGATGCGGGTGTTCCGGGCCATCCAGCAGGCACGGGGGGAGCAGTGATGCAGGTCTCGATCACCGTCAACGGGCAGCAGCGGACCGACGAGGTCGAGCCGCGGCTGTTGCTGGCGCACTACCTGCGCGAGGTGCGCGGGCTCAAGGCGACCAACATCGGCTGCGACACCACCTCGTGCGGCGCGTGCACCGTCATCGTCGACGGGCTGTCGGTGAAGTCGTGCACCGTGCTGGCGGTCCAGGCCGACGGCGCGCAGGTCACGACGCTCGAGGGCCTGGCCGGGCCGGACGGCGAGATGCACCCCGTGCAGCGGGCCTTCCGCGAGGAGCACGGCCTGCAGTGCGGGTTCTGCACCCCGGGCATGGTCATGGCGGCGGTCGGTCTGCTGGCCGACAACCCCGACCCCAGCGACCGCGAGGTCCGGGAGGGGCTGGAGGGCAACCTGTGCCGGTGCACCGGCTACCACAACATCGTGCGGGCGGTGCGGGCCGCGGCCCAGGCCGGCCCGGCCGCCGGCCAGGTGCCGCAGGTGCAGGAGGTCCAGGCGTGATCCCCTCGCAGTTCGACTACGTGCGGGTGCAGTCGGTGGACGAGGCCGTGGCCGCGCTGACCGAGCACGGCGAGGACGCCAAGGTGCTCGCCGGCGGGCACTCGCTGCTGCCGATCATGAAGCTGCGGCTGGCCGTCCCGTCGGTGCTCATCGACATCAGCGGCATCCGCGACCTGTCCTACGTCCGGGTCGAGGGGGACGAGGTGGCCATCGGCGCGGGCACCCGCCACCACGAGCTGGAGCGGGACGCCGTCGCCGCGGCGGAGGTGCCGATCCTGCCGTACGTGGCCGCCCAGGTCGGCGACCCGCAGGTGCGCCACCGGGGCACCATCGGCGGGACCGTCGCGCACAGCGACCCGGCGTCGGACCTGCCCACGGCGCTGCTGGCCCTGGGCGGCACCGTGGTCGTCCAGGGTCCGGGCGGGCGCCGGGAGATCCCGATCCCCGAGTTCTGGCTCGGCTTCTTCGAGACGGCGCTGGAGCCCGACGAGCTGATCGTCGAGGTGCGGGTGCCGCGCACCGGCTCGGCCGGCTGGGCCTACGAGAAGTTCACCCGCCGGGCCAACGACTGGCCGATCGTCGCCGTCGCCGCCGTCGAGGGCCGGGTCGCGCTGGCCAACATGGCCGGTTCGGTCGTGCGGGCCACCGCCACCGAGGAGGCCCTGGCCCGCGGGGCCTCGATCGAGGAGGCCGCCGCGCTGGCCGACCAGGGCACCAGCCCCGGCGCCGACATGCACGCCGACCAGGAGTACCGCCGTCACCTGGCCCGGCTGCTCACCCGCCGGGCGCTGCAGCGGGCGTCGGGGGGAGCCGCCGCCGCGGCCTGAGAGCTAGCCGCGGTGCGGCGGGAGCATCCCGGCGCCCACGGTGGCGTTCGTGGCCTCGTCGACCAGGATGAACCGGCCGGTGACCCGGTTGCGGTTGTAGTCGTCGACGAACAGCGGCTGGGTGGTGCGCAGCCGGACCCGGCCGATGTCGTTGAGGCCGAGCTCGGTGGCCTCCTGGTCGCGGTGGAGCGTGTTGACGTCGAGCCGGTACACCAGCTCCTTGACCACCGCCCGCACCGAGCGGGTCGTGTGCTTGACCGCCAGCCGCTGGCGCGGGCGCAGCGGCTCCTCGGCCATCCAGCAGACCAGCGCGTCGAGGTCCTGGGTGGCCTGGGGCGCGTTCGCCGGGCGGCAGACGAGGTCACCGCGGGAGACGTCGAGGTCGTCGGCCAGCCGCAGGGTCACCGCCATCGGCGGGAACACCTCCTGCACCGGGCCGCGCGGGCCGTCGATCGCCGCGATCGACGTCGTCAGGCCGCTGGGCAGCACCTGCACCTCGTCCCCCACCCGCAGCACGCCGCTGGCCACGGTGCCCGCGTAGCCGCGGTAGTCGTGGTGCGCGTCGGACTGCGGCCGGACGACGTACTGCACCGGGAAGCGGGCGTCGACGAGGTTGCGGTCGCTGGCCACGTGCACGTGCTCGAGGTGGTGCAGCAGCGAGGGCCCCTGGTACCAGGGCGCGCGGTCGGACCGGGTGACCACGTTGTCGCCGTGCAGCGCCGAGATCGGGACGACGGTCAGGTCGGGCACGTCGAGGCGGGCGGCGAAGGCGCTGAACTCGTCGGCGATGGCCTCGAAGGTCTCCTGCGACCAGTCGACGAGGTCCATCTTGTTCACCGCGACCACCAGGTGCGGCACGCGCAGCAGCGAGGCCAGGAAGGCGTGCCGCCGGCTCTGCTCGAGCATCCCCTTGCGGGCGTCGACCAGCACGATCGCCAGGTCGGCGGTGGAGGCACCGGTGACCATGTTGCGCGTGTACTGCACGTGGCCCGGGGTGTCGGCCAGGATGAACGTCCGCCGTGGGGTGGAGAAGTACCGGTAGGCGACGTCGATGGTGATGCCCTGCTCCCGCTCGGCGCGCAGGCCGTCGGTGAGCAGCGCCAGGTCGACGAAGTCACCCTTGCTCGCGCGCTCGATCGCCTCGTACTGGTCCTCGAAGACGGCCTTGCTGTCGTAGAGCAGCCGTCCGATCAGCGTGCTCTTGCCGTCGTCGACCGAGCCGGCGGTGGCGATGCGGAGGATGTCCTTGCGCGCGGTCGCGATCTCGGCCGCCTGCTCGGCGGCGGGCGAGTGGACGTCGACGACTGGCTCGGACATGTCCCCATCATCCCCAGCCGGAACGGACGGCAGCGTCCGGGGCCGGATGGGGGGACGCTGGTGTGAGCAGGGCCACCGGCGGCCCGCGGGGAGGGGCGCGCGTGGGTGGGCTGGTGTTCCTGGTCCCGGTGCTGCTGGTCGTGTCGCTGGGCTACGCCGTCGCCTACGTGGTCGCCGAGGCCCTCGGCGTCGCCGCCCCGGAGGCCGTCGCCTGGCCGGCCGGCCTGCTCCTGTTCGCCGTCACCGCCTGGGCGCTGCTGCGCCACCGCCGCCGACGCCGTCGCCGAGCGCGAGGCCCTTCTAGAAGTAGCCCTCCTTCTTCCGGTCCTCCATCGCGGCGTCGCTGACCTTGTCGTCGCCGCGGGTGGCGCCGCGCTCGGTCATCCGGGTCACCGCGACCTCGGCGATGACCTCCTCGACCGTCGTCGCCCGGGACCGCACCGCGGCGGTGAGGTTGGCGTCGCCGACGGTCCGGTAGCGCACCGACTCCCGGAACACCCGCTCGCCCTCGCGCGGGCGGACGAACTCGTTGACCGCGTAGAGCATCCCCTGCCGCTCGACCACCTCCCGCTCCTGGGCGAGGTAGAGCGGCGGGATGGCGATGCCCTCGCGGGCGATGTACTGCCAGACGTCCAGCTCGGTCCAGTTCGACAGCGGGAACACCCGGATCGACTCCCCGAGGTGGATCCGGCCGTTGTAGAGGTCCCAGAGCTCGGGCCGCTGGTTCTTCGGGTCCCACTGGCCGAACTCGTCGCGGAAGGAGAACACCCGCTCCTTGGCGCGGGCCTTGTCCTCGTCGCGCCGGGCGCCGCCGAACAGCGCGGTGAAGCCGTGCTCCTCCACCGCGTCGAGCAGCACCGGCGTCTGGATGCGGTTGCGGGAGCCGTTGGGCTCCTCCTTGACCACGCCGCGGGCGATCGCGTCGGGCACCGAGGCCACCACCAGCTGCACGCCGAGCTCGGCGACCCGCTTGTCGCGGAACTCCAGGACGTCGGGGAAGTTCAGCCCGGTGTCGACGTGCATCACCGGGAACGGGATGCGCGCCGGCGCGAAGGCCTTGCGGGCCAGCTCCAGCATGACGATGGAGTCCTTGCCGCCGGAGAACAGCAGCACGGGGCGCTCGAGCTCGGCGGCCACCTCGCGGATGACGTGGATCGACTCGGCCTCGAGGGTCTCCAGCTGGGTGAGCCGGTAGTCGGGGGTCGTCACGTCCCCAGTGTCCGTCACGCCGGTCCGCGGACCGCGGCCAGGAGTCCGGCGGTCAACTCCGGACGGCAGACCAGCAGGTCGGGCAGCGAGGGGTCGGGCTCGTTGTAGCGCAGCGGCGAGCCGTCCAGCCGCAGCGCGGTGAGCCCGGCGGCGAGGGCGACGGCGACCGGCGCGGCGGAGTCCCACTGGTACATGCCGCCGGCGTGCACGTAGGCGTCGACCTCGCCGCGCACCACGGCCGTGACCTTCCAGCCGGCCGAGCCCAGGGGCACCAGCTCGCCGCCGACCGCGGCGGCGGCCGCGTCGGCCTGCGCCGGCGGGCGGGTGCGGCTGACCGCGATCCGCGGCGGCCGGTCGAGCGCGCGCGGGGGTGCCGGCGCGGGGTCGGTGACCAGAACCTCACCGACGGCGGGCAGCGCCACCGCGGCCGGGCCCAGCCCACCCCGCACCCACAGCGCCACGTGGACGGCGAAGTCGGACCGGTCCGTCTCGCCGTACTCGCGGGTGCCGTCGAGCGGGTCGACGATCCACACCCGGCCGGCCCCGAGCCGGCTGCGGTCGTCGGCGGCCTCCTCGCTGAAGACGACGTCGTCGGGCCGGTGGGCGGCCAGCACGGCGGCGATCGCCTCCTGTGCCGCGGCGTCGCCGGCGTCACCGAGCGCCCGGCCGGTCAGCCCACCGGCGCGCAGCTGCACCAGCACCTCGGCGGCCGCCCGGGCGGCGGCGGCCGCGACCTCGACGTCCCTCACGCCACACCACCCGCCGGCGCGGTGGCGTCGGTGGGACGCGAGGGCGGGGCGTGCCGGCCCGAGGCGTCGGTGACCTGCGCGAAGTAGGCGGCGCGCAGCTCCTCGCGCGGCAGCACGAAGACGCCGCGGGCCTCGACCAGCGGCGTCCCCGGCGTCGCGGCCAGGGCGACGGTGCCGGCGAGGACGACCTTGCGGCCCGAGCTCTCGGCGACCGCGGCGCGGACGACGACGGGGGTCTCCAGCGGCACCGGGCGGCGGTAGTCCAGCTCCAGCCGGGCCGTCATGCCCCACAGCCCCGCCCGGATGGCCGCGGCGCCGAGGGCCTGGTCCACCACCAGGCCGCTCACCCCGCCGTGCAGGAACCCCGGCGGACCCTCGTAGGCCGGTCCGAACGAGACCTCCGCGACCACGCCGTCGGCCGCCCGCCGGAAGAGGACCGGTGGGGCCAGGGCGCTGCCCACGCCGGTCACCGGGTTGTGGACGCGGCGGAACGCGACCAGGTCGTCGAGCGCGGGCAGCTGGGTGGTCGGTCGGGTGCTCGCGGTCAGCCGCTCGCGCGCGGCGCGGACCACGGCGGCCACCTCGCGCAGCTCGGCGGGGGGCACCGTGGTGCGCACCGAGGCGTCGACCAGGCCGCGCAGCGCGTCCCCGAGGTCGGTGACCGCGGCCATCAGGTCCCGGTCGTACGGGGCGCCCTCGGCGTCAGGAGTCACCCGCGGACGGTAGCCCGGCGGGTCCCGGCGGCTGCCCGCCGGGCTGCTCGGGCAGCGGCGCCGTCCCGTCGTCCCCTCCCGGACCGGAGCGGGGCAGCCGGACGGTGAACACCGCCCCCTGGCCGGGCGCGGTGTGCAGCGTGACGTCGCCGCCGTGCGCGGCCACCAGCGCGGCCACGATGGACAGGCCCAGCCCGGTGCCGCCGGCGACGCGGCTGCGCGAGGCGTCGGCCCGGTAGAAGCGCTCGAACACGCGGGCGGCGTCCTCCGGCGCCATGCCGGGGCCCTCGTCGGCGACCCGCAGCACCACCCGGTCGCCCCCGTCGCTGGTGTCCTCGCCGATCGAGACGGTCACCGCGGCGGTGGGCGGGGTGTGCACCAGCGCGTTGGTCACCAGGTTGCCGACCACCTGGCGCAGCCGGGCCTCGTCGCCGAGCACCACCGGCACCTCGGTGAGCGAGTCGTCCAGCTGCAGCGTGACCGGCCGGTCGGGCTGCAGGACGCGGGCGTCGTGGACGGCGTCCCCGGCGACCTCGGCGAGGTCCACCGGGGTGACCGTCAGCGGCCGCTGCTGGTCGAGGCGGGCCAGCTGCAGCAGGTCCTCGACGAGCACGCCCATCCGCGCGCCCTCGCTCTCGATGCGCTGCATGAGCCGGGCGGTCTCCTCCGGGCTGCCCACCGCGCCCTGGCGGTAGAGCTCGGCGAAGCCGCGGATGGAGGTCAGCGGCGTGCGCAGCTCGTGGCTGGCGTCGGCGACGAACCGGCGCATCCGCTCCTCCGAGGCCCGGGCCTGCCCCTCGGAGGCCTGCTGGGCGCGGAAGGCGCCCTCGATGCGGGCGAGCATGCCGTTGATCGCCTGCGACAGCCGGCCGACCTCCGTCCGGCCGTCGCCCGGGGGCACCCGCTGCGAGAGGTCGCCGGCGGCGATCGCCTGCGCGGTCCGCTCGACGGCGTCCAGCGGGCGCAGGCTGCTGCGCACCAGCCAGTAGCCGGCCAGCCCGAGGAGGGCGAGCACGACCAGCCCGACGCCGACCTCGATGAACACCAGCTGACCGATGATCCCGGCGTTGCGGTCGACGTCGGTCCCGACGACGACGACCGGGCCGCCGGGCAGCTGCTGCGCGGCGACGCGCCACGCCTCGTCGCCGTCCGCGGAGTCCACGACCGCCACGCGCGTGGACCCGCCCGCTGGCCCCCCCGGGCGGTCGCCGTTCCCGTCCAGGAGGCCGGCGACGACCTCGGCGTCGAGCTCGGGCAGCTGGTCCTCCAACGGCGGCCCGATGACGACGACCAGCACGCCGTCGGCGGGCCGCACGCACGCGACGTAGACCCCCGGAGCGGCTTGGGGTGCCGGGGGCTGGTCCTGCCAGCAGGCGGCCATGACGACGGGGTTCTGGCGTGCCGCACCCAGCGAGTCGCCCAGGTCGACCTCCTGCTGCTGGCCCAGGTAGCGGGCCAGCAGCGAGGTGGCGGTCACCCCGGTGGCGGTGAGCGCGACGGCCACCAGCACCAGCAGCAGGGCGACCAGGGTGACACGCAGCGGCACCCGCGGGAGACGGGTGCCGCTGCGCTGCTCGGGCCCGGGTGCGCTCACGTGCCGCGCGGCAGCCGCAGCGTGTAGCCCACCCCGCGGATGGTGTGCAGCAGGCGCGGCTCGGTGGTGTCCACCTTGCGGCGCAGGTAGGAGATGTAGGACTCGACGACGTTGGCCTCGCCGTTGAAGTCGTAGTTCCACACGTGGTCGAGGATCTGCGCCTTCGACAGCACCCGCCCGGCGTTGGCCATCAGGTAGCGCAGCAGCTTGAACTCGGTGGGGGAGAGGCTGACGACGGTGCCGGCCTTGACCACCTCGTGCGACTCCTCGTCGAGCTCGATGTCGGCGAAGGTCAGCCGCGGGCTCTCGGCGGCGCGCTGCTGCGAGGTGCTGCGCCGCAGCACCGCCCGGATGCGCGCCAGCACCTCGTCGAGGCTGAACGGCTTCGTCACGTAGTCGTCGCCGCCGAGGGTGAGCCCGGAGACCTTGTCCTCGGCCGCGTCCCGGGCGGTGAGGAACAGCACGGGAGTGTGCCGGCCGCTCTCGCGCAGCCGGCGCACGACGCCGAAGCCGTCCAGGCCGGGCATCATCACGTCGAGCACGAGCAGGTCGGGGCGGAACGTCGACGCGAGCGCCAGTGCCTGCTGGCCGTCGGCCGCGGTGGCCACCTCGAAACCGGCGAAGCGCAGGCTGGCCGACAGCAGCTCGCGGATGTTGGGCTCGTCGTCCACCACGAGGAGGCGCGCCTCCGGGGTGGTGCCTCGCGCACTGCGGCTCCCGGTCACGATCTCTCCCGTGGGACGCCTGGCTGCCGTCGTCATGCCGCGAGCGTGCCGCCGCGGCCTGCACCCACGCTGGACGCTACCTGTGAGCTCCCTGGATGCCGCGGGCCACTACCCCGCGGGGGCCATCGCCCGGCCGCGGCGCCAGTAGCCGATCGCGTGGTGCTGCGCGCGGGACAGTCCCCAGCGGCCGCGCAGGTCGGCGCGGACCGCCCGGACGGCGGCGGACTCGGCGGCCACCCAGGCGAAGACGTCGTCGCCCGCCGGACGGTCGAGCGCGGCGACGGCGTCGGCGAGCAGCGTGCTCGCACCCGGCGCGGTGCCGCCGCGGTGCAGCCAGCGCACCTCCACCCCGGCCGGTGCGGCCAGGGGCTGCTCCTCCCGCCCGTCGGCGACCTCGACCAGCGCCAGACCGCGGGTGGCCGGGGCGGCGGCGGCCAGGATGCGGCTGATCGCCGGCAGCGCCGTCTCGTCACCGGCCAGGAGCACGGTGCCGGCCGGGCGGTCGCCCAGCGGGCCGCTGCCGGCCACCCCCAGCAGCGCACCCGGGACCGCCGCTCCGGCCCAGGAGGCCGCCGGGCCGTCCCCGTGCAGCACGAAGTCGATCTCCACCTCGCCCCGGCCGGCGTCCTGGCGGCGGGCGGTGTAGCTGCGCAGGCTCACCCCGTGGGCGCCGGCAGGCCAGACGATGCGGCCGTCCCGGGCCACCGACGGCCACCGGGGGTCGGCGTCGCCCACGCGCGGCACCAGCAGGTTCACCGTCGGGCCCGCCGCCGCGACGGCGTCCGCCGTACCCGAGAGGACCACCCGGCGCACCGACGGCGTCACGTCCGCGACGGAGACGACGGTGAGGACGTCGACCGGCCGGGGGTCTCCGGGCAGCGGCGCGCCGACGGGGGAGGTCACGCCGGCGAGCGTAGGGACCGGGACCGACGTGGGCCGACCCGGCCGACCCCGGGGGAATGAGGTCGACCGGGCCGGCGATCGAGGACGGGTCGCGGTCACCGTGAGTCACGTCCGCTGCGCTCTCAGCAGCAGGTTCGTCCGGTGCGCCCCCGTCGACCTGAACGCTACGTGACGACGGCGGATGCGCCACTGCACGACCGGGTGATCATCGGTCCTGGCGGGGTGACGTGGGTCTCTCGCGCGTCCGCCGGCGCGGCGCCACCCCGGGGATGTGTGCCCCCCAGCCGTGGCGGGCAGGGCAGTGCGACACGACCGAGACGAGGAGACCGGGGATGGCTGACGACTTCCAGAAGGGCGACCCCGTCGCCTGGAAGAGCCACGGCAGTGAGGCCGTGGGCACCGTGAAGAAGAAGATCACCAAGGACACCGAGGCCGGTGGCCGGAAGGTCAGGGCCAGCTCGGACGACCCGCAGTACGAGGTCGAGAGCGAGAAGAGCGGCAACACCGCGGTGCACAAGCCCTCGGCGCTGAAGAAGAAGTAGGAGGTCGCCGTGAGCGAGACCGATGACCAGTTCGCCGGGGCGTCGTCGCGCAGCGACAAGCACAGCCCGCGCGTCGACGAGGAACTGGAGCACGAGATCCAGGGGATGCTCAAGGCCGGGCGGGCCACGCGCTCCGAGGAGTTCCGCGAGGTGGAGCCGGTCGCCGAGGGCGAGCCGGACATCGCCACCAGCCCGAACAGCACGCTGATCGGCGGTGTGCCGGTCGGCATGACCGAGGACGCCGTGGTGGCCCGCGCGGAGCTCGCGCGCTGGCTGGTGCGGGCCGACTTCCCGGCCGACGGGCCCGGCCTGGTGGAAGCGGCGCTCGACCACCGGGCGCCCGACGCCGTGGTGGCCGAGCTGCAGCGGCTGCCCGAGGGGGAGACGTTCGAGCGGATCGGCGACGTCGCGCGGGCGCTGGGCTACCCGACCGAGACCTGACCGGCCCGGCCGACGGCGAGGGGGCTCAGGTGCCGGTGCGCTCCTGGTCCCCCTCGCCGTCGTCGGCGGTCTCGTCGGCGATCTCGTCCCGCCCGCGCCGGCGGAAGAGCTTGGAGCCGGGGAAGCCCTTCACCACCTCGCGGATGTCCTGCATGGTGTCGACCAGGTCGCGCACGTCGGTGCCGACGTCGCCGAGGGACTCGAGCACCGGTAGCACGGCCTCGTCGAGGTGCGTCACCAGCGTGGGGAGCCGGTCGACGAGGGTGACCAGCGCCTCGACCTCGTGCGGGTCCAGCGTCTCGGCCAGCCGCTGCACCGACGGGGCCAGCTGGGTGAGGGGCTGCTCGTAGCGGCGCAGCAGCGGGTCCATCCGGGTCACCAGCCCCTCGGCGCCGCCGACCGCCTCGTCGGCGCGCTGTTGGGTCCGTCCGACGGCACCGATGGCCTCGTCGGCGCGCTGTTGGGTCCGCGCGACGGCACCGATGGCCTCGTCCGCGCGCTGCTGGGTCTGCGCGACGGCGCCGATGGCCTCGTCCGCGCGTTGCTGCGTCTGGGCGACGGCGTTGATGGCGTCGTCGGCGCGTTGCTGGGTCTGGGCGACGGCGCCGATCGCGTCGTCGGCGCGTTGCTGGGTCTGGGCGACGGCGTTGATGGCGTCGTCGGCGCGTCGCTGGGTCTCCTCGACCGCGCCGATGGCGGTGTCCGCCCGCTGTTGCGTCTGCTCCACGGCGCCGATCGCGCGGTCCGCCCGCCCCTGCGTGCTCTCGACGGCGCCGATCGCGTCGTCGGCCCGGCGCTGCGTGCCGCCGACCGCGTCGATGGCCCGGTCCGCCGCGTCGACGGTCGCGCCGACCCGGGCCACGAGGGCATCGGCGCCCTGTCGCGTCCCCTCCACAGCGGTGACCGCGCCGTCGACCCGGTCGAGCAACCCCTCCGCGCGCCCCACGACGCCGTCCACCCGGTCGAGCAGCCCCTCCAGCCGCCCCACCGCCTCCGCCAGTCGCGGCACCAGCGCGAGCGCCTCGCCGAGCCCGCCGCGCAGGCTCTCGACGGCGCCGAGGACGTCGGACGGACCGGGGATGGACGGCAGCCTCACGCGGCGACGCTACGTCCCGACGTCGTCCCGTGCCCGGTCGCTGCCCGGACGCCCCTGCGGGGGCGCTCGGCCGGTGCGACCCCGGCGGGTCCACCCGCACGTTCCCGCTCCGGCGGCCCGCGGGCCGTATCGTTGAGTGCTGCCGCGCGTGCGGGGCGCAACGGCACGGACGACGACGATGGGATGTCGAACCGGTGGGGGACGAGCGCGGGCGGGACGGTCGCGGCGACGGCCGTGGCGGCACCGGCGACCCCGGGCCGGTCACCGTCGAGCAGCTGCTGGCCCGTTCGGGGGGCGCCACCGGCCGCCGCGCCGCCCGCCGCACCGGCGAGGTCCCCATCCCGCTGGAACCGGGTGAGTCCCTGCCCGCCCACCGCGGCCCCCTCCCGCCCGTGCCCGGCGGTGGTCCCGCGTCGGGCACCCGGCGGCCCGAGCCCGCCCCGCCCGCCGACGGCGGCCCCCGCCGCGGCCTGCCGCCGGTGCCCGGCGCGCCGGCGGAGGCGCACCCGTCCCAGCCGGTCCCGCCGCTGCCCCCCGCCGGCGTGCGGCACTCCGGGCCGGTCCCGCCGCTGCCCGGCGGCCCGGTCACGGGCGTCCGCCACTCCGCCCCGGTGCCACCGCTGCCCGGCCTCCCGGGCGCCCGCCCTGGCGTGCCGCCGCTGCCCGGGGGCGGTCCGACAGGCGTGCACCGCTCCGCGCCCGTCCCGCCGATCCCGGGCCTGACCGCACCGGCGATGTCGGGGGCCGGCAGCACCCGCCGCCCGGCGGCGCGGACCCGGCCCGAGCGCAGCCCCGGCCGGCGCCGGCTGGTGCGCCTCGCCCTGGCCCTCACCGCGCTGGTCGGCATCGTCGTCACCTACCACGCCGGCCTCTACGTCTACGTCGACCGCGGCATCTCCCGCGTCGCCGCGCTCGCCCCCGAGGGGCCCGAGGTCCTCGTCCCGCAGCTGCAGGAGCGCTCGACCACCTACCTCGTCGTCGGCACCGGGCTGCCGGGTGCCGAGGGACCGGCGTCGGTGACGACATTGCTGGTGCACGTCGCCGCCGAGGGGACCCGGGCGGTGGTGGTGAGCGTGCCGCCGACGGCGCTGGTGGACACCCCGAGTTGCCGCGGCGACGACGGCTCGGTCCGCGACCCGGTCACGGAGGCCTTCGCCGCCTCGCTGCTGGCCGGCGGCCCCGCGTGCACGGTCCGCGCCGTGCAGCAGTTGTCGGGGCTGCGCGTCGACCACTACCTGGCCGTCGACCTCGGCCGGCTGCCCGAGATGGTCGACGCCATCGGCGGGGTGAGCGTCTGCCTGCCCGGCGCCGCTCCGACGGCCGCCGCCGCGCTGCCGCTGCCCGCCGGCACCTCCGAGCTGACCGGCGCGCAGGTCTCCCGGTACCTCGCGCCCGGGGACGCCGGCTCCGACGTCACCGGTGCCGCCGCGGCGGAGCGCACCCAGCTGCTGCTGTCGGCGACGCTGCGCTCGGCCATGACGGTCGGCACGCTGGGCAACACCGTCGAGCTGACCCGCTTCCTCACCCGGGCCGCCGACGCGATCACCGTCGACGAGCAGACCACCCTCGGCGACCTGCGCACCCTCGCCGACGCCCTGGGTGACCTCGACGGCGACGCCGTCCAGCGGGCCTCCCTGCCGGTGGCCCAGGTGGGCTACGTGCCCGCCGGCAGCGACCAGGCCCACGTGCTGCTCGACGGCACCGGCGTCCGGTCGCTGTTCGACTCCGTCATCGAGGACAGCTCGGTGCCCGCCGAGTACGCCACCCCGGTGGTCGCCGCCGCCACGGCACCCGTCGACCCGGCCGCCGCGCCGGCGACTGCGGCAGGCGCCGAGCAGCCGGCGGCCACGCCCGAGGCGCAGCCGCTCACCGTGGCCCCGGCGGGGGTCACCGTCGACGTCCTCAACGGCACCGCCACGCCGGGCCTGGCCGCCACCGTCGCCGACCTGATGCGCCAGCAGGGCTTCACCGTCGGGGAGGTCGGCAACGAGCGCGGCACGGTGGGCCAGACCGTCGTCCGGCACGGACCCGGGGTCCTCGAGCAGGCCCGCACCGTCGCCGCCGCCGTCCCCACCGCGGTCCTGCAGCCCAGCGACGCGATCGGCGACACCGTCCAGCTGGTCCTGGGCCCGGGCTACTCGGGGATCGTCCCGGTGCAGGTCGCCGCTCCGGTGCCGCCCGCGCCGGAGACCGCGGCGGTCGACACCCCGGCCGCCGCGGAGACCAGCGCCGCGGCGAGCACCGAGCCCGTCAGCTGCGGCTGACCACCGACCCGCAGCGGGTGCACACGCCGCGCGCCGGGCGTCCCGCCGTCCGCGCCACGTGCACACACAGCGCGAGAGGCCCCTGCGGAGCGCTCCGCAGGGGCCTCTCGCGCCGGGGCGTCCTATCCGAAGCGGCCGGAGATGTAGTCCTCGGTCGCCTTCTGGTCGGGGTTGCTGAAGATCTTCTCGGTCGGGTTGAACTCGATGAGCCGGCCGGGCTGGCCGACGCCGTTGAGGTTGAAGAACCCGGTGGACTCGCTGACCCGCGCCGCCTGCTGCATGTTGTGCGTGACGATCACGATGGTGAAGCGGTCCTTGAGCTCGGTCATCAGGTCCTCGATCGCCAGCGTGGAGATCGGGTCGAGGGCCGAGCACGGCTCGTCCATGAGCAGCACGTCGGGCCCGACGGCGATGGCCCGGGCGATGCACAGCCGCTGCTGCTGCCCGCCGGAGAGGCCCGATCCGGGGCGGTCGAGGCGGTCCTTGACCTCGTTCCAGAGGTTGGCGCCGCGGAGGGCGCGCTCGACGACGTCGTCGCTCTCGGCCTTCTTCATCTTCTTGCCGTTGAGCCGGTTCCCGGCGATGACGTTGTCGTAGATCGACATCGTCGGGAACGGGTTGGGCCGCTGGAAGACCATGCCGATGTGCCGGCGGACGTCGACCGGGTCGGTGTCGGCGCCGTAGAGGTCCTGGCCGTCCATGACGACCTTGCCCTCGACGCGGGCGCCCGGGATCACCTCGTGCATGCGGTTGAGCGACCGCAGGAAGGTCGACTTCCCGCAGCCCGAGGGCCCGATGAGCGCGGTGATGCTGCGCGGCTCGATCGAGACGTTGACACCCTCCACGGCGAGGAAGTCGCCGTAGTAGATGTTGAGGTCGGAGACCTCGATGCGCTTGGCCACGGGGGGATCCTCCGGGTCGGGTCGCTCAGCGACCGGTCTTGGGGGCGAAGAAGCGGCTGATCAGGCGGGCCACGACGTTGAGGACCATCACCAGGATGATGAGGACCAGGGCCGCCGTCCAGGCCCGGTCGAGGAAGGCCTGGGTGTCGGTGCCCGGCTGCGTCAGCTGGTAGTACGCGAACACCGGCAGCGTCGCCATGCGCCCGTCGAACGGGTTGAGGTTCGTGCCGGTGACCAGGCCGACGGTGATGAGCAGCGGCGCCGTCTCGCCGATGACGCGCGCGACGGCCAGCGTGATGCCGGTGCCCAGGCCCGCGACGGCGGTGGGCAGCACCACCTTGACGATCGTCCGCCACTTGGGCACCCCGAGCGCGTAGCTCGCCTCCCGCAGCTCGTTGGGGACGAGCTTGAGCACCTCCTCGCAGGAGCGGACGACGACCGGGATCATCAGCACCGCGAGGGCCGCCGAGCCCATCAGGCCGAGCCGGACGTCGTTGCCGAAGAGGAGCGTGAACAGCGCGAAGGCGAAGAGGCCCGCCACGATCGACGGGATGCCGGTCATGACGTCGACGAAGAAGGTGATCGCCTTCTTCAGCCGGCCGGTGCCGTACTCCACCAGGTAGATGGCCGTCAGCAGGCCGATGGGCACCGAGATGACCGCGGTGACCGCGGTGATGACCACCGTGCCGAGGACGGCGTGGTAGGCGCCGCCGCCCTCGCCCACGACCCGGAACATCGAGTTGGTGAAGAACTGGGCGTCGAACCGGGCCAGGCCCTTGTCGAGGACGGTGTAGACCAGCGACACGAGCGGGACCATCGCGATCGCGAACGCCGTCGTGACCAGCGCGGTCACCAGGCGGTCGGTGGCCTTGCGGCGGCCCTCGACGGCGCGCGCCCCGGTGTAGACGGCGAGCGTGCCCAGGACGGCGCCGTAGACGGCCGTCAGGGCGATGCTGAAGCCCGTGAGGGCCGACAGCACGGCGCCCAGCGCGATGCCCGCGACGTAGAGACCGAGCGGGGCGTACCGGGGCAGCCGCCGGTTCCTGCGGATCGCCCCCCCGGGCTCCTCGGCGACCCGGGTGGGGGACTGGGTCGAGGTGCTCATCAGTTGGCTCCGGAGAAGTCGGCGCGCCGGTTGACAATCCAGCGGGCGAGCATGTTGACCGCGAGCGTGATCACGAACAGCACCAGCCCGCTGGCGATCAGGGTGTTGATGCCCAGGCCGGTGGCCTCCGGGAACCGCAGGGCGATGTTCGACGCGATCGTCGAGGGGTTCGAGCTGCTGATCAGGTTCAGGGTGGCCCCTGCTCCACCGGACAGCACGATGGCCACCGCCATCGTCTCGCCGAGCGCGCGGCCCAGGCCGAGCATGGCGCCGGCGATGACACCGGACTTCCCGTACGGCAGCACGGCCATCTTGATCATCTCCCAGCGCGTCGCGCCGAGGGCCAGGGCGGCCTCGCGGTGCAGCGCCGGCGCCTGGCTGAACACCTCGCGGGCGATGGCCGAGATGATCGGCAGGATCATCACCGCGAGCACCAGACCCACGGTGAGCATCGTGCGTCCGCTGGTGGAGGCCGGGCCCGCGAAGAGCGGCAGCCAGCCGAGGTGGTCGGCGGCCCACACGTGGAACGGGACGAGGGCCGGGGCGAGGACCGCCAGCCCCCAGAAGCCGTAGACCACGCTCGGGATGGCCGCCAGCAGGTCGATGGCGTACCCCAGGCCGGCCGCGATGCGGCGGGGCGCGTAGTAAGTGACGAACAGGGCGATCCCCACCGCGAGCGGCGTGGCCACCAGCAGCGCCAGGACGGCGCCGAGCAGGGTCCCGAGGACCAGGGGGGCGATGTAGCCGGACAGGCCCTCGCCGCCGGGCACGTCCTCCGCGGGCGCGGTGAGCGCCGGGATCGCCTCGCCGATGAGGAAGGCGGCCACGCCGGCGAGCACGACCAGGATGAAGATGCCCGAGCCCTTGGCGCTGCCGGCGAAGAGGCGATCACCGGCCCGGCGGACGACGCGCTGCGCCGGCGGACGTTCGGTCGGGGTCTTCGTGGCGGTCACCGTTGCTCCGGGTGGTCGATCGGCGGTGGTGCGTCGGAGCCCGTCTCCGGGCGGGGCGGTGGCCCGGGGCGTCTCGCGACGCACCGGGCCACCGGGGTGGTACCGGTCAGCCGGCGGTGATGGCGTCGACCGCGGACTGCGCCTGCTCGCGCAGGGTGTCGGAGATGGGCGCGCTGCCGGCGTTCTCCGCCGCGGCCGACTGGCCGTCCTCGCTGATCACGTAGGTCATGAAGGCCTTGACGTTGTCGGCGGCCGCCTGGTCGTCGTACTGGACGCAGCCGACGTGGTAGCTGACCAGGACGATCGGGTACTCACCGGTGCCCTCGGTCTGCCGGTCGAGCTCGATGGCGAAGTCGTACTCGCCGCGGCCCTCGACGCGCGGGGAGTTCTCCACGATCGTCGCGGCGGCCTCGGCCGACGGGGCGACGAACTCCTCACCGACGGCGACGCTCGCGACACCCAGCTCGCCGGCGCGGCTGGCGTCGGCGTAGGTCACGGCGCCGGCGGTGCTCTCGACGACGCCCACGACGCCGGACGTGCCGTTGGCGGCCTCGCCACCGGGCAGCGGCCAGACGCCGTCGGGCTCGGAGGTCCACACGTCGGGCGCGGTCTGGAACAGGTAGTCGGTGAAGTTGTCCGTGGTGCCGGAGTCGTCACCGCGGTGCACCGGGGTGATCGCCGTGTCGGGCAGCTGCGCGTCCGGGTTGGCCTCGGCGATGGCCGGGTCGTTCCAGGTGGTGATCTGGCCGGTGAAGATGCGCGCGATGAGGTCCGGCGACAGGTCGAGCGAGTCGACGCCCTCGAGGTTGAAGATGACCGCGATCGGCGAGATGTAGTTCGGCAGCTCGAAGACCTCGCCGCCGCCGCAGCGCTCCCGGGCGGCGGTCAGCTCCTCGTCGTCCAGCGCGGCGTCGGAGCCGGCGAAGTCGGCGCGACCGTCGATGAACTGCTCGCGGCCGGCACCGGAGCCGGCCGGGTCGTAGCTGAACTGGACGCCGGGGTACTCGCCCTCGAACCCGGCCTGCCAGGCCTCCATGGCCGCCTGCTGGCTGCTCGCGCCGGCGCCGACGAGGTCACCACTGAGCTCGGCGGCGCTCTCGCCGCTGCCGCCGCCGCTGCCGCCCGACGAGGCCTCGGTCTCGTTGGCGGCGCCGCACGCGGCGAGGGCGAGGGTGCTGGCCAGTGCCGTCGAGAGGACGGCGGCACGCGACCTGGTGCTGAGCTTCAACTCAGTGCCTTTCGGGAGAGGGGGCCCGGGCCTCGTCGCCGGGCGGAGCGGGACCAACGGTCAGGGACGGTAGGCAGCCCAGGTGGCCGGTCCCGGGTGGATCGGTGAACGGCCGGTGAACGCCGACCGAGCCTTTCCCGACCGGGTGAGAACGGCGTCACGTCCAGCAGGTGAACCGCTGCGATTCGGGTGGCGGCCGACACGCGCGGTGCGGCACAAAGGGCCGTTTGCGCCCCCTCAGGGCACGCGCCGCCAGGAGACGTCGACGGCGTACCGGGTGAAGCCGCGGCCCTCGTAGAGCCGCACCGCCGCGACGTTGTCCTCCTCGACGTAGAGCAGCACCTGCTCCAGGCCGCGGGCGCGCAGGTGCGCCAGGCCGAGGTCGGTCAGCGCGCGGCCCAGGCCCAGCCCCTGCGCGTCGGGGTCGATGCCGAGGACGTACACCTCGCCCACGGGGTCGGGGCCGGCGTCGCCGGGCGGGTGCACCTTGGTCCAGTGCGAGCCGAGCAGCGTGCCGCCGGCGTCCGGGTCGCCGCGCCAGGCCAGCAGGAAGCCGGCCGGGTCGAACCAGGGCTCGGCCTCGCGCAGCCGCAGGTCCTCCGGCGTCCAGGCACCCTGCTCGGGGTGGGTGGCGAAGGCGCGGGCGTTGACCCGCAGCCAGGCCGGCCCGTCGCGGCCGGGCCGGTAGGCGGCCACGCGCACGTCCGCGGGCAGCCCGGCACGGGGCTCGAGGTCGTCGTCGGTGAGCGGGCGGCGCATCTGCAGCAGCACCCGCGCCCGCGTGTAGCCGTGGGCGGTGGCCAGCGCGGTGGCCGGAGGCAGGTCGCCGTGCGCCCACACCCGCAGCGGGCGGTCGCCGGCCAGCTCCTCGACGCGGGTCAGCAGGGTGTCCCCGACGCCGCGGCCGCGGGCGGCCGGCGCCACGACCAGCTCGGCCTCCGCGTCGTCCGCCGAGCCCGGCGGCCCGAGCTCCAGGCGGGCGTACCCGGCCGGGGCGCCGCCGTCGTCGAGCACGAGGACGTCCCGGCCGCCGGGCGGACCGCCGTGCTGCAGCCGCAGCTCGGCCTCCTCCGACAGCGGGCGCACCCCGTCGGCGGCCGCCGCCGCGCGCAGCAGCGCGAGGACGGCCGCCGTGGCGGCCGGGTCGAGTCGCCCGGCGTCGCGGACGGGGGGAGTGCTCAGCGCAGTGGCGCGGGCGTGGCCCGCTCCTCCGCCTCGGCGCGCGCGGCGGCCGCGGTGGCGTCGGCGACCTGCTGGTCGAGCTTGTAGCCCACGTTGCGCACCGTGCCGATCAGCGCCTCGTGCTCGGTGCCGAGCTTGGCGCGCAGCCGGCGGACGTGGACGTCGACGGTGCGGGTGCCGCCGAAGTAGTCGTAGCCCCAGATCTCCTGCAGCAGCTGGGCCCGGGAGAAGACCCGGCCCGGGTGCTGGGCGAGGTACTTGAGGAGCTCGAACTCCTTGTAGGTGAGGTCCAGCGGCCGCCCGCGCAGCTTGGCCGAGTAGCTGTGCTCGTCGATGACGAGCTCGCCGGCCTGGGTGACGCCGCCGTCGGCGCCGTCGGCCGGGGTGGTGGCGGCGAGCCGGCGCGCGGTGGCCCACTTCAGCCGGGCGTCGACCTCGGCGGGGCCGGCGGTGTCGAGCAGCACGTCGTCGACACCCCAGTCGGCCGACAGCGCGACCAGCCCGCCCTCGGAGAGCACCGCGACCAGCGCGGAGGCCACCCCGGTGGAGGACAGCAGGCCGCACAGCGTGCGGGCCTGGATGAGGTCGTGGCGGGCGTCGACGAGCACGACGTCGCCGGAGTCGCCGTCGAGCAGGCTGGACAGTTCCGGGGGCACCACGCGCACCTGGTGGCCGAGCAGGCCCAGGGCAGGCAGCACCTCGGTGGTGGCCTGACGCGCCGCGGTCATGAGCACGAGTCGCATGTCGTCTCCTCGGGGAGGCTGTCGACGGCGCTGTCGAACCGAGATCGCAGGATAGCCGACGCGGAGTCCGACTCCCGGTGACCGTGACCGCACCGCGACACGCCGGAGCGCGGACCGGTCCGTTCGTCGGGCGCCGGGGCGGCGGGTGTCTGCCACGATCGCAGGCGACGCGGCCCGACGTGGCGCCGCCGGGTCCCGGCGAGGGGGGTGCGTGACCACCGCGCTGGAGTCCCGGCCGTCCACGCGCGCGCGGCAGCTGGCCGCCGCCGTGGCCGTGGCGGGCGCGACCGCACTGCTGGTCGGAGCGCCCGCCGTGCTGGGTGAGCAGGGCCGGCCGGCCGCGGTGGTGGTGCTGCAGGCCGCGCTGGCCGTCGGCTGGGTGGCGGCCACCGCCCCGGCCGGCGCCGTGGGGGTCGCGGTGCTCGCGCTGACGGCCGGCGTCGTGGCCGACCTGCTGGTCACCGCGGCCGACCGCCCCGGCCCGGGCGCGGTGCTCGCCGTCGCCGGACCGGCGCTGCTGGCCTCGGTGCTGCACCAGATGCTGCGCCGCCCGCCGCGCCGCGACGTCGTCGGCTCGCTGGGCGCCACCGCGCTGCTGGTGGCCGCCGCGTGCGCGCTCGCGCTGCTCCTGCTCCCCGACGTCGCGGGGGACGACGGCGACCCGGCCGGCTCGCCGCTGCTCGTCGTCGGCGCGGCCCTGGCCGCCGGGCACCTGGTCGACGCCGTGCTGCCGCGGCCCGCGGTCGCCGAGGGCGTGGGCCGCGGCGTGCCCGGGATGCTGCTGGCGGTGGCGGCGGGCGTCGCCGTCGCGCTGTGGAGCAGCGGCACCGGCGACCTGGTCGAGGTGGTCACCGGGGTGACCACCGGTCTGGTCCTGGGGCTGGTCGCCGCCCTCGCCGGGCTGGCCGCCTCCTTCGCCCTCGCCGACGCCGCGTCCGCCGACGGGGTCCGGCCGGCCGCCGGCGTGCTGGGGGACGCCGTCCTGCCGCTCGCCGTCTGTGCCCCGGCGCTGCTCGCCCTCGCCGTGGTCTGACCGTGCGCGCACTCCTGGTCGTCCTGGTGGTCCTGGTCCTGCTCGCGCTGGTCGCCGACCCGGTGGCCGAGGGGATCGCCGAGGAGCGGGTTGCCGCGACGCTGCAGGAGGCCGGCGGCCTGGCCGGCGCACCCGACGTGGACGTCGCCGGCTGGCCGTTCCTCACCCAGGCGGTGCAGGAGCGCTACGACGAGGTGCGCATCGGGCTGACCGCCGACGACCTGGGGCAGCCCGAGGGCACCCGCGCCGACGTCACGCTGCGCGGGGTGCACGTGCCGCTGTCCGACGCGCTGTCGGGCTCGGTGGAGCGGGTGCCGGTGGACCGGGTGGACGGGACGGCGACGCTCACCTACGCGCTGCTCTCGCGCGAGCTCGGCGCCGGCACCACCCTCGAGCGCGCCGGCGACGGGCTGCGCGTGACCCGGACGGTCGAGGTGCTCGGCTACACGGTGCCGCTCACCGCCACCGGCGACGTCGTCCTCGAGGGCGACGAGCTCGTCGTCGTGGTGGAGGACGCCGCCGCGGGCGGTGTCGGCGTCCCCGGCTTCGTCGTCGACCGGGCCGTCGCGCTGCTCGACCTGCGCTACCCGGTCGAGCTGCCCTACGACCTGCAGCTCACCGGGGTCACGCCCGGGGACGACGGGGTGCGGGTCGCGGTCGAGGGCAGCGACGTCGTCTTCTCGGCCACCGCCTGACCGGGTGACCCGGGGAATGCCCCCCGGGCGGCCCCGGTTGGGGCGGGGGATGAGCGGGACCGGGCTGCTGGTGCTCGCCGTGGCGCTGGTCCTGACCGCCGCGGCGGCGGCGTGGCTGCGCGCCCGCGACGGCAGGGTGCGGACGGTGGAGGAGGAGACCGTGGGCGGACCGACCGCCGTGCTCGAGGGCCTCGGCGTGCGGCCCGGGGACGCCGACCTCACCGTCGTCCAGTTCTCCACCGCGTTCTGCGGCCCGTGCCGGACCACCCGGGCCCGGCTGCTGCACCTGCAGGGGACCCGGCCGGGCCTGGCCTACGTGCACGTCGACGCGGAGAGCCACCTCGACGCCGTCCGCGAGCTCGGCGTCCGGCGCACGCCGACGCTGTTCTACCTGGACCGCCAGGGCCGGCTGCTCGGCCGCAGCAGCGGCGCGCCCCGGCCCGAGGAGCTCACCGCCGTCGTCGACGCCCACACGGGGGCCCCATCGTGATCGGTTACCCTCGCCGCGTGGGCACCCTGCTGACCTCGCGCCGCACAGTCGACCTGTGCCGCGTCGGCAGCGCCCTGTGTCGCGCCGCCTGAGGGCGGCCCCGCTCCGCCCAGACGTGCCCTGACCGCCGTCCGGAGAGCCCTTCCATGACCTCCAGTCCTGCCCGCACGGTCGACGTGCGCGGCCCCCGGTTCGCCGCGTGGGTCACCAGCGCCGTCCTCGCCGCCGTGCTGCTGACCGCGAGCGGCTGGCTGGCCGCCGCGCAGGCGGCGGTCTTCGCCGTCGGTGCCGCCGCCGGCCTGCGGCACGCCCCGTACGCGGTGCTGTACCGCACCCTCGTCGCCCCGCGGCTGGGGCCGGCGCGGGAACGCGAGCCCGAGGCGCCGGTGCGCTTCGCCCAGCTGGTCGGCCTCGTCTTCGCCGCCGTGGGCGCGGCGGGCTACCTGCTCGGCGCGCCGCTGCTCGGTGCCCTGGCCACGGGGTCGGCTCTCGTGGCGGCCCTGCTCAACGCCGCCACCGGCTTCTGCCTGGGCTGCGAGCTGTACCTGACCGTCCGGCGGGCCCGCGCCCGCACCGCCTGAACGTCCGCACACCCACCACAGGGAGGAACACCCCCCATGAGCCGCAACGACGTGCTCGTCACCGCCGACTGGGCCCAGGAGCACCTCGGCCAGCCCGGTCTGGTCTTCGTCGAGGTCGACGAGGACACCAGCGCCTACGACGGCGGTCACCTCGAGGGTGCCGTCAAGCTGGACTGGAAGAAGGACCTGCAGGACCCGCTGCGCCGCGACTTCGTCGACAAGTCCGGCTTCGAGAAGCTGCTCTCGGAGCGGGGCATCGGCAACGACGACACCGTGATCCTCTACGGCGGCAACAACAACTGGTTCGCGGCCTACGCCTACTGGTACTTCAAGCTCTACGGCCACCAGGACGTCAAGCTCATCGACGGCGGCCGCAAGAAGTGGGAGCTCGACGGCCGCCCGCTGTCCAAGGACCCGGTGGAGCGCCCCGCCACCCAGTACGTGGCCCAGGACCCCGACCTGTCGATCCGCGCGTTCCGCGACGAGGTCGTCGCCTCGATCGGGTCGAAGAACATCATCGACGTCCGGTCGCCCGACGAGTTCTCCGGCAAGATCCTCGCCCCCGCCCACCTGCCCCAGGAGATGGCGCAGAAGGGCGGGCACGTCCCCACCGCCAAGAACATCCCGTGGAGCAAGGCGGCCAACGAGGACGGCACCTTCAAGAGCGACGAGCAGCTCGAGAAGCTCTACGCCGAGCAGGGCTTCGACGACGGCAAGGCCACCATCGCCTACTGCCGGATCGGCGAGCGCTCGAGCCACACCTGGTTCGTGCTGCGCGAGCTGCTCGGCAAGACCGACGTCAAGAACTACGACGGCAGCTGGGTCGAGTACGGCTCGCTCGTCGGCGTCCCGATCGAGAAGTGAGCTGACATGTGCGGAGCCCCGAAGCAGGGCGGTGCCCTGGCCGGCATCGACCTGAGCACCCAGACGGTGATCCAGGGTCAGGTCTGGCGCGACGGCGCCCCGGTGGCCGGTGCCTACGTCCGGCTGCTGGACGCCACCGACGAGTTCACCGCCGAGGTGGTCACCAGCCCGGAGGGCGAGTTCCGCTTCTTCGCCGCCCCCGGTGAGTGGAAGCTGCGCTCGCTGGCGCCGTCCGGCCGCGGCGAGCGCGCCGTCTCCGCCGAGGTCGGCCTGAACGAGACGACGGTCGTCCTCGACCAGTGACCGCGCGACGATCAGGTGACCTGATCGTCGCGCGTCCTCCCTCACCGTGGGCGGTCCGGTAGGACGCGCTGCGGTGAGGGAGGACGACGGAGCGCGCCTGTCCGCACCCGTGCCCGTCCCGGCAGTCGCCGGGGCGGGCACCGGTGCGTCCGGGGGCCTTGTCGCCGCGGTGTCCGCGGAGTGCACTGTGCGCCGTGCGGATCGGCATCCTGGGCAGCGGCCAGGTCGGGCGGGCGCTCGCGCGCGGCTACGCCCGGCACGGGCACGAGGTGCGCATCGGCACCCGGCGCGACGACGTCGACGGGCTGCCCACCGGGCCGCCCGCGGAGGTGGCCGCGGCCGCCGAGCTGGTCGTCCTGGCGGTCCTGGGCTCGGCCGCGGAAGCGCTGGCGGGCTCCCTCGCCGACGAGCTCGACGGCCGGGTGCTCGTCGACACCACCAACCCGCTGGACGTCTCCACCGGGACCCCGCAGCTGTTCGTCGGCCACACCGACTCCCTCGGCGAGCGGGTGCAGCGGGCCGCTCCCGGTGCCCGGGTGGTCAAGGCGTACAACACCGTCGGCAACGCGCTGATGGTCGACCCGCAGCTGCCCGGTGGGCCGCCGTCGATGTTCATCGGCGGGGACGACCAGGCGGCCAAGGACACGGTCACCGCGCTGCTCCGGGACACCGGCTGGGACGTCGTCGACCTCGGCGGCATCGAGGCGAGCCGCTGGCTGGAGCCGATGTGCCTGGCCTGGGTCGCGCACGGCGCGCGCACCGGCACCTGGGAGCACGCCTTCCGGCTGCTGCGGCCGGGCGTCTGAGCGGAGCCCGGGCGGCGGGTCAGTCCATGCCCGGCGGCAGCCGGTTGGGGCCGGCCTCGGGCGGGCGCGGGCGGTCCTCGGGGTGGGTGCGGACGGCGACCAGCGCCACGTCGTCCCGTCCCGGCCCGGGCACCAGCCGCGCCAGCAGCGTGTCGCAGAGGCTGTCCAGCGGCTCCTCGCCCAGGTCGCGCAGCGCCTCCCGCAGCGCGGCGAGGCCCTCGTCGAGGTGCATCCCGGGCAGCTCGACCAGGCCGTCGGTGACCAGCAGCAGGGTGGAGCGGTCGGGCAGGTCGGCGGTGTGGTCGCGGCGCGGGGCGTCGGGGTCCACGCCCAGCATCAGGTCCGGACGGGTCTCCAGCAGCGTCGTCGACCCGTCGGGGGCGAGCACCAGCGGCGGCAGGTGGCCGGCGTTGCTCCACCGCAGCCGGCGCACCCCGGCCACCGGGACGTCGGGCAGCCGCTCGATGCGGGCGAGGACGGCGGTGGCCGGCGTGCTCACCGCCAGCCCGAGCGCGGCGCGCTCCACCCGCACGAGCGTCTCCGCCGGCGTCTCGTCGTTGTCCCAGGCCAGGGCCCGCACCAGGCCGCGCAGCTGGCCCATCGCCGCGGCGGCGGCGCTGTCGTGGCCGACGACGTCGCCGATGACCAGCACCGTGGCGCCGTCGGGCTGGAGGAACGCGTCGTACCAGTCGCCGCCGACCCGGGCGCCGTGCGCGGCCGGGCGGTAGCGGACGACGACGTGCAGGTGGTCGGGCTCCGGGGGCGGGGTGAGCAGCGCCCGCTGCAGCCGGTCCGACAGCGCCCGCTCGGCGGCGTTCTCCGCGGCCAGCCGCTGCAGCTCCGCGGCCTGGCGGCGGGCGGCGAGCCGGTCGGTGAGGTTGCGGACGGAGACGACGACGCCGGTCACCTCGCCGTCCTCCACCACCGGGACGGCGGTGAGCTCGACCGGCACCGGCGTGCCGTCGGCGTGCCAGAACACCTCGTCGTCGGCGGAGACGGTCCGGCCGGTGACCAGCGCGCGCCACACCGGGCACTCCTCCCGCGGGTAGGGGGAGCCGTCGGGGCGGTGCGCGTGCAGGAGCCGGTGCTGGTCGTGGCCCAGCTGCTCGGCGGCGCTGCGGCCGGTGATCCGCTCGGCGGCGGGGTTGGCGAACTCCACCCGCCCGTCCCGGTCGAGGCCGTAGATGCCGTCGGCGACGGTGGTCAGCAGCCGCTCGTAGCGGGCTGCCGTCCGGGTCAGCTCGGCCTCCACCGCGCGCAGGGAGGTGCCGTCGGGAGCGGTCCGTCGGCCGTCGATGACGCCGTCCTCCTCGGTGTGTCGCGGGCGTGCCGGCTCCCCAGGGTGCCCCACACCCGGTGCGTCCCACACGGGGCGGGTCCGGACCGGGCGCGCAGCGGCGGGGCAGCCGCCGGGAGCGGGGCCGCCCGCCTACCGTGGCGGCGTGGTCGCCGCGTGGGTCCTCGTCGCGCTCGCCGCGCTGGGCGCCCTCGCCTGCCTGCTCGCGGCACGGCGTCTGGCCCGCCCCGAGCGGGGTGCGCGGCGGGAGGGCCCCCGCGTGCCGCCGTCCCCGCCGGGCCGCCCGTCCCGCGGCCGCTGAGGCGCCGCGGCGCGCCGACTACCGTGACCGGCATGTCTGCCCGGGACGCCGGCCGGTGACCGGCCCGACCGAACTGCCCGTCGTCGACACCGTCGACGTCCGCTCGGGGCCGGAGGTGTCCCCGGCGCTGCTCGCCGTGCTGCCCCTGCTGGGGGAGTGGCACGGGGAGGGCGTCCTCGCCGGCGGCGCGGCAGGGGACCGCCGGTTCGGCCAGTGGGTGCGCTTCGCCCACGACGGCCGCGACTTCCTCGCCTACGAGGCGCGCAGCTGGCTGATCGGCGACGACGGCCGGGTCGAGGGGCCCGGCGTCCGGGAGTCGGGGTTCTGGCGCCCGCGCGGCCAGGACGACGTCGAGCTGCTGGTCACCAGCCCCACGGGTGTCGTCGAGCTCTACGTCGGGACCGCGCGCACCACCACCAGCTGGGAGCTCACCAGCGACGTCGTGGCCCGCACCCCCGACGCCCCCGACACCACCCGCGCCGTGCGGCTCTACGGCATCGTCGAGGGGGCGCTGATGTACGCGATCGACCGCGCCGGCGCCGACACCCCGCTGCGGCCCACCATGTCGGCCCGGCTGGAGCGCCTCCGGTGACCGGCCCGGTGCGCACGCCCCGGCAGGTGGCCGACCGCTACGTCGACGCCGTCTGCGACCTCGACCCGATCGTCGCCACCTCCCTGGGCACCCGCCCGGGCGACGACCGGCTGCCCGACCCGAGCCCCGCGGGCCTGGAGGCCGAGGTCGAGCTGACCCGGCGCACGCTCGCCGAGCTCGACGCCGTCCTCGCCGCCGACCCCGCCCTGGCCGACGACCCCGTCGAGCGCCGCTGCGCCCGGCTGCTGCGCGAGCGGCTGGGCGCCGAGCTGGCCGCGGACGAGGCCGGTGAGGGATTCCGGACGCTGTCGAACCTGTTCAGCCCGGTGCACTCGATCCGGCAGGTCTTCCTGCTCATGCCGACGGCGACCGAGGACGACTGGGCGGTCGTCGCCCGCCGCCTGGCCCGCGTGCCCGAGGCCTACCGGGGCTACGTGCAGACGCTGACCGAGGGCGCCCGGCGCGGCCTGTTCGTCGCGCCCCGGCAGGTCTCCACCGTCGTCGGCCAGCTCGGCGAGTGGCTGTCCGGGCCGTTCTTCGCCGGCCTGGCCGCCTCCGGCCCCGACGCGCTGCGCGGTGAGCTCGACGCCGCCGCGCGGGCGGCCGACGACGCCGTGGCCGAGGTCCGCGACTTCCTGCGCGACACCTACGGCCCGCAGGCCGAGGGCACCCCGGACGCCGTCGGCCGCGATCGGTACGCGGTCGCCGCCCGTCGCTGGAACGGCTCGGACCTCGGTGCCGGGCAGGGCCTGGAGGAGGCCTACGCCTGGGGCTGGGCGGAGCACCGGCGGATCCTGGCCGAGCAGCAGGCCGAGGCGCGGGCGCTGCGGCCGGGGTCGACGCCGAAGGAGGCCATGGCCTGGCTGGGCGAGCACGGTCCGGCGGTCGAGGGCGTCGAGGAGGTGCGCCGCCGGCTGCAGGCGATGATGGACGAGGCGATCGAGGCCCTCGACGGCACGCACTTCGACCTCGCCGAGCCGGTGCGCCGGGTGGAGGCGGTGATCGCCCCGCCCGGGAGCGCGGCCGCGCCGTACTACACGCGCCCGTCGCACGACTTCTCCCGCCCCGGCCGCACCTGGCTGCCGACGCTCGGGCGCACCCGCTTCCCGCTGTGGGACCTGGTCTCGATCTGGTACCACGAGGGCGTCCCGGGCCACCACCTGCAGCTGGCGCAGTGGGTGCACGTCGCCGGCGACCTGTCCACCTACCAGACGTCACTGGGCTCGGTGAGCGCGAACGTCGAGGGCTGGGCGCTCTACGCCGAGCGGCTCATGGACGAGCTCGGCTACCTCACCGAGCCCGGCGCGCGGATGGGCTACCTCGACGCCCAGCAGCTGCGCGCGACCCGCGTCGTCATCGACATCGGCATGCACCTGCGGCTGCCGGTCCCCGACGACGCCGAGGGCGTGCTGGCCGCGCACCGGGGCCGGCCCTGGACGCCGGAGCTGGCGCGCGCCTTCGCCGGTGAGCACCTGGGCAGCGAGCCGGCCTTCCTCGACAGCGAGCTGGTCCGCTACCTGGGCCTGCCCGGCCAGGCGATCAGCTACAAGCTCGGCGAGCGCGCGTGGCTGGCCGGGCGGGCGGCGGCGCAGCGGGCGCGCGGGGCGGACTTCGACCTCCGGGCCTGGCACATGGCCGCGCTGTCGCAGGGGTCGCTGGGCCTCGACGACCTCGAGGCCGAGCTGGCGCAGCTCTAGCGGGGCTCGACGGGGTTGACCGGGTCGCTGTCGGGCGTGACGGCGTCGCCGGGCAGTGCGGGCGCGACCTCCAGCCGGGTGGCCAGCAGCTCGTCGACGGCGTCGACGCTGCCGCCGACGTAGGTGCTCATCAGGGCGGGGTCGGTGGCCACGCACCAGGCCCGGTCGGCCGGCCACCACAGGGCCGCGCTCTGCTCGCGCGGCTCGGCGGCGAAGTTGACCGCGGCGCGCTCCACCGGGCCGCGGACCAGCAGCAGGTCGACGCGGGGCAGGCGCAGCCGGGGCAGGTCGGCGGCGCCGTCGTCGTCCCAGCCGAACCAGCACTCGCCCGGGGTGGTGGTCTGGTCGGCGAGGACGGCGGCGAGCTCGCGGGCCACGTGCTCGACGAGGTGCCCCTCGGCCGGTGCGTCGTTCCACAGTCCCGGCTGGTCGGCCTCGCTGACGTGGTCCCAGGACCCGGTGACGCCCGGCCACTGCATGAGCCGGTGCGGGGAGGTGCCGTTGGCCGCGGCCACCTCGTCCCACCGGACGAAGACGTCGTCGTCGCCGTCGTAGCGGACGGCGGGGTGGAAGACCCGCGCGTAGGCGGGGAAGCGGGCCGGCACCAGGGCGGCGACGGTGTCGGGGGGAGCGGCGCGGACCGCCTCGGCGACCCAGCGGCCGGCCTGCGCGGTGCGCCCGACGGTCTCCACGGCCGCGCGGTCCTCCGGCGTGCTCGGCTGGGTCGATCCGTACCCAGGGACGGACGACCCCCGGGCTGTTCCGCGGCGCCACCGCTGGGCGGAGGCTGCACGCGGGCCGACTGGACGAGGTCGGCGGCCCGGGGGTCGGGTGACTGTCCGGTTCTCGCTCGCCGCCGTGCGACGGACGGGCGATCAGGATGCCGGCGTTCGGATTCCACTCCGAACGGGCGGCCCATCTGGACGGCGGCTAGCGGACAGCCACCTCACGAGTCCGATAAGAATTCAATTGTTCGGACCACCTCCCCTCTCGTGTACCTCGACGGTACGTCGCCGTCCGGAGGTTCGGCAACGTCGTTGTTCAGCCGTCGGCGGAACCGCGGCGTGCCCCGGCGTCCCCGGGCGTGTCGGGGCTGCGCTGGTAGACGTCGGGGATGCCGTCGGAGTCGGCATCGGCGGTCTCGAGCTCCTCGATCCGCCGGTAGCGGCGGTTGCGCAGCCGCAGCGCGACGGTGGCCAGCAGCGCCGAGAGCAGCGTCCCGACCAGCACGCCGACCTTCACGTGGTCGTCGCGCTCGCTGCCGGCCCCGAAGGCCAGCTCGCCGATCAGCAGCGAGACGGTGAACCCGATGCCGCCGAGCAGCGCGACCCCCACCAGGTCGGGCCAGCCCAGCTCGTCGGCGAACTCGGCGCGGGTGAACCGGGTGACCAGCCAGCTCGCACCGACGATCCCGAGGACCTTGCCCCCGACCAGGCCGACGACGATGCCCAGCGCCACGCGGTCGCCGAGGGACTCCACCAGCCCCGACAGCCCGCCGACGGTGACCCCCGCGGCGAAGAAGGCGAACAGCGGCACCGCCACGCCGGCGGACAGGGGCCGGAACCGGTGCTCGAAGTGCTCGGCCATGCCCGGGCCCGCCCCCGGGCCACCGGCGGCCTCGCTGCGGACGACCGGCACGGTGAAGGCCAGCAGCACCCCGGCCACCGTGGCGTGCACGCCCGACTCGTGCACGCACACCCAGGTCAGCGCCGCCAGCGGCAGCAGCAGCCACCACGAGCGGATGCGCTTCTGCACGAGGAACCCGAAGACCGCCAGCGGCGCGAGGGCCAGCGCCAGCCACCCCGCGGCCAGCGACGTCGTGTAGAAGACCGCGATGATCGTGATGGCCAGCAGGTCGTCGACCACGGCGAGGGTCAGCAGGAACGTGCGCAGCGCGCTCGGCAGGTGGGTGCTGATGACCGCCAGCACGGCGAGCGCGAAGGCGATGTCGGTGGCGGTGGGGATGGCCCAGCCGCGCAGCGCGCCGTCGCCCCCGAGGTTCAGCAGCGTGTAGAGCACCGCCGGCACCACCATGCCGCCGACGGCCGCGGCGACCGGCAGGGCCGCCCGCCGGGGGTCGCGCAGGTCCCCGGCGACGAACTCCCGCTTGAGCTCCAGCCCCGCGACGAAGAAGAAGACCGCCAGCAGGCCGTCGGCGGCCCAGGTGCCCAGCGTCAGGTCCAGGTGCAGCGACGCCGGGCCGACGCGGGTGTCGCGCAGCGCCTCGTAGGACCCCGCCCACGGCGAGTTGGCCCAGACGAGGGCGACGACGGTGCCGACGAGCAGGAGGACGCCGCCGACGGTCTCCTTGCGCAGCACGTCGGCGATCCGGCTGGCCTCGGCCCAGGAGCCGCGGGCGAAGACCCGGGTGGATCCATGGGGGGTGGTCACGGGGCGGCTCCAGGGGAGGGGTCGGGTGCGGCACCGCCGACCAGACTTCCCGGCACACCTGGACCCACCCTAGCGGCGCGCACCCGTCGTCGCCGTCCGTGGACCGGACCGGTCCGTAGAGTGGCCGCCGTGGACGACCGCCCCGCCCCGCCGCCGCGGGAGGCGTCCCTCCGGCTGGGCGAGCTGGCCGGACGGCGGGTGGGCGTCTGGGGCCACGGCCGCGAGGGCCGTGCCGCCGTCCGCGCGGCGCTCGCCGCCGGCGCGGCCGGGGTGCTCGTCGCCGACAGCCGCCCGCTCGACCCCGCGGCGCTGCCCGCCGGGGTCACCGCCGCGGCCGGCGTCGCCGACCTGGCCGGGTGCGACGTGGTGTTCCGCTCGCCCGGCATCAGCCCCTACCGCGAGGACGCCCGGGACCTGGCAGGGCGCACCACCGTGACCACGGGGACCGGCGTCGCCCTGGCCGAGGCCGCGGCGCGCGGGGTCGCGGTCCTCTGCGTCACCGGGACGAAGGGCAAGAGCACCACCAGCGCCCTGGCCGCCGCCGTCCTCACCGCGGCCGGCCACCCGGCGGTGCACGTGGGCAACATCGGCACGCCGCTGCTCGACGTCCTGCTCGACGACGACGGGGCCGGCCCCACCCTCGTCGTCGAGGTCTCCAGCTACCAGGCCGCCGCCGTCCCCGACTTCGCCGGCCGCGGCGCGCTCACCTCCCTGGCGCCCGAGCACCTCGACTGGCACGGCTCGGTGCAGACCTACTACCGCGACAAGCTGCGGGTCTTTGCCGCCTGCCCGCCGCGGTCGGTGGTGGTCAGCGCGCAGGCGCGGCCGCTGGCCGAGCGGTACCTCGACCCCGCGCAGCTCGTCGACCCCGCCGAGGTGGTCCCGCCCGGCCTGGCCGGCCGCGTCGTCCCGGTGCACCTGCCCGGCGCGCACAACCGCAGCAACCTCGAGGTGGCGCTGGCGGCCGCCGCGCTGAGCGGGGCCGACCTGGCCGCGCACGCCGACGCGGTGACCGGCGCGGTCGCCGGGTTCCGGGCGCTGCCGCACCGGCTCTCGCCGGTGGCGGCGCTCGGCGGCGTCACCTTCGTCGACGACACCCTGTCCACCACGCCGGTGTCGGTGCTGGCCGCACTGGACGCGCTGGCCGGCCGGCCGGTCACGCTGGTCGCCGGCGGGCAGGACCGCGGCCTGGACTACACCGACCTGGCCCGCGCGTTGGTGGCCCGGCGGGAGGAGGTCGCGCTGGTCACCGTCCCCGACACCGGGGCCCGGCTGGCCGCCGACGTCCGCCGGGAGGCCGCCGGTGTCCCGGTGCCGGTGACCGAGACGGCGTCGCTGGAGGAGGCGGTGGCGAGTGCGATCGCGACCACCCCGACCGGTGGCGTCGTGCTGCTCTCGCCCGGCGCCCCCAGCTACAACCGCTTCCGCGACTTCGAGGAGTTGGCAGCCACCTATGAGCAGATCCTCGTCGGTGCCGGCGCCGAGCGCGTCCGTGCGCTCTGAGGCCGGCACCTTCGTCGTCGCCGACCGCACGTTCGACCCGGCGACCGGCGAGGCCGCCTTCACCTACCGGCTCGGGGACGACGCGTTCACCGAGCGGCTGACCCTGGACCCGGCGCTGCTCGCCGGCGGCCCGGCCCCGGCCGCGCTCGACGCCGCGCTGGACCTCGTGCACCTGGTCATGGGCACCAGCTACTACAAGCTGGCCGCGCCGGGCCGGGTGACCGTGGAGCGCCCGGTGACCGCCGCGCAGGCCGCCGTCGCCGCGGCCGCGTACACGCACGGCCTCGGGGAGTTCGCCGCGGTCAACCGGCTGCCGGTGCCGCACCGGGTGGAGTTCGACCTCGAGCTGCGCGAGCCGGGCCCGCCGCCAGCCCCTGGTGAGCGGGGCGCGCTGCTGCCGGTGGGCGGCGGCAAGGACTCCGCGCTGGCGCTGGTCGTCATCCCCGACGGGACGGCGCTGGCGGTCAACCCGACCGGCGCGCAGCGCGAGGTCGCCCGCGCCGCCGGGGCGCCGCTGGTCGAGGTGCGCCGCCGGCTGGACCCGCTGCTGGCCGAGCGGACGGCGCAGGGCGGCCTGAACGGGCACGTGCCGGTCACCGCGATCAACTCGGCGATCTCGACGCTGGCCGCGGTCCTCGGCGGCTACGACCCGGTGGTGTTCGCCAACGAGCGGTCGGCCGACGAGGAGACGCTCACCGTCGGCGGCGTGAGCGTCAACCACCAGTACTCGAAGTCCTTCGCCTTCGAGCAGCTGTTCGCCGCGGCGGCCGCCGAGGTCGGCGTCGGGTACTTCAGCCTCACCCGGCAGCTGTCGGAGCTCGCCACGGTGGCCGCCGTCGCCGCGCTGCCGCTGCGCACGTCCATCCTCAGCTGCAACCGCTCCTACACCCAGCGCCACACGGGCGGGCAGGCCGAGCAGCGCTGGTGCCTGCACTGCGACAAGTGCCTGTTCACCTTCCTGTGCTTCGCCGTGTTCCTCCGCCCGGCCGAGGCGGTCGAGGTGTTCGGCGGCAACCCCCTGGACGACGCGTCGCTGGCCGACGGGTTCCGGAAGCTGTGGGCCACCGAGAAGCCGTTCGACTGCGTGGGGGAGCGGGCGGAGAGCGCCGCGGCGATGGCGCACCTGGCGGCCAGCCGTTCGTGGGGCGACGCGCCGGTGGTGCGGGCCCTGGGCGCGGAGGCCGCGGACGCCGCCGAGGTCACCGGCGCCACCGTGGCCCGGTTCCTCGCCCCGCGCGGGGCGCACGCCGTCCCGCCGCGGTACCTCGAGGCGCTGCAGCGGGTGCTCGCCGGCGCCCGCAGCGCCGTTGCGTGAGGCGGCCGGAACTACGCTCGACGTCGTGGCATCCGAGCGCGGCCCCGCACCGCTGGGCGAGCGGCTGCGGGCCCAGGGCCTGCGACTGACGCCCCAGCGCCAGCAGGTGCTCGCCGCCGTCTCCGACCTCGACCACGCCACGCCCGAGGCCATCGGCGCGCGGCTGCGGCAGCAGGCCGGCCCCGGCGGCGCGGCGCCCGACACCTCCACCGTCTACCGGACCCTCGAGCTGCTCGAGAAGCTCGGTCTGGTCTGGCACACCCACCTGGGCAAGGGGGCGCCGGTCTACCACGCCTCCGAGCACCCGCACCTGCACGTGGTGTGTGCCTCGTGCGGCGACATCGCCTCGGCCGACCCGGCGCTGCTCGACGAGGCGGCGGAACGTCTGGCCGCCGAACTGGGTTTCACCGTGGACGTGGGGCACGTCGCGCTGTCGGGGACGTGCCGCCGCTGCCGAGAGTCCGGGACCCCGCAGGAGTGAACCAGCCGTCATGACCATCACCTCACCGCTGGCCCGGCGACCGGGCGCCGTCCTCGCCGAGGGCATGACCGTCGCCGCCCACCACGGCGACCCGCTGCGCGAGCAGCGGCTGCTGGCCGAGGGCGCCGGCCTCGTCGACCGCAGCGACCGCGACGTGCTCACCGTCCCCGGGGTCGACCGGCTGACCTGGCTGCACAGCCTGACCAGCCAGCACCTCGAGCGGCTGCCCGACGGCGCCGGCACCGAGGCGCTGGTCCTCTCCCCGCACGGCCACGTCGAGCACCACCTCGTCCTCGCCGAGCTCGGCGGCACGACCTGGGCCGACGTCGAGCCGGGCACCGGCGCCGGGCTGCTCACCTTCCTGCAGCGGATGGTGTTCATGCTCCGCGTCGAGCCCGCGCTGGTCACCGACGCCTGGGCGCTGCTCTCCCTCGTCGGCCCGGGGGCGCCCGGGGTGCTCGCCGCCGCCGGCCTGCCCGCGCCGGAGGACGCGTACGCGGTCGCCGCGCTGCCCGACGGCGGCTGGGTGCGCCGGATGCCGGCCCTCGGCGACGGCGGCGCCACCGCGTTCGACCTGCTCGTGCCCCGCGCCGAGCTCGCCGTCCGGGCCGACGCGCTGACCGCGGCCGGCGCCGGCAGCGCCGGGCTGGACGCCTACGAGGCGCTGCGCGTCGAGGCCCGCCGCCCGCGCCACGGCGTGGACACCGACCACCGCACCATCCCCAACGAGCTGGAGTGGCTGAGCACCGCCGTCCACCTGGAGAAGGGGTGCTACCGCGGCCAGGAGACGGTCGCGCGGGTGCACAACCTCGGCCGCCCGCCGCGGCGGCTGGCGCTGCTGCACCTCGACGGCGTCAGCGAGGAGCTGCCCGCCCCCGGGACGCCGGTGCTCTCGGGCACCCGCGAGGTCGGCCGGGTGGGCAGCGTCGTCCGCCACCACGAGCTCGGTGCCGTCGCCCTCGCCCTGGTCAAGCGGTCGGTGGCCGCCGACGCCGAGCTCGCCGTGGGCGGCTCGCGCGCCGCGCTCGACCCCGACGACCTGGCCGAGGAGACCGACGACACCCGGACGGCCGCCCGCGACCGGGTCCGGGCGGTGCGGTCTGCCACCATCGGGCGGTGACCTCCGCGATCCCTGACCCGACGCCCGCCGGCGGAGCGGCCGTCGACGAGCTGCTCGACCCGGCGTTCCTCCTGGACGTCGAGCACCGCTCCATGTCCGACGTGCGGGTGCTGCGCCGCCGGGCCGAGCAGGAGGAGGTCAACCTCTCCTACACGCGGCGGCTGCTGCAGGGCCGGCTCGACATCGTCCGCCGCGAGCTCCAGCGGCGCGCCGAGCACGACGGCCGCTCGCTGGTCGACCTGCTGCCGGAGATCCTCGCCGAGAAGGGCCGCGGCCCCGCCCACGGCCTGGGCCGGCACCAGACGGTGCAGCCGGCCTCCCCCGAGGAGTACGAGTCCTGGGTGCACGGCCTGACCCCGGACGTCGACCTCTCCGACGTCATGGGTCTCGCCGACGCCGCCCTGGAGCGGGCCGCCCGCGCGCTCGCCGCCGCCGAGGGCCAGCTCTCCGAGCGGCGCCGCGGCGTGCAGCAGGTCATGGACGCCCTGGCCGGCGAGCTGGCCCGGCGCTACCGCAACGGCGAGGCCGACGTCGCCGCCCTGCTCGCCGACGAGGGCCGGTGACGGTGGAAGGACCCCGTCCTCCTCGTGCCTCGCCGGCTCGGCACGAGCCCCTGGACGGGGCCGCCCACGCCTCGCAGGCTCGGCGCGGGCCCCTGGAGCGTGGCCGTTCCAGCGCGTCACCGTGGCCGGACGCGCCGGTGCTCGTCGAGGTGCGGCGCTCGGGGTTCCTGGAGTCCGTGCACCGCGGCGCCGCCGTCGTCGTGGGCCCGGAGGGGGAGGTGCGCTGGTCGGCCGGGGACGTCGCCCGCCCGGTGCTGCCCCGCTCGGCGAACAAGCCGGTGCAGGCGACCGCCTACCTCGCCGCCGGCTGGCGGCCCCGTTCGGCCGAGGAGCTGGCCATCGCGGCCGGCTCGCACGCCGGCGAGGACGGCCATCGCGACCTGGCCGCGGCCGTGCTCGCCTCGGCGGGCCTCGGTCCCGAGGCGCTGGGCTGCCCGCCGGCACTGCCCGGGCACGAGCACACCCGCGCCGCCTGGCTGGTGGCCGGTCGCGCCCCCGAGCGGCTGGCGATGAACTGCTCCGGCAAGCACTCCGCGATGCTCGCCGCCTGCGTCGCCGCCGGGTGGCCCACCGAGGGCTACCTGGACCGCGCGCACCCGCTGCAGCAGGACATCGAGGACCGGCTGGGTGCGGCGGCCGGCGAGCCGGTGGCCGTGGTCGTCGTCGACGGGTGCGGCGCCCCGCAGCACGGCCTGTCGCTCACCGGGCTGGCGCGCGGCGTGGGCTCGCTGGTGGCCGCGCCCGAGGGCAGCCCCGGGCGCGCGGTGGCCGACGCGGTGCGGGCCCACCCCTGGTACGTCGCCGGCACCGGGCGCGAGGACACCGACCTGATGACCGCCGTCCCCGGCCTGCTGGTCAAGGGTGGCGCCGACGGCGTGCACGTCGCGGCCCTGCCCGGGCGCGGCGCGGTGGCGGTCAAGCTCGACGACGGCGGCGACCGCGGGCGGACGCCGGTGCTCGCCGCGCTGCTGCAGCACCACCTCGGCGTGCCCGCGGAGGCCCTCGCGCGCTGGGCGGTCACGCCGGTGACCGGCGGCGACGGCGTCGTCGGGGAGGTCGCGCCCTCGGCGGTGCTCACCGGCTGAGCACCGACACGCCGGTGTGAGGGGTCTCACGGAGGAGTGCTTGCTCCTGCGCTTGCAACTGCTAGCACCCCTGCCTACCGTCGAGTACGTGCAGACCCCCGGCGAGTTCGTGAGCGGGCAGGTGAGGTCGGTCCGCGAGAAGGTGGACCAGCTCGCCGAGACCGTCGCGGCCGAGGCCCAGCAGGTCTCGGCGGTGCGCTCGCAGGTGGGTGAGTACATCCGGGAGCAGCGCAGCGCCGCCCGGGTGTCCCTGCGCGAGCTCGCCCGCACCGCGGGGGTGAGCAACCCCTACCTGTCGCAGGTGGAGCGGGGGCTGCGCAAGCCGTCGGCGGAGATCCTGGCCGCCATCGCCCGCGGCCTGAAGATCTCCGCCGAGTCGCTGTACGAGCAGGCGGGGATCCTCGACCGGCGCGCCGGCAACCCCGACACCGTCGCGGCGATCCGCTCCGACGAGCACCTCTCCGAGCGGCACCGGGCCGTGCTGCTCGAGCTGTACGAGACCTACGTCCGCGAGCACGCCGCCGCCCGCGGCACGGCCGCGGCCGACGCGCCCGGCACCACCCAGGACCACTCCGCCGGAGAGCCTCCGGCACCGCACCCCTCTAAGGAGTCCGCATGAGCACCACCGACACCCTCAAGCAGGTCGCCGAGCGCGGCCGCACCCCGCTGCTGGCCGCCGTCGGCGCCGGTGACCTCGCCCTCGAGCAGGCCCGCACCGTGCTGACCTCGCTGCGCTCGCGCGCCGAGGCCCTCCCCGGCGAGGCCCAGGTCCAGGTCGACCTGGCCGCCAAGGAGGCCCGCACCCGCGCCGAGCAGGCCGCCGACCGCGCCCGCGGAGCCAGCCGTCAGCTGGCCACCGCCGTCCGCCCCGACGCCGTCGCGAGCACCGTGGCCGAGCTGGTCGAGCAGGCCCGCGTCCAGGCCCTCGCCACCGTCGAGCAGCTCGCCGAGCGCGGCGCCGAGGTCCTCGAGGAGCTGCGCCGCCAGCCCGGCTTCCGCCGGTTCGTGGCCCGCACCGAGCAGGCCGTCGACCGCGTCGAGGACGTCGTCGAGGAGGTCCTCGAGGAGACCGCCGAGACCGTGAGCGAGGCCTCCGACGAGGTCACCTCGCTGGTCCAGAAGGCCGCCTCGAAGACCGCCAAGGCCACCGCCAAGGCGGAGAAGGCCGTCGACGAGGTCGCCGACAGCGCCAAGGCCGCGCTCGAGGAGACCGCGGAGGAGGCCCCGGCCAAGCCCGCCCGCAAGCCGGCCAAGCGCACCACCTCGGCCGCCAAGGGCACCGGCACCCCGGCCACCTCGGCCCGCGTGACCCGCACCCGCACCACCAAGAAGGCCGACGCCTGAGTCGGCACACCACAGGCCCAGGGCCCCGGAGCTGCACCCGCGCTCCGGGGCCCTGTGCCGTCCGGGCCACCTGCCCCGTCGGAGGGGTGGGGTGGACCCGTCGGGCGGGTACCCTCCCGGCATGGCGTTCGACGCGCTCCTGCTCCTGAGCTTGTCCTGGCTGCTGCTGGCGGTGGCCGTCTGGGCGCTCGTCGACGCGGTCGTGCGTCCCGCCGCCGGCTACGTCGCCGCGGGCAAGCTCACCAAGCCGGCCTGGGTCGCCATCACCGCGCTGGCGGGCGTGATCCTGTACTCCCAGGGGCCGATGACCTTCCTCGGCCTGCCCGCGGTCATCGCCGTCGTCGTCTACCTCGTCGACGTGCGGCCGGCCGTGCGCGGCGTCCAGCGGGGCAACAACTCCTGGTGACCCCGGGCGGCCGGGTCAGAACCGGTCGTCGCGCGGCATGAGCACCCACAGGACCAGGTACGCGACGAACTGCGGCCCGGGCAGGACGCAGGAGATCACGAAGGCCAGACGCAGGGCACCCGTCGAGATGCCGTAGCGGCGGGCGATGCCGGAGCAGACGCCGGCGATCACCCTGTTGCGCGTGTCGCGGGCCAGTCGGTGCGGGGCGGGGTAGGTCATGTCCCGACCCTAGGCGCGGGAGAGCGCCGGCGGCATCGGGGAAGACCCTGGTCAGCGGGCGAAGACACCCGGAGGCGGCTCGGGGGAGGGCTGCGCCTCCGCGTCGTGCACCGGCGCCGCGCTGCCCGCGAACCGCGCGAGGTCGTCGTCGGCGACCACCCGCGCGGGCATGGGGTCGGCGGCGCACCGCCGGGTCAGCCCGGCCACCGGCAGCGGCGCGTCGGAGGCGACCGCCACCAGGTTGCCGAAGCGCCGGCCGCGCAGCGTGCCCGGCTCGGCCAGCAGGCAGACGTGCGCGAACACCGCCCGCAGCGTGGCCACCTGGCCGCGGGCGAAGCGCAGCGGCGGGCCGTCGGCGACGTTGGCGGTGAGCACGCCGCCCGGCCGCAGCACCCGCCGCGCCTCGGCGGCGTACTCCACCGTGGTCAGGTGGGCCGGCGTCCGGGCGCCGGCGAACACGTCGCTGACGACGACGTCCGCGCTGCCGGTCGGGAGCGCGGCGAGCCCGGCGCGCGCGTCCGCGGCCCGCACGCGCACGCGCGCGCCCCGCGGCAGGGGCAGGTGGGCGCGGACGAGGTCGGTGAGCCGCTCGTCGACCTCGACGACCCGCTGGCGCGACCCCGGCCGGGTCACCGCCAGGTAGCGGGCCAGGGTGAGCGCGCCGCCGCCGAGGTGGACGGCGTCGACCGGCTCGCCCTCGGGCGCGGCCAGGTCGAGCACGTGCCCCATCCGCCGGACGTACTCGAACTCCAGGTGGGTGGGGTCGTCGAGGTCGACGTGCGACTGGGGAGTGCCGTCGACGACGAGCACCCACGACCCGTCGCGGTCGGCGTCGCCCAGGAGCTCGGCGGTGCCGCCGTCGACCGGCGTCGGGCCGGGCGGGACGACCGCGGGCCGCTCGCCGCGCCTCACGCGGGCGCGACCGCGGACCAGCGCACGGTCAGCTCCCCGTGCCGCCAGCGCCGCGTGGACCCGACGAGGGGCCAGCCGTCGTCGGCGAGCGCCTGCACCGCCGCCGTCCACCGCTGCCGGGGTCCGAAGGTCGACAGCCCCGCGGCGGCGGCCCAGGCGGCGTCCAGGGCCTGCAGGAGGGCGTGCACCGGCCGGCCGGGGACGTTGTGGTGGATGAGCGCCTTGGGCAGCCGCTCGGCGAGGTCGGACGGCCGGTCGAGGTCGGCCACCCGCGCGGCGAGGGTGAGGGTGAGCGGCCCGTCGGCGTCCAGCGCCACCCAGGAGGCCCGCCGTCCCCACTCGTCGCAGGTGCCCTCGACGAGCACCCCGCCCGGACCGAGGGCGGCGCACATCGTCTCCCAGGCCCGCGCCGCCGACGCCTCGTCGTACTGGCGCAGCACGTTGAACGCCCGCACCAGCACCGGGCTCAGCCCGGCGAGCTCGAAGCCGCCCACGCGGAAGTCGACGCGGGGCGGGTCGCGGTCCTCGGCGACGGCGGCCACCCGGGCGGGGTCGATCTCCAGGCCGACCACCTCGAGGCCGGGGACCTCCGGCGCCAGCCGCTCGGCCAGCTCCAGCGTGGTGACCGCCGAGGAGCCGTAGCCCAGGTCGACCACCAGCGGCCGGGCCGCGTCGCGCAGCCGCGGCACCAGGGTGGCCTGGATCCACCGGTCGACCCGGCGCAGCCGGTTGGCGTTCGTCGTCCCCCGGGTGGGCAGGCCCAGCGCGCGCGCCCGGCCGGCGGCCAGCCGGGGGGTGGCCCGCCGGGGGGTGAGGCTCGCCCGGCGCTTGTGTTCGCTGCCTGCCTCGCTCACCGGTCCGGAGGGTAGTCCGCCGCCGCGGGCGGCTGGCGCACCGCGGCTACCGTGGGGCGGTGCTCGTCCGTTCCGACGCCCGCCTGGCCGACCTGACCACCCTCGGCGTCGGGGGCCCCGTCGGGCGCCTGGTCGAGGTCACCGACGCCGCCGAGCTGGTCGCCGCCGTCCGCGAGGCCGACGAGGCCGGCCGCCCGCTGCTGGTGCTCGGCGGCGGCTCCAACCTGGTCGCGCCCGACGAGGGGTGGGACGGCGACGTGGTGGCCGTCCGCAGCCGCGGCGTCGAGCGGCGCGGCGACACCCTCGAGGTGCAGGCCGGGGAGGACTGGGACGACCTGGTCGCGCTGACCGTCGGGGAGCAGCTGGCCGGCATGGAGGCGCTCTCGGGCATCCCCGGGTCCACGGGCGCGACGCCGGTGCAGAACGTCGGCGCCTACGGCCAGGAGGTCGCCCAGACGATCACCGGGGTGCGCGTGTACGACCGGGCCGAGAAGCGGGAGCTGACGCTGTCGAACGACGAGTGCGCGTTCGGCTACCGCGACAGCCGCCTCAAGCGCGAGCCGGGGCGGTTCGTCGTCCTCACCGTGACCTTCGCGCTGGACGCCGGTCCGCTGTCGCGCCCGGTCGGCTACGCGGAGCTCGCCAAGCGGCTGGGGGTCGACCTGGGCGGACGGGCGCCGCTGGCCGACGTCCGCGCCGCCGTGCTGGAGCTGCGCCGCGGCAAGGGCATGGTCGTCGACCCGGCCGACCCCGACACCCGCAGCGCCGGGTCGTTCTTCACCAACCCCGTCGTCCCCGCCGAGCAGGCGGTGCCCGGCTGCCCGAGCTGGCCGGCCGGGAACGGGCGGGTCAAGCTCAGCGCCGCCTGGCTGGTGCAGTCCGCCGGGTTCGGCCGGGGCACGCGCGAGGGCCGGGTCGGGACGTCGTCGCGACACAGCCTCGCGCTGACCACCGAGCCCGGGGCGACGGCAACCGAGCTCCTGGCCTTCGCCGACCGCGTCGTCACCGCCGTCCGCGAGCGCTTCGGCGTCACGCTGGTCCCGGAGCCCACCCGGCTGTAGAGCGAGATCTGCACACCGGTGGCCATCGGACGGCTGATGGCGACCACCGTGCAGATCTCGCGCGGGAGACGGGCCCGGCGGCTCAGCCCTCCCGGTGCACCTTGTGCTGGGCGGCCTGGGCGCGCGGGCGGACGACGAGCAGGTCGACGTTGACGTGGTGCGGGCGGGTCAGCGCCCAGGCGATGCAGTCGGCCACGTCCTCGGCCACCAGCGGCGCGCGCACGCCCCGGTAGACGGCGTCGGCCTTCTCCCGGTCGCCGGTGCGGTTGAGCGCGAACTCGTCGGTCCGCACCATCCCGGGCGCGATCTCGATCACCCGCACCGGCTGGTCGAACAGCTCCAGGCGCAGGGTCTCGGCCAGCGTGTGCACGCCGTGCTTGGCCGCGGTGTAGGAGGCGCCACCCTCGTAGCTGACCAGCCCGGCCGTGGACCCCACGAACAGCACGTCACCGGCGCCGGAGGCGATCAGCGCGGGCAGCAGCGCCTTGGTCAGCCGGACGGTGCCGAGCACGTTGACCTCGAAGGTGCGCACCCACGAGTCCAGGTCGGCCTCGGCCACCGGCCTGGCGTCGAAGGCGCCGCCGGCGTTGTTCACCAGGACGTCGACCCGCGGCACCTGGGCCATGAACGCGTCGACCGAGGCGGCGTCGGTGACGTCGAGCCGCAGCGCCCGGGCGCCGAGGGCGGCGGCCAGCTCGGTCAGCCGGTCCATGCGGCGCGCACCGAGGACGACGTCGAAGCCCTCGGCCGCCAGCCGGGTCGCGGTGGCGGCGCCGATGCCGCTGGAGGCGCCGGTGACGACGGCGGTGCGGCCGGTCCCCGGCAGCGGGGGAGAGGGAGGGGCGGACATGTGGCCATCCTGACGCTGTTGCAGGATGGAGGACCGACAGGGGTGCCCTCCGGGCGCCCGGCACGGGTGCGAGGCGGGAGGTCGGGGTGCCTGCTCGCCGCCTGCTCCCCCCGCGCGCGCCCCGGCGGGTGGCGACCGTCTCGGTGCACACCAGCCCGCTCGACCAGCCCGGCGCCGGCGACGCCGGGGGCATGAACGTCTACATCGTCGAGGTCTCCCGCCGACTGGCCGCCCGCGGCATCGCCGTCGACGTGTTCACCCGGGCCACGTCCAGCGACCTGCCGCCGGTGGTCGAGATGAGCCCCGGCGTCACGGTGCGGCACGTCAGCGCCGGCCCGTTCGAGGGGCTGGGCAAGGAGGAGCTGCCGGCCCAGCTGTGCGCGTTCACCGCGGGCGTGCTGCGCGAGGAGGCCCAGCACGAGCCGGGGCACTACGACGTCGTGCACTCGCACTACTGGCTCTCCGGCCAGGTCGGCTGGCTGGCGCGCGACCGGTGGAGCGTGCCGCTCATCCACACCGCGCACACCCTGGCCAAGGTGAAGAACGCCGCGCTGGCCGACGGCGACCGGCCCGAGCCGCGCGCCCGCGTCATCGGCGAGGAGCAGGTCGTGGCCGAGGCCGACCGGCTGGTGGCCAACACCGAGGAGGAGGCCCGCCAGCTCGTCGACCACTACGGCGCCGACCCGCGCCGCACCCTGGTCGTCCCGCCCGGTGTGGACCTCGACCGCTTCCGCCCCGGCGACCGGGCCGCCGCGCGCCGCGCGCTGGGCGTCCCCGCCGACGCCGTCGTGCTGGTCTTCGTCGGCCGCATCCAGCCGCTCAAGGCGCCCGACCTGCTGCTCGAGGCGGCCGCGCGGATGGTCGAGGACGACCCCGCGCTGCGCGACCGGCTCGAGGTGCACGTGGTCGGCGCGCCCAGCGGCTCGGGCCTGGAGGCGCCGCGCCGGCTCGAGGAGCTCGCCGTGCGGCTCGGCATCGCCGACCGCGTCCGCTTCCTGCCGCCGCAGGCCCCCGACCGGCTGGCCCTGCACTACCGGGCCGCCGACGTCGCCGTCGTGCCCAGCCACAACGAGTCCTTCGGCCTGGTCGCCCTCGAGGCGCAGGCCTGCGGGACGCCGGTGGTCGCCGCCGAGGTGGGCGGGCTGCCGACGGCGGTGGACGACGGCGTCTCCGGGGTGCTGGTCGGCAGCCGCGACCCCGCCGCCTACGCCGCCGCGATCCGCTCGGTGCTGGCCCGCCGGCCGCTGCTGGCCGCGGGCGCGCGCCGGCACGCCGGCGCCTTCTCCTGGGAGCGCACCGCCGACGCGCTGGTGGCCGCCTACGCCTCCGCCGCCGCCGAGATGGCCGCCGGGGCGGTCCCCGCCCGCCGGGAGCGGGCGCTGGGCGCGCTGCGGCCGGTGGTGGGCACGCAGGTGGCCTGGTGACCGAGGCGGAGCGCCCGGCGCGGGACGACGTCGTCGCGGCCCTCGACGCGGTGATCGACCGGACCCTGCGGGACGCCGAGCTGGTGCACGAGCACCCGGCGCCGGGGCGGTGGCTGGTCGACCTGCCGGGCACGAAGAAGCTCAAGACCGTCTGCGGGCTCGTCGTGGGGGAGCACGCGCTGCGGGTGGAGGCCTTCGTCTGCCGCCAGCCCGACGAGAACCGCGAGCAGCTGTGGACCTACCTGCTGCAGCACAACGCGCGCATGTACGGCGTCGCGTGGTCGGTCGACCGGGTCGGCGACGTCTACCTGACCGGCCGGCTGCCGCACGCCGCGGTCACGCCCGAGGAGCTCGACCGGGTGCTCGGTGCGGTGCTCAGCTACGCCGACGACCACTTCAACACGATGCTGGAGATCGGCTTCGGCACCTCGATCCGGCGCGAGTGGGAGTGGCGGGTCAAGCGCGGGGAGTCGCTGCGCAACCTCGAGGCCTTCGCCGCCTTCGCGCAGGCCGGCCGCACCGACCGGCAGGGTGACGGGGGAGGGAGCACCCCGGACGGCGGGGCGTGACCGCCACCGACCGGGACCCCGCCGCAGTCGGCGAGGACGAGCGCCCCGGCCACGCCCGGCGGTGGTGGGTGCTGGCCACCATGACCGTCTGCCTGCTCGTGGTGATCACCGGCAACACGACGCTCAACGTGGCGATCCCGACGCTGCAGCGGGAGCTGGGCGCCACCCAGGGCGAGCTGCAGTGGGCCGTCGACGCCTACATCGTCGTGTTCGCCGGGCTGCTGTTCTCCTGGGGCGTCGTCGGCGACCGCATCGGCCGCCGGACGGTGCTGCTCATCGGGCTGGGCGTCTTCGCGGCGGGCTCGGTGCTGGCCGCGTTCTCCGACAGCCCGCTGGAGCTCATCGCCTGGCGCGCGGTCATGGGCGTCGGCGGCGCGGCGGTGCAGCCGACCACCCTCGCCGTCATCACCAACGTCTTCCCACCGGCCGAGCGGGGCCGCGCCATCGGCATCTGGGCGGCCACCGCCGGGCTGGCGGTCGCCGGGGGTCCACTGGCCAGCGGCGCGGTGCTCACCACCTTCTGGTGGGGCGCGATCTTCCTCATCGGCGTCCCGGTCGCCCTGCTCGGCGTCCTGGGCACGCTGGCGTTCGTGCCGGAGTCGCGCGACCCCGACCCCGGCCGGCTCGACGTCCTCGGCGTGCTGCTGTCGATCGCCGCCCTGGCGGGCCTGGTCTACGGGATCATCCACGGCGGCTCGGGGGTGGGCTGGACGACGCCGGGCGTGCTGGTGCCCCTGCTGGGCGGCGGGGTGCTCATGGCGTTGTTCGTCTGGCTGCAGCGGCGCTCGGCGCACCCGGCGCTGGACGTCTCGCTGTTCCGGCTGCCGGCGTTCTCCGCGGCGGCCGTGGCGCTGGGCCTGAACTTCTTCGCCCTGATGGGCGCCACGTTCTACCTCGTCTACTACCTGCAGGGCGCCCGCGGCTACGACCCGCTGCAGTCGGGCTCCGCGCTCGTCCCGGTCGCGCTGGGGATGGCGGTCATGGCCTCCCGCAGCTCCCGGCTGGCCGAGCGGTACGGGGCCAAGGCCGTCTGCGCCGGCGGCTTCGCCCTCATCACGCTGTCGTTCCTGGGCTTCCAGCTGCTCGACCAGGACGCCCCGCTGTGGCTGCTGGTCACCACGCTCACCGTGCAGGGGCTCGGCATGGGCGCGGTCATGGCGCCGGCCACCGAGTCGATCATGTCGGTCGTGCCCCGGGAGAAGGCCGGCGCGGGGGCCGCGGTGAACAACTCGGTGCGCCAGGTCGGCGGTGCTCTCGGCGTGGCACTGCTCGGCTCGGTGCTCGCCTCGGCCTACGCCGCCGACCTCGGCCGGCAGGTGGACGTGCTGCCCGCCGCGCTGCGCGACGAGGCGCGGACCTCCGTCATCGCCACGCTCGAGATCGCCCGCGCGACGGCCGAGCAGGCCCGCGCGGCCGGCGACGAGGAGGCGGCCGCCGCGGCCGACGCGCTGGTCGAGCCGGCGCGCGAGGCGTTCGTCTCGGCCATGCACCTCACCGCCGTGGGCACCGCGGCCGCGTCGTCCGTGGCCGCCGTCGTCGTCCTGGTGTGGCTCCCCGGACGGCGCCGGCCGGTGCCGGACACGCGCGCGGCGGCCCGACCCGGCGCCTAGCGTGGGGCCGGTGACCGACCCGCCCGCCCAGCAGGAGCACCTGGTCGTGCAGCAGCGCCGTGCCCGCGCCCTGATCGGCGTGGTCGCCGCCTCCGGCCTGGTCTACCCGCTGCTGCTGTGCGCGGTGCAGCTGGTGCTGGCCCAGCTGTTCGTCGTCGACGTCACCGCGACCCTGCTGTGGCTGGCCGCGGCCGCCGGGTGCTGCGTGGCCCTGGTCGCCGCGGTGCGCTGGGGCGCGGCCCGGCCGGTGCGCAGCCCGTGGCTGCTGGCCGGGCTGGCGCCGCCGGTGCTCTACGAGGCGTGGGTGCTCTGGCCGCTGCTGGCAGGATGACCGGTGTGACGACGCCTGCGGGACACGCGCCCGGCACCCTGGTCCTGCTCCGCCACGGCGAGAGCGAGTGGAACAAGGCCAACCTGTTCACCGGGTGGGTCGACGTCGAGCTCTCGGAGAAGGGCCGCGCCGAGGCCGCCCGCGGCGGGCAGCTGCTCGCCGAGCACGGCCTGCTGCCCGACGTGCTGCACACCTCGCTGCTCCGGCGCGCCATCACCACCGCCGAGCTGGCGCTGGCCGCCGCCGACCGGCAGTGGATCCCGGTGCGCCGGTCGTGGCGGCTCAACGAGCGGCACTACGGCGCGCTGCAGGGCAAGGACAAGGCCGCCACGCTCGCCGAGTACGGCGAGGAGCAGTTCATGGTGTGGCGCCGCTCCTACAGCACCCCGCCGCCGCCCATCGAGCCCGGCAGCGAGTACTCCCAGGACGCCGACCCGCGCTACGCGTTCCTGCCGCCGGAGGTCCGCCCGGCCACCGAGTGCCTGGCCGACGTCGTCGTCCGGATGCTGCCCTACTGGTACGACGCGATCGTCCCGGACCTGCGCAGCGGCGGCACCGTGCTGGTGGCCGCCCACGGCAACAGCCTGCGGGCGCTGGTCAAGCACCTCGACGGCATGGGCGAGGACGAGGTCGTCGGGCTGAACATCCCCACCGGCGTGCCGCTGCGCTACGACCTCGACGCCGACCTCAAGCCGGTCAAGCCGGGCGGTGAGTACCTCGACCCGGAGGCCGCCGCGGCGGCCATCGAGGCGGTCAAGAACCAGGGCAAGAAGTAGGGGCCCGACGCCCTGACGCCCGGGTGGGCGTCAGGGCGTCGCCGCCTCCTGCATCTGGCGCTCGCCGGTGACCAGGTAGACGACGCGGCGGGCGACGCTGACGGCGTGGTCGGCGAAGCGCTCGTAGTAGCGCCCGAGCAGCGTGATGTCGATGGCCGACTCCATGCCGTGCGGCCAGCCGGGGCTGAGCAGCTCGGTGAACAGCTGGCGGTGCAGCGCGTCCATGAGGTCGTCGTCGCTCTCCAGCTCGGCGGCGGCCTGCACGTCGAGCTGGGCGATGACCGCGCCGGTCTTGGCCACCAGGCTCTGCGCGACGTGGCCGGCCTCGAGGAAGATCGGCCGCACCTCGGCGGGGACGGCCGAGTCCGGGAACCGCATCCGCGCCAGCTTGGCGACGTGGACGGCGAGGTCCCCCATCCGCTCCAGGTCGGCGACGATCCGCATCGCGGTGGTGATGGTGCGCAGGTCGGTGGCCACCGGCTGCTGGCGGGCCAGCAGCGTGAAGCAGCGCTCCTCGATGCTCTCCCGCACCGCGTCCACGTGCTCGTCCCCGGCGATGACCAGGTCGGCGAGCGCGACGTCGGCGTCGAGCAGCGCGGTCGTCGCCTTGCTCATCGCCGAGCCGACCGAGTTCGCCATCTCCACCAGGCAGGTGTTGATGTCCTCGAGCTCTTCGCGGTAGTGCTCCCGCACGGGTCCTCCTCGTGGCCGGCCGCCCCCCGGACGGCTGCGCCGCACCGGCACCGACTGCTCCGGTGCCGTCGTCCGGTACCCGAGCGTAGGAGGTCTGCGCGGGGTGGCGGCTCCGCGCCGGTGAACGCGCGTCCACGGCGGCGTGAACAGTCCCCGCCGGCCGGTGCGCCGCCACCCGCGCGGGGGATGACCGGATCCGTCCGCGGCCTAGCATCGGCCGCGTGAGCACGCTGGTCGCCCTCGTGAGCGGCCTCGTCGTCGGTGCCGTCGTCGCGGCCGCCGTCGTGCTGCTCGTCCGCCGTCCCGCCGCGGTCCCGCCGCCGCGCAGCGGTGAGCCCGACGGCGCGGTGCGGGAGGCGCAGCTGGCCCGCCGCCTGCTCGACCTCATGGACCCGGCGGTGCTCGTCCTCGACGTCGACGACGCCGTGGTGCTGGCCAACCCCGCCGCCCGCGGGCTGGGCATCGTCCGGGACCGGCGGCTGCTGGTGCCCGAGCTGCTGCGGCTGGTCCGCGACGTGCGCGGCGGCGGCAGCCGCCGGGCCGACGTCCAGCTGCCCGGCGACCTGGTCGGCACCGGCCCGCGGATGGTCGGCGTCCACGGCGTGCGCCTGGAGAGCGGCCCGGCGCCGGCGCCCGGCCCGGTGGCCCTCGTGCTGCAGGACGTCACCGAGGCGCGCCGGGTGGAGGCCGTGCGCCGCGACTTCGTCGCCAACGTCGGCCACGAGCTCAAGACCCCGGTGGGCGCGCTGGGCCTGCTCGCCGAGGCGATGCAGGGCGCGGCCGACGACCCCGAGACGGTGCAGCGCTTCGCCGCCCGCATGGCGCACGAGGCCGACCGGCTCGCCCGCCTGGTGCGCGAGCTGATCGACCTGTCCCGGCTGCAGGGCGCCGAGCCGATGCCCGAGCTGGCGCCGGTCGACGTCGACACCGTGCTCGCCGAGGCCGTGGACCGCACCGGCCTGGCCGCGGCGGCGAAGGGCATCACCATCGCCGTCGGCGGGCGGCAGGGGCTGGTCGTGCGCGGCGTGGAGGCCCAGCTGGCGACGGCGGTGACCAACCTGCTCGCCAACGCGGTCGCCTACAGCCCGGAGAACACCCGGATCGCCGTCGGCGCGCGCGCCCGCTCCGGCTTCGCCGAGATCGCGGTCACCGACAGCGGCATCGGCATCCCGCGGCAGGACCGGGCGCGGGTGTTCGAGCGCTTCTACCGCGTCGACCAGTCCCGGGCCAGCAAGACCGGGGGCACCGGCCTGGGCCTGGCCATCGTCAAGCACGTGGCCAGCAACCACGGCGGCTCGGTCAGCGTGTGGAGCGAGGAGGGCCTCGGCTCCACCTTCACCCTGCGCATCCCGCTGGCGGTCGAGGACCCCTCCGACCGCCCCGACCCCGCAGGCGGGACGTCCGACGTCGTCGCCGGGGAGCTCCAGGAAGGACGGTCATGACCCGAGTGCTGGTGGTGGAGGACGAGGAGTCCTTCTCCGACGCGCTGTCCTACATGCTCGGCAGGGAGGGCTTCGAGGCGGTCGTGGCCCCCACCGGGCCCGAGGCCCTCGCCGAGTTCGACCGGGCCGGCGCGGACATCGTGCTGCTCGACCTCATGCTGCCGGGGCTGCCGGGCACCGAGGTCTGCCGGCAGCTGCGCTCCCGCAGCAACGTGCCGATCATCATGCTCACCGCCAAGGACTCCGAGGTCGACAAGGTCGTCGGCCTCGAGCTGGGCGCCGACGACTACGTGACCAAGCCCTACTCGGCCCGCGAGCTGGTGGCCCGCATCCGCGCCGTGCTGCGCCGACGGGGCGACGTCGAGGCGCCGGCCGACGGCGCGCTGGAGGCCGGCCCGGTCCGGATGGACGTCGAGCGGCACGTGGTCGCCGTCGACGGCGAGCCCGTGGCGCTGCCGCTCAAGGAGTTCGACCTGCTCGAGCTGCTGCTGCGCAACGCCGGCCGGGTGCTCACCCGCGGGCAGCTCATCGACCGGGTGTGGGGCTCGGACTACGTCGGCGACACCAAGACGCTCGACGTCCACGTCAAGCGGCTGCGCGCCAAGATCGAGCCCGACCCGGCCAACCCCAAGCACCTCGTGACCGTGCGGGGGCTGGGCTACAAGTTCGAGCAGTAGAAGGACCCCTTCGCCCCCCACCCTTCGCAGGCTCCGGGCGGGCCCCTGCGAAGGGGCCGTTCCAGCACGTCACCGGGGTGGAGCCGCCCGCCCCGCGACCGGTCCGCCGTCCTCCGCAGGGCGGCTCCGGTTGGAGCCGCGCTCACGACAGACCCGGCCTGAGGGGCCGGCCGGGGTCACTGACCCCGGCCGGTCTCCTCCTGGAGCTCGTCGATCTTCTTCGACGCGTCGGCCTTGGTGATGTCCTCCGGCACGTCCTCGCCGGCCTGGCGGGCCAGCGTGTGCAAGTAGCTCTTCTGCGCGCCGGTGGCGGGCTCACCGCCGGTCACCCAGTCCGACGGGTCCTTCTCGGCGGTGGGGTCGCCGGCCTGGCCGGTGTTGACGTTCTCTTCGCTCATGTGTTCGAGACTAGGCGCGCACGAGCCGGTCCGCAGCTCGGGCGGCGGCCGCCTCGCGGGCGGCCCGCGTCGCCTCCCAGCGCCGCCCGGTCCGGTACACGTGCACGCTCCCGCAGGCGGGGCACTCGACGGCCAGGGCGACGTGGGTCGGGTGGTTGGTGACCGATCGGATGCGCCGGTCGGAGACCAGCTCGTCGGTCCGGGTCACGGGGCAGGTGATCAGCGTCATGCGACGAGCGTGCTCCGCCGCCCGCGGTGCGACGAGTGGCAGAGGTGACACCGATCGCGTCTTTCCTGCCATCATGTCCGCGTGACCGGAACCGACCGCCCGCTCGTCGTCAGCCTGCTCGCCGGGGACGGCGTCCTGGGCGCCTTCGGCCTCGGCGTCGCCGCCGAGGTCTTCGGCTACGACTACCGCCGTCTCGGCATGCCGCGGGTGGACTTCGCCGTGGTCACCGACCGCCCGGGGATCGTCCGCACCGACACCGGCCTGGCGCTGCACGTCGAGCACGGCCTCGAGCGGCTGGCCACCTCCGACGTCGTCCTGGTGACCGCGTGGGAGAAGTTGTCCGCGCCCGTCCCGCCGGCGGTCCTCGAGGCGCTGCGGGCCGTGCACGCCCGCGGCGGGCAGCTGATCAGCCACTGCACCGGCGCCTTCGTCGTCGCGGCGGCCGGCCTGCTCGACGGGCGGCGGGCCACCACCCACTGGCGCTATGCCGGGGAGCTGGCCGCCCGGTACCCGCGGGTCGACGTCGACCCCCGGGTCCTCTACGTCGACGAGGGCACGATCATCACCGGCGCCGGGACGGCGAGCGGCGTCGATGCCCTGCTGCACTTCGTGCGCCGCGAGTGGGGGTCCGCGGCGGCCAACGCGCTGGCCCGCGAGATGGTGGTCCCGCCGCACCGCGACGGCGGGCAGGCGCAGTACATCGACACCCCGGTCGCCCGCTGCGAGGACGACCTGCTCGGCATCGTGCTCGACTGGGCCCGGGCGCACCTGGCCGAGGACATCAGCGTCGAGGTGCTGGCCCGCCGGGCGCTGATGAGCCCGCGCAGCTTCGCCCGCCGCTTCAAGGCCACCACCGGGACGACGCCGCACGCGTGGCTGCTCGGCCAGCGGCTGGCCGCCGCCGAGACGCTGCTCGAGGAGAGCGACGCCCCGGTCGAGGAGATCGCCCGGCTGGTCGGCTTCGGCACGGCCGCCGGGTTCCGCGACCAGTTCGCCCGCCGCCGCGGGGTCTCCCCGCGGGCCTACCGCCAGACCTTCCGGACCGCCGCCGCGGTGCCGGTCGAGGGCTCGGCCGCCTAGCGGGGCACGGGCCGGGCCACGCCGACGAGGCTGTCCAGCCGGCCCGCGTTCGCCGCGGCCAGCGGGCTGTGCACCACCCGGGTGAGCGCCAGCCCGGCGCGGGCGAGCAGCACCGCGTGCGTGCGCGGGGTGAAGTGCCAGATGTGCTCGGCGGGCTTGAGCGTCCACCAGCGGGTGCCCAGCAGCCGCGCCGGCAGCGACGAGACGTAGGGCGTGGAGAAGAGGACGACGCCGTCGTCGGCCACCAGCGAGCGGGCCGTGCGCCAGAACTCCAGCGGGTCGGGCACGTGCTCGACGGTGTCCCACGCGCAGACGACGTCGAAGCCCGGCCGCAGCGGCGCGTCGGCGAGCTGGCCGCAGAAGACGTCGAGGCCGAGCACCTCGCGGGCGTGCCGGGCACCGGTGCGGGACAGCTCCACCCCGCTGGCCTCCCAGCCGGCCCGGCGCGCGGCGTCGAGGAACAGGCCGTAGCCGGCGCCGACCTCCAGCAGCCGCCCGCCGGGGCCGCGGCCGCGCACCCGGTCGAGCAGCGCGAGCCGGCCGGCCGTCCAGGTGCGCTGCAGCAGCATCGCGGGGTCGAGCCGGCGCGGCTCCTGCGCGGCGCCACCCTCGACGGCACCGCCGTAGACGCCGCCCTCGAAGTAGCCGACGTCGTCGTAGAGCCGCTGCAGCGCCTCCGGCCGCAGCCGGGGGCTGACGAAGACCAGGCCGCACCGCGGGCAGCGGACGACGGCGAAGGGGGCCAGGTCGTGCACCGGCCGGCCGCGCACGCCGCACAGGCAGCAGTCGACCTCCTCGGTGTCCTCGGACGTCCAGGTCACCGGGGCAGTCACGGCGGTCAGCGTACGGAGCCGCCCCCGGCGCCCGTGCGCGCAGCGCCCACCGGCGGGTCGGCCGCACCGGCGGCGCCGTCGGACCGGGTCTCGCCCGACTCGGGGTAGCGCTGGGTCAGCAGCGTGGTGAGCCGCCGCCGGACGACGTCGGAGACCAGCCCGCCGGGGTCGTCGCCCAGCAGCTCGCCGGGGACGACGACGTAGCGGTCGGGGGCGGCCTCGGCCTGCGCCAGGAACGCCGCGCGGACGGCGTCGGCGTCGGCGCCGTCGGGACCCACCGTGACGGGTGAGTCGACGACGACGGTGAGGTCGGGCAGGAGGCCGCGGGTGGCCCACAGCGAGGTGCGGAAGATGCGGTCGGCGTCGAGGCCCTGCCCGGCGCCGTGGAAGGCGATCGAGGTGTCCACGTAGTGGTTGCACACCACGACCTCGCGCCGCCGCAGCGCCGGCCGGATCACCGTGGCCACGTGCTCGGCGCGGTCGGCCGCGGCCAGCAGCGCGGCGGTGTAGGCGGCCACCGGGTGGCCCTCGCCGTCGGTCACCGAGGAGCCCGCCGCGGGCGCCGGGGGGTAGAGCAGCTGGCGCACCTGCCGGCCGAGGGCGGTGTCGCTGGGCTCGTGGGTGGCCACGACCGGGCGGCCGCCGTCCCCCAGCACCCGCGCCAGGTCGGCGGTGTAGCGGCGGGTGAGGTCGCGGTCGGCACCCTCGACGACGACGAACAGGCCGGTGCTGCTGGAGGAGGCCGACAGGATGTCCGAGCTGCCCCACAGCAGCCGCAGCACGTCGCGCAGCCGGGTGCGCGAGCGACCGCGCGGCGCCACCTGGCGGACGGCGTAGGCGCTGACCAGCAGCGCGAGGACGCCGCCGATGAGCAGCGTCAGCCCCGGCCCGGTGAGGGTGAGCACCAGCCGGCCGACGCGCAGGTCGTGCGTGCCGAGCAGGCCGGCCAGCCCCGGGCCGACGGCGACGGCGAGCAGCAGCACGATGCGCACCGAGGAGATGACGAAGGCGAACACCCGCCCGCGCAGCCGGTCCTCGACCTCGAAGCCGATCAGCGTGTAGCCGATGATCCAGGAGACCCCGGCGAACAGGCCCACGAGGAAGGCCGCCGCGGCGGCCAGGACGAACTCCTGCAGCAGCGACATGGCCAGCAGCGCCAGCCCGGCCAGCCCGATCGAGCGGGCGAACAGGGTGCGCCGCGGCACCGTGGGCAGGATGCGCGGGCCGGTCAGCATGCCCAGCGCCAGGCCGGTGAAGACGATGCCGAAGACCACGCCGTAGCCGGCCGCACCGGCGTCGAGGGTGGCGATGTAGAGCTGGGCGACGCCGATGATCAGCCCGCCGGCGCCGAACGCGCCGATGACCCCGACGTACAGCGCGCGCATCAGCGGCTGGCCGCGGAGGAACGAGACGCCCTCGACCACCAGGGAGAAGACGTTGGCCGGCGCCTCGCGGTCGGTGGCCGTGGGCGGGATCAGCTGCCGGGAGAGCAGCACGGTGGTGGCCGAGACGAGGAAGCTGGCGGCGTTGAACACCAGCGCGACGACGATCGCCGTCCGCGCGTCGCCCCCGTCCTCGGCGCCGGGGAAGACCCGGCTGACGGTGGACAGCAGCGCGAACAGCAGCGCGGCGACCGGGACGGCGCCGTAGACGCTGAACAGCGACACCTGGTTGGCCACCGCCAGCCGCTCCCGCGGGACGATCGCCACCCAGATCGCCTGCTTGGCCGGGTTGGTGAACAGCCCGACCGCCTCGACGAGGAACTGGGCGGCGTAGAGCCAGGTCAGCTCGTAGCTGACCGCGATGGACAGGTACAGCCCCGCGGCCAGCAGCTCGCCGACGACGACGGTGGTGCGCCGGTCGAGCCGGTCGGCGAGCGCTCCGGCGAGCGGGCCGAGGAGCAGGTCGGGCAGCAGCCGGGTGAGGATGACGCCGGAGATCGCCGCACCCTGCACCGCCGTCGACTGGTCCGCGGTGAGCTGCTGGGCCATCGCGGTCGTGGCCAGCAGGCCGAGCCAGTCGCCGAGGCTGGAGACGGCGACCGCCGCCCACAGGCGCCGGAAGACCGGGATCCGCACCAGGGCGCGGAGCGCGTTGTCCGGGACACGGTCGCCGGCCGACGGCCCCGCCGGGTGTGCGCCCGCGCTCGCCGCCTGTCGGTCGCTCACAGTCCTCGCCGTCCGGTCGTCGCGGTCGTCGGGTGGAGGGTAGTGGCCGGACCGGTCCGGCAGGGCCCTCCCGTCACCCGCCGGGGCGTCGCGCTCAGCCGGCGGGCCGGCGCCGGGACAGCGTCAGGGGCACCGGCGCCGGGCTGGCGGGGTGCGGGGCGACGAGCCCCTGGTCGAGCCGGGCCTCGGTCAGCCGGCGCAGCTCGTCGTACGCCGCCGGGCCGAGCAGCGCGGTGAGCTCCGGCCCGTAGGTGAGCACCAGCGGCTCGGGGGACACGTGCGCGGCGGGGGAGCCGGTGCACCACCAGTGCAGGTCCGCGCCGCCCGGGCCCCACCCGCGGCGGTCGAACTCGCCGACCGTGCTGACCAGCACGGTGCTGCCGTCGGGCCGCTCGACCTCCTCCTGCTCCCGGCGCACCGGCAGCTGCCAGCAGACGTCGGGCTTCGTGGTCAGCGGGTGCAGCTCCTCCCGCAGCGCCATCCGGTGCAGCGCGCACCCGGTGCCGCCGGGGAAGCCGGGCCGGTTGAGGAAGACGCAGGCGCCGTCGACGAGGCGGGTGCGCAGCGAGCGGACGCCGCCCTCGTCGGAGGAGTCGTCGTCGGCGGAGTCCTCCTCGGTCCAGGCGCCGCGGCCGACCGGGGCGAGCTGCCAGTCCTCGTCGGCGAGGTCGGCGACGGCGGCGGTCACCCGCAGCAGGTCGTCCTCGTCGCTGAAGAAGGCCCCGTGGCTGCAGCAGCCGTCGTCGGGCCGGCCGGGGACGACGCCGGCGCAGCCGCGGCCGAACACGCAGGTCCAGGCCGAGGCCAGCCAGGTCAGGTCCGCGCGGACGACGTGCCGCGGGTCGGCGGGGTCGGGGAACTCCACCCACTCGCGGGCGAAGTCGAGGTCGACCTCGGGGGGCACGTCCGGCACCGCCCCAGGGTAGGGAGGCCCTCGTCCGGGGACGGTGCGGCCCGGGCGTCGGCCGCCCGGCAGACTGACCGCATGCGGCTCGGGGTGCTGGACGTCGGCTCGAACACCGTCCACCTGCTGGTGGTCGACGCGCACCGCGGCGGTCACCCCACCGCGCAGCACGACGACCGGTGGCTGCTGCGCCTGGCCGAGCACGTCGGCGACGACGACGTGCTGTCCAAGGAGGGGGAGAAGGCGCTCGTCAAGGCCGTGCAGAAGGCCTGCGACCAGGCCGAGAAGCTCGGCTGCGAGGAGGTCCTCGCGCTGGTCACCTCCGCCATCCGCGAGGCCCGCAACGGCATGGAGGTGCTCGACCGGGTCCGGCAGCGCACCGGCGTCCGGCTGCAGGTGACCAGCGGCGAGGAGGAGGCCCGGCTGACCTTCCTCGCCGCCCGCCGGTGGTACGGCTGGAGCGCCGGGCGGCTGCTCGTGCTCGACATCGGCGGCGGCTCGCTGGAGCTGGCCAGCGGCGTGGACGAGGACCCCGACGTCGCGCTGTCGGTGCCGCTGGGCGCCGGCCGGATGACCCGCCGCTTCCTGCCCGAGGCCGCCACCGGCGGGCGCCCCGACCTCGCCGCGCTCGAGGCGCTGACCGAGCACGCCGCAGACGTGCTCCGGCCCGCCGCCAAGAAGCTGCGGCACGCCGGGCCGCCCGACCTGGTCGCGGCCACCAGCAAGACCTTCCGGACGCTGGCCCGGCTGACCGGCGCCGCGCCCTACTCGGCGGGGCTGCGGGTGCCGCGGGAGCTCACCGCCGACGGGCTGGGCCAGCTGATCGGCTTCGTGTCGCGGATCGAGTCGCGGGCGCTGGCCGAGCTGCGCGGCGTGTCGCCCGACCGCGCCCACCAGGTGCCGGCCGGCGCGGCCGTGGCGCAGGCGGCGATGCAGGCCCTGGATCTACCCTCCGTGCGGATCTGCCCGTGGGCGCTGCGGGAGGGCGTCATCCTCCGGCGACTCGACTCGTTGGGAAGTGCGTGATGGCCCACCCCAGGAACGACCCCGAGACCGGCGGCCGGCCGCTCGCCGACATCCTGCGCGAGGCCGGCATCGAGGCCCCCCGCAGCGTCCGCCGGCGCCGCGGGGAGGAGACCGGCGAGACGCCGATCCGGCAGCGCCGCCGCGAGGCCGACACCGACGCCGGCGCCGACCGGCCCAACCCCGGCCGCCGGATCGGCGACACCGGGCGGGTGTCCGAGACCGGCCGGCTGTCGCGGGACACCGGCCGGGTCGCCGACGCGCCGCACCCGGCCCGCACCGACCGCGACACCGGCCGCGTCCCCCGGGACACCGGCCGGGTGTCCCGCGACACGGGACGGGTCACCGGCCGCGGTGCCGCCGCCGCCACGGGCGCGGTCGAGCCGTCGACGGCGGCCATCCCGGGGCTGCGGCCCACCGGCGGCAAGCCCGGCGTGCCCGGCGCCCCCGCGCCGGCCACCGGCCCGATCCCGGTCGTCCGCGGGGACGAGGCCGCGGTGCTCGAGGACGAGCCGCTCGGCGCCAAGGAGGGCGTGGTCGCCTGGCTGCGCTTCGCCGGCGAGCTGGTGCTGGCCCTCGCCGCGGGCGTGGGGATCTACTTCCTGGCCACGGTCGTCTGGGAGCAGGTGCCCCAGGTGGCGGTGGTGCTCGTCCCGCTGGCGGTCACCGGCCTGGTCGCCGGCGTCGCCGCCTGGCGGCAGCGCACCGGCCGCGAGCCCGTCGGCGTGCGCCTGGTCGCCGTCCTGGTGTTCGCCGGCACGCTGCTCACCATCGCCCCGGCCGCCGGGCTGCTCGCCGCCGCCACCTGAGGCGGGACGGGCAGCCCGGCCGGCTCACTCGTCCTCGTCGTCCCCGTCGGACGACGCCGAGGCGAACTGCTCGACGATCGCGGCGCCGAAGGCGTCGAGGTCGTCGGGGTTGCGGCTGGTGACCAGGTTGCCGTCGACGACGACCTCCTCGTCGACCCACGTGGCGCCGGCGTTGCGCAGGTCGGTCTGCAGCGAGGGCCACGACGTCATCCGCCGGCCGCGGACGACGTCGGCCTCGGCGAGCACCCACGGTGCGTGACAGATCGCGGCGACCGGCTTGTCCGCGTCGAAGAACGCCTTGACGAAGGCGACGGCGTCGGCGTCGGCCCGGATGAAGTCGCCGTTGATGACGCCGCCGGGCAGGACCAGCGCCGCGTAGTCCTCGGGGTCGGCCACGCTGACCACCGCGTCGACCTTCTTGTCCTCGCCCCGGTCGATGTGCTGGAAAGCGGTGATCGTCCCGCTCTCGAGCGACACCAGCTCCGGCTCGGCCCCGGCCTCCTCCAGGGTCTGCCACGGCCGCTCGAGCTCGACCTGCTCGACGCCGTCGGTCGCGAGCACGGCCACCTTCATCCCGTCCAGTTCTCCTGCCATGCGGCGGCGGCTACCCGGGGCGTCCGGGTGGCACACCCGCCGGCACTACGGTCCGGGCGACACCGGGAGCGAGGAGGACCACGTGGGAGAGCGGCAGGGACTGGCGGTCCTCGGCGGCGGCAAGATGGGCGAGGCGCTGCTGGCGGGGTTGGTGCGGCGGTCGGGTCCCGAGGGGGTCGTCGTCTGCGAGCGGCACCCCGAGCGGGGCGCCGAGCTCGCCGAGCGCTACGGGGTGGCCGTCGTCGGGCTGGCGGAGGCCGCGGCCCGGGCGCGGGTGCTGCTGCTGGCGGTCAAGCCGCAGGACCTGCCCGGCCTGCTCGGCCTGCTGGCGCCGTCGGTGGACACCGGCCACCTGGTGGTGAGCATCGCCGCGGGCATCTCCACCGCCACCATCGAGGCCGCGCTGCCGTCGGGGGTGCCGGTGGTGCGGGTCATGCCCAACACGCCCGCGCTGGTCGACGAGGGGATGAGCGTGCTGTCGGCCGGGGCGTCGGCCGGTGAGCCGGAGCTCGACGAGGCGGCGGCGCTGCTGGCCACCGTCGGCCGGGTGGCCCGGGTGCCCGAGTACCAGCAGGACGCGGTGACGGCGCTGTCGGGCAGCGGCCCGGCGTACTTCTTCTACCTGGTCGAGGCCATGGTCGACGCCGGCGTGCTGCTGGGCCTGCCGCGGGCGCTCACCACGGAGCTGGTGGTGCAGACGGCGCTGGGCTCGGCGGTGATGCTGCGCGAGTCCGGTCAGCACCCGGCCCAGCTGCGCGACGCCGTCAGCAGCCCGGGCGGGACGACGATCGCCGGGATCCGCGAGCTGGAGCGGCACTCGGTGCGCTCGGCACTCATCGCCGCCATCGAGGCGGCGGCGCAGCGCTCGGTCGAGCTCGGCCGGGCCGACGGGAGCCGGTGACGGTAACGCGGCGGCGGGGCCGGTGGGGGGACGCAGCGTCACCAAGTCGACACGATGTCTTGCCGACGCGCCGGTACGGCTGGGAAGCGAGTTGCCTAGGTGTAGTTCTGCCTAGGACGGACCGTTCCCCCTGTCCGTTTCTTCCATCGCTTCTGTCACGCCGGTCCCCCTACTCTCTGTATCAGCACGTGCGTGTCCCGTAGTCGGTGGGGAAGCCGACGCCCGACGCGTGCTAGGTCCGGAGAACTGATCATGACCATGCCCCAGCGCACCAACGCCGCCTACGTCCGCCCGGCCGTCCCCGGCCCGCGTCCGATGGCCCGCCCGATCCCGGCCGCCGCCATGGCCCGCCCCGTCGGCCCGCAGCACCCGGCTGCCGTCCCGGTCGGCCGCGCGGTCGTCCCGCAGCCCCGCGCCGCCGTCACCTTCCTCACCGTCGCCGAGGTCGCCAGCATGATGCGCGTCTCGAAGATGACCGTGTACCGCCTCGTCCACGCCGGCGAGCTGTCCGCCGTCCGCGTCGGCCGCTCCTTCCGGGTGCCCGAGCGCGCCGTCCAGGACTACCTGCGCGACGCCTACACCGACATCGCCTGAGAAAGGACCTCCCTGCCCCCCACGCCTCGCTCCGCTCGGCGCGGGCCCCTGCAGGGAGGCCATCCTCTGCCCCCCGCCGCTCGCACGCTCGCGGCGGGACCCTGCGGAGGGGCCGCTCCCTGGCCCGCACGCCTCGCTCCGCTCGGCGCGGGCCCCTGCAGGGAGGCCGTTCCACCCCCTCGCCAGAGGGAGATCCACCCGGCCGGTTCCCGTGGCAGCGTCGCCACGGGGGCGCCGGGTAGGCTCGGGCGCCGAGCGACACCCCGGCCCCGGCCGGAGCCGTCGCACACGAGCTGATCCACACTCGCGTGGCGCCCGGTTCCGCCCCCTGCGGTCACCGGCCGGCGCCCCGCGGCCACGACGTCGGGAGCAGGACATGGGTTCGGTCATCAAGAAGCGGCGCAAGCGGATGGCGAAGAAGAAGCACCGCAAGCTGCTCAAGAAGACCCGCGTGCAGCGTCGCAACAAGAAGTGAGCTGACGCTCGTGCCGCCTGCCGTCGTCCTGGTCACCGGTGTCAGCCGGTGGCTGGGGGGTGCCCTGGCGGCCGAGCTGGCTCGCGACCCCGCCGTCGAGCGGGTGATCGGGGTGGACACCGTCCCCCCGTCGGCGGACCTGCTCCGCAGCCTCGGTCGCACCGAGTTCGTGCGCGCGGACATCCGCAACCCGCTGATCGGCAAGGTCATCAGCACCGCCGCGGTCGACACCGTCGTGCACATGAACATCAGCTCCACGCCCGCCGGCTCCGGCGGGCGTGGGCCGATGAAGGAGCTCAACGTCATCGGCACGATGCAGCTCCTGGCCGCCTGCCAGCGCGCCCCCTCGGTGCGCCGGCTGGTGCTCAAGTCCACCAGCGCCGTCTACGGCGCCTCGCCGCGCGACCCGGCCGTCTTCACCGAGACGATGCAGGCCCGGCGGGTGCCCGCGGGCGGTTTCGCCAAGGACAGCCTCGACATCGAGGGCTACGTGCGGTCGTTCTCGCGCCGCCGTCCCGACGTCGGGGTCGCCGCCCTGCGGTTCACCAACTTCATCGGCCCGCGCATCGACTCGGTGCTCACCGGGTTCCTGCGCATGCCGGTGGTCCCCACGGCGCTGGGCTACGACGCCCGCGTGCAGCTGCTGCACGAGGCCGACGCGCTCGGCGTGCTCACCCGCGCCACCACCGGTGACTTCACCGGCACGGTCAACGTCGGGGGGACCGGCACGTTGCTGCTCTCGCAGGTCATCCGCCGGCTGGGCCGCCTGCAGCTGCCCGTACCCTCGCCCGCGCTGGGCTCCCTGGGCCGGCTCACCCGCCGGTTCGGCTTCGTCGACTACTCCCCGGAACAGATGCGCTTCCTCAACTTCGGCCGGGTCGTCGACACGACCGTGCTGCGCACCGAGTTCGGCTACACGCCGCGCTACACCACCGAGGCGGCGCTGGCCGACTACGCCCAGACGGTGTCGCCGGTGGTGCCGCCCGACCTGATCGGCGAGCTCGCCGCCGGCGTCGAGGAGGTGGTCTCCCGGGCCGGGTCGGTGGCCGCCTCGGTCGGCTCGACGGTGCACGGCCGGTTGCGGCCGGCCCCGGCGGCGCCGGGCCTGCGGGCGGTGCGCGATGCCTGAGGCCCGGGTCATCCAGCTGCGTCCCGACGACGAGTCGCACGTCCCGCCGGCCGGGGAGCCGAGCTGGGACGAGCAGGTGGTCGGCGGGGTCGAGTTCCTCCGGCGCCGGCTGACCGGCGAGTACGCCACCGACGAGTTCGGCTTCGACCCCGACCTCACCGACCACGTGCTGCTGCCGCTGCTGCGGCCGCTGTTCCGCCGGTGGTTCCGGGTGGAGACCCACGGGATCGAGAACGTCCCCACCTCCGGTGGCGCCCTGGTGGTGGCCAACCACTCCGGGACGGTGCCGGTCGACGCGCTGATGACCACCGTCGCGCTGCACGACGACCACCCGGCACAGCGGCGGTTCCGGCTGCTGGGCGCCGACCTGGTGTTCGACCTGCCCATCGTCGGCGAGTTCGCCCGCAAGTTCGGCGCCACGCTGGCCTGCAGCGAGGACGCCGAGCGGCTGCTGTGCGGCGACGAGCTGGTCGGCGTCTTCCCCGAGGGGTTCAAGGGGATCGGCAAGCCGTTCCGCGACCGGTACACCCTGCAGCGCTTCGGCCGCGGTGGTTTCGTCACGGCCGCACTGCGCACCGGCAAGCCGATCGTCCCCTGCGCGATCGTCGGCGCCGAGGAGATCTACCCGATGGTCGGCAACGCCAGGACCGTCGCCCGGCTCCTCGGCCTGCCCTACTTCCCGATCACGCCGACGTTCCCGGCGCTGGGCCCGCTCGGTCTGGTGCCGCTGCCGTCGAAGTGGCTGATCGCGTTCGGTGAGCCGATCGAGACGGCGTCCTACGGGCCCGCGGCCGCCGAGGACCCGATGCTGGTGTTCAACCTGACCGACCAGGTCCGCGAGACCATCCAGCAGTCGATCTACCAGCTGCTGCTCCAGCGGAGCTCCGTCTTCTCCTGAGCCGGACGCCCGTGCACCCGACGTGATCCGCGGGGCCGCCGAGCGGGCACTCCCCGGGGCGTCGGAGGTCCGGGTGACCCCGAGGAGCGCACTCCCGCCGGGGCCGCTCCTCAGACGAGCCGGCGGCGGCGGAGGGCGAGGGCGCCACCGACGACGCCGCCGGTGAGGGCCGCGGCCGCCACCGTGGGCACGCCGATCCGGGCGGCCTTGCGTCCGGTGCGGAAGTCGCGGATCGTCCAGCCGCGCGAGCGGGCGACGGCGCGCAGCTCGGTGTCGGGGTTGACCGCGATCGCCGTGCCGGTGAGCGACAGCATGGGCAGGTCGTTGGCCGAGTCGCTGTACGCGGTGCAGCGGCCCAGGTCCAGGCCCTCGCGCTCGGCCAGCGCGCGCACGGCCTCGGCCTTCGCCTCGCCGTGCATGAGCTCGCCCACGAGCCGGCCGGTGTAGCGGCCCTCCACCACCTCGGACACGGTGCCCAGGGCGCCGGTCAGACCCAGCCGGTGGGCGATGATCCGCGCCAGCTCGACCGGCGTCGCGGTCACCAGCCACACCCGCTGGCCGGCATCGAGGTGCTGCTGGGCGAGGTTGCGGGTGCCCGACCAGATCCGGTCGGCCATCAGCTCGTCGTAGATCTCCTCGCCGGCGTCGACGATCTCGGCGACCTCCCGGCCGGCGACGAAGGCCAGGGCCGTCTCGCGGATGGTGAGCATGTCGCCGGCGCTCTCGTTGCCGGCCACGCGGAACTTGGCCTGCTGCCACGCGAAGCGGGCGATGTCCCGCGAGGTCAGGTACTTGCGGGAGGCCAGGCCGCGGGCGAACCAGAACAGCGAGGCGCCCATCATCATCGTGTTGTCGACGTCGAAGAACGCGGCCGCGGTGCGGTCGTGGACGACGGCGGGGATCGGCTCGACCTCGGCGGCCGCCGCGGAGGCGACGCCGGCGACGTGGGCCCGGATCTCCTCCTCGACATGGGGGTCGGCAGCCCGCGCACCGCGCCTGCGGAACGGCAGTCGCGGCACCGCCACCTCCCTGGTCCGTCGCTCCCCGCGGGGGGACACCGCCCGCGACCCTAGCGGGGGCGCGCGGCCCCTCCGGAGCGGGACCTCAGCAGAGGACCGGCGGCAGCAGGCAGGTCGGCAGCGGGGTGTCGAGGACCGGCGGGGGAGTGCTGGTCGGCGACGGGGACGGGGCCGTGCCGCCCCCTCCGGGCACCGGGAGGGAGGGCACCGGACCGCCGTCGGGCGTGGTCGTCGACGGCGCCGGGGCGCTGCCCGTGGGCGCCGACCCGTCCGGTGCCGGCCCGGAGCCGGCCGCCCCGCCGCTGCTCCCACCGGAGGGCGCCGCGGGCCCCGGGGGTGGCGCGGCGGGGGACACCTCGCCCGCGGGGGAGTCGCCGGTCGGGGTGCCGGGGTCGGCCGGGACCGCGGACGGGGTCGTCGGCACCGGCGCCTCGGGGGCGGCGCACGGCGCGGGCACCGGGCCCAGCTCGTCGCGGCCACTGATGGCCGGGCCGGCGGGGCAGGCCAGCGCCGTCCGCAACCGTTGGGCGCGGGCCCCGATCCGGCCCACCAGGTCGATCGAGTCGGTGGCCGCGCCGCCGGGCAGCGTGGGCCGCAGGTCGGCGAGCCCGGCACCCTGCTGCCGTGCCCAGTCGCCGAGCGCCGACAGCGGCGCGGCGTCCCGGGCGTCCAGCGCGGCGGTGGACACGAGCGCGGCGCCCTCGGTGGTCTGCGCGTCCATCGTGGCGAGCGTGTCGCGGACGACCGGGGCCGGGGCGCCGCCGTCCACCAGCCCGTCGAGCTCCTGCAGCCGCGTCGAGGCGAGCTCCAGCAGCGTCGGGCCCCGCTCGTCGCCGGCCAGCGCCAGCTCCGTCTGCTCCGTGCCGCGCTTGAGCCCGTAGAGCGCGTCCCCGGGCCGGGCGTCGGCCGACAGCGCGACCAGCGCGCCCGTCGCGGTGGCCGCCAGCGCCGCGCCGGCCACCGCGGCGGTCAGCCGGGAGCGCCGGGCGGCGCGGCGCGGCCCGAGGAGGGCGCGCAGGCCGCGGCGCGGCACGGGCCCGCGCGGGCGGACGGCGGCCATCGCGACCAGCCGGGCGCGCGTGGCGGCGCGGAAGTCCGGTGCCGGCCCGGTGTCGAGGTCGGCGGCCAGCGCCCGCAGGCGGGTCTCCAGGGCCTCCTCGCGGTCCCGCACGGACGCGCGGCGGCTGCCCGCGGCGTCGTGCGAGGGGTTCACCCGGGTCCTCCGGTGCGTCGGTCGGGACGTCGTCGACCGGAGCAACGAGGCCGCTCCCGAGCCGATACGGGGTCCCTGTCGGGGGCGACCCCGGGATCCCCGACCGTCACCGCAGCCCCTCCGGCAGCAGGCTCGCCAGGCGGCGCACCGCCCGGTGCTGCAGGGCCTTGACCGCGCCGTCCTTCTTGCCCATCACCGCGGCGGTCTCCGACACCGACAGGCCCTGCAGGAACCGCAGCGAGATGCACTCCTGCTGCTCGCTGCCCAGCTGCCGGACGCAGGCCAGCAGCTGCTCGGTGGTCAGCCGGGCGACGACGGCGTCCTCGACGCCGTCGGTGGCCCGGTCGGCGTCGCGCATGTCGGCGGTGGTGACCTCCAGCCGGAAGCGGCTGCTCTTCACGTGGTCGCGGACGATGTTGCGGGCGATCGTCACCAGCCAGGCACCGACGTCGCGGCCCTGGAACGACAGCGAGTCGATGCGCCGCAGCGCCCGCACGAAGGTCTCGCTGGTGAAGTCCTCGGCCAGCGCCCGGTCGCCCACCCGGTGCAGCAGGTAGCGGTGCACCACCGTCACGTAGTGGTCGTAGAGCTGCCCGAACGCCTCGGCGTCGCCGTCCTGGGCGCGGCGGACCAGGCCCCAGACGTCGACCCCGTCGGCCGGCAGCTCCTCCTCGAGGGCCGCGAGCGCGCCGTCGTCCACCGGGCGCGGCTGCGGCATGCGGGCGTCGACCTCCTCGTCGGCCAGCCGAGCCGCGGCGGCTCGCCCGACGGGGGTCGCTCCCGGTTCGGCGGGTGCCCGCGCTGCTGCGGGTCGTGTCCCATGGTGACAACATGACTGCGAACCGTCCACGTCGGCCGGTCGCTCCCGCGCCTCCCCCGGGAAGCGGGTGCAGCGGCCGGGAGGAGGCGCCGTGAACACGTCCGCAGCCGCCACGGGCGCGGCACCGCCGAGGCTGGAGCTGCTCACCCGCGAGGGCTGCCACCTGTGCGTGGCCGCCGCCGAGACGGTGGCCCGGATCGCCGCCGAGGCGGGGGTGGCCAGTCGCGAGGTCGACGTCGACACCGACCCCGACCTGCGCGCCGAGTACGGCGACCGCGTGCCGGTGGTGCTTCTCAACGGCCGCGAGCACTCCTACTTCACCGTCGACGTCCCGCGGCTGCGCCGCGACCTGGGGCTCGGCTAGGCCCGGCGCGCGCCGACCCGGTCCCGTCCGGCTATGGTGTCGGACACAGCACCGCGCGTCCCTGCTGGCCAGGCGGCCGGTGCGGTCGCCGCGACTTTGTTCCTGCGTTCACAAGCGGTTACCGTGGCAGACGCCGGGCGGTCGTCCGCCCGGATCCCCGATGTCGTCCGCCCCCCTCGGCTCCCGCCGTCGTCCGGGCGCGACCGCTGTGGAGTGGACCCGTGATGCAGTCGCGGCCCCGGATCCCGGAGGCCACCGTCGCGCGCCTGGCCGTGTACCTGCGGGTGCTCAGCAGCCTCGCCGACGGCGGTCGCGGCACCGTCTCCTCCGGTGAGCTGGCCTCGGCGGCCGGCGTCAACCCGGCGGGGCTGCGCAAGGACCTCTCGCACCTCGGGCCCTGCGGCACCCGCGGGGTGGGCTACGAGGTGGCCACCCTGCGCGACCGCATCGCCGGGGTGCTCGGGATGGAGACCGCGCACGCCTGCGTGCTGGTCGGGCTGGGCAACCTCGGTTCGGCGCTGGCCGGCTACGGCGGCTTCGGCAGCCGCGGGTTCGAGTTCGTCGGCCTGTTCGACGCCTCGCCGGCCCGCGTCGGCCAGGAGGTCGGCGGCCGGGTGGTCCGCCCGATGGAGGAGCTCGACGAGGTCGTCACCGCCACCCGGGCGACGATCGGGGTCATCGCGACACCGGCCGAGGTGGCCCAGCGGGTCTGCGACCGGCTGACCTCGGCCGGGGTGAGGAGCATCTTGAACTTCGCACCGGTGGCGCTCACCGCGCCCGCGGGGGTCGACGTCCGCCAGGTCGACCTCTCCGTCGAGCTCCAGGTCCTCGCGTTCCTCGACAAGCAGCGCGGCCCGGCCGCGACCGTCCTCACCCCCGCCGGGGGGATGGCATGAGCCTGCTCGCCGTCGGCATCAGCCACCAGACCGCGCCGGTCGCGCTGCTCGAGCAGTTCGCCATGACCCGCGACGACCAGGTCAAGGCGCTGCACGAGCTGGTCGGCAGCGACCACGTCAGCGAGGCGCTGGTGCTGGCCACCTGCAACCGGGTGGAGGTCTTCGCCGAGGTCGACCGCTTCCACGGCGGCGTCGCCGAGGTCAGCCGGGTGCTCGCCCGCCAGGCCGGCGCCACCGTCGAGGAGCTCTCGCCCTACGTCACCGTCCACTACGAGGACCAGGCCGTCGCCCACCTGTTCACCGTGGCCGCCGGCCTGGACTCCATGGTCGTTGGCGAGACCCAGGTGCTCGGCCAGCTGCGCACCGCCTACGCCCTCGCCCAGGAGGAGGGCACGGTCGCCCGCGCCCTGCACCCGGTGGCCCAGCACGCCCTGCGGGTGGGCAAGCGGGTGCACGCCGAGACCGGCATCGACCGGGCCGGCCAGTCGCTGGTGACCGTCTCCCTCGACCGCGCCGAGGCCCGTGTCGGCCCGCTGGCCGGCCGCCCGGTGCTGGTCGTCGGCGCCGGCTCCATGGGCGCGCTCGCCGCCACCACGCTCTCCCGCCGCGGGGCGCTGGTCACCGTCGCCAGCCGCTCCCCGGAGTCGGCGGCCCGGCTGGCCGCGGCCGTCGACGGCGGCACCGCCGAGCTCGCCGACCTGCCGCAGGCCATCGCCGACGTCGACGTGCTGGTCACCTGCACCGGCGCCACCGGCCTGGTCGTCTCCACCGACGCCGTCGCCACCGCGATGGCCGGCCGCCCCGGCCGCCCGCTGGCCGTCGTCGACCTGGCGCTGCCCCGCGACGTCGACCCCGGCGTGGCCGCGCTGCCCGGCGTGCACGTCGTCGACCTGGCCCTGCTGCAGGGCGAGCGCAACGGCGCCCTCCTGCACGGCGACCGCCCGGCGACCGGCGCCGACCCGGAGGCCGGCGCCGTCGGTGCCGACGACGTCTCGGCGGCGCACGCGCTCATCGAGGCCGAGACCGCGCTGCTGCGCGCCGAGCGGCAGGCCGCCGCCGTGGCCCCGACGGTGTCGGCGCTGCGCAGCCAGGCCGCCGAGGTCGTCGACGCCGAGCTGCTGCGGCTGTCGACCCGCCTGCCCGACCTCGACGCCCGCGCCCGCAGCGAGATCACCCGCACCGTGCGCCGCGTCGTCGACAAGCTCCTGCACGAGCCGACCGTGCGGGTCAAGGAGCTGGCCAGCACCCCGGGCGGCGTCGACTACGCCGACGCGCTGCGCGCGCTGTTCGGGCTGGGCATCGACGCCGAGGTGCCCGCCGACGGGTCGCACCTGGCCGAGGCGGTCGGCGTCGACCCCGACGAGCTGCGCCCGGGCGGCGCCGCGTGACCACCGCCACCCGCACGCTGCGGCTGGGCACCCGCGCCAGCCAGCTGGCCCGCACCCAGTCGCAGGCCGTCGCCGACGCCATCACCGCGGCCAGCGGGCTGCCGGTCGAGCTCGTGCACATCAGCACCGAGGGCGACCGGTCGGCCGCGGCCATCGCCCAGCTCGGCGGCACCGGCGTCTTCGTCACCGCCATCCGGCAAGCCCTGCTCGAGGGCACCGTCGACGTCGCCGTGCACAGCTACAAGGACCTGCCCACCGCGCCGGAGGCCGGCCTGGTGCTGGCCGCCGTCCCGCCCCGCGAGGACCCGCGCGACGCGCTCGTCGCCCGCGACGGGCTCACCCTCGGCGAGCTGCCCGCCGGCGCCCGGGTGGGCACCGGCGCCCCCCGCCGGGTCGCCCAGCTGCGCGCCCTGGGCCTGGGCCTGGACGTCGTGCCGATCCGCGGCAACGTCGACACCCGGATGGCCCGCGTCGTGCCCGGCGACCTCGACGCCGTCGTGCTCGCCCGCGCGGGGCTCGCCCGCCTGGGCCGGCTCGGCACGATCACCGAGACCCTCGACCCGCTGCAGGTGCTGCCCGCCCCCGCCCAGGGCGCGCTGGCCGTCGAGTGCCGGGTCGACGACGAGCGCACACTGGAGGTGCTCGCCGCCCTCGACGACGCCGCCACCCGTGCCTGCGTGCTCGCCGAGCGCACCACGCTCGCCGCGCTGGAGGCCGGGTGCAGCGCGCCGGTCGCCGCGTACGCGGAGCTGGCCGAGGGCGACGACGGTCCCGAGCTCTACCTGCGGGCCTCGGTCACCGCGCTCGACGGCAGCGACGGCGTCCGCGGCTCGGTCACCGGCCCGGTGGGCGACGCCGAGCGGCTCGGCCGCGAGATCGCCGCCGAGCTGCTCGACCGCGGCGCCGCCGAGCTGGTGGCGGCGTCCCGGTGACCCCCTCCGCCGGGCAGCCCGCCCCGGCCCCCACGACCCCCGCCCACGCCCTCCCGAGGGGCACGACACCCACAAGGACCAGGAGCACGCGATGACGCGCTTCCGCAAGACCCCAGGCCGCGTCGTCTTCGTCGGCGCCGGCCCCGGCGACCCCGGCATGCTGACCGCCCGGGCCACGGCCGCGCTGGCCGAGGCCACGGTCGTGCTCGTCGACCCCGACGTCCCCGCCGCCGTGCAGGACGCCGTCCGCGAGAGCCGGCCCGGCCTCGAGCTCACCCCCGTCAGCGGGGAGCCGGCCGACGTCGCCAAGGGTGCGGTCGCCGCGGCGAAGGGCGGCGACGTCGTCGTCCGCCTGGTCGCCGGAGACCCGTTCACCTCCGACGCCGCGGTCAAGGAGGTGCTCGCCGTCGGCCGCACCTCGGTGGCCTTCGACGTCGTCCCCGGCGTCGCGCCCGCGACCGCCGTCCCCGCCTACGCCGGGGTCGCCCTCGGCGGCACCTCGCTGACCGCGGACCTCCGCGACGGCACGGCCGACCTGCCGGCGCTGGCCGGCGCGGCCGCCGCGCTGGGCGCCCCGGTGGTGCTGCAGGCCGGCGCCGAGCAGCTCCCCGACGCCGCCGCCCGGCTGGTCGAGGGCGGCCTGTCCGCCGCCACGCCCGTCGTGGTCACCGCGGCAGGCTCGGGCACCGGCCAGAAGAGCGTCGTGGCGAAGCTGTCGGCCGTGGCCGAGAAGACCGCGGGCGTCGACGCGCTCACCGGCACGGTCGTGGCCACCGTCGGCGCGGCCGTCGACAAGCGCGGGAAGCTCTCCTGGTGGGAGAGCCGGCCGCTGTTCGGCTGGCGGGTGCTGGTGCCGCGCACCAAGGACCAGGCCGGTGAGATGAGCGACCGGCTGCGGGCCTACGGCGCGGTGCCGGTCGAGGTGCCCACCATCGCCGTGGAGCCCCCGCGCAGCGCCGCCCAGATGGACCGGGCGATCAAGGGTCTGGTCACCGGCCGCTACGGCTGGATCGTGTTCACCTCGGCCAACGCGGTGAAGGCCGTCCGCGAGAAGTTCGCCGAGCTCGGCCTCGACGCCCGCGCGTTCGCCGGCGTCAAGGTGGCCTGCGTCGGCGAGCAGACCGCCGAGTCGGTGCGCGCCTTCGGCATCGTGCCCGAGCTGGTGCCCTCGGGCGCCCAGTCGAGCGAGGGACTGCTGGCCGACTTCCCCGAGTACGACGACGTCCTCGACCCGATCAACCGGGTGCTGCTGCCCCGCGCCGACATCGCCACCGAGACCCTCGCCGCGGGCCTGCAGGAGCGCGGCTGGGAGATCGACGACGTGACCGCCTACCGGACCGTCCGGGCGGCCCCGCCGCCGGCGCCGGTGCGCGAGGCGATCAAGGGGGGCGGCTTCGACGCGGTGTGCTTCACCTCGTCGAGCACCGTGCGCAACCTGGTCGGCATCGCCGGCAAGCCGCACGCCAAGACCGTCGTCGCGGTCATCGGCCCGGCCACCGCGGCCACCGCCCAGGAGTTCGGGCTGCGGGTGGACGTGCAGCCCGAGACCGCCGCCGTGGGCCCGCTGGTCGACGCGCTGGCCGAGTACGCCGAGGCCAAGCGGGCGGAGGCCGGGCAGTGACCCCGGCGCAGGGCGGGTCGCACCCCGGCTTCGCGCGCGGGCGCCGGCTGCGGTCGACGCCCGCGCTGCGCCGGCTCACCGCGCAGACGCGGGTGGCCCCGGCCGACCTGGTGCTGCCGGTCTTCGTCAAGGAGGGCATCACCGAGGCCCAGCCCATCGGCTCGATGCCCGGCGTCGTCCAGCACACGGTCGACTCGCTGCGCAAGGCCGCGCACGAGGCGGCCGAGGCCGGCATCGGCGGGCTGATCCTGTTCGGCGTCCCGGCCGAGAAGGACGAGGTGGGCTCGCAGGCCGACGCCGCCGACGGGATCGTCAACGTCGCGCTGCGCGAGCTGCGGGCCGACCTCGGCGACGAGCTGGTGCTCATGGCCGACCTGTGCCTGTGCGAGTACACCTCCCACGGGCACTGCGGGGTGGTCACGCCGGCCGGCGTCGTCGACAACGACCCCACGCTGGACCGCTACGCGTCCGTGGCGATCGCCCAGGCGCAGGCCGGGGCCCACGTCATCGCCCCCAGCGGGATGATGGACGGGCAGGTCGCGGCCATCCGCCGCGCGCTGGACTCCCGCGCGTTCACCGAGACGCCGATCCTCGCCTACGCCGCCAAGTACGCCTCGGGCTTCTACGGCCCGTTCCGCGAGGCGGCCGAGGGCGCGCCCCGGTTCGGCGACCGCTCGACCTACCAGATGGACCCGCCCAACGCCGACGAGGCGCTGCGCGAGGTGCGCCAGGACCTGGCCGAGGGCGCCGACGCGGTCATGGTCAAGCCGGCGCTGCCCTACCTGGACATCGTGGCCCGGGTCGCCGACGCCGTCGACGTCCCGGTCAGCGCCTACCAGGTCAGCGGCGAGTACGCGATGGTCGAGGCGGCCGCCCGCAACGGCTGGATCGACCGCGAGCGCGCCATCCTGGAGACGCTCACCGCCATCCGGCGGGCCGGTGCCGGCCAGGTGCTCACCTACTGGGCCGTCGAGGCCGCGCGCCTGCTGCGGTGACCCCGGCGGGGGGCGGCGGGTACGTCGAGCCCGGCGGCAGCTGGCGGCCGTGCTGGCTGGCGGCCGCCGCGCTGGGCGTCCTCGTGGTCCTGGACGTCGCCCTGCCCGGACCCCGCGTGCCGTCGCTGCTGTGGGTGCTGGTCCTCGTCGCGGTGCCCGGGGTCGTCGCCTCCGTCTGCCTCGCCGCGCGCCGCGCCTGGACGGTGCGGGTGGACCCGGGCGGCCCCGACGGCGCGCTGTCGGTGGGCCGCGAGCGGGTGGCGCTGGCCGACGTCGACGCCGCCCACCTGCGCGCCGTCCGCGAGGGCACGGCCGGGGCGGACGCCGGCGCCCCCGTGCTCGGCGGCGGCTGGTCGCTGCCGCGCGGCCGCACCGGGTTGCCGCTGCGGCTGGCCGACGGGCGCACCGTGCTGGTCCCCACCCGCGACCCCGCGGCCCTCGGCACCGCGCTGCTGGGCGCGGTGCCGGCGAGGGGGACGTCGGCGAGGGGGACGTCACAGCGCGCCGACCCCGACACCCCCGACGGCCGCTCCGGCGGGAGGGGGACACTGGGGCCGTGACCTCGCTGGACACCGCCCGGTACGACTACGCCGCACCCGTCTCGGCCGAGCTGTTCGCGCGCGGGCAGCGCGTCACCCCGGGTGGCGTGAACTCCCCGGTGCGCGCGTTCCGCGCCGTCGGCGGCACCCCGCGCTTCATGACCCAGGGCTCCGGCCCGTGGCTGACCGACGCCGACGGCCGGCGCTACGTCGACCTCGTCGCCTCGTGGGGGCCGATGATCCTGGGCCACGCCCACCCGGCCGTCGTCGAGGCGGTCACCGCCGCCGCGCGGCGCGGGTTCTCCTTCGGCACCCCCACCGAGGGCGAGCTCGAGCTGGCCGAGGAGATCATCGCCCGCGTGCCCCCGGTGGAGCGGGTGCGGCTGGTCAACTCCGGCACCGAGGCGGTGCTCTCGGCGGTGCGGCTGGCCCGCGGCGCCACCGGCCGGCCGGTCGTGGTCAAGTTCGCCGGCTGCTACCACGGCCACGTCGACGCGCTGCTCGCGTCGGCCGGCTCGGGCGTGGCCACCCTCGGCCTGCCCGACACCCCCGGCGTCACCACCGGCGCGGCCGCCGACACGGTCGTGCTGCCCTACAACGACGTGGCCGCCGTCGAGCGGGTCTTCGCCGAGCGCGGCGCCGACATCGCCCTCGTCGTCAGCGAGGCCGCCCCGGGCAACATGGGCGTCGTCCCGCCGCTGGACGGCTTCAACGCCGAGCTGCGCCGGATCACCGCCGCGCACGGCGCGCTGCTGCTGCTCGACGAGGTGATGACCGGCTTCCGGGTGTCCCGGTCGGGCTGGTACGGCCACGACCCGGTCGACGCCGACCTGTTCACCTTCGGCAAGGTCATGGGCGGCGGGCTCCCGGCGGCGGCCTTCGGCGGCCGGGCCGACCTCATGGACCACCTCGCGCCGACCGGGCCGGTCTACCAGGCCGGCACGCTGGCGGGGAACCCGGTCGCGGTCGCCGCCGGGTTGACCACGCTGCGGCACTGCACCGACGACGTCTACGCCCGCTGCGACCAGGTGGCCGCGGTGCTGCGCGGCGCCACCAGCGCGGCGCTGTTCGCCGCCGGCGTCCCGCACCGGGTGCAGCAGGCCGGCTCGATGTTCTCGGTGTTCTTCGTGCCCGACGAGCGCCAGGTGCGCGACTACGACGACGCCCGCACCCAGGACACCGCCGCGTTCACCGCCTTCTTCCACGAGATGCTCGCCCGCGGCGTCTACCTGCCGCCGTCGGCCTACGAGTCGTGGTTCGTCAACGCGGCCCTCGACGACGAGGCGGTGGAGAGGGTGCTCGACGCACTGCCCGCCGCCGCCCGCGCCGCCGCGGCCGCCGACCCCGCCGACGCCCCGCCCGACGAGGCCGCCAAGGACGCCCAGGAGCTGTCCCCGTGAGCGACGCGACGACGACGGTGCACCTGCTGCGGCACGGCGAGGTGCACAACCCGCAGGGCGTGCTCTACGGCCGGCTGCCCGGCTACCGGCTCTCCGAAGCGGGGGAGGAGATGGCCCGGACGGCGGCGGAGTGGCTGGCCGGTCGCGGCGTCACCCACCTGGTCTCCAGCCCGCTGGAGCGGGCGCGGCAGACCGCGGCACCCCTGGCCGAGCGGCTCGACCTGCCGGTGGCCGTCGACGACCGGCTCATCGAGGCCGGCAACGCCTTCGAGGGGCTCCGGGTCGGCGTGGGGGACGGCGCCCTGCGCTCGCCGCAGCACTGGTGGAAGCTGCGCAACCCGCTGCGCCCGTCGTGGGGCGAGCCCTACGTCGAGATCGCCGCGCGGATGCTCGCCGCCGTCGAGGCCGCGCGCGACGCCGCCCGCGGCAGCGCCGCCGTCTGCGTCAGCCACCAGCTGCCCATCTGGACGCTGCGGCTGCACCTCGAGGGCAGGCGCTTCGCCCACGACCCGCGCCGCCGCCAGTGCGGGCTGGCCAGCGTGACGTCGGTGACCTACGAGGGCGACCGCGTCGTCGGCGTCTCCTACGCCGAGCCGGCCGGGGCCACCGACCCCGACGCGGTGCCCGGCGCATGAGGCGTGCCCTGCTCGCCGCGACCGCGGCCCTGACCGTCCTCACCGGCTGCGCGACCGGCGAGGGCCAGGTCGACGTCGCCAACGGCGGCCAGTTCCGCTTCGTCGCCGCCACCCCGGCCGGCGAGCTCATCCCGGAGGCCGAGCGGGCCGCCGCACCCGGTTTCGGCGGCACCCTGCTCGGTGGCGGGGACTGGACCTCCGCCGAGCTCGACGGCCAGGTCGCGGTGCTCAACTTCTGGGGCTCGTGGTGCCCGCCCTGCCGGGTCGAGACGCCGCAGTTCCAGGAGGTCTACGCCGACGTCCGCGACGAGGGCGTGGCGTTCCTGGGCCTGAACGTCAAGGAGGCCGACGAGCAGTTCGCCCGGGCGTTCGTCGACAGCGAGGGCATCGAGTTCCCCTCGCTGTACGACCCCGCCGGCGAGGTCGCCCTGGCGTTCCGGGACTACCCCGCCACGGCGATCCCGTCCACCATCGTGCTCGACCGGGACGGCCGGGTGGCCGCCGTCTACACCGGCGAGGTCGCCCAGGACGACCTCCGCGCGGTGATCGACTCGCTGCTCGGGGAGGGCCCAGGTGGGGGCTGAGTTCGCCGCGCTGGTCACCGACGGCCCGCTGCTGGTCGCCGCGGCCGTCGCCGCCCTCGTCGGGCTGGTCAGCTTCGCCTCGCCGTGCGTGCTGCCGCTGGTGCCCGGCTACCTGTCCTACGTCACCGGGCTGGTCGGCAGCGGCGTGCGCACCGCCGCCCCGGCTCCCGCGGGCGACGGGACGGCGCCCGGCCCGGGCACGACGGCCACCGCCACCGCGGTCCGCACCGACGAGCGCTCCCCGCGCGGGCGGATGGTGCTCGGCGCGGTGCTGTTCGTCCTCGGCTTCACCGCGGTGTTCGTCGCCGTGGGCACCGCCTTCGGCGGGCTGGGCCGGCTGCTCGCGCAGTACGACGACGTGATCACCCGGGTCATGGGCGTCGTCGTCATCGTCGTCGGGCTGGCCTTCCTCGGCCGGCTGCCGCTGCTGCAGCGCACCGCCCGGCTGTCGGTGCGACCGGCCGCGGGCCTGGCCGGCGCGCCGCTGCTCGGTGTCGTCTTCGGGCTGGGCTGGACGCCGTGCCTGGGCCCCACGCTCTCGGCGGTGTACTCGCTGGCCTACACCGAGGCCACCGCCGGCCGCGGCGCACTGCTGTCGGTGGCCTACTGCCTGGGCCTGGGCGTGCCGTTCGTGCTGGTCGCGCTCGGCGCCCGCTGGGCGGTCGGGGCGACGGCGGTCCTGCGCCGGCACGCCCGCGCCGTCACCCGCTTCGGCGGCGCCGTCCTCGTGGTGGTCGGCCTGCTGCTGGTCACCGGCGCCTGGAGCGAGATGATGGCGTGGCTGCGCTCGTGGCTGGCCGCCACCGGCCTGGGGGAGTCGCTGCTGTGAGTCTGGCCGCCCCGCCGCGGGAGGCCGCCGCGCCCCCGCCGCCGCCCGCCCGGCCGTCGGCCCTCCGCCGGCTCGGCGGGTTCCTGCTGCGCCAGTGGCGCCGGCTCACCGCGATGCGGACGGCGATCGTGCTGCTGTTCCTGCTCGCGCTCGCCGCCGTCCCCGGCTCGCTGCTGCCGCAGCGCTCGCTGTCGCAGGCCAACGTCAGCCAGTACTTCACCGACCACCCGACGCTCGCGCCGGTGCTCGACCGGCTCTACCTCTTCGACGTCTTCGGCTCCCCGTGGTTCGCCGCGGTGTACCTGCTGCTGTTCGTCTCGCTCGTCGGCTGCGTGCTGCCCCGCGCGCTCGAGCACGCCCGCGCCCTGCGCACCCCGCCGCCACCGGCCCCGCGCCGGCTCTCCCGGCTGCCCGACGCCGCGGAGCTGCCCACCCCGCTGCCGGCCGCCGACGCCCTCGACGTCGTCGAGGAGGAGCTGCGGGTGCGCCGCTACCGCGTCGTCCGCCGCGAGCGCGGTGGCCAGGCGGAGCTGTCGGCGGAGAAGGGGCTGCTCAAGGAGGCCGGCAACCTGCTCTTCCACCTCGCGCTGCTCGCGCTGCTGGTGGCGCTGGCCGGGGGGAAGCTCTGGGGCTACGAGGGCAGCATCCTGGTCACCGAGGGCGGCCGGTTCTGCAACTCGTTCCAGCAGTACGACACCTACTCCTCCGGCGCGCTGGTCGAGGGCAGCGACCTGACGCCGGTCTGCGTCGGCCTCGAGGACTTCCGCGCCGAGTACGAGGAGGACCTGACGGCCGCCTCGTTCACCGCCGACATCACCTACGGCCCGCCCGGGCAGGAGGGCCGGCCGACGACGATCGGCGTCAACGACCCGCTGCGGGTCGACGGCGACCGCGTCTACGTGACCGGCCACGGGTTCGCCCCGCGGTTCACCGTGACGCTGCCCGACGGGTCGACGTTCGACGACGTCTCCGCGCCGTTCCTGCCCACCGAGCAGAGCACCATGGCCAGCGAGGGCGCGCTCAAGCTGCCCGACCTGGGCGCCGGCGCCGAGGACCAGCTCGCGCTGCAGGGCTTCTTCGCCCCGACCGGCGTGGTCCGCGACGGCATCCTCACCTCGATCGACCCGCAGCCGCTGGCGCCGCAGGTCGCGATCGTGGCCTACCGGGGCTACCTCGGCCTGGACTCCGGCCTGCCGCAGTCGGTGTACTCGCTCGACACCGCGCAGATCGAGCGCGGCCGGCTCACCGAGGTCGGCTCGGCCAACCTGGCGGTGGGCGAGTCGATGACGCTGCCCGACGGGACGACGGTGACCTTCACCGGCGTCCGCGAGTTCGCCGCCCTGCAGTTCTCGCACGACCCCGGCCAGGTGTGGGTGCTCGTCGCCGCGATCGCCGTCCTGGTCGGCCTGCTCGGCATGCTCCTGCTGCGCCGGGAGCGCGCCTTCGCCCGGGCCATCGCCGCCCCCGCGGACGGCGGTAGCGTGCTCGGCGTCGGCGTGCTGACCCGCGGCAGCGGCGACGGCGCCCCGCGCTTCGCCGCGCTCACCGACGACCTGCGGGCGGCCCTGGCGGCCCGCGCTGCAGACCGTGCCCCGTCCGACGGGGCCGCACCGGAACCGGAGGCCTCCCCGCGTGACCGCTGACCAGCTGGCCGCCCTCTCCGACACGCTGTTCTCCAGCAGCGTCGGCCTCTACTCCCTGGCCGTCGTGGCGTTCTGCGCCCAGCTGGCCTTCGGCCGCCGGCCCGTCCGCGCCCGCGAGCTGGTCGGCTCCGGCGCCCCCGTCGAGCCCGGCGCCCCCGTCGAGCCCGGCGCCACCGCGGCGTCCGGGCACCCGGTCGACCCGCCGGCGGTGCGCCGCTGGGGCCGGGTCGCGATGCTGCTCACCGCGCTCGGGGCGGTCGCGCACACCGGCGTCCTCGTCGCCCGCGGACTGGCCACCGACCGGCTGCCGTGGGGCAACATGTACGAGTTCGCGACCGCCGTCGTGCTCGTCGCCGTGGTGGCCTTCCTCGTCCTGGCGCTGCGCTCGCCCGGCCTGCGGCACCTGGGTCTGTTCGTGCTCGCCCCGGTCGTGGTCAGCCTGGTGGCGATCGGCCTGTTCCTCTACGTCGAGGACGGCCCGCTGGTGGCCGCGCTGCGGTCGAGCTGGCTGGCCGTGCACGTGACGACGGCGATCCTCGGCTTCGGCGTCTTCTTCGTCAGCGGCATCGCCAGCATCCTGTACCTGGTGCGGTCGCGGTACGAGGCCCGCGGCGGCGACCCGGCGGGGCTGGTGGCGCGCGTGCCCGACGCCGCCACGCTGGACCGGGTGGCGCACCGCACCGTCGTCTTCGGCTTCCCGATCTGGACCTTCGCCGTCATCGCCGGCGCCATCTGGGCGGAGAGCGCCTGGGGCCGGCCGTGGGGCTGGGACCCGAAGGAGACCTGGGCGTTCATCGCGTGGGTCGTCTACGCCGCCTACCTGCACGCCCGCACGACCGCGGGCTGGCGCGGCCGGCCCGCGGCGTGGGTCAACGTCGTCGGGCTGGCGGTCATGGTGTTCAACCTGCTGTACGTGAACATGGTCTCGACCGGGCTGCACAGCTACGGCGGCGTGAACTGAGTCCGCACCACCCGCCCCAGCAGGGCACTCGCGCCTCCTGAGCCAGGGCACGGGCACCGGGCCGCCCGGTCGCGTGCTTCCATTCTCCGCATGACCGCACGTGCGGGGGACCGGCGAGGAGGCCACCGTGGCTAGGCACGCGGCCGCCGACGACGCCGGCACCGACCCGATCGTCGCCGCCGCCCTCGCCCGGCAGCAGGAGTCCGCGCCCGGCCGCCGGCACGCCTCGGCGTCCACCGAGGGCACGGGCACCACCCAGGGCGCCGGCTCCACGCAGGGCACGGAGAGCGGCCTGGGCTGGCCGGGGGACACCACCACCGGGGGCGGGCTGGGCTGGCCCGGCTCGATCGACACCGGGGCGGAGACCGCCCGCATCGACGCCGTCCCGCCGGTGCCCGGCCCCGGGGACGACCCGGAGTCCCCGGCCCGGCGCGGCTGGCGCCGGCTCTTCGGCGGCCGCGCCGCCTGAGCGCGCACTTCCGCGGAACTGCACGGTGCACTTCCGCGGAAGTGCACCGTGCGCGTCGGTGGGCGCGGGCGCGTCCGCGTCAGGCGGGGGAGCCGTCGTCGCGGCGGACGCGGCGGGCGAGCTCGCGGAGGAACTCGGGATCGTCGTCGGGGGCCACCGGACGGGCCGCCTGCGGCGGCCGCGGACGGCGGGCCTGACGCGGCGGGCGGACCTCGCTCCCGGCGGCGGCCGTCGCCCGCACCACGAGCACGATCACGACCACCGCGACCACCAGCAGCACCGCGAACACCCTCGCCACCCCCTCGTCGACGGGTCGGTGCGGCCAATGTACGCACGCGGGGATACTCGGGGGGCGGAGCGCGGCACGGCTCCGGGCCCGAGCAGGACGGAGAGACCCATCGACGCCGTCGACCGGCAGCTGATCGACCTGCTGCGCGACAACGGCCGGGCCAGCTACGCCGAGCTGGCCCGCCAGGTGGGCCTCTCCGCGCCGTCGGTGCACGAGCGCGTCGGCAAGCTGGAGGCCGCGGGCGTGATCACCGGCTACCGGGCCGTCGTCGACCCGGTCGCGGTCGGCCTGGACGTCACCGCGCTGGTCGGCGTCATCGAGAGCGACTCGGTGGACGACACCGGCGTCGAGGCGGCGCTGCGGGAGCTGCACGAGGTCGAGGACTGCTGGCGGGTGGCCGGCAGCGAGGGCTACGTGCTCAAGGTGCGCGTGACCGACATCCCGGCACTGGAGGCCACCATCAGCGCGTTGAACAGGATCAGGGGTGTCGCCCGCACCCGCACCACCGTGGTGCTGTCGACGAAGTGGGAGGGCCGTCATGGCTGAGCAGGACCGCACGACCGGGACGCCGGCGCAGCGCCCGAGGGTGCTGCCCTGGCTGGTGATCCACACCGTCGGCCGGCTGGCGGTCTTCGCGGTGCTGACCGTGGTCCTGTGGATGGTCGGCCTCGACTTCTGGTCGGGCCTGCTGTTCGGGCTGGTGCTGTCGATGCCGGTCGCCTACTTCCTGCTGCGCCGCTCGCGCGAGCGGCTGAGCGTGGCGCTGGTGCTGCGGCAGGAGGAGAAGCGGCACGCCAAGGAGCAGCTGCGCGCCCGGCTCAGCGGCGACGCCGCGGCCTGATCCTCAGCCCGACAGCGCCAGGCCGGCCGCCAGCAGCACCCCGGTGACCAGGGTGAGCAGGCCGGTGGCCTGCAGCGCGGCGATCAGCGCGGGCCCGCGGCCGCCGGAGAGCACCACCCGGGACGGCGGCACCGCCAGCGGCGCGGCGGCCAGCGCGAGCAGCGCCCACGGCCGGGCCACCCCGATGGCGACGACGACGGCGAACGCGACCGCGAGCAGCCCGACGTAGGACCGCCGGGTCCGCGTGCCACCGAGCAGCACCGCCAGCGTGCGCTTGCCCACGCGCGCGTCGCCCTCGACGTCGCGCAGGTTGTTGACCACCAGCAGCGCCACCGACAGCAGCCCGATGGGCACCGCCGCGGCCAGCGCCAGCCCCTCCACCCGGCCGGTCTGCACGAACGTCGTCCCGGCCACGGCGACGAGGCCGAAGAAGACGAAGACGAACACCTCGCCCAGCGCCCGGTAGCCGTAGGGCAGCGGGCCGCCGGTGTACGTCCAGGCCGCCGCGATGCACACCGCGCCGACCGCGACCAGCCACCAGCTCGACAGCGCGGCCAGGACCAGCCCCGCGACCCCGGCGACGGCGAAGGCCAGCAGCGCGGCGACCAGCACCTGCCGCGCCGAGGCCGCACCGGAGCCGACCAGCCGCATCGGCCCGACCCGGTCGGCGTCGGTGCCGCGCTTGCCGTCGGAGTGGTCGTTGGCGTAGTTGACCGCCACCTGCAGGGCGAGGGCGACCAGCAGCGCCAGCAGCGCCGGGACCAGCCGGAAGCCGCCCAGCGCGGCCGCCGCGCCGCTGCCCACCAGGACCGGCGCCAGCGCGGCCGGCAGCGTGCGCGGCCGGGCGCCGGCCACCCACTGCGCGGGGGTGGCCATCACGACCTGCCGCTCACGGGCCGGCGACGGGACCCGGCAGGCGGGCCGTTCCCGTCCGTCACCGCGGCGGCGACCGCGCGGCGGTCGGGCTTGCCGGTGTGCAGCGTCGGCACCGCCGCGATGACGTGCAGCTCGCGCGGCGCCGACGGGCCGCCCAGCCGCTCGGCCACCCACGGCCGCAGCACGGCGAGGTCGGGCGCGGCGCCGCCGGCCGGCACCACGGCGGCCACCACCCGCTGCCCCCACTCCTCGTCGGGCCGGCCGAAGACGACGGCGTCGGCGACGGCGGGGTGCTCACGCAGGGCCCCCTCGACCGCCTGCGGGGCGACGTTCACCCCGCCCGTCACCACGACGTCGTCCAGCCGGCCGTGCACGGTCAGCCGCCCGTCGGGGCCGACCGACCCGGCGTCACGGGTGCGGAACTCCCCGCCGGCGAACGCCGCCGCGCTGCCGTCCGGGTCGCGCCGGTAGCCGAGCGCCAGCACCGGGCCGGCGACGGCGATCCCCCCGTCGTCCGCGCGGACGCGCACGCCGTCGAGCGGGACGCCGTCGTAGACGCAGCCGCCGGCCGTCTCGGTCATGCCGTACGTGGTCACCACCGCCACCCCCTCCTCGCGGGCCCGCGCCAGCAGCCCCGGGTCGGTGGCCGCACCGCCCACCAGCACGGCGTCGAACGCGCGCAGCGCCTCCGGCTCCCGCTCGAGGGAGCGGCGCAGCTGGGTGGGCACGAGGGCGGTGTAGCGCCGCTCGCCGCCGGTGCGCGCGACCGCCGCCGCCAGCGGCTCGCCGGGCCCGAGGACGGTGGGCTCGGTGCCGGCCAGCACCGAGCGGCACAGCACCTGCAGCCCGGCGATCGCCGACACCGGCAGGGCCAGCAGCCAGGTGCCCGGGCCGCCCAGCCGCGCCAGCGTCGCGGTGCCCGAGGCCCGCAGCGCCGCCGCCGGCAGCAGCACCCCGCGGCCGCGGCCGGTCGAGCCGGAGGTGACGACGACGAGGTCCGCGCCGTCCTCCAGCGGTTCCCCCGGCGCGAGGACCTCCCGGGCCGCGGTCTGCGGCGGCCCGGCGGGGAGGACGGCGAGCGGCGCGGACCCGTCGAGGCAGGCGCGGACGGCGGGCAGCACCGAGCCGAGGACGGCGGCGGGGGAGTCCGGCGCGGTGAGGACGGTCAGCTGCCGGGGCACGTCGAGCCAGGGTACGGAAGGCCCGGCATACGCTGGCGGGCGTGATCACCGCCGCCCTCCCGCCGGGGATCGACGAGCTGGCGGTCTGGTCGGTGCCCATGCGCACCCGCTTCCGCGGCATCGACGTCCGCGACGGGGTGCTGGTGCGCGGTCCGGGCGGCTGGGGCGAGTTCTCCCCGTTCTGGGACTACGACGCCGCCGAGAGCCGCCGCTGGTGGGCGGCCGCGGCCGAGGCGGCGGCCGGGGACTGGCCGGCCCCGGTGCGCGACACGGTGCCGGTCAACGTCACGGTGCCGGCGGTCGACGCCGACCGGGCGCACGCGGTCGTGGCCGCCTCGGGCTGCCGGACGGCGAAGGTGAAGGTGGCCGAACCCGGCCAGACGCCCGCCGACGACCTCGCCCGGGTGGAGGCGGTCCGCGACGCGCTGGGACCGGCCGGCGCCCTGCGGGTGGACGCCAACGCCGCCTGGGACGTCGACACCGCCGTCGCGCGGATCCGCGAGCTGGACCGGGTGGGCCTGGAGTACGTCGAGCAGCCCTGCGCCGGCCTCGGCGAGCTCGCCGCGCTGCGCCGACGGGTCGACGTCCGGGTGGCCGCCGACGAGGTGGTGCGGCGCGCGGCCGACCCGCTCGCGGTCGACCTGCGCGAGGCGTGCGACGTCGTCGTCCTCAAGGTGCAGCCGCTCGGCGGCGTGCGCGCGGCGCTGCGGGTGGCCGAGGCCCACGGCCTGCCGTGCGTGGTCTCCTCCGCGCTGGAGTCGTCGGTGGGCATCGCGGCCGGGGTGGCGCTGGCCGCGGCGCTGCCGGAGCTGCCGTTCGCCTGCGGGCTGGCCACGGTCGCGCTGCTGGCCGAGGACGTGGCGTCGGCGCCGCTGCTCCCGGTCGACGGCGCGCTGCCGGTGCGCGCGGTGGCGCCCGACCGGCGGGCCGCCGTCGCCGCCGACCCGGACACCACCGCCCGCTGGACCGGCCGGCTCGCGGCGGTGCTGGCCGCGTGAACCCCTCCACCGCGCTGGCCCGCGTGCTGGTCGACGAGCTGGCCCGGCACGGCGTCACCGACGCGGTGCTGGCCCCCGGCTCGCGCTCGGCGCCGGTCGCCCTGGCGCTGGCGGCGGCGGAGCGCGCCGGCGTGCTGCGGCTGCACGTGCGCGTCGACGAGCGGACGGCGGCCTTCCTCGCCCTCGGGCTGGCCCGCGCCTCGGGCCGGCCGGTGCCGGTCCTCACCACCTCCGGGACGGCGGCCGCGCACCTGCACGCCGCCGTCCTGGAGGCCGACGCGAGCGGCGTGCCGCTGCTGGCGCTGACCGCCGACCGGCCGCCGGAGCTGCGCGCCACCGGGGCGAACCAGACGGTCGAGCAGCCGGGGCTCTACGGCGGCGCGGTGCGCTGGGCGGCCGACGTCGGCGTGCCCGAGGCCGGCCGCGAGGAGGCGCAGAACCGCTACTGGCGCTCCCTGGTGTCGCGGGCGGTGCTGGCCGCCACCGGCGCGCTGTCGGCCGACCCCGGCCCGGTGCACCTGGACCTGCCCTTCCGCGAGCCGCTGCTGCCCGACGGGGAGCCCGGCGAGCTCACCGGTCCGTGGGCCGGCCGGCCCGGCGGCGCGCCGTGGACCGCCGGGTCGCCCGCGCCCGTGGTGTCCGCGCCGGTCGGCGCCGGGCCGCGCACGCTGGTCGTGGCCGGCGACGGGCCGACCGCCGTCGGCCGCGCCTGGGCCGACGGCGCCCGGGCGGCCGGCTGGCCGGTGGTCGCCGAGCCCAGCGGCGGCGCCTGGAGCGGAGGCGGCGTCCGCGGCGGGGCGCTGCTGCTCGGCGCCGCCGGCTGGCTGGACGCGCACCGCCCCGAGCGGGTGGTCGTGGTCGGCCGCCCGACGCTGTCCCGGCCGGTGTCGGCGCTGCTGGCCGACCCGCGCGTGCGGGTGGAGACCGTCGCCGTGGCGCCGCGCTGGCCCGACGCCGGCCGGACCAGCGCGGCGGTCGACCGGGCCGCCCCGCCGGCCGGAGCAGGGGCCGGCGACGGCTGGGCGGGGGCGTGGCGGGAGGCGGCCGGCCGGGTCGGGACGGCGGTCGACGCGCTGCTGGACGCCGCACCCGGGCTGACCGCGGCCCGCCTGGCCCGGGACGTGGTGGCCGCCCTGCCACCCGGGGCGCTGCTCGTGCTCGGCTCCTCGACGCCGGTGCGCGACGTCGACCGGCTCGCCGTCCCCCGCGGCGACCTCGCCGTGCTCGCCAACCGCGGCGTCGCCGGCATCGACGGCACCATCTCGACGGCGATCGGGGCGGCACTGGTGCACGGCGGCCCCGCGGTGGCGCTCCTGGGCGACCTCACCTTCCTGCACGACCTGCAGGGGCTGCTGACCGGCGAGGGGGAGCCGCGGCCGGACCTCACCCTGGTCGTCCCCGACAACGACGGCGGCGGGATCTTCGCCCAGCTCGAACCGGGGCGTCCCGCGCACGCCCGCGACTACCGGCGGGTGTTCGGGACGCCGCACGGCCGCGACCTGGTCGCCGTCGCCGCGGCGCTGGGCTGGGCGGCGACGGCGGTGACCACACCGCAGGAGCTCGCTACGGCGCTGGCCCTCGGCGGGCCCCGGGTGGTGGTGGCGCGCACCGACCAGCGCGCCGAGGCCGACCTCGCGGTCGCGATCCGCGACGCCGCGGCCGCCGCGCTGGCCTGACCAGCGGGAACGATCCGTCACACGACTGCCGGACGGGGAACACGCCGTCCGCGACACGCCGAGGACGGTCCGGTGTGACCCACGACACGGCGACAGTCGACATGACGACACGTAACGTTTTGGTCGCGCTCAGCAAACAGGAGCGCAGCGCCGGTCCGCCAAACCCTGCCCACCGCGCGCCTACCGACCAGTCCCAGGGCAGGGGTGGGGGAACCACTTCCGGCGCGCGACGGCCCACAGGGGCCTGACGGAGCGCGCCTCCGGGGTGAAGCCGCGAACCGCGGCCGGGCACCGATCGCCCGAACCCGACAGCTCACCTCGCCGGCGGTGATCGGGAGATCATCACCATGGCCAAGCACCGCGCACCCCGCTACGTCCGCACCAAGAAGGTCATCGCCAAGGCCCCTGTCGCCGCCGGCGCCACCGTGGTCGGGCTCGGCGTCCTCAGCTCGCCCGCCTCGGCGGCCACCACCCACGACTGGACCGGCGTCGCCCAGTGCGAGTCGAGCGGCAACTGGAGCATCAACACCGGCAACGGCTACTACGGCGGCCTGCAGTTCAGCCAGTCGACCTGGGCCGCGTTCGGCGGCACCGACCTGGCCCCGCGCGCCGACCTCGCCACCCCCGCCCAGCAGGTCGAGGTCGCCGAGCGCGTCCTGGCCGGCCAGGGCATCGGCGCGTGGCCGAGCTGCGGCAAGTACCTGACCGACGGCACCACCGCGGCCGCCGCCGAGGCACCCGCGACCGCGGCTCCCGCGGCCACGGCTCCGGCCGCCACGGCTCCGGCGCCCACGGCTCCTGCCACCTCGGCTCCCGCCGAGCAGCCCGCCGCCGAGCAGCACTCCCGCGACGACCACGACGCCGGCGGCTACGGCCGGCACGCCGCCTCCGGGAACGGCTACGCGGTCGAGCGCGGCGACACCATCCAGCGGATCGCCGCCGCGCACGGCGAGAAGTGGCGCGACCTCTACCAGCGCAACGCCGACACGATCGGCGGCAACCCGAACCGGATCTACCCCGGCCAGGTGCTCGCGCTCGCCGGGTCGGCGACCGAGGCGCCCGCCCCGGCCGCCCCCACGGCCACCGCCGGCCAGTCCGCGCCCACCGCCGCGGTCGCCCCGCTGGCCCAGGCCGCCCCCGAGGTCGCCTCGGCCGGCGCGACCGCGACGATCACCAACTCCGCCGGCCCGGTCCACGCCGTGGTGCAGGCGGCCGCGAACACCGTCGTCAGCAACGTGCCCGGTGCCGCCGGCATCACCCTGGGCGGCACCCGCGGCAGCGCCGTCGACCCGAACGGCCACCCGTCCGGCCTGGCCCTGGACTACATGGTCGCGTCGGACGCCGCCCTCGGCGACGCGATCGCCCAGTACCACGTCGACCACTGGGAGGAGCTCGGCGTCTCCTACGTCATCTGGGAGCAGCGGATCCTGACCTCGCCGACCGGCACCTGGAAGGCCATGGAGGACCGCGGCAGCGCGACCGCCAACCACATGGACCACGTGCACGTGAACTACGTCGGCTGACGCGCGACGCCACGGGGCCCCGACCGCCACCCGCGGTCGGGGCCCCGTCGTCCGCCCGGGCTCACCCGGGCCGGCGCCACACCAGGAGGTAGCGCCAGAACAGCAGCCGCCGCACCCGCACCCCGGGCAGCACCGCGGTCGCCCGGCGCCGCACCTCGCGCACCGTCAGCTCCGGCTCCCGCAGCGGCATCCCCGGCGGCGGCCCGGCCCAGCGGCGGCCGCGCAGGGCCCGGCCCAGCCCGACGGCCCGGTGCAGCACGGCGGCGAGCAGCTCCACCGGCAGCTCGCGGGGCAGGTCGGTGCGCGGCAGCGCCACCATCGCCAGCACCCCGCCCGGCCGCAACGCCGCGGCGAGGGTGCGCAGCGCCTCCTCCAGCGGCAGGTGGTGCAGCACGCTCACGCCGACGACGGCGTCGTAGCCGCCCGCGGGCAGCCCGAGCTCCAGCACGTCGCCCTCGAGCACGCGGACCCCCGGCGGCACCCGCGCCCGGGCGAGCGCGGCCATCGCCGGCGAGCGGTCGACGGCGTCCACGGCGGCGACCCGGGCGGCGAGGGCGGCGGCCAGGTCGCCGGTGCCGCAGCCGACCTCGAGCACCCGCTCGCAGCGCGGCGGCAGCGCGCGCAGCAGCAGCCGCCCGTAGTGCGCGTTGTGGTCCCAGGACGGGTCCGGGACCACGGGGGTCAGCTCTCCAGCGCGGCCTGGACGGCGGCGAACTTCGACTGGGTCTCGGCCAGCTCGGCGGCGGGGTCGGAGCCGGCCACGATGCCGCAGCCGGCGAACAGCCGCGCCGAGCACGGGTCGTCGTCGGAGAGCTGGGCGCAGCGCAGGGCCAGGCCGAACTCGCCGTCCCCGCGGGCGTCGAGCCAGCCGACCGGCCCGGCGTACCGGCCGCGGTCGAACCCCTCGAGCTCGGCGATCAGCGCGGCGGCCCGGTCCGGCGGGGTGCCGCAGACGGCGGCGGTCGGGTGCACCGCGTCGACCAGCTCGAGCAGGCCCGCCGCCCCGCGGCGGCCCGACCGGCGCTGCGTGCCGGTGACGTCGGTGGCCAGGTGCCGCACGTTGGCCAGGGTCAGCAGCGAGGGCCCGTCGGGCACCGACAGCGCGGTGCAGTAGGGGTCCAGCGCGCGCACCAGCGAGTCGACGGCGAGGGCGTGCTCGGCGCGGTCCTTGGCGCTGTCCATCAGCCCCGCGGCCAGCCGCTCGTCCTCGGCGCCCGCGCCGCGCGGGGCGGTGCCGGCCAGGACGCGCGCGGACAGCTCCCGGCCGGTACGCCGCAGCAGCAGCTCCGGGGTGGCGCCGAGCAGCCCGTCGACGGCGAAGGTCCAGCAGTCGGGGAAGCGGGCGGCCAGCCGGTCGAGCAACCGGCGCGGGTCGAGCGGGGCGTCGGCCGTGACGAGCAGGTCGCGGGCGAGCACGACCTTGGCCAGGTCGCCGTCGTCGATGCGCGCCACCGCGGCGGCCACCGCCGAGCACCACGACGCGGGGTCGAGCACGCCGTCGGCGTAGCGCAGCCGGGCCGGCGACGGCGGCAGTGGCCCGGTGGCCGCGAGGACGTCGCGCGGGTCGACGTCGCCGGTGGTGGTCAGCCACGCGACGCCGTGCCGCCGGCCGACGACGACCTCCGGGACGACGAACACCGACGTCCCCGCGGCCGGGTCGAAGGCGATGCTGCCGAACACGACCGGGCCCGAGCCGGGGACGCCGACGCCGTCGTCGACCACCAGCCCGGCGCTGCGGTCGGCCCACCAGGCCGCGGCCTCGGCGAGCGCGCCGGGCCCGGAGACCTCGAGCCGGTCGGCCTCGCCCCAGCCCACCAGACCCTCGCCGCGGCGCACCCAGGACAGCGCGCCGTCGCGGGGCAGCAGGCGCAGCAGGTCGGGGGAGTCGGCCAGCGGGACCGTCGTGACGGCGGGCGCGACGGCGTCCGGCGAGGTCAGCGCAGCCGCGGTCACGCCTCCAGGGTAGGAGGCCGGTAGCGTCGGCCGCCGTGGGTTCCCGGCGAGACAGCGCACACAGGCCCGGGGTGCGGGCCGGACTGGACAAGCAGCCGCGCGACGTCGCCGCCATGTTCGACCGGGTGGCGCGCCGCTACGACATCACCAACACGGTGCTCTCCGGTGGGCTGGACGCCGGCTGGCGGCGGGCCACCCGCGAGGCGCTGGGCGCGCAGCCGGGCCAGACCGTCCTCGACGTCGCCGCCGGCACCGCGGTGTCCACCGTCGAGCTCGCGGCCGGCGGCGTGCACGCCATCGCCTGCGACTTCTCCCAGGGGATGCTGCGCGCCGGCGCCGCGCGGCCGGTGCCCAAGGTGGCCGGCGACGCGATGGCCCTGCCGCTGGCCGACGCCAGCGTCGACGGGCTGGTCATCTCCTTCGGGCTGCGCAACGTGGCCGACCCCGACGTCGCGCTGCGCGAGTTCGCCCGCGTGGTGCGGCCGGGCGGGACGCTGGTGGTCTGCGAGTTCTCCAGCCCGACCTGGGCGCCGTTCCGCACCGTCTACACCGAGTACCTCATGCGCGCGCTGCCGCGGATCGCCGGCGCGGTGAGCAGCAACCCCGACGCCTACGTCTACCTCGCCGAGTCGATCCGCGCCTGGCCCGACCAGCCCGCGCTGGCCGCGCGCATCCAGGCCGCGGGCTGGGCCGGCGTCGAGTGGCGCGACCTCACCGGCGGCATCGTCGCCCTCCACCGCGCCCGCCGCCCGTAGGCGCGCGGACGACGGCTCCACGCCGCTACCGCGGGGATAGCTTCTGAGCATGACGACACCGTTCCCGCTGCCCGAGCCGCCCGGTCCGTCACCGTCGCCGGTCGACCCGGTCCCCGTGCCCTCGCCGGCCCCGGTCCCGCAGCCCAGCCCCACGGACCCGACCGCCCCGCCGCCCACCGGGCCCGCTCCCGTCTGACCCGGCCGCCGCGGTGGCCGACCGCCGCTTCCCCGACCGGCGCGACGCCGGCCGGCAGCTCGCCGCGCTCCTGACCGACCCCGCCCGTGCCGCCGCGGTCCCGCTCGGGCCCGGGGTGCTCGTCCTCGGCCTGCCCCGCGGCGGGGTGCTCGTCGCCGCCGAGGTGGCCGCGGCGCTGGGGGCGGAGCTCGACGTCGTCGCCGTCCGCAAGCTCGGCCTGCCCGGCCACCCGGAGCTGGCGATGGGGGCGCTCGCGGCGGTCGGGGACACCGTCGAGAGCGTCCGCAGCGAGGTGGTCCTGGCCCGCCACGCGGTCGACGACGACGCCGCCGCCGAGGTCCGCCGGGCCGAGCTCGCCGAGCTGCGCCGCCGCCAGGTGGCCTACCGCGGCGACCGGCCGCCCCCGCGCCTCGCCGGCCGCACCGTCGTCCTGGTCGACGACGGGCTGGCCACCGGCTCGACCGTGCGCGCCGCGCTGGCCGCCGTGCGCCGCGCCGGGCCCGCCGCCGTCGTCGTCGCCGTCCCCGTCGGGTCGCCCGAGGTGTGCGCCGCGCTGGACGCCGACGAGGTGGTCTGCCCGCTGACCCCGGTCCCGTTCGGTGCCGTCGGCCGGTACTACGACGACTTCGGCCAGACCACCGACGACGAGGTGCGGGCGGCCCTGGCGCGGGCCCCCGCCTAGGCTCGGACGGCGGTCCGGCAGGGCCGCAGCCGAGCACCGAGGGGGCCAGCGCGTGACCGATCCGACCGCCGGGGGCAGCGCCGACGTCGTGGTGGTCGGGGCCGGCCCGGCGGGGTCGGCCGCCGCGTGGACGCTGGCCACCGCCGGCCTCGACGTCGTCGTGCTGGAGAAGGCGCGCTTCCCCCGCGAGAAGGTCTGCGGCGACGGGCTGACGCCGCGGGCGGTGAAGGCCCTCGACGACATGGGGATCGACGTCTCACCGGCCGGCGGTTGGGTGCGGCACCGGGGCCTGCGGGTCTTCGGCGGCGGCCAGGTGGTCGAGGTGGACTGGCCGACGCTGGACTCCTGGCCGTCGTACGGGCTCATCCGCGCACGCCGGGACCTCGACCCGATGCTGGCCGAGCACGCCGTCGCGGCCGGTGCCCGGCTCGAGCAGGAGGTCACCGTCACCGACCCGCTGCTCGACGACGCCGGCCGGGTCGCCGGTGTGCGCGCCCAGGCCGGGCCGGGGCGGGAACCGGTCACCTGGCGGGCGCCGCTGGTGGTCTCCGCCGAGGGCCTGTCGGGCCGGCTGGCCAAGGCCATCGGGCTCACCCGCCGCGAGGACCGCCCGCTCGGTGTCGCCGTCCGCCGGTACGTCGAGACCCCGCGCGGTGAGGACCCCTGGCTCGACATCTCCTTCGACCTCTCCGCCGAGGGCCCCACCGCCGACTCGATGCCCGGCTACGGCTGGTCGTTCGGCATGGGCGACGGCACCGCCAACGTCGGCTTCGGGCTGCTCGACACCCGCCGCGCCGGCCAGGCCGACCCGCGCACCGTGCTGCGGCGGTGGCTGGCCACCCTCCCGCCGGAGTGGCAGCTCGGCGAGGAGCACGCGGTGACCCCGCTGCGTGGCGCCGGGCTGCCGATGGCGCTGGCCCGCGGCCCGGCCTACACCCGCGGCCTGCTGCTGGCCGGCGACACCGCCGGAGTGGTCAACCCGTTCAACGGCGAGGGCATCAGCTACGCCCTGGAGACCGGCCGGATGGCGGGGGAGACCGCCGCCGCGGCCCTGGCCGCCCCGGAGGGCCCCGCCCGCGAGGCGGTGCTGCGCCGCTACCCCGAGCGGCTGCGCGAGGAGTACGGCCGCCACCACCGCCTCGGCACCGCGTTCCTCGCGCTGCTCGACCGGCCGGCGCTGGTCCGGTTCGCCACCGCCCACGGGCTCAAGCGCCCGGCCATGGTCCGCGCCGCGCTGCGGCTGATGGGCAACCTCTCCGACGGCCGCGACGGCGACCGCTTCGACCGCGTGGTCGCCCTGCTCACCCGCCTGACGCCGTCGGTCTGAACCCGGGCTCGGCCGGAGCGTGACCAGACCGTGACGCGCCGACGTGAAGTCACTCACCCCCTGTGCTTCTCATCGTCGTGGGGGAGGCATAGGCTCGTCCCCGTCGCTTTGTGAATTTCTTCACAAGCTCGTGTCGTCGTCCCGACGTCGAAGGGGGGAGCCGGTGCTCTCGACCTACGTGCCCATCGTGGGCCTCTTCGCGCTGGCCGCCGCCTTCGCGCTGTTCTCCGTGGCGGTCGCGCCGTTCGTCGGCCCGCGCCGCTACAACCGGGCGAAGCTCGAGGCCTACGAGTGCGGCATCGAGCCGGTCGACCAGCCGCTGCACGGCGGCCGCTTCCCGGTGAAGTACTACCTGACGGCGATGCTCTTCATCGTCTTCGACATCGAGATCGTCTTCCTCTACCCGTGGGCCGTCGCCAACGACGCGCTGGGCGTGTTCGGCCTGGTCGAGATGGTCGTGTTCATCGCGACGGTCTTCCTCGCCTACGCCTACGTCTGGCGCCGCGGCGGTCTCGAGTGGGACTGACGGCCATGACACCCACGGCCATGACACCCACGGCCACGACACCCACGACGCAGGCCGCGACGACACCGGCCGCGACACAGGCCGCGACGACACCGGCCACGACACCGACGACCCCCACGGCAGGGAGCTGAGATGGGCCTCGAGGAGAAGCTGCCCAGCGGGTTCCTGCTGACCAGCGTCGAGAAGCTGGTCAACTGGACCCGCAAGTCCTCGCTGTGGCCGGCCACCTTCGGGCTGGCCTGCTGCGCGATCGAGATGATGGCCACCGGCGCCGGCCGCTACGACCTGGCCCGCTTCGGCATGGAGGTCTTCCGTGCCTCGCCGCGCCAGGCGGACCTCATGATCGTCGCCGGCCGCGTGAGCCAGAAGATGGCGCCGGTCCTGCGGCAGATCTACGACCAGATGCCCGAGCCGCGCTGGGTGCTCGCCATGGGGGTGTGCGCCAGCTCCGGCGGCATGTTCAACAACTACGCGGTGGTGCAGGGCGTCGACCACGTCGTCCCGGTGGACATGTACCTGCCCGGGTGCCCGCCGCGCCCGGAGATGCTCATGGACGCCATCCTCAAGCTGCACCACAAGATCCAGAACGAGCCGCTCGGCGAGCGGCGGGCCCGCCAGCTCGAGCGCGACCGGGCCGAGGGCCGGGCGCGCGACCTGCTGGTCGAGATGCCCTCCAGCGTCCGCGTCGACAGGGCGGCCCGCCGCGCCTACGAGGAGGCCGCGGCCGCCGGGCGCACCGGCCAGTTCGCCATCGAGCAGCGCGGCGGCAAGGCCGTCCTGCTGCCCGAGCCGTACGTGCGGAGCGACCGGTGACCGGCCCCGGCGACCGCAGCGGCACCGACGCCGGCCAGGGCGCCACCGCACCGAGCGGCGGGTTCCGCAAGGGCGCCTTCGGCGTCTCCGGCAGCGGTGACACGTCCGGCTTCGGCGGCCTCGTCCGGGTCGAGCCCGGCGGCGCGGTGGCCCTGCACTCCACCGACCGGCCCTACGGCGGCTGGTTCGACGAGGTCACCGACGCGCTGATCGAGGCCGTCGGCGAGGCCACCTACGCCGCCGCGGTCTCCCGGGTGCTGGTCGACCGCGGGGAGATCACCTACTTCGTCGCCCGCGAGCACCTGCTCACACTGGTGCAGGCCCTGCGCGACGACGACGCGCTGCGCTTCGAGCTGTGCAGCAGCGTCTCCGGCGTCGACTACGAGGGCAGCGGCGGTCCCGCGGCGACGCCGGGCCGGCCCCGACTGCACGTCGTCTACCACCTGACCTCGATGACCTACCGGCGACGGATCCGGCTGGAGGTGGCGGTGACGGTGGAGGACCCGCACGTCCCGTCGGTGGCGTCGGTGTACCCCACGGCGGACTGGCACGAGCGGGAGACCTACGACATGTTCGGCGTCGTCTTCGACGGCCACCCGGCGCTGACCCGGATCCTCATGCCCGACGACTGGGACGGGCACCCGCAGCGCAAGGACTACCCGCTCGGCGGCGTCCCGGTCGAGTACCACGGCGCGACCGTCCCGCCCCCCGACACCCGGCGGAGCTACCGGTGACCACGACCCACGACCCCTACGCCGGGTCCCGCGAGACCACCGAGGGCCGCGTCTACACCGTCACCGGTGGCGACTGGGACCAGGCGTTCGGCGGCGACCTCACCGGCGAGGAGCGCCTCGTCGTCAACATGGGGCCGCAGCACCCCTCGACGCACGGCGTCCTCCGCCTGGTGCTCGACCTCGAGGGCGAGACGGTGACCAAGGCGCGGGTGGTCATCGGCTACCTGCACACCGGCATCGAGAAGAACGTCGAGTACCGCAACTGGACGCAGGGCACGACGTTCGTGACGCGGATGGACTACCTGTCCCCGCTGTACAACGAGACCGCCTACTGCCTGGCCGTCGAGAAGCTGCTCGGCATCGAGGCGCCGCTGCGCGCGCAGACCATCCGGGTGCTGGTCATGGAGATCAACCGGATCGCCTCGCACCTGGTCGGCCTGGCCACCGGCGGCATGGAGCTCGGCGCGCTCACCGGCATGACCAACGGCTTCCGCGAGCGCGAGCTGTGCCTCGACCTGCTCGAGGAGATCACCGGCCTGCGGATGAACCACGCCTACGTCCGCCCCGGCGGCGTCGCGCAGGACCTGCCGCCCGGCGCGGTCGAGTCCATCCGCGAGTGGCTGACCGTCATGCCCGAGCGGCTGGCCGGCTACCACAAGCTCCTCACCGGACAGCCGATCTGGCAGCGCCGGCTCAAGGACGTCGGCTACCTCGACGTCACCGGCTGCCTGGCGCTCGGCGTCACCGGCCCCGTGCTGCGCGCCGCCGGGCTGCCCTGGGACCTGCGCCGGACCGAGCCCTACCTCGGCTACCAGGACTACGACTTCGAGGTGCCGACCGCCGACACCTCCGACGCCTGGGGCCGCTACCTGGTCCGCATGGCCGAGATGTTCGAGTCGCTCACGATCGTCCGGCAGGCCCTCGACCGGCTCGAGCCGGGTCCGGTGATGGTCGAGGACCGCAAGATCGCCTGGCCGGCGCAGCTGTCGCTGGGCGCCGACGGCATGGGCAACTCCCTCGAGCACGTCCGCCACATCATGGGCACCTCGATGGAGGCCCTCATCCACCACTTCAAGCTGGTCACCGAGGGCTTCCGGGTCCCGGCCGGCCAGGTGTACGTGCCGGTGGAGTCCCCGCGCGGGGAGCTCGGCTACCACGTGGTCAGCGACGGCGGCACCCGCCCGTTCCGCGTCCACGTGCGCGACCCCAGCTTCGTCAACCTGCAGGCGACCGCGGCGATGAGCGAGGGCGGCATGATCGCCGACGTCATCGCGGCCATCGCCTCCATCGACCCCGTGATGGGGGGAGTCGACCGATGAGTGCGCTGCCGGGATCGGCGGAGGGCGCGGCGACGACGGGGCTGGTCGACAGCCCCGTCGAGCCGGTGACCGCGGACCTGCCGCCGCTGACCGAGCAGACCCGGCTGGAGGCGCGGGAGATCATCGCCCGCTACCCGCAGCCCCGCTCGGCGCTGCTGCCGATGCTGCACCTGGTGCAGAGCTACCAGGGCTACGTCTCGCCCGAGGGCGTGGCGCTGTGCGCCGAGGAGCTGGGCCTGACCAAGGCCGAGGTCGGCGCGGTGGCGACCTTCTACACGATGTACAAGCGCCGCCCGACCGGCCGGCACCTGGTCAGCGTCTGCACGAACACGCTGTGCGCCGTCCTCGGCGGGCAGCGGATCATGGACGCGCTCTCGGCCGACCTCGGCGTCCACCACGACGAGACCGCGGCCGACGGCTCGGTCACCCTCGAGCACGCCGAGTGCCTGGCCGCCTGCGACTACGCGCCGGTGGTCACCGTCGACTACGAGTTCTACGACCAGCAGGACGTCGAGGGCGCCCGGGCCCTCGTGGCGGCGCTGCGCCGGGGCGAGAAGCCGCACCCGACCCGCGGGGCGCCGCTGACCGACTTCCGGGGCGTCTCCCGCCAGCTCGCCGGCTTCTCCCAGCACGCCGACGCCGCGGCCGCCGGGGCCGCCGTCGACGCGCCGGGGGAGTGGGGCCCGACGCTGGCCGGCGTCCGGCTGGCCGCCGAGCGCGGCGAGTCCGCCCCGCCGATGAGCGGCCCCGAGCCGGAGCCCACCGACACCGGAGAGCCCGCCGAGACGGTCGCGCCCTCGGGGCAGGCCGGCCAGACGCCCGAGAAGGAGGCCGCCGACGCCCGCGTCGCCGCGGCCGACAACCCCGCCGAGCGGGCCGGCGCCGCGCAGACCCACCCCGACGAGGGCACCGAGTACGGCCGCACGACGCCACCCGGGTCCCGTCCCACCCCCGACACCCCCGCGGGCACCGAGCCGGGCACCTCCGGCCAGGGCCCCGCGACCCGGGAGGCCTGAACCGATGCCGCTCACCCCCGTCCTCACCTCGCGCTGGGGCGCCGACCAGCCCTGGCGGCTGTCCACCTACGAGTCGCTCGACGGCTACACCGCGCTGCGCACGGCGCTGTCGATGACCCCCGACGAGCTGGTCTCGCTGGTCAAGGACTCCGGCCTGCGCGGCCGCGGCGGCGCCGGGTTCCCCACCGGCATGAAGTGGAGCTTCATCCCGCAGCCCAAGCCCGGCGAGACGGCCACCGGGCCGGCCGCGCTGCCCAAGTACCTCGTGGTCAACGCCGACGAGGGTGAGCCGGGCACCTGCAAGGACCTCCCGCTGATGATGACCGACCCGCACTCCCTGGTGGAGGGTGTGATCATCTCGGCGTACGCGATCCGCTGCCGGTTCGCCGTCATCTACGTCCGCGGCGAGGCGGTGCACGCCCACCGCCGGCTGGTCAGCGCCGTCGAGGAGGCGTACGCGGCCGGCTACCTCGGCCGCGACGTCCTCGGCTCGGGCTACGACCTGGAGCTGGTGGTGCACGCCGGGGCGGGTGCCTACATCTGCGGCGAGGAGACCGCGCTGCTCGACTCGCTCGAGGGCTACCGCGGCCAGCCGCGGCTCAAGCCGCCGTTCCCGGCCGTCGCCGGCCTCTACGGCGCCCCGACGGTCATCAACAACGTGGAGACGCTGGCCACCGTGCCGTTCGTCGTCCGCGGCGGCGCCGAGTGGTTCAAGCGGTTCGGGCCGGAGAAGTCGCCCGGGCCGAAGATCTACTCGATCTCCGGCCGGGTGGTGCGCCCCGGCCAGTACGAGGCCCCGATGGGCACCACGATGCGCGAGCTGCTGGCCATGGCCGGCGGCGTGCGGCCGGGCCACGAGCTCAAGTTCTGGACGCCGGGCGGCTCCTCGACGCCGTACTTCACCGCCGAGCACCTCGACGTGCCGCTGGACTTCGACTCCGTGGCGGCCGCGGGCTCCATGCTCGGCACCACCGCGCTCATGGTCTTCGACGAGACCGACTCGATCGTCGAGGCGACCCTGCGGTTCACCGAGTTCTACGCCCACGAGAGCTGCGGCAAGTGCACCCCGTGCCGCGAGGGCACCTACTGGCTGGTCCAGGTGCTGCAGCGGCTGGTCGACGGCCGCGGGACGGCGGCCGACCTCGATCTGCTCACCGACACCTGCGACAACATCCTCGGCCGGTCCTTCTGCGCCCTCGGCGACGGCGCGACCAGCTGCATCACCAGCTCGCTGAAGTACTTCCGCGACGACTACGTCGCCCTGCTGCCGCCCGAGGAGCAGGCCCGCCTGGGCCGCTCCCTGCGCCTCGAGCCCGTCGGAGCCGCTTCGTGACCCTCACGCCCACCAGCCCCGAGCCCGCGGCGGCGGTGCCGCCCGGCGTGCCGGGACCGCACACCCCGCCCGACGCCGTCCACTGCACCATCGACGGCTTCGACGTCGCGGTGCCCAAGGGGACGCTGATCATCCGGGCCGCCGAGATGGTCGGCATCCAGATCCCGCGGTTCTGCGACCACCCGCTGCTCGACCCGGTCGGCGCCTGCCGGCAGTGCCTGGTCGAGGTCGAGGGCCAGCGCAAGCCGGTGGCGTCGTGCACCATGCCGGTCTCCGACGGCATGGCTGTGCGCACCCAGCTGACCAGCGCGGTCGCCGACAAGGCGCAGCAGGGCACGATGGAGCTGCTGCTGATCAACCACCCGCTGGACTGCCCGGTCTGCGACAAGGGCGGCGAGTGCCCGCTGCAGAACCAGGCGATGAGCAACGGCCGCACCGAGACCCGCTTCGTCGACGTCAAGCGGACCTACCCCAAGCCGCTGCCGATCAGCAGCGAGATCCTGCTCGACCGCGAGCGCTGCGTGCTGTGCGCCCGCTGCACCCGCTTCTCCCAGCAGGTGGCCGGCGACCCGTTCATCGAGCTGTTCGAGCGGGGCGCGCTGGAGCAGGTCGCCGTCTACGAGGACGAGCCCTTCTCCTCCTACTTCTCCGGCAACACCACCCAGATCTGCCCGGTCGGCGCCCTCACCAGCGCCCAGTACCGGTTCCGGTCGCGGCCCTTCGACCTGCGCAGCGAGCCGTCGGTCTGCGAGCACTGCGCCTCGGGCTGCTCGATGCGCACCGACTACCGGCGCGGCAAGGTCATGCGACGGCTGGCCGGCGAGGACCCCGCGGTCAACGAGGAGTGGACCTGCGACAAGGGCCGCTACGCGTTCCGCTACGCGGCCACCAACGACCGGTTGGGCACCCCGCTGGTCCGGGGTGCCGACGGCGTGCTCGCCCCCGCCTCCTGGCCCGACGCCTGGGCCGCCGCCGCGGAGGGACTGCGCGCGGCGCGGGCCGCCGGCGGCGTCGGGGTGCTGCCCGGCGGCCGGCTGACCGTCGAGGACGCCTACGCCTACGCCAAGTTCGCGCGGATCGGCCTGCACACCAACGACGTCGACGCCCGCGCCCGGGCCCACTCCAACGAGGAGCAGGCGTTCCTCGCCGCGCACGTGGCCGGCCGCTCACCCGGCGACGGCGCGGTCACCTACGCCGAGCTCACCGCCGCTCCCGCGGTGCTGCTGGCCGGGTTCGAGCCCGAGGAGGAGTCGCCGATCGTCTTCCTCCGGCTGCGGCGGGCCGTGCGCACGGGGTCGCTGGCCGTCTACGACCTCGCCCCGTTCGCCACCCGGGCGGCGCAGAAGCTGCAGGCCACCGTCCTGGTCACCCGGCCCGGCGACGAGGCGCGCGCGCTGGGTGCGCTGGCCGACGGCAGCTGGGGCGGCCCGGCGGTCGAGGCGCTGCGGCAGCCCGGCGCGGTGGTGCTCGCCGGTGAGCGGCTGGCCGGGGTGCCCGGCGCGTTCACCGCGCTGGCCGCGCTCGCCCGCGCCACGGGCGCCCGCCTGGCCTGGGTGCCGCGGCGCGCCGGTGAGCGCGGTGCCGTGGAGGCCGGGGCGCTGCCGGCGCTGCTGCCCGGCGGGCGCCCGGTCGAGGACCCCGTGGCCCGCGCCGACGTGGCCGCGCTGTGGGGCGTCGACCCCGCCGACCTGCCCGCCGTCCCGGGCCGGGACACCACCGGCATCCTCACCGCGGTCCGCGACGGGCGGCTGGCCGGCCTCGTGGTCGGCGGCGTCGACCACGCCGACCTGCCCGACCCGCGGCTGGCCGAGGCGGCCCTCGCCGCGGCGTCGTTCGTGGTCAGCCTCGAGCAGCGGCCCAGCGCCGTGACCGCGCACGCCGACGTCGTCCTGCCGGTGGCCGCCGCGCCCGAGAAGGCCGGCAGCTACCTGGACTGGGAGGGGCGGGTGCGCTCCTTCGACGCCACGCTGCACGGCACCGGCCAGCTGCCCGACGGCCGGGTGCTGCACGGCCTGGCCGAGTACCTCGACGTCGACCTGCGGCTGCCCGGGCCGGAGGCCGCCCGCGCGGAGCTGGCCGCCCTCGGCGCCGCGGTGGCTCCGGCCGAGGTCGCCGGCCTCGACGTGCCGCCCGCGGTCGCCCCGCAGCCCGGCCCGGGCGAGGCGCTGCTGGCCTCGTGGCGGCAGCTGCTCGACGTCGGCACGCTGCAGCGCGACGAGCCCGAGCTCGCCGGCACCGCCCGCCCGCCGGTGGCCCGGCTGGCCCCCGAGGCGGCGGCCCGGCTCGGCCTGGCCGACGGCGACCCGCTCACCGTCACCGGCGCCACCGGCGCGGTGACCCTGCCGCTGTGCGTCACCGACATGCCCGACGGCGTGGTCTGGCTGCCCCTGCGCTCGCCCGGCAGCGAGGTGCACCGCGACCTCGGCACCGCGCCCGGCGCCGTCGTCCGCCTGTCCGGAGGTGCCGCGTGACGGTGTTCGCCGCCGCTGCCGACCAGCCGACGCTCGAGGACTTCGGGTCCGACGTCTGGTGGATCGTGCTCATCAAGATCGTCGGCGTCTTCGGCGTGCTGGTCGCGATGACGCTGTTCGCGATCGTGTTCGAGCGCAAGGTCGTCGCCCGCATGCAGCAGCGCTCGGGCCCCAACCGGGTGGGCCCGCGCGGGTCGCTGCAGAGCCTGGCCGACGGGCTCAAGCTGGCGTTCAAGGAAGACATCATGCCGGCGCTGGCGGACAAGCCGGTCTACTTCCTGGCGCCGGTCATCTCCGCGGTCCCGGCGTTCCTGGCCTTCTCGGTCATCCCGCTCGGACCGACGGTGAGCATCTTCGGCGAGCGCACCCCGCTGCAGCTGACCGACGCCCCCATCGGGGTGCTCGTCGTCCTCGCCTGCTCGGCGATGGGCGTCTACGGCATCGTGCTCGCCGGCTGGGCCTCGGGCTCGACCTACCCGCTGCTCGGCGGGCTGCGCAGCGCCGCGCAGATGGTCAGCTACGAGATCGCGATGGGGCTGTCGATCGTCGCGGTGTTCCTCTACGCGGGTTCGATGTCGACCTCGGAGATCGTCGCCGCCCAGGCCGACGGCAACCAGGTGTCCTTCTTCGGCCTGGAGTTCACCGGGCCCGGCTGGTACGCGATCCTGCTGCCGGTCAGCTTCGTCATCTACGTCGTCGCCGTCGTCGGGGAGACCAACCGTGCGCCGTTCGACCTCCCCGAGGCCGAGAGCGAGCTGGTCGGCGGCTTCCACACCGAGTACACGTCGCTGAAGTTCGCGCTGTTCTTCCTCGCCGAGTACATCAACATGGTCACCGTCTCGGCCCTGGCCGCGACGCTGTTCCTCGGCGGCTGGCGCGCGCCGTGGCCGCTGTCGATCTGGGACGGCGCCAACTCCGGCTGGTGGCCGCTGCTGTGGTTCTTCCTCAAGGTCGTCCTCGCGCTGTTCGTGTTCATCTGGCTGCGGGGGACGCTGCCGCGGCTGCGCTACGACCAGTTCATGCGCTTCGGCTGGAAGGTCCTGGTCCCCACGGCGCTGCTGTGGATCCTCGTCGTCGCCACGATGCGCACCGTCTCCCGGGAGGCGGAGCTCTCCAGCGGCCAGGTGGCGCTGTTCGTCGGCGTGCCGGTCGCGCTGCTCGTGCTCGCCGGGCTGCTGATCGCCAGCCGCACGGCCAACCGCGACACCCGGCTCATGGCCGCCGACGCCGCGGCCGGCGGGGTGCACGCGACCGACCCCGAGCCCGAGGTGCTGCCGCCCGCCGGGCCGCGGCACCGCCCGGCGCAGCGCTCCGGCCCGGCCCGCGCCGAGGGCGGCTTCCCGGTGCCGCCGATGGACCTCACCGTGCCGCCCTCGCCGCGGCTGCGCCGCACCGAGCCGGTCGGCGCGCCCACCGGCGGCGGGGTGGTCGGCAGCGGCCGCCGCTCCGCCGGTGGCAGCACGGGCAGCACCGCCACCCGCGCACAGGAGGACAGCGATGCCTGAGCAGGACCCGATGACGACCGGCCAGGAGAAGGGGCTGGCGCAGGCGTCGCGGGGCGCGGTCGAGCGCGCCGGCGGCGGGGGCGGCGCGGCACCGGCGCGGCGCAGCCTGCTCCCGGCGCCGGGCCAGGGCTTCGGCGTCACCTTCGGCCAGATGTTCAAGAAGGTGACCACCGAGCAGTACCCCGAGACGCCCAAGGTGACCAAGCCGCGCTACCACGGGCGGCACGTGCTCAACCGGCACCCCGACGGGCTGGAGAAGTGCGTCGGCTGCGAGCTGTGCGCGTGGGCGTGCCCGGCCGACGCCATCTACGTCGAGGGCGGCGACAACACCGAGGACGAGCGCTACAGCCCCGGTGAGCGCTACGGCCGCGTCTACCAGATCAACTACCTGCGCTGCATCTTCTGCGGCCTGTGCATCGAGGCCTGCCCGACCCGCTCGCTGACCATGAGCAACGACTTCGAGCTGGCCGACGACAACCGGGGCGACCTGATCTACACCAAGGAGCAGCTCATGGCCCCGCTGCTGCCGGGCATGGAGGCCCCGCCGCACGCCATGCGCCTGGGCGAGGACGAGAAGGCGTACTACGTGCGCGAGCCCGAGCGGGGCTCGGCGGCCGAGCCGGTCACGGCGGAGCGGGCATGAGCGTCGTCGCCGCGGCCGCCGACACCTCGGTGCAGCTGGGCACCGGGGAGGCCGTCGTCTTCTGGGTGCTCGGCCCGATCGCGCTGGCCGGCGCGCTCGGCATGGTGTTCAGCCGCAACGCCGTCCACTCGGCGCTGTGGCTGGTCAACACCATGCTGACGCTGGGCGTCTTCTACGTCGTGCAGTCGGCGCCCTTCCTCGGCGCGGTGCAGATCATCGTCTACACCGGCGCGATCATGATCCTCTTCCTGTTCGTGCTCATGCTGGTCGGCCGCGACTCCTCGGACTCCGTCGTGGAGACCCTGCGCGGGCAGCGGGTGGCCGCGATCGTGCTCGGCGTCGGGTTCGCCGGCCTGGTCGGCGCCGGCATCGCCCGCGCCACGCAGGACACCGCGGCCGCCGGGCTGGGCGACCAGGGCGGGCGGGGCAACATCGAGGGGATCGCCGAGGTGCTGTTCACCCGGTACCTGCTGGCCTTCGAGGTGACCAGCGCGCTGCTGATCACCGCCGCCGTCGGCGCCATGGTGCTGGCCCACATCGAGCGCGAGCCCGGCACCCGGCAGACCCAGAAGGAGCTCTCCCGGGCCCGCTTCCTCACCGACCGGCCGCAGACGTACCCCGGCCCCGGCGTGTACGCCCGCGCCAACTCCGTCGCTGCGCCCGCGCTGCTGCCCGACGGCAGCACCGCCGAGGAGACCGTCGCCACCGGCATCGAGGCCCAGGAGGTCGAGCAGATGCCGCGCCCCACCGGCCGCGGCCAGCTGGGCAGCCCCGACGCCTCGCTGGGCAGCCTGGAGGGCCCGCGATGACGCTGACGCACTACCTCGTGCTCGCGGCGATCCTGTTCACCATCGGCGCGGTCGGCGTCCTGGTGCGCCGCAACGCGATCGTCGTGTTCATGTGCGTCGAGCTGATGCTCAACTCGGTCAACCTGACGCTGGTCACCTTCGCCCGGGCCACCGGGACCATCGACGGCCAGATCATGGCCTTCTTCGTCATGGTCGTGGCCGCCGCCGAGGTCGTCGTCGGCCTGGCGATCATCATGTCGATCTACCGGACCCGCCGGTCGGCGTCGGTCGACGACGCCAACCTGCTCAAGTACTGACGGGAGCCGGGGACATGGACACCGTCGCCGCCGACGGACTGCTCTCGGCCTCCTGGCTGGTGATCGCGCTGCCGCTGCTCGGCGCCGCGGTGCTCCTGCTGGGTGGCCGCCGCACCGACCGCTTCGGCCACCTGCTGGGGACGGCGACCGTCGTCGCCGCCTTCGTCGTCGGGCTGCTGTGCACCGTCGCGCTGGCTGGCAGCGACCAGCGCTCGGTCGCCGTGGACCTGTTCACCTTCATCGGCGTCGGCGACCTCGACGTGCAGGCCGGGCTGCTGATCGACCCGCTGTCGGCGACGTTCGTGCTGCTGATCACCGGTGTGGGCGCGCTGATCCACGTCTACTCGATCGGCTACATGGCGCACGACCCGCGCCGCCGCCGGTTCTTCGCCTACCTCAACCTGTTCGTCGCGGCGATGCTGCTGCTCGTCCTCGGCGACAACTACGTGGCCCTCTACGTCGGCTGGGAGGGCGTGGGCCTGGCGTCCTACCTGCTGATCGCCTTCTGGCACGAGCGCCCGGCCGCCGCCACCGCCGCCAAGAAGGCGTTCATCATGAACCGGGTCGGCGACGTCGGCCTGGCCCTGGCGATCTTCGTGATGTTCGCCCAGCTCGGCACGGTGAGCTACGAGGGCGTCTTCGGCGGCATCGGCACCCTGGCCGCCGGCACCGTCACGGCCATCGGCCTGCTGCTCCTGCTCGGTGCCTGCGGCAAGTCCGGCCAGTTCCCGCTGCAGGCGTGGCTGCCCGACGCCATGGAGGGCCCGACGCCGGTCTCGGCGCTCATCCACGCCGCCACGATGGTCACCGCCGGCGTCTACCTCATCGCCCGATCGGCGCCGATCTACGACCTGACGCCGACCGCCCGCACCGTCGTCCTCGCCGTCGGCGCGGTCACCCTGCTGATCGGGGCGGTCGTCGGCTGCGCGTACGACGACATCAAGAAGGTGCTGGCCTACTCCACGGTCAGCCAGATCGGCTACATGTTCCTGGCGGTGGGCCTCGGCCCCGTCGGCTACGCGGCCGGCATCGCCCACCTGCTCACCCACGGCTTCTTCAAGGCCGGGCTGTTCCTCGGCGCCGGGTCGGTCATGCACGCGATGAACGACCAGGTGGACATGCGCCGCTTCGGCGGGCTGGCCCGCAGGCTACCGGTCACCTTCGTCACGTTCGGCCTCGGCTACCTGGCGCTCATCGGCTTCCCCTTCCTGTCCGGCTACTGGACCAAGGACGCCATCATCGAGGCGGCGCTGGACCGGGGCGGGACGTCGGGCTGGCTGCTGGGCGCGGTCGCGGTCACCGGCGCCGGGCTGACCGCCTTCTACATGACCCGGCTGATGCTCATGACGTTCCTGGGCCGGCCGCGGTGGACCGACGACGTCCACCCGCACGAGTCGCCGTCGGTGATGACCGCGCCGATGGTCGTGCTCGCCGTCGGCTCGGTGGCCGCCGGCTTCCTGCTGGTCAACGTGTTCCCGCTCGACGAGTGGCTGGCCCCGGTGTTCGGCGCCCCCGAGGAGGCCGAGCACGTGGTCGCCCCCGCCGTCGTCGGGATCGTGGTGACCGCGGTGATGCTGGTCGGCGTCCTCGCCGCGTGGCTGTTCGTCGGCCGCCGCGAGATCCCGGTGGTCGCGCCCGAGCGGGTCTCGCCGGTCACCCGCGCCGCCCGCCGCGCCCTCTACGCCGACGCGGTCAACGAGTCGCTGTTCATGCGGCCCGGGCAGTGGCTGACCCGCGCGCTGGTGTGGGTCGACAACCGCGGGGTCGACGGCGCGGTCAACGGCCTCGCCGCCACCCTGGGGGGCTCCTCCTCCCGGCTGGGCCGCGCGCAGACCGGCTTCGTCCGGTCCTACGCCCTCGGCATGCTCGGCGGCGCGGTGGTCGTGGCCGGGGCCCTGCTGGCGGTGACGGCCGGGTGAGCGGACCCGTGCCCGACGAGACGACGACCGACGGAACGACGTTCAGGAGCCCGGCGTGAGCGACTCCCTGCTGCTGCTCGCGATGCTGGTGGTGCCCGCGGTGGGCGCCGCCGCCGTCGCCGCGCTCCCCGGCGACCGGGAGGCCACGGCCAAGCAGGCCACCCTCGGCGTGAGCCTGCTCGTGCTGGTCCTGGCCGTGCTGGCCACCCTCGCCTTCGACCCCGACGGCGAGCGCTTCCAGCTGACCAGCTCGGTGTCCTGGATCCCGGGCTTCGGCGTCGACTTCGCCCTGGGCGTCGACGGCATCGCGCTGGTCATGCTGCTGCTGGTCGGCGTCCTGGTGCCGGTGGTGGTGCTGGCCTCCTGGCGGGACACCTCGCCCGGGCGCCGCTCGATGCGCACCTTCTTCGCCTGGCTGCTGCTGCTCGAGGCGTGCATGGTCGGCGTCTTCGCCGCCACCGACGTGTTCCTCTTCTACGTCTTCTTCGAGGCGATGCTGGTCCCGGTGTACTTCATCGTGGGCAGCTTCGGCGGCCCGCGGCGGCAGTACGCGGCGGTGAAGTTCTTCCTCTACAGCCTGGTGGGCGGGCTGGTCATGCTCGCCGCCGTCATCGGGCTCTACGTGGTCAGCGAGGCCGCGGGGGAGGGCACCTTCTCCTTCACCGCGCTCAACGACCTCCAGATCGACCCCACCGCGCAGCGGCTGCTGTTCCTCGGCTTCTTCGTCGCCTTCGCCATCAAGGCGCCGCTGGTGCCGCTGCACACCTGGCTGCCCGACACCGGTGCCGAGGCCCCGATCGGCGGCGCGGTGCTGCTGGTCGGCGTCCTGGACAAGGTGGGCACCTTCGGCTTCCTCCGCTACTGCCTGCCGCTGTTCCCCGACGCGTCGCGGGAGTTCGCACCGCTGGTGCTCGTGCTCGCCGTCGCCGGCGTCCTCTACGCCGCGCTGCTGGCGATGGGGCAGAGCGACATGAAGCGGCTGGTCAGCTACACCTCGATCGCGCACTTCGGGTTCATCGCGCTCGGTGTCTTCGCCTTCACCACCGAGGCCGCCACGGGCGCGGTGCTGTACATGGTCAACCACGGCATCGCCACCGGCCTGCTGTTCCTCGTCGTCGGGATGCTCATCGCCCGCGGCGGGTCGCGGCTGGTCGGCGACTACGGCGGCGTGGCCGCGCACGCGCCGAAGCTGGCCGGGGTGTTCCTGATCGCGGGGCTCGCCTCGCTGGCGCTGCCGGGCACCAACAGCTTCGTCAGCGAGTTCCTCGTCCTCATCGGCTCGTTCCCGACCCGGCCGGTCTTCACCGTGCTGGCCACCGTGGGCATCGTGCTGGCCGCGCTCTACGTGCTGCTGCTCTACCAACGGACGATGCACGGCCCGCCGCGCGGCGTGCTGTTCGCCGCTGCCGACGCCGGGACCCCCGACGCCGGCACCCCCGGTGCCGGACCCGCGGACGGCGGCCACCCGGCCGGCGGCGCCACCGCGGCCACCGCGACGGCGACGGGGACGGCGACCGGCACGGCGACCGGCACGGCGACGCTCACCCGGGCCGCCGGCGCCGCCACCCGCGTGCGCGACCTGTCCCGCCGTGAGGTGGCCGTCGTCGCCCCGCTCGTGGCGCTGGTGCTGGTGCTCGGCGTCTACCCGCAGCCGCTGATCCGGCTGATCGAGCCGGCCGTCGCCGCCACGATGAGCGACGTCGGCGCCGGCACCTCCGACTCCTCCGAGGGGACCGACTGATGTCCATCGAGGCCCCCGACCTCTCGCTGGCCGCGCTCACCCCGCTGCTGTTCGTCTTCGGCGCCGCCTGCACCGGCGTGCTGGTCGAGGCGTTCGGCCCACGGGAGAGCCGCCACCCGGTGCAGGTGACCGTCGCGTTGGTCGGCACCCTCGGCGGGCTGGTCAGCACGCTGCTGCTGGCCGGCACCGCGGAGGTGACCGCGGGCGGCGCACTCGCCGTCGACGGCGCCGCCGTCTTCCTGCAGGCCACCATCGCCGGGCTGGCGGCCCTGTCGGTGCTGATGTTCGCCGAGCGCAACCTCGACCCGGCCCGCTCGGCGTTCGTCGTCTCCGCGGCCGTGCCGGCGGGCAGCCCCCGCGACCGGGAGCTGCTCACCGTGCAGCGGGTGCAGACCGAGGTCTACCCGCTGACGCTGTTCGCCGTCGGCGGGATGATGCTGTTCGTCGCGGCCAACGACCTGCTCGTCATGTTCATCGCCCTCGAGGTGCTCAGCCTGCCGCTGTACCTGATCAGTGGGCTGGCCCGCCGGCGCCGGCTGCTCTCGCAGGAGGCGGCGGTCAAGTACTTCCTGCTCGGCGCGTTCGCCTCGGCGTTCTTCCTCTACGGCCTCGCCCTGGTCTACGGCGCCACCGGCAGCGTGCGGCTGGCCGACGTCCGCTCGGCCGTGGGCGGCGGCGACGGCGAGGTGCTGCTCGTGCTGGGCCTGGCGCTGCTCGTCGTCGGCCTGCTGTTCAAGGCCAGTGTCGCGCCGTTCCACACCTGGACGCCCGACGTCTACCAGGGCGCGCCCACCCCGGTGACCGCCTTCATGGCCGCCTGCACGAAGGTCGCGGCCTTCGGCGCCATCCTGCGGCTGCTCTACGTCGCCTTCGGCCCGGAGGAGTGGACCTGGCGGCCCCTGGTCTACGGGGTGGCCATCGTCTCGATGGTGGTCGGTGCGGTCCTCGGGCTCACCCAGACCGACCTCAAGCGGATGCTGGCCTACTCCTCGGTGGCCCACGCGGGCTTCCTGCTCACCGGCGTCCTGGGCTACCCGGGCACCGGCGACCCCGCGGGCTCCGGCCTCCCGGCCACGATGTTCTACCTGCTGGCCTACGGCCTGACCACGCTCGGCGCCTTCGCCGTCCTCACCCTGGTGCGCAGCGGTGACGGCGAGGCCACCCACCTGTCGCAGTGGGCCGGCCTGGCGCAGCGCTCGCCGCTCACCGCCGCGGTGATGAGCCTGTTCCTGCTCGCGCTGGCCGGGATCCCGCTGACCAGCGGCTTCACCGGCAAGTTCGCCGTGTTCCGGGCGGCGATCGAGAACGGTGCCTGGCCGCTGGCCCTGGTCGCGCTGCTGGCCAGTGCGGTGGCGGCGTTCTTCTACCTGCGGGTGATCGTGCTCATGTACTTCTCCGAGCCCGCGGCCGACGGGCCCACGGTCGGCGTGCCCGGCCTGCCCACCACGATCGTGCTGGCGGTGACGGCGGCGGCGACCCTGGTCCTGGGCGTCGTCCCCGGGTCGGTGCTGGGGCTGGCGGACCAGGCGGCTATCTTCGTCGGTTGATGACCGGACCCCGTGCCGCCGTCGACGGGATCGCCCCGGCCGAGGTCTGGCACCGCATCTCCACACCCGCCTCCACCGTCGGGGCCTGGCTGCCCGAGGGGCCCCTCGGGGCGTCCCTGGGCGAGGGGCTGTCCCGGGTGGAGGCCGCGCTGGCCACCGCCGTGGACAGCGACCACTCGTTCGTCTCCGAGGCCGCCGGCCACCTGATGGCCGCCGGGGGCAAGCGGTTCCGGCCGATGCTCGCGCTGCTGGCCGCCCAGCTCGGCGACGCCCGGGCGCCCGACGTCGTCCGGGCCGCCGTCGTCTGCGAGCTCACCCACCTGGCGACGCTGTACCACGACGACGTGATGGACGAGGCCTCCGTCCGCCGCGGGGCGCCCAGCGCCAACAGCCGGTGGACCAACAGCGTGGCCATCCTGACCGGCGACTTCCTCTTCGCCCGCGCCTCCGACATCCTCGCCGACCTCGGCCCGGAGGCGGTGCGCATCCAGGCGCGGACCTTCGAGCGGCTGGTCACCGGGCAGATCCGGGAGACCGTGGGTGCGCGCCCGGGCGAGGACCGGGTGACCCACTACCTCGAGGTGCTCGCCGACAAGACCGGCTCGCTGGTGGCCACCTCGGCGCGCTTCGGCGCCACCTTCGCCGGCGTCGAGCCCGCGCTGGTCGAGGCGCTCACCCGCTTCGGCGAGCTGGTCGGCGTCGCCTTCCAGCTCTCCGACGACCTGCTCGACATCGTCAGCGAGGACGGCGCCTCCGGGAAGTCGCCGGGCACCGACCTGCGCGAGGGCATCGCCACGCTGCCGGCGCTCATCGCGCTGACCGGCGACGACCCGGCCGAGGAGCGGCTGCGGGAGCTGGTGGCCCGCCCGCTGTCCGACGACGGCGAGCACGCCGAGGCGCTGACCCTGCTGCGCGGCTCGACGGCGCTGGCCCGCGCCACCGAGGTGCTGCGCGACTACGCCGACCGGGCCCAGGCCTCGCTCGCCGACGTCCCGGCCGGCGAGGTGCGCGAGGCGCTCGCCGCGCTGTGCGACTACGTGGTCACCCGCACGAGCTGAGAAGGACCCTCGTGCCCCCCGGGAAGGACCCCCCTGCCCCCCGCCACTCGCAGGCTCGCGGCGGGACCCTGCAGGGGGGCCGACAGACGCTCGCGGCGGGCCCCTGCACGAGGGCCGTGCTGCTGGCCGCCGTGCTCCTGCTGACCGGCTGCTCGACGGGCGGGACCGGCGACCTGCCCGGCGGCCAGGAGGACGAGGGCGCCACCGACGTCCCCGATGCCGGCGCGACGACGGCGGGGCTCCCGGCGCTGGAGGTGGAGACCGTCCTCGACGGGCTCGACCACCCCTGGGACGTCGCGGTGGCCCCCGACGGCACCCTGCTGCTCGACGAGCGCGGCGGCGGCCTGACCGCCGTCCTCCCCGACGGCACGGCCCGGGAGCTCGACGCCGACCTCTCCGACCTCTTCGCCGACGGCGAGACCGGCCTCATGGGCCTGGTCCTGAGCCCGGCGTTCGCCGACGACCGGCGGTTCTACACCTGCCAGGGCGTCGAGGAGGACGGCGGCGCGGAGATCCAGGTCGTCGCCTGGACCGTGGACGAGGAGTGGACGGCGGCCACCCGCGTGGCCGACCCCCTCGTCGGTGACATCCCGGTCAACGAGTCCTCCGGCCGGCACGGCGGCTGCCGGGTGCGCTTCGACCCGACCGGCGCGCTGCTGGTCGGCACCGGCGACAACGCCGTCGGGAGCAACCCGCAGGACCTCGGCACGCTGGCCGGCAAGGTCCTGCGCGTCGACCCCGCCACCGGCGGCCCGGCGCCCGGCAACCCGTTCGCCGGCGACGCCGACCCGGTCACCCGGCTGGTCCTCAGCTACGGGCACCGCAACGTGCAGGGCATCGCCGTGCAGCCGGGCACCGGCGCGGTGTACACCGCCGAGCAGGGCTCCGACCGCGACGACGAGGTCAACCTCTCGGTGCCCGGCGGCAACTACGGCTGGGACCCCGACGGCGCCGGCGGGCGCTACGACGAGAGCGTGCCGATGACCGACCCGGCGATCCCGGGCGCGATCGCCGCGGTCTGGTCCTCCGGCGTCCCGACCATCGCCACCAGCGGCGCGGAGTTCCTCAGCGGGCCGCAGTGGGGCGGTTACGACGGCGTCCTGCTGGTCGGCGTGCAGAAGGACACCGGGGTGCTCGCGCTGCGGGTGGACGACGGCCGGCTGGTCGAGCAGTTCCGCGTGCCCGAGCTGGAGGACACCTACGGCCGGGTGCGCACCCCGGTGCTCGGCAGCGACGGCGCGCTGTACCTGACCACCGACAACGGCGAGGGCGACGACCGCGTCCTGCGCGTCACACCGATCGGGTGAGGACCCGGTCGGGGACCGGCGTCCCCTCGGGCAGCAGCGGACAGGGCTCGGGCTCACCGAGGACGGTGCGCAGTGGCAGCACCCCCGCCCACACCGGCGCGGCCAGGTCCTCCTCGTCGTCGACGGGCGGGCCGGTGCGCACCTTGACGCTGGCCTCGGCCAGGTCCAGCGACAGCAGCGCGGTGGCGGCGAGCTCCTTGCGGGTCGGCTGCCGGGTCGCCGTCCACGAGCCGGGCGCGAGGTGCTCGGTGAGCGCCTCGAGTCCGAGCAGCCGCTCGCCGGGGTCGGTCACCGCCCGGGCGGCGCCGTGGACGACGGCGCAGCGGTAGTTGACCGAGTGGTGGAACGCCGAGCGCGCGTAGACGACGCCGTCGAGGTGGGTGACGGTGAAGCAGACCGGCGCCCCCGCCGCGGCGGCGCGCAGCGTGGCCGCGCCCGTGGAGCCGTGCAGGTACAACGTGTCCCCGCGGCGGCCGTAGCCGGTGGGCAGCACCACCGGGGCGCCGCCGAGCACGATCCCGAGGTGGCCGACCAGCCCGGCGTCGAGGACGGCGTACAGCTCGGCCCGGTCGGTGCGGGCCCGCGGAGCACCTCGGCGGACGGTGCTCCGGGCGGTGGGGGAGAGCGGCGGCGCGGTGTCCATGCCACCACCCTCGGCGACGCGGTGGCATCCTCCAAGGGCCACTCCGGAGCAACTCCGGCAGGCCACTCGGGAGGAGAAGCGTGTGGTGGAGGTCCCGCCGGTCGTCCTGCGGCGCGCGTCCGGGACGCCGCTGGCGGTGCAGCTCGCCGACGCGCTCCGCGCAGCGGCCGCCGGCGGCGCGCTGCGGCCCGGCGACCGGCTGCCCTCCACCCGGGAGCTGGCCACGGCGCTGCGGGTCAGCCGGACGGTCACCTCCGCCGCCTACGACCAGCTGGTGGCCGAGGGGTGGGCCGCCGGGCGGCACGGCTCGGGCACCTACGTCGTCGGCGCGGCCCCGGCCGCCCCGGTGCGGGCGGGGCACGGGGCGCCGGCGCGGTCGGCGGCGACGCCGGCGGTGGACCTGCGCGCCGGGTCGCCGTGCCTCGAGGTGCTCGACCGTGCCGCGTGGCGGCGGGCCTGGCGGGCGGCCGGGGACGCCGCGCCCGACCCGGGACCCGAGCCCGCCGCCGACCCGGGGTTCCAGCTGGCCGTCACCGAGCACCTGCTGCGGCACCGCGGCCTGCCCGCGGCGCCGGACGACGTGCTGGCGACCGCCGGCACCTCCGCGGCGGTCGGGGAGGTCGCCCGGCTGCTGCCGCCGGGCAGCCGCGTCGGGCTGGAGGACCCCGGCTACCAGCGCGCGGCCGGGGCGCTGCGGGCCGCCGGGCTGGAGGTGGTGCCCTGCCCGGTCGACGACGACGGGCTGGTCGTCGACGCCCTCCCGGCCGGCCTGGCCGCGGTGTACTGCACACCGGCGCACCAGTTCCCCCTGGGCCGGAGACTGTCCGCGGCCCGCCGGGTGGCCCTGGTCGCGCGGGCACGCGCGGAGGGCTGGTGGGTGCTGGAGGACGACTACGACGGCGAGCTGCGCTACGACGTCGCCCCGCTGCCGCTGCTGGCCGCCCTCGGTCCCGACGTCGTGGTGCACCTCGGGACCAGCAGCAAGGTGGTCAGCCCGACGCTGGGCACCGGCTGGCTGGTGGCGCCCGCGTCGCTGCGCGCAGAGTTGGTCGCCGCGCGGACGGCCACCGGCACCCGCCCGCCACGCGCCGGCCAGCGGGTGCTCGCCGCGCTGGCCGCCTCCGGTGACCTGGCCCGCCACCTGCGGCGGCTGCGCCGCGAGCTCGCCGGGCGGCGGGCCGCGGTGCTGCAGGCGCTCACCGCCGCGGGGGTCGCCGTCACCGGGGACCCGGCCGGCGCCCACGTGTTCGTGCCGCTGCCCGACCGGACGGCGGAGGCGGCGGTCGTGGCCGCGGCCGCGGAGCGCGGGCTGACCGTCGACGGGCTGGCCCGGCACGCGGCCGGGCCCGGACCGGCGGCCGGGCTCGTGCTCGGCTTCGCGGCTCCCTCACGCGACGAGCTGTCGCGGGCGCTGCCCGTGCTCGCCGACCTCCTCCGGAACGCCGACCGGCCCGCCTCCCCGGAGGGCGACGGGCCGGTCGGCGGCTGAGCGACGGCTACGCGGAGACGGTCCAGGTGTCGTTGCCGGCCAGCAGCGCACCGAGGTCGCCGGTCGACCCGGTGCGGGCCTCCTCGAGCTGGTCGGCCATCATCCGGTCGTAGGTCGGCTTGCGCACCGCGCGGAACACGCCCATCGGGGTGTACCGCAGGTCCTGGCTCGACAGCCGCGACAGCGCGAACGCGTAGGACGGGTCCTCGCGGGTGGCGTCGTGGACGACGATCTCGCTCGCGTCGACCTGGTTGGTCTCGGCGATCCGCAGGCCGCCGAAGTCGTCGCGGACCACGCACGAGGCGCCGTCCGGGCCGAAGACCAGCGGCTGGCCGTGCACCAGCGGGATCGTCCACATCGGGCCGGTGGACGGGTCCTTGAGCAGGTCGAACGCGCCGTCGTTGAAGATGTTGCAGTTCTGGTAGATCTCCACCAGCGCCGTGCCCTCGTGCTCGGCCGCCTGCCGCAGCACCTCGGTGAGGCCCTTGCGGTCGGAGTCCATCGCCCGGCCCACGAAGGTGGCGTCGGCGCCGATGGCCAGCGACACCGGGTTGAACGGGTGGTCCAGCGAGCCCATCGGGGTGGACTTGGTGACCTTGCCGACCTCGGACGTGGGGGAGTACTGGCCCTTGGTCAGCCCGTAGATCCGGTTGTTGAACAGCAGGATCGTCATGTTGACGTTGCGGCGCAGCGCGTGGATCAGGTGGTTGCCGCCGATCGACAGCGCGTCGCCGTCGCCGGTGACGACCCACACCGACAGGTCCGGCCGGGAGGCGGCCAGGCCGGTGGCGATCGCCGGGGCGCGGCCGTGGATCGAGTGCATCCCGTAGGTGTTCATGTAGTACGGGAAGCGCGACGAGCAGCCGATGCCCGAGACGATGACCATGTCCTCGCGGGCGATGCCGAGCGAGGGCAGGAAGCTCTGGACGGCGTTGAGGATGACGTAGTCACCGCAGCCGGGGCACCAGCGGACCTCCTGGTCGGTCTTCATGTCCCTGGCCTTGAGGGCGGTCTGCTTCTCGCCCTGGGTGGCCACGGAGTCCGCGATGGCCTGCTGGATGTTCGCGTCGATCGGCGTGCCCGGCATGCCGAGGTCGTGGACGTGCGGGGAGGTGGTCACTGGGTGCCTCCGGTGCTGGCAGTCGGAGTGGTGGAGTCGATGACGTCCTGGACGACGGCGGCGAGCTCGGCGGCCCGGAAGGGCAGTCCGCGCACCTGCGTGTGGCTCTGGACGTCGACGAGGTAGCGGGCGCGCAGGAGCAGCGCGAGCTGCCCCAGGTTCATCTCCGGGCAGACCACCCGGTCGTAGCGGCCCAGCACCTCGCCGAGGTCGGCCGGCATCGGGTTGACGTGCCGCAGGTGGATCTGGGCGACCTTGCGGCCGGAGCGGCGGATCCGCCGGCAGGCGGCCCCGATCGGCCCGTAGGTGGAGCCCCAGCCGATCACGGCCACCCGGGCGTCGCCGTCCGGGTCGTCGACGTCGGTCGGCGGGATGTCGGCGGCGATGCCGTCGACCTTGGCCTGCCGCAGCCGGGTCATCAGGTCGTGGTTGGCCGGGTCGTAGGAGATGTTGCCGCTCTTGTCGGCCTTCTCCAGCCCGCCGATGCGGTGCTGCATGCCCGCGGTGCCGGGGACCGCCCAGGGGCGGGCCAGCGTCTGCGGGTCGCGCAGGTAGGGCAGGAACTCCGGCGTCCCGTCGGCGGCGGCGCCGTTGGGCTCGGTGGCGAAGTCGACCGTCAGGTCGGGCAGGTCCTCGACGGCCGGGACCGCCCACGGCTCGGCGCCGTTGGCCAGGTAGCCGTCGGAGAGCAGCATCACCGGCGTCCGGTACTTCAGCGCGATCCGCGCCGCCTCCAGCGCCGCGTCGAAGCAGTCGCCGGGGGAGCGGGGTGCGATCACCGGCAGCGGGGCCTCGCCGTTGCGGCCGAACATCGCCTGCAGCAGGTCCGACTGCTCGGTCTTGGTGGGCAGGCCCGTGGAGGGTCCGCCGCGCTGCACGTCGACGACGACCAGCGGCAGCTCGGTCATCACCGCCAGGCCCAGGGCCTCGGACTTCAGCGAGACCCCGGGGCCCGACGTCGTCGTGACACCCAGCGCCCCGCCGAACGAGGCGCCCAGCGCCGAGCCGATGCCGGCGATCTCGTCCTCGGCCTGGAAGGTGCGCACGCCGAAGGACTTGTGCCGGGACAGCTCGTGGAGGATGTCCGAGGCCGGGGTGATCGGGTAGGCGCCGAGGAACACCGGCAGGCCGGCCCGCTGCCCGGCGGCCACCAGCCCGAGGGCCAGCGCCTGGTTGCCGGAGATGTTGCGGTAGCGGCCCGGCGCCATCGGGGCGGGCTTGATCTCGTAGGAGACCGCGAAGGCCTCCGTCGTCTCGCCGTAGTTGTAGCCGGCGCGGAAGGCCGCGATGTTGGCCGCGGCGATCTCGGGCTTGCGGCGGAACTGCCGCTCGAGGAAGCGCACCGTGCCCTCGGTGGGCCGGTGGTACATCCAGCTGAGCAGGCCGAGCGTGAACATGTTCTTGCTCCGCTCGGCCTCCTTCTTGCCCAGGCCGGTGTCCTTGAGCGCCTCGAGGGTCATGCCGGTCAGCGGCACGGCGACGACCTGCCAGCCGTCGAGCGAGCCGTCCTCGAGGGGGTTGGTCGCGTACCCGACCTTGGCCAGGTTGCGCGGGGTGAACTCGTCGCTGTCGGCGATCACCAGCCCGCCGCCGGGCAGGTCGGCGAGGTTGGCCTTGAGCGCCGCGGGGTTCATCGCGACGAGGACGTCGGGGGCGTCGCCCGGCGTCATGATGTCGTGGTCGGCGAAGTGCAGCTGGAAGGAGCTGACGCCGGGCAGGGTCCCCGTGGGCGCGCGGATCTCGGCGGGGAAGTTGGGCAGCGTCGACAGGTCGTTGCCGAAGGACGCGGTCTCGCTGGTGAAGCGGTTCCCGGTCAGCTGCATGCCGTCGCCGGAGTCACCGGCCAGCCGGATGACCACGCGGTCGAGCTCGACGACGCTCTTGACGAGCCCACCGGGGGCCGAGCTGCCGGGCGTGGTGGACGGTTCGAGAGCAGTCATCGTGTGCTACCTCCAAAGGGCCCAGGTTACGGCGGTGTGTCCCGGCTGGACGCGTGAGGCGGATCACGGCGGGCGGCCGTGCGGGGGTGTCGGCAGCGGCAACCGCGCCCGGCGGCCGGGGATTCCGTACGACGCCGTCCGTGACCGGCGTCGCACGGACGGCGGCGGGAACGGCGGTCGCCCGCGTTCCGTTCAGGGAGGGTGCGGCGCTGGGGCAACGGGGTGCGGACCGGCCTGCTGCTCGGTCTCGTCGCCGGTGTCGTCCTCGCCGCCGGCGCGCTCGTCGGCGGCAGGGGCGGGCTCCTCGTCGCGCTCGTCGTCGCCCTCGGGGTGAACGGCTGGGCCTGGTACCACTCCGACCGGCTGGCGCTGCGCGCGATGCGGGCGTTCCCGGTCAGCGAGACGCAGGCCCCCGGGCTGTACGCGGTGGTGCGCGAGCTGGCCACCGAGGCCCGCCACCCAGTGCCGCGCCTCTACGTCAGCCCCACCGACCAGCCCAACGCGTTCGCCACCGGCCGCACCCCGCGCCGCGCGGCGGTGTGCTGCACGCAGGGCCTGCTCGAGCTGCTCGACCGCCGGGAGCTGCGGGCGGTGCTGGCCCACGAGCTCTCGCACGTCTACAACCGCGACGTCCTCATCAGCTCGGTGGCCGGCGCCCTGGCCACCGCGGTCACCTTCCTGGCGCACCTGGCCACGGTCGGCGCGCTGTTCGGCGGCCGTTCCGACGACCGGGGGAGCGGCAACCTGCTCGGCACGCTGCTGCTGGTGCTGCTGGGCCCGCTGGCCGCGGGGCTGGTGCACCTCGCGGTCAGCCGCAGCCGCGAGTACGAGGCCGACGCCGCAGGGGCCCGCCTGTCGGGTGACCCCCTGGCCCTCGCCGCGGCCCTGCGCCGCATCTCCCGGGGGACGACGGCGCGGCCGCTGCCCCCCGAGGAGCGGCTGGTGGCGCAGAGCCACCTGATGATCGCCGCGCCGTTCCGGCCGGCCGGCCTGGCGGCGCTGTTCGCCACCCACCCGCCCATGGCCGAGCGGATCGCCCGGCTGGAGCGGATGGCGCGCGAGCCCGGCCGCGGCTGACCCGCGGACGGCCGCGTCCCCCGGGCCGGAGCCGGCACGGGGGACGCGGGAGGGCGCTCAGGGTCAGCTCAGCGGTAGTTGTCGAACTGGAGGGCGACGTCGAGGTCCTTGCCGCGCAGCAGCTGCTGCACCGCCTGCAGGTCGTCGCGCTTCTTGCCGCTCACGCGCAGCTGGTCGCCCTGGATCTGCGCCTGCACGCCCTTGGGGCCCTCGTCGCGGATGATCTTCGCGATCTTCTTGGCGGTGTCGGACTCGATGCCCTGCTTGATGCGGGCGGAGAGCTTGTAGGCCTTGCCCGAGGCCTGCGGCTCGTCGGCGTCCAAGGCCTTGAGCGAGATGCCCCGCTTGACGAGCTTGTCCTTGAAGACGTCGAGGGCGGCGGTGACCCGCTCCTCGGTGTCGGCCTCCAGCAGGACGCCGTTCTCGCCGGCCCAGGAGATGCGGGCGTTGGTGCCGCGGAAGTCGAAGCGCTGGGACAGCTCCTTGCCCGCCTGGTTGAGCGCGTTGTCGATCTCCTGGTGATCGACCTTGCTCACGACGTCGAAGGACGCGTCGGCCATGTCTGCTCCTCCCTCGCGGGCGGGGTCGACCCACCTGCGGGACCCGTCGGGCCTCGGTCGGCCCGTCTTGTACGCTCTCTCCCGTGGGACCAGGGCGGGTTGCCCGAGTGGCCAATGGGAGCGGACTGTAAATCCGTCGGCTTAGCCTACGAAGGTTCGAATCCTTCACCCGCCACCCCCGTGGAGCGGCCCCCGACCGGCAGGTCGGGGGCCGCTGCCGTGTGCGGGGCGGTCAACCCAGCGTGGGCGCCCGCGCGCTGGCGACGGCGGTGACCTCCAGGGGCCGCCCGCCGAGGAACAGCCAGCCGAACGCGATCTCCACCGAGCGCACGCAGCGGACGGTGACCTCCACGCCGTCGGTCTCGGCCGCCCAGGCGTCCAGCGCGTCCCCGCCGTCGGCGAGGTGGTCGGCGACCGCCGTCCGCGCCATCTCCCCGGTGAGCGGCAGCTGCTCGCCGACCCCCGCGGCGTAGACCCGCCCCTCGTCGGTCCGGTTGGCCGCGGCGAGGGCGGCGCCGTCGCAGACCGCCTGGACGTCCTGCCGCTCGAGGAAGGCGTCGGAGGCGGCAACGGCGCCCAGTGCCATGAAGGTCGCCACCAGCCAGCAGACGAGCACGAACGGCAGGGCCGAGCCACGCTCTGCCTCGACCGTCGCCGCTGACACGGGCGGGAGCGTAGGTGCGCGCGGTTGGTGAGTGGCGTCCTCCACAGGGTCGTTCGCCCCTTGCGCCCCACTTGTCACCCGTATCGGTGACGCTCTGGCGATCTTGTGCGACTCTCCGTCACGACATTACGGTTCGTCACTCTTCCGTGATCGTGCGTGCTTGCCCCGACGGGGTGACGGGCAGCAAGGTTCCGGCGCGGTCCGTACACGAACGACGCTCTGCCCCCGCGCCTGGGTGACAGCCCGCAGTTGTCAGCTGTCTTTTCCGTGCCTGAGGAGGCGTCATGAACACCACCGCCAACGCTCGCCCCGTCCGCGACACCCGTGGACTGCGCTGGGGGCGCGGACTGCGCTGGGGCTGACCGCCGGCACGACGGTCACCCCGGGGCAGTCGTGGGAGCGGCTGCCCCGCAAGGGTGAGCGACACTCCTGTCTGGCGTCCCGTCCGGTCTAAGCTCGCCCGACGCAGCTCCCTCGATCAGACAGGGTCCCGTTGGCCGAGTCCTCACCGAGCACCCCGCCCCAGGTGCCGTCGTCGGTGCCGTCCGGCCAGCGCAGTCCGTTGACCGAGCGCCCGTGGATCCCCACCGCGGCACTCGTGCTCCTCGCCGTGGTCCTGGGCGCAGTGGTGCTGCCCGCCTCGTGGCGCCCCCTGCCGGTCCTCGCCACGGTCCTCCTCGTCCTGGCCTTCGTCGTCACCGAGTCCGTCCAGCTCGACGTGGAGGTCAGGCGCCAGACCTTCTCCGTGACACCCATCGAGTTCGTGGTGGTCATCGGCCTGGTCGAGGTCGGGGGGCTCTGGACAGCGGTGGCCCGCGCCGTGGCTCTCGTCGTCGTCCAGGTGCAGCAGAGCTACGCGCCTGCCAAGGCGGTCTTCAACGTCGCCCTGGCCGTCCTCGAGGCGACCGTCGCCGTGGCCGTCCTCGACGCCTTCCACGACTCGGACATCGCGTCACCGACCACCTGGCTGGCCCTCGTCCTCGCCATCCTCGCCGCCGTCGTCTGCTCGGTCACCTGCATCGCCTCGGTGATCACGCTGACCGAGCGTCCGCCGGGCTGGCGCTTCTGGGTCCGCGCCATGGTGCCGCAGTTCGTCATCGGGCCGGTGAGCGTGGCGGCCGGCGTGACGGCGCTGCTCCTGGGGAAGACGCACACGTGGGCGTGGGTGCTCGTCCTCCCCCTGCTGATCGCGCTCGTCGCCGTCTTCCGGTTGTCCGCCTCGGCCACGCGCGAACGGCGCAGCGTCCAGCGCGTCTACGACTTCGCTCGCCAGGTCGAGGGCGTCACGCCCGACGAGGCGGGTACCCGCCAGATGGTCGCAGCCGTGAGGGAGCTGCTCAACGCGGACAAGGTCGCCCTGTGGCTGCCGCCGTACCTCGACGAGCCCCCGCGGCTGGTGGTGGCGGGCGACGGCGTCACCACCTACGACGGTCCCGGCGACCCGGAGGACCTGCTGCGCCGCCGCGCGGTCGAGCCCGGGGCGGCCGGCCCGGTCCTCGTCGCGGCCGGCAAGGCCACTGCGGCCGAGGCGGTGGCTCTCGCCCGGCGCGGCGCCCAGGAGGTGCTCGGCGCGCCGGTGACCACGGCCGCCGGCGAGCCCGGCTACCTGGAGGTCTGCGACCGGCGCAGCGACGTCGTCTCCTTCTCCGAGGGCGACCGCTCGGCGCTGGACTCGATGCTCACCCACGTCAACGCGGCGATCCGCCAGCAGCAGCTGCTCACCCAGATCCGCTACGACGCCGACCACGACCGGCTCACCGGCCTGCCCAACCGGCAGCGGCTCGCCGCCGCGATCGACCAGCTGCTCGGCGCCGACCCGATCGGGGCCCGGGCCGGTCTGGTGCTGGCCGCCCTGGACAACCACACCGAGATCGTCGACACCCTCGGCCACGCCGCGGCCGACGAGCTGCTCCTGGTCACCGCCGGCCTGCTGCGCGAGCACGCGCCGCCCGACGCCATGGTCGCCCGCATGGAGGGCGAGCAGTTCGCCGTCCTGCTGCCCGGGCTGTCGCAGGTGGCCGCCGAGCGCGCCGCCCGACGGCTGCGCGAGGCCACCTCCACCCGCGCCCGGGTGGCCGGCCTCGACCTCGAGGTCACGCTCACCGTGGGCGTCGCCGCCGCCCCCGCGCACGGCACCGACTCGGGCACGCTCATGCAGCGGGCCGACGTCGCCCTGCTGGCCGCCGCCTCCGAGAGCGGCGGCGTGGCCAGCTACCACCAGGTGCTCGACCAGCAGAGCCTGCGCCGGCTGCAGCTGGGCACCGAGCTCGAGCAGGCGATGGCCGACGGGCAGATCAGCGTGGTCTTCCAGCCGATCATCGACGCCCGGACCTCCGACATCGTCTCGGTGGAGACCCTGGTGCGCTGGGCGCACCCGCGCTTCGGCGCGATCCCGCCCGACGACTTCATCCACCTCGCCGAGCAGATCGGCCGGATCGGCCCGCTCACCGACCACGTGCTCGACCTGGCGCTGGCCCGCTGCCGGCGGTGGCTGGACCAGGACATCGCGCTGTCCGTGGCGGTCAACCTCTCCGCCCGCTGCCTGAGCGAGCCCGACCTCGTCGAGCGGGTGGAGCAGGCGCTGCGTCGCCACGGCGTCCCCGGCGAGCTGCTCATCCTCGAGCTGACCGAGGGCAGCGTGGTCGACGACTCGGTCCGCTCGAGCAGCGTCCTGGAGGACCTGCACACCCTGGGTCTGCGGCTGTCGATGGACGACTTCGGCACCGGCTACTCGTCGCTGTCGCAGCTGCGCCAGCTGCCGATCGACGAGGTCAAGATCGACAAGTCCTTCGTGCTGGGGATGTCCACCAGCCAGGGCGAGTCGTTCATCGCCCGCTCGATCATCGAGCTCGCGCACAACCTCGGCCTGCGCGTGGTCGCCGAGGGCGTCGAGGACGAGCTGACCCGCAAGCTGCTCACCGAGATGGGCTGCGACAAGCTGCAGGGCTTCCTGCTCAGCCGTCCGCTGCCCGACGACAAGCTGGAGAAGTGGCTGCTCGCCCGCACCGGCGTGCGCTCGGCCGCGCCCGGTGCCCAGCACCGCCGGCTGTTCGTCCGGGTGTGAGGAAGGACCTCCGACCCCCCGGGGGGAGCCGGAGAGCGTCGGGTATAGTTCCCGACGGCTCCTCGAGCACGCCCCTTTAGCTCAGTCGGCAGAGCGTCTCCATGGTAAGGAGAAGGTCTACGGTTCGATTCCGTAAAGGGGCTCCGACCAGCCGGTCCAGTCGCGAGACCGGGCCGCGCGGTCATCCCGGCGGTGTAGCTCAGCCTGGTAGAGCAAGCGGCTCATAATCGCTGTGTCACCGGTTCAAGTCCGGTCACCGCTACTCCGGACGGACCCCGGCTCCCCGGGGTCCGTCGCCGTGTCGGCACCCGCCGCCACGGTCCCCGGCCGTGAGGCCGGTCCCGACAAGGCGAGGAGCGCCCCATGGCAGCCACTGACGTCCGTCCGAAGATCACCCTGGCCTGCCAGGAGTGCAAGAACCGCAACTACATCACCCGCAAGAACCGGCGCAACGACCCCGACCGGCTCGAGCTGAAGAAGTACTGCCCCAAGGACCGGAAGCACACGGTCCACCGCGAGACCCGCTGACCCGGGTCCGCGAGGAGCGAGGGAGGGCGGGAGTGGCGCTGGACGCAGGACTGGTCGGGCGCAGCTACCCGCCCTCCGCCGTCTACGAGGTCGGACGCGCGAAGATCGCCGAGTTCGCCGCCGCCGTCGGCGCCACCGACCCGGCGCACACGGACGCCGACGCCGCCCGCGCGCTGGGCCACCCCGACGTCGTCGCGCCGCCCACGTTCGCCATCGTGGTCACCCTCGGCGCCGCCGACGTCGTCCTGGCCGACCCCGGGGTGGCCCTCGACTACAGCCGGGTGGTCCACGGCGAGCAGCGGTTCACCCACCACCGCCCGATCCGGGCCGGCGACCGGCTGGTGAGCACCACGACCATCGAGGCGGTGCGCAGCGTGGCCGGCAACGACCTGCTCACCACCCGCGTGGACGTCGCCACCGAGGACGGCGAGGCCGTCTGCACCGCGCTGTCGATGCTCGTCGCCCGGGGGACGGCGTGACCGCCCGGCTGCGGGCCGCCGACGTCGCCGTCGGCACCGAGCTGCCCGAGCGGACTCACCGCGTGACCCGCGCCGACCTGGTCCGCTACGCGGGAGCCTCCGGCGACCTCAACCCGATCCACTGGAGCGACCGGGTCGCCACCGGCGTGGGCCTGCCCGGCGTCATCGCGCACGGGATGCTCACCATGGGCCTGGCGGCGCGGGCGGTCACGGAGTGGGCCGGCGACCCCGGCGCGGTGGTCGAGTACCAGGTCCGCTTCGGCCGGCCCGTCGTCGTCCCCGACGACGACACCGGCGCGGAGGTCACCGTCCGCGGGAAGGTCGGCGCCGTGCTCGACGGCGGTCGGGTCCGCGTGGACCTCACCGTGACCAGCGGCGGCGAGAAGGTGCTCTCGCTGGCCCGCGCCACCGTCGCCCTGGCATGACGGCCCGGCGGGTGGCCCCGGCCGCCGTCGCGCTGCTGCTGCTCACCGGCTGCACGTCCTTCTCCCAGACCCTCACCGCCGAGCAGGACGCCGGGTCGCCCGGCACCACCGCCCCGTCGTCCCCCGCGGACGACGGCGACGACGGTGGGCCCCGCTGCCCGGCGGAGCGCGCCGAGCCCGACCCCGACCGGCCCGTCGTCGACCTGGACTTCCGGCTCTCCGACGACCTGGTCACCGTCACCGGCACCGAGACCGTCGTGTTCACCCCGGACGTGGCCACCGACGAGATGGTCTTCCGGCTCGTGCCCAACAGCCCCGACGCCGCCGAGCTGGGCAACCGGATCACCGTCGACGGCGTCCGCGGGGACGACGTCGACCAGGCCGGCTACGAGGACGCCGGCGCCGAGGGGCCCGGCGGGCTCTACGTGCTTCAGCTGGACGGCGAGCTCGCGGCGGGGGAGTCCACCGAGGTGGAGCTGGACTTCACCGTCTCCCTCGGTGAGGGCGGCTTCGAGCGGCTCGGCGCGGTCGAGAACGCCTCCTGGTGGGCCAGCGGCTTCCCGCTGCTGGCGTGGGAGCCCGGCGTCGGCTGGGCCCGCGACCCCTTCGTGCAGGTCCTCGGCGAGACCGCCACCAGCCCGGTCGCCGACACGACGGTCAGCGTCTCGGTCCCCGAGGACCTGACCGTGCTGATGACCGGCGACCAGGACGAGCCCACCGACGCCGAGGACGGCCGGCGCACCTGGACCTCGCACGAGCCGGTGGCCCGCGACGTCAGCGTCGCCGCCGGTGACTTCCGCACCGCCACCCTGCGCACCCCCGGGGGCGTCGAGGTGACCACCGGCGTGCTGCCCGGTGCCGACGTCGGCCCCGGTGAGCTGGCCGACTGGATCAGCGAGGACGTCACCGCGCTGGCCGACCGCTTCGGCGCCTTCCCCTACGCCACGCTCACCGTGCCGCTGCTGCCCGACGCGGGCGGCGGGATCGAGTACCCGAGCTCGATCCTCCTGGCCGGCGCGAACCGCACGGTGCTCGAGCACGAGGTCGCCCACATGTGGTTCTACGGCATGGTCGGCGACTCCCAGTTCCGCGACCCGTGGCTGGACGAGGCCCTCGCCACCTACGCCGAGCGCACGGTGGGCGGGGAGGGGGCGCCGCCCGACCTCGAGCAGGTGCTGGCCACCGAGGGCGACGTCGGCACCGCGATGGACGGGTTCGACAGCACCGAGCGCTACTTCGAGGTCGTCTACGGCAAGGGCGGCGCCGCGCTGCAGGCCGCCCGCGAGGCCGCCGGGCCGCCGGCCTTCGACGCGGCGCTGCGCTGCTACGTGCAGCTCAACGCCTGGACCATCGCCACGCCCGACGACCTCGCGGCCGCGCTGGCCGACCTGCCGGCCGCCCTCGACGTGCTCGTGCAGGCCGGGGCCCTCGACTGAGGCTCAGCTGCCGAGCAGCCGCTGCATGCGGCTGACGCCCTCGACCAGGTCGTCGTCGCCCAGCGCGTAGGACATCCGCAGGTAGCCGGGGGTGCCGAAGGCCTCGCCCGGGACGACGGCCACCTCGGCCTCCTCCAGGACGATCTCGGCGAGCTCCACGCTGCTCGACGCCGTCCGCCCGGCGATCGGGCGGCCCAGCAGCGCCTTGACCGACGGGTAGACGTAGAACGCGCCCTGCGGCTCGGGGCAGGCGACGCCGGGGATCTCCCGCAGCATCGACACGATGGTCTTCCGCCGCCGGTCGAACGCCGTCCGCATCTCGTCGACCGCCGACAGGTCGCCGGTCAGCGCGGCCACCGCGGCGGCCTGCGACACGTTGGCGACGTTCGAGGTGGCGTGCGACTGCAGGTTGGTCGCGGCCTTCACCAGGTCGGCGGGCCCGACGATCCAGCCCACCCGCCAGCCGGTCATCGCGTAGGTCTTGGCCACGCCGTTGACCACGACGCAGCGGTCGGCGAGCTCGGGCACGACCACCGGCATCGACGGCGCGGCGACCCCGCCGTAGGTCAGGTGCTCGTAGATCTCGTCGGTGAGCACCCACAGCCCGGCCTCCAGCGCCCAGCGGCCGATGGCCTCCACCTGGTCGGGTGGGTAGACGGCCCCGGTCGGGTTGGACGGCGAGACGAACAGCAGCACCTTGGTGCGCTCGGTGCGGGCCGCCTCCAGCTGCGCCACCGACACCAGGTAGCCGCTCTCCTCGTCGGCCACCACGGGCACCGGCACGCCACCGGCCAGGCGGATCGCCTCGGGGTAGGTGGTCCAGTACGGCGCCGGGACGAGCACCTCGTCACCCGGGTCGAGCATGGTGGCGAACGCCTCGTAGACGGCCTGCTTGCCGCCGTTGGTCACCAGCACCTGGGCGGGCGTCACCGTCAGCCCCGAGTCGCGCGCGGTCTTGGCGACGATCGCCTCCTTGAGCGCCGGCAGCCCCCCGGCCGGGGTGTAGCGGTGCATCGCCGGCTGGCGGCAGGCGGTGATCGCGGCCTCGACGACGTAGTCCGGCGTCGGGAAGTCCGGCTCCCCGGCGCCGAAGCCGATGACCGGCTTGCCCGCCGCCTTCAGGGCCTTGGCCTTGGCGTCGACCGCGAGCGTCGCGGACTCCGAGATGGCCCCGATGCGACGCGACACGCGGCGCTCGGCGGGGGAGAGGGTGGCGGACTCCGACGGGGAGACGGCGGTCATGACCCCATCGTGTCAAAGACCACTCCCGCCGGGCGTCCCAGTCCCGGACGGGCGCAGCAGCACGGGGACGAGGGCGACGAGCCCGCCGTCCGGCGGGCCGGCGGGGACCCTCGCCGCCCCCGTCGGGGGCACCTCCGCGGAGCGCGGTCACGGGCGTCGTCCGCGGTCCCGTACACTGGCAATCCTGGGGCGATCGACCCCCGCCACCGGCGTGCCCCGGATCCCTCCGGACACGAGGCGGCGGGCCGGCCGTCCCGGAGCAGTCCAGGGCCACCGCACGCGTGCGCGGCCCCGGGCACTAGGGGTGTAGCTCAACTGGCAGAGCAGCGGTCTCCAAAACCGCAGGCTGCAGGTTCAAGTCCTGTCACCCCTGCCCGTGCCGCCGGCCCGTGCCGGCGGGCAGCACGAACCGGTCCGACCGTGCGCCGGCACGGCCGTGGCCGCACGGACGCACCACACGAAGAGGCCCGCCAGCAGCGGCCACCACCACGACGCGAGCGAGGCGCAGTGAGCGACGAGAAGCCGGGCCGCGGGGAGGACCCCCGCACCGCCTCCGACGCCGAGCTGACCGACGAGCAGCTCGACCGGGAGGCCCCGGGCGTCGAGGACGCCGCCGAGCTGGAGGCCGCCGAGGCCGAGATCGCCGCCGAGGCCGAGGACGACGAGGACAAGGTCGTCCCCACCGCCGCCCGCCGCCGCGGCGGCCGGATCACCGCCGCCGACGACGACGAGGACGACGACGAGCCGGCCTCCCGGCGCAGCGCCCGCCCGGCCCGGGGCGGGAGCACCGCGGCGAGCCGCCCCGCGGGCCGCGCCGCCGAGGGTGCGGGCACCCGCTCCCGCGCCGCCGCGCAGCGCTCGCGGGCCGACGAGGTCCGCCAGCGCCGCAGCCTGCGCCGCTTCCTCCGCGAGGTGGTCGCCGAGCTCCGCAAGGTGATCTGGCCCGGCCGGCGGGAGCTGATCACCTACACGACCGTGGTCATCCTCTTCGTGGCCTTCATCGTCGCGCTGGTCGCGGGCCTGGACATCCTCTTCGCGCAGGGCGTGCTGGCCGTCTTCGGCTGACCGTCCCCCCGCGCCCGCACGCACCCGACAAGGAAGAAGACCCCGTGACCGACCCCCGCGAGCCCTTCGACACCGACAGCGACGTCGAGGCCGTCGACCTCGACGACCAGCGGCTCGACGTCCGCGGCAGCGTCGACCTCGAGACCGGCGCCGGCGAGGCCGGCTCGGCCGAGGGCTCCACGGACACCGCCGACCAGGACACCGCCACCGGCGTCGCCGACGTGACCCCGCTGGTGGAGAGCGGCGGCCGCGACAGCCTCGTCGGCGACCCGCTGGCCGCGCCGGCCCCCGACCACGACCCGATCGTGACCGAGGCGCTCGCCGAGGCGGAGGCCGCGGACGAGGACCCGCGCGACACGCTCAAGCGGACCCTGCGCACCCAGTTCGGCGACTGGTACGTCATCCACTCCTACGCCGGCTACGAGAACAAGGTGAAGACCAACCTCGAGTCGCGCATCCAGTCGCTGGACATGGAGGACTACATCTTCCAGATCGAGGTGCCCACCGAGGAGGTCACCGAGATCAAGAACGGCAAGCGCACCCAGGTCAACCGGAAGAAGCTGCCCGGCTACCTGCTCGTCCGGATGGACCTCAACGACGAGTCGTGGGGCGCGGTCCGCAACACCCCCGGCGTCACCGGCTTCGTCGGTGCCACGTCCCGGCCCTCGCCGCTGTCGATCGACGAGGTCGTCAACCTGCTCGTCCCGGCGACCCCGCCGCAGGCGGCCAAGGTGGCCGAGAGCGCCAGCCCGGCCGCCACGGCCGCCGCGCCGACCACCGTCGTCGACTTCGAGGTCGGGGAGTCGGTGACCGTCATGGACGGTCCCTTCGCCACCCTCCCGGCCACCATCAACGAGATCAACGCCGAGCAGCAGAAGCTGCAGGTGCTGGTCTCCATCTTCGGCCGGGAGACGCCGGTCGAGCTGTCGTTCACCCAGGTCGCCAAGATCTGAGCAGGACCCCGGTGCCCCCCACCCCTCGCTCCGCCCGGGGCGGGACCCTGCACCGGGGCCGTTCCACCACCCACCGAGAAGGAATGTCATGCCCCCCAGGAAGCGGTTGACCGCGGTCATCAAGCTCCAGATCAAGGCCGGTGCGGCCACCCCCGCGCCGCCCGTGGGTCCGGCGCTGGGCCAGCACGGCGTCAACATCATGGAGTTCTGCAAGGCGTACAACGCCGCGACCGAGGCGCAGCGCGGCGACGTCGTGCCCGTCGAGATCTCAGTCTACGAGGACCGCTCGTTCACCTTCGTCACCAAGACCCCGCCGGCGGCGCGCATGCTGCTCAAGGCCGCCGGTGTCGAGAAGGGCTCGGGCGAGCCGCACAAGACCAAGGTCGCCACCGTCACGCGCGACCAGGTCCGCGAGATCGCCCAGACCAAGATGGTCGACCTCAACGCCAACTCGCTCGACGAGGCCGAGAAGATCATCGCCGGCACCGCCCGGTCGATGGGCATCACCGTCTCCGGCTGAGGCGGAAGCCGCCGCATCCCGGCGGCGTTGCACCACCGCGTCCGCACGGACCCGTCTGCGCACTCGTGGGAGGGCCGCGCCAGGCCCGCGCACCACACGATCCCCGGCACCGCCCGGGGGAGAGGACACCACCATGGCGAAGCACGGCAAGAAGTACCTGGAGGCGGCCGCCAAGGTCGACCGCGAGAGCCTCTACAGCCCGCTGCAGGCGGCCGGGCTGGCGAAGGAGACCTCGCCGACGTCCTACGACGCCACCGTCGAGGTGGCCATGCGGCTCGGCGTCGACCCGCGCAAGGCCGACCAGATGGTCCGCGGCACGGTCAACCTGCCGCACGGCACCGGCAAGACCGCCCGCGTCATCGTCTTCGCGACCGGTGACAAGGCCACCGAGGCCGAGGCGGCCGGCGCCGACGTCGTCGGCTCCGACGACCTGATCGCGCGCATCCAGGAGGGCTTCCTGGACTTCGACGCCGCGATCGCCACCCCCGACCAGATGGCCAAGGTCGGCCGGATCGCGCGCATCCTCGGCCCCCGCGGCCTGATGCCGAACCCGAAGACCGGCACGGTGACCCCCGACGTCACCAAGGCCGTCGCCGACATCAAGGGCGGGAAGATCAACTTCCGCGTCGACAAGCAGGCCAACCTGCACCTGGTGATCGGCAAGACCTCCTTCGACGACACGAAGCTGGTCGAGAACTACGCCGCCGCCCTCGACGAGGTGCTGCGCGCCAAGCCGGCCGCGGCCAAGGGCCGGTACCTGAAGAAGGTCACCATCTCCACCACCATGGGCCCGGGCATCCCCGTCGACCCGAACCGCACCCGCAACCTCACGGTGGACGAGACCACCGCCTGAGGAAGGACCCTCTCGCCCCCCACCGCTCGCTGACGCTCGCGGCGGGCCCCTGCGAGAGGGCCGTTCCAGCGGGTCCCGAGGCCCCGCAGCGCACCGCGCTGCGGGGCCTCGGCGTGTCCGGCGCCGTCGCCAGGTGACGAGGGTGACGGACGGCGTCCCCGCGACATGGCGTACGCTGTGACCTGTTCCCCCCACGACCGCTGGTCGTCGCACGTCCGCGTGTGATCGAAGGTCCCGGATCCCGGGCGGCCCGCGCAGGAGGACGGTTCGATCGACGCGGCGCCCCGTGCGCGTGTCCCTCGCCCCGTGCGCCCTGCGCCGGGGCGTTCCTCGTCTCCGGGCCCGGATCGCCCGCGCTCGTACGGCGCACGGGCGGTCGCCCGTCAGACGAGAGGAGGCCCATGCCCACGCAGGCGAAGGCCGCGGTGATCGACGAGATCACCGAGCGGTTCCAGAAGTCCAGCGCGGCCGTGCTCACCGAGTACCGCGGGCTCACCGTGGCGCAGCTGACCCAGCTGCGCCGTTCCCTCGGTGCGGGCAGCAGCTACGCCGTCGTCAAGAACACCCTGACGAAGCGGGCGGCGGACTCGGTCGGCCACACCGACCTCGGCCCGCTGCTCAACGGCCCCACCGCGATCGCCTTCATCGAGGGCGACGTCGTCGAGGCCGCCAAGGCCATCCGCGACTTCGCGCGCGCCAACCCGCTGCTCGTCGTCAAGGGCGGCGTCGTCGAGGGCCGCACCGTCAGCCCCGCCGAGGTCACCGCCCTGGCCGACGTCGAGCCGCGCGAGGTGCTGCTGGCCAAGCTGGCCGGCGCGATGAAGGGCAACCTGACCAAGGCCGCCGGCCTGTTCCAGGCCCCGCTGTCGCAGGTCGCCCGCCTGGCCGCGGCGCTGCAGGAGAAGAAGGAGTCCGCCGAGGGCCCCGCCGCTCCCGCCGCCGACTCCGCTGCTGCCGACACCACCACCGACACCGCTGACGCCGCGGACACCGCGGCCAGCACCGACTGACCCAGAAGGAGACGACCATGGCCAAGCTTTCCACCACGGAGCTGCTCGACGCGTTCAAGGAGATGACGCTGCTCGAGCTGTCCGACTTCGTGAAGCAGTTCGAGGAGACCTTCGAGGTCACCGCGGCTGCTCCCGTCGCCGTCGCGGCCGCCCCGGCCGCCGGTGGTGCCGGCGACGGCGGTGCCCCCGCCGCCGAGGAGCAGGACGAGTTCGACGTCATCCTCGAGAGCGCCGGCGACAAGAAGATCCAGGTCATCAAGGAGGTGCGCGGCCTGACCTCGCTCGGCCTCAAGGAGGCCAAGGACCTGGTCGACGGCGCGCCGAAGCCGGTCCTGGAGAAGGTCGCCAAGGACGCTGCCGAGAAGGCCAAGGCCGCCCTCGAGGGCGCCGGCGCCACCGTCACCGTCAAGTGACCCCCACCCGGCTTCATCACGAGGCCGGGTACGTCACCGTCACGTGACCCCCGCCCGGCCCGATCACGAGGCCGGGTACGTCACCGTCACGTGACGCCCTCCCCGGCCTGAGCCGGGGAACGCACCACCCGAGCACGCCACAGGGGCCGCTCTCCTCCGGGAGGGCGGCCCCGTCGCGTCCGGTGACCCGCGTCCGCGGCACGGCGGATCGGCGCGCGGGACGCGCCTTCCGTGGGCGTGGCGGAGACACCGGGGCCCTCCGGCTGGCATCATGGCCGCGCGGAACCGCCCGGACGACGCGACGCTGTCCTTCCCGGGGGGTGTGGCGCTCGTCGCCCTCACCCCGACGTGGACAGCGCGCGCCAGCAGGGGTAGGGTTCCCTGTTGCGCTGCCCTCTGACTGCCTGCCCGCCGAGACGGGTCACTCGGGGTGCCCGGGATCCCGGTCGCCCCGCGTCCCAGCCGTCGACCTGACCGTCGACCCGGCGGGCCGGACGCCGCGGACGGCGCCGCCACCTCCGACGACGACCCAGGACGAACCGCACCCACCGCCCGCACGTCGTGATGTCCTTGGAAGGACGCATCTTGGCAGGCTCTCGCCCCACCAGCATCGCCCCCAGCACCACCGAGTCCGGCGGCTACGGCCAGCAGAACCAGACTCCCCAGGCCGGCCCCCGCACCGGAGAGGCCGACCAGCAGAAGATCCCCGGCGCCCCGCTCCGCGTCTCGTTCGCGAAGATCTCCGAGCCCCTCGAGGTCCCCGACCTCCTGGCGCTGCAGACCGCCTCCTTCGACTGGCTGGTCGGCAGCCCCGAGTGGCGCGCCACCCTCTCGCCCGAGGAGCAGCAGAGCGCCGTCGGCGGCCTCGCCGAGATCCTCGAGGAGATCTCCCCGATCGAGGACTTCAGCGGCTCGATGTCGCTGTCCTTCTCCAACCCGCGCTTCGAGGACGTCAAGGCGTCCCTCGAGGAGTGCAAGGACAAGGACATGACCTACGCGGCGCCGCTGTTCGTGACCGCCGAGTTCATGAACAACACCACCGGCGAGATCAAGTCGCAGACGGTGTTCATGGGCGACTTCCCGATCATGACGAACAAGGGCACGTTCGTCATCAACGGGACCGAGCGCGTCGTGGTCTCCCAGCTCGTGCGCAGCCCGGGCGTCTACTTCGACAAGACCCTGGACAAGACGTCGGACAAGGACGTCTTCAGCGCCAAGGTCATCCCCAGCCGTGGTGCGTGGCTGGAGTTCGACGTCGACAAGCGCGACACCGTCGGCGTCCGGATCGACCGCAAGCGCCGCCAGCCGGTCACCGTGCTGCTCAAGGCGCTGGGCTGGACCGAGGACCGCATCCGCGAGCACTTCCAGTGGTCGCCCACGGTCCTGGCCACCCTGGAGAAGGACCACATCGCCGGGCAGGACGAGGCGCTGCTCGACATCTACCGCAAGCTGCGGCCGGGTGAGCCGCCGACGCGGGAGAGCGCCCAGGCGCTGCTGGAGAACCTCTTCTTCAACCCCAAGCGCTACGACCTGGCCAAGGTCGGCCGCTACAAGGTCAACAAGAAGCTCGGCGTCGAGGTGCCCCAGGCCACCCTCACGCTGACCGAGGACGACATCGTCGCCACCATCGAGTACGTCGTGCGCCTGCACGCCGGCGAGCCCGACCACGGCGTCGACGACATCGACCACTTCGGCAACCGCCGCCTGCGCACCGTCGGCGAGCTGATCCAGAACCAGATCCGGGTCGGCCTCTCCCGCATGGAGCGCGTCGTCCGCGAGCGGATGACGACCCAGGACGTCGAGGCGATCACGCCGCAGACCCTGATCAACATCCGGCCGGTCGTCGCCTCCATCAAGGAGTTCTTCGGCACCAGCCAGCTGTCGCAGTTCATGGACCAGACCAACCCGCTCGCGGGCCTGACCCACAAGCGCCGCCTGTCGGCGCTGGGCCCCGGTGGTCTGTCCCGTGAGCGGGCCGGCATGGAGGTCCGCGATGTGCACCCGAGCCACTACGGCCGGATGTGCCCGATCGAGACGCCGGAAGGCCCGAACATCGGCCTGATCGGCTCGCTGTCGGCCTACGGGCGGGTCAACGCCTTCGGCTTCATCGAGACCCCGTACCGCCGGGTGGACAACGGTGTGGTCAGCGACTCGATCGACTACCTCACCGCCGACGAGGAGGACCGCTTCGTCGTCGCCCAGGCCAACTCGCCGCTGGACGCCCAGGGCCGGTTCGCCGAGGACCGCGTGCTGGTCCGCACCAAGGGCGGCGAGGTCGACTACCTCGCGCCGGAGAACGTCGACTACATGGACGTCTCGCCGCGGCAGATGACCTCGGTCGCGACGGCGATGATCCCGTTCCTCGAGCACGACGACGCCAACCGCGCGCTGATGGGCGCGAACATGCAGCGCCAGGCCGTCCCGCTGCTGCGCAGCGAGGCGCCGCTGGTGGGCACCGGCATGGAGCTGCGGGCCGCCGTCGACGCCGGCGACGTCGTCGTGGCGGAGAAGGCCGGTGTCGTCGAGGACTCCACCGCCGACTACGTCACCGTCATGGCCGACGACGGCACCCGGCAGACCTACCGGCTGCTGAAGTTCCGCCGCTCGAACCAGGGCACCTCGATCAACCAGACCCCCGTCGTCGACGAGGGCCAGCGGGTCGAGGTCGGCCAGGTCATCGCCGACGGGCCGTGCACCGACGAGGGCGAGATGGCGCTGGGCAAGAACCTGCTCGTCGCCTTCATGCCGTGGGAGGGCCACAACTACGAGGACGCGATCATCCTGTCGCAGCGCCTCGTGCAGGACGACGTCCTGTCCTCGATCCACATCGAGGAGTTCGAGGTCGACGCCCGCGACACCAAGCTCGGTGCCGAGGAGATCACCCGGGACATCCCGAACGTCTCCGAGGAGGTCCTCGCCGACCTCGACGAGCGCGGCATCATCCGCATCGGTGCCGAGGTCGTCCCCGGCGACATCCTCGTCGGCAAGGTCACGCCCAAGGGCGAGACCGAGCTGACCCCCGAGGAGCGGCTGCTGCGCGCGATCTTCGGCGAGAAGGCCCGCGAGGTCCGCGACACGTCGCTGAAGGTCAAGCACGGTGAGTCCGGCAAGGTCATCGGCGTCCGCGTGTTCTCGCGCGAGGACGGCGACGAGCTGCCCGCCGGCGTCAACGAGCTGATCCGGGTCTACGTCGCCCAGATGCGCAAGATCTCCGACGGTGACAAGCTCGCCGGCCGCCACGGCAACAAGGGCGTCATCGCGAAGATCCTGCCGCAGGAGGACATGCCCTTCCTCGAGGACGGCACCCCGGTCGACATCGTGCTCAACCCGCTGGGCGTGCCCGGCCGGATGAACGTCGGCCAGGTGCTGGAGACCCACCTCGGGTGGGTGGCCAAGTCCGGCTGGCAGGTCGAGGGCGACCCCGAGTGGGCGGCCAACCTGCCCGCTGCTGCCCGCTCGGCGGCCCCCGGCACCCGGACCGCCACGCCGGTGTTCGACGGCGCGCGCGAGGAGGAGATCGTCGGCCTGCTCGGCTCGACGACCCCGAACCGCGACGGCAACCGGATGGTCCAGCCGACCGGCAAGGCACGGCTGTTCGACGGCCGCTCCGGGGAGCCCTTCCCCGAGGCGATCTCGGTCGGCTACGTCTACATCCTCAAGCTGCTGCACCTGGTCGACGACAAGATCCACGCCCGGTCGACCGGCCCCTACTCGATGATCACCCAGCAGCCGCTGGGTGGTAAGGCCCAGTTCGGTGGCCAGCGCTTCGGTGAGATGGAGTGCTGGGCGATGCAGGCCTACGGCGCGGCCTACGCGCTGCAGGAGCTGCTGACCATCAAGTCCGACGACATCCTCGGCCGGGTCAAGGTCTACGAGGCCATCGTCAAGGGCGAGAACATCCCCGAGCCGGGCATCCCCGAGTCGTTCAAGGTGTTGCTCAAGGAGCTGCAGTCGCTCTGCCTCAACGTCGAGGTGCTCTCCGGCGACGGGCAGGCGATCGAGCTGCGCGACACCGACGACGAGGTGTTCCGGGCCGCGGAGGAGCTGGGCATCGACCTCAGCCGCCGCGAGCCCTCCAGCGTCGAGGACGTGTGATCGGCCGCCGGCCGGCCCGTCGTGTGACGAGCCGGCCGGCGTCCCTCCAGCCACCCGACAAGAAGTGCAGTAACGAGCCCCGGGAAAGGGGTCCACTCAGTGCTCGACGTCAACTTCTTCGACGAGCTCCGCATCGGTCTGGCCACCGGCGACGACATCCGCCAGTGGTCGCACGGTGAGGTGAAGAAGCCCGAGACCATCAACTACCGGACGCTGCGCCCGGAGAAGGACGGTCTCTTCTGCGAGAAGATCTTCGGTCCCACCCGGGACTGGGAGTGCTACTGCGGCAAGTACAAGCGCGTCCGCTTCAAGGGCATCATCTGTGAGCGCTGCGGCGTCGAGGTGACCCGCGCCAAGGTCCGGCGCGAGCGGATGGGCCACATCGAGCTGGCCGCACCCGTCACCCACATCTGGTTCTTCAAGGGCGTGCCCTCGCGCCTGGGCTACCTGCTCGACCTGGCGCCCAAGGACCTCGAGAAGATCATCTACTTCGCGGCCTACCTGATCACCTCGGTCGACGACGAGGCGCGCCACCGCGACCTCCCGACCGTCGAGGCCGAGATCAGCGCGGAGAAGCACAACCTCGAGAACCGGCGCGACGCCGACGTCGAGGCCCGTCAGCAGAAGCTCGAGGCCGACCTGGCCGAGCTCGAGGCGGAGGGCGCCAAGTCCGACGTCCGCCGCAAGGTGCGCGAGGGCGGCGAGCGCGAGATGCGCCAGCTGCGCGACCGCGCCCAGCGGGAGATCGACCGCCTCGAGGAGGTGCTCGACACCTTCCGCAAGCTCGAGGTCAAGCAGCTCATCGCCGACGAGGGCCTCTACCGCGAGCTGCGCGACCGCTTCGGTGAGTACTTCGAGGGCGGCATGGGTGCCGCGGCCCTGCAGAAGCTGCTGTCCGACTTCGACCTCGACGCCGAGGCCGCCTCGCTGCGCGACACCATCCGCAACGGCAAGGGCCAGCGCAAGCTGCGGGCCCTCAAGCGGCTCAAGGTCGTCGCGGCGTTCCAGCAGACGCGCAACTCGCCCATGGGCATGGTGCTCGACTGCGTGCCGGTCATCCCGCCGGACCTGCGCCCGATGGTGCAGCTCGACGGTGGCCGCTTCGCCACCAGCGACATGAACGACCTCTACCGCCGGGTCATCAACCGGAACAACCGGCTCAAGCGGCTGCTCGACCTCGGCGCGCCCGAGATCATCGTGAACAACGAGAAGCGGATGCTCCAGGAGTCCGTGGACGCGCTGTTCGACAACGGCCGCCGCGGCCGTCCGGTCACCGGCCCGGGCAACCGTCCCCTGAAGTCCCTGAGCGACCTGCTCAAGGGCAAGCAGGGCCGGTTCCGGCAGAACCTGCTCGGCAAGCGCGTCGACTACTCCGGCCGTTCGGTCATCGTCGTCGGCCCGCAGCTGAAGCTGCACCAGTGCGGCCTGCCCAAGCAGATGGCGCTGGAGCTGTTCAAGCCCTTCGTCATGAAGCGGCTGGTCGACCTCAACCACGCGCAGAACATCAAGTCCGCCAAGCGCATGGTGGAGCGGGCGCGTCCCGTCGTCTGGGACGTGCTCGAGGAGGTCATCACCGAGCACCCGGTGCTGCTGAACCGGGCGCCGACGCTGCACCGCCTGGGCATCCAGGCCTTCGAGCCGCAGCTGGTCGAGGGCAAGGCCATCCAGATCCACCCGCTGGTCTGCACCGCGTTCAACGCCGACTTCGACGGTGACCAGATGGCCGTGCACCTGCCGCTGTCGGCGGAGGCGCAGGCCGAGGCCCGCATCCTGATGCTGTCCTCGAACAACATCCTGTCGCCGGCCGACGGCCGCCCGATCACCGCGCCGACCCAGGACATGGTCCTGGGCCTGTACCACCTGACCACCCTCGTGGCGAGCCGCCACGAGGCCGACGGTGGCCGGCCGGCGGCCTTCGGGTCGACCGCCGAGGCGATCATGGCGTTCGACAAGGGCGCGCTGGGCCTGCAGGAGCGTGCGCTGATCCGCCTCGACGAGGTGTTCGGCGTCGACAACGGCAAGGTCAACGACGCGTGGGAGCAGCCCGCGGACTGGACCCCGGGTGCGCCGGCGCTGGTGTCGACCAGCCTCGGCCGGGTGCTGTTCAACGAGGCCCTGCCCGAGGACTACCGCTTCGTCAACTACCAGGTGCCGAAGAAGGAGCTCGGGGCGATCGTCAACGACCTCGCCGAGCGCTACCCCAAGGTGCAGGTCGCGGCGACGCTGGACGCCCTCAAGTCGGCCGGCTTCCGCTGGGCCACCCGCTCGGGTGTCACGATCGCCATCGACGACGTGGTCACCCCGCCGGCCAAGCAGGAGATCCTCGACCGGCACGAGGCCGAGGCCCGGCAGATCGAGCGCCAGTACGAGCGCGGTGTCATCACCGACGCCGAGCGTCGTGGCGAGCTGATCGAGATCTGGACCCGCGCGCGGGCCGAGGTCAGCCAGGCGATGGTGGACAACTTCCCGACCACCAACCCGGTCTGGGTCATGGTCAACTCGGGCGCCCGAGGCAACATGATGCAGATCAGCCAGATCGCCGGCATGCGCGGCCTGGTGGCCAACCCGAAGGGCGAGATCATCCCGCGGCCGATCAAGGCCAACTTCCGGGAGGGTCTGTCCGTGCTGGAGTACTTCATCTCCACGCACGGTGCGCGCAAGGGCCTGGCCGACACCGCCCTGCGGACCGCGGACTCCGGGTACCTCACCCGGCGGCTGGTCGACGTCTCCCAGGACGTCATCATCCGCGAGGAGGACTGCGGCACCGAGCGCGGCGTCGTCATGCCGATCGCGACCGTGGTCGACGGTCAGCTGACCCGGGACGCCCACGTCGAGACCGGCGTCTACGCCCGGTCCCTGGCCGCCGACGTGGTGGCCGAGGACGGCACGGTCGTGGCGCGGGCCGGCGAGGACCTCGGGGACGTGCTCATCAGCGCGCTGGTCGACGCCGGTGTCGCGGAGGTCAAGGTCCGCTGCGTGCTGACCTGCGAGTCGCTGCTGGGCACCTGCGCGACCTGCTACGGCCGCTCGCTGGCCACCGGCAAGCTCGTCGACGTCGGCGAGGCGGTCGGCATCATCGCCGCCCAGTCGATCGGCGAGCCCGGCACCCAGCTGACGATGCGCACCTTCCACACCGGTGGTGTCGCGGGTGAGGACATCACCCACGGTCTGCCGCGTGTGGTGGAGCTCTTCGAGGCCCGCGTCCCCAAGGGCAAGGCCCCGATCGCCGAGCTGGCCGGCTCCGTCCGGATCGAGGACGGCGAGCAGTTCCGCAAGCTGACCATCACCCCGGACGACGGCTCCGACGAGGTCGTCTACGACAAGCTGTCGCGCCGGTCGCGGCTGCGGGTCGAGGACGGCGCCCACGTCGAGGTCGGCGAGCAGCTCACCGAGGGTGCGGTGGACCCGCACGAGGTGCTGCGGATCATGGGCCCGCGCGAGGTGCAGCTGCACCTGGTCCGCGAGGTCCAGGAGGTCTACCGCAGCCAGGGCGTGTCGATCCACGACAAGCACATCGAGGTGATCATCCGCCAGATGCTCAAGCGGGTGACCATCATCGACTCGGGTGCCACGGAGTTCCTCCCGGGCGCGCTGGTCGAGCGGACGCTGTTCGAGACCGAGAACCGCCGCGTCGTCGCCGAGGGCGGCGAGCCGGCCTCGGCCCGTCCGGTGCTCATGGGCATCACCAAGGCCTCGCTCGCGACCGAGTCGTGGCTGTCGGCCGCCTCCTTCCAGGAGACGACCAAGGTGCTCACCGACGCCGCCATCCAGGGCAAGAGCGACTCGCTCCTCGGCCTCAAGGAGAACGTGATCATCGGCAAGCTGATCCCGGCGGGTACGGGCATCAGCCGCTACCGCAACATCACGGTCGAGCCGACCGAGGAGGCCCGCGCCGCCGTCTACACGATGGCCGGGTACGACGACGGGCAGTACTACAGCCCGGACGTCTTCGGGTCGGGCTCCGGTGAGGCCGTGCGCCTCGAGGAGTACGACTGGCGGGGCTGATCCCCGGTAGCACGTGAGAAGGGCCCCGCAGGTCGAGAGACCTGCGGGGCCCTTCCGCGTTGGCGGCCACGATCAGGTCGCGCTGCGGTGCGCGGTAGGACGACGACAGCGTCACGTGACGCAATCCGCGTCCTACCGGTCGGCCAGGCGCCGCATGGTCTCCACGGTCCGCAGCCGGCCCTCGCGGCTGTCGTCGAGGGGCTGCAGCGCGAGGGTCGTGACGCCGGCCTCGGCGTAGGCGGCCACCCGCTCGGCGACGTAGCCCTCGGGGCCGATGAGGGAGACCCTGCGCACGAACTCGTCGGGCAGGGCGGCGGCGGCCTCGTCCTTCCTCCCACCCAGGTAGAGCTCCTGGACGGTCTCGGCCGCCTCCTCGTAGCCGTAGCGCCGCGCGAGGTCGTTGTAGAAGTTTCTGCCCTTGGCGCCCATGCCGCCGACGTAGAGCGCCAGGTGCGGCCGCACCTGGTCGTGCAGGTGGTCGACGTCGTCCCCGATGGCCACCGGGACGCCGCAGATGACCTGCAGCTCGCCCAGCTCGTCGCCGCGCCTGGCCTTCCCGGCGCGCAGCGAGTCGCCCCACACCGCGTCGGCCTTCTCCGGCATGAACCAGATCGGCTCCCAGACCTCGGCGATCTCGGCGGCGAGCTCGACGTTCTTCGGCCCCAGCGCGGCCAGCATGACCGGGATCCGCTCCCGGACCGGCGTGTTGATCAGCTTCAGCGGCTTGCCCAGCCCGGTGCCCTGCTCGGCGGGGAGCGGCACGGTGTACTTCGGGCCCTCGTGCACCAGCCGCTCCCGCCGCCACACCTGGCGGCAGATCTCGACGACCTCCCGGGTGCGCTGCAGCGGGGCGTCGTAGGGGACGCCGTGCCAGCCCTCGATCACCTGCGGACCCGACGCACCCAGCCCGAGGGTGAACCGCCCGCCCGAGACGAAGTCCAGGCCCGCGGCGGTCATCGCCGTCAGCGCCGGGGTGCGGCTGTAGATCGGCAGGATGGCGCTCATGAGCTCGACGCGCTGGGTGACGGCGGCCAGGTAGCCGAGCTGGCTCACCGCGTCGAAGGTGTAGACCTCCGCGCACATGGCGAGGTCGAGACCCGCGGCCTCCAGGTCGACGATCTCCGCCGCGGTCTCCTGGAAGCCCCCCGCGTAACTGGCCTGGATGCCGATGCGCACCTGCACTCCTCTGGTCGGCGGCGCCCGCGTCGGCGCCAGCGCGACCGTAGCGGGTGCGCCGGAGGGGTCCGTGCGGCCGCGGTGGGGCGCTCAGGCGGTGCGGCTGCGCAGCGGGCGGATGGCGCCCACGACCTCGGTGACCACCCGCACGCCGTCCACGTCGCGGGGCACCCGGCCGGCGGCGTCGGCGTCGGCGACGTCGACCTTCACGACGTACCCCCGGTCGCGACGCGCCAGGCCGATCCCGACGACCCCCGACTGGGCCGACAGCCGGTCGGCGAGGGCGTTCTTGGCGGCGCGGGCGGCGGCACGGTCGGTCACGAGGGCTCCTCGCTGACGCCCGTCGGCCGGGTGCCCGGGGCGAGGGAGGTCCCGGGCGGCCGCGCGGGCTCGGTCACCTCCCCATGGTGCCCCGTCCCCGCCCGGAGCGACATCCCCCTGACCAGGGAGTGGACCTCAGGAGGCGACCCACTCCACTCCGAGCGCGGCCAGCACGGCCGACAGCGGGTGGGCGAAGGTGAGCCCCGCGCCGTGGGTGCCGCCCAGGCTGCTGCCGGCGAACAGCAGCGCCACCGGCGCCCGGTCGGCGCTGCGCCAGATCACCGACCCGCTGTCACCCCCCGCGGAGAAGGGGCCGGCCAGGCCCTCGATCTCGATCTGGTCGTCGAAGACGTGCACCCCGTCGTCGTACTGCACGGCCACGCCGTCCACCTCGACCGCGCTGACCCGGCCGCGGGTGTGGCCGGTGGTGCGGCCGACCTTCTCGACCTCCTCGTCGGGCTCCACCTCCAGGCCGTCGGGCACCGTGGCGGCCAGCGGCCCGCCGGGGAAGCCGCCCGGGTCGGCCGCCACGCCCTCGTCGAGGGTGGCCACGGCGGCGTCCACCCGGCCGGTCCCTCCCGTGAGGGGCGCGACGGCGGCCAGCGTGGCCACCCGGTCGGCGGGCGTGCCGCCGTCGGCGGGGCCGGGCTGCAGCACCGCGTCGCCCACCGTCGCCGCGTCGGCGGCGGCGAGCACGTGGTTGTTGGACAGGGCCGCCAGCCGCCCGTCGAGCCGGACGAAGCCGCCCAGCGTCCCCGCGGACACCGCGGGGTGGGCCACCGACAGCCCGGGGACCAGCGGCCGGGTCCGTGCCCGCAGCCGGCCGGGGGAGGGGGCGGACAGGGGCACTATCGGACCGGTCACCCGGACGTCGACCTCGCGGCGCACCGCGTCGTCGAGGCCGGTGAGCAGGATGCGCGCGTCGTCGGGGGCCGCCACGCGGATGGCCAGGTGGACGCGGCCGGGTGCCACGGGCGCCAGCCCGATGGCCGGCCGCGTCCACAGCCGGCCGCCCAGCCCGCTCGCGGTGACCGCCGGGAAGCCCTCGGCCAGCCGGGCGGACAGGCGCGCCTTCAGCTCGCGCGCCGAGTCGATGAGCACGGTGACCTCCGTCGCTGTGGGTGGCAATGCTGCGACCGACCGTAGGGGGAGGGGGTGACAGTCGCGCGTGCGCCGACGCGCCACCGGAGAACCCGCCGTCCGGGACCCTGGCGCCCGGGCCCCGTCGCGGTACAGTCCTCGCCACCCCTGGGGCGGTGCCCCGGCGCACCGTTCGGAGTGCGGTCCCGGAATGCCCGGGACGCCCCGGCGGTTGTGCCCGACAGGTCCACCCGGGGGGCAGGCTCCACCTGCCCGTCCGGCGCCCGGGACCCGGCTTTGACCGCCTCCCAGCACGCGGGTATCGTGGTCAGCCGTGCCCAGGGTGTCCTGGGCCTGCTCCCGTTCGCGGTGCGCCTGGGTGTCCGGAGGTCCGTCCTCCAGGCCGCGGGTCCGCCCCGGCCGGCCGTCCAGCACAGGACGGCGACCGGAGGTGGCGGCGCCGAGTCGCGGGGGGCGACCTGTCCGGTTCGACACACCGGCCGGTCCTGGGGACGGCGACACGCCCGACCGCGGGGGCCGGTGGTGGCTGGCGAGCGGACCAGGCGGCCCCGGCAGGACCGGCACCGGCGACACGACAGCAGCACCGTCCACAAGCACGACCCAGCGCAGGTAGGAGATCCAGGCCACCCATGCCCACGATCAACCAGCTGGTCCGCAAGGGCCGCGAGGACAAGGTCGAGAAGACCAAGACCCCGGCGCTGAAGGGCTCCCCTCAGCGTCGCGGCGTGTGCACCCGCGTGTACACGACGACGCCGAAGAAGCCGAACTCGGCGCTGCGGAAGGTCGCTCGCGTCCGCCTCACCAGTGGCATCGAGGTGACCGCCTACATCCCGGGCGTCGGCCACAACCTGCAGGAGCACTCGATGGTGCTCGTGCGCGGCGGCCGCGTGAAGGACCTCCCGGGTGTGCGTTACAAGATCATCCGCGGCTCGCTGGACACCCAGGGCGTCCGCAACCGCAAGCAGGCTCGCAGCCGGTACGGCGCGAAGAAGGAGAAGAGCTGACATGCCGCGCAAGGGCCCCGCGCCGCGCCGTCCGCTGGTCAACGACCCGGTCTACCAGTCCCCGCTGGTCACCCAGCTGGTGAACAAGGTCCTGGTCGACGGCAAGCGCTCCGTCGCCGAGTCGATCGTCTACGGCGCCCTCGAGGGCTGCCGCACCAAGACCGACACCGACCCGGTGGTCACGCTCAAGCGTGCGCTAGACAACGTCAAGCCGGCCCTCGAGGTCCGCAGCCGCCGCGTCGGTGGTGCGACCTACCAGGTCCCGGTCGAGGTCCGCGCCTCCCGCAGCACCACGCTCGGCCTGCGCTGGCTGATCCAGTACAGCCGCGCGCGCCGCGAGAAGACGATGACCGAGCGCCTCATGAACGAGCTGCTCGACGCCAGCAACGGCCTCGGTGCCGCGGTCAAGCGCCGCGAGGACACGCACAAGATGGCCGAGTCGAACAAGGCCTTCGCGCACTACCGCTGGTAGTGCCACCCCGGCTGGCTCCGCCAGCCCCCGCGGCCGGCGGGTGTTCCGGGCCACCACCCGGAACACCGCACGCGGACCCGATCCAAAGAGGAGAGACCCATGGCCGACACCCAGGCCCAGCTCGCCAAGACCCGCAACATCGGGATCATGGCGCACATCGACGCGGGCAAGACCACGACGACCGAGCGCATCCTCTTCTACACCGGTATCAACTACAAGATCGGTGAGGTCCACGACGGCGCGGCCACGATGGACTGGATGGAGCAGGAGCAGGAGCGCGGCATCACCATCACGTCCGCCGCGACGAAGTGCTCCTGGAACGGCTACGACATCAACATCATCGACACCCCGGGGCACGTCGACTTCACCGTCGAGGTGGAGCGGTCCCTGCGCGTGCTCGACGGTGCCGTGGCCGTCTACGACGGTGTCGCCGGCGTCGAGCCGCAGACCGAGCAGGTCTGGCGGCAGGCGGAGAAGTACGGCGTCCCGCGCATGTGCTTCGTCAACAAGCTCGACCGCACCGGCGCGGACTTCTTCCGCTGCGTCGACATGATGGTCGAGCGGCTCGGCGCCAACCCCGCGGTGCTGCAGCTGCCCATCGGTGCCGAGGCCGACTTCATCGGCGTCGTCGACCTGGTGCAGATGCGCGCCCTCACCTGGCGCGGCGAGACCGCCATGGGTGAGGACTACGCCGTCGAGGAGATCCCGGCCGAGCTCGCCGACCAGGCCGCCGAGTACCGCGAGAAGCTGCTCGAGACCATCGCCGAGACCGACGACGACCTCATGGAGGCCTACCTCGGCGGCGAGGAGATCTCCGTCGAGACGCTGAAGGCCGCGATCCGCAAGGCGACCATCGCCGCGCAGGTCAACCCGGTGCTCACCGGCACGGCGTTCAAGAACAAGGGCGTGCAGCCCCTGCTCGACGCGGTCACCGACTACCTGCCCAGCCCGCTGGACATCGAGGCGATCGTCGGCACCGCCATGGACGGCGAGACCGAGGTCCTGCGGCACGCCGACGAGAACGAGCCGTTCTCGGCGCTGGCCTTCAAGATCCAGACCGACCAGCACCTCGGCAAGCTGACCTACGTCCGGGTCTACTCGGGCCGGCTCTCCTCCGGGTCCCCGGTGCTCAACAGCACCAAGGACCGCAAGGAGCGGATCGGCAAGATCTACCAGATGCACGCGAACAAGCGCGAGGAGCGCGAGGGCGTGGGCGCCGGTCAGATCGTCGCCGTCGTCGGCCTCAAGCAGACGACGACCGGGGACACCCTCTGCGACCCGCAGAACCCGGTGATCCTCGAGTCGATGACCTTCCCCGCCCCGGTCATCTCGGTCGCCATCGAGCCCAAGACCAAGGGCGACCAGGAGAAGCTCGGCACGGCCATCCAGAAGCTGGCCGAGGAGGACCCGACCTTCCAGGTCCGGCTCGACGAGGAGACCGGCCAGACGGTCATCTCCGGCATGGGCGAGCTGCACCTGGAGATCCTCGTCGACCGCATGCGGCGCGAGTTCCGCGTCGAGGCCAACGTCGGCAAGCCGCAGGTGGCCTACCGCGAGACGATCCGCAAGGCCGTCGAGAAGGTCGACTACACCCACAAGAAGCAGACGGGTGGGTCCGGCCAGTTCGCCAAGGTGCAGGTGAGCATCGAGCCCCTCGAGGTCTCCGCCGACGGCCCGACCTACGAGTTCGTCAACGCCGTCACCGGTGGTCGCATCCCGAGGGAGTACATCCCCTCGGTCGACCAGGGCATGCAGGACGCCATGCAGTACGGCATCCTCGCCGGCTACCCGATGGTGGGCGTCAAGGCGACCCTCGTCGACGGCCAGTACCACGAGGTCGACTCCTCGGAGATGGCCTTCAAGATCGCCGGCTCGATGGTCTTCAAGGAGGCCGCGCGCAAGGCCAGCCCGGCCCTGCTCGAGCCGATGATGGCCGTCGAGGTCGTCACGCCCGAGGACTACATGGGCGACGTCATCGGCGACCTGAACTCCCGGCGCGGGATGATCCAGGCGATGGAGGAGCGCTCCGGCGCCCGCGTCGTCCGGGCCCTGGTCCCGCTCTCGGAGATGTTCGGCTACGTGGGCGACCTGCGCAGCCGCACCCAGGGGCGGGCGAGCTACACCATGGTGTTCGACACCTACGCCGAGGTCCCGCAGAACGTGGCCAAGGAGATCATCGCCAAGGCCACCGGCGAGTGACCGCCGGGCGGGGTACCGCCCCGCCCGGCCCCCAGCAACCCCACCCCAGCGTCACGCACGACTGCGACACCACGAGGAGAGGAACCCAGTGGCCAAGGCCAAGTTCGAGCGGACCAAGCCGCACGTCAACATCGGCACCATCGGGCACATCGACCACGGCAAGACCACGCTGACCGCGGCGATCACCAAGGTCCTGCACGACAAGTACCCGGACCTCAACGAGGCGTCGGCCTTCGACCAGATCGACAAGGCGCCCGAGGAGAAGGCCCGCGGCATCACGATCTCGATCGCCCACGTCGAGTACCAGACGGAGAACCGGCACTACGCGCACGTCGACTGCCCCGGGCACGCCGACTACATCAAGAACATGATCACGGGTGCCGCCCAGATGGACGGCGCGATCCTGGTGGTCGCCGCGACCGACGGCCCGATGCCGCAGACCAAGGAGCACGTCCTCCTGGCCCGCCAGGTCGGCGTCCCCTACATCGTCGTGGCGCTCAACAAGGCCGACATGGTCGACGACGAGGAGATCCTCGAGCTCGTCGAGCTGGAGGTCCGCGAGCTGCTGTCCGAGTACGAGTTCCCGGGCGACGACGTCCCCGTGGTCCGCGTCTCGGCGCTCAAGGCCCTCGAGGGCGACGCCGAGTGGGGCGACAAGCTCATGGAGCTCATGACCGCCGTCGACACGGCGATCCCCGAGCCCGAGCGTGAGATCGACAAGCCGTTCCTCATGCCCGTCGAGGACGTCTTCACCATCACCGGTCGCGGCACCGTCGTCACCGGTCGCGTGGAGCGCGGCATCGTCAAGGTGTCGGAGACCGTCGAGATCGTCGGCATCCGCCCCAACTCGACCTCGACCACCGTCACCGGCGTCGAGATGTTCCGCAAGCTGCTCGACCAGGGCCAGGCCGGCGACAACGTGGGCCTGCTGCTGCGCGGCATCAAGCGCGAGGACGTGGAGCGCGGCCAGGTCGTCGTGAAGCCCGGCTCGATCACCCCGCACACCAACTTCGAGGGTTCGGTCTACATCCTCTCGAAGGACGAGGGGGGCCGTCACACGCCGTTCTTCAACAACTACCGTCCCCAGTTCTACTTCCGGACGACGGACGTCACCGGCGTCGTGACCCTGCCGGCCGGCACCGAGATGGTCATGCCGGGCGACAACACCGAGATGACGGTCGAGCTGATCCAGCCGATCGCCATGGAGGAGGGCCTGCGGTTCGCCATCCGTGAGGGTGGCCGCACCGTCGGCGCGGGTCGCGTCACCAAGATCATCAAGTAACACCCCCGACGGGCGGCGGTGCACCCCTGCACCGCCGCCCGTCCCCGGGTGGCCGCACTGTGCGCGACGCCACCCGAACCGCTGGGGCCGACCGGATGACGGTCGCGACCACCCGGCGTTCCCCAGCTACGAACGAACACCGATCGGCAGGAGCAGAAGACAGCGATGGCGGGACAGAAGATCCGCATCCGGCTGAAGGCCTACGACCACGAGGCGATCGACGCCTCGGCGCGGCGCATCGTCGACACGGTCACCAAGACCGGTGCGCGCGTCGTCGGCCCGGTGCCGCTGCCGACGGAGAAGAACGTGTACTGCGTCATCCGCTCGCCGCACAAGTACAAGGACTCGCGCGAGCACTTCGAGATGCGCACGCACAAGCGGCTCATCGACATCCTCGACCCGACGCCGAAGACGGTCGACGCGCTCATGCGCATCGACCTGCCGGCCTCGGTCGACGTGAACATCCAGTAAGGGACCGAGACCAGTCATGGCGAGTACGTTCCGCGGGCTCCTCGGCGAGAAGCTGGGGATGACCCAGGTATTCGACGAGAACAACCGCATCGTGCCGGTGACCGTCGTCAAGGCGGGCCCGAACGTGGTGACGCAGGTGCGCACCCCCGAGGTGGACGGCTACTCCGCCCTCCAGCTCGGCTTCGGCGAGATCGACCCCCGCAAGGTCAACAAGCCCGAGGGTGGCCACTTCGCGAAGGCCGGCGTCACGCCGCGCCGCCACGTGGTCGAGCTCCGCACCGAGGACGCCGGCGACTACACGGTCGGCCAGGAGCTGACCGCCGAGGTGTTCGACGGCGTGGCCAAGGTCGACGTCATCGGCACCAGCAAGGGCAAGGGCACCGCCGGCGTCATGAAGCGCCACGGCTTCCGTGGCCTGGGCGCTGCGCACGGCACCCAGCGCAAGCACCGCTCGCCCGGCTCGATCGGTGGCGCGTCCACCCCCGGCCGCGTCTTCAAGGGCCTGAAGATGGCCGGCCGCATGGGCGCGGTCAAGACCACGACGCTCTCGCTGGTCGTCCACAAGGTCGACACCGAGCGCGGCCTGATCCTGATCAAGGGCGCCGTCCCCGGCCCGAAGGGTGGGCTCGTGCTCGTCCGCTCGGCGGTCAAGGGCGGTCCCGTGGGGAGTGACAGCAAGTGACCCAGTCCACCGTGACCGAGGGCGCGCGCGCCGACCGCCAGGTCGACGTCCGCACGCCGGCGGGGGAGACCTCCGGCAGCGTCACGCTGCCCGGTGACCTCTTCGACGCGACCGCCAACGTCGCGCTCCTGCACCAGGTGGTCGTGGCGCAGCTGGCCGCGGCCCGCCAGGGCACCCACGCCACCAAGACCCGCGGCGCCGTCAGCGGCGGTGGCGTCAAGCCCTACCGCCAGAAGGGCACCGGCCGCGCCCGCCAGGGCTCGATCCGCGCGCCGCAGTTCACCGGCGGTGGCACCGTCCACGGCCCCCAGCCGCGCGACTACTCGCAGCGCACCCCCAAGAAGATGAAGGCCGCCGCCCTGCGCGGTGCCCTCTCCGACCGGGCGCGCGAGGGCCGGGTGCACGTCGTGAGCACCTTCGTCGAGGGCGACGCCCCGAAGACCAAGGCGGCCCTGGCCACCCTGGACGCCGTCACCTCGGCCAAGCGGGTGCTCGTGGTCCTCGACCGCGACGACGTCCTCAACTGGGTGAGCCTGCGCAACGAGCCGCGCGTGCACCTGCTCGAGGCCGGCCAGCTCAACACCTACGACGTCCTGGTCGCCGACGAGGTGGTCTTCACCGAGACCGCGCTCGCCGAGTTCGTGGCCGGCCCGCGCGCCGGTGCCGGCCGGACCACCTCGCTGGTCAAGCCCGACCTGACGACGGCGGACATCCCCGGCGAGGTCCCCTCGATCGCGCCCGCCGCGGGTGAGGGCACCACCGACGCCGACACCACCACCGACACCACCGAGGAGAAGGCGTGAGCGTCCGCGACCCCCGGGACGTCCTGCTGTCGCCGGTCATCTCGGAGAAGAGCTACGGGCTGCTGGACGACAACCAGTACACGTTCGTGGTGCTGCCCGAGGCGAACAAGACCCAGATCAAGATCGCTGTCGAGCAGGTCTTCAACGTCAAGGTCCTGTCCGTGAACACGGTCAACCGCCAGGGCAAGCGCAAGCGCAGCCGTGGCACCCGGCTGGGCAAGCGCAAGGACACCAAGCGCGCCATCGTCTCGGTGGCCCCCGGCGACCGCATCGAGATCTTCGGTGGTCCCGGCGCCTGAGCGCCGCGACCGTTCGGACCAGAGACAGAGGAACTGAGTCAGCAATGGCTATCCGCAAGTACAAGCCGACGACGCCGGGCCGCCGCGGCTCCAGCGTCGCCGACTTCGCCGAGGTCACCCGCGACCATCCCGAGAAGTCGCTGGTCCGGCCGCTGCACGGTCGCGGCGGGCGCAACGTCCACGGGAAGGTCACCGCGCGGCACCAGGGCGGTGGGCACAAGCGCGCCTACCGGCTCATCGACTTCCGCCGGGCCGACAAGGACGGCGTGCCGGCCAAGGTCGCGCACATCGAGTACGACCCGAACCGCACCTCGCGCATCGCGCTGCTGCACTTCGCCGACGGCGAGAAGCGCTACATCATCGCGCCGGCCCGCCTGAAGCAGGGCGACACGGTGGAGTGCGGCCCCTCGGCCGACATCAAGCCGGGCAACAACCTGCCGCTGCGCAACATCCCGGTCGGCACCGTGGTGCACGCGATCGAGCTGCGCCCCGGCGGCGGGGCGAAGATCGCCCGCTCGGCCGGCACCAGCGTGCAGCTGGTCGCCCGCGAGGGCCGCTTCGCGCAGCTGCGCATGCCCTCGGGCGAGATCCGCAACGTCGACGTGCGCTGCCGCGCCACCGTCGGCGAGGTGGGCAACGCCGAGCAGTCGAACATCAACTGGGGCAAGGCCGGCCGCATGCGGTGGAAGGGCAAGCGCCCCACCGTCCGCGGTGTCGCCATGAACCCGGTCGACCACCCGCACGGTGGTGGTGAGGGCAAGACCTCCGGTGGTCGCCACCCGGTGAACCCGAAGGGCAAGCCCGAGGGCCGCACGCGCAAGCGCAAGGCCAGCGACGCCCTGATCGTGCGCCGTCGCCGCACCAACAAGAAGCGCTGAGCGGGTAGAGGAGTCCGACAGACATGCCACGCAGCCTCAAGAAGGGCCCGTTCGTCGACGACCACCTGCTCGCCAAGGTGGACGCGCAGAACGAGAAGGGCACCAAGACGGTCATCCGGACCTGGTCCCGCCGCTCGACGATCATCCCGGACATGCTCGGCCACACCATCGCCGTGCACGACGGGCGCAAGCACGTCCCGGTCTTCGTGACCGAGGCGATGGTCGGGCACAAGCTCGGCGAGTTCGCCCCCACCCGGACCTTCCGGGGCCACGTCAAGGACGACCGCCGGTCGCGGCGGGGCTGACCGGTCCCGGGAGAGAGAGACACGAGATGACTTCCCAGCTGGGAGAGGAGACGCAGGTCGCCCGGGCCACCGCCCGGTTCGTCCGCGTCGCCCCCATGAAGGCACGCCGGGTGGTGGACCTGATCCGCTACCTGCCCACCGACGAGGCCCTGGCCCTCCTGCGGTTCGCGCCGCAGGCGGCCAGCGAGCCGGTGGCCAAGGTCGTCGCCAGCGCGGTCGCCAACGCCGAGCACAACCTGCGGCTGGACCCGGCCGCGCTCGTCGTCAGCGCCGCCTACGTCGACGAGGGCCCCACGCTCAAGCGGATCCGTCCGCGGGCGCAGGGCCGGGCCTACCGCATCAACAAGCGGACGAGCCACATCACCGTCGAGGTGACCGAGGTCGGCGCCAGCGCCGAGCTCGCCGGCAAGTCGCGCACGGCGCGCCGCCGCACCGGCCAGTCCGGCCCGGCCGCGCAGCAGCAGGGCACGCAGCAGCGCTCCAACACGAGGGGAGGGACCCGCTAGTGGGTCAGAAGGTCAACCCGCACGGGTTCCGCCTGGGCATCACCACCGACTACAAGTCCCGGTGGTACGCCGACAAGCTCTACAAGGACTACGTCAAGGAAGACGTGGCCATCCGCAAGCTCATGACCAAGGGCATGGAGCGGGCCGGCATCTCCAAGGTGGAGATCGAGCGCACCCGCGACCGGGTCCGCGTCGACATCCACACCGCCCGGCCGGGCATCGTCATCGGCCGCCGCGGCGCCGAGGCCGACCGCATCCGCGGTGAGCTGGAGAAGCTGACCGGCAAGCAGGTGCAGCTCAACATCCTCGAGGTCAAGAACCCCGAGGCCGACGCCCAGCTGGTGGCCCAGGCCGTGGCCGAGCAGCTGTCGAGCCGGGTGAGCTTCCGCCGCGCGATGCGCAAGGCCATGCAGTCGGCGCAGCGCAGCCCGCAGGTCAAGGGCATCCGGGTGCAGTGCTCCGGGCGCCTCGGTGGCACCGAGATGAGCCGGTCGGAGTTCTACCGCGAGGGCCGGGTGCCGCTGCACACGCTCCGCGCGAACATCGACTACGGCCTGTACGAGGCCCGCACCACCTTCGGCCGCATCGGCGTGAAGGTGTGGATCTACAAGGGCGACGTCAGCGGCTCGCGTGCGGAGCGGGAGGCCCTCGAGGCCCTCGCCGCCCGGCAGCAGCGCCGTGAGCGCCCGCAGCGGCCCCGCCGCTCGGGCTCCAGCGGCACGACCGCCGGCGGCACCGAGGCCGGCCGCGCCGCAGCCGAGGGCACCACCGGCCCGGACACCGCCGACAGCACCGTGGCGGTGACCTCCGGCGAGGTCGCGCCCGAGCAGACCGTCGCCCAGGCCGCCGGTCCCGAGGGGACCGCGGCGGCCGAGAGCACGGCGACCGAGACCCAGACGGAGGGCTGACACGTGCTGATCCCCCGGCGCGTCAAGCACCGCAAGCAGCACCACCCGAGCCGCTCGGGTCGGGCCAAGGGCGGCACCGAGATCAACTTCGGTGAGTACGCCATCCAGGCCCTCGAGCCGGCCTACGTGACGAACCGGCAGATCGAGTCCGCCCGTATCGCCATGACGCGGCACATCCGCCGTGGCGGCAAGGTGTGGATCTCGATCTACCCCGACCGTCCGCTCACCAAGAAGCCCGCCGAGACCCGCATGGGTTCCGGCAAGGGCTCGCCCGAGTGGTGGGTGGCCAACGTCAAGCCCGGCCGGATCATGTTCGAGCTGTCGGGCGTGGCCGAGCCGGTGGCCCGCGAGGCCATGCGCCGCGCCATCCACAAGCTGCCGATGAAGTGCCGCTTCATCACGCGTGAAGGAGAGGTGTGATGGCCGCCGGCCTGACCGCTCCGGAGCTGCGCGAGCTCTCGGCCGACGAGCTCGCCACGCGGCTGCGTGAGCACAAGGAAGAGCTGTTCAACCTGCGGTTCCAGGTGGCCACCGGCCAGCTGGACAACAACCGGCGACTGCAGACGGTCCGCCGCGACATCGCCCGGATCTACACGATCATGCGCGAGCGCGAGCTGGGCCTCTCGGCCGCCCCGAACGAGGGTGTGGCATGACCGAGCCCGACAACGCCGCCGTCGCCAGCGGTCCCGGCCTGGCCGGCCGCGGCTACCGCAAGGTCCGCGAGGGCCTCGTGGTCAGCGACAAGATGGACAAGACCATCGTCGTCGAGGTCGAGGACCGCGTGAAGCACGGTCTCTACGGCAAGGTCCTCCGGCGCACGAGCAAGCTGAAGGCCCACGACGAGCAGGGGGTCGCCGGCATCGGTGACCGCGTGCAGATCATGGAGACCCGGCCGCTGTCGGCCACCAAGCGGTGGCGGCTGGTCGAGGTCCTCGAGAAGGCCAAGTAACGACCGTCCGGGTCGTCCGGCACCTGTGACGCACGCCCTCGGGGCCGCGACACGGGACCGGGTACCCTGGACGACTGGCGCCCCTGCGGGTGCGCGCCGCATCCCGGTACCCGTGTCGGACGCACCGGCGGCCCCGCCGCCGGTGCGTCCGCACGTGGGTGCCGGACAGCCGGTTCACCGTTCCGGCCCGGCTGTCACCACTGAGATTGGGAGTAGGACGTGATCCAGCAGGAGTCGCGGCTCCGGGTCGCCGACAACACCGGTGCGAAGGAGATCCTCTGCATCCGGGTGCTCGGCGGCTCCGGGCGGCGCTACGCGGGCATCGGTGACGTCATCGTGGCGACCGTCAAGGACGCGCTGCCCGGCGCCGGCGTCAAGCGCGGCGACGTCGTGAAGGCCGTCGTCGTCCGCACGGCCAAGGAGCGTCGTCGTCCCGACGGCTCCTACATCCGCTTCGACGAGAACGCCGCGGTCATCATCCGCGACAGCGGCGACCCGCGCGGGACCCGCATCTTCGGCCCCGTCGGCCGGGAGCTGCGCGACAAGCGCTTCATGCGGATCATCTCGCTCGCCCCGGAGGTGCTCTGACCATGGCCGAGACGAACAAGACGCCGTCGATGAAGGTCAAGAAGGGCGACACCGTCGTGGTGCTGTCCGGCCGCGACAAGGGCGCCAAGGGCCGCGTCATCGCCGCCTACCCCAAGCTGCAGAAGGTCCTCGTCGAGGGCGTCGGCCGCGTCAAGAAGCACACCCGCATCAGCTCGAACCAGCGGGGCGCGCAGCAGGGCGGCATCGTGACCCAGGAGGCTGCGATCCACGTCAGCAAGGTGATGGTGGTCGACTCCGAGGGCAAGCCGACCCGGGTCGGCTACCGCAAGGACGAGGAAGGCCGCAGCATCCGGGTGTCGCGGCGGACCGGTAAGGACCTGTGACGATGACTGCTCCCACCCGCGAGCTCCCCCGCCTGCTGGCCCACTACCGGGACTCAATCCTGCCGGCCCTCCAGGAGGAGTTCGGCTACGAGAACGTCATGCAGATCCCGCGGCTGACCAAGATCGTGGTCAACATGGGCGTCGGCGAGGCCACCCGTGACGCGAAGCTGATGGACGGCGCGGTCCGCGACCTCACCGCCATCACCGGCCAGCGGCCGGCCGTCGTCCGGGCCCGCAAGTCCATCGCCCAGTTCAAGCTGCGCGAGGGCATGCCCATCGGCGCCAAGGTCACCCTCCGCGGCGACCGCATGTGGGAGTTCCTCGACCGGCTCCTGGCGCTGGCCCTGCCCCGCATCCGCGACTTCCGCGGCCTGAACGCCAAGCAGTTCGACGGCCACGGCAACTACACCTTCGGGCTGACCGAGCAGTCGATGTTCCGCGAGATCGACGTCGACAAGATCGACCGTCCCCGCGGCATGGACATCACGCTGGTCACCACCGCCACGACCGACGAGGAGGGTCGCGAGCTGCTCCGCCTGCTCGGCTTCCCCTTCGCCGGCCAGACCGTCGTGAACACGACCCGCTGAGCCGGGGCAGGAGAGACAGATGGCCAAGAAGGCGCTGATCAACAAGGCGGCCCGCAAGCCCAAGTTCGCGGTCCGCGGCTACACCCGCTGCCAGCGGTGCGGTCGCCCGCACTCGGTCTTCCGCAAGTTCGGCCTGTGCCGGATCTGCCTGCGGGAGATGGCACACGCCGGCGAGCTGCCCGGCGTCAGCAAGTCCAGCTGGTGAAGGACCCCCTCGCCCCCCACCGCTCGCAGGCTCGCGGCGGGGCCCTGCGAGGGGGCCGTTCCAGTACGTCACCACGCCGAGAGGCCCACGCGAAGGACGCGTGCGGAACCGCGGTGAGAGAGGCACGACACCCATGACGATGACCGACCCGATCGCGGACATGCTCACGCGGCTGCGCAACGCGAACACGGCCTACCACGACTCGGCGGCGATGCCGTCGTCGAAGCTCAAGACGCACATCGCCGAGATCCTCCAGCAGGAGGGCTACATCGCCGGCTGGCGCGTCGACGAGGTCGAGAAGGACGGCACCACCCGCAAGGAGCTGGTGATCGACCTGAAGTACGGCCCGAACCGCGAGCGCAGCATCGCCGGGGTGCGCCGGGTGTCCAAGCCGGGCCTGCGGGTCTACGCGAAGTCGACCGCACTGCCCAAGGTGCTCGGCGGCCTCGGGGTGGCGATCATCTCCACCTCGACCGGGCTGCTGACCGACCGGCAGGCGAACAAGAAGGGCGTGGGCGGGGAAGTCCTCGCCTACGTCTGGTAAGAGGAGCGAGCGAGATGTCACGGATCGGACGACTGCCGATCACCGTGCCCGGGGGCGTGGACGTCGCCGTCGACGGGCAGACGGTCAGCGTGAAGGGGCCCAAGGGCACCCTGTCGCACACCGTCGCCGCGCCGATCACGGTCGCGAAGGCCGAGGACGGCGTCCTCACGGTGCAGCGCCCCGACGACGAGCGCGAGAGCCGTGCCCTGCACGGCCTGTCCCGCACGCTGATCGCCAACATGATCACCGGCGTCACCGAGGGCTACACCAAGACCCTCGAGATCGTCGGTGTCGGTTACCGCGTCCAGGCCCGGGGGAGCGACCTCGAGTTCGCCCTCGGCTACAGCCACCCGGTGCCGGTCAGGGCCCCGGAGGGCATCACCTTCACCGTCGAGTCGCCCACGCGCCTGCGCGTCACCGGCATCGACAAGCAGCAGGTCGGCCAGGTGGCCGCCAACATCCGCGGCCTGCGGAAGCCCGACCCGTACAAGGGCAAGGGCGTCCGCTACCAGGGCGAGATCGTGAAGCGCAAGGTCGGGAAGACGGGTAAGTGATGGCTCAGACCGAGAAGACCGCTCGGGTGCACACGCCCGTCGGCACCGACATCAGCACCGCGCGCCGCGTCTCGCGGCTGCGCCGCCACAACCGGCTCCGCAAGCGGGTCGCCGGTACGCAGGAGCGTCCGCGCCTGGTGGTCAACCGCAGCTCGCGGCACATCCACGTCCAGGTCGTCGACGACACCGTCGGCCGTACCCTGGTCAGTGCCTCGACGCTGGACGCCAGCCTGCGCAGCGCCGAGGGCGACAAGTCCGCCCTCGCCCGCCGGGTGGGGGCCCTGGTCGCCGAGCGCGCCCAGGCCGCCGGCATCACCAAGGTCGTCTTCGACCGTGGCGGCAACCGCTACCAGGGCCGCATCGCCGCGCTCGCCGACGGTGCGCGAGAGGGCGGGCTGGACTTCTGATGAGCAGCCTGACCCACCACGCGGCCGGCCACCCGGCCGACCAGAAGATCGAGAGGGACGTCTGATGCCAGGACCACAGCGACGCGGCGGCGGCGCCGGCGGCGGCAACGACCGCCGCGACCGTCGTGACGGCGGGCGGGGGCCCGGCGGCGCGCCTGCCGAGAAGAGCAACTTCATCGAGCGCGTGGTGGCCATCAACCGCGTGTCGAAGGTCGTCAAGGGCGGTCGGCGCTTCAGCTTCACCGCGCTGGTGATCGTCGGCGACGGTGACGGCACCGTGGGCGTCGGCTACGGCAAGGCCAAGGAGGTACCCGCGGCGATCGCCAAGGGCGTCGAGGAGGCCAAGAAGCACTTCTACAAGGTGCCGCGCATCGCCAGCACCATCCCGCACCCCGTGCAGGGTGAGGCGGCGGCCGGCGTCGTGCTGCTCAAGCCGGCCAGCCCCGGTACCGGTGTCATCGCCGGTGGCCCGGTGCGTGCCGTCCTCGAGTGCGCCGGCATCCACGACGTGCTGTCGAAGAGCCTCGGCTCGTCGAACCCGATCAACATCGTGCACGCCACCATGCAGGCGCTGAAGGACCTCGTCCGCCCCGAGGAGATCGCCGCCCGCCGCGGGCTGCCCCTCGAGGACGTCGCCCCGGCCGCCATGCTGCGGGCGCGTGCGGGTCAGGGGGTCTGACGTGGCGCAGCTGAAGGTCACCCAGGTCCGGTCGGCGATCGGCACCAAGCCCAACCAGCGGCAGACGCTGCGCTCGCTGGGCCTCAAGCGGATCAACGACTCGGTCGTGCAGGAGGACCGTCCCGAGATCCGCGGGATGGTCGCGGCAGTGACGCACCTCGTCGCCGTCGAAGAGATCTGAGCAGGGACTCACATGGCTATCAAGGTCCACCACCTGCGTCCGGCCCCGGGCGCCCACACCCCCAAGACGCGCGTCGGCCGGGGTGAGGGCTCCAAGGGCAAGACCGCCGGTCGCGGCACCAAGGGCACCGGGGCGCGCGGCAACACCTCCGCGCGCTTCGAGGGCGGTCAGACGCCGCTGCACATGCGGCTGCCCAAGATGTCGGGCTTCAAGAACCCGAACAAGGTCGTGTTCCAGGTCGTCAACCTCGACCGGATCGCGGCGCTGTTCCCGCAGGGCGGGCACGTCGACCCCGACTCGCTGGCCGCGGCCGGCGCCGTCCGGCGTGGCCAGCCGGTCAAGGTCCTCGGCACCGGCGAGCTCGGCGGCGTGCAGGTCACCGTGCACGCGCACGCCTTCTCGTCCTCCGCGGCCGACAAGATCGCCGCGGCCGGGGGCAGCACCACCCGCATCTGACCGCCGACGACCCCCGGGACGCACCAGCGCCCCGGGGGTCGTCTGCTGCCCGGTCCGCCACGATCTGCGCGGGCCGGGTCCGGCCTCCCCGCAGGGCCCCGCCGCCAGCTCGCGAGTGGCGGGGAGCGGGGCGGTCCTCCGCCGTTGCTAATCTCACTCGACCGACTAGGGGAGGGCACGTGCTGCAGGCGTTCGCCGCGGCGTTCCGGACGCCAGACCTCCGGCGCAAGCTGCTGTTCTCCCTGGCGATCATCGCCGTCTACCGGCTGGGGGCCTCGGTGCCCGGGCCGGGGGTGTCGATCGAGGCGATCAACAGCTGCCTGGAACAGGCGCAGGCCGGGTCCCAGCGCGACGTCTACTCGCTGGTCAACCTGTTCTCCGGCGGAGCGCTGCTGCGCCTGTCGGTGTTCGCGCTCGGGATCATGCCCTACATCACGGCCAGCATCATCGTGCAGCTGCTGGTGGTGGTCATCCCGCGCTTCGAGCAGCTGAAGAAGGAAGGCCAGTCGGGTCAGGCCAAGCTGACCCAGTACACCCGCTACCTGACGATCGCCCTGGCGATCCTGCAGAGCACCGGCATCATCGCGCTGGCCCGCAGCGGCCAGCTGTTCCCCGGCTGCCAGCAGGAGATCATCCCGTCGGACAGCATCTGGTCGACCATCGTCCTGGTCGTCACCCTGACCGCCGGCACCGCCGTCATCATGTGGCTCGGCGAGCTGCTCACCGAGAAGGGGATCGGCAACGGCATGTCCGTGCTGATCTTCACCTCGATCGCCGCGCGCATCCCGGCCGAGGGCGGGTCCATCCTGCAGACCCGCGGCGGCGTCGTCTTCACCGTCGTCTGCGCCTTCGCCCTGCTGATCATCGGCGCGGTCGTCTACGTCGAACAGGCGCAGCGGCGCATCCCCGTGCAGTACGCCAAGCGCATGGTCGGCCGCCGCATGTACGGCGGGACGTCGACCTACCTGCCGCTGAAGGTCAACCAGGCCGGCGTCATCCCGGTCATCTTCGCCTCGTCCCTGCTCTACCTGCCGCAGCTGATCACCCAGTTGCAGGGGGACGAGACCGGCCCGGTCCGGCAGTTCTTCGAGAACTACGTCATCGACCAGAGCAGCCCCGTGCACGTCGCCCTGTACTTCGGCCTGATCGTGTTCTTCACGTACTTCTACGTGTCGATCACCTTCAACCCGGAGGAGCGCGCCGACGACATGAAGCGCTACGGCGGCTTCATCCCCGGCATCCGCCCGGGCCGGCCGACGGCCGAGTACCTGCAGTACGTGCTGTCCCGGATCACCCTGCCCGGGTCGATCTACCTCGGGATCGTCGCGGTGCTGCCCAACTTCTTCCTGTCGATCACCCAGCAGGGAGCGAACCAGAACTTCCCGTTCGGCGGGACGGCAGTGCTCATCATGGTGGGAGTGGGCTTGGAGACCGTGAAGCAGATCGAGACGCAGCTCAACCAGCGCAACTACGAAGGGTTCCTGAAGTAGTGCGCGTCGTGCTGCTCGGCCCCCCGGGGGCGGGCAAGGGGACCCAGGCCCAGATCATCGCCGGCCAGCTGGGGGTGCCGGCCATCTCGACCGGCGACATCTTCCGCGCCAACGTCAGCGGGAAGACCGAGCTCGGCCAGCAGGCGAAGTCCTACATGGACGCCGGCGACCTGGTGCCCGACGAGATCACCGTGGCCATGGTCAAGGACCGGCTGGCCGAGGACGACGCCAAGGGCGGCTTCCTGCTCGACGGCTTCCCGCGGACCATCGCCCAGGGCGAGCAGCTGCGCGGCTCCCTCGAGGACCTCGGCCAGCACCTCGACTGCGTGCTCGAGCTCGTCGTCGACGAGGAGGAGTTGGTGCGCCGGTTGTCGGGGCGCCGCATGCTCGTCGACGGCGAGTGGGTGCAGCGCGACGACGACAAGCCCGAGACCGTCCGGCACCGCCTGGAGGTCTACCGGGAACAGACCGCGCCCCTGTCGGGCTTCTACCAGTCCGAGGGACTGCTCGCCCAGATCGACGCCATCGGGTCGATCGAGGAGGTCACCGGCCGCGCGATGGCCGCCCTGGAGCGGTCCCGGCAGTCGAACGACAGCTGAGGGGACGGCGCCGCCGATGTCGGCCGGGATCCTGAGCCGCCTCCCGCTGATCGCCAAGTGGAGTGGACGCATGATCCAGATCAAGACGCCGCACGAGATCGAGCTGATGCGCGGTGCCGGCCTCGTCGTCGCCCGGGCCATCGCGGCCGTGCGGTCGGCCGTCCGGCCGGGGGTGACCACCGGTGAGCTCGACGCGATCGCCGAGGACACCATCCGGTCGGCGGGCGCCATCCCCTCGTTCCTGGGCTACCACGGGTTCACCGGCAGCATCTGCGCCTCGATCAACGACGAGGTCGTGCACGGCATCCCCGACCCCCGGCGGGTGCTCGCCGCGGGCGACAACATCTCGATCGACTGCGGTGCGATCCTCGAGGGCTGGCACGGCGACTCCGCCGTCACGGTGACCGTGGGGCCGCCGTCGGCCGAGGACGCCGCGCTCATCGACGTCACCGAGCGGTCGATGTGGGCGGGTCTCGCCCGCGCCGTCGCCGGCGGGCGGCTGACCGACATCAGCGCCGCCGTCGAGTCGGCGATCACCGCCGAGGCGCACCCCTACGGGATCGTCGACCACTACGGCGGGCACGGCATCGGCACCGAGATGCACCAGGACCCGCACGTCCTCAACTACGGGCGGCCCGGCCGGGGACCGCGGCTGGTCCCGGGCCTGGCGCTGGCCATCGAGCCGATGGTGACCGTGGGCGACCCGGCCACCGCCGAGCTCGAGGACGGGTGGACCGTCGTCACCAAGGACGGCTCACGGGCCGCCCACTTCGAGCACACCGTCGCCATCACGCCCGAGGGCCCCTGGGTCCTCACGGCCGAGGACGGCGGCGTCGCGGGCCTGGCCCCGTTCGGGATCACGCCGCGCACCTGAGCGACCGGACCGGGCCGAGTGTGACCGGGACCGGGTTGGAGCGCCCCGCGACAGCGGGGTACAGTGAACGACGGCGTTCGCGCCGTCCTGTCGTCGTGCTGTGGCCGCACGGCCCGGGACGCCCTCGCGGGAGCGCCTGCACCACCTGTTCTGCACCCACCGAGTACGACCCCTGCCGGGCCCCGGCATGGTCGCACGCGGATGGAGCACCAGACCACCAGCACCACCGAGTCAGGGAGGCCGTGTCGGGCATGGCGAAGAAGGACGGGGCCATCGAGGTCGAGGGTCGCGTCGTCGAGCCGCTGCCCAACGCGATGTTCCGGGTCGAGCTGCAGAACGGACACCGGGTGCTCGCCCACATCAGCGGCAAGATGCGCCAGCACTACATCCGCATCCTGCCCGAGGACCGCGTCGTCGTGGAGCTCTCGCCCTACGACCTCACGCGCGGTCGCATCGTCTACCGCTACAAGTGACCGCCGCCGGCGCGGGGCACCCGAGGGTGCCGCGCGGGCGGCCATCGATCGACAGGAATGAGGGGCGGCACCGGTGAAGGTCCAGCCGTCGGTGAAGAAGATCTGCGACAAGTGCAAGGTGATCCGCCGGCACGGCCGGGTCATGGTCATCTGCGACAACGCCCGCCACAAGCAGCGGCAGGGCTGAGGGAGTACCTGGACATGGCACGACTGGCTGGCGTCGACCTGCCCCGCGAGAAGCGGATGGAGATCGCGCTCACCTACATCTACGGCATCGGCAAGGCCCACGCCAAGGAGACCCTGGCCGCGACGGGCGTCAGCCCCGACCTGCGCGTCCGGGACCTCGGCGACGAGGACCTGCTGAGGCTGCGCGACTACATCGACGAGCACTTCCGCGTCGAGGGTGACCTGCGGCGCGAGGTCGCCGCCGACATCCGCCGCAAGGTGGAGATCGGCTGCTACCAGGGCCTGCGGCACCGTCGCGGCCTGCCCGTCCACGGTCAGCGCACCCGCACCAACGCGCGCTCGAGCAAGGGCCCGCGCAAGACCATCGCCGGCAAGAAGAAGGCCGGCAAGAAGTAAGCCGCGGGCGTGCCGCCGCGGCGACCCGTGAGGGCGGGAGCGGCGGCACGCCCCGTGCTGCATCTGGCCACGATCAGAAGGAAACCGGAGAGACATGCCTCCCAGGGCTCGCGCCGCGGCTGGTGCCAAGAAGGTCCGCCGCAAGGAGAAGAAGAACGTCGCCCACGGCGCCGCGCACATCAAGAGCACGTTCAACAACACGATCGTGTCGATCACCGACCCCACCGGCAACGTGATCAGCTGGGCCTCCGCCGGCCACGTCGGCTTCAAGGGCTCGCGCAAGTCCACGCCGTTCGCCGCCCAGATGGCCGCCGAGAACGCCGCGCGCAAGGCCCAGGAGCACGGCATGCGCAAGGTCGACGTCTTCGTCAAGGGCCCGGGCTCGGGCCGCGAGACCGCGATCCGGTCGCTGCAGGCCACCGGCCTCGAGGTCGGCCAGATCCAGGACGTGACCCCGCAGCCGCACAACGGCTGCCGCCCGAAGAAGCGCCGCCGGGTCTGACCGGCCACTGACGAGAAGAACGAGGAGTACCTGACGTGGCCCGTTACGCCGGAGCCGACTGCCGCATGTGCCGGCGCGAGAAGATGAAGCTGTTCCTCAAGGGCAGCAAGTGCGAGTCCCCGAAGTGCCCGATCGAGATCCGGCCCTACCCGCCGGGCGAGCACGGCCGGGGCCGCAGCAAGGACAGCGAGTACCTCCTGCAGCTGCGCGAGAAGCAGAAGGCCCGCCGCATCTACGGCGTCCTCGAGAAGCAGTTCCGCGGCTACTACGAGGAGGCCAACCGCAAGACCGGCAAGACCGGTGAGGTCCTGCTGCAGATCCTCGAGTCCCGCCTGGACAACGTCGTGTACCGGGCCGGCTGGGGCGAGAGCCGCGACATGGCCCGCCAGCTGGTCAAGCACGGCCACATCCGCGTGAACGGCCGCAAGGTCGACATCCCGTCCTACCGGGTGAGCGCGAACGACATCATCGAGGTCGCGGAGAAGTCGCGGCGCATGGTGCCCTTCGAGATCGCCCAGGCCCGCGCCGGCGAGCGGCCCGTGCCGCCGTGGCTGGAGGTCATCAGCGGCCAGCTGCGCGCCGTCGTGCACAGCGTCCCGGCCCGCCAGGTGATCGACACCCCGGTCCAGGAGCAGCTGATCGTCGAGCTCTACTCCAAGTAGGCGCTCGCGGCACAGCACCACCAGCACCACCCGGCCCCGGCGGGCGGACGGATGTCCGCCGGGGCCTGCACCACCCCCCTCACGGCGTCATATGGCGGGCGCCGGAGGACACCTAGGAGAACACCGCAATGCTCATCGCACAGCGCCCCACGCTGACCGAGGAGACCATCTCCGAGCAGCGCTCGCGGTTCGTCATCGAGCCGCTGGAGCCCGGCTTCGGCTACACCCTCGGCAACTCCCTGCGCCGCACGCTCCTGTCCTCGATCCCCGGTGCTGCCGTGACCAGCATCCGCATCGAGGGGACCCTGCACGAGTTCACCACCGTGCCCGGGGTCAAGGAGGACGTCACCGAGATTATCCTCAACCTCAAGGGCCTGGTCGTCAGCTCCGACTCCGACGAGCCGGTGACCATGTACCTGCGCAAGCAGGGCCCCGGTGAGGTCACCGCCGCCGACATCGCGCCCCCGGCCGGTGTCGAGGTGCACAACCCCGACCTGCACATCGCCACGCTGAACGGCAAGGGCCGCCTCGAGGTCGAGCTGGTCGTCGAGCGGGGCCGCGGCTACGTGCCCGCGCCGCAGAACAAGCAGCCCGGCCAGGAGATCGGCCGCATCCCGGTCGACTCGATCTACTCGCCGGTCCTCAAGGTCACCTACGCCGTCGAGGCGACCCGCGTCGAGCAGCGCACGGACTTCGACCGCCTGGTCGTCGACGTCGAGACCAAGCCCTCGATCGCCCCCCGCGACGCCATCGCCTCCGCCGGCTCGACCCTCGTCGAGCTGTTCGGCCTGCTGCGCGAGCTGAACGTCGACGCCGAGGGCATCGAGGTCGGCCCGAGCCCGGCCGAGGCCGCCGACATCGCGAACTTCTCGATGCCGATCGAGGACATGGACCTGACCGTCCGGTCCTACAACTGCCTCAAGCGCGAGGGCGTGCACACCGTCGGCGAGCTGGTCACCCGCTCCGAGGCCGACCTGCTCGACATCCGCAACTTCGGGGCCAAGTCGATCGACGAGGTCAAGATGAAGCTGGCGGCCATGGGCCTGGCGCTCAAGGACAGCCCGCCCGGGTTCATCCCCACCTCCGTCGAGAGCTACGACGAGGGCTACGAGACCGACGCCTACCACGGCACCGGCGAGTACGGCGCCGAGTACGGGCAGGTCCAGTACGACGACGGCTCCTACCAGGAGACCGAGCAGCTCTGAGCAGGGACCCCGCTGCCCCCGCCGCTGTCGTGGCGGAGGGCAGCGGGACCGGGCCGGGCGGCGGGGAGACCCGCCGCCCGTCCGGGCGGGAGCGCCCGCCACACTCGATCCAGCGAACGACAGCACCACCTGGTTGCAGCCGGCAGACGCCCCCGGCCGCCTGAGGAAGGACCGACATGCCCACCCCCACCAAGGGCCCCCGTCTCGGCGGGTCCGCCTCGCACGAGCGGCTGATGCTGGCGAACCTGGCCACCTCGCTGTTCGAGCACGGGCGGATCACCACCACCGAGGCGAAGGCCAAGCGGCTGCGCCCGTTCGCCGAGAAGCTGGTGACCTTCGCCAAGCGCGGTGACCTGCACGCCCGCCGCCAGGTCATGACGGTCATCCGGGACAAGGACGTCGTCCACCACCTGTTCGCCGAGATCGGCCCGCGCTTCGAGAACCGGCCCGGCGGCTACACCCGCATCACCAAGGTCGGCTCCCGCAAGGGCGACAACGCCCCCATGGCGGTCATCGAGCTCGTCGAGGCCCTGACCGTGGCCCAGCAGGCCGTCGGCGAGGCCGAGCGCGCCCGCGGCACCCGCTTCGCCGCCGGCGCCGGTGCGGCCGCCGCCTCCGGTGAGGTCACCGCCGACGCCGTCGAGGCCGCCGCCACCGACGAGGCGCCGGCCAGCGACACCGCCGACGCCGACACCGAGACCGCGGTCGCCGACGAGGTCGACGCCACCGAGGCCGCCGAGGCCGACGCGGAGCCCGCCGAGGCCGGGGCGACCGAGGCGACGACCGCCGAGGCCACGACCGACCCGACCGACGCCGAGGACACCGGCGGCGCCCGGTGACCGAGCGGCAGCCGGGCGAGGACGGCGACGCCGGCGCTGCCGGCGTGCGCACCGGCGGCGGCGACCAGGGCGCGACGTTCGAGGGCGAGACCACCGGCCCCGGCGGCGACACCTCGCCCGCGGTCGTCGGTGGCGACGTCGACCCGGAGGCGCAGCGGGTCGTCACCGACCTGTTCAACCCCGACGGGGACCGGCAGGACGACGGCGCCGTGACCCCGGAGCCGCGGGCCGAGAACCTGGCCGTGGTCGACGACCCGACCCTCCCGCCGGACGTGGCCGCCGCCGCGGCCGCCGAGGTCGAGGCCGCCGAGATCGGCGATGCCGCGACCGCGGGCACCCACGCCCCGGGCGGCGAGTCCGCGCCCGACCCGAAGTGAGCGGTCGCTGACCGACACGCACCCGCACGACGAGCCCGCCACCGCACCCGGTGGCGGGCTCGTCCGTCTCCGGCTGTCGATCGCCTACGACGGCACCGCCTTCTCCGGGTGGGCCCGCCAGCCCCACCGGCGCACCGTGCAGGGCGAGCTCGAGTCGGGGCTGGCCACGGTGCTGCGCTGCCCGGTCGACCTGACCGTCGCCGGGCGCACCGACGCCGGCGTGCACGCCACCGGGCAGGTCGCGCACGCCGACGTCCCCCGAGCGGCGTGGGAGGAGCAGCGGGAGCGGCTCGTCCGGCGGCTGCGGGGCGTGCTGCCGGCCGACCTCGCCGTCCCCGGGGTCACGGAGGCGCCCCCCGGCTTCGACGCCCGCTTCGGCGCGCTGGCCCGCCACTACGCCTACCGGCTCACCGACGCCGACTCCGGGCCCCCGCCGCTGCGCCGGGTCGACACCGTCGGCTGGCCCCGCCGGCTCGACGCCGCGGCCATGGACCGCGCGGCCGACCTGCTGCTCGGCGAGCACGACTTCGCGGCCTTCTGCCGGCGCCGGGAGGGCGCCACCACGGTGCGCACCCTGCTCGCGCTGGGCGTGGCCCGCGAGGGGGCCCTGGTGACCGTCAGCGCGTCGGCCGACGCCTTCTGCCACTCCATGGTCCGCAGCCTCGTCGGGGCGCTCCTCGCGGTGGGTGAGGGCCGGCGGGCACCGGACTGGCCGGCCGCGCTGCTGACCCGCCGCGAGCGGGCGGGGGAGGTCCTCGTCGCCCCGCCCGGCGGGCTGACCCTCCTGCGCGTCGACTACCCGCCCGACGCCGACCTCGCCGCCCGCGCGCAGGTCACCCGCGCGCGCCGGACGTGATCAGGGCAGGGCGGCGACGGCGTCGGCGATCGGCGTCTCGCCGCTCACCAGCTCCACGACCGCGTCGGTCGTGCCGGCGTCGAGCAGGGCCAGCAGCACCGCGGCGACGTCGTCCCGGGGCACCTCGCCGTACTCGACGCCGTGGGCCAGGGTGACCCGCCCGGTGCCCGGGTCGTCGGTGAGCCGCCCCGGCCGCACGATCACGGTGTCGAGGCCCGGCCGGGGCAGGATCACGTCCTCGGCCCGCAGCTTGGCCTGCAGGTAGACGGCGAACACCGGGTCCATCCCCTGCGGTGTCCCCTGGCGGGCCTGCTCGACGCCCATCGAGGACACCAGCAGGTAGGGGCGGACGCCGGCGCGCTCGGCGGCGTCGGCGAGCAGCACGGCCGCGCCGTGGTCGACGGTGTGCTTGCGGGCCTCGCCGCTGCCGGGCCCGGCGCCGGCGGCGAAGACCACCGCGTCGGACCCGCGGACGGCGTCGGCGACCTCGTCGACCGACGCGGACTCCAGGTCGAGGACGACGGGGGTGACGCCGTCGGCCTCGAGGTCGGCGGCGTGGTCGGGGTTGCGGACCAGTCCGAGGACGGTGTCCCCCCGGCGGGCCAGGAGGCGGCCGAGGCGGCGGGCGACCTGTCCGTGGGCTCCGGCGATGGCGACGCGCACGGCCGCTGCCCTACCCGTCGCCGGGCGGGGTCACCCCCCGGTCGGGGTCCCGGGCCGCGGCGCGCGCCCGCTCGAGGTCGGCCGGGGTGTCGCAGTCGGTCCACGGCGGGGGCCGGCCGGGCGTGCGCGCGGGGCGGTGGCGGGTGACCGCCAGGCGGGTGAGCACCCGGCGCACCGGCGCCGGCCCCGCGACGTCCGCGAGCGCGGCGCGCAGCGGCGCGGTCCGCCAGACGCCGAGCAGGTACTGGTCGCGGCCGGCGTCGTCGACGACGAGGACGCCGTCGCCGGCGAGCCGCTCGCGCAGGTCGCGCACCAGCGACGCCGTCACGAACGGCAGGTCGCCGGCCAGCACGGCCACCACGTCGGCGTCGACGGCGTCCAGCCCGGCGCGCATCGCCGCCACCGGGCCGCCGCCGGGCGGCTGCTCGCGGACGACGCGCACCCCCTCGGGTACCCGCTGCGGCGGGCCGACGACGACCCGCGGGACGGCGTCGCCGACGGCGGCCAGGACGGCGGCCAGCATGGTCCGCCCGCCCACCTCCAGCTGGGGCTTGGCGCGCCCGCCCAGCCGCGCGGCGCGGCCACCGGCGAGCACCACGGCCGCGTAGGGCGGGAGCTCCGGCGCGGTCACGCCCCGACCGTAGGGGCCGGGCGTGGGTACCGTCGCCCCTCGTGGGACGAGTCACCAGCCGCACCCCGGTCCTGCGCATCCGGGGTCCCGTGCGCACCACCCGACCCGACACGGTCGCCTCCGAGGAGCCGCTGGAGATCCGGCTGGACGGCTCGCCGCTCGCGGTGACGATGCGCACGCCGGGCGCCGACTTCGACCTCGTGCACGGCTTCCTGGCCACCGAGGGCGTCATCGCCGGCATCGAGGACGTCGCCGGGCTGCGCTACTGCAACTCCGTCGACGACGAGGGCCGCAACACCTACAACGTGGTCGACGTCGACCTCGCGCCCGGTGTGGAGCCGCCCGACACCGCGCTGGACCGCAACTTCCTCACGTCGAGCTCGTGCGGGGTGTGCGGCAAGGCGAGCATCGACGCCATCCGCACCCGCACCCGGCACGACGTCGCCGCCGACGGCACCCGGCTGCAGCTCGCCACCCTGCTGGCGATGCCCGACCGGCTGCGGGCCGCCCAGCAGGTGTTCGAGAAGACCGGCGGACTGCACGCGGCCGGGCTATTCACCGCCGACGGCGAGCTGGTGGCGCTGCGCGAGGACGTCGGCCGGCACAACGCGGTGGACAAGGTCGTCGGCGACGCGGTGCGCGAGGGCCGGCTGCCGCTGGCCGGGCACGTGCTGATGGTCAGCGGCCGGGCGAGCTTCGAGCTGACCCAGAAGGCGGCGATGGCCGGCATCCCGGTGCTGGCCGCGGTCTCGGCGCCGTCGTCACTGGCGGTGGAGCTGGCCGCCGACGTCGGCATCACGCTCGTCGGCTTCCTCCGCGGCGACGGCTGCAACGTCTACACCCGCTCCGACCGCCTCGTCCTGGACGAGGCATAGGAGGCTCTCCCCACGTCCCGGGCGCCCGGGACGTGGGGAGAGCCTCCTATGCCCGGGGGTGGTCGCCGCCCCTCAGCTGGGACACGACGTGGGGCAGCAGCGGGCCGAGGACGGCGAGCCCGTCGCGCACCCCGCCGGTGGAGCCGGGCAGGTTGACGACCAGCGTCCGCCCGGCGGTGCCGGCGATCCCGCGCGAGAGCACCGACGTCGGCACCTGCGGCTCCCCGAAGCGGCGCACCGCCTCGGCCAGCCCCGGCGCCTCGCGCTCGACCACCGCGCGGGTGGCCTCGGGCGTGACGTCGGTGGGGGACAGGCCGGTGCCGCCGGTGGTGAGGACGACGTCGGCGCCGGACGCGACCGCCTCGCGGATCGCCGCGGCCAGCGCCTCGACGTCGTCCGGGCGCACGTGCGGCCCCTCGACGGCGAACCCGAGCTCCCGCAGCCCCTCGGCCAGCACCTGCCCGCTGCGGTCCTCGTAGACGCCGGCCGAGGCGCGGTTGGACGCGGTGACGACGACGGCCCGCGCGCCCTCCGGCAGGCTCACCGCCGCCACTCCCCGCTCTTGCCGCCGGACTTGGCCAGCAGCCGGACGTCGGTGACCGACGCCCGCGGGTCCACGGCCTTGACCATGTCGATCACCGTCAGGCCGGCGACCGCGACGGAGGTCAGGGCCTCCATCTCCACGCCGGTGCGGTCGGCGGTGCGAGCGGTGGCGACGATCTCCACGGCGTCGTCGGCCACCGTCACGTCCACGGTGACGCCGTGCAGCGCGATGGGGTGGCACAGCGGCACGAGGTCCGGCGTCCGCTTGGCCCCGGCGATGCCGGCGATGCGGGCCACGGCCACGGCGTCGCCCTTGGGCACGCCCTCGCCGCGCAGCAGTGCGACCACCTCCGGGCTGACCAGCACGCGGCCGGCGGCGGTGGCCTCGCGGGCGGTGACGGGCTTGGCGGAGACGTCGACCATCCGGGCGGCCCCGGACTCGTCGACGTGGGTCAGGCGGTCGGTCACGCGTCCTCCTCGCCGGCGCTCGTCGGGCTCGTGCCCGGCGGTGCCGTGTCATCGGGTGAGCTCGCGCGCTCGCTCACTGGAGCGCTCCCTCGATCAGGACGACGTCGACCGCGGCGCCCGCGGGCAGCTCGGTGACGTCCTCGGGCACGACGACCAGGCAGTTGGCCCGGGCCAGGTGGGCGACCAGGTGCGAGCCGGGCCCGCCGACCTGGGACACCTGGCCCGCGTCGTAGCGGCCGCGGAGGAACTGGCGCCGGCCGGCGGGGGAGCGCAGCGGCGCGGTCAGGGTGGCCGGGGCCCGCAGCCGGTCGGGCGCCGCGTGGCCGAGGGCGCGCCGCAGCGCCGGGCGCACGAACACCTCGAACGACACGAACGAGCTCACCGGGTTGCCCGGCAGGGTGACGACCGGGACGCCGTCGACCGTGCCCGCCCCCTGCGGGCCGCCCGGCTGCATGGCGACCTTGCCGAACTCGACGGTGCCCAGCGTGCGGAACGCGTCCTTGACCACCTCGTAGGCGCCGGCGCTCACCCCGCCGCTGGTGACCAGCAGGTCGGCCCCCGCCAGCTCGGCGCGCACCGTGGTGAGGAACTGGCCGACGTCGTCGGGCACGAAGTGCAGCCGCCGGGCGGTGCCGCCGGCGTCCTCGACCGCGGCGCACAGCAGCAGCGAGTTGGACTCGTAGACCTGCCCGGGCAGCAGCGGCTCGCCGGGCTCGACCAGCTCGCTGCCGGTAGAGAGCACCAGCACCCGCGGGCGGCGGCGCACCCACAGCGTGCGGACGCCCACGGCCGCGGCCAGCCCGAGCTGCGCGGCGCCCAGCGGGCTGCCGGCGGTGAGCGCGACGGTGCCGGCGGTGATGTCCTCCCCGGCGTGGCGCAGGTGCGTGCCGGCGGCCGGTGCGTCGCGGATCTCGACGACGTCGGTGGCCGCGTCGGTGAGCTCCACCGGGACGACGACGTCGGCCCCCGGCGGCAGCAGCGCGCCGGTCATGATCCGCTGCACGGTGCCCGGCGCCAGCGGGACGACGCCGGTGCGGCCGGCCGGGACGTCGTCGGCGACCGGGAGCCGCACCGGGAGCGAGGTCAACTCCGAGGAACGGGCGGCGTAGCCGTCCATCGCGGAGTTGTCGAAGCCCGGCAGCGGCACGCTCGCGGCGACGTCGCGCGCCAGGACGCGGCCGTGCGCGGCGGCCAGGGGCACCTCCTCCTCGCCGAGCGGCGCGAGCAGGGCGGCCACCGCCGCCTGGTGTTCCTCGACCGTGCGCACCGGGCCATCCTGGCGGATGCGCCGCCGGCCGGCTGGCGGGTGTCCGGGACCCCGCCGGGCGGCCGCGTGCGCGGGCCGGGGCGGCATAGGAGGCTTCCCCCACGTCCGCGCGCCCCCAGACGTGCGGAGAGCCTCCTATGCCTGGACACGAGAGGAGCCGCACGTGGCCGAGTACGAGCAGATGCTGGCCGCCAACGAGGAGTGGGCCCGGGGCTTCCCGGGCGAGCTGCCGGTGGCACCGAAGCGGAAGGTCGCCGTGGTGGCGTGCATGGACTCGCGCATGCCGCTGTTCCCGCTGCTGGGGCTGGCCGTGGGCGACGCGCACGTCATCCGCAACGCCGGCGGGGTCGTCACCGACGACACCATCCGGTCGCTGACCATCTCCCAGCACCTGCTCGGCACCCGCGAGATCGTGCTGGTCCACCACACCGACTGCGGCCTGCAGAAGACCGACGACGCCGCCTTCGCCGAGCTGGTCGAGGAGGCCACCGGCGTCCGGCCGCCGTGGCCGGCGCGCGCCTTCACCGACGTCGACGAGGACGTCCGCGAGTCGATCCGGCTGCTGCAGGAGAGCCCCTTCCTCCTCTCGAAGGACGTCTGCGGCACCGTCTACGACGTCTCGACGGGGCGCCTGCGCCGGGTCGAGTGAGGCCGCACCGCGGGGCGTGACCGGCCCGGACCGCCCAGCGCGACGCCGTCGACGGCTCGGCCGCGTCGGCCCCGCGGACCGGCTGGTATCGTCGTCGGCTGGTGCGCGGCCGCCGGCTGGTGCGCGCGTGCCGTCCCCGTCTCCCGTGCTCGGTGAGGCGATCCCACCAGCCGCCCCCGACGACGACGGAGGACACGAGCGCCGTGCGCACGTACACACCCAAGCCCGGCGAGGTCACCCGCGCCTGGCACGTCATCGACGCCACCGACGTGGTGCTCGGTCGACTCGCCAGCCAGGTCGCGACCCTGCTGCGCGGCAAGCACAAGCCCCAGTTCGCCCCGCACGTCGACGTCGGTGACTTCGTCGTCGTCGTGAACGCGAACAAGATCGCCCTGACCGGCTCCAAGCGCGACCAGAAGACCGCCTACCGCCACTCCGGCTACCCGGGCGGCCTGCGCGCCATCAACGTCGGCGACCAGCTGCGCACCCACCCCGACCGCGTCGTCGAGCGCGCGGTGAAGGGCATGCTGCCGCACAACAGCCTGGGCCGGCAGATGATCAAGAAGCTGAAGGTGTACGCGGGTCCGGAGCACCCGCACTCCGCCCAGCAGCCCCAGACCTTCGAGATCAAGCAGGTGGCCCAGTGACCTCCGCCCTGACCGTGACCGACGCCGAGGGGCGTCCCGTCCAGACCGTCGGCCGCCGCAAGGAGGCCATCGTCCGCGTGCGGCTCGTGCCGGGCACCGGCCAGTTCCGCCTCAACGGCCGCACCCTCGAGCAGTACTTCCCGAACAAGGTGCACCAGCAGCTCGTCCGCGAGCCGTTCGTGACCCTCGAGAAGACCGAGCAGTACGACGTGATCGGCATCCTCAAGGGTGGCGGCGTCACCGGTCAGGCCGGCGCGCTGCGCCTGGCCATCGCCCGCGCCCTCATCGAGGTCGAGGCCGAGGACCGTCCCGCCCTGAAGAAGGCCGGCTTCCTCACCCGTGACGCGCGGGTCAAGGAGCGCAAGAAGTACGGCCTGAAGAAGGCCCGCAAGGCGCCGCAGTACTCGAAGCGCTGACCGGTACGCCCGTGGGTCGCCTCTTCGGGACCGACGGCGTCCGGGGTCGGGCCAACGCCGACCTCACGCCGGAGTTGGCCCTCTCGGTGGCCCGTGCGGCCGCCGGCGTGCTCGCCGACCGCGGCGGGACCTCGCGTCCCGTCGCGGTCGTCGGCCGTGACCCCCGCGCCAGTGGGGAGATGCTGGAGGCCGCCGTGGTGGCCGGCCTGGCCAGCGCGGGGGCCGAGGTGCTCCGCGTCGGGGTGCTGCCCACCCCCGCCGTCGCCTTCCTCACCGCGTCCACCGACGCCGACCTCGGCGTGATGATCTCGGCGAGCCACAACCCGATGCCCGACAACGGCATCAAGCTGTTCAGCCGGGGCGGGCACAAGCTGCCCGACGCCGTCGAGGCCGCCATCGAGCAGACCGTGCTCACCGGGGACGGCGCCGGCCACCGCCCGACCGGGGCGGACGTCGGCCGCGTGCGCGACCTGCCCGGCGGCGCCGCCGACTACGCCGCCCACCTGCTGTCCACGCTGCCCGCGCCCGTCGAGGGGCTGCGCCTGGTCGTCGACTGCGCGCACGGCTCGGCCGCGACCTGCGCGCCCGACGTCTACCGCCGCGCCGGCGCGGAGGTCACCGTGATCGGCGGCGAGCCCGACGGCTGGAACACCAACGACGGCGTGGGCTCCACCCACCTGGGCCCGCTCACCGAGGCCGTCCGGGCGCAGGGCGCCGACCTCGGCATCGCCCACGACGGGGACGCCGACCGCTGCCTGGCGGTCACCGCGGAGGGCCAGGTCGTCGACGGCGACGCGATCCTCGCCGTCTGCGCCCTCGGCCTCAAGGAGCGCGGCGAGCTCACCCAGGACACCGTCGTCGCCACGGTGATGAGCAACCTGGGCTTCCACCACGCGATGCGCGACGCCGGCATCGCGGTGCACACCACCGCCGTCGGCGACCGCTACGTGCTCGAGGCGCTGCGCGCCCGGGGGCTGAGCCTGGGCGGGGAGCAGAGCGGCCACCTGGTCTTCCTCGACCACGCCACCACCGGCGACGGCCTGCTGACCGGCCTGGCCCTGCTCTCGCGGATGTCGGTCACCGGCGCCTCGCTGGCCGAGCTGGCCTCCGTGGTGCAGCGGCTGCCGCAGACGCTGGTCAACGTCCCCGTCCGCGACCGCATCGCCGTCGCCGAGGACGAGGAGGTCGCCGCGGCGGTCAACGCCGCCGAGACCGAGCTCGGTGACGACGGCCGGGTGCTGCTGCGCCCGTCGGGCACCGAGCAGCTGGTCCGCGTGATGGTCGAGGCGCCCACGCAGGAGCAGGCCGACGCGATCGCCACGCGGCTGGCCGAGGTCGTCTCCGCCGTCGGGTAGGCGCCGTCCTCCCGCGGGGTGGGACGGGTGGGACGGTCCGCACGTTTCACACCGTGGGAGGACGGATCGGTCCGGCACCGCCGGTACCCTCGGTCCACATGTGCGGCATCGTGGGTTACGTCGGCCCGCAGAACGCCCTGGACGTCGTCCTGGAGGGTCTGCGCCGGCTCGAGTACCGGGGCTACGACTCGGCAGGTGTGGCCGTCCGGGTCGGCGGCCCCGACGGCGGGGAACTGGCCGCGGCAAAGAAGGCCGGGAAGCTGGCCAACCTGGAGAAGGTGCTCGCCGACCAGCCGCTGCCCGAGTCGACCATCGGCATCGGGCACACCCGCTGGGCCACCCACGGCGGGCCCACCGACCGCAACGCCCACCCGCACCTGTCGGCCGACGGCCGGGTGGCCGTCATCCACAACGGGATCATCGAGAACTTCGCCGCGCTGCGCGCCGAGTGCGAGGCCGCCGGCGTGGAGTTCCGCTCCGACACCGACACCGAGGTCGTCGCCCACCTGCTGGCCGCCGTCTACCCGGAGCTGCCCGAGGGCCCGGGCCGGCTCGCCGAGGCGCTGCGCGCGGTGTCGCGCCGGCTCGAGGGCGCCTTCACCCTGGTCGTCGCGCACGCCGACGAGCCCGACACGCTCGTCGCCTCCCGCCGCAACAGCCCGTTGGTGGTCGGCGTCGGGGACGGTGAGTACTTCCTGGGCTCCGACGTCGCCGCGTTCATCGCGCACACCCGCGAGGCCCGCGAGCTCGGCCAGGACCAGGTCGTCGAGATCGACCGCACCCGCGGGCTGAGCGTCACCGACTTCGACGGCGCCCCGGCCGAGCCGGTCGCCTACACCGTCGACTGGGACGCCGCCGCCGCCGAGAAGGGCGGCCACGACTGGTTCATGCTCAAGGAGATCGCCGAGCAGCCCCAGGCGGTCGCCGACACCCTGCTCGGCCGGCTGAGCGACGAGGGCGACCTCGTCCTCGACGAGATGCGCCTCTCCGACCAGGAGCTGCGCGACATCGACAAGGTCTTCGTCGTCTCCTGCGGCACCTCCTACCACGCCGGGCTGATCGCGAAGTACGCCATCGAGCACTGGACCCGCATTCCGGTCGAGGTCGAGGTGGCCAGCGAGTTCCGCTACCGCGACCCGGTGCTCGACCGCTCGACACTGGTCGTCGTCATCAGCCAGTCGGGCGAGACGATGGACACCCTGATGGCGCTGCGGCACGCCAAGGAGCAGAAGGCCCGCGTGCTGGCGATCTGCAACGTCAACGGCTCGACCATCCCGCGCGAGTCCGACGCCGTGCTCTACACCCACGCCGGGCCCGAGATCGCCGTCGCCTCGACCAAGAGCTTCCTGGCGCAGATCGTCGCCTGCTACCTCGTCGGCCTGATCCTGGCCCAGGTGCGCGGCATCAAGTACGCCGACGAGGTCGCCGTCATCGTCCGCGAGCTGCAGAAGCTGCCCGAGGCCGTGGCGCAGGTGCTCACCCAGATGGAGCCGGTGCGCGAGCTCGGCCGGTCCATGGCCGACGCCGGCACGATCCTGTTCCTCGGCCGCCACGTGGGCTTCCCGGTGGCGCTGGAGGGTGCGCTCAAGCTCAAGGAGCTCGCCTACATCCACGCCGAGGGCTTCGCCGCCGGCGAGCTCAAGCACGGCCCGATCGCGGTCATCGACGAGGGCACCCCGGTGGTGGTCATCGCCCCCTCGCCGCGCGGTCGCAGCCTGCTGCACGGCAAGGTCGTCTCCAACATCCAGGAGGTCCGGGCGCGCGGCGCGCGGACCATCGTGATCGCCGAGGAGGGCGACGAGGACGTCGTCCCGTACGCCGACCACCTGATCCGGGTGCCGCGCACGCCCACCCTGCTGGCGCCGGTGGTGACCACCGTCCCGCTGCAGGTGCTCGCCTGCGAGATCGCCGCCACCCGCGGTTACGACGTCGACCAGCCGCGCAACCTGGCCAAGAGCGTCACCGTCGAGTAGCCGGACGGCTGCGCCCCGATCAGGTGACCTGATCGTGGCGCGTCCTCCCCGACGGTGCACGGTCGGGGAGGACGCGCTGCGGTGCGGTAGGACGGCGCCGCAGCGGCCCGCACGGCAGACTGGCCCGGTGATCGTCGGGGTCGGGATCGACGTGGTGCCGGTGGCCCGCTTCGCCGAGTCGCTGGTGCGCACCCCCGGGCTGCGCGACCGGCTGTTCACCGCGGCCGAGCAGGTGACCCCCTCGGGCGGGGACCGGACGGCGGAGTCGCTGGCCGCGCGCTTCGCCGCCAAGGAGGCCCTGGCCAAGGCGCTGGGCGCCCCGGGCAGCCTGCGCTGGCACGACGCGGAGGTCGTCGTCGGCGACCACGGCCGCCCACGCCTGGAGGTGCGCGGCAGCGTCGCCCGCCGCGCGGAGGCCCTGGGCGTCGAGTCGTGGCACCTCTCGCTCAGCCACGACGGCGGCATCGCCTCCGCGGTGGTGGTCGCCGAGGGGACGCCGGCGTGATCGGGCTGTCCACGGCCGCCGAGGTCCGCGCCGCCGAGGACGTGCTGCTGGCCCGCACCCGCGAGGGCGTCCTCATGCAGCGGGCCGCCACCGGGCTGGCCGCCGTCTGCCTGCGGCTGCTCGGTCGCGCCCACGGCGCCCGCGTCACCGCACTCGTCGGCGCCGGGAACAACGGCGGGGACGCGCTCTTCGCCGGCGCCCGGCTCGCCGCCCGCGGCGCCCGGGTCACCGCCGTCCTGCTCGACCCCGACCGCGCCCACCCGGCCGGCCTGGCCGCGCTGCGCCGCGCCGGCGGCCGCGTCACCGGACCGGAGGGCCCCGACGGGCTCGACCGCGCCGACCTCGTCCTCGACGGCGTCGTCGGCACCGGCGGCCGCGGCGGGCTGCGGCCCCCGGCGGCGCACCTGGCCGCGCGGGCGGCCGCCGGGCCGGGGGTGACCGTCGCCGTCGACGTCCCGAGCGGCGTGGACGCCGACACGGGCGCGGTGGACGGCGAGGCGTTCGCCGCCCTGCACACCGTGACCTTCGGCGCGGTCAAGCCCGGGCTCGTCGTGGGCGACGGGCGCGGGTGCGCCGGCACCGTCCACCTCGTCGACATCGGCCTCGGCCCGCACCTGGCGGCGCCGCGGGCGCACCAGCTCACCGACGCCGACGTCGCCGCGCACCTGCAGCCGCCCGAGCCCGGCGACGACAAGTACTCCCGCGGGGTGGTGGGCGTCGTCGCGGGCTCGGCGGTGTACCCGGGCGCCGCCGTCCTCTGCACCGGGGCGGCGCTGCGCACGAGGCCGGGGCTGGTCCGCTACGCCGGGACGGCCGGCGACGGCGTGCGCGCCGCCTGGCCGGAGGCGATCGTCACCGACGGCCGGCCCTCCGACGCCGGCCGGGTGCAGGCCTGGGTCGCCGGACCCGGGATGGGCACCGACGACGACGCCCGCGCCACGCTCGCCGAGGTGCTGGCCACCGACCTGCCCGTGGTGGTGGACGCCGACGCGCTGACGATGGCCGCCCGCGAGCCCGACCTGGTGCGCGACCGGCGCGCGCCCACCGTGCTCACCCCGCACGACCGCGAGTTCGCGCGCTTCGGCGTGCCGGTGGGCGCCGACCGGATCGGGGCCGCGCGCCGGCTGGCCGCCGAGCTGGGCGCCGTCGTGCTGCTCAAGGGCGACGCCACGGTGGTGGCCGGCCCCGACGGGACGGCGTTCGTCAACGCCACCGGCACCGCCGAGCTGGCCACCGCGGGCACCGGCGACGTGCTCGCGGGGATCCTCGGCGCCCTGCTGGCCACCGGCACCCCGCCCGCGGAGACCGCCGCCGCCGCCGCCGCCCACCTGCACGGCCGCACCGGGCAGCTGGCCTCCGCCCGCGGCCCCCTCGTCGCGAGCGACCTGGTGCGCCACCTGCCCGGGGCCGTCGGCCTGGTGCGCGGGTCCGCGACGGGGAGCCTGCGAGACTCGGGGGCGTGAGCGAGCGAGTGCCCCGGGCCGAGGTGGTCGTCGACCTCGACGCGATCGCGGCCAACACCGCGGTGCTGCGGGAGCGGGTCGGCCGGCCGCTGATGGCGGTGGTGAAGGCCGACGGCTACGGGCACGGCATGGTCCCCGCCGCGCGCGCGACGCTGGCCGGGGGAGCCGACCAGCTCGGCGTCGCGGTGCTCGAGGAGGCCCTCGCGCTGCGCGCCGCCGGCATCACTGCGCCGGTGCTGGCCTGGCTGCACACGCCCGGCAGCGACTACGCCGCGGCGCTGGCCGCCGACGTCGAGGTGTCGGTCAACACCGACCGGGCGCTGGCCGAGGTGGTCGCCGCGGCCCGCGCCACCGGCCGGCCGGCCCGGCTGCACCTGTGCGCCGACACCGGCCTGTCGCGCGAGGGCGCCGGGCCGGCGGACTGGCCCGGGCTGGTGGCCGCCGCCGCGCGCGCCCAGGACGACGGCGACCTCGCCGTCGTCGGGCTGTGGAGCCACCTGGCCTACGCCGACGCCCCGACGCACCCCACGATCGGCGCGCAGGTCCGCGTGTTCGAGGAGGCCGTGGCGATCGCCCGGCGGGCCGGCCTGACCGACGCCCGGCTGCACCTGGCCAACTCCGCGGCCACCGTCGCGCTCCCCGGGACCTGGTTCGACATGGTCCGCCCGGGGATCGCCGTCTACGGCCTCGACCCGCTCGGCGGCGACGCGGCCGCTCACGGCCTGCGGCCGGCGATGACGGTGCGGGCGCGGGCGGCGCTGACCAAACGCGTGCCCGCCGGCGTCGGCGTCTCCTACGGCCACACCTACTCGCCCGACCGCGAGACCACCCTCGTGCTCGTCCCGGTCGGCTACGCCGACGGCGTCCCGCGGGCGGGGGGCAACCGTGCGCCGGTGCTGGCCGCGGGCGCGCGGCGCACCATCGCCGGGCGGGTGTGCATGGACCAGTTCGTGCTCGACGTCGGCGACGACGAGGTGCGCCCCGGCGACGAGGTGGTCCTCTGGGGTCCCGGCGACTCCGGCGAGCCCACCGCGCAGGACTGGGCCGACGCCGTCGACACCATCCACTACGAGCTGGTCACCCGGGTCGGCGGGCGGTTCACCCGCCGCTACACCGGGACCGCGGGGGCGGTCTGATGGCGCGCAGGCAGGAGGCGCGGCAGCAGCCGGCGCACTCGGGGCTGGCCGAGGCGGTCGCGCGGCACCCGGTGGTCGCCGGTGCCGGCGCCGTCGTCGGCCTGGCCGCCGCGACCGCCGCGCTGGGGGTGACCGTCGCCCGGATCGCCACCCGCCGGGTGCGCGCCGACCGGCTCAGCCCCACCGGCGCGCTGCCGGAGGGCGCCACCGAGGCCGAGCTGCGCGAGGACGACCCGCTCGGCCCGTCCGCGCGCCGCGCCGACCGCACCGCGCTGGTGCAGGCCGACGACGGCGTGCTGCTGGCGGTGGAGGAGGTCGGCCCGCTCGACGCGCCGCTGACCGTCGTCTTCGTGCACGGCTACACGCTGTCGATGGCCTCGTGGACCTACCAGCGGCGGTCGCTGGGCGCGGCGCTGGCCACCGCCAACGGCCACCGGCCGGCCGCCCGGCTGGTCTTCTACGACCAGCGCGGGCACGGCTCGTCCACCCGCGGGCCGGTCGAGCACGCCACGATCGAGCAGCTCGCCCGCGACCTGGCCTCGGTCCTGGAGATGCGGGTGCCCAACGGGCCGGTCGTGCTGGTGGGTCACTCGATGGGCGGCATGACGGTCATGGGCCTGGCCGACGTCCACCCTGAGCTGTTCGGCCCGAAGGTGGTCGGCGTGGCGCTGGTGTCGACCTCCAGCGGCAACATCGCCGAGCTCGACTTCGGCCTGCCGGACGTCCTGACCCGGGTGCGCGCCGCCGTCCTGCCGGTCGCGGCCTGGACGATGCGCCGCCGACCGGCCTTCGCCGAGCGCACCCGCCGGCTGGCCGCCGACGTCGTCTCGGCCGCCACCCGCTCGCTGTCGTTCGCCTCCACCGACGTCGACCCCCGGCTGGGCCGCTACGTCGACGCGATGATCGGCGGGACGCCGGTCGACGTGATCGCCGAGTTCTACCCGGCGCTGGTCGGCCTGGACGAGACCGGCGCGCTCGAGCCGCTGCGCCGGGTGCCGGTCCTGGTGCTCACCGGCGACGCGGACAGGATGATCCCCAAGGAGCACAGCGACACCCTGGTCGAGCACCTCCCGGACGCCGAGTACGTCGTCGTCCCGGACGCCGGCCACCTCGTGACGCTGGAGAAGCCCGACGAGGTGACCCGGGCGCTGTCGGGGCTGCTGCGCCGGGTCGCCGCCGAGACCGCCGGGCGCCCGAGCGACTGACCGTCAGGCCCGTCCCTCGAGGTGGTGGGCGAGCAGCTGCTCGCGGGTGCGGCGGGCCACGTCGTAGCCGTCGGCGAAGGTCAGCTCCCACGGCGTCCCGACGCCGGGCACGACCGGGCGGCGGGGTGGGTCCAGGACCGCCACCGGCAGCGCCGGGTCGTCCAGCCGGCGCAGGCCGTCCACGGCCACCCGCCGCACCGGGTCGGCGACGCCGGCCCGGGCCTCCCGCAGCAGCCGGCGGCCCGCGGCCGTGGGACCGACGAGCCGGCCGAGCAGCCCCTCGTGCCGCAGCCGCCGCGCCACCCCGGTCACCCGGTCGTCGCCGAGCGCTCGCCAGCGGACCGTCTCCACCGACCGCCGGCCCCGTGTCCCGACGGCGTCCAGCACGGCGGCCTCGACCGGGTGGCGGCGCCGCGCGTCGGCGACCTGCAGCTCGCCCGGGGCGACGGCCCGCACCCGGCCGGTGACCACCAGGGCGACGAGCGCGGTGTCGACGACCCGCTGCGTCCCGCCGGCGAGGCAGGCCACGTCGTACACGTCCGGCTGCGGCGTCATGACGGCTCCTCGGGACGCGGGGCTCGTGCGCACACGGTGGCACCCCGTGGCCGGCGGCGGAAGCCCGCGGGCCGGGATCTGCCCCCGCCCGTAGGGTCGGGACGTGGCCGCACCCCGTCCGCCCCGGTCCGACGCCCAGACCCGGGAGTCGGCCGAGGAGGTCGCCCGCGCCGCCGCCGCGGCCGCCGACTGGCCGGCGCTGGTCGCGGCCGCGACCCCCTGCGTCGCCTGCCCGGAGCTGGCCGCGACCCGGCAGCACGTCGTCGTCGGGGACCCGCCGGTGCGTGGCCGGGCCCGGTTCGCCCTGATCGGCGAGGCGCCGGGGGCCACCGAGGACGGGTCCGGCCGGCCCTTCGTCGGGAAGTCGGGGCAGCTGCTCGACCTGCTGCTCGCCGAGGCCGGCCTGGACCGCGCGGAGGCCGCGGTGCTCAACATCGTCAAGTGCCGGCCGCCGGCCAACCGGACGCCGAAGACCCCCGAGGTCACCCGCTGCAGCGGCTGGCTGCGCCGCCAGCTCGAGCTGCTCGACCCGCCCGTCGTCGTCGCGCTCGGGCTGTCGTCGGCCAAGTGGTTCCTCGGCCCCAGGACCGTCCTCGCCGAGGCCCGCGGCCGCCCGCACGACGTCGACGGCCGGGCCGTCTGGGCCACCTATCACCCCTCGGCGGCGATCCGCTTCGGCCCGGCCGGGGCGCCGCGCGCCGGGCTGCTGGCGGACCTGACGTCGGTCGCGGCGAGTCTGCGGTGAGGCGCGAGCACGTCCTGCCCGGCCCCGAGGACACCCGGGCCCTGGGCGCCGCGCTGGCCGCCGTCGTCGGGCCCGGGGACCTGCTGGTGCTCACCGGCCCGCTCGGCGCGGGCAAGACCGCGCTCACCCAGGGCCTCGGCGCGGCCCTGGGGGTGGCCGAGCCGGTCACCTCGCCGACGTTCGTGATCGCCCGGGTGCACCGCGACGGGCGGCTGCCGCTGGTGCACGTCGACGCCTACCGCCTGGGCAGCGTGGCCGACGTCGACGACCTCGACCTCGACGCCTCGGCCGAGGAGTCGGTGACCGTCGTCGAGTGGGGGGCCGGGCTGGTCGAGCAGCTCGCCGACGAGCACCTCGAGGTCCGGCTCGACCGGCGCGAGGACGACGTCCGCACCGCCGTCCTCGTGCCGCACGGCCCGGGCTGGGAGCGGCGGCTGGAGGGGTGAGCGCCCACCACGTCGTGGCCGGGGCGCTGGTCCGGGGGCCGCGGGTGCTGCTCGGTCACCGGTCGCCGGGCCGCGGGTGGTAGCCCGACGTCCGGGACCACGCCGACCCGGTCGCGCGCCTGGTCGGGGCTACAGGGCGGTCAGCAGCTCGACGTCCCGCTGACCGGCCAGCGCGGCGAGACCCGCGTCGAAGGTGACCACGCCCGTCCGGTGCCGTCGGGCGAGGGTGAGCAGGTGGGCGTCGGTGACCTGGCGGTGCCCGGCCACCGGGGGCACGTCGGCGTCGACCATCGACACGTCGTCGGTGAGGAAGCGGTGGCCCGGAGCCCGGCGCAGTCCCGCGAGCACCTCCCGGGCGACCGCCGGGGGGAGCGCGCTCGGCAGGGCCCTCGCGTTGGACGAGACGCGCACGAAGCCGCTCTCGGTGACCGGGCACGTCGCCCACCCCGCCGCAGCGTTGCGGGTGAACCACGAACGGATGGCGCCGTGGTGGACGTGCGAGTCCCAGGCCAGCGCGACCAGGGCGTTGACGTCCAGCAGCGCCACGCCGGCTCAGTCCTCGTCGAGGGCCCGGCGCACCATCGCGGCGGTGATGGGCGGGCTCCCCGCGGGGACGCGGACCACGGGCAGACCGTCCTCGGTCTCCACTCGCGCGGGGGTCAGGCCCCGGCGGGCCAGCTCGGACACGACCGAGCCCAGGGAGCGACGCTGCTCCGCGGCCAGTTCGCGCGCCGCCGTGACGACGTCGTCGTCCAGGTCGAGGGTCGTCCGCACGACCTGATGCTAGAGCATCAGCGCATCACACCGGGCCTGCCGGCGCCAGGACTAACCTGACGTCCCGTGCTCGTCCTCGCCCTCGACACCGCGACCCCCACCCTGGTCGCCGGGGTCGCCCGCCGCTCGGCCGACGGCGACGCCGAGGTGCTCGCCGAGCGGGCGGTGCCCTCGGGCAACCGGCACGCCGAGCTGCTGGTCCCCGCGGTGCGCGAGGCGCTCGCCGCGGCCGGCGTGGCCCTGGCCGACGTCGGCGCCGTGGTCGCGGGGCTCGGCCCCGGGCCGTTCACCGGGCTGCGGGTCGGCGTGGTCACCGCCGCATCGCTGGCGGACGCCCGCGGCATCCCCGCCGTCGGCGTCTGCTCGCTCGACGCGGTCGGCTCGGGACGGCGGACGGTGGTCACCGACGCCCGCCGCAAGGAGGTCTACTGGGCCGCCTACGACGCGGCCGGCGCGCGGACCGGCGGCCCCGGCGTGGTCCGCCCCGAGGACCTGACCGCGGACGGCCCGCTGGTCGGCGACCCGCGGTTCGCCGACCGGCTGGGCACCCCGGTCGGAGCCGCCGAGGTGACGACGGCCGGCCTGCTGCGCGCGGCCGGGCCGCTGCTCGACGACCCGTCGTCCGCCGGACCGCTGGTGCCCCTGTACCTGCGCCGGCCCGACGCGATCCCGCCGACGTCGTTCAAGCCGGTGACGACGTCGTGACCGTCCGGCTGCGGCCGATGCGGCTGGCCGACCTCGACGCCGTGCTGGTGCTGGAGGAGGAGCTCTTCGCGCCGGACACCTGGACCCGCGCGATGTACCGCGACGAGCTCTCCCGCACCGACACCCGGCACTACCTGGTCGCCGTCGACACCGAGGACGGGGACGGGCAGACCGTCGTCGGCTACGCGGGCCTGATCGCCTACGCCGACGAGGCGCACGTGGCCACGATCGGTGTCGCCGGGGCCCGGCAGGGCGAGGGCATCGGCGCGCAGCTGCTCGACGCGCTGCTGGCGGAGGCCGACCGGCGCAGCCCCGTGGTGCTGCTGGAGGTGCGCGCCGACAACCCCGTGGCGCAGGGGCTCTACCGGCGGCGCGGGTTCACCGAGATCGGCCGGCGGCCCCGCTACTACCAGCCGAGCGGGACGGACGCGGTCGTGATGAGGCGGGAGGTGCGGCGGTGACCGAGCCGCTGGTCGTCGGGTTCGAGACCTCGTGCGACGAGACCGGGGTCGGCGTCGTCCGCGGGCAGACGCTGCTGGCCGACGCGCTGGCCACCTCCGTGGGCGAGCACGAGCGCTTCGGCGGCGTGGTGCCCGAGATCGCCTCGCGGGCGCACCTGGAGGCCATGATCCCGACGGTGCACCGCGCGCTGGCCGGGGCCGGGGTGGCGGCGTCCGACGTCGACGCCGTCGCGGTGACCGCCGGGCCGGGGCTGACCGGTGCGCTGCTGGTGGGGCTGGCCGCGGCCAAGGCGTACGCGCTGGCGCTGGACGTGCCGCTGTACGGGGTCAACCACCTCGCCGCGCACGTCGCCGTCGACGAGCTGCAGCACGGGCGGCTGGCCGAGCCGTCGCTGGCGCTGCTGGTGTCGGGCGGGCACAGCTCGCTGCTGCTGGTGCCCGACCTGTCCCGCGAGGTGACCTCGCTGGGCCGCACGGTCGACGACGCGGCCGGCGAGGCCTTCGACAAGGTGGCCCGGGTGCTCGGCCTGCCCTTCCCCGGCGGCCCGCCGATCGACCGCGCCGCCCGGGAGGGCGACCCGACGGCCATCGGCTTCCCGCGCGGGCTCACCGGTCCCCGCGACGCGCCCTACGACTTCTCGTTCTCCGGCCTCAAGACCGCCGTCGCGCGCTGGGTCGAGGCCCGGCAGCGGGCGGGCGAGCCGGTGCCGGTGGCCGACGTCGCCGCCTCGTTCCAGGAGGCGGTGGCCGACGTGTTGACCGCCAAGGCCGTCCGCGCCTGCCGCGACCACGGCGTCGACCACCTGGTGCTCGGCGGGGGAGTGGCGGCCAACTCGCGGCTGCGGGCCCTGGCCGAGGAGCGCTGCGCGGCGGCCGGGATCGTGCTGCGGGTGCCCCGTCCGGGGCTGTGCACGGACAACGGCGCGATGGTCGCCGCGCTCGGCTCGCGGCTGGTCGAGGCCGGCGTGGAGCCGTCGGCGCCCGAGCTGGGCGCCGACAGCTCGCTGCCCATCGACGTCGTCAGCCGCTGAGGTCGCACACGACGGCGGTGGGGGCGCCGGCCACCCGGGTGACGACGACGGTCGCCGTCCCGGCACCGGGGCCGCGCAGCTGCCGGGCGAGCGTCTCGGGCTCGACCGCCGACCCGCGCTTCTTCACCACCACCCGCCCGACACCGCGCGCCCGCAGCAGCGCCCGCAGCCGCTTCAGGTTGAACGGCAGCACCTCGTCGACGCGGTACGAGGAGACCCAGGGGGAGTCCGCGGCGGCGTCGGAGGTCAGGTAGGCGATCGTCGGGTCGACCAGCGTGGCGCCCAGCCCGGCGGCGACCAGCGACACCAGGCCCGACCGGATGACGGCGGGGTCGGGCTCGTGCAGCCACCCGCGCACCGGCCCGGCGTCGGCCGGTCCGGGGTCGGCGTCGGCGGCCAGCTCGTGCGCCACCTCGCCGCGGACGACGGTCGCCCGCCGCCAGGCCGCCGAGACGCCGGTGCCCCACAGCAGCGCCTCCACGATCGAGCCGCGCACCGACACCCACTCGGCCTCGACGCCCGCGGGCACCCGGTCGTGGTCCAGGCCCGGCGCCACCTTGACCACCGCGCGCGGCACCCGGTCGAGCAGCGTGGCCACCGTCGACCAGGGCGGCGACCAGGAGTCGGGGTGCAGCCGGCGGCGCCCGTCCGACCGCCGCGCCGGGTCGAGGACGGCGGCCCCGCACCCGGCCACCTCGCCGCCGCCTGCCCCGTCCACCAGCTCGACGACGTCGCCGGCGAGCACCCACACGTCGTCGTCCACGCCGAGCGCGGCGGCGTTCGCGGCGGTCAGCTCCCGGGCCACCGGGTCGCGGTCGACGGCCAGCACCCGGGCGCCGGCCCGCGCGAGCGCGATCGTGTCGGTGCCCGACGCGCAGCCCAGGTCGGCGGCCGAGTCGGTGCCGTCGGCCAGCAGCCGGGCGGCGCGGCGGGCGGCGAGTGCGGGACGGCCGGCCTGCTCGAGGGTGTCGGCGGTGAGGAGCAGGACGTCGGCGTCGGCGCCGAGGACCGGGCGGGCGCGGGCGCGCAGCCGGGCCAGCTCCCAGGCGGGGCCGGCCAGCTCCGGGCCGACCTCCGCGCGCAGGCGGGCCACGCCGGCCAGCACGTCGGCCCCCTCGGCGAGCAGCGCGGCGGCGCGGGCGGTGGCCGCCGTCCCCTCGGGTGTCCGCAGCAGCCGCAGCTGGGTCAGGACGGCGTCGTCGGGCACCGCACCAGCCTCCCGCAGGGCCGGTTCCACCTCCTCGGTGACCCGGTTGAGTGGCTGGCACTCTCCTGGGTAGAGTGCCAATCGACACGGGTCGGCGCCTGACCCCCGCGACGGCAGGCCCAGACCTCGTGCCACATCGTGCAGTCCACCCGCCGTCCGATCCCGAAGGGGGCGTCACCTCGTGACGACCGCTACCAAGGTCACCATCAAGCCGCTCGAGGACCGTGTCGTGGTCCAGGCCAACGAGGCCGAGACCACCACCGCCTCCGGCCTGGTCATCCCGGACACCGCCAAGGAGAAGCCGCAGGAGGGCACGGTCATCGCCGTGGGCCCCGGCCGCATCGACGACAACGGCAACCGCGTCCCGCTCGACGTCAACGTCGGCGACGTCGTCATCTACTCGAAGTACGGCGGCACCGAGGTCAAGTACGCCGGCGAGGAGTACCTGGTGCTCTCCGCCCGCGACCTGCTCGCCGTCGTGGAGAAGTAAGGACCTCGTCCTCCTCGTCCCTCGCGAGCCCGGGACGAGCCTCGACACGAGGCCGTCCCAGCACGTTCCCCGACCGCCCCGGCGACCCGAACTGACCGGGTCCCGGGGCGGTCGTCGTCCGACCCTGTTCTCCCCCTGATCGGAAGGGCCCCATGGCCAAGATCATCAAGTTCAACGAGGACGCCCGCCGGGCGCTCGAGCGCGGCGTCGACAAGCTCGCCGACGCGGTCAAGGTGACCCTCGGCCCGCGCGGCCGCAACGTCGTCCTCGACAAGAAGTTCGGCGCCCCGACCATCACCAACGACGGCGTCACCATCGCCCGCGAGGTCGAGCTCGACGACCCGTACGAGAACCTCGGCGCCCAGCTGGCCAAGAACGTCGCCACCAAGACCAACGACGTCGCCGGTGACGGCACCACCACCGCCACGGTGCTGGCCCAGGCGCTGGTCAAGGAGGGCATGCGCAACGTCGCCGCCGGCGCCAACCCGATGGGGCTCGGCCGCGGCATGCGCGCCGCCGTCGACGCGGTGTCCCAGGCCCTCGACGAGGTCGCCATCCCGGTCGACGACCAGCAGGCCATCGCCGGCGTCGCCACCATCTCCGCGCAGGACGCCGAGGTCGGCGCCCTGATCAGCGAGGCGATGGAGAAGGTCGGCAAGGACGGCGTCATCACCGTCGAGGAGAGCAACACCCTCTCCACCGACCTCGACGTCACCGAGGGCGTGCAGTTCGACAAGGGTTACCTCTCGCCCTACTTCGTCACCGACCAGGAGGCGATGGAGGCCGTCCTCGACGACGCCCTCGTCCTGCTGGTGCAGGGCAAGGTCGGCGCGCTCGCCGACCTGCTGCCGCTGCTGGAGAAGGTGCTCGGCACCGGCGCCCGCCCGCTGCTGATCGTCGCCGAGGACGTCGAGGGCGAGGCGCTGTCCACCCTCGTCGTCAACTCGATCCGCAAGACGATCAAGGTCGTCGCGGTCAAGTCGCCCTACTTCGGCGACCGCCGCAAGGCGTTCATGACCGACCTCGCCGTCGTCACCGGCGGCCAGGTGGTCAGCGAGGACGTCGGCCTCAAGCTCGACCAGGTCGGCCTCGAGGTGCTCGGCACCGCCCGCCGCGTGACGGTCGACAAGGACACCACCACGATCGTCGACGGCGGCGGCACGCAGCAGGCCATCGGCGACCGGGTCGCCCAGATCCGCCGCGAGATCGACGCCACCGACTCCGACTGGGACCGCGAGAAGCTGCAGGAGCGGCTGGCCAAGCTGGCCGGCGGCATCGGCGTGATCCGGGTCGGCGCGGCCACCGAGGTCGAGCTCAAGGAGCGCAAGCACCGCATCGAGGACGCCATCGCCGCCACCCGCGCCGCGGTGGAGGAGGGCGTCGTCCCCGGTGGCGGCTCCGCGCTCGTGCACGCGGCCGCGGCCATCGACGCGCTGGACCTCTCCGGCGACGAGCTGACCGGCGCCCGCGCCGTGCGGCGCGCCCTGGAGGCCCCGCTGGCCCGCATCGCCGACAACGCGGGCTTCGAGGGCCGCGTCGTCGTCGCCAGGGTCCGCGACCTCGGCGCCGGCCAGGGCTTCAACGCCGCCACCGGCGAGTACGGCGACCTGGCCGCCCAGGGCGTCATCGACCCGGTCAAGGTCACCAAGGCCGCGCTCGGCAACGCCGCGTCGATCGCCGCGATGGTGCTCACCACCGACTCCGCCGTCGTCGAGGCGCCGGAGGAGGAGGACCCCGCGGGGGCCGGGCACCACACCCACGGCCACTCGCACGGTCACGGCCACAGCCACTGACGTACGCCGCGCGGTGATCAGGTGACCTGATCGTGGCGCGTCCCACCCGACGGTGCGCGGTCGGGTGGGACGCGCTGCGGTGCGGTAGGACGCCGTGTGCGGGGCTGCCCGGACAGACGAGAGGGCCGGTCCAGCAACTGCTGGACCGGCCCTCTCGGCGTCTGTGGGTGCTCAGACCCCCGCGGCGACGGCGGCGGGCTCCGCGGCGATCAGCCGGGCCCGCTCCTCCTCGCTCATCCCGCCCCACACGCCGTAGGGCTCGCGGACGCTGAGTGCGTGCTTGAGGCAGGCGTCGACGACCGGGCACTTCGCGCACACGGCCTTGGCGGCCGCCTGACGCCGCGCCCGGGCCGGACCGCGCTCGCCGTCCGGGTGGAAGAACAGCGCGGTGCTCTCACCACGGCACGAGCCGTGGAGCTGCCAGTCCCACACCTCGGCCACGGGTGTCGGCAGTCGGCGGATGTCAGCCATCTGTGTCCTCCTCGGCTCGGCGAGCCGGAGGGGGCGACCCGGCTGCACGGGAGCCGGTGCCCGAGGGTCCCCGGGGTCAAACACAGTGGGGTCCGACATTTTCCCGCCCACCGTCTCCCCCCGCAGGGTGAGCACGGCTGTTGCCGTCCCTGCCGGTCGCTCATGGTGGCTCCAGGCCGTGCCGTTACCCGGGTCGAGTGACCCCACGCCCCGCACGGCCGGGGGAAGACAGGAGCTGCAGTGATCGACGACAGGATGCGCGGTCCCGGCCACGGGGCCACGACCGTGTGGGTGTACGACGAGCGCCGCCGTGTCCGCGACGACGTCGCCTCCCGCCTGGTGGCCCTGCCGTTCGTCGGCCGGGTCGAGGTCGTCGGTGACGCCGCCATGCTGATCCAGCGGCTGGCCACCCGCCAGCCCGACGTGCTGCTGGTCGGCACCCAGCGCGCGGTGGACACCGGCCTGACCGTGGCCACCCAGGTGCTGCGCAGCCACCCGACCGTCCCGGTGCTCGTCCTCGGCGCGCCGGACGACGCCGAGACGGTCCGTGCCGCCGTCGCGTTCGGTGCCCGCGGGTACCTCCGCTGGGACGCCAGCGCCCTGGAGATGGGCCTGGGCCTGTCCCGGGTGGGACTGCGCGCCGACGGCCGACCGCCGCAGCCGGCCGCTCCCGTGCCGCTGGCCTCCGTGGGCGCTCCCGCGCCCTCGTGGGCCGCGCCGCTCAACGGCGCCGGGCCGCGGGTCGTGAGCACGACGGTCCGCGAGAGCGCACCGCCGGTCACGCTGTCGATGCGCGAGATGCAGGTGCTCACCGGCATGAGCCAGGGCAAGAGCAACGCCCAGATCGGCCGCGAGCTCTACCTGTCCGAGGACACCATCAAGACCCACGCGCGCCGGCTGTTCCGCAAGCTCGGCGCCAAGGACCGCGCCGAGGCGGTGGCCACCGGCTTCCGCCGCGGCATGATGAGCTGACCGGACGAACACCCGCCGAGGGCCCTCTCCGTCGACCGGAGGGGGCCCTCGGTGCGTGCTGGACCGCTCGGTCCGGTGCGGCGAGCCGCCCTGCGGAGGACGGCGGACCGACCGGGGGCCGGAGGCTCGCGCGAGCGAGCGGCGGTGCGGCCTCCCTGCAGGGGCCCGCCGTGAGCCTGCGAACGGTGGGGGGCAGGGAGGTCCTTCCTCAGTCGTCGCGGGCGTGCCGGCCGCCGCGGGAGGCGCCGCCGGGCTCCTCGCGCTCGGCCATCGCGGCGATCCCGTCGGCGTAGCCGCTGGCGTAGTCCCAGCTCACGTAGTCGGCCGGGTCGGGGTCGAACGGCGGCTCGTGCCGGCCGGTCTGCCCCTCCTCGAGCAACTGGCGCAGGTTGGCCTGCATCAGCGCCCAGTCGACGTGGTGCTCCTCGTCGCAGTCGGGGCAGTCGACGACGATGCCCTTGATCCCGGTGGGCTCGAGGAGCGTGCGGAACACCTCGAGCTCGGCCAGGTCGTCCAGGACGCCGGCCCGCTCCTCCATCGACAGCGGCGGTGGCGGGTCCGAGGGCCCGAAGTCGGACCCCGGGGACTCGTCGAAGGAACTCACGGGACCCTCCTCCCACGCGCCGGTGGCGCTGTCGCTGCCGTCCGGACGCACGGGCCCGCGCGTCCGGGGGACCACGGTAGTCGCCTCCGCCGACCGATCCCACGCGCAGCGGAGACGGCGTCCCGGCCGCGGAGGGCCCCGGCCTACGATCGGGGACGGTTCCCGCGCGCCCGGCCGGGGCTGAGCCGATGGAGGGTGGCGGCCGCCATGCAGCCCGATGACCACGTCCTGGATGGGCACCGCCCCGAGCTGCCGGCGAAGTTCGCCCCGCTCGGCCTGACCTACGACGACGTCCTGCTCATCCCCGGGGAGTCCGACGTCGTCCCGGCGGAGGTGGACACCAGCAGCCGGCTCACCCGCGGCATCCGGCTGGCCGTGCCGCTGCTCTCCAGCGCCATGGACACCGTGACCGAGGCCCGCATGGCGATCGCCATGGCCCGCGTCGGCGGCGTCGGCGTCCTGCACCGCAACCTCGCCGCGGAGGAGCAGGCCGGCCAGGTCGACCTGGTGAAGCGCTCCGAGGCCGGCATGGTCACCAACCCGGTCACCTGCTCGCCGGACAACACCCTCGCCGAGGTCGACGCCCTCTCCGCCCGGTACCGGATCTCCGGTGCGCCGGTCGTCGACGAGGGCGGCGTCCTCGTGGGCATCGTCACCAACCGCGACATGCGCTTCGAGACCGACCACCACCGGCTCGTGCGCGACGTCATGACGCCGATGCCGCTGGTCACCGCCCCGGTGGGCGTCGACGCCGACACCGCGCTGCGGCTGCTGTCCCAGCACAAGATCGAGAAGCTGCCGATCGTCGACGAGGCGGGGCGGCTGCGCGGCCTCATCACCGTCAAGGACTTCGTCAAGCGCGACCAGTACCCGAACTCCACGAAGGACGCCGACGGCCGCCTCGTCGTGGGCGCCGCGCTCGGCGTCGGGGACGACGCGTACGACCGGGCCGGCCTGCTGGTCGACGCCGGGGTCGACGTGCTCGTCGTCGACACCGCGCACGGCCACCAGCGCGCCGTCCTCGACATGGTCGCCCGGGTGCGCAAGGACTTCGGCGGCGACGGCGGCGTGCAGGTGGTGGGCGGCAACATCGCCACCCGCGCCGGCGCGCAGGCGCTGGTCGACGCCGGTGCCGACGCGGTGAAGGTCGGCGTCGGCCCGGGCTCGATCTGCACCACCCGCGTGGTCGCCGGCGTCGGCGTCCCGCAGATCACCGCCATCTACGAGGCGAGCCTCGCCGCCAAGCCGGCCGGCGTCCCGGTCATCGCCGACGGCGGCCTGCAGTACTCAGGCGACATCGCCAAGGCCCTGGTCGCCGGCGCCGACACGGTGATGATCGGCGGGTTGTTCGCCGGGGTCGAGGAGGCCCCGGGCGAGCTGGTCTTCATGAACGGCAAGCAGTTCAAGACCTACCGAGGCATGGGCTCGCTGGGCGCGATGCAGAAGCGCGGCAACCAGTCCTTCAGCCGCGACCGTTACTTCGCCGACGACGTCCTCTCCGACGACAAGCTGGTCCCCGAGGGCATCGAGGGCCAGGTGCCCTACCGCGGGCTGCTGGCCACCGTCGCCCACCAGCTCGTCGGCGGGCTGCGCGCGTCGATGGGCTACGCCGGCGCGGCCACCGTGGCCGACCTGCAGGAGCGCGGCCAGCTGACCCGCATCACCTCGGCCGGCCTGACCGAGAGCCACCCGCACGACATCCAGATGACCGTCGAGGCCCCCAACTACCGAGGACGCTGACGATGCCCGCACGCGACACCGTCGAGATCGGCCTCAACCGCTTCGCCCGCCGGGGCTACGACCTCGACGAGGTCTCGATCGTCCCCTCCCGCCGGACCCGCGACGTCGACGACGTCTCCACGGCCTGGCAGATCGACGCCTTCCGGTTCGACATCCCGCTGGTCACCAGCCCCAGCGACGCCGTCGTCAGCCCGGCGACGGCGATCGCCGTCGGCCAGGCCGGCGGTCTCGGCGTGCTCAACGCCGAGGGGCTGTGGACCCGCTACGACGACCCGCTGCCGGTGTACCGGCAGCTGCGCGACGCCGCGGCCGAGGCGCCGCCGCCGGTGACGCTGCTGCAGCAGGTCTACGCCGAGCCGGTCAAGCCCGACCTGATCAGCGCGCGGATCAAGGAGGTGCGCGACGCCGGGGTGACGACGGCGGTGCGCGTGTCGCCGCAGCACACGCTGCAGCTGGCGCCCGCGGTGCTCGCCGCCGGGGTCGACCTGCTGGTCATCCAGGGCACGATCGTCTCCGCCGAGCACGTGACCACCCAGGGCGGGGCGCTCAACCTCAAGGAGTTCATCGCCGACCTCGACGTGCCGGTGGTCGTCGGCGGCGCGGCGAACTACCAGACGGCGCTGCACCTCATGCGCACCGGCGCGGCCGGGGTGATCGTCGGCGTGGGCGCCGACAGCTTCTCCACCGGCGACGCCGTCATGGGCGTCCGGGTGCCGCTGGCCAGCGCGATCGCCGACGCCGCGGCCGCCCGCCGCGACTACCTCGACGAGACCGGCGGCCGGTACGTGCACGTCATCGCCAACGGCCGGATCGAGACCAGCGGTGCGATCGCCCGGGCGCTGGCCTGCGGCGCCGACGCCGTCCAGGTCGGCGAGCCGCTGCGGGCCGCGCGGGAGGCCCCGGCCGGCGGCGTCTGGTGGGACTCGGTGGCCGCCCACCCGCGGCTGCCGCGCGGCGGGACGTCGGCACCGGTGCCGGCCGCCGGGACGCTCGAGCAGGTGCTGCTCGGCCCGGCCGAGACCGCCGACGGGCGCACCAACCTCTTCGGGGCGCTGCGCCGCACGATGGCCAAGACCGGCTACCGCGACCTCAAGGAGTTCCAGCGGGTTGACCTGGTCGTCGGGGGAGGGGCCCCCCGGGAGGGGGCCCCCGAGCAGTGACGCAGCGGCGGGCGACCGGACTGATGGACTTCCCGACCGTCCTCGTCGTCGACTTCGGCGCGCAGTACGCCCAGCTCATCGCCCGGCGCATCCGCGAGGCCGGCGTCTACTCCGAGATCGTCCCGTCGTCGGTCCCCGCGGAGGAGGTCCTCGCCCGCAAACCCGCGGCGATCGTGCTCTCCGGCGGGCCGTCGAGCGTCTACGCGGAGGGGGCGCCGCAGATCGACCCCGCGCTGTTCGAGGGCGGGGTGCCGGCGTTCGGCATCTGCTACGGCTTCCAGGCCATGGCCGCCTCGCTCGGCGGCACCGTGGCCCGCACCGGCGACCGCGAGTACGGCGGCACGCCGCTGACGGTCACCACCGGCGGGCGGCTGTTCGGGACCCTGCCGGTCGAGCAGTCGGTGTGGATGAGCCACGGTGACGCCGTCAGCGCCGCCCCGCCCGGGTTCACCGTCACCGCCACCTCCACCGGGGCGCCGGTCGCCGCCTTCGAGGACGTCGACCGGCGGCTGGCCGGCGTGCAGTTCCACCCCGAGGTGCGGCACACCGCCCACGGGCAGACGGTGCTCGAGCACTTCCTGTTCGAGATCGCCGGGCTCGAGCGCTCGTGGACGATGAGCAACGTCGTCGACGAGCAGGTGACCGCGATCCGCGAGCGGATCGGCGACCGGCGGGCGCTGTGCGCGCTGTCGGGCGGCGTCGACTCCGCCGTGGCGGCCGCGCTCGTGCAGCGGGCCATCGGCGACCGGCTGACCTGCGTCTACGTCGACCACGGCCTCATGCGCCAGGGCGAGACCGAGCAGATCGAGCGCGACTTCGCCGCGGTCACCGGCGCCGACCTGCGGGTGGTCGACGCGAGCGAGCAGTTCCTCACCGCGCTGGCCGGCGTCAGCGACCCGGAGCAGAAGCGGAAGATCATCGGCCGCGAGTTCATCCGGGTGTTCGAGCAGGCCGCCACCGACGTCGTCGCCGACGCCCAGGCGCACGGCGAGACCGTGGACTTCCTCGTGCAGGGGACGCTCTACCCCGACGTCGTCGAGTCCGGCGGCGGCACCGGCACGGCCAACATCAAGAGCCACCACAACGTCGGCGGGCTGCCCGAGGACCTGCAGTTCACCCTCGTCGAGCCGCTGCGGACGCTGTTCAAGGACGAGGTGCGTGAGGTGGGCCGGCAGCTCGGGCTGCCCGACCGGCTGGTGCAGCGCCAGCCCTTCCCCGGCCCGGGGCTGGGGATCCGCATCGTCGGTGAGGTGACGCGCGACCGGCTCGACGTCCTGCGGCGGGCCGACGCGATCGCCCGCGAGGAGCTCAGCGCCGCGAAGCTCGACTCCGAGATCTGGCAGTGCCCCGTGGTGCTGCTGGCCGACGTGCGGTCGGTCGGCGTCCAGGGCGACGGGCGCACCTACGGCCACCCGGTCGTGCTGCGCCCGGTGTCCAGCGAGGACGCCATGACCGCCGACTGGACGCGGCTGCCCTACGACGTGCTCGCGCGGATCTCCACGCGCATCACCAACGAGGTGGCCGAGGTCAACCGCGTCGTCCTCGACGTGACGAGCAAGCCGCCGGGCACCATCGAGTGGGAGTGACCCGGCTGAGCACGTGAGAGGGCCCGGGGAGCGGTCGCTCCCCGGGCCCTCCTGCTGTCCGCCCCCGTGGTGTCAGCCGCGCCTGCGGCGGGTCCGGCGCAGCTCGGTGACCAGGAGCGCGACACCGGCGCCCACCAGCAGCAGCCAGAGCAGGCCGCCGTCGGCCAGGAGGTCCAGCGGCAGGGCGACCCCGGCGAGGACCACCAGCGCGAGGACGACGTAGACGACGCCCGGGACGAGGGTCACCGGGTCGGGCCGGCGCCGCGGCGGCGGGACGTCCCGGGTCTCCAGCGCGGTGGGGTACTGCCACTGGTCGGCCAGCGCGCGCTCCTGCCAGCCGGTCGGGGTGGTCGGGAACTCGCTGTAGTCAGGCACGGGACACCTCCACGCTCCCTGCGCCGGAGTGGATGGTCAGGACGAGGTCGACGTCGCCGTCGCCGTCGTCCCCGCGGAACAGGCCGCCGGCGGCGCCCTGGTCGAACAGGTCGACGTCGCCGATGCCGTGCTCGACGTCGACGCGGACGTCGAAGTCGTCGGGCACCGTCACCTCGAGGTCGCCCACGCCGTGGTCGACGCGCACGTCGAGCGGCTCGTCGAGGTCGCCGGCGTCGAGCCGGGACAGGTCGAGCTCGAGGTCGCCGGCGCCGAGCGAGTACCGATCGAGCACCTGGTCGGCGGTCTCCGGCCGGTAGCTGCGGTCACCGACGCCGCCGAGCTCGTCGTCCATCTCGGGGACGGCGGAGGTGAACAGCACCGCCAGCGACAGAACGGCGCCGACGGCGATCAGCCCGCCGCGCGGTGAGCGGCCGCTGCTGAAGCTCGACGCGACCAGCCCCAGGCCCACGACCAGCAGGGCGGAGGCGAGGAAGCCGCGGGGACCGAGGTCGAGGTCGGTGTAGCGGGTGACCAGGACCAGCAGCCCGACGATGATCAGCAGGCCCGCGACGGTGAACGCGGCGACCGGGGAGCGGGGACCGGCCGGCTCGGCCGGGGCGCCGTCGGCGCGGGTGCGCGGCCCGGACGGCATCAGCAGCCACAGCAGGGCGTAGACGAGGACGCCGGAGCCACCGGCGAGGGTGAGGGCGACGAAGCCGACCCGCCACAGCAGCGGGTCGATGCCGCTGTACTCGGCCAGCCCGCCGGCGACACCGCCGGCGACCTTGTCGGTACGGCTGCGCCGGAGCGCGGGACGGGTGACCGGAGGGGGTTCGGCCGGGGGAGCGGGAGGGGGTGCGGCGGTCATGGCAGGGAGCGTGCCGAGCGACCCGCCCGCCCGGTATCGGGGAAGGCCCCCATCCGACCCTGGTCCGCCTCCTCCGGGGGCTTCCCGGTACCGGGACGGGGGCGCGCGGTGCGACGATCGTCGCCGTGACGACGACGGCGACGACCCCCGTGGGCGCACCCGCGCCCGCGGCCGCACCCACCCCGACAGCGGTCGCCACCCTGGACCGGCCGCCGCTCGTCCGGCCGCGTTCCGGCCGGCTGCTGGCCGGGGTCGCGGCGGGGACGGCGGCGCACCTGCGCACCGAGCCGCTGGTCGTGCGGGTGGTCCTGGTCGCCCTGGCCACCACCGGCATCGGCGTGGTCGTCTACGCGCTGCTGTGGTTCTTCGTCCCGCAGGGCGAGGCCGTCGCGGCGCCCGCGGCCGCGGAGCCCAGCCGCCGGCAGACCGTCGGCCTGGTGCTCACCGGGCTCGGCGCGCTCGTGCTGCTGGGCAACCTGGCCACCTGGGGCGGCGGCGACCTCGTCGCGCCCCTGCTGCTGCTCGGCGGCGGTCTGGCCGTCATCTGGCGCCAGTTCGACACCGACCGCACGCTGGCCCGGCCCGGCGTCCCGTGGGTGCTGGCCGGCGGCGCGGTGCTCGCCGCGGCCGGCGTGGTGCTCCTGCTGGCCACCACCGGACAGCTGGCCAACGCCCGCAACGGGTTCACCGCCACGCTGGTGATCCTCGCCGGGCTGGTGCTGGCGACCGCGCCGCTGTGGCGCCGGCTGCTCGACTCCCGCGCCGCCGAGCGCACCGCCCGCATCCGGTCGGAGGAGCGGGCCGCCGTGGCCGCGCACCTGCACGACTCGGTGCTCCAGACGCTCGCGCTGATCCAGCGGCACGCCGGCGACCAGCAGGCCGTCGCCCGGCTGGCCCGCAGCCAGGAGCGTGAGCTGCGCAGCTGGCTCTACGAGCCGGCGACGGCGGCCGGCGGCACGTGGGCGGGGCTGGTGTCGCACATGGTCGCCGAGGTCGAGGCCGACCACGCGCTGACCGTCGACCCGGTGGTCGTCGGCGACGCGCCGGTCGACGACGCGCTGGCCGCCCTCGGCGCGGCCACCCGCGAGGCGCTGGTCAACGCGGCCAAGCACGCCGGCGTGACCTCGGCCGACCTCTACACCGAGGTGACCGCCCAGTCGGTGTCGGTGTTCGTCCGCGACCGCGGCGCCGGCTTCGAGCCGGCCGCGGTGCCCGGCGACCGGCGCGGGCTGCGCGACTCGGTGACCGGGCGGGTGGCCCGCATCGGCGGGACGGCGACCGTCCGCTCGGCGCCGGGCGAGGGCACCGAGGTGGAGCTGGTGCTGCCCCGCGAGGCCGCCGCGTGAGCACCCGCGTCTTCCTGGTCGACGACCACGCGATGGTCCGCGCCGGGGTGCGCTCCGAGCTGGGCGACGCGGTCACCGTCGTGGGCGAGGCGGCCGACGTCGACTCCGCGATCGCCGGCATCCGGGCCGCCGCCCCGGACGTGGTGCTGCTCGACGTCCACCTGCCCGGCGGCGACGGGCGCGCGGTGCTCGAGGCGCTGCGCGCCGAGCTGCCGGAGACCCGCTGGCTGGCGCTGTCGGTGTCCGACGCCGCCGAGGACGTCATCGCGGTCATCCGCGCCGGCGCCCGCGGCTACGTCACCAAGACCATCTCCGGGCCGGACCTGCGCGCCGCGGTGCAGCGGGTGGCCGAGGGCGACGTCGTCTTCAGCCCCCGGCTGGCCGGCTTCGTGCTCGACGCCTTCGCCGCCACCTCGCCGTCCGCCCCGCAGCCCGAGGACCCGGCGACCGACCCCGGCCTCGACCTGCTCAGCGCCCGCGAGCGGGAGGTCATGCAGCTGCTGGCCCGCGGCTACACCTACCGGGAGATCGGCTCGCGCCTGTTCATCTCGGTGAAGACGGTGGAGTCGCACGCCTCCAACGTGCTGCGCAAGCTGCAGCTGTCCAACCGCAACGAGCTCACCCGCTGGGCCGCCACCAACCGGTTGTTGTAGACGCGCGACGACAGCCGCCCCGCGAGGCGCATACGAGGAGCGGGGGCCGGAGGCTCCCCGACGAGTGCGCGGGTGGGGCTCAGCGCAGGTCGGGGACGGCTCCTGGCCGCGGTGCGGTCCGGTAGGACCGCAGTGTCACTGCGTGAACACCACGTGGAAGGCCTCGGCGAGGTGGCCGTCGGGCAGGCCGAAGCGGCGGGCGGTCTGCGCCATCCAGCCGGTGACGAACTCCTCGAGGTCGTCGACGTGGCTGACCTGCGTCACGTGGCTCTTCAGCGCCGCGAACTTCAGCTCGACGACGTCGGTGACGTCGACGGCGTGGTCGGCACGCGGGCTGGCACCGAGCCACACCTCGGTCACCGTCCACGCGTCGAGCCCCTCGTCGGCGAGCAGCTCCGGGAAGGCGAAGGGGTTGCGGGCGTCGGGGTAGACCGCGCGCAGCGTCGACTCGCCCACCGTCATGTGGTCGGGGTGGCTGGCGCCGATCCGCTCGTACCAGCGCTCCGGTGAGCTGGTGAGCACCCGCTGCGGGCGCACCTGCCGGATGACCCGGGAGATGTCGCGGCGCAGGTCGAGGGTGAGCTCAAGCCGGCCGTCGGGGTGGCCGAGGAACCGGACGTCGGTGACGCCGACCGCCGCGGCCGCCGCCCGCTGCTCCTCCCGCCGCAGCGGGCCCATCTGCTCCCGCGGGGTCTCGTCGAAGCCGCCGGCGTCGCCGTCGGTGACGATGCAGTAGGTGACCTCGGTGCCGGCCGCCGTCCAGGTCGCCACGGTGCCCGCGCTGCCGAAGTCGACGTCGTCGGGGTGGGCGAGCACGCACAGCGCGCGCTCCACGTGCTCGGCGGGCTTCCGGGGCGGGGGAGCGGTCACCCGGCGGAGCCTAGGCGCGGGGTCGCGGAGTCACCTCCGCAGCCCGGCCAGCTTGTCGGGGTTGAGCACGACGAGGACCTGCTGCACGAGCCCGCCGGTGACGACGAGCGAGACCGCGACGTAGGGGCCCTCGTCGGTCCACGCGGCCACCCCGGGCAGGCCGTTGACCTCCGCGAGGCCGACCCGCAGCCCGGGCAGCGACGCCCCGCCGGAGACGACGGCGGCCAGGAACCGGGCCACCTTGTCCGCACCGGTGATCGGCCGCAGCGCCGCCTTCGCCCGCCCCCCGCCGTCGGTCACCAGGACCGCGCCGGGAGCCAGCGCGGCGACCAGCGCGTCGACGTCGCCGCCCAGGCAGGCGGCCAGGAACCGCTCGGTGACCTCGCGGTGCGCCCGGCGGTCGGCGTCGAAGCGGGGACGGCGGGCGGCGACGTGCTCGCGCGCCCGGTGCCCCAGCTGCCGGACCGCGGCCTCCGACCGGCCCAGGGCCGCGGCGACCTCCGCGGCGGGCACCCCGAACACCTCGCGCAGCACGAAGACGGCCCGCTCGGCGGGGGAGAGGGTCTCGAGGACGACGAGCAGCGCCAGGGAGACCTCGTCGCCGAGCACCGCGTCGTCGGCGGGGTCCCCCGCCCGGTCGGTGAGCAGCGGCTCGGGCAGCCACGGGCCGACGTAGCTCTCCCGGCGCGCGCGGGCGGAGGTCAGCCGGTCCAGCGCCAGCCGGGTGGTCGTCCGCACCAGCCAGGCGCGCGGGTCGGCGACGTCGTCCCGGTCGGCTGCCGACCAGCGCAGCCAGGCGTCCTGCACGGTGTCCTCGGCGTCGGCGACGCTGCCCAGCATCTGGTAGGCCACGGTGAACAGCAGCCGCCGGGAGGCGTCGAAGTCCGCCAGCAGGTCGGTCATGCGCGGGCCGGGAGCTCGCAGCGGTCGCGGAAGCCCTGGCTGTGCAGGCCCAGCGCGCTGTTCGTGCGGGCCCGGGCGTTCTCCACGGCCACCATCGTGGTCAGCTCGACCAGGGCGGCGTCGTCGAGGTCGCGCCGCAGCGCCGCGACCATCCCGTCGGTCACGCCCATCGGCGTGGTGCTCATCGCCTCGGCGTACTCCACGACCCGCCGCTCGAGGTCGGTGAGCGCGTCGCTCTCCCGCCAGGCGGGGACGGCGCGCAGCTTGGCCGGGTCCACGCCCTCCTGGCTGGTGACCCACCACCCGAAGTCGACGCACCAGGAGCAGCCGACGGTGACCGCCGCGGACATGACCGCCAGCGACTTCAGCGTCGGGTCGAGCCGGTCCCACCGGGCGAGGGCGCGCTCGTGACGCAGCTGCGTGACCAGCAGCCGGGGGTGGTGGCCCATCGCGGCGGCGGGGGTGAGCGTCGCGCCGAACGTGCGACGGGAGTACCAGTCGACGGCGCGGGTGAGCAGGGTCCGCGGCGGGTCGAGCGGGATGCGGGCGGTCGTGCCGGTGGCGGTCATGGCGGCGTCCTCTCCGTCGGGGTGTGTCCATGGAGACGACGCAGCCGGCCCCGGTGTGACACGCGGTCCGGGGTCCCGCGGGGCGCCGGGCGCGCGGACCCCGGCCGTCCACGGGTGGACGACGGGCCGGGCGGGCCCGTCGGGGGAGGAGCCGAGTGGGCCCTGCACCGTTCCGCGCTACGACGTCGTCGCCGTCAGCGGGGGACCTCGCCCACACCGTCGACCTCGAGCGGGGGACCGTCCGCGTCGACGGCGGGGAGCCGCGGGACACGACGAGCCGGGTGACGCACGTGTTCTGGCGCGTCGAGGGCGACCGGTGGCTGGTCCACCGGCACGCCGACCTCCCGCCCGCAGACCAGCGCCGCAGCTGAGCTGCTGCACCGGGCCCGAGCACGGGTCGTCCCGAGCGGGAGGCCTCCTAGAGCCGGCCGCGGCCCTGGCGGAGCAGCATCATGCCGAGCGCGGCGCCGTCGGCACCGAGCGCGTCCTGGAAGCGGGCGATCACCTGCTGCTCGCGCGCCAGCGACAGGCGGGTGCCGCCGGACTCGCGGCGCAGCTCGCCGATCTCGTGCGAGACGGCGAGCCGGCGCTGCACCAGCGCGATCAGCTCCGCGTCGCAGGCGTCGATCTCGCCGCGCAGCTCGGCGATGCGCTGGTCGGCGGCGGTCTGGGTGGTGGTCCGGGTGGTGGTCATCTCGGTCTCCTGGCGGGGTGGGAGCCTCCGGGCCCAGGAACCAGAAACGCCCCGGGCTCCTCGGGCCCGGGGCGTTCGTTGCAGCGGCTGCTCAGCCAGCGGCGACGGACACCGGGACCCGGTGTCCGTAGGAAAAGCTGGTGGCGGCGAGCAGCACGCGGGCAGTGTGCCACACCACTCCGGGCGGGCGCCACGACCGGTCCGGCGCGGGGCGGGGCCGTCGTCGGTCCGAACTACAGTGGTGTGGCTATGAGCAGCGTGCAGCAGGCCCTCCCCGGTACCGCCGCGCTCCAGCGTTCCGCTCCCGGCTCGGCCGGCCGGGAACTGGACCGCATGCTGGCCGGCCTCAACGGCCCCCAGCGTCAGGCCGTCGTCCACGAGGGCGGCCCGCTGCTCATCGTCGCCGGCGCCGGCTCGGGCAAGACCCGCGTGCTCACCCACCGCGTCGCCTACCTGCTCGGCGCCCGCGGCGTGCAGCCCGGCGAGGTCCTGGCGATCACCTTCACCAACAAGGCCGCCGGGGAGATGAAGGAGCGCGTCGCCTCCCTGGTGGGCCCCCGCGCCCGCGCCATGTGGGTGTCGACGTTCCACTCGATGTGCGTGCGCATCCTGCGCGCCGAGGCCGCCAAGCTGGGCCTGAAGTCGTCGTTCACGATCTACGACCAGGGCGACTCCGTGCGCCTGATGACGATGGTCGCCCGCGACCTCGACCTCGACGCCAAGCGCTACCCGGGCCGCAGCCTCGCCGCCCAGGTGTCGAACCTGAAGAACGAGCTGGTCGACGAGGAGTCCTACGACCCCCAGACGGCACCCGAGAAGGTGCTCAAGGAGGCCTACACGCTCTACCAGCGGCGGCTGCGCGAGGCGCACGCGCTGGACTTCGACGACCTGATCATGACGACGGTCAACCTGCTGCAGGCCTTCCCCGACGTCGCCGAGCACTACCGCCGTCGCTTCCGGCACGTGCTGGTCGACGAGTACCAGGACACCAACCACGCCCAGTACGTGCTGGTCCGCGAGCTGGTGGGCACGGGCGAGGGGCCGGTGCCGCCGGCCGAGCTGTGCGTCGTCGGCGACGCCGACCAGTCGATCTACGCCTTCCGCGGCGCGACGATCCGCAACATCGACGAGTTCGAGCGCGACTACCCGCAGGCCACCACGATCCTGCTCGAGCAGAACTACCGCTCCACCCAGCGGATCCTCAAGGCCGCCAACACCGTCATCGCCAAGAACACCGGCCGCCGTCCCAAGAACCTGTGGACCGACGCGGGTGACGGCGAGCTGATCGAGGGCTACGTCGCCGAGAACGAGCACGACGAGGCCGCCTGGGTCGCCGAGCAGATCGACGCGCTGGTCGACATCGGCACGGTGCAGCCGAAGGACATCGCGGTCTTCTACCGCACCAACAACGCCTCCCGTGTCTTCGAGGAGGTGTTCATCCGCGTCGGCATGCCCTACAAGGTCGTCGGCGGGGTGCGCTTCTACGAGCGCAAGGAGGTCCGCGACGCGCTGGCCTACCTCAAGGTGGTGGCCAACCCGGCCGACGTCGTCAGCCTGCGCCGGGTGATCAACACACCCAAGCGCGGCATCGGCGACAAGGCGGAGTCCTGCATCGAGCAGTTCGCCGACCGGGAGCGGATCGCCTTCGCCTCGGCGCTGCGCCGCTGCCCGGAGATCACCACGCTGGCGCCGCGCTCGCTCAAGGCGGTGCAGGAGTTCGTGGCGCTGCTGGAGGAGTTCGAGCAGCTGGTGGAGTCCGGATCGGGGCCGGCCGCGCTGCTGGAGAGCATCCTCGACCGCACCGGCTACCTCGCCGAGCTGGAGGCGAGCACCGACCCGCAGGACGAGGGGCGCGTCGACAACCTCAACGAGCTGATCTCGGTCGCCGCGGAGTTCGAGGCGGCCAACCCCGGCGGCACGGTCACCGACTTCCTGGAGCAGGTCTCGCTGGTGGCCGACGCCGACCAGATCCCGGTCTCCGGCGACGAGGCCGGCGTCGTCACGCTGATGACGCTGCACACCGCCAAGGGCCTGGAGTTCCCGGTCGTCTTCCTCACCGGGCTCGAGGACGGCGTCTTCCCGCACCTGCGCGCGTTGGGCGACCCCAAGGAGCTCGAGGAGGAGCGGCGGCTGGCCTACGTGGGCATCACCCGCGCGCAGCAGCGGCTGTTCCTGTCCCGCGCCACGGTGCGCACCAGCTGGGGGCAGCCGGCCTACAACCCGCCCTCGCGGTTCCTCGACGAGATGCCCACCGACGCCGTCCACTGGGCCCGGCTGGACCCCACTCCGGCGCCGAGCACCGGGTCCTCGGCGCAGCAGCGGGTGGCCGCCACCGGGCTGTCCACCGGCGGGCTGCGCGGCGGCCGCGGCAACCGCGCGGTCGTCTCCGTCGAGGTCGGCGACCGGGTCAGCCACGACGCGTTCGGCCTCGGCACGGTGGTCGAGGTCAACGGCGCCGGCGACAAGGCGCAGGCCACCGTCGACTTCGGCTCGGGCGGCACCAAGCGCCTCGTGCTGCGCTACGCCCCGCTCGTCAAGCTCTGACACCGTCGTCCCGGCGGGGACGGCCGTCCGGTGTCCGCCGCGGCCCGCTGCTCTGCGGGGTGTTCCCCGCACGCCCTGGGTCCTGCAGCACCCCCGGGGCAGGAGGAACACCCGCAGCGCGGGGTGGCCCACCCGTGCTGAGCTCGCTCGGGAGCCTCGTGCCACGACACCGGCACCCGCAGTGGCTACCGTGCGGCCGTGTCCGACGACCGGCCGACCACGGTCGTGGTCCTGATCGACGTCCCGGTGGGTGGTGTGGCTGCTCTGCAGCGCTACGAGGACCTGGTCCTGCCGCTGCTGGCCCGCCACGACGGCGTCCTCGAGCGCAGGCTCCGGACCGCGGACGGCACGAGGGTGCACGTCCTGACCTTCGCCTCGGAGGCGGCCTACCGGGGGTACCTGGCCGATCCCGAGCGGCTCGGCCATCGCGGCGTCCTCGACGGCGTGTCCGTCGGGCAGCGGGTGCTGGAGGGGATGGTCGACCTCCGCTGACGCCGAGGCCGGCACGGCTCGTCGTCCGGGCCCTCGTCTCGCGGGGTGTTCCTCGTGCCGTGCGGGTGCTGCAGGACCCGCACAGCACGAGGAACACCCCAGGCGGAGTGGCTCAGATGGCGACGCCGTGCTCGGCGAGCCACTCCTCGGGGTCCAGCGGCCGGCCGGTCATGCTGCCGCGGTTGATCTGGTAGTGGAGGTGGGGGCCGGTGGACTGGCCCTCGTTGCCGATCTTGGCGATCTGGTCGCCGGCGTGCACGATGTCGCCGGCCTCGACGTCGTAGTAGCGCATGTGGCCGTAGACGTGCACGTTGCCGTCGGCGTCCTGGATCCAGACGGCGTTGCCGTAGCCCGAGGCGGGGCCCGCGCGCAGCACGACGCCGTCGGCGGCCGAGTAGATCGGCGTACCCAGCGGGCCGGCGAGGTCGATGCCGTAGTGCATCTGGCCCCAGCGCATGCAGAAGCAGGTGGTCATGCGGCCCTGTGCCGGCAGCACGACCTTCGGCTCGCGGGCGGCGCGGGAGGCGGCGAGCTCGGAGAGGCGCCGCTGCGCCTCGGCCTCGGAGATGCCGCGGCGGGCCTCGGCGTCCTCCAGGGCGCCGGTCAGGCCGATGTCGGCCGCGCCCAGGCCGTAGTCGGCCGCGCTGACGGTGGTCGGGGCCGGGGTGCCGCCGGTGAAGGCGGGGACGCCCGCGAGGACGGCGCCGGCCACCAGGGCGGCCAGCCACAGCGGCCCCCGTCGTCCCGGCGGGCGGCGGACGGCACGGCGCGCGGCGGCCCCGGCCGGCGGTCCGGCGTCCTCGCCCCGGTCGGCGGGCGGCGCCGGCACGGCGGTGACGGGCGGGGGGCCACCCGCCGGGCGCTCGAGGAGCGCGGGACCACTCTGCCGGGTCACGGGACACCCTTCGTCCACGCTCCCGGGGCGGCCGCGCGGGGCGGCCCGTCGGGGGAGCGACGGCGGTGGAGGCGCCGGGGTGGCGCCCGCCGGTGGGTACCGGCGCCGTGATCGGACCGTAACGTTCTGTCAGGTCCGGACCCGGCAGGCGACGCTGCGTGTCGCCGAGTCTGCTCCCGGTGACGAAGACCTCAGGCGACGGCGGCCGGCGCCAGCGGGGCGGGCGCGGCGGTGCGGAGCCCGGCGAGGGTCGCGGCGACCTCGTCGACGACACCGCGGTGGAACGGCAGGGTCATGTGCCCGACGCCGCGGACGAGCACGTTGCGCGCCCGGATGTCGGGGTGGTCGCAGCGGCCCGCCCGGGAGGGGACGACGACCTGGTCGAGGTCGCTGTAGACCGCGGTCACCGGCGTCGACCAGCCGGGCGCGGGCTCGGCGAGCTCCTGCAGCACCGCGGACCCCGGCCGCAGCTGGCGGATCATCGGGGTGGGCAGCAGGTGGGCCAGCACCGACCCGCCGTGCGGCGTCCCCAGGGTCACCAGGGACCGCACGCGCTCGGCGCCGCCCTGGCGCTGCACGTGGTAGCGGGCGATCAGCCCGCCCAGGCTGTGCCCGACGACGTGCACCTGGTCGTGCCCGGTCTGCGCGCAGATCCGCTCGACGTGCGCTCCCAGATCGCGGGCGCCCGCGGCGACGTCGCCCAGGAAGGGGCTGTAGTTCCAGGTGCACACCTGGGCGAAGCCGCGCCGGCGCAGGCCGCGGCGCATGAGGGTGAAGATCGAGCGGTTGTCGACCAGCCCGTGCACCAGCAGCACGGGGATGCGGGCGGCGAGCGGGTCGGCGGCGAACAGCGCGCGGACGGCGGGGGGCTGCTCGCCGGGTCGCACGCGGGGGTCCAGCCGCAGCACCTCGGTGCGCGCGCCCAGCGGGTAGAGCAGCGCGTGGGCGCTCACCCAGGCCAGCTCGGCCAGCCCGCCGGCCACCCCGGCGGGGGAGGCCAGCGCCCGCAGGAGGTCCCGTGGCGCTCCCGGGAGGAGCTCCTCGGTGTGCGACTCTGGACGGCGCCCGGCTTCTTCGGTCGCTCGCATGAGCTGGTCCTCCCCGTTCACGGGCCGCCGTCGTGGTCCCGGGAGCCGAGAACCCGTCGGAGACCGGAGCACCGCTGACGTGCTCCGTTCACAGGACGGTAATGCCCACGTGTGGCGACGGTCACACGAGACGGCGCCGGATGTCGACGACATCGAGTCCGGTTCGGAACACTTCTCGACGAAGGGGGACCCGTGGCCGGCCGGGACCGCTCAGTCCGCGACGACCGCACCCGCGGCGGCACCGACCGGCGCACCGGCGCGGCCGCCGCCCGGGCCCGGCGCCCGGCGCCCGACCGGCGCCCGACGGCGGCCGGGGAGGGGACGGCGCCGGCCGACCGTCCCCGCGGTGACGCCGACGGCCTCCTCGTCGGCGACGTCCCCGCCGGGGCCCGGGTCGCCGGCGTCCTCCTCGTCCTGGCCGGGCTGGCCGGCGCGGCCGCGCTCTTCCCCCGGTACCTGGTCGTCGGCGGCGAGGAGCTGACCCTCGGCGGGGGCGTCGGCGCCGTGCTCACAGGGCTGCTCGTCCCGCTGGTCTCCGTCGCGGTCGGTGCGGGGCTGGCGGTCGGCCGCGTCCCGCGCTTCGGGCTGGCCGCCGCCGCGGTGGGCGGGGCGCTCGCGCTCGGCGGGCTGCTCATCGAGCTCTACCGGGGCAGCTCCTCGACGGTGCGTCCCGGCATCGAGGTGCTGGCCGGCGAACGGGTGCTCACCAGCGTGGTCGAGACCGGTCCCGGCTGGCTGCTGCAGGTCGCCGCGCTCGGTATGGCCGTCCTCGCCGGCGGGTGCGCCGTCCTGGTGTGGGGGCGCACGCGCATGGAGGACCGCGGCGCCCTCGACCCGGCCCGGCCCGGCCTGGCCGGCGCCGCGGTGCTGCTCGGCGTGCTGACCGTGCTGTGCCTGGCGCTGCCGGCCGCCGACGTCCCCGACCGGCTCGTCGCCGACCCGGCCACCGGCCTGGAGGTGGTCGTGGAGCAGGAGGGCCCGCAGGCGCTGCTCGAGCGGCCGGGGCTGGCGCTGCTGGGCGGGCTGCTGCTGGCCGGGGCGGTGCTGCTGGCCGCCGTCGTCGCCCCGTCGCTGCGGCCCCGGCTGGCCGCCGTCGGCGGGCTGCTGGCCCTCACCGTGACCGTGCTCGCCGCCGGGCTGACCGGCCTGCGCGACGCGGTGGCCTCCCCGGACCTCGAGTGGACCGTCCCCGGTGCCGGCCTGCTGGTCGCGGGCCTGGCTTACGCGCTGCTCACGGTGCTCGCCTGGCGGGTGGGGCGGACGGCCCGCGGGTGAGCAGGGAGCGGCTGCGCGTCGTCGTCGCCGGGCCCGGGGGAGCCGGCGACCCGCGCGCCGTCGCGCTGGCCCGCGCGCTGCGCGACGCCGGCGCCGAGGTGGTGCTGACCGGCGTCCCGGCCTCGGCGGCCCAGCTGGTGGCCACCGTGGTCCAGGAGGACGCCGACGCCGTCGGCCTGGCCGGCGCGCCGCCGGGGCTGCTGGCCGGGGTGCTGGAGGGGCTGGCCGCGGCCGGCGTGGACGACGTCGCCCCCTTCGTCCTGGGGAACGGCGACCGCGTCCCGGACGGCGTCCGGACCTTCCCCGACGGCACTCCTCCCGAGGACGTCGTGGCCGCGCTGGACCGTGACCAGGGCGGTCCCGACCGCACTCCGCACCGCCCGCTGTGACCCCGCCCATAGACCCCACGCCGGTGACGCGGGCCCGGAACGCGGGAGCTACGGTGCTCGTTCGTGGATCTCTTCGAGTACCAGGCGCGTGACCTGCTGGCCTCGCACGGCGTGCCCGTGCTGCCCGGCGGCGTGGCCGAGACACCCGACCAGGCCGAGGCGATCGCGCGGGAGATCGGCTCGCGCGTCGTCGTCAAGGCGCAGGTGAAGACCGGTGGGCGCGGCAAGGCCGGCGGCGTGAAGCTGGCCGACGACGCCGACGAGGCGCGCGCCCGGGCCCAGGACATCCTCGGCCTGGACATCAAGGGCCACATCACCCACCGCGTGATGGTGGCCCAGGCCAGCGACATCGCCGAGGAGTACTACTTCTCCTACCTCCTCGACCGCGCCAACCGCACCTTCCTGGCCATGGCCAGCGTCGAGGGCGGCATGGAGATCGAGCAGCTCGCCGTCGAGCGCCCCGAGGCGCTCGCGCGCATCCCGGTCGACGCCACGGTCGGCGTCGACACCGCCAAGGCAGCCGAGATCGTCGACGCCGCCGGGTTCGCCCCCGAGGTGCGCGACCAGGTGATCGCCATCGCCGTGCAGCTGTGGGACGCGTTCGCCAAGGAGGACGCGACCCTCGTCGAGGTCAACCCGCTGGCCAAGGCACCCGACGGCACCGTGCTCGCGCTCGACGCGAAGGTGACCCTCGACGAGAACGCCGCCTTCCGCCACGAGAGCCACGCGGCGCTCGAGGACTCCGCCTCGGCCGACCCGCTCGAGGCCGCGGCCAAGGAGAAGGACCTCAACTACGTCAAGCTCGACGGCGAGGTCGGCATCATCGGCAACGGCGCCGGCCTGGTCATGAGCACCCTGGACGTCGTCGCCTACGCCGGCGAGGAGTTCGGCGGCGTCAAGCCGGCCAACTTCCTCGACATCGGTGGCGGTGCCTCGGCCGAGGTGATGGCCAACGGGCTGCACATCATCCTCGGCGACCCGGCCGTGAAGAGCGTCTTCGTCAACGTCTTCGGCGGCATCACCGCCTGCGACGCCGTCGCCAACGGCATCGTCTCCGCCCTCGGCATCCTCGGCGACGAGGCCACCAAGCCGCTGGTGGTCCGGCTCGACGGCAACAACGTCGAGGAGGGCCGGCGCATCCTCGCCGAGGCGAACCACCCGCTGGTCACCGTGGTGGACACCATGGACGGCGCCGCGCGCCGCGCCGCCGAGCTCGCCGCCTGAGCAAGGACCCCCTTCCTCCCCACCACTCGCAGGCTCGCGGCGGGCCCCTGGAAGGGGGCCGCCCGCCTCTCCAGACAGGACCCGAAGAGATGTCGATCTTCCTCAACGAGAACAGCAAGGTCATCGTCCAGGGCATGACCGGCTCGGAGGGGCGCAAGCACACCCAGCGCATGCTCGCCTCCGGCACGGCCATCGTCGGCGGTGTCAACCCGAAGAAGGCCGGCACGGACGTCGACTTCGAGGGCGCCAGCGTCCCGGTCTTCGGCAGCGTGTCCGAGGCGATGAAGGAGACCGGCGCCGACGTCAGCGTCATCTTCGTGCCGCCGGCCGGCGCCAAGGGCGCGGTCATCGAGGCCGTCGACGCCCAGATCGGGCTGGCCGTCGTCATCACCGAGGGCATCCCGGTGCACGACTCGACCTACTTCTGGGCGCACGCCCAGGGCGGCGCCACCCGGATCATCGGCCCGAACTGCCCGGGCCTGATCAGCCCCGGGCGCTCCAACGCCGGCATCATCCCGGCCAACATCACCCAGCAGGGCAGGATCGGCCTGGTCAGCAAGTCCGGGACGCTGACCTACCAGATGATGTACGAGCTCCGGGACATCGGCTTCTCCACCGCCATCGGCATCGGCGGCGACCCGGTCATCGGCACCACGCACATCGACGCGCTCCAGGCCTTCCAGGAGGACCCGGAGACCGAGGCCATCGTGATGATCGGCGAGATCGGCGGCGACGCCGAGGAGCGGGCCGCCGACTTCATCAGGGCCAACGTGACCAAGCCGGTCGTCGGCTACGTCGCCGGGTTCACCGCGCCCGAGGGCAAGACGATGGGCCACGCCGGCGCCATCGTGTCCGGCTCGGCCGGCACCGCGCAGGCCAAGAAGGAGGCCCTCGAGGCCGCCGGCGTCCGCGTGGGCAAGACCCCGTCGGAGACCGCCCGCCTCATGCGGGAGCTCGTCGGCGCCTGAGTCCGCGACCGCTCCGGGGGGTGCCCGCCTGGTCCGCACGACGGACCTGGCGGGCGCCCCCTGCGCGTACGCGGCGGTGGTCGCGCCCGGCAGGCGGCCGGTGTCCGACCAGGCCACCGCGATTCCCGCCCGGGCCGGGGAGGAGGGTGTGGCGTGGTTGCTGCCGGTCCCCGAGGGCAGGAGCACCCGCGCCTGGCCGATGTGACGAGAGGGAGTCCACGCATGGGGTCCAGTCAGCCGCCCCAGCAGCCCGGGGTGCCCGGGCAGCCGGGACACGGGCAGCCTCCCGCCTCCCCGTACGGCCGGCCGCAGCCGGGTCAGCCCGCTCCGGACCGGCATCCGTACGCCCAGGAACCTCAGGCCCAGCAGCAGGCACCGGGACCGGGCTGGGGTCAGCAGCCGTACGGCGCCCCCCTCGGCCAGCAGCCCCCGATCGGCCCCGGACGCCCGCCCGGCGCCGGCGTCGACGTCAAGCGACTCCAGGTCGCCGACCTCGTCGTCGCCGCGGGTGCCCTGCTCTACCTGGTGCTGGCGCTGCTGCCGTGGGTCACCTTCTCCAGCGACGACTTCGGCATCCCCGGCTTCGACGTGCCGACGGTGAGCTACACCTTCAGCGGGTTCGACGTCAGCGGCCTGGTGCCGTTCAGCGTCGTGCTGCTGCTGTTCGCCGCGGGGTGGGCGCTGCTCCCGGCCGTCGTCGAGCTGCGGCTGGGCTTCCCGCGCAGCTGGGTCACCGTCGGTCTCGCCGGCCTGGCCGCGCTGCTCACGCTCGTCGCCTGGCTCCAGGCCCTCACGCTCGAGTTCTCCGTCATCGGGCTGCTCGCGCTGCTGGTCGCCGCAGCCGTCACGGTGTTCGCCGTGCTGCGGCTGCTGCCCGAGCTGCGCGACCGCCCCACCCTGCCCGGCGGCCTCGCCGGTGCCGCGCAGTGGGCCGGCCGACAGGCGCCGGACCCCGGCCGGTCGGGGCACCCCGGGGTCGGGCAGTCGACCGGGTCCGGCGGCGTTCCCGGTCAGCCCTGGGGCCAGCAGCCCTACGGCCCACCCGGCCACGGCCAGCAGTACGGCCAGCAGTACGGCCAGCAGTACGGCCAGCAGTACGGCCAGCCCGGCTACGGCCAGCCCGGCTACAGCCAGCCCGGCTACGAGCAGCCCGGCTACGGCCAGCACCACGGGCAGCCGCCGTACGGGCAGATCCCCTACGGGCAGCCCGGCTACGGCCAGCAGTACGAGCAGCCCCAGTACGAGCAGCCCCAGTACGAGCAGCCCCAGTACGAGCAGCCCCAGTACGAGCAGCCCCAGTACGAGCAGCCCCAGTACGAGCAGGCCCAGTACGAGCAACCGCCGTACGGGCAGCCGGATCCGCCGCCGGTCACCGACCCGGGTGCCGAGCACCCCGGCCGGCACGGCGGCTCCAGCGCCTCGGGCCAGGGTCCGTCCTGACCTGACGACGACGGCCCGACGCGGGCCGGGGAGCCGCCCCGGCGCGTGCGCCGCCCATCCGGTGGCCGGGCTTGCGAGAGTGGGGACGTGGTCTCCCTGCTGGCGCGCCTGCCCCTGCCCGGGCAGGCCGACCCCGACGCCCGCCGGCCCTGGTACCCCGTCGCGCTCGCGGCCGCCGCCACCCTCGCGGTCGGCGTGCTGGGCCTCGTCGGCCTGGGCCTGGCCGTCGTCGTGGTGCAGACCCTCGACCCCTCCGGCGGCCTGCCGGTCGGCGGGTCGGCGCGGGTGGCCGGGCAGCTGTGGCTGCTCGCCCAGTTCGGCGGGCTGGAGCTGCCGTCGGGGCCGCTGGTGCTCGCGCCGCTGCTGCTCACCCTCGCCGTCGCGTGGGGGCTCTCCCGCGCCGCGCGCGGGGTGACGCGCGTGGCCGGGCCCGAGGACGCGCGTGGGGCCGCCGGCGTCGTGGCGGCCGTCGTCGCCGTCCACGTGCTGCTCTGCGTGCTGCTCGCGCTGGCGGTCGACGGCCCGGGCGCGGGCACCGACGTGCTCCGCTGCGCCGTCGGGCCGGCGGCGCTGGCCGCCGTCGCCGCCTGCTGGGGCGTGCTGCGCGAGAGCGACCTGCCCGGCACCGCGGCCGGCCGGCTGCCCGGCCCGGCCCGCGCCGTGCCGCCCGCGGTGCTCACCGGCCTGCTCACCGCCCTCGGCCTCGGGCTGGTGGTCGTCGCGGTCGCGGTGGCCGCCGACGCCGCCGGGTACGCCGCCGTCTCCCGCACGCTGGGCGGCTCGGGCGCCGGCGCGGTCGGGTTGCTCGCGCTCGGCGCGCTGCTGCTGCCCAACGCCGCCGCCGCCGCGCTCGGGGTGGCGGCCGGCCCCGGCTTCTCGATCGGCACCGCGACCGTCGTCTCGGTGCACGGCGTGACCCTCGGCCCGGTGCCCGCGCTGCCGCTGCTCGCCGCGCTGCCCGACACCCAGGCCGTGCCCCTGCTGGCGTTCGTCTCGCAGGTGGTGCCGGCGCTGGCGGGCCTGGTCGCCGGCACCACGCTGGGCCGCCGCCTCGCCGCCGACGACGGCGGCTCGGTGGTCGCCGGCCTCTGGGGTGTGCTCACCGGGGTGCTGCTGGGGCTCGCCTCGGGTGTGGTCGTCGCCGTGGCCGGCGGCGCGCTGGGGAACGGCGCCCTCGCCGACGTCGGCGCGCCGCCGGTGGCCACGGCGCTGTCGGTCGGCGCCCAGGCCGGTATCGCCGCCGCGGTGGCCGCCGCCGTCGCCCGCTGGCGGTCCCTCGGCTGAGCCGGCGGCGGCCCCGTCTAGGGTCGCGGTCGTGCCCGCCGCCGCCCCGACCCCGCGGGCGCGGGTCGTCGTCCTGCTCTCGGGCGCCGGCTCGCTGTGCGCCGCGCTGCTCGAGGCCGCCGAGGACCCCGGCTACCCGGTCGAGGTGGTCGCCGTCGGCGCCGACCGCGATGCACCGGGCCTCGCGCACGCCCGCCGCCGCGGCGTGCCGACGTTCACCGTCGCCCTGCGCGACTTCCCCGACCGGGCCGCCTGGGACGCCGCGCTGGCCGGGGCGATCGCCGCGCACGCGCCCGACTGGGTGGTCTCGGCCGGGTTCATGAGGATCGTCGGTCCCGCCGTCCTGGCCCGCTACGAGGGCCGCCTGGTCAACACCCACCCGGCGCTGCTGCCGGCCTTCCCCGGCGCGCACGCCGTCCGCGACGCGCTCGCCGCCGGGGTCGAGGTCACCGGCAGCACCGTGCACCTGGTCGACGCCGGTGTGGACACCGGGCCGGTGCTGGCGCAGCGCGAGGTCGCGGTGCTCCCCGGCGACGACGAGGAGCACCTGCACGAACGCATCAAGGCCGTGGAGCGCACGCTCCTGGTGGAGACGGTGGCGCGACTCGTCACCGGGACGACGGAGGAGAGCCCCCGATGACCGAGACCCGGACCCCGGTGCGCCGTGCCCTGCTGGGTGTCTACGACAAGGCCGGCATCGAGGAGCTCGCCCGCGGCCTGGCCGACGCCGGCGTCGAGCTGGTCAGCACCGGCGCCACCGCCCGCCGGATCGCCGACGCCGGCGTGCCGGTGACGCCGGTCGAGCAGGTCACCGGCTTCCCCGAGTGCCTCGACGGGCGGGTCAAGACGCTGCACCCCGCGGTGCACGCCGGCATCCTCGCCGACCGGCGCCGCGGGGAGCACGTGCGGCAGCTCGACGAGCTCGGCATCGCCGCCTTCGACCTCGTGGTGGTCAACCTCTACCCGTTCCCCGAGACCGTGGCCTCGGGCGCGTCGCCCGACGAGTGCGTCGAGCAGATCGACATCGGCGGCCCGGCGATGGTGCGCGCCGCCGCGAAGAACCACCCGTCGGTCGCCGTCGTCGTCGACCCGGCCCGCTACGGCGAGGTGCTGGCCGCGGTCGCCGCGGGCGGCTTCACCCTCGAGCAGCGGCGGTCGCTGGCGGCCGCGGCCTTCCGGCATACCGCCTCCTACGACATCGCCGTCGCCTCGTGGATGGGCAACGTCCTCGCGCCCGACGACGACTCGGGCTTCCCCACGTGGGTGGCCGCGAGCTGGGAGCGCGCCGACGTGCTGCGCTACGGGGAGAACCCGCACCAGCGGGCGGCGCTCTACCGCGGCGGCGAGCCGGGGCTGGCACACGCCGAGCAGCTGCACGGCAAGCAGATGTCCTACAACAACTACGTCGACACCGACGCCGCCTGGCGGGCCGCGCACGACCACGACGACCCCTGCGTGGCGATCATCAAGCACGCCAACCCCTGCGGCATCGCCGTCGGCACCGACATCGCCGCCGCCCACCGCAAGGCGCACGCCTGCGACCCGGTGTCGGCCTTCGGCGGGGTGATCGCGGCCAACCGCGAGGTCGACCTGGCGATGGCCGAGCAGGTGGCCGGCGTGTTCACCGAGGTGGTCGTGGCCCCCTCGTTCACCCGGGACGCCGTCGAGGTGCTGACGGCGAAGAAGAACATCCGGCTGCTGCGGCTGCCCGATGCCGGCCGGCCCCCGGTCGAGCTGCGCCCCGTGAGCGGCGGGCTGCTGCTGCAGAGCGCCGACCGCATCGACGCCGACGGCGACGACCCCACCACCTGGACGCTGGCCTGCGGGGAGCCGGTGGACGCCGCCGGCCTCGACGACCTGGTGTTCGCCTGGCGCTCGGTGCGCGCGGTGAAGAGCAACGCCATCCTGCTGGCCCACGACAAGGCCACCGTCGGCGTCGGCATGGGCCAGGTGAACCGGGTCGACTCGGCCCGGCTGGCGGTAGCCCGGGCGGGGGAGCGGGCCGCGGGGTCGGTGGCCGCGTCCGACGCGTTCTTCCCGTTCGCCGACGGACTGCAGGTGCTGCTCGACGCCGGGGTGCGGGCGGTGGTGCAGCCGGGCGGGTCGGTGCGTGACGAGGAGGTCGTCGCCGCGGCGCGCGCGGCCGGCGTCCCGCTCTACCTCACCGGCACCCGCCACTTCGCCCACTGAGGAAGGACCCCGCTGCCCCCACCGCTCGCACGCTCGCGGCGGGACCCTGCAGCGGGGCCGCCGTAGCCTGCGCAGGTGCGCAACGCCCGACCACACGTCCAGCCGCCCGAGGTCGGCGCCGAGCTGGTCGGCGCCGACCTCGCGCGGGTCGACTGGTGGGGCGCCGAGCTGGAGGACGTCACCTTCACCCGCTGCCGCTTCGACGACGCCGACCTCACCGAGCTGGTCACCCGGCGCTGCGTGTTCGACTCCTGTGTGCTCACCGGCGTGCGGCTGAGCGGCTCGCGGCACCGGGGGAGCGCGTTCCTGTCCTGCCGCTTCGACCGGGCCCGGCTCTTCGACGCGGTGTGGGAGGGCTGCAAGCTCACCGGCTCGCAGTTCCCCGGCGCGGTGCTGCGGCCGCTGACCACCACCGACTCCGACTGGAGCTGGACCTCGCTGCGCGGCGTGGACCTCTCCGGCAGCGACCTGTCCGGCCAGCGGTTCCGCGAGGCCGACCTCACCGACGCCGACCTGCGCGAGTGCGACCTCACCGGCGCCGACCTCGACCGCGCCCGCGTGCAGCGCGGCACCCGGCTGCGGGGCAGCGACCTGCGCGGCGCGCGCACCGAGGCGCTGGCGTGGCGGGCGATCGAGCTCACCGGCGTCCGCCTGGACGTCGGCCAGGCGGTGCAGGTCGCCCTCGCGCACGGCGCCGTCGTCGACGGCTGAGCGCCCGGCCGCTCAGCGCCGGGCGTACCGCCGGCCGGTGAGCATGGCCTTGAGCGCGCCGAGCAGGCCCAGGACGCTGACGGCGCAGGCGAACCAGAAGCCCAGCCGGAACGCGGCGGGGTCCCACTCCTCGGAGGCCAGCGGCACCAGCACCGCGGCCAGCGCGAGCAGGCTGACGAACAGCGCCACCACGCCCAGGAAGCGGTGCGTGCGCGCCGGCAGCCACATCAGCAGGCCCAGGAGCAGCAGCACGCCGCCACCGAGGACGACGGCCAGCGGCTGCCAGAACCCGGAGTCGACCAGGGTCCCGAACCCGCTCCCGAACTCGTCGAAGCCGCGGACGACGAGGTCCCACCCGATGTCGCCCGGCTCGCGCAGCCAGCTCAGCGCCAGGCTCACCGCGGCCGCGATCCCGGCCAGCAGGCACAGCAGGCCGCCCAGGGAGTCCGGCCCGCGGACGGCGACCGGCTCGGTGGAGCGGTCCGGCGTCAGGTAGGGGTTCTCGCCCGTACCGGGGGAGCCGTACCCGCCGGTCGCCGCCGGGGACAGGCCGGGCGTCGTCTGCTCCCGCCAGTCGCGCTGCTCGCCGGCGCCGACCTGGCCGGAGGACGGGTCGCGCTCGGTCATTTGCTCTCCTGGCGGGCCGCGGTGCGGGAGGACTCGGCTGCGAGGGTAGGGCCGGGAGGGCTGCCCCGGGGCCGCCTCCGGCACACTGTCGGGGTGCCCGCGACGATCCTCGACGGCAAGGCGACCGCTGCGACCATCCGTCAGGAGCTCACCGCGCGGGTCGCCGCGCTGATCGCCGCCGGCCACCGTCCGGGGCTGGGCACGCTGCTCGTCGGCGACGACCCGGGCAGCCGCTGGTACGTCGACGCCAAGCACTCCGACTGCGCGCAGGTCGGCATCGCCAGCATCCAGCGCGAGCTCCCCGCGACGGCCACGCCGGCCGACGTCCTCGAGGTCGTCGCGGAGCTCAACGCCGACCCGGCGTGCACCGGCTACATCGTCCAGCTCCCGCTGCCGCGGCAGGTCGACGAGTACGCCGTCCTCGAGGCCATGGACCCGGCCAAGGACGCCGACGGCCTGCACCCGGTCAACCTCGGCCGGCTCGTGCTCGGCGTCGACGGGCCGCTGCCGTGCACCCCGGTCGGCATCGTGGAGCTGCTGCGCCGCTTCGGGGTCCCGGTCGCCGGCGCGGAGGTCGTCGTCGTCGGCCGCGGGATCACCGTGGGACGTCCGCTCGGTCTGCTGCTCACCCGCCGCACCGAGAACGCGACGGTCACCCTCTGCCACACCGGCACCCGCGACCTGGCCGCGCACCTGCGCACCGCCGACGTCGTCGTCGCCGCGGCCGGCGTGCCGGGGCTGGTCACGGCCGACGTCGTCAAGCCCGGTGCCGCGGTGCTCGACGTCGGCGTCAGCCGGGTCGACGGCAGGATCGCCGGGGACGTCGCCGCGGACGTCGCCGACGTGGCCGGGTTCGTGGCGCCCAATCCGGGCGGCGTCGGGCCGATGACCCGGGCGATGCTGCTGCAGAACGTCGTCCTGGCCGCCGAGCGGGCCGCGGGCGTCGAGGCGCTGTCGGCGTGAGCCGCCCGCCGCTCTACACGCGCCGGCCCTTCCTGGCCGGCGTGCTGCGCCAGCTGCCGCTGCTCGCGGTGCTGGTGGCGGTCGGCGTGGGGCTGGCGATGGTCGCGCTGGAGCACTGGCGGCGCGGGCTGCTCGTCGTCGGGCTGGCGCTCGTCGCGGCCGCGGGACTGCGGCTGGTCCTGCCGCTGCGCCGGGTCGGCTTCCTCGCCGTCCGCAGCCGGCCGGTCGACGTCGTCCTCATGGCGGCGACCGGCGTCCTGCTGACGGCGCTGACCCTGGCGGTCCCGTGACGGCGCCGTGCGGCCGACCGCGGAGCGCGCGCCCTGGACCGCGGGGCTAGGTTGACGCGCATGGCAGAGCAGCCCCGGAACGGCAAGGTCACCGTCGTCGGTGCCGGTTTCTACGGCTCCACCACCGCCCTGCGACTCGCCGAGTACGACGTCTTCGAGACCGTCGTGCTCACCGACATCGTCGAGGGCAAGCCCGAGGGCCTGGCCCTCGACATCAACCAGTCCCGCCCCATCGAGGGCTTCGAGACGAGGGTCGTCGGCGTCGGCGGCGGCTCGTACGAGGGCACCGAGGGCTCCGACGTCGTCGTGGTCACCGCGGGCCTGCCCCGCAAGCCCGGCATGAGCCGCATGGACCTCATCGAGACCAACGCCGGGATCGTCCGCCAGGTCGCCGAGAACATCGCGCAGACCTCGCCCGACGCCGTCGTCATCGTGGTGTCCAACCCGCTCGACGAGATGACCGCCCTGGCCCAGCTGGCCACCGGGTTCCCGAGGAACCGGGTCATGGGCCAGGCCGGGATGCTCGATACCGCCCGGTTCAGCAACAACGTCGCCGAGGAGCTCGGCGTCCCGGTGTCCTCGGTGCGGACGCTGACGCTCGGCTCGCACGGCGACACGATGGTGCCGGTGCCCTCGCGCTGCACCGTCGACGGCAAGCCGCTGGCCGACGTGCTCCCCGCCGACCGCATCGAGCACCTCGTCGACCGCACCCGCAACGGCGGCGCGGAGGTCGTCGCGCTGCTCAAGACCGGGTCGGCGTACTACGCGCCGTCCGCGGCCGCTGCCCGCATGGCCCGCGCCGTCATCGAGGACTCCGGTGCGGTCATGCCCGTGTGCGCGTGGGTCGACGGGGAGTACGGGATCTCCGGCGTCTACCTGGGCGTCGAGGCCGAGATCGGGCGCGAGGGTGTGCGCCGGGTGGTCGAGGGGGACCTGTCCGAGAGCGAGCTGGCCGGGCTGCGCGAGGCGGCCGAGGCGGTGCGCGCCAAGCAGGCCGACGTGGCCGACCTGTGAGGGCCGGCCTGTGACCGACTTCCGGCCCGACGGGCCGGAGCTGTAGAGAGGGAATGCCTGACGTGAGCAAGATCAAGGTCGAGGGCACCGTCGTCGAGCTCGACGGCGACGAGATGACCCGGATCATCTGGCAGTTCATCAAGGACCAGCTGATCCTGCCGTACCTCGACGTCAACCTGGAGTACTACGACCTGGGCATCGAGCACCGCGACGCCACCGACGACCAGGTCACCGTCGACTCCGCCAACGCCATCAAGCAGCACGGCGTGGGCGTCAAGTGCGCCACCATCACGCCGGACGAGGCGCGGGTCGAGGAGTTCGGCCTGAAGAAGATGTGGCGCTCCCCGAACGGGACGATCCGCAACATCCTCGGCGGCGTCATCTTCCGCGAGCCGATCATCATGCAGAATGTGCCGCGGCTGGTGCCCGGCTGGACCAAGCCGATCGTCGTCGGCCGTCACGCGTTCGGCGACCAGTACCGCGCCACCGACTTCAAGTTCCCCGGCGAGGGCACGCTGACGATCAGCTTCCAGCCCGCCGACGGCTCGGCGCCGATCGAGCACGAGGTCTTCCAGTCGCCCGGCGGCGGCGTCGCGATGGCGATGTACAACCTCGACGACTCCATCCGCGACTTCGCCCGCGCCTCGATGAACTACGGCCTCAACCGGCAGTACCCGGTGTACCTGTCGACGAAGAACACGATCCTCAAGGCCTACGACGGCCGGTTCAAGGACCTGTTCCAGGAGGTCTTCGAGGCCGAGTTCAAGGCGAAGTTCGACGAGGCCGGCATCACCTACGAGCACCGCCTCATCGACGACATGGTCGCGGCGTCCCTCAAGTGGGAGGGCGGCTACGTCTGGGCGTGCAAGAACTACGACGGCGACGTCCAGTCCGACACCGTGGCGCAGGGCTTCGGCTCGCTCGGCCTGATGACCTCGGTGCTGATGAGCCCCGACGGCCGCACCGTCGAGGCCGAGGCTGCCCACGGCACGGTGACCCGCCACTACCGGCAGCACCAGCAGGGCAAGGAGACCTCGACCAACCCGATCGCGTCGATCTTCGCCTGGACCCGGGGCCTGGCCCACCGCGGCAAGCTGGACGACACCCCCGAGGTCACCCGGTTCGCCGAGACCCTGGAGAAGGTCTGCATCGACACCGTCGAGGGCGGCCAGATGACCAAGGACCTCGCGCTGCTGATCAGCAAGGACCAGCCGTGGCTCACCACCCAGGACTTCCTGGCGGCCATCGACACCAACCTGCAGAAGGCCATGGCCTGACGTGGTGGCCTGACCTGGTCGCCTGACGCCGGTGGCCCCCTCACCTCCGGGTGAGGGGGCCACCGCGCGTCCTGGCGGTGATCACCTCGGGTGCAGCGGGGCCTCATCGCCGCCGAGGACCCTCCCGATCCGAGGTGATCACGCCTGTGGACGGCGGGAGCGGTCGGTGGCGGAGGACCGGCAGGCTCCACCGGTGCCCGTCGCGCCCCGCCGTCCGCCGCTGCTCCGCGGGCGGGTGTTCCGGGGCACCTGGGCCGTGGCTGCCGGCGTGCTGACGGCGGACGAGCTGCGGAGCAGCGCCTGGCGCAGACTCCGCCAGGACGTCCACGCCGACGCCGCGCTCCCCGTCGACCACCGGCTCCTGGCCCGTGGCGTCAGCCTGGTCATGCCGCGGTCGGCCGCGCTGGGTGGGCTGACCGCGGCGGTGCTCTGGGGTGCACCCGACGTGGCGACGGCCGAGGACCCGGTGGACGTCGTGCTGCCGCCCGGGACGCGCTGGAGTCCCGGTCCGGGCGTCGCCGTCCGGAGCGCCCCGTTGGACGGCGAGGTCGTCCGGGACGGCCCGTGATTGCGCTGGACCGGCCGCGTCCGCACCGCGGTGGACCTCGCCCGCCGGGACGGGACCGACGAGGCCGTGGTCCTGCTCGACCGCCTGGTGCACGCCCGGGTGGTCGACCTCGCGGACGTGCGGTCCGCCGTCGCGGTCCTGCCCCGCTGCCGCGGGAGCGCCTACGCCCGGCGGGCCGTCGCACTCGCCGACGGGCTCGCGCAGTCACCACCCGAGACGCGGTTGCGGCTCCTGCTGCACCGGTCGGGCCTGCCCCGTCCGGTCGCCCAGTACGAGGTCCGGAGCGGCGGCCGCTTCGTCGCGCGGGTCGACTTCGCCTGGCCGGAGCATCGGCTGGCCCTGGAGTACGACGGGGCCTGGCACGGCGCTCCCGACGAGCTGCCGCGCGACCGACGCCGGATCAACGGGCTCCTGGCCGCCGGCTGGCGGGTCCACTTCGTGACCAAGAGCGACCTCCGTCGTCCCGACGTCCTGCTCGCCGACCTGGCCCGGATCCTCTCCCCGGGGTGACCGGCCGGTCGTGGGTCAGCCGAAGAGCTGGGTCCACCAGGGGCCGCCGGAGCCCTCGACCACACCCACACCGAGCTTCGTCAGCGAGCAGTTGAGGATGTTGGCCCGGTGCCCGGCGCTGTTCATCCACGCCGCCATGACCGCGGCCGGGTCGCGCTGCCCCTGGGCGATGTTCTCCGCCCGCGCGTAGGTCACCCCGGCGGCCCGCGCCCGGTCGAAGGGGTCGAGCCCCTCCGGGGTGTCGTGCGAGAAGTAGCCGCGGTCGCGCATGTCCGCGCTGTGCGCCCGGGCGACGGCGGCCAGCGCCGCGTCCGCGGCCACGGGGGCGCACCCGGCGGCGGCGCGCTCCTGGTTGACCAGCGCCAGTACCGCCCCCTCCGTGGAGGACCCCGCCGGGACGGCGGCCTGCGCCACCGGCCCGCCCGACGGCGACGGCGAGCCCGAGGTGCCCGGCACCGCGGAGGAGGTCCCCGCCGACGACGACCCGGCCGACGACGACCCGGCCGACGACGACCCGGCCGACGACGACCCGGCCGACGAGGAGCTGCTGCCCGACGGGCTGCCGGACGACGAGCCGCCGGCCGACGAGGCCGGCCCCGCGGCACCGGTCGCGGAGCCCGGGGCCGGCGACGAGCCGGTCGTGGCCGGACCGGACGAGGTCCCACCGGACGCCGCCCCGCCGGACGCCGCCCCGCCGGACGTCGCCCCGCCGGACGTCGCCTCTGCATCCGCCGTCGCGCCCGGCGCCGACGGCGCACCGGCAGCGGACGAGCCGGCGGACGACCCCGCCGATGACGAGCGGGCGGACGGCGACCCCGCGGAGGAGGCGGCCGCCGAGGACCCGGCGGGCCCCGACCCGGGCGTCGTCTCCGGTGCGGTCGTCTCCCCGTCGACGCCGAGCTCCACCACGCCGGTGAGCGGCTCGTCCGCGGTGGGGACCCCGGCCGAGGTCGCCGCGGACTCGGCCGCGGTCAGCCCGCCGCGGCCGGCGGCCAGCAGCGGGACGAGCAGGACGACCCCGGCGACGACCAGGACGACGAGGAGGACCCGCCAGAGGCCGAGGCGGCGGGCGCGCGGCAGCGGGACCGGACGGGCGGCACGGCGGGCGGGCGGCGGGGAGGGCAGGCGGTGGCGCACGAGGGGAAGACCTCACGTAAGTCGACAAGTCACCTTCTGTGACTTCGTGAAGACTAGCCGTGACCGAACCGTGATCGCCAGGGTCACTACCCGCGGCTCCCGTCGCGGACGCCGGTGTGGGCAGGCCCGACGGACCCCGGCAGCATGGACCCCGGCGTCGACCCGAGGCGCCGTCCCCGAACACCGAGGAGCGCGCCGCCGGTGAGCGACGTCTGGCTCGACGCCGTCATGGTCGTCGTCTTCGTCCTGGTCGGCGGCTTCTTCGCCGGCGCGGAGATCGCACTGGTCTCCCTGCGGGAGTCGCAGGTCCGGACGCTGGCCGAGCGCGGCCGCCGCGGGCGGGCCGTGCAGCGCCTGCTCAGCGACCCCAACCGCTTTCTGTCCGCGGTGCAGGTCGGGGTGACGCTGGCCGGCTTCTTCTCCGCGGCGTTCGGGGCCAGCACCCTGTCGCAGCCGTTCGCCGACTGGCTGGTGCAGCGGGGACTGCGGGAGGGCCTCGCCGGCACGCTGGCCTTCGTCCTGGTCACCATCGCCATCAGCTACCTCTCGCTGGTGGTCGGCGAGCTGACGCCCAAGCGGCTGGCGCTGCAGCGCGCCGAGGGCTTCTCGCTGCTCGTCGCCCGGCCGCTGAACGCCATCGCCCGGCTCTCCCGCCCGGTCATCTGGCTGCTGTCGGCGTCGACGAACGTGCTGGTACGCCTGCTCGGCGGCGACCCGAAGGCCAGCGGCGAGGCGATCAGCCAGGAGGAGCTGCGCGACCTGGTCGCCGCGCACGAGTCGCTGAGCAGCGACGAGCGCCGGCTCATCGACGAGGTGTTCCGCGCCGGCGACCGCGAGGTGCGCGAGGTGATGACCCCGCGCACCGAGGTGGAGTTCCTCGAGGCCTCCACCACGGTCAGCCGGGCCGCCCGCCAGGTCGCCGACTCCAACTGGTCGCGCTACCCGGTGGCCGGCCGCGACCAGGACGACGTCGTCGGCTTCGTGCACGTGCGCGACCTGCTGCTGCCGACCCACCCGGCCGGCCGCGCGGCGACCGTCGGCGACCTCGCCCGCGAGGTGAAGCGGCTGCCCGGCACCGCCGGCGTGCTGACCGCCCTGTCGGAGATGCGCCGGGAGAACCAGCACCTGGCGATCGTCGTCGACGAGTACGGCGGCACCGACGGCATCGTCACCCTCGAGGACCTCATCGAGGAGGTCATCGGGGAGATCTACGACGAGTACGACGAGGAGGTCGCCGCGGAGGACGGCGAGGTGCCCGGCGGGCCGCAGGAGCTCGACGGGCTGCTCAACCTCGACGACTTCGCCGAGGCCACCGGCCTGCGGCTGCCCGAGGGGCCCTACGAGACCGTCGCCGGGTACGTGCTCGCCGAGCTCGGCCGGCTGCCCGAGGTGGGCGACGCCGTGGAGGCCGAGGGGCGCACGCTCACCGTCGTCGAGCTCGACGGACGGCGGATCGCCCGCCTCGCCGTCACCCGCGCCGCCGACCCCGAGCCCGCCGTCGCCGACCCCGAGGCATAGCGGAAGGACCCCTCTGCCCCCCACCGCTCGCACGCTCGCGGCGGGCCCCTGCAGAGGGGCCGCTCAGGCGCGCTGCTGGGCGACCTCCCAGGCGTCCCGCACGATGCCGGTGAGGTCGGTGTGCCGCGGCGCCCAGCCCAGGTCGGCGCGGATCCGGTCGCTGGAGGCCACCAGCTGCGCCGGGTCGCCGGCGCGCCGGGGGCCGACCTCGACCGGCACCGGGTGCCCGGTCACCTCGCGGACGGCGTCGACCACCTGCTGCACGGAGAAGCCGGTGCCGTTGCCCAGGTTGTAGACCCGGTGCTCGCCCGGCTCCGGCGCGGTCAGCGCCAGCAGGTGCGCGTCGGCGAGGTCGGAGACGTGGATGTAGTCGCGGATGCAGGTGCCGTCGGGGGTCGGGTAGTCCTCGCCGTAGACGGTGATCGACTCGCGCCGGCCGGCCGCGACCTGCAGCGCGATGGGGATGAGGTGGGTCTCGGTGGTGTGCCGCTCGCCCAGGCCGTGGGCGGCGCCGGCCACGTTGAAGTAGCGCAGGCTCACCGCGGCGAAGTCGTGCGCGGCCGCGTACGAGGTCAGCATCGCGTCGACGGCGAGCTTGGTGGCGCCGTAGGTGTTGGTGGGCCGGGTCGGCGCGTCCTCGCGGATGGGCACCTGCTCGGGCTCGCCGTAGGTGGCGGCGGTGGAGGAGAAGACGATCCGCCGGCAGTCGACCGCCCGCATCGCCTCCAGCAGCGCCAGCGAGCCGCCGACGTTGTGCTCCCAGTACAGCTCCGGCTTCACCTGCGACTCGCCGACCAGGCTCTTCGCGGCGAAGTGCAGCACCGCCTCGGGCCGGACGTCGGCCAGCACCGGCCCCGACTCCTGCAGCGTCGACCGCACCAGACGGGCGCCCTCGGGCACCGCGTCGGCGTGTCCGGTCGAGAGGTCGTCGAGCACCGTGACCTCGTGGCCGCCCTCGAGGAGGACGGCGGTGACTACGCTGCCGATGTAGCCGGCCCCACCGGCGACGAGTACGCGCACGGGGCCACCTTAAGAGTCGTCGCGCGGGAGGACCCGTCCGTGGTGAGCGCACGTCCGGCGGTGCAGGCACTGCCGGCCTACAAGCCGGGGCGCAACCCCGCCGACCTGGCCCGCGAGCTCGGCGTCGACCACGCCGTGAAGCTCGCCAGCAACGAGGTGCCCTTCCCGCCGCTGCCGGCCGTCGTGCAGGCGCTGTCGGCGACGGCGGGGGAGACCCACCGCTACCCCGACAACGGCGCCGCGGTGCTCACCGCCGCGCTGGCCGAGCGCTACGGCGTCGCGCAGGAGCAGGTGGTGCCCGGGTGCGGCGCGGTGATGCTGTGCCAGCAGCTGACCCAGTCGTTCAACGACCCCGGCACCGCGCTGGCCTTCGCCTGGCGGTCGTTCGAGATGTACCCGCTGCTGGCCCAGGTCGCCGGAGCGCGCAGCACGCAGGTGCCGCTGATCCCCTCCGTGCCCGGCGGCGCGCCCGACACCCACGACCTCGACGCGCTCGCCGCCGCCGTCGACGAGACCACCCGGCTGGTCTTCGTGTGCAACCCGAACAACCCCACGGGGACGGCGGTGCGGCGGGCCGGGCTGGAGCGCTTCCTCGACCGGGTGCCCGGGACGACGCTGGTCGTGCTCGACGAGGCCTACCGCGAGTTCGTCACCGACCCCGACGTCCCCGACGGCCTCGAGCTGATGCGCGGCCGGCCCAACGTCGCGGTGCTGCGCACCTTCTCCAAGGCCTGGGGGCTGGCCGGCCTGCGGGTGGGCTACCTGGTGGCCGAGGACCCCGCCGTCGCCGACGCCGTCCGCCGCACGCACGTGCCCTTCAGCGTCTCGAGCCTCGCCCAGGCCGCCGCCGTCGCCGCGCTCGGCAGCGCCGACGAGGTCGCCCGCCGGGTCGCCGCCGTCGTCGCCGAGCGCGACCGGCTCACCGCCGCGCTGCGCGGGCGCGGCCTGCAGGTGCCCGACAGCCAGGCCAACTTCGTGTGGCTCCCGCTGGGCGAGGCGAGCGCGCCCACCGCCGCGGCCCTGGAGGCGCGCGGGGTGATCACCCGGCCGTTCGCCGGCGAGGGGATCCGCGTGACGGTCGGCACCCCGGAGGAGGACGACGTGTTCCTCGCCGCCCTCGATGCCGCCCTCGATGCCGCCCTCGGTTCCGCCCGCGACACGGCCCCCGACGACGTGCGCACCGGCACGCCGGTCGCCTGAGCGGCGCTGGTTTGATGGCCGACGTGTCACCGTCCCACATGTCACCGCCCCGTGTGCTGTCCGGGATCCAGCCGACGGCGGGCTCGTTCCACCTCGGCAACTACCTGGGTGCGCTGCGGCAGTGGGTCGCGCTGCAGGAGACCGCCGAGGCCTTCTACTGCGTGGTCGACCTGCACGCGATCACCATGGACTGGGACCCCGAGGAACTGCGGCGCAACACCCTGACCGCGGCCGCCCAGCTGCTCGCCCTCGGTGTCGACCCCGAGCGCAGCACGCTGTTCGTGCAGAGCCACGTCCCCGAGCACGTGCGGCTGTCCTGGGTGCTGGAGTGCGTCGCCCGCTTCGGCGAGGCGAGCCGGATGACGCAGTTCAAGGACAAGAGCCAGCGGGAGGGCACGGCGGGGTCCTCGGTCGGGCTGTTCACCTACCCGGTGCTCCAGGCCGCCGACATCCTCGTCTACCGGGCCGACGAGGTCCCCGTGGGCGAGGACCAGCGCCAGCACCTCGAGCTGACCCGCGACATCGCCACCCGCTTCAACGGCCGCTTCGGCGACACCTTCACCCTGCCCGCCGCGCGCATCCCCGAGGGCGCGGCGAAGGTGCTCGACCTGCAGGCGCCGGAGAAGAAGATGAGCAAGAGCCTGCCGCCGGCCGGCTGCGTGTTCCTGCTCGACGACCCGAAGGTGACGGCGAAGAAGATCCGCTCGGCGGTCACCGACACCGGCCGCGAGGTGGTGGCCGACCCGGTGGGCAAGCCCGGCGTCACCAACCTGCTGACCATCCACAGCGCGCTGTCGGGCCGGTCGGTGCCCGAGCTCGAGGAGCACTTCGCCGGGCGCGGCTACGGCGACCTGAAGAAGGAGCTCGCCGAGGTCGTCACCGACTTCGTCACCCCGGTCCGTGCGCGCACCCAGGAGCTGCTCGACGACCGCGCCGAGCTGCAGCGGGTGCTCGCCCGGGGCGCGGAGCGGGCCCGCGAGGTGGCCGGCCGCACCGTGGCCGAGGTGTACGACCGGGTCGGCTTCCTGCCCTCGGGGGGAGCGGGCGCGTGAACGACGACACCTTCGTCGGGCGCAGCCGGACGGCGCCCCCGCAGACCTCCGTCGTCGGCGTGCTGGTACCCGTCCCCGAGCCGTGGGCGCAGGTGCTGGTCGACTGGCGGTCGAAGGTGGGCGACCCCCAGGCCACCCTGGTGCCGCCGCACGTCACCCTGCTGCCGCCCACCGAGGTGCCCTCCGCCGACCGGCCGGCGATCACCGAGCACCTCGCCCGCGTCGCCGCCGGCCACCCGCCCTTCGAGATGCACCTGTCGGGCACCGGCACGTTCACCCCCGTCTCCGACGTCGTCTTCATCGCCGTCGCCAAGGGCATCGGCAACTGCGAGATGCTCGCCTCCGACGTCCGCTCCGGCCCGCTGACCCGCGCGCTGTCCTTCCCGTACCACCCGCACGTCACCGTCGCCCACGACGTCCCGCGGGACATGCTCGAGCTGGCCTACACCGGCCTGTCGGACCTGTCCGCCGAGTTCTCGGTCACCTCGTTCACCGAGTTCGAGCAGACCCCGGCCGGCGCCTGGGCCGTCGCCCGCGAGTACCCCCTCACCGGCCCGCCGTTCCGCTGAGCGACGACCGGCCGCGGCCCGATCCGGCACCCCGGGGGAACGCGCTGCGGCGGCCGTGGGAGCGGGTCGCCGGCCTGGGGGACCGGTTCACCGCCGTCGTCGAGGGCAGGCGCCGCCGGTGGCCGTGGCTGGACCACCTCGCCCGCGCCGGGGGCCGCTACACCCGCACGCAGGGCGACCTGATGGCCGCCGGCGTCACCTACTTCGTGTTCCTCGGGCTGTTCCCGGTGCTGCTGCTGGTCGCCTCGGTGATCGCGCTGGTGCTCTCCGGCGACGCGCTGCTGCAGCGGGAGCTGTTCACCGCCGTCCGGGAGGCGTTCCCCGGGGCCACCGGCCGGCAGATCGTCAGCGAGCTGCGCTCGGCGGTGGGCGCGGCCGGGATCACCACGCTGCTCGGGGCGGCCGGCTTCCTCTACGCGGGCCTCCGCGCCATGGACAAGCTGCGCATCGGCATGGAGCGGATCTGGAAGGGCGAGGCCGACGAGCCGGAGTTCTGGCGGGACAACCTCGCCGACGTCGTCGCGCTGGTCGCCCTGGGCGCCGCCGGCCTGACCAGCATCGGGCTGACCGGGTTCGCCACGCGGGCCGCCTCGTGGGTGCTCGGGCAGCTCGGCGTCCAGGGCGCCCCCGGCCTCGCCGTCCTCACCGGCGCGCTGGGGCTCGCGCTGGCCTTCGCCGGCGACGTCGTGGTCTTCCTGTGGCTGCTGCGGGTGGTGCCCTCGACCTCGCACCCGCTGCGGCTGCTGCTGCCCGGCGCGCTGTTCGGGGCCGCCGGCTTCGAGGTGATGAAGCTGCTCGGCAGCCTCTACCTGTCGCTGATCTCGGGCAACGTCACCTCGTCGGCCTTCGGCGGGGCGGTCGGCACGCTGGTCTGGATCAACCTGGTGGTCCGCTTCGCGTTCTTCACCGCCGCCTGGACGGCGACCCTGCCGGCCCTGGAGCCGGCGGTCCCCGCCGTCCGGCCCGAGCCGGTGCCGGTCGCCGCACCGCCCGCCGTACTCCGGTGAGCGTCGCGGCGACGACCGCGACCGCCGCCGCCCCCAGGACGGCAGCCCAGAGCCCGCGCGGGCCGTCGTCGTCCGCCGCCGGCGGTGCGCCGGCGGCCACCCCTGCCGGGGCCGCCGCGGACGGCGCCGGGACGGCCCCGTCCTCCGCCGCCGGTACCGGGACGTCGGCCGCCGAGCGCACCAGCGTGCCGACGCCGCCGAGCGACGGGGGGACGGCAAAGCCCCAGTCGAGCAGCAGCGCGGCCTGGTCGGCGGCGCGCAGCGGCCGGTTCTCGGTGCCCATCACGCTGACCACCAGCCGGCGGCCGTCGCGCTCGGCCGCGGTGACGAAGGTGTGCCGGGCGGCGTCGGTGAACCCCGTCTTGCCGCCCAGCCCGCCGGGGTAGCCGGCCAGCGGGTTCTCGTTCTGGATCTGGAAGCCCGGCGAGCGGCCCTCCACACCGGGCACCTGCGCGAACGGCGTGGTGAGGACCGCGGCGGTGACCGGGTCGGCGACGAGCTCGCGGAAGACCAGCGCCAGGTCGTAGGGCGAGGAGGACTGGCCGGCGACGTCGAGCCCGGACGGCGTCCCGGCCACGGTGTCGAACGCCCCCAGCTCCAGCGCGGTGGCGTTCATCGCCTGCACCGTGGCCTCGGCCCCGCCGTAGGCCCGGGCCAGCGCGTTGGCCGCGTCGTTGCCCGACTGCAGCACCATCGCCTCGAACAGCAGCGACACCGGGTAGCGGCCGCCGGCGACCATGCCGACCCGGCTGCCCTCCACCGCCTCGTCCTCGGCGGTGCCCGCCACGACGGTGTCGGGGTCCAGGCGGTGCACGAGGGTGAGCAGGGTGAGCGTCTTGAGCGTGCTGGCCGGGTAGAACCGGCCGTGCGGGTCGCGGGTGGCGAGGACGTCCCCGGTGCCGGCGTCGGCGACCAGCCAGCCGGCCGCGGCCAGCCCGTCGGGCAGCGGGGGAGCGCCGTCGACGACCACCGTGCCCCGTGTGTCCAGCTGCCCTCCGCCGACGGTGACGCCGCCGGGCCCCGAGCCCTGGGGCGGGCCCTCCGGCGGCGGCGCGGTGGGCGTCGGGGCGGCGGGGTCCACGGTCGGGCGCGGTGCCGCCGTCCCCGGCGCGGCCAGTGCGGGCGACCCGAGCAGCAGCACCAGCAGCACGGCGAGCAGCAGTGCCAGCCGCGTCCCCTGTCCTCGCCGCACGCGCCGGACGCTAGTCGCGGCGACGCCCGGCCGGCCGCCACGGGGACGCCCCGTGGCGGGGACCACGACCGGGGGTGCGTTCGCAACGATCGCGTCTCGGTCCGCCGCCGGGATGAGGGCGGTGGCGCCACCCGCGGTTAGCGTGCCCGAGGCGCCGCCTCGCGCGTCCGGTGCGAGCCGGACCGTTCCCGGACGCGGCGCCATCGGACCCGACGGGAGCCCTCCACCGACCGGGGGAGCTCCCCGCAGAGAGGAGACCGTCTTGCGCCGAGCGCGGAAGATGAAGGTCGCGGCGCTGGTGCTGGCCGCCAGCACCGCCCTGGCCGCCTGTGCCAGTGACGAGGCCGGCAGCGGCAGCGGCGGTGGCGGCTCGGAGGGCGGCAGCGAGGAACCGCGCATCGGCCTGGCCTTCGACACCGGCGGCCGCGGCGACCGCTCGTTCAACGACGCGGCCGTCGCCGGGCTCGAGGCCGCCGTCGAGGAGCACGGCGGGGAGTTCCAGGACCTCAGCCCCAACGCCGACGCCTCCAACCGCGCCGACCTGCTGACCCAGCTGGCCGACGAGGGCTACAACCCGATCATCGCGGTCGGTTTCGCCTACGGCGAGGTCATCGGCGACGTCGTCGAGCAGTACCCCGACACGCAGTTCGCGATCATCGACTCCTCGGCGGAGGACGTCGGCGCCGACAACCTCACCGGTCTGCTCTTCGCCGAGGAGCAGGGCTCCTTCCTCGCCGGCGTCGCGGCCGCGCTGAAGTCCGAGACCGCCCACATCGGCTTCGTCGGCGGTGTGGAGAGCCCGCTGATCCAGAAGTTCGAGGCCGGGTACGTGGCCGGCGCCCAGGCGGTCAACCCGCAGATCACCATCGACCGGCAGTACATCTCGCCGGCCGGTGACTTCTCCGGCTTCAACGCCCCCGACCGCGGCCTGCTGGTCGCCCAGGGCATGTACGAGGCCGGCGCCGACATCGTCTACCACGCGGCGGGCGGCTCGGGGCTCGGCGTCTTCCAGGCCGCCGCGGCGGCCGGCGGGCGCGCCATCGGCGTCGACTCCGACCAGTTCCAGACCGTCGACGACCCGGCGCTGCAGGCCGTGATCATGACCTCGATGCTCAAGCGGGTCGACAACGCGGTCTCGGCCTTCATCGACTCCTACGTCGACGGCAGCGTCGAGGGCGGCTCGGACATCGTCTACGACCTGGAGGCCGAGGGCGTCGGCCTGTCCAACTCGGGCGGGCAGATCGACGACATCCAGGACCAGATCGACGACTACCGCCAGCAGATCGTCGACGGCGAGATCGAGGTCCCGACCACCCCGTGACGCCCGCCGGCCACCCGGCCGGCCGATCGCGCGGTCACCACACGGCGGGCCCGGGGAGCACACGCCCCCCGGGCCCGCCGTCGTCGTGAGGGGGGAGGTCCCGGCGCTCCCCGCGCCGGGGAGAATGCCCAGCCGGTGCCGGTCGGCGACGCTCCGGCGCCCGTGCACGCCGGGGCGTGGTCGATCCCACGCCCCCGGTGCAGCAGAGTGGACGCGAGCCCGCACACCCGCGGGCCGCACGTGACGCAGGAAGGGCCCACCATGGCCACAGCAGGCACCCCGGCCGGGACGCCGGCCGGCCTCAGCACGGGCGGGACCGGGGCGGGCAGCGGCGACGGCGGGCCGGCTCCCCTGGCCGTCGAGCTGCGCGGCATCACCAAGCGGTTCCCCGGCGTGGTCGCCAACCGCGACATCGAGCTGCGCGTCCGCCGCGGTGAGGTGCACGCCATCGTGGGCGAGAACGGCGCCGGCAAGTCCACGCTGATGAAGACGCTCTACGGCGAGCACCGGCCCGACGAGGGGCAGATCCTGCTCGACGGCCGGGAGGTGTCCTTCCGCAGCCCGGCCGACGCGATCGCCGCCGGGATCGGCATGGTGCACCAGCACTTCATGCTGGCCGACAACTTCACCGTCCTGGAGAACGTCGTCCTGGGCAGCGAGCCCACCCGGGGCGGCCGGCTGGACCGGGCCACCGCCCGCCGGCGCATCACCGAGATCTCCGAGCGCTACGGCCTGGACCTGCGTCCCGACGACCTGGTGGAGGACCTCGGCGTCGGCGACCGGCAGCGGGTCGAGATCGCCAAGGTGCTCTACCGCGACGCGCGCACGCTGATCCTCGACGAGCCCACCGCCGTCCTCGTGCCCCAGGAGGTCGACGAGCTGTTCGGCAACCTCGCCGAGCTCAAGCGCGAGGGCCTCACCGTCATCTTCATCTCGCACAAGCTCGACGAGGTGCGGAAGGTCGCCGACGCGATCACCGTCATCCGCCGCGGCACCACCGTCGGCACCGCCGACCCGGGGACGACGACCGCCCGCCAGCTCGCCGAGATGATGGTCGGCACCGAGCTGCCCTCGCCGGAGATCCGCACCTCCACGGTCCGCGAGACGCCGGTGCTGCAGCTGCGCGAGGTCACCGTGGCCGCGCCCACCGGCCGCCCGCCGGTCGACGCGGTGAGCCTGACCGTCCGCGAGGGCGAGGTGGTCGGCATCGCCGGCGTCGAGGGCAACGGCCAGGCCGAGCTCGTCGACGCCGTCATGGGGCTGCGCCCGCTGGCGGCCGGCACCGTGCTGCTCGGCGACGACGACATCACCGCGTGGAGCACCCGGGCCCGCCGCGAGGCCGGCCTGGGCTTCATCCCCGAGGACCGGCACCGGCAGGGCATGCTGCTGGACGCGCCGCTCTGGGAGAACCGGATCCTGGGCCACCAGACCCGACCGCCCGCGGTGAGGGGCCCCTTCATCGACCGCCGCGCCGCCCGCGCCGACACCGAGCGGATCATGCACGACTACGACGTCCGCGCGCCCGGCCCGGACACGCTGGCCGTCGCGCTCTCCGGCGGCAACCAGCAGAAGCTGATCGTCGGGCGGGAGATGAGCGCCCGGCCGCGGCTGCTGCTGGCCGCCCACCCCACCCGCGGGGTCGACGTCGGCGCCCAGGGCGCCATCTGGCGGCTGCTGGAGGAGGCCCGGGCCGAGGGGATGGGCATCCTGCTGATCTCCGCCGACCTCGACGAGCTGATCGGCCTGTCGGACACGCTGCACGTCATGCTGCGCGGCCGGCTGGTGGCCACCCTCGACCCCTCGGCGGTCACCCCCGAGGAGCTCGGCGGCCATATGACCGGCGCGCAGACCGCGGCGGGTGCGGCGTGAGCGTCCTCCGCCGGGTCGGCCTGGCCCTGTTCGCCCCCGTCCTCGCCGTCGTCGTCGCCGTCGTCATCTCCTCCGCGGTGATGGCGGCGCTGCAGGTCGACCCGCTGCGGGTGTTCGCGGTGATGGTCGACTTCGGCGACACCCCGAGCCAGCAGGTCACCGCGATCGTGGTGGTGCTCAACCGGGCGGTCCCGCTGTTCCTCGCCGGCCTCGCGGTGGCGATCGCCTTCCGCATGGGGCTGTTCAACATCGGCGTCGAGGGCCAGTACCGGCTGGCGACCGTCCTGGCCGCCGGCGTCGGCGCCGCCGTCGCGCTACCGGGTCCGCTGCACGTGCTGCTCATCGTGGTGGTGGCGATGGCGGTCGCGGCGATCTGGGCGGGCATCGTCGCCGTCCTGAAGGTGACCCGCGGCGTCAGCGAGGTCATCAGCTCGATCATGCTCAACGTCATCGCGCTGGGCATCGCGTCCTACCTGCTCACCGGCCCGCTGCGGGGGAGCCCGGAGGGCGCGTCGATCATCAGCACCGCGGAGATCCCCGAGTCGGGCTGGATGCCGAGCCTCAACGGCGTCTTCGGGGTGCTGGGGCTGGCTAACCCGCCGCGGCAGCTCTACGGCTTCCTGCTCGTGGCGGTCGTGGTCGGCGTGGTGATCGCGGTGCTGCTCAACCGCACCCGCTTCGGCTTCGACCTGCGCGCGGCCGGCCTCTCGCCCTCGGCGGCCAGCGCCAGCGGCGTCGACTCCCGCGCCATGGTGGTCAAGACGATGCTGCTCTCGGGCGCGGTGGCCGGGCTGATCGGCATGCCCGACCTGCTCGGCTCGACGCACGCCTACACCACCGACTTCACCTCCGGGCTGGGCTTCCTCGGCATCGCCGTGGCCCTGCTCGGCCGCAACAAGCCGGTCGGCATCGCGCTCGGCGCGCTGCTGTTCGCCTTCCTCGACCGGTCACTGGTGCCGCTGCAGATCCAGGACTTCCCGGCCTCGGTCGTCACGATCATCCAGGGCACGATCGTGCTCGCCGTCGTCGTCGCCAACGAGGTCGCCCGCCGGGTGGCCCGCCGCTCCGCCGAGCGCGGCTCCGGCCCCGCGGCCGCGGTCGCCGGCGACGGCAGCACCGGGCCCGGGCAGAGCACCGGCGGACCCGGAGCGGGTGGGGGCGAGGGCACCGGCGCCGGCGTCAGCCGGACCACCGGTGCCGGACAGCGCACCGACGAGCGGCAGGAGACCGGGGCATGAGCACCGTCGCCACACCCCCAGGCAGCGGGACCCGACCGAGCCGCGGCCCGCTGACCGACCTGCTCACCGGCGGCGGCCGCGCCCGGAGGCTGACCTGGCTGCTGCTGGGCGTCCTGCTGCTGGTCTCGGTCGTGCGCGTGGTCAGCGGCCAGGACGCGCTCACCAGCTCCTCGACCATCGCCGCGGCGCTGCTGCTCGCCGTGCCGATCGGCCTGGCCGCCCTCGGCGGCCTGTTCGCCGAGCGCGCGGGCGTGGTCAACATCGGCCTCGACGGGATGATGGTCCTGGGCACCTGGGGCGCCGGGTTCGCCGGCTACCAGTGGGGCTGGGGCGCCGCCGTCGTCGGCGGGCTGCTCTTCGGCGCGATCGGCGGGCTGCTGCACGCGGTGGCCACGGTGACCTTCGGCGTCGACCACGTGGTGTCCGGCGTGGCGATCAACATCCTCGCCGGCGGCCTCGTGCGCTTCCTGTCCGAGCTGCTCTACAGCGACAACCCGGCCGGCGGCGGCGTCACCCAGTCCCCGCCCGTGAAGGGGGACCCGCCCACGTTCTCCGTCCCGGTGCTGTCCTCCGGCCCCGACCTGCTCGGCTCGCTGGAGAACCGGCACTGGTTCCTGGTCAGCGACCTCGCCGGCGTGCTGCGCGGGCTGACCAGCGGCGTCGGCCTGCTCACCCTCATCGCGGTGCTGCTCGTGCCGGCGTCCTACCTGCTGCTGTGGCGGACGGCGTTCGGGCTGCGGCTGCGCTCCTGCGGCGAGAACCCGGCCGCGGCCGACTCGCTCGGCGTCCCGGTGTACCGGCTGAAGTACATCGCGGTGGTGACCTCGGGTGCCCTCGCCGGGCTGGGCGGGGTGTTCCTCGTCTTCATCGCCGGCATCTACCGCGAGGGGCAGGTCAACGGCCGCGGCTTCATCGGCCTGGCCGCGCTGATCTTCGGCAACTGGCGGCCCGGCGGGCTGGCCGCGGGCGCGGCGCTGTTCGGGTTCACCGACGCCCTCCAGCTGCGCAGCCGCTCGGCCGTCGTCGCGCTGTTCCTGCTCGTCGCGCTCCTGCTCGCCGCCGTCGCGGTGCTCCAGGCGCGGCGCGGCAGGCTGCTGCCGGCGGGCATCGCCGCGGTGGTGGCGGTCGCGGCGCTGGTCGGCTTCCTGACCGTCGACGAGCTGCCGCCGGGCCTGGTGTCGTTCACGCCGCACCTGACCACCCTGCTGGTGCTGTCGCTGGCCTCCCAGCGCCTGCGCATGCCCAAGGCCGACGGACTGGTCTACCGACGAGGAGAGCACTAGTGGCGGACGGGGTGGTGGGGCGGGTGGACGACGTGGACTGGGCGGCGCTGCGCGGCGCCGCCCGGGAGGCGATGACGCACGCCTACGCGCCGTACTCCGGCTTCGCGGTGGGCGTGGCCGGCCTGGTCGACGACGGCCGGGTGGTCACCGGCTGCAACGTCGAGAACGCCTCGTACGGGCTGGGGCTGTGCGCCGAGTGCGGGATGGTCAGCGACCTCGCCCGCACCGGCGGCGGCCGGCTGGTCGCGGTGGCCTGCGTCGACGGCGCGGGCCGGCCGCTGATGCCCTGCGGGCGGTGCCGGCAGCTGCTCTGGGAGCACGGCGGCCCGGACACGCTCATCGAGACCGTGTCGCTGGGCATCGTGCCGATGCGCGAGGTGCTGCCCGACGCGTTCGGCCCCGACGACCTGGGGAGGGCCGGCCGGTGACCTTCGACGCGATCGACGTCATCCGCACCAAGCGCGACGGCGGGCAGCTCAGCGCCGAGCAGATCCGCTGGCTGATCGACGCCCACACCCGCGGGGTGGTGCCCGACGAGCAGGTCAGCGCGCTGCTCATGGCGGTGTTCTTCCGCGGCATGGCGCCCGGGGAGCTCGCTGCCTGGACCCAGGCGATGATCGACTCCGGCGAGCGCAAGGACCTCTCCTCGCTGGGCCGGCCGACCGCCGACAAGCACTCCACCGGCGGGGTGGGCGACAAGACGACGCTGCCGCTGGCACCGCTGGTGGCCGCGTGCGGGGTGGCGGTGCCGCAGCTGTCGGGCCGCGGGCTGGGCCACACCGGCGGCACGCTGGACAAGCTCGAGTCGATCCCCGGCTGGCGGGCCGACGTGCACGAGGAGGCCTACCTGGCGCAGCTGCGCGAGGTGGGCGCGGTGATCTGCGCGGCCGGGCACGACCTGGCGCCGGCGGACAAGAAGCTCTACGCGCTGCGCGACGTCACCGGCACCGTCGAGTCGATCCCGCTGATCGCCAGCTCGATCATGAGCAAGAAGATCGCCGAGGGCGCCGACGCGCTGGTGCTCGACGTCAAGACGGGGTCGGGCGCCTTCATGAAGGACCCGGCGTCCTCCCGCGAGCTGGCCCGCACGATGGTCGGCCTCGGTGAGGCGGCCGGGGTCCGCACGGTGGCCCTGGTGACGGCGATGGACCGGCCGCTGGGCCGCGCCGCCGGCAACGCCGTCGAGGTGGCCGAGTCGGTGGAGGTGCTGGCCGGGGGCGGCCCGGCCGACCTGGTGGAGCTGACCCTCGCGCTGGCCCGGGAGATGCTCGCCGGCGTCGGGCGCGACGACGTCGACCCGGCGGACGCACTGCGCGACGGCCGGGCGATGGACGTGTGGCGGCGGATGGTCACCGCGCAGGGCGGCGACCCGGACGCGCCGCTGCCGCAGCCGGCCGAGCGGCACGTGGTGACCGCCCCGGCCACCGGCACGCTGACCCGCCTGGACGCCTACGCCCTCGGGGTGGCCACCTGGCGGCTCGGTGCCGGGCGGGCGCGCAAGGAGGACCCGGTGTCGGCCGCGGCCGGCATCACCTGGACGGCGACCGTGGGGGAGCGGGTCACCGAGGGCCAGCCTCTGCTGGAGCTGCAGACCGACGACGCCGGCCGCATCCCGCGGGCGCTGGAGGCGCTGGAGGGCGCGGTCGGCGTCGGCACCGCGGACGAGCCGCTGCCCCTGGTGCTGGAGCGCGTCACGGACGCCTGAGGGGACCCTCCCGCCTCCCACCGCCGGGTGCGGAGGGGACACTGTGTCCTCGTGACCCGAACGTCTGCGGCCGTGGCGGCCGACGGCCGACCGCGGCCCGGTGCCCCGCTCGACCCGGACGCCGCGATCTCCGTGCGCGGCCTGGTCAAGCGCTACGGCGACCGGACCGCCGTCGACGGGCTCGACCTCGACATCCGCCGCGGCGAGATCTTCGCCCTGCTCGGGCCCAACGGCGCCGGCAAGACCACCACCGTCGAGGTGCTCGAGGGCTACCGCCGGCGCGACGGCGGCGAGGTGCGGGTGCTCGGCGTCGACCCGGCCCGGGGCGGGCGCCGGTGGAAGGCCGAGCTCGGCATCGTGCTGCAGTCCGGCGCGGGGGACAGCCAGCTGTCGGTGCGCGAGCTGCTCGAGGCCCGGGCCTCCTACTACGCCGACCCGCGCGACCCCGGAGAGGTGCTCGAGCTGGTGGGCCTCACCGAGAAGGCCGGCGCGCGCGGACGCACGCTGTCGGGCGGCCAGCGTCGCCGGCTCGACGTCGCGCTGGGCATCGTCGGCCGGCCCCGGCTGCTGTTCCTCGACGAGCCGACGACCGGCTTCGACCCCGAGGCCCGGCGGCAGTTCTGGGCGCTGATCCGCTCGCTGCGCGACCTGGGCACCACGATGCTGCTCACCACCCACTACCTCGACGAGGCCGAGACGCTGGCCGACCGGGTCGGCGTCCTCGCCCGCGGGCAGCTGGCCGAGGTCGCCGTCCCCACGGCGCTGGGCGGGCGCGGCTCGGCGCCGGCCGTGGTCAGCTGGACCGAGGACGGCGTCCGGCGGACCGCCGAGACGACGACCCCGACCGCGTTCGTCCGCGACCTGGCCGCCCGCTTCCCCGGCGAGGTGCCCGACCTGGCGGTCAGCCGGCCCACGCTGGAGGACGTCTACCTGAAGATGATCGGGGGATCGGGTCAGTGACCGCCCCCGCCCTGCCCTCGCTGGCCCGCGTCTACGGCACCCGGGCGCGGGTCGAGCTCAGGGAGTTCTTCCGGCAGCGCGAGTCGGTGGTGTTCACCCTCGCCTTCCCGGTGATCCTGCTGCTCGCGCTGGGCGCGGTGCTCGACTACGACCTCGGCGCCGGCGTCGACTTCCCGCAGTACTTCATGGCCGGGGTGGTCACCGCCGGCATCGTGGGCGCCAGCCTGCAGAACATGGCGATCCACATCGCCGGGGAGCGCTCCGACGGCACCCTCAAGAGCCTGGCCGGGACACCGATGCCGGCCAGCGCCTACTTCGCCGGCAAGGTCGTGCAGGTGCTCGCCGTCGCGGTGGCCACGATCGCGCTGCTGCTCGGCGTCGGCGTGCTCGTGTACGGCATCGACCTGCCCTCCGCCGCCGACTGGCTCACCTTCGCCTGGGTGTCCGTGCTCGGCGCCGCGGCCTGCACGCTGCTGGGGATCGCCGTCTCGACGCTGTGCCGCACCGGCCGGTCGGCCTCGGCCACGGTCACCCCCATCGCGCTGGTGCTGGAGTTCGTCTCCGGCGTCTTCCTGCCCTTCGACCAGGTGCCCGGCTGGCTGCAGGACGTCGCCGCCGTCTTCCCGGTGAAATGGCTGGCCCAGGGGCTGCGCTCGGTGTTCCTGCCCGACGCGCTCGCCGCCCAGGAGCCCGCGGGCTCCTGGGAGCTCGGCCGGGTGGCCCTGGTGCTGGGCGCCTGGTGCGTCCTCGGGCTGGTGCTCTGCGTCCTGACCTTCCGCTGGCAGGACCGCGACACCAGATAGCGTCTCGGGGTGCCCGCACCGCTCGACGCCGACTCGATCCGCCGCGCCCCCAAGGTCCTGCTGCACGACCACCTCGACGGCGGGCTGCGGCCGCAGACGGTGCTCGAACTGGCCGAGGAGACCGGCTACCGCGACCTGCCCACGGGCGACGCCGGCGAGCTGGGCCGCTGGTTCCGGCAGGCCGCCGACTCGGGGTCGCTGGTGCGCTACCTGGAGACCTTCGCGCACACCGTCGGCGTGATGCAGCGCCCCGAGGCCGTCCGCCGGGTGGCCCGCGAGTGCGCGCTCGACCTGGCCGCCGACGGCGTGGTGTACGCCGAGGTCCGGATGGCCCCGGAGCTGCTCACCGCGGGCGGCACGCCGATCGAGGAGGCCGTCGAGGCCATCCTCGACGGCTTCGCACAGGGCAGCTCCGCGGCCGCGGCCGCGGGCACGCCGATCACCGTGGGCGCGCTGCTGTGCGCGATGCGGCAGGCCGACCGGTGGGAGGAGGTCGCCGGCCTCGTCGTCCGGTACCGCGACGCCGGCGTCGTCGGCTTCGACCTGGCCGGCCCGGAGATCGGCTTCCCGCCCGACCGGCACCCGGAGGCCGTCGCGCTGCTCGACCGCGCCGGGGCGCACCGCACCGTCCACGCCGGTGAGGCGGCCGGCGTCGACAGCATCCGCGCCGCCCTGGACGGCGCCCGCGCCGAGCGTCTCGGCCACGGCGTGCGCATCGCCGACGAGGCCCCGGGGGAGGGCCCGCTCGGGCCGCTGGCGCGGCGGGTGCTCGAGGAGCAGGTGCCGCTGGAGGTCGCGCCGTCGTCGAACGTGCAGACCGGCGCCTACCCCTCGATCGACCGGCACCCCGTGGGCCGGCTGCACCGGCTCGGCTTCGCGGTCACCGTGAACACCGACAACCGGCTGATGAGCGGGGTCTCGGTCACCAGCGAGCTCGCCGACGTCGCGGCGGCCCACGGCTGGGGCTGGGACGACGTGCAGACGGTGACCGAGCGGGCGCTGGCCGCGGCCTTCACCGACGACGCCGAGCGGGCGCGGCTGCTCACCGACGTCGTCCGGCCGGGGTTCGCGGCACTGCGCGCCTGACCTGCGGTGACCACGGCCACCGTGCTCGCCGGAATCCCCGGCTGATCACCGCTGCTACCTTGGGTGTGCCGGCACTCGCCGGACATCCTCCCGGACGGTCCGTCCGGGCATGAGCGCATCCGTGCAGATCCGCCGCGTCCACGACGCCCGCGATCGCCAGTGAGGACGCCGACCCTGCCTTCGGGGTGGCGCCCGCGCACCACCACGGGACGCGCCCGAGCTGTATCGGAGTCCCACACCCGCATGTCCTCGTTCGACCCCGTCGACGCCGTCGACACCCGGATCGACCCTCAGCACGACCTCGAGAACGCCCCCCGACCCGCCGGCCCCACCTTCGCCCGGCTGGGACTGCCCCAGCCGCTGGTGACCGCGCTGGAGCGGCGCGGCATCCACTCGCCGTTCGCCATCCAGGCCACCGTCCTGCCCGACGCCCTCGCCGGACGCGACGTGCTGGGCAAGGCGGCGACGGGGTCGGGCAAGACCCTCGCCTTCGGCCTGCCGATGCTCGCCCGCATGGGCGGCACCGCCCGCCGCGGCCCCCGCACCCCGCGGGCGCTCGTCCTGGTGCCCACCCGGGAGCTCGCCCAGCAGGTCAGCGACAACCTGGCGCCGCTCGGGCAGGCCACCGGCGTCCAGTTCGCCACCGTCTACGGCGGTGCCCCGATGTACCGGCAGATCCAGCAGCTGCGCCGCGGCGTCGACGTCGTCGTCGCCACCCCCGGCCGGTTGCAGGACCTCATCAGCCAGGGCGAGGCCAGCCTCGCCGACGTCGAGGTCAGCGTCGTCGACGAGGCGGACTTCATGTCCGACCTCGGCTTCCTGCCGGTCGTGCAGGAGCTGCTCGACCAGACCCGCCCCGACGCCCAGCGGCTGCTGTTCTCGGCCACGCTGGACGGCGAGGTCGACACCCTGGTCCGCCGCTACCTCAAGGACCCGGCCCGGCACGAGGTGAAGCGGGCCGGCGACGACGCCCCGCCTGCCGAGCACCTGGCCTACAGCATCGCCTTCCGCGACAAGGTGCCGCTGACGCAGGAGCTGGCCGCCCGCCCGGGCCGGACCATCGTCTTCGCGCGCACGCAGCTCGGGGTCGACCGGCTGACGGAGAACCTGCAGGCGGTCGGCATCAAGGCCGAGGCCATCCACGGTGGGCTGCCGCAGTCGGCGCGCCGCCGGGCGCTGGAGGCGTTCACCGACGCCCGCAGCCCGGTGCTGGTGGCCACGGACGTCGCCGCTCGCGGCATCCACGTCGACGACGTCTCGCTGGTCCTGCACTACGACCCGCCGGCCGACCACAAGACCTACCTGCACCGTTCCGGGCGCACCGCCCGTGCGGGTGCGGCCGGTGTGGTCGTCTCCCTGCTGCTGCCCGACCAGGTGGGGCAGGCCAAGCGCCGGTTCCGCCAGGCCAAGGTCGACCCGCAGGTCACCCGCGTCCGCCCCGGTGACGCCCCGATCGCCGAGCTCGTGGCCAGCGGCGTGCCGGTGGAGCCGGTCGAGCGGCCGGCCCGCGAGTCGCGCCGTCCGCACGGCGGCCCCGGCGGCCGGCGTCCGCGCCGTGACGGCGACCGCCCGCGCCGCCCGTACGGCGAGGGCGAGCGTGGCCGGCGCGACGGTGAGCGTCCGCGCCGGGAGGGCGAGCGTCCGCGCCGCCCCTCGGGTGAGCGCGACCGCTCCCGCGGCCCGGGCGAGCGAGGCGGGCGGTTCGACCGTCCGGCGTCCGCCCGCGACTAGGGGAGGACCCTCCGCCCCCCACCCCTCGCTGCCGCTCGGTGCGGGGCCCTGCGGAGGGGCCGTCCCAGCACCTCACCAGTGGCCGGTCCCGGATCCCCGGGGCCGGCCGCTGTGCTGTTCCGCGTGCAGTCGTGCTCTGCCCACGACTGGGGGCAGAGCACGACTGCGCTCGGGAGCACACCCCGGGACCCCGCCTTCGTGCTCTGCCCACGCATGGTGGGCAGAGCACGACTACCCGTGGCGGAAGACCAGGGCCCCGCTGACCTGGGCGACGACCTCGTCCCACGCCGTCCGCAGCGCGGCCGCGTCCTCGGCGGGCAGCGGCGCCTCCGGCTCCCGCTCCGCGCGGGTGACCGCCCGGCCCAGCGGCGCCCCCGGTGCCAGCAGCTCGTCGACGCGGGCCAGCCGGGCGTACTCCGCGACGTCACGCACGCCCTCGACCGGCTGCACGAACACCGTGTGGTCCACCAGCCCGGCGGCGCCGCCGGCCACCTCGCCGAGCACCTCGGACAGCTCGGTGAGGTCGTAGCGGTCCTGTTCGGCCGGCAGCGGGAGGGTGTCGGTGTCGGCCACCTCCGGCCACGACGCGATCTCGGTGAGGTCGTGCTCCTCGTCGCCGGCGCAGAAGCGGGCCAGGTCGGCCGGGGTGTCGAAGAGGTACACCTCGCCGTCGCGGCCGAGGAAGCGGGCGACGTCCTCGACGTAGCAGCGCAGCGTCACGCCGGCGCCCTCGGGGACGACGAGCTCCACCGGCAGGATGCCGACCGCCTCCCAGAACTCCGCGGCCGCCGCGACCGCGGCCGGGGTGGCGCTGACCTGCCCGCCGCCGCGGATGGTGCTCGTCCCGGCGGTCGCGGCCTCGGCCGGCGCGGCGGCCGTCGAGCCCGCCGCCGGCCGGTCGCCCGAGCCGTCCGAGCCCCGGGCCACCGTCCGCTCCGGGCCGCGCCCGCCGCCGGTGCCGGCCACCCGCGCCGGTGTCGCGCCGACCGCGGTCCCGGTGCCGGCGTCCTCGTCGGTGTCGTCGGTGTCGTCGGAGTCGTCGAGGACGTCGTCCTCGGCGGCCGACGGGTAGGCGTCCAGGGTCGTGGTCCCGGCGCCGGTCCAGTCGAGGTGGGCCGACAGCTCCTCGACCACGTCCTCCCACAGCTCGTCGAGGGCCCCGCCGACGCCGACCCAGGCGTCCTCACCGGAGCGGCCGACGAAGGCCTCCACGCCCAGGCCCAGCGAGCCGATCTCCGGGCGGGCGACCAGCTCGGCCAGCGCCGGGAACTCGGTCTCCTCGTCGTCGTCCGCGGTGGCGTCGTCCTCGGTGTCGTCCTCGGTGTCGTCCTCGTCGTCCGAGGCCGCGGCGGAGGCGCGCCGGCGGGCCACCGGCTCGTCGTCGTCCTCGTCGGCACCGGCGGTGTCCAGGCACTCGGCCAGCCGGCTGACGATGTCGATGGTGGCCGACAGCTCCTCGACCGCCCACCGGTCGGGGTTCTCCGCGGCGATGTCGTAGACGCCGTCGAGGTCGTAGCGGTGGTCGTCGTCCGGGGTCAGGTCCTCCGCGCCCAGGCCGGTGACCACCGGCCAGACCGGGTGGTCGGCGAGGTCGTGGTCGGTGCTGGTGCGGCAGAACGCGGCCAGCGCCGCCGGGGTGGGGAACAGGTGCACGGTGGCGGTGTCGGTCTCGGAGGTGCCGAGGAAGGCCTGCCACTCCTCGCCGTCCTCCTCCCACGGCGGCGCCCACAGCGTGTAGCCGGTGCGGTCGTCGAGGGTGAGGGCGATCGGGACGATGCTGGGCCTGGCCACGGAGCCCATCCTGCCGGGTCCGGCCGGGAGCGCACCCGGGGGATTCACACTCCCTTCGGGTGCCACACGGTCTTGGTCTCCAGGAACGGCGTCATGCGGGACAGCCCCGGGTCGGCGCTCCAGTCCGGCTCCTCGGCCGGCGGGCGCAGCACCCGCTTGATGCTGCCGGCGGCCAGCCGCTCGAGCTCCATCGCCTGCGCCGGCGGGGCGCCGGTGAGGTCGACGGCGTCGACGTCGTCGTGCTCGGCCAGCCACGGGCCGATCTCGCCGGCGTCGCCGGTGAGCAGGTTGACCACCCCGCCGGGGACGTCGCTGGTGGCCAGCACCTCGCCCAGCGTCACCGCCGGCAGCGGCCGCTCCCGCGAGGTCACGACGACCGCGGTGTTGCCGCCGGCGAGCACCGGGGCCAGCACGCTGACCAGGCCGAGCAGCGACGAGCGCTGCGGCGCCAGGACGGCGACCACGCCGGTCGGCTCGGGCGTGGAGAAGCCGAAGAACGGCCCGGCGACCGGGTTGGCGCTGCCCAGCACCGACGCCAGCTTGTCGGTCCAGCCGGCGTACCAGACCCAGCGGTCGACGGCGGCGTCGACGACGGCGCGGGCGCGTCCGGCCGACAGCCCCTCGCCGGCGGCCACCTCCTCGCAGAACTGGGCGTGCCGGCCCTCCATCACCTCGGCGACCCGGTAGAGCACCTGACCGCGGTTGTAGGCGGTGGCACCCGACCACTTGGCGAAGGCGCCGCGGGCGGCGACGACGGCGTCGCGGGCGTCCTTGCGGGAGGCCCACGCGGCGTTGGCGAGGAACGCGCCCCGCGCGTCGGTGACGGCGTAGGTGCGGCCGGACTCCGAGCGGGGGAAGGCCCCGCCCAGGTAGAGCTTGAACGTCTTGCGGACGGCCAGGCGGTCCGACATCAGTGGGAGGCCCCCTTCAGGTAGGCGGCCAGCCCCTGCCGGCCGCCCTCCCGGCCGTAGCCGGACTGCTTGTAGCCGCCGAAGGGCGACGTCGGGTCGAACTGGTTGAACGTGTTGGCCCACACCACGCCGGCGCGCAGCCGGTCGGCGATCGCCAGGATCCGCGAGCCCTTCTCCGTCCAGATGCCGGCCGACAGCCCGTAGGTGCTGTTGTCGGCCTTGGCCACCGCCTCGTCCGGCGTGCGGAAGGTGAGCACCGACAGCACCGGGCCGAACACCTCGTCGCGGGCGATCCGGTGGGCGGGGGAGACGTCGGTGAACACCGTGGGCGGGAACCAGAAGCCGCGGTCGGGCAGGTCGCACGCGGGCTGCCAGCGGTGCGCGCCCTCGGCCTCGCCGATCTCGGACAGCTCCCGGATGCGGGCCAACTGCTCCGCGGAGTTGATCGCCCCGACGTCGGTGTTCTTGTCCAGCGGGTCGCCCACCCGCAGCGTGCCGATCCGGCGCTGCAGCGAGGCGATCACCTCGTCGTGCACCGACTCCTGCACCAGCAGCCGGGAGCCCGCGCAGCACACGTGGCCCTGGTTGAAGAAGATGCCGCGCACGATGCCCTCGACGGCCTGGTCGATCGGGGCGTCGTCGAAGACGATGTTGGCCGCCTTGCCGCCGAGCTCCAGCGTCAGCACCTTGCGGGTGCCGGCGACGGCGCGCGCGATCGAGCGGCCCACCTCCGTCGAGCCGGTGAAGGCGACCTTGTCGACGTCGGCGTGCTCCACCACCGCCCGACCCGTCTCGCCGGCGCCGGTCACGATGTTCACCACACCCGGCGGCAGGTCGGCCTGCTGGCACACCTGGGCGAACAGCAGCGCGGTCAGCGGCGTGGTCTCGGCCGGCTTGAGGACGACGGTGTTGCCGGTGGCCAGCGCCGGCGCGACCTTCCACGCGAGCATGAGCAGCGGGAAGTTCCACGGGATGACCTGCCCGGCCACGCCGTGCGGCCGCGGGTCGGGCCCGAGGCCCGCGTAGCCGAGCTTGTCGGCCCAGCCCGCGTGGTGGAAGAAGTGCGCCGCGGCCAGGGGTACGTCGACGTCGCGGGACTCCCGGATCGGCTTGCCGTTGTCCAGCGACTCCAGGACGGCGAACTCGCGCGCCCGCTCCTGCAGGATCCGGGCGATCCGGAACAGGTACTTGCCGCGGTCGGCCGGGCGCATCGGGCCCCACACGCGGGTGAACGCGCGGCGGGCGGCCCGCACGGCGCGGTCGACGTCGGCCTCGGTGCCCACCGCGACCTCGCTGAGCACCTCCTCGGTGGCCGGGTTGACCGTCTTGAGGGTGTCGCCGGAGCCGTCGACGAACTCGCCGTCGACGAACAGGCCGTAGGACGGCGCGACGTCGACGATCGAGCGGGACTCGGGGGCCGGGGCGTACTCGAACAGGGGGCTGGTCATGGTCAGTCGACGCTCACGTGGTCGGGGCCGGAGTAGTGGCCGGTGCGCAGCTTCTGCCGCTGCAGGAGCAGGTCGTTGAGGAGGCTGGAGGCGCCGAGGCGGAACCGGTCGGGGGACAGCCAGTCGGCGCCGACGGTCTCGTTGACCAGCACCAGGTGCTTGATCGCGTCCTTGGTGGTGCGGATGCCGCCGGCGGGCTTGACGCCGACCTGCCGGCCGGTGGCGGCGCGGAAGTCGCGGACCGCCTCGAGCATCACCAGACACACCGGCAGCGTCGCGGCGGGGGAGATCTTGCCGGTGGAGGTCTTGACGAAGTCGGCGCCGGCGAGCATCGCCAGCCACGAGGCGCGGCGGGCGTTGTCGTAGGTGACCAGCTCGCCGGTCTCGAGGATGACCTTGAGGTGCGCGCCCCCGCACGCCTCCTTCACCGCGACGACCTCCTCGAACACCTCGAGGTAGCGGCCGGCGAGGAACGCGCCGCGGTCGATGACCATGTCGATCTCGTCGGCGCCGTTGCCCACGGCGTCACGGACGTCGGCGAGCTTGACCTCCCGGCTCGCCCGGCCGCTGGGGAACGCGGTGGCCACGGCGGCCACGTGGACGCCGGTGCCGGCCAGCGCCTCCCGCGCGACGCCGGCGAGGTCGCCGTAGACGCAGACGGCGGCCACCGCCGGGGCGGTCGGGTCGGTGGGGTCGGGACGGCGGGCCTTGGCCGCCAGGCTGCGGACCTTCCCCGGCGTGTCGGCACCCTCCAGGGTGGTCAGGTCGACCATCGAGATCGCGGTGTCGATCGCCCAGGCCTTGGCCGTGGTCTTGATCGAGCGGGTGCCGAGGGTGGCGGCGCGCTGCTCGGCCCCCACCTGGTCGACGCCGGGCAGGCCGTGCAGGAAGGCGCGGAGGGCGGCGTCGGAGCGGGTCACGTCGTCGAACGCCGTCCCGGGCCCCGGACCGGGCCGGGTCCCGGCCGCCAGCGTCCCGGGGTCGAGCACGTGGGTCATGTCCGCATTCTCTCCCGCGCGGGTCCCGCGCCGGGCAGCGCACACCCGCTCGGGTGCGCGCCCGGTCCCACCGGCCGTGTCCCGTTCGCTGCCCGGGGGACGACGGGACGTCGGCTAGCCTTCCCCGGACCGCGCTCCCCATCGAGAGGCCCCGGGTGTCGAGGACTCTGTCGCCGACCGCGGACGACGCGCTCCGCGAGCCCGTCCCCGACCGGCGTCCCCCGGCCTCCCGGGCACGGCTGTGGACGGCGCTCACCCTGCTGGTCGGCCTGCTCGGCACCGTGCTGGCCCTGGCGGTGCCGCTCGCGCCGGTGGTGGCCGACCGGACCGTGGTCAGCTGGCCCGCAGCCGGGGAGCAGCCCGTCTCCACCACCGCCTTCTTCGTGCCCTACCGGCCGGCCGAGCTGCACGTGGCGGTCCCGTGCCCGGCGGTCCAGGCGGGCCTCGGCCGCTCGGAGCGCACCACGCTGGTGGCCACCACGGTGGCGCCCCCGGGCGGGTCGACGTCCGCGCTGGTGGTCGCCACCGAGGGCGGGCGGCTGCAGGTGCTGGTCGGCGGGCGGCTGGTCCGCGACGAGGCGCCCGCCGCGACGGGCTGCGACGTCCGGGTGGACGCCGACGACGCGGGCACGACGGTGGCGAGCGGGTCGGCGCCGCCGACGGCGCTGCCGGGGGAGCCGGTCCCCGACGTGTTCGCCTTCGTCACGGACCTGGACCCCGACCAGGCGGCCGACACGACCGTCACCGCCCGCACGCGCACCTGGTTCGAGAGCCGGCCCAGCACGCTCAAGACCGCGGTGATCGCCGGTCACGCGCTGCTCGTCCTGCTCTCCCTGGCGCTGCTGGCGCGGCAGGGCCCCCAGGCGGCCCGCGTCGCGCGGGAGCGCGTCCCCCGGCGGGCCCTGCGCGTGCTGGCCGACGTCGCCGTGGTGGCGGTGCTGAGCGGGTGGGTCCTCATCGCGCCGCAGACCGACGACGACGGCTACGCGACGATGACCATCCGCAACGCGCTGGAGAGCGGCGACGTCGGCAACTACTACCACTGGATGAACGCCTCCGAGGCGCCGTTCACGCTGGTGCAGCGCCTCGTCGAACCGCTGGTCGCGCTCACCCTCGAGCCGGTCTGGCTGCGGCTGCCCAGCTACCTCGCCGGCGTGGCCACCTGGTTCGTCGTCAGCCGGGGCGTGCTCGGCGCCGCCCTCCCGGGCCTGGGCCGGCGCCCCGTCGTCCGGTGGGCGGCCGCCCTGTGCTTCCTGGCGTGGTGGCTCCCGTTCGACCTCGGCGTGCGGCCCGAGCCGTTCGTCGCACTGGCCGCGGCGAGCGTGCTCGCGCTGCTGCTGCGCGGCACCGCGCCGGGCGCCCGCCGCCCGCTGCCGACGATCGGGGCGGCGGCGCTGGTGGCCGGCGTCGCGGTCGCGGTCACGCCCTCGAGCGTCGTCGTCCTCGCGCCCGTGCTGGTGCTGCTCCCGCGCACCTGGCGGACGCTGCGCGCCGGCACCGGCGGCGCTTGGGCGCCCCTGCTGGGGCGCGTCGCGCTGCTGGGCTGCCTGGCCGGCACCGGGCTGGTCGTGATGTTCGCCGACCAGTCCTGGCACGGCGTGGCGAAGGCGACGGAGCTGCACACCCGGATCGGGCCGAACCTCGCCTGGTACGAGGAGGTCGTCCGGTACGCCGCGCTGATGAACGGCGGCGGTCAGGGCACCACGACCAAGCGCGTGCCGGTGCTCGTCACCCTCGCCCTGCTGGTCGTCACCGGCCTGCTGCTCGCCCGCCGGCTCCCGCGACCGCGGGTCGCCCCGACCGCGCACCTGGTGGCGGGCTCGACGGCGCTCGCCTTCGTGGTCCTGGCGCTGACCCCGTCGAAGTGGACGCACCACTTCGGCGCGGTGGTGGGGCTGGCCGTGCCCTTCCTCGTGGTGGCCGGCGTCCTGCTGGTGCAGAGCGCCCGCCAGCGCGCGCACGACCGCGGGGTGGTCGCCATCGGCCTCGTCGGCGCCGGGCTGCTGGCGCTGGCGGTCGGGGTGGGCCTCTCCGGGGCGAACGGCTGGTTCCTGTACTCCGACTACGGCCTCCCGTACCGGGACGTGCCGGTGCGCCCCCTCGGGGTCCCCCTGGGCAACCCCGTGCCCTGGCTCCTGCTCGCGGCCGTCGCGGCCGCCGTCGTCGTCCGGCTGCGGTGGCGGCCCGGCCGGGGGAGGGCCGCGACCGCCGCCGTCCTGCTGCCCGTCCCGCTCGCCGCGGCCGGCCTGGCCGCCGGCGTCCTGGTGCTGGTCGGGACCTTCACCGTGGCGCCGCTGCGGCAGGCCGCGGCCGGCAGCTACTCGCTGACCGCGGTCAACCTGGCGGCCGTGACCGGGGACACCTGCGGGCTGGCCGACGCCGTGCAGGTGCTCGCCGACGACCCCGACGGGCCGCTGGAGCCGACGGCGGGCGAGGACGCGGTGGCGGGCTTCGTCAGCGGCGGCGGGTGGCCGTCGTCGTCCCCGCCCCCCGCCGCGCCGGGCTCGGGCCCGGCCACCTCCGTGTGGGGCAGCCTCGACGGCGGCGAGCTGTCCACCGGCACCCTGACCAGCGCGTGGTTCGCCCTGCCGGCGCTGTCCGGCGAGCAGGACCTCACCGTCTCCGCGGCCGGCCGGACGGGCGGGGCGAACGTGCTGGAGCTGGAGTTCGGCCGGTCCGACGACGGCGGGGGCGTGACCGCGCTGGAGCGCCGTCCGCTCGGTGACGGGGCGGCGGGCGCCTCGGCGTGGCGCCCGCTCTCCGTCACGGCCGACGCCGTCCCCGCCGGCGCGGACCGGGTCCGCGTGCTGGCCACGGACGCCGCCACCGACGCCGGCGGCTGGCTGGCCGTGACCGGGCCGCGGGTGCGCAGCGCCGAGGGCCTGCAGGAGTTCCTCGCGGGCCGGGGGACCGTGCTGCCCGAGTGGCCGCTGTCCTGGCACTTCCCCTGCGTGCGGGACGTCCCGGTGGTCGCCGACGGCCTCGCCGAGACCCCGGACGTGCTGCTCGCCGCCCCCAGCGCCTACAGCGGCCTGGCCGCGATCGCCTACGCCCCCGGCCAGGGCGGCAGCTTCGCCGGGATCGCCCTCGCCGCCCGGCAGGAGGCCCCGAGCCGGCTGGCCGGCACCGCGCAGGAGGACTGGGGGAGCGTGCAGCTGCTCGACTACCGCATGGCCCGCGACGCGTACGACCGGAGGACCGACCAGGTGCAGCTCTGGGGCTGGCAGGGCGACCGGTGACGGCCGAGGTCCCCGGCGGGGGAGCCGACGGCGCGCCGCGGCGGCTCGTCTCCTACGTGCTGCCGGTCTACAACGAGGAGGCCGGGATCCGGGAGTTCCACGCCCGGCTGGTGGCCGCGACCCGGGCCCGGCCCGACCTGGACTTCCGGTTCGTGTACGTCAACGACGGCTCCCGCGACGGCTCGCTGGCGGTCCTCCGCGAGCTGGCCGCGTCCTGTCCCGAGGTCCGGGTGGTGGACCTGTCCCGCAACTTCGGCCACCAGATGGCGATCACGGCCGGGTACGACCAGGCCCCCGGGGACGCGGTGATCGTCATGGACACCGACCTGCAGGACCCGCCCGAGGTCAGCCTGGAGCTGATCGCGGCCTGGGAGGCCGGCGCGCAGATCGTCTACGCCCAGCGGCGCAGCCGCCGCGACACCCTGACCAAGCGGCTCACCGCCCACGCCTACTACCGGCTGCTGCGCCGCTTCGCCGACATCGACATCCCCGTGGACACCGGGGACTTCCGGCTCACCGACCGCACGACCACCGACCTGCTCCGGTCGCACCGGGAGCGCAACCGCTTCGTGCGGGGGCTGGTGGCCTCGCTCGGCTTCGAGCAGGTGGCGGTGCCGTTCAACCGCGACGAGCGGGTCACCGGGCAGACGAACTACCCGCTGACGAAGATGCTGCGGCTGGCCGCCGACGGGGTGACCAGCTTCTCCACGGTGCCGCTGAAGCTCATCACCCGGTTGGGCCTGGTGACCGTGGTGATCGCGCTGCTGGGGATCGTCTACGCCCTCGGTGTGCGACTGTTCCTGCCGGAGATCTCCGTCCCCGGCTGGACGCTGCTGATGATCGTCGTGCTGTTCCTGGGCGGGGTGCAGATGCTGTCGCTCGGGGTGATCGGCTCCTACGTCGGCCGGATCTACACCGAGGTGCAGGCGCGTCCGCTCTACGTCGTCCAGGAGGTGATCGGGCGTGACCACGGGGACGAGCCGGCTCGGGGGACCGGCACGTGAGGCCTGGCGGCGGTACCGCAGCTTCGTGCTGTACCAGCTCATCGGGGTCTCCGGTGTGCTGCTGGACCTGGTCCTGTTCCTGCTGCTCTACAACGTCCTCGGCCTGCACGAGCAGCTCGCCACGGTGCTCAGCACCTCGGCCGGGATCACCAACAACTTCCTGTTGAACAGCTACCTGAACTTCCGCGTGCGCGACGGCATGCTGCGCCGGTTCCTCCGCTTCTACGCGGTGGGCCTGGTCGGCATCGGGCTGGTGGCCGTGCTGCTGCTGGTCTTCCACACCTGGCTGGGCGTCGACGCCAACGTGGTCAAGGTGGTGTCGCTGCCGGTCGTGGCCGTCCTGCAGTTCCTGCTGAACAAGAGGTGGAGCTTCCGATGAGGATCGGGATCATCGGCGCCGGCGCGACCGGCCTGACCGCGGCGCACGACCTGGCCGCCGACGGCCACGAGGTCACCGTGCTCGAGGGCGCGGACGAGATCGGCGGGCTGGCCGGGTCGCTGGAGGTGCAGGGCACCCCGCTGGAGCGCTACTACCACCACATCTTCGCCAGCGACCGCGCGATGATCGACCTGATCGGCGAGCTGGGTCTGGCCCCGAAGCTGCGCTTCCACGCGACGACGACCGGGATCTACCACGACGGCGTGCTGCACGACTTCTCCACGCCCCGGGACATGCTCGCCTTCCCGCCGCTGCGGCTGGCCGACCGGGTCCGCTTCGGAGCGTCGTCGGCACTGCTCAAGGCGGTCCGCGACGGCGAGCGGTTCGGGGACCGGCGCGCGCTGGAGTGGGTGCAGCGCTGGGCCGGCCGGCGGGCCGCCGACGTCATCTGGGAGCCGCTGCTGGTCGGCAAGTTCGGCGCGCGGGCACCGGAGATCTCGATGGCCTGGCTGTGGGCGCGGGTGCACTTCCGCACGTTCAAGCTCGGGTACCTCGACGGCGGCTTCCACCAGGTCTACACCGCGCTGCTGCGCTCGGTGCAGGAGCGCGGCGGCCGGGTGGAGACCGGACGGCGGCTGGCCCACATCGCGCAGCCCGACCCGGCCGGGCCGGTGGAGGTGACCACCGAGGACGGCGCCCGCGCCGAGTTCGACCGGGTCCTCGTCACCGTCCCCCAGCCGGCGTTCGCCCGGGCGACCGGCGCGCCGGAGGACGACGTCCTGCACCGCGCCGAGTACCTGGGCGCCACCTGCTTCGTCCTGGAGTGCGACCGCAGCGTCATCCCGTACTACTGGCTCAACGTCAACGACCCGTCGGCGCCGTTCCTGGCCGTCGTCGAGCACACCCGGATGGTGCCGACGTCGGAGTACGGCGGGCGGCACGTCGTCTACGTCGGCAACTACGTCCCGCGCGACGACTGGCGCTTCACCACCGACCCCGCCGAGCTGCTGCAGCGGTACGAGCCCTGGCTCCAGCGGCTCAACCCCGACTTCGAGCTGTCCTGGGTGCAGGACTGGCACTTCTCCCGCGCCGGCTTCGCCCAGCCGGTGGTCACCCCGGCCTACCGGGAGTCGATCCCCCCGCACGAGACCTCGATGCCCGGCGTCGTGCTCGCCACCATGTCGCAGATCTACCCGCAGGACCGCGGCCAGAGCTACGCCGTGGCGATGGCCCGCCGGGTGGTGCAGCAGTACTTCCGCTGACGGCGACCGCGTCGGGCCTCCACCGTGCCTCCGGGTCGGCGCCGTGGTCGGAGGAGCCCCCCGGCGGGGCCCGATACGGTGGCGCCCGTGCAGCTGACCGTCGTCGACCACCCGCTGGCCCGCGCCCGACTGTCGCGGATGCGCGACGAGCGGACCGACAACGCCGCGTTCCGGGCGGCGCTGCGCGAGCTGACCCAGATGCTGGTCTACGAGGCCACGCGCGACCTGCAGGTGGCCGAGGAGTCGATCACCACGCCGGTGACCACGACGACGGGCTACCGGCTGGCCGCGCCGCCGCTGATCGTGCCGGTGCTGCGGGCGGGCCTGGGCATGGCCGACACCGCGCACGGGATGCTGCCGGAGTCCCAGATGGGCTTCGTCGGCCTGGCCCGCAACGAGGTCACCTTCCAGCCCGAGGCGTACATGGCCTCGCTGCCGGAGTCGCTGGTGGGCCGGCACGTGTTCGTCCTCGACCCGATGCTGGCCACCGGCGGCTCGCTGGTGCACTGCTGCACGCTGCTCACCGACCGCGGCGCCACCGAGATCACCGTGCTGTGCGCGCTCGCCGCCCCGGCCGGTCTCGAGCGGCTGGAGCGGAGCGGGCTGCCGCTGCGGGTGTTCACCGCCAGCGTCGACGAGGGCCTCGACGACCAGGCCTACATCGTCCCCGGGCTCGGCGACGCCGGCGACCGCCAGTTCGGCGCGGTCTGACCGTGCGCTTCGCGGTCCTCGGCACCGGTCACTGGGCCCGCATCGTCCACGCGGCGGCGATCGCCGGGCACCCCACCGCCGAGCTCGTCGGCATCTGGGGGCGGGACGCGGGGAAGGCCGCCGAGGCCGGGGCGGAGTTCGACGTCCCCGGCACCGACGACCTCGCCGCGCTGCTGGAGCAGGTCGACGCGGTGACCGTCGCCGTCCCGCCGGACGTGCAGGTCCCCCTCGCCGAGCAGGCGGCCGCCGCCGGCCGGCACCTGCTGCTGGAGAAGCCGATCGGGCTGACCGTCGAGGAGGCCGACCGGGTGGTGACGGCGACGCGGTCGGCGGGCGTCGCCTCGGTCGTGTTCTTCACGTTCCGCTTCCAGGCCCAGACGACGACCTGGCTGGCCCAGGCCGGCCGCACCCGGCTGGCCGGCGGCGCCGCCTCCTGGCTGTCCGCGCTGGCCGGGAGCCCCTTCGACTCGGCCTGGCGCCGCCGGCACGGGGCGCTGTGGGACATCGGCCCGCACGCGCTGTCGCTGCTGGTGCCGGCGCTGGGCCCGGTGGTGTCGGTGCAGGCGGGCGCGGGGGTCGGCGACACCGTGCACCTGGTCCTGCAGCACGCCACCCCGGGCGTGGCCTCGACCGTCACGCTGTCGCACACCGTGGCGCCGCTGGCCACGGGCGTCGAGTTCTCCGTCCACGGCGACGCCGGCCGGCTGGTGCTGCTGCCCGACACCGAGAGCCCGGTCGCCTCCCTGACCGCGGCGGTCGACGAGCTCTCCGCGGCGGCGCTCACCGGCGGCGCGCACCCGTGCGACGTCGGCTTCGGCCGGGAGGTCGTCGTCGTGCTGGCCGCCGCGCAGCGGGCACTGGCCTCCGGCTGCCGGGAGCCCGTGCCCGCCTGAGCCGCGGCGCGCACGCGGTCGGGCCCCGCGCCGAGAGGGCAGTCGTGGCCGCCGACACGCGCGGACACGCCGCCGCGGACGGCGACGACTGCACTCTCGCGGCCTGGGCCCTCAGCAGCCCAGCGCGGTGGCGAGCTCCTCGAGGGAGCCGACGCTCAGGTCGGCGTCGGGATCGGTGGCCGGCGGGGTGCGCAGGCCGCCGAACTCGCCGGGCCGGTGCACGTAGGCCGTCCGCAGTCCCCGCGCCCGTGCGGCGGTGAGGTCGTCGCCGTGGGCGGCGACCATGCACACCGCCGACGGCGGCAGGTCGAGCAGCCGCGGCGCGGAGTCGTACACCTCGGGGTCGGGCTTGTAGTGCCCGGCCACCTCGGCGCCGAGCACCGCGTCCCACGGCAGCCCGCCGCGGCGGGCCAGGTCGACCGACAGCCGCACCCCGCCGTTGGACAGCGGCGCCAGGAGGTACGACCGCCGCAGCCGGGTCAGCCCCGCGACGACGTCGGGCCAGGGGTCGAGGCGGTGCCAGGCCAGGACCAGCTCGTCGGCGACGTCGTCCGGCACGCCGTCCACGCCGACCTCGGCGAGCGCCGCCGGCAGCGACTCGCGGTGCAGCGCGTCGAGCACCACCCACGGCCGCTCGCCGGAGCGCACCCGCTGCATCGACGGCACGTAGCGCGCCCGCCAGGCGTCGGCGAACGCGGCCGCGTCCACGTCCGGGCCGAGCAGCCGGGCCGCCTCGCGGGCCACCCCGCCGCGCCAGTCGACGACGGTCCCGAACACGTCGAACACCAGCGCCCGCACGTCCACGGTCTAGAGCCCCAGCGCGTGCGCCATCTCGCCGCGCAGCTGGTCGAGCTCGTCCATGCCGCGGCCGCGGGCGGCGATGACGCCGGCGTCGTCGTGCACCGGGACGACGGTCTCCAGGTAGGCCTTGAGCTTGGGCTCGGTGCCGCTGGGCCGCACCACCACGCGCACCCCGTCGCCGAGCAGCCGGACGGCGTCGACCGGCGGGTCCTCGTGCAGCAGGTCGGCGGCGGTGACCGCGCGGCCGAGCAGGCGGGCCGGCGGGGTGGCGCGCAGCCGGGCCATCGCGTCGGTGATGAGCGAGAGGTCCTCCACCCGCACCGAGAGCTGGCCGGTGGCGAACAGCCCGTGCTCGACGGCGAGCTCGTCGAGCCGGTCGACCAGCGTGCGCCCGTCGGCCTGCAGCTCCGCGGCCAGCAGCGCGACGGCCAGCGCCGCGGAGATGCCGTCCTTGTCCCGGGCGACGCCCGGCGTCACCGCGTAGCCCAGCGCCTCCTCGTAGCCGAACACCAGCGGCTCGTCGTCGGTGCCGGCCCGGATGATCCACTTGAACCCGGTCGGCGTCTCGGCGAAGCGGACGCCGTGCGCCCCGGCCAGTGCGTGCAGCAGCGAGCCGCTGACCAGCGAGGCCGCGTAGGTGCCGCGCACGCCGCGGCGCAGCAGCCAGTCGGCGAGCAGGGCGCCCACCTCGTCGCCGGTGAGCTGGCGGCCGTCGCACACGACCGAGCACCGGTCGGCGTCGGGGTCCTCGGCGATCGCGACCGCGGCGCCGGACCGCTCGGCGAGCGCGAGCAGCAGGTCGACCGCGCCCGGCTCCTCCGGGTTGGGGAAGGCGACCGTCGGGAACGCCGGGTCGGGGGAGTCCTGCTCCGGCACGCTCACCGGCGGCGCGAGCCCGGCGGCGGCGAACACCGCCCGCGTGGTGGCCGCGCCGACCCCGTGCATCGCGGTGTAGGCCACCACGAGGCGGTCGCGGCCGGGCACCCGCCCGGGCTCCAGGGCCCGCACGACGGCGGCGACGTAGTCGGCCTCGACGTCGTCGCCGAGGGTGTCCCACGCGTCGGACGTCGGCACCTCCCGCGCCGGGCCGACGGCGGCGATGGCGGTCTCGATCTCGCGGTCGGCCGGGGGCACCAGCTGCGCGCCGTCGGCGAGGTAGACCTTGTAGCCGTTGTCCTGCGGCGGGTTGTGGCTGGCGGTCACCATGACGCCGGCCACGCAGCCCAGGTGCCGGACGGCGAAGGAGAGGACCGGTGTCGGCAGCGGCCGCGGCAGCACCCGGACGGCGAACCCGGCCCCGGACAGCACCGCCGCCGTGACCCGCGCGAACTCGTCGGAGCGGTGCCGGGCGTCGAAGCCGACCACCACGCTTCCCCCGCCGTGCCCGGCCGCGGTGAGCCACGTGCCCAGGCCGGCGGCGGCGCGGGTGACGACGGCGGCGTTCATCCCGGCCGGCCCGGCGCGCAGCGGGCCGCGCAGCCCGGCGGTGCCGAAGGTCAGCGGCCCGGCGAAGCGGCGGGCGAGCTCGGCGGTGTCCCCGGCCGCGACGAGCGCCTCGATCTCGGCGCGGTCGCCGGGGTGGGGGTCCTCGGCGGCCCAGGAGCGGGCGGCGTCGAGCACGGTCACGAGGAGAGCCCGTCCGCGTCGTAGGACGGCAGGGTGAACTCGCCGCCCACCCGCGCGTGCACCGGGTCGGCCGGGTCGGGCTCGCCGTGCGCGGCGACCAGGGCCGCGGCGAAGCTCTCGGCGTCGTCCTGCGGCTCGTAGCCCAGCTCGCGCGCGGCGGTGAGGTCCCACCAGCCGCGGGTGTTGGCCGAGGTGCCCCACACCACCCGGAAGCCGGGGGAGGGGGCGCGCAGCGCGGCGTCGACCAGGGCGACGGTGTCGCGCGGCGAGAGCCAGGTGGCCAGCGCGCGCGTCGTCGGCGGCTCGGGGGCCTGGGTGCCGATGCGCAGGCAGACGACGTCGAGGCCGTAGCGGTCGGCGTAGAGCGAGCCCAGCGCCTCCACGGCCACCTTCGTCACGCCGTAGAACGTGTCCGGCCGCGAGGGGCCGTCGTGCTCGGCGAGCGGGCCCGACGCCGGGCGCCCGGTGAAACCGGTGGCGTGGTTGCTGCCGGCCAGCACGACCCGGGCGACGCCGGTGCGCCGCGCGGCCTCGAGGACCGTCCAGGTGCCCTGGATGTTGGCGGAGGAGACCGCGGCCCAGGTGGACTCGCCCGAGACGCCGGCCAGGTGGACGACGGCGGCCGCGCCCTGGGTGGCGGCGGTCAGCGCGCCGAGGTCGGTGACGTCGGCGACCAGCGTCTCCTCGCCCGGCCGCGGCTCGGGCAGCTCGACGACGTCGAGGCTGCGGACCGGCCAGCCGCGCTCGGGCAGCCCCTGCCGCAGCACCGTGCCGATCCGCCCCGCCGCGCCGGTCACCAGGACCGGACCGCTCACGGCAGCCGGCCCAGCAGGTCGACGAGGAAGCTGCCGAGCCGGCCGGCCGCCGCCCGGCCCGCGGCGAGCACCTCCTGGTGGTCGAGCTCCTCGCCGGTGACGCCGGCCGCCGCGTTGGTGACCAGCGACAGGCCGAGCACCTCCATACCTGCGGCGCGGGCGGCGATCGCCTCCAGCGCGGTGGACATGCCGACCAGGTCGGCGCCCAGCGTGCGCAGCATGCGGATCTCGGCCGGCGTCTCGTAGTGCGGGCCGGGCAGCGCGGCGTAGACGCCCTCGGTGAGCGACGGGTCGAGCTCGCGGGCCAGGCCGCGCAGCCGCGCCGAGTACAGGTCGGTGAGGTCGACGAAGGTCGCGCCGACCAGCGGCGAGCGGGCGGTGAGGTTGAGGTGGTCGCTGATGAGCACCGGCTGGCCGACGCGGTGGTCGGGCGACAGGCCGCCGGCGGCGTTGGTGAGGACGACGGTGCGCACGCCCGCGGCCGCGGCGGTGCGCACGCCGTGCGCCACGACGTCGACGCCGCGGCCCTCGTAGAGGTGCGTCCGCCCGAGGAACAGCAGCACCTTCCGCCGCCCGACGCGCACGGAACGGATCTCACCGCCGTGGCCGTGGGCCGTGGGCACGGCGAAGCCGGGCAGCTCGCCCATGCCCACCACGGAGTCGGCGGGGCCGAAGGCGTCGGCGGCGGGCGCCCAGCCCGAGCCCATGACCACGGCGGTGTCGTGCCCCTCCCCGAGGGCCGAGCCGAGGTCGTCGGCGGCCGTGCGGGCCAGGGAGGCGGGGTCGGGTCCGGGGCGGCGATCGCTCACCCGTCGACGCTAACCCGACTCCGCCGGGCGGCGGCGCAGCCCCTCGCCGCACCCGCCCCACCCGTCCCGGCCGCGTGTCGGCCGGGGACGGCGGCCGGGTCGCCCCGGACGATGGCCGCGTGCAGCGAACGCAGATCGACGGCGTCCCGGTGTTCACCGCGGGGGGCCGGCAGCGGACCACGGCGGCCCTGGTCTTCGGCGTCGGCCTGCGCGACGAGACGTTCGCGACCATCGAGGTGACCCACCTCGTCGAGCACCTGGCGATGGCCGCGCTGCCGCGCACCCACCTGCGCTGCAACGCGGTCACCGACGTCGACAGCACCGCCTTCTTCGCCACCGGCCGGCCGGAGGCGGTCGGCGCGTTCCTCGAGGGGATCTGCCGCGCGCTGGCCGACCTGCCCACCGGGCGGATGACCGCCGAGGCCGGCGTGCTGCAGGCCGAGGGCTGCGGCACCGGCTCCTCGACGGTCAGCGCGCTGTGGGCGGCCCGCTACGGGCTGGCCGGCCCCGGGCTGACCGTCTCGGCCGGCCCCGGCCCCGAGCACCTGGACGAGGAGACGGTGCGCGCGCACGCCGCCCGCTGGTTCGTCCGCGGCAACGCGGCGCTGTGGTGCCACGGCCCGCTGCCCTCCGGGCTGCGGCTGCCGCTGCCCGCCGGCCCCCGCCCGGCCCGCCGGACGCCGGTGCCGCGACCGCAGGACGGGCCGGTGTGGACCCGCACCGACGCGCCCGGCGTCGGCCTGCTGCTGGCCACCGACTCCCCGGCGGACGCCGCACTGGCAGTCGGCGTCGACGTCCTGCAGGAGCGGGTGCGCGAGCGCGCCCGGCACGCCTCGGGCCTCAGCTACGCCGTCGACTCGCTGATCCTCGACCTCGCCGCCGACCGGCGGGAGGTGGCCGTCGTCGTCGACGCCCGCACCGGCCGCGACGCCGAGGTGGCCGAGCTGCTCTGGGCGAGCTTCGCGCAGCTGTGCGCCGACGGCCCGGCGCCGGAGGAGGTGGCGCACGCCGTCGCCGGGCTGGAGGCCGAGCTCGACGACGAGGACGCCGCCGGCACCGAGCTCGCCGACGCGGCGTACTGCGCCGCGGTCGGGCTGCCGTTCCGCACCGCCGCCGAGACCCTCGCCGCCTGGCGTGCGGTGACCCCGGCCGCGGTGACCGCGGCGCTGCGCCGGGCCGAGCCGACCGCGGTGCTCACCGTGCCGGACACCGCCACCTGGGACGGGCCGGACCCCCGGGTGCCGCGCCGCCCGCTGTGCGGCGTGCTGCCGGCGCTGCCGGAGGGGGCGCGGTTCCGCCCGCCGCTGCACCGGCGGCTGCTCGACCCGGCCGCGCGGGTGGTGCTGGTGGTCTCCGAGGAGGGGCTGGCCCACCGCGACGCCGACGGCGACGTGCACGGGATCCCGTGGTCGCGGGTGGAGGCGCTGGTGCCCACCGAGGACGGCGCCGGGGTGTCCGTGGTCGGCCGTGACCTGTGCGCGGTGACCGTGCACCCCGCGAGGCACGGCCGCCGGGCGGTGGCCGCGGTGCTCGCCGCAGCCACCTCCCGGGTGCCCCCGTCGCTGCTGCTGGGCCGGCCGGTGGCCGCTGCCGCGGAGCTCGCCGCGGTCTGACGCCGTTCCAGGGGGTCGCGAGCGGCGGACCTCCCTATCCTCGTGGGGTGCAGATCCCCTTCGCCTCCTCCGAGCGGGCCAGCCTGGGCGTCGAGTGGGAGCTGCAGCTCGTCGACCGGCAGAGCCGGGAACTGACCGCGGGCGCGACGGAGATCCTCGCCGAGATCTGCCCCGAGGGTGCCGAGGAGCACCCGAAGGCCAAGCACGAGCTGCTGCAGTCGACCGTGGAGGTCATCACCGGGGTCTGCACCACGGTCGAGGAGGCCACCGCCGACCTCGCCGGCACGGTGGCCGAGGTCGCCGCCGCCGCCGACCGGCGCGGGCTGGGGCTGATGTGCGCGGGCACCCACCCGTTCACCGACTGGCAGACCCAGCTGATCTCGCCCAAGGAGCGCTACCTGCAGCTGGTCGAGCGGATGCAGTGGCTGGCCCGGCGGCTGCAGATCTTCGGCGTCCACGTGCACGTCGGCGTCCGCTCGCCGGACAAGGCGATGCCGATCGTCAACGCGCTCACCCAGTACGTCCCGCACTTCCTGGCGCTGTCGGCGTCCTCGCCGTTCTGGGTCGGCTGCGACACCGGCCTGGCCTCGGCGCGCAGCAAGGTGTTCGAGGGCATGCCGACGGCGGGGCTGCCCACGCAGCTGGCCGACTGGTCGGGCTTCGAGACCTACATGGAGACGCTCATCTCCACCGGCTCCATCGAGAGCGTGCGCGAGGTGTGGTGGGACATCCGCCCGCACCCGGGCTTCGGCACCGTGGAGCTGCGGATCTGCGACGGCCTGCCGACCCTCGAGGAGATCGGCGTCGTCGCGGCGCTCTCCCAGTGCCTCGTCGAGCAGTTCGACGGCCAGCTCGACCGCGGCTACACCCTGCCCACCCCGCCGAGCTGGGTGCTCCGGGAGAACAAGTGGCGGGCCGCCCGCTACGGCCTGGACGCCGACGTGGTCGTCGACGAGAAGGGCACGGTCCGTCCGGTCCGGCAGGCGATCCTGGACCTGGCCGAGGACCTCACCCCCGTCGCCCGTCGGCTGGGCTGCGAGACCGAGCTGGCCGGGGTGGAGAAGGTGCTCGCCGTCGGCGCCTCCTACCAGCGGCAGCGCGCCGCGGCGCTGGAGTCCGGCGGCGACCTGCGCGCCGTCGTCGACGGGCTGCTGGCCGAGATGCGCGACGGCCTCCCCGCGACCGGCCCGGCCACCCGGCCCGACGGACCCGTCCCCGGCCCGGCGTCCTGTGCCGGCGGGCACGCCGCATGAGCCGCACCCCCGAGGAGCTGGCCGCCGGCCTGGACGCGTGGGTGACCGGCCACGCCGACGAGCTGGTCGCCGTCCGCCGGCACCTGCACGCGCACCCCGAGCTGGCCTACGCCGAGGTGGAGACGACGGCCTACGTCGAGCAGCAGCTCACCGAGGGCGGGCTGGCGCCGCGCCGGCTGCCGGGTGGGACCGGCCTGGTGGTCGACGTCGGCTCGGGGGAGGGGCCGACCGTCGTGCTGCGCGCCGACATCGACGCCCTGCCGCTGGCCGACCTCAAGGACGTCCCCTACGCCTCCACCCGCGAGGGCATGTGCCACGCCTGCGGCCACGACGTGCACACCACCGTCGTGCTGGGCGCCGCGCTCGCGCTGGCCGACCTCGACGACCTGCCCGGCACGGTGCGCTGCGTGTTCCAGCCCGCGGAGGAGACCGTGCCCGGCGGCGCGCTGCACGTGGTCGAGGCCGGCGTGCTCGAGGGCGCCTCCCGCGCGTTCGCGCTGCACTGCGACCCGGCCACGCCGGTGGGGGCGGTGGGGCTGCGCACCGGCTCGATCACCGCGGCCTGCGACCGGCTCGACGTCACCCTCACCGGCCCCGGCGGGCACACCGCCCGGCCGCAGCTGACCGTCGACCTGGTCGACGCGCTGGGCCGGCTGATCACCGACCTGCCCGGACTCCTCTCGCGGCAGGTGGACCCGCGGGCGGGCATGTCGCTGGTGTGGGGCGCGGTCAACGCCGGGGTGGCCGCCAACGCCATCCCGCAGCGCGGCCTGCTGCGCGGCACCGTGCGGGTGCTCGACCGCGACGAGTGGAAGACCGCCGAGGCGCTGCTGCGCCGGCTGGTCGAGCAGGTCACCGCCCCCACCGGCGCGGAGGTCGACGTCGACTACGTGCCCGGGGTGCCGCCGGTGGTCAACGACCCGCGCACCGTGGCGCTGCTGCGCACCGCGGCGCTGGCCACGGTGGGCCCGGAGGGCGTGCGCCCGACGCCGCAGAGCATGGGCGGGGAGGACTTCGGCTGGTTCGCCGACGTCGTCCCGATCGCGCTGGCCCGGCTGGGCACGCACGGCGGCGGGGCGCCCCTGGACCTGCACCGCGGCACCTTCGACGTCGACGAGCGGGCGATCGGGGTGGGCCTGCGGCTCATGGTCCGCGCCGCGCTGCAGGCCCTGGCCGCCGATGCCGGGACCACCGGCCCCGCCGCCGGTGCACCCGCACCCGGGCACCCCGCCCGCCCGCGGCCGGGGGAACGCCGGTAGAACGGTCCCCTACTGGGAGGAGTCCGCCGATGAGTGCCACCCACACGGCCACGCCGGGCGAGGACGAGGTCCCCGCCGAGCACGCGGTGCCCGACGAGCTCTCCCTGGCCGGGGACTTCCCGCCGGTGGACCGCGACCGGTGGCGCGAGCTGGTCGCCGGGGTGCTGCGCAAGGCCGGCCGCGAGGAGCTGCCCGACCCGGTCGAGGACGCGCTGCGCCGCACGGTGGCCACCGGCGTCGCCGTGGCCCCGCTCTACGACGCCGACGACGCCGGCGACCTGCCCACCGCGGTCGGCGTCCCGGGCCTGCCGCCCTACGTCCGCGGTGCCCGGGCCGGCGCGTCGCCCGACAGCGGGGTGCCGGCGGGCTGGGACGTCCGGCAGCGGCACGCGCACCCCGACGTCGCCGTGACCCGGGAGGCCGTCGCGGCCGACCTGGAGAACGGCGTCACCTCGCTGTGGCTGGTGCTCGGCGAGGGCGCGGTGCCGGTCGGGGCGCTCCCCGACGTGCTCGCCGACGTCTACCTCGACCTCGCGCCGGTCGCCGTCTCCGGCGGGCTCCCGGCGGCGGAGGCGCTGCTGGCGCTGGTCGGCGACCGCACCGACCTCGCGCCCGGCGGCTCGCTGGGCCTCGACCCGCTCGGCGTGCACGCCGCGTCCGGGGAGGAGCAGGACCTCACCGGCCTGGCCGACCTCGCCCGCCGCACGCCCGCGGGCTGGCGCACCGTCGTCGTCGACGCCACCGTCTACGCCGACGCCGGGGCCACCGCGGTCGAGGAGCTGGGCTGCTCGCTGGCCGCCGGTGTCGCCTACCTCCGGGCGCTCACCGACGCGGGCCTGCCGGTGGACGAGGCGTTCGGCCGCCTCGAGTTCCGCTACTCGGCGAGCGCCGACCAGTTCACGACCATCGCGGCCCTGCGCGCGGCCCGCCGGCTGTGGGACCGGGTGGGCGAGGTCAGCGGCGCCTCACCCGCCGCCCGCGCGCAGCGCCAGCACGCGGTGACGTCGTCGGTGATGACGACGAGGCGGGACCCGTGGGTGAACATGCTGCGGACCACCGTCGCCTGCTTCGCCGCGGGCGTGGGCGGGGCCGACGCGGTCACCGTGCAGCCCTTCGACGCCGCCCTCGGCCTGCCCGACGCCTTCTCCCGCCGGATCGCCCGCAACACCCAGAACCTGCTGGTGGAGGAGGCCTCGCTGGCCCGCGTGCTCGACCCGGCCGGCGGCTCCTGGTACGTCGAGTCGCTCAGCGAGTCGCTGGCGCAGGCCGCGTGGACGTGGTTCACCGAGGTCGAGCGGGCCGGTGGGCTGGCCGCGGCGCTGTCCTCGGGGCTGGTGCGCGACCGGCTGGCCGCCGCCTGGGACACCCGGGCGAGGCGGCTGGCCACCCGCGCCGACGCGATCACCGGCGTCAGCGAGTTCCCCAACCTGGCCGAGAAGCTGCCCGAGCGGCAGCCCGCGGCCGACCTGCACCCCACCGGCGGCCTGCCGCGGGTGCGCGCGGCGCAGGAGTACGAGGAGCTGCGCGACCGCGCCGACGCCGCGCCCTCGCGCCCGCGGGTCTACCTGGCCACCCTCGGGTCGGTCGCCCGGCACACCGCGCGGGCCACCTTCGCCGGCAACCTGTTCCAGGCCGGCGGCGTGGAGACCCCGGCCGGCGACGGCGCCTCGGGGTTCGCCGACGCCGGGACGACGGTGGCCTGCATCTGCGGCACCGACGCCGACTACGCCCGGTCGGCGGCCGCCCTCGCCGCGGAGCTCCGCGCCGCCGGGGCCGGGCAGGTGTGGCTGGCGGGCAAGCCGTCGCTGGGGGTGGACGGCGTCGACGGGTACGTGTACGCCGGGTGCGACGCGCTGGACGTGCTGAGGACGGTCCACGAGCAGGTGGGAGTGACGGCATGAGCGACATCCCGGACTTCGGTGGCATCGAGCTGGGCCGCCCGGCCGCGCGCGCCGGTGCGGACGACTGGGCGAAGGCGTTCAAGGAGGCCACCGGCCGCGGCGTGGAGGAGGCGACCTGGGAGACGCCCGAGGGCATCGCGGTCCCGCCGCTGGCCACCCCCGCCGACCTGGCCGGGCTGGACTTCCTGCGCACCTACCCGGGCCTGCCGCCCTACCTGCGCGGGCCCTACCCGACGATGTACACGACCCAGCCGTGGACGGTCCGCCAGTACGCGGGCTTCTCCACCGCCGCGGAGTCCAACGCGTTCTACCGGCGCAACCTCGCTGCCGGGCAGAAGGGCCTGTCGGTCGCCTTCGACCTGCCCACCCACCGCGGCTACGACTCCGACCACCCGCGCGTGGTCGGTGACGTCGGCATGGCCGGGGTGGCGATCGACTCGATCCTGGACATGCGGCAGCTCTTCGACGGCATCCCGCTGGACCGGATGAGCGTGTCGATGACCATGAACGGCGCGGTGCTGCCGGTGCTCGCGCTCTACGTGCTCGCCGCCGAGGAGCAGGGGGTGAAGCCGGAGCAGCTCACGGGGACCATCCAGAACGACATCCTCAAGGAGTTCATGGTCCGCAACACCTACATCTACCCGCCGAAGCCGTCGATGCAGATCATCAGCGACATCTTCTCCTTCACCTCGGCGGAGATGCCGCGCTTCAACTCGATCTCCATCTCCGGCTACCACATCCAGGAGGCCGGGGCGACGGCCGACCTGGAGCTGGCCTACACCCTCGCCGACGGCGTCGAGTACCTGCAGGCCGGCAAGGCTGCGGGCCTGGACGTCGACGCGTTCGCGCCGCGGCTGTCCTTCTTCTGGGCCATCGGCATGAACTTCTTCATGGAGGTCGCCAAGCTCCGCGCCGGGCGGCTGCTGTGGGCGCGGCTGGTGAAGGAGGCCGGCGCGACCAAGGACAAGTCGCTGTCGCTGCGCACCCACTCGCAGACCTCGGGCTGGTCGCTGACCGCGCAGGACGTCTACAACAACGTCGTCCGCACCTGCCTGGAGGCGATGGCCGCCACGCAGGGGCACACGCAGTCGCTGCACACCAACGCCCTCGACGAGGCGCTCGCGCTGCCCACCGACTTCTCCGCCCGGATCGCCCGCAACACCCAGCTGCTGCTGCAGCAGGAGTCGGGGACGACGCGGGTGATCGACCCGTGGGGCGGCTCGGCGTACGTGGAGCGGCTGACCTACGACCTGGCCCGCCGCGCCTGGGCGCACATCGAGGAGGTCGCCGAGCACGGCGGCATGGCCCAGGCCATCGACGACGGCATCCCGAAGCTGCGCATCGAGGAGGCCGCCGCCCGCACCCAGGCGCGCATCGACTCCGGCCGCCAGCCGGTGATCGGCATCAACAAGTACCGGGTCGAGGCCGACGAGGCGATCGAGGTGCTGCGCGTCGACAACGCCGACGTGCTGGCCCAGCAGAAGGCGCGCCTCGAGGAGCTGCGCGCCTCGCGCGACGACTCCGCCGTCCGGGACGCCCTGCGCCGGCTCACCGACGCCGCCCGGGCCGCCGCGGAGGGACGGCGCGGGCGCGAGCTGGACGCGAACCTGCTCAAGCTCGCCGTCGACGCGGCGCGGGCCCGGGCGACGGTGGGGGAGATCTCCGACGCGCTCGAGGAGGTCTACGGGCGGCACGCCGGCCAGGTGCGCACCATCTCCGGTGTGTACCGCGACGAGGCCGGCAGCTCGGGCCCGGTGGAGGAGACCCGCCGGATGGCGGAGGCGTTCGCCGAGGCCGAGGGGCGCCGTCCCCGGATCCTGGTGGCCAAGATGGGCCAGGACGGCCACGACCGCGGGCAGAAGGTCATCGCCACCGCGTTCGCCGACCTCGGCTTCGACGTCGACGTCGGCCCGCTGTTCCAGACGCCGGAGGAGGTCGCCCGGCAGGCGGTCGAGGCCGACGTGCACGTCGTCGGCGTCTCGTCGCTGGCCGCCGGTCACCTCACGCTGGTGCCGGCGCTGAAGCAGGCGCTCGCCGACCTCGGTGCCGACGACGTGCTCATCGTCGTCGGCGGCGTGATCCCGCCCGACGACGTCCCGACCCTCCGGGAGATGGGCGCGGCCGCGGTGTTCCCGCCGGGCACGGTCATCGCCGAGGCGGCGCAGGAGCTGCTGCGGACGCTGTCCTCGCGTCTCGGGCACTGATGCCGGCACCGGACGTCCCGGCGCTCGTCGAGGGGGTGCTCGGCGGGGACCGGCGGTCGCTCGCCCGCGCCATCACGCTGGTCGAGTCGCGCCGCGCCGACCACCGCGAGCGGGCCCAGGAGCTGCTCGTCGAGCTCACCCCGCACGCCGGGAACGCGCGCCGGGTCGGCATCTCCGGGGTGCCCGGCGTGGGCAAGTCGACGTTCATCGACCAGCTCGGGGTGGACCTCACCGCGGCCGGCCACCGGGTCGCGGTGCTCGCCGTCGACCCGTCGTCGGCGCGCTCGGGCGGGTCGATCCTCGGTGACAAGACCCGGATGGCGCGGCTGTCGGTGGACCCGGCCGCCTTCATCCGGCCGGCGCCGACCGCCGGGACGCTCGGCGGGGTGGCGCAGGCGACGCGGGAGTCGATGGTCGTCGTCGAGGCGGCCGGCCACGACGTCGTGCTGGTGGAGACCGTCGGCGTCGGACAGTCGGAGGTCACCGTCGCCGAGATGGTCGACTCCTTCCTGTTCCTCACGCTGGCGCGCACCGGCGACCAGCTGCAGGGCATCAAGCGCGGCATCCTCGAGATCGCCGACGTCATCGCCGTCAACAAGGCCGACGGCCCGGCCGCCGGTGACGCGCGCAAGGCCGCCCGCGAGCTGGCCGGGGCGATCCGGATGCTGCGCGGGCACGGCGAGTGGGACGTGCCCGTGCTCACCTGCGCCGGGCTGACCGGCGAGGGGCTGGCCGCGGTGTGGGCCAAGGTGGTCGAGCACCAGGACCGGGCGCGCGCCTCGGGCGCGTTCGACGAGCGCCGCCGCGCGCAGCAGGTGCGCTGGACCTGGCAGCTGGTCCGCGACGGCCTGGAGCACCGGCTGCGCGCGCACCCCGCCGTCCGCTCGTCGGCACCGGAGCTGGAGAAGGCGGTGCTGGCCGGTGAGCTCACCCCGGCGCTGGCCGCCCGGCAGTTGCTGGAGACCTTCCTCGGCAGCCCCGGGAGCGGGACGCCGGCGTCCTCCTGAGGCGCTCGCGACCCGCTGGTCACACCCGGCGCGCCGGTGTCCCGGGCCCGGGCGGGTCGGCTCCGCCGGCGGCGCGGCCGCGGCTAGCGTCCCGCCGTCGACCGGGTGAGGCCCGGCGGGGACGGGGGCGTGGTGCGCGAGGGAGGAGTCCCGGCGGTCGGGCGGATGCGGGCACTCGACGGGCTGCGGTTCGCGGCGGCCGCGGCGGTGGTCGCCTTCCACTACACCGGGCGGGACAACCCCGGGTGGGGCGAGAGCGTCCGCGAGGTCTTCCCGACGCTGAGCCGGCTGACCGTCTACGGCGGCTTCGCGCCCTACCTGTTCTTCATGATCAGCGGCTTCGTGGTGCTCATGAGCGCCTGGGGCCGCCCGGTGCACTCGTTCGTCGCGTCGCGGGTGGGCCGGCTGTTCCCCGCCTACTGGGTCGCCGTGCTGCTCGTCGCGGGGGTGCTCTGGGTCGTCCCGCTGGTGCCGGTCTGGGAGGACCTCGGCCTGCACGGCGTGGTGCTCAACCTGACGATGCTCCACCAGGCCTTCGGCGTCGGCCACGTCGACGGCGTCTTCTGGACGCTGTGGGTGGAGCTGAAGTTCTACGCCCTGCTCGCGCTCGTCGGCCTCGCCGGGTTCACCCGGGAGCGGGTGCTGCTGCTCTGCCTCGCCTGGCCGCTGCTCGGGGCGCTCGCCGCCCAGACGGGGACCGGCCTGCTGGTCACGCTGCTCGAGCCCAACGCCGCCCCGTTCTTCTGCGTCGGGCTGCTGCTCCACCTCGTGCGGCGCGAGGGGTGGGGCACGGCCGCCGGGCTGCTGCTGGGGTTCAACGTCCTGCTCGCCCTGTGGGTCTGCTGGTCGTACTACATCCCGTGGTCGGTCGCGATCGCCGGCGCCGGGGTGTCCTTCCGCGCCCTCGCCGTGCTGCTGGCGGCCTGCGTCGGGGCGCTGGTGGTCGCCACGACGGCCCGGGTGGCCGACCTGGACTGGCGGTGGCTGACCACCCTGGGCGCCCTGACCTACCCGCTCTACCTCGTGCACGAGTTCCCGGGCTGGGTGCTCATCCACCTGCTGGCCCCGGTGCTGCCGGCCTACGCCGTGCTCGCCGCGGTCACCGCGACGGTGCTCGCCGTGGCGTACGCCGTGCACCGCTTCGTCGAGCGGCCCCTGGGCGGGCGGCTGCGCCGGGCCGTCGAGCGCGATCTCGGCCGGGTGCTGGACGGCGCCCCGCGGGCCGCGGCCGCCGGCCCCGCCGTGCCGCCCCGGCCGCGCGGCTCCACCGCCGTGCCGCGGCCTCCGCTGCCGCCGCTGCCCGCGCGGCGCCCCGGCGTCGCGCGGACACCGGACCCGCGCGGGGCGCGCGACGCCCGCCTGCCCGTCCCCTGACCGGCCGGGTCAGAAGCTCGTGCGGCACTCCCGGGCGCGCAGCTCGGTGAGGTAGTCGTCGGGCGCGCCGGCGGCCTGCGCGGCGTCGGCGATCGCACCGAGGTACCGGGCCGAGGGCAGCCCGCCCTCGAAGGCGTCGAGCGCGTAGACGTAGGCGACGGCGTCCCCGCCGAGGGTGTGCACCCGCAGGTTGAGCTTGCGGTACAGGCCGCGGTCGGCGCCCTCCCAGGCGTCGAGGGTGCGCTCGTCGGCCGGGGTCAGGTCGTAGAGGGCGACGAAGACGCCGGGGGAGTCGTCGTCGGTGGGCACGAGGGTGGCCAGCGCGCCCTCCCAGCCGTACTCCTCGGCGCCGAAGGTCAGCCGCCAGCCGCGGATCCAGCCCGTGCCCACGTGCGGCGAGGACGGGCAGCGGCGCAGCATCTGCTCGGGGTCCATGTTGGACCCGTAGGCGGCGTAGAGAGCCATCGACGCCCGAGCCTACGGGCCGGTGTGGCCCGCACGACCCGTGAGCCTGCCGACACATCGCGCCCGGGCTGGGACGATGGGGGCCACACCCGCACCGCGACGCAGGAGATCCCCCATGACCCGCATCGTCATCATCGGCGGCGGCCCGGCCGGCTACGAGGCCGCGCTGGTGGCCGCCTCGCTCGGCGCGCAGGTCACCGTCGTCGAACGCGACGGCCTCGGTGGGGCGAGCGTGCTCACCGACTGCGTGCCGTCGAAGACCCTCATCGCCGCCGCGGGCACGATGACCTCGGTGCGGGACTCGGCCGTCCTCGGCCTGCGCGGCACCGACCTGGCCACCGTCGGCCTGGACCTCCCCACGGTCAACCACCGGGTCAAGGGCCTGGCGGTCGCCCAGTCCGCCGACATCCACGCCCGGCTCTCCGCCGAGGGCGTGCGGATCGTCGCCGGGCAGGGCCGCCTCGCCGACGACGTCCGCGGGCTGGTCGAGCACCGCGTCGAGGTGCTCGGTCCCGACGGCGCGGTCCTCGAGACCCTCGAGTGCGACGTCGTCCTCGTGGCCACCGGCGCCGACCCGCGCGTGCTGCCCGGCAGCGAGCCCGACGGCGAGCGCATCCTCGACTGGCGCGACCTCTACGAGCTCGAGGACATGCCCGAGCACCTCGTCGTCGTCGGCTCGGGCGTCACCGGCGCGGAGTTCGCCTCCGGCTACCTCGAGGCGGGCGTGCCGGTCACCCTCGTCTCCTCCCGCGACCAGGTGCTGCCCGGTGAGGACGCCGACGCCGCCGACGTCATCGCCGAGGTCTTCCAGGCGCGCGGCGGGCGGATCGCCGAGCGCGGCCGCGCGGCCGGCGTCACCCGCACCGAGAAGGGCGTGCTCGTCGAGCTCACCGACGGCCGCACCGTCGAGGGCTCGCACGCGCTGATGACCGTGGGCACCGTGCCCAACACCGCCGGCCTCAACCTCGAGGCGTGCGGCGTGGAGCTGCGCGAGTCCGGGCACGTCGTCGTCGACCGGGTCTCGCGCACCAACGTGCCCGGGATCTACGCCGCCGGCGACGTCACCGGGGTCTTCCAGCTGGCCAGCGTCGCGGCCATGCAGGGGCGGATCGCCATGTGGCACGCGCTGGGGGAGGCCGTGCAGCCCATCCGCCTGAAGACCGTGGCGGCCAACGTGTTCACCCACCCGGAGATCGCCACCGTCGGCGTCCAGGAGAAGACGCTGCCGGAGGGCCACGACCTCGACGTCGTCCGGCTGCCGCTGGCCACCAACGCGCGCGCCAAGATGAGCGACCTGCACGCCGGCTTCGTCAAGCTGTTCGCCCGCCGGACCACCGGCGTCGTGGTCGGCGGCGTGGTCGTCGCGCCGGGCGCGAGCGAGCTGATCCTGCCGATCGCGCTGGCGGTCACCAAGGGCCTCACGGTCAGCGACCTGGCGCAGACCTTCGCCATCTACCCGTCGCTGTCGGGCTCGATCACCGAGGCCGGCCGGCGGCTGATGAGGGCCGACGCGCTGGCGTGACGCACGGGACGCCCGGGACGGGGCGGGCGGGACCGGTGTGACGGGCGGGTCCCCGATGGTGCCCCCGGGGTGCGGGGCGGCCGATGTGCGGGGAGATGTCCCCGCGCCGAGTCCCCGCCCGCCTGCCCCGGTCCCTGGCCGTCGCCGGTGCCGTGCTCGCGGTCTGCGCGGGCCCGTTCGCGCCGTCGGCGCAGGCCGACGGCGGGGAGACCGTCGTCGGGGAGCTGGTGCAGGCCTGGCCCGAGACCTCCCCGGAGGGCCAGCACGCGGGTGAGTCGCACGAGGAGCCGCTGACGTTCGTCGAGGGCGAGGACGGCACCTCGGTGCGCGTCCCGACCGCGGCCGTCGGCGACCTCGAGCCCGGCAGCACCGTCGAGGTCACCGTCGGCGCCCCCCAGACCGACGAGGCTGTCGCGGACGGCTACGAGCCGGCCCGCCAGGTCCTCGGCGCCGAGCTCGTCGCGGCCGCCCCGGCGGCCGCCCCGGTGCCGGCCGGCTCGGTCACCAACCAGGTCACCGTCGTCATGGTCGTCCCGCACGGCGGCACCCCGGACGGCACGTCGCTGGACTCGGTCGTCTCCGCCGTCAACGACCCGGTCGCCCGCTTCTGGTCCGAGCAGACCGGTGGCGCGGTCACCGTCGGCGTCACCCAGGCGCAGGACTGGATCCGCACCGCCGCCGGCTGCGCCGACCCGACGGCGCTGTGGGACGAGGCCGCCGCCCGCGTCGGCTTCCAGCCCGGCCCCGGCCGGCACCTGCTGCTCTACGTCAGCAGCCAGCCCGGGGACCTGCCCGGCTGCTCGTACGGGCTGGCCCAGGTCGGCTCGTCGGCGGCGTCCGGCGGCCGGCTCTACGTCCGCGACGACCTGCCCGCCCTCATCGCCCACGAGCTGGGCCACAACCTCGGCCTCGGCCACTCCAGCGGCCTGCAGTGCGACGGCACGGTCGAGGGCACGGTGGAGGGCCCCGGCGCGTGCCGCACCGCCGCCTACCGCGACTTCTACGACGTCATGGGCGTCTCGTGGGACCGCGTCGGCAGCCTCACCGCGGCCCAGGCCGACCGGCTCGGCGTCCTGCCCGCCGCCGCCACGCAGACCGCCGGCCCGGGGACGACGACGGTCACCCTCGCCCCCCTGGGCAGCGGCGGCGGCACCCGCGCGGTGCGGCTGACCGACGCCGCGGGCACCGCCTACTGGCTGGAGTACCGCGCGCCCGTGGGCCGCGACGAGTGGCTGGGCACCGACAACCGCTACCGGCTCGACAGCGGCGTGCTGCTGCACCGGGTCGGCGCGCTGCCCGACACCTCGCTGCTGCTCGACGGCTCGCCGTCGCCGCGCGCCGGCTGGGAGGCCGACCTGCAGGCCGCGCTCCGGCCCGGGGTCCCGGTGTCGGTCGGCGGCGGCGAGCTCACCGTCACGGTCGACGCGGTCACCGCCGCGGGCGCCACGGTCACCGTGGTCGGTGGCGCCCCGGCCGCCGGTGCGGTCGCGACCGCCCCGGCACCGGCGCCGGACGTGCTGCCCGGCGCGGCCGCGACCGCCCCGGCCACCGCACCGGCCCCCGTCACCGCCGCGGCGCCGGGGACAGCGGCGGGCACGGCAGCCGTCCCCGCGCCGACGTCCACGCCGGTCCCCGCGTCCGCTCCCGCCGCGCCGTCCGCCGGCCCGGTTCCGGCGGTGCCCGCCGAGGCCGCCGCCCCGGCCGAGGCCGCCGCGAGCGAGCCGGCGGGTCCGTCGTGGACCACCCCGGCACTGGCCGCCGGCAGCGTCCTCGGCATCGGTGGGACCGCGCTGGCCGCGCGCCGGCTGCCCCTCCTGCGCCGCCGCTGACCTCTTGGGGTGAGCGCGCCGGGCGCCGGTACAGGCGGGCGGGCGGCGTGCCGATGAAGGGCACGTCCCACACGTCTGGAGTCCCCGTGTCACTCGTGTCCCGCCCGCGTGCCCTGCGGACCCCGGTGCTCGTCACCGTCGCCGCGGCGGCGCTGGCCCTCGTGCCCGGTCTCGGGGTGGGCGCGCCCGCGCACGCCGACGAGGAGCCCGCCGCCGGCGCGACGGTGGTCGGTGAGCTCGTCCAGGCCTACGTCGAGTCCGCCGACCCGGCCGCGGCCGCGGAGCGCACCGGCGACCACGGCGACCTGGCCAGCTGGGTGGAGACCGACACGGGGGAGGGCGTCCGCGTCGACACCGCCGACGTCGACGAGCTCCCGGTGGGCGCCACCGTCGAGGTGGTCCTCGGCGAGGAGGTGCCCGGGACGACCGCCGCGACCGACGAGCCGGTGCACGAGGTGGTGGCCGCGGAGGTCCTCGCCCCGGCCGAGCCCGCGCCCGCGGCGACGACGGCCCCGTACACCAACGAGGTCACGGTCGTCCTGGTCAGCCCCCCGGGCCTGGCCGCGGACGCCACCACGGTGCAGCAGGTGGTCGACGCGGTGAACGGGCCGGTCGCCGACTTCTGGTCCAGCCAGACCGACGGCGCGGTCCGCCTGCACGCCACCGCCGGCGCCCCGTCCTGGGTGTCCACGTCCTACGCCTGCAGCGACCCCTGGCGGATGTGGGACGACGTGGCGGCCACCGTGGGCTTTCCCCGCGGCCCGGGCCGGCACCTGCTCCTCTACGTCCCGGGCTACCCGGCGCAGATGCCCGACTGCGCGTACGGCCTCGCGCAGATCGGCACCGGACCGGGCTCCGGCGGCTACCTCTACGTGCGCGCGACCACCCTGTCCGTTCTCGCTCACGAGGTGGGCCACAACCTCGGCCTGGGCCACTCCTCGCTGCGCCAGTGCGACGCCGCTCTCGACACCGGCTCCTGCGCGGTGGCGCCCTACGAGGACTACTACGACGTCATGGGCGGCTCCTGGGAGCAGGTCGGGTCGCTGAGCGTCCCGCAGGCCGCCCGACTCGGCGTGCTGCCCGCGGACGGCGTGCGCACCGTCACCCCCTCGGGACCCCCGGCGACCCACACCCTGGCGCCGGTCTCCGGTCGCACGGGCGTGCGTGCCCTGCGCCTGGTCGCCGCCGACGGCACCGAGTCGTGGCTGGAGTACCGGCCGGCGGCCGGCCGCGACGCCTACCTCGCCCCGACCAACCGGTGGCAGCTGGAGGCCGGGGTGCTGCTCCGCCGCAGCACGACCGGGTCCGACGGCGCCCTCCTGCTCGACGCCACCCCGTCGGCCCGCGCGAACTGGTCGCGTGACCGGCAGACCGCCCTGCCGGTGGGCCGGCCGGTGGCCGTCGCCGGCCTCACCGTCACCGTGCGCGAGCTCGGGACCGCCGGTGCCACGGTGGAGGTCGTGGGCGCGACGCCGAGCGCCGGCGCGGACGGCACCCCCGTGCTCCAGGCCGGTCAGGAGCTCACCGCCGGCCAGGCGCTGCGGTCGGCCGACGGCCGCTACCGGGCGACGATGCAGACCGACGGCAACCTCGTCGTCCAGGCCCCCGACGGTCGCGTCCCGTGGGCCAGCGGCAGCTACGGCGCGGGGGCCCGGCTGGTGATGCAGACCGACGGCAACCTGGTCGTCTACGCCGGCACGCGCGCGCTGTGGGACAGCCGCACGTGGGGCAGCGGCGCGACCCGCCTCGTGCTGCAGGACTCCGGCGACCTGCGGCTGGTCCGGGCCGACGGCAGCACCGCCTGGTCGACCGGGCGCGACCGGCCCGAGGCGCTGCGCCCGGGCCGGGCCCTCGTCGCCGACCAGGCCCTCACCGCCCCCGGTGGCCGCTACCGCGCGGTGTTCCAGGCCGACGGCAACCTCGTCGTCTACGCCGCCGACGGGCGGGTGCTGTGGGCGAGCAACACCTACGCGCGCGACACCTACCTGACCCTGCAGACCGACGGCAACCTCGTCGTCTACACCCACGGCGGCCACCCGGTCTGGGACACCCGGACCTGGGGCGCGCGGCCGGGCGCGCTGGTGATGCAGGACGACGGCAACCTGGTGCTCTACCGCGCCGACGGGGCGCCGGTGTGGTCCACCGGCTGGGACACCCCCGACCGGCTGCGGCCCGGGCAGGCCCTCGCCGCCGAGCAGGCGATCACCTCGCCGAACGGCCGCTACCGCGCGGTGACGCAGACCGACGGCAACCTGGTGGTCTACGCCGCCGACGGCCGCCCCGTCTGGGCGAGCCACGCCTACGGCGGCGGCGTGCGGCTGGTGATGCAGTCCGACGGCAACCTGGTCAGCTACGCCGGGGACGGCCGGGCGCTGTGGGCGACCGGCACGTGGCGGTCGCCGGGGGCGGTGGCCGTCGTGCAGGACGACGGGCGGCTGGCGATCCACTCCGCCGGCCGGGTCGTCTGGACCTCCCCGGCCGACCCCCTCCGCTGAGGGCGGGGGCCGCCGGGTCGGCGGCCGACTACTCCGCGGCGGCGTCGACGATGGTGCAGAGGACCGCGCCGCTGGTGACGCCGGCACCGACCTCGGCCGCCAGGCCGGTCACGGTGCCGGCCTTGTGCGCCACGATCGGCTGCTCCATCTTCATGGCCTCGAGGACGACGACGAGGTCGCCGGCCTCCACCGAGGCGCCCTCCTCCACGGCGACCTTGACGATCGTGCCCTGCATCGGCGAGGTGAGGGAGTCGCCGGACGCCCCCGAGCCGCCGTGCCCGGACCCCCGCCTGCGCGGCTTCGCACCGCCGCCCGCGGCCACCGGAACGCCGCCCCCCGCGGCCAGGCCGGCGGGCAGCGAGACCTCCAGCCGGCGGCCGCCGACCTCGACGACGACCGTCTGCCGCGGCGCCTCCTCGTCGGTCCCGGCCGGCGGGGCCGTGTAGGGCGGGACCTGGTTGTCCCAGCCGGTCTCGATCCAGCGGGTGTGCACGCTGAACGGCTCGCTGGTGAAGGCCTCGTCGCGCACCACCGCCCGGTGGAACGGGATCACCGTGGGCATGCCCTCGACCACCAGCTCGTCGAGCGCGCGGCGGGCCCGCTGCAGGGCCTCGGTGCGGGTGGCGCCGGTGACGATCAGCTTGGCCAGCATCGAGTCGAACGCGCCGGCCACCTCGCCGCCGGTCTCCACGCCGGAGTCCCAGCGCACACCCGGGCCCTGCGGGATCTCCAGGCGGGTCACCGGGCCGGGGGCGGGCATGAAGCCGCGCCCGGCGTCCTCGGCGTTGATGCGGAACTCGATGCTGTGCCCCCGCGGGACCGGGTCCTCGGGAACCTCGAGCGGCAGCCCGTCGGCGATGCGGAACTGCTGGCGCACCAGGTCGATGCCGCTGGTCTCCTCCGACACCGGGTGCTCGACCTGCAGCCGGGTGTTGACCTCGAGGAAGGAGATCGACCCGTCGGCGCCGACGAGGTACTCGACGGTGCCGGCGCCGTGGTAGCCGGCCTCCCGGCAGATGGCCTTGGCCGACTCGTGGATGCGCGCCCGCTGCTCGTCGCTGAGGAACGGCGCGGGCGCCTCCTCGACCAGCTTCTGGTTGCGCCGCTGCAGCGAGCAGTCCCGGGTGCCGACGACGACGACGTTGCCGTGGGTGTCGGCGAGCACCTGCGCCTCGACGTGCCGCGGCTGGTCGAGGAACCGCTCGACGAAGCACTCGCCGCGGCCGAAGGCGGCCACCGCCTCGCGGACGGCGGAGTCGAACAGCTCCGGGATCTCCTCCTCGGTGCGGGCGACCTTCAGGCCGCGCCCGCCCCCGCCGAAGGCGGCCTTGATGGCCACGGGGAGGCCGTGCTCGCGGGCGAAGGCGAGCACCTCGTCGGCGCCCCCGACCGGGTCCTCGGTGCCCGGGACGAGGGGTGCGCCCACCTTCATGGCGATGTGCCGGGCGGCGACCTTGTCGCCGAGGTCGATGATCGCCTGCGGGGAGGGGCCGATCCAGGTGAGCCCGGCGTCGAGGACGGCCTGGGCGAAGCCGGCGTTCTCCGACAGGAACCCGTAGCCGGGGTGGACGGCGTCGGCGCCCGACCGCTTCGCGGCGTCGAGGATCTTGTCGATCACCAGGTAGGAGTCGCCGGGCGTCGTCCCGCCGAGGGCGAAGGCCTCGTCGGCCGCCCGCACGTGCAGCGCGTCCCGGTCGGGCTCGGCGTAGACGGCGACGCTGACCAGCCCCGCGTCCCGGCACGCACGCGCGACGCGGACGGCGATCTCCCCGCGGTTGGCGATCAGGACCTTCTGCAACGGACGTCTCCTCGCTCGTGGACCGCCCGGACTGTATCCAGTGCGGTCTCCCGGCTCCCGCCCGGTTCGGTCCGCGCCCGCCGCGCCGGACGCCGGATCGACCGTCCCGGGCGCCGTACCGAAACCCGCCCCGGTCGCTTAGCCTTCGCGGATGCTGGCCCTCCACCGACTGCTGCTCACCCGGACGCCGGGGCTGTACTTCCACGTCCGCAACGTCGGCCGGAAGGTCGTCGGGACGCGCCGCAACCAGCGCCGGCTGTTCTCGGAGCTGGTCCACCCCGGCGACCTGGTCCTCGACGTCGGTGCCAACATCGGCGAGTTCACCGCGGCCTTCCGCGACCTCGCCGCCCGGGTCGTGGCCGTCGAGCCCCAGCCGCGCCTGTCCGAGCACCTGCACCGCCGGTTCCGCGCCGACGACGGGGTGACCGTGGTGCAGACCGCCGTGTCCGACCACGCCGGCGAGGCGCTGCTGTTCTGCACGACGGCCGACGCGCTCGCGACCCTCGAGGAGGAGCGCGTGACGGGGGCGACCGGCGCGGGGGCGGAGCTGGAGTGGGGGACCAGCATCACCGTCCCGCTCAACACCCTGGACACGCTGGTGGCCGAGCACGGGGCACCCACGCTGGTCAAGATCGACGTCGAGGGGCACGAGCTCGGGGCCCTGCGGGGGCTGACGACGGTGCGGCCGTCGGTGTTCTTCGAGGTGAACCGCCCCGGGGCGTACGAGGTGCTCGACCTGCTCGCCGAGCGCGGCTACACCGAGTTCCTGCTGCGCCTGGGCGAGCGGCCGGACTGGGTCACCCGGCGGGTCATGTCGGCGGCGGAGGCGCGCGACCACATCGCCGGCACGCCGGACCACTGCGACTGCCTCGCGCTGTCCCCGGACCCCGACGTGTCGGCCTCGCGTCGGCCCGCGCCGGCGCCCGGCGGCTGACGCCCTACCGGCGCCAGAGGTCGGTGATCGCCAGGCCGCGCCGGGCCAGCTGCTCGCGCAGCGCGGCCAGGGACAGCCCGACCACCGACGCCGGGTCGCCCTCCACCCGCCGGACGAACGGCGCGCCCAGCCCGTCGAGGGTGAAGGCGCCGGCCACCGCCAGCGGCTCCCCGGTGGCCAGGTAGGCGTCCACCTCGGCGGCGGTCGGGGTGGCGAAGTGCACGACCGTCGAGGTGACGACGACGTCCCGGGACGCCACCGACCCGCCGCGGACGTCGAGCAGCGCCTGGCCGGTGTGCAGGGTGCCGCTGCGGCCGGACATCCGCCGCCAGCGGTCCCGCGCCTCGGCGGCGTCGGCCGGCTTGCCCATCGCCTGGCCGCGGAACTCCAGCAGCGAGTCCGCGCCCACGACGAGCGCGTCGTCCTCCCGCCCGGCGACGGTGGCGGCCTTGGCCGCGGCCAGCAGGGCGACCCGTTCGGCGACCCGCGGCGCCGTCACGGTGGACTCGTCCAGGTCGCTCACCACGACCTCGGGTGCGAGGCCCGCCTGGCGCAGCAGGGCCAGTCGGGCGGGGGACGCCGAGGCGAGCACCAGCCGGCGCACGCCGGTCACGCGAACCTCCCCGAGGCGCGCCAGCCGCCCGGGCCGGGCCGCACCGGCTGCCGGTGCGCGTCGCCGTACGAGGCCCACGCGCCGACCGGCACCGGACGGCGGCGCGGCCGGCCGCCCTGCGCGAGCGCGGCCACCACGACGGTGAGGGCGGCGAGCTCCTCGTCGGTGGGCTCGCCCCGCACGACCCGCAGGAGGGGACGCTGCTCGCTCACAGCGGGATGTTCCCGTGCTTCTTCGGCGGGAGCGTCTGCCGCTTGTTGGCCAGCAGCCGCAACGCCTTGGTGATCTCGATGCGGGTCTCCGAGGGGCGGATCACCTGGTCCACGTACCCACGGTCGGCCGCGATGTACGGCGACAGCAGCGTGTCCTCGTACTCGGTGACGAGCTCGGCGCGGCGGGCGTCGGGGTCGGCGGCGTCGGCGAGCTCGCGCCGGTACAGGATGTTGACCGCCCCCTGGGCCCCCATGACGGCGACCTGCGCGGTCGGCCAGGCCAGGTTGAGGTCGGCGCCCAGGTGCTTGGAGCCCATGACGTCGTAGGCGCCGCCGTAGGCCTTGCGGGTGATCACGGTGATCTTCGGGACCGTGGCCTCGGCGTAGGCGTAGATCAGCTTCGCGCCGCGGCGGATGATCCCCTCCCACTCCTGCGAGGTCCCCGGGAGGAAGCCCGGGACGTCGACGAAGGTGAGCACCGGGATGTTGAAGGCGTCGCAGGTGCGCACGAAGCGGGCGGCCTTCTCGCTGGCGTCGATGTCCAGCGTGCCGGCGAACTGGGTGGGCTGGTTGGCCACCACGCCGACCGGCCGGCCCTCGACCCGGCCGAAGCCGACCACGATGTTGGGCGCGAACAGCGCCTGCACCTCGAGGAACTCCCCGTCGTCGAGCACGTGCTCGACGACGGTGTGCATGTCGTAGGGCGTGTTGGCCGAGTCGGGGACGAGCGTGTCGAGCTCGTGGTCGGCGTCGGTGACGCCGTCCGGCGTGGTGTCGGCCGGGGCGACCTCCACGACCGGCAGCGGGTCGAGGTTGTTGCTCGGCAGGTAGGACAGCAGCGCCGTGACGTAGTCCAGCGCGTCGGCCTCGTCCTCGGCCAGGTAGTGCGCGACGCCGGACTTGGTGTTGTGCGTGCGGGCGCCGCCGAGCTCCTCGAGCGTCACGTCCTCACCGGTCACCGTCTTCACCACGTCGGGGCCGGTGATGAACATCTGCGAGGTCTGGTCGACCATCACGACGAAGTCGGTGAGCGCGGGGGAGTACACGTGCCCGCCGGCCGCGGCGCCCATGACCAGCGAGATCTGCGGGATGACCCCGGAGGCGTGCACGTTGCGCCGGAAGATCTCGCCGTAGAGGCCCAGGGAGACCACGCCCTCCTGGATGCGCGCGCCGCCGCCCTCGTTGATGCCGATCACCGGGCAGCCGTTGCGCACGGCCAGGTCGAGGACCTTGGTGATCTTCTCGCCGTAGACCTCGCCGAGGCTGCCGCCGAAGACGGTGACGTCCTGGGAGAAGACGCAGACCGGGCGGCCGTCGACCGTCCCGTACCCGGTGACGACGCCGTCGCCGAAGGGGCGCCGGGCCTCCATGCCGAAGGTGGTGGAGCGGTGGCGGGCGAACTCGTCGAGCTCCGTGAACGAGCCGGGGTCCAGCAGCGCCTCGATGCGCTCGCGGGCGGTCATCTTGCCGGCGGCGTGCTGCTTCTCCACCGCCCGCTCGGACCCGGCGTGGACGGCCTCCTGGACCCGGCGCTCGAAGTCCGCCAGCTTGCCGGCGGTCGTGTGGACGTCGATGTCACCGGGCGTGTGCTCGCCGGCGCTCTCCCGTTCAGCCGCAGTCACGGGGCCGTAGCGTAGGGGAGTGCCCGACGCGTCCTCCGCCCGCTGGTCGGAGCTCGACCGCCCGCCCCTGGACGCCCCGGCGCTGCAGGCGGCGCTGACCCGCGACAGCCGGCTGTGGCGCTCGGTGGAGGTCGTGGACGAGGTCGGCTCGACCAACGCCGTCCTCCTCGAGCGGGCCGGCGACGACGACGCCGGCGAGGGGCTCGTCCTCGTCGCCGAGCACCAGGCCGCCGGCCGCGGGCGGCTGGCGCGCACCTGGGCCTCCCCGCCGCGGGCCGGGCTGACCGTCTCGGTGCTGTTGCGCCCCGACGTGCCGGCGGCCCGGCGCGGGTGGCTGCCGCTGCTCACCGGCGTGGCGCTGGCCGAGGCCGTCGGCGAGGTCACCGGCGTGCGCTCCTCGCTCAAGTGGCCCAACGACCTGCTCGCGGTGGACGGCGCCAAGCTCGCCGGCATCCTGGCCGAGGCGGCCGGCACCGCGGTCGTCGTCGGCACCGGCCTGAACGTCTCGACCCGGCGCGAGGAGCTGCCCCCGACCGGGTCGTCACTGACGCTGGTGACCGGCGCCCCGGTCGACCGCGCCCCCGTGCTGCTGGCCTACCTGCGGGCCCTGGAGCGGCGCTACCTCGCCTGGACCGCCGCGCTCGGCGACCCGGTGGCCACCGGCCTGGCCACCGACTACCTCGCCTGGTGCTCCACCGTCGGCGCCGAGGTCGCCGTCGCCCTGCCCGACGGCGCCACGCTGTCGGGCACCGCCACCGGCGTCGACTGGGACGGCCGGCTGGTGGTGCGCACCCCCGACGGCACCGTGGAGCTGGCCAGCGGCGACGTGCAGCACGTGCGGACACGCCCGGCGGGAGCCTGACGCGCCGCCCCCGCTCGGTCATCCTGGCGGGGTGCCCTACCCCGACAAGCTCCTCGCCGACGACGAGGAGGTCGTGCGCCACCTGCACCCGCACTGGACGACGCTGTTCTGGCCGGTCGTCCGGTTCCTGCTCGTCGTCGGCGCCGGCTCCTACCTGGCGGCGCTGGTGCCCGCGGGCGACCACCAGGGCGTGCTGCGGCTGGTGCTGCTCGCCGTCGCGGTGGTCCTGCTCGCGGTGCTCGTCGGCCGGCCGGTGCTGCGCTGGCGGACCACCTCCACCGTGCTGACCACGCAGCGGCTGCTGCTGCGCGAGGGCGTGCTCGCCCGCAGGGGCCGCGACCTGCCGCTCTCGCGGGTCACCGACGTCTCCTTCTCCCAGACGCTGTGGGAGCGGGTCGTGCGCTCGGGCACGGTGACCGTCGAGTCGGCCGGCGAGGGCGGCCCCACGGTGCTGCGCAAGGTGCCCGACAGCGCCGGCGTGCAGCAGCTGCTCAGCCACCTGGTCGAGGAGGACGCCGACCGCCGGGAGCGCCCGGCCGACCCGCACACCGGCCCCCACGCGCACCCGTACGACGACGGGTACGACGAGGCGTACGACTCCTGGGCCGACCCGGACGACGAGCCGGACGACGGCCGCCGGCGGTGGCGTCGCGCCTCCGGGCACTCCACCGCACCGCTCTGAGCGGCGTCCGCCCGCCGGTGTGTGACCGACCGGTCACGGCGAGCCTGTCCGGTTCTGTCAGCACCCCGACCTACCGTCCGCGCCCATGCGGCTGCTGCACACCTCCGACTGGCACATCGGGCGGTCGCTGCACGGTGCCGACCTGCTCGCCGAGCAGGAGGCGGTGCTGTCCGGGCTGGCCGGCGTGGTGGCCGCCGAGGGCGTCGACGCCGTCGTCGTGGCCGGGGACGTCTACGACCGCGCGGTCCCCTCGGCCGACGCGCAGGCGGTCCTCGACCGGGTGGTCGAGCGGCTGCTCGGCGCCGGCGCCACGGTCGTGCTCACCCCCGGCAACCACGACTCCGCCCGTCGGCTGGGCACCTTCTCCGGGCTGCTGACCAAGGCGGGCCTGCACGTCCGCGCGGCCACCGCGCGGCTCGACGAGCCGGTGCTGCTCGGCGACGGGCACGGCGAGGTCGCCGTCTACGGCGTGCCCTACCTCGAGCCCGAGATCGCCCGCCACGAGCTCGGGCTGCCGGTGGCGCGCAGTCACGAGGCGGTGCTGCGGGCGGCGATGGAGCGGGTGCGCGCCGACCTGTTCCTGCGCCCCGGGGCGCGGTCGGTGGTGCTCGCGCACGCCTTCGTCGGCGGCGGCGTGGCCAGCGAGAGCGAGCGCGACATCTGCGTCGGCGGGGTGGACCTGGTGCCGGCGTGGGTGTTCGACGGCGTCGACTACGTGGCGCTGGGCCACCTGCACCGGCCCCAGTCGCTCACCGACCGGCTGCGCTACAGCGGCTCGCCGATGGCCTACTCCTTCGGCGAGGCGGGGCAGGGCAAGCAGGTGTGGCTGGTCGACCTCGACGCCTCCGGCCTGGCCGGCGTGCGCGCCGTGCCGCTGCCGGAGCCCCGGCCGCTGGTGGTCCTCACCGGCACCCTCGAGGAGCTGCTCGACGACCCGGCGCACGCCGCGGCGGAGGAGGCGTTCGTGTCCGCGCGGCTGACCGACGACGTCCGCCCGGCCGACCCGATGCGCAAGCTGCGCGCCCGGTTCGGGCACTGCGTGCACCTGGAGTGGGTCGGCGGCGGGGGCGGCGGGGACGGCCGCAGCTACCAGGAGCGGCTGCGCGGCCGCGGCGACGTCGACGTCGCCGGCGAGTTCGTCGCCCACGTCCGCGACGGAGTGGGGACCACCCCCGCCGAGCGGGACCTGCTGGCCCGGGCGCTGGGCGCGGCGGCCCGCGAGGAGCTGACCCGGTGAGGCTGCACTCCCTCACCCTCACCGCCTTCGGCCCGTTCGCCGGCACCGAGACCCTCGACGTCGACGAGGTCGCCCGCGACGGGCTGTTCCTCCTGTGGGGACCCACCGGCGCCGGGAAGACCACGCTGCTCGACGCCGTGGTGTTCGCGCTCTACGGCACCGTCCCCGGCGCGCGCGGCGAGGCGCGGCGGCTGCGCAGCGACCACGCCGACGCCGCCACCCGCACCGAGGTGTCCTGCGAGCTGACCCTGGCCGGCGAGCGGCTGCTGGTCACCCGCCGGCCGGAGCAGACCCGGCCGAAGAAGCGCGGCGCCGGGGAGACCACCGAGCAGGCCCGGCTGACCGTGCAGCGCTGGTCCGGCGGGGGCTGGGAGCCGGTGAGCACCCGCATCGACGAGGGCTCGGAGCACCTGCGGGCGCGGCTGGGCCTGTCGGCCGAGCAGTTCTGCCAGGTGGTGCTGCTGCCGCAGGGCGACTTCGCCCGCTTCCTGCGCGCCGAGCCCGAGGACCGCGGGCGGCTGCTGCGCACGCTGTTCGACGTCGACCGCTTCGCCCGCGCCGAGGAGTGGCTGGCCGGCGAGCGGCGGGCCGCCGACGAGGCGCTGCGGGCCGAGCGGCACCGGGTGAGCACGCTGCTGCACCGGGTCGCCCAGATCGCCGACGTCGAGGTGCCCGAGGAGCTGGCGCCCGAGCTGGTCGGCGCGCGCCCCGGCGCGTCGGTGGGGACGTGGGTGCGCGGGGTCCGCACCCGGGCCGCGGAGCGGCAGGACCGCGCCGCGGAGGCCGCGGAGGCCGCGGCCGCCGACGGTGCCCGTGCCGACGGGGACCTGGCCGCGGCCCGGGCGCTGGCCGACCGGCACGCCCGCCGCGACCGCGCCCGCACCGAGCTCGAGCGGCTCACCGCGCGGGACCCGGAGCTGGCGCCGTTGCGGTCCCGCGCCGACGCCGGCCGCCGCGCCGAGGTGCTGCGCGACGTCCTGGGGACGGCGGCCCGCACCACCCGGGACGCCCGGCGCGCGACCGCCGCGCGGGAGGCCGCCGCCGCGGCGTGGGACGCGGTCGCCGGCGGGCGCGAGGCCACCGCCGACACGGCCCGCGAGCTGCGCGACACCGCCGCCGCCGCCCGGGCGCTGCTGCCCGAGGCCGGCCGGGCCGCCCAGCTCGCTGCCGAGGTCACCCGCCTGGCGCGGGAGGCCGAGCGGCTCACTGCCCGCTGCGCCGAGGGCGCCCGCGCCGCCGAGGAGGAGCCGGCCCGGGTGGCCGCCGCCCAGGAACGGCTCGACGCCGCCCACGCCGCCGCCGCCCGCCTGCCCGGGGTGGTCGCCGGCGAGGAGGCCGCGGCCGCCGCGCTGGACGCCGCCACGCGCGCCGCCGCGGTCGCCGGCCGCCTCGAGCGGGCCCGCGCCGACGCCGACGCCGCCCGGCTGACCTGGTTGCAGGCCCGCGAGCGGCTGGTCGACGTGCGCACCGCTCGGCTGGAGGGCATGGCCGCCGAGCTCGCCGCCGGGCTCACCGACGGTGCCGACTGCCCGGTGTGCGGCTCGGTCGAGCACCCGCGGCCCGCGGTGCCGGCCGGGGCGTCGGTGACCGCCGACGACGAGGAGCGGGCCCGCGCCGCGGTCGACGCCGCCGACGAGCGGCGGGCCGCCGCCGGCCGGGTCGTCGAGGAGGGTCAGCGCGAGCTCGCCGTCCTGCGCGAGCGGGCGGGGGAGCGGCCGGCCGACGAGCTCGCCGCGCAGGCGGCTGCCGCCCGCGCGGAGCGTCGCGAGGTCGGCGCGCGGGCCGCGGAGGTCGAGGGGGCCCGCCGCGCGCTCGCCGCGGCCGAGGCCCGGCGCGACGCGGCCGCCACCGCGCTGGCCGCCGACCGCGAGGCCCTGCAGCGGTGCGCCGCCGAGCGGGCGGCGCGCGCCGAGGCGCTCGCCGAGCTGACCACCCGGCTGGACGCCGCCCGCGGCGAGGACGCCGACCTGCGCGCCCGGGTCGCCCGGCTCACCGCCGCGGCCGAGCGGTGCGAGGCCGTCGTCGCCGCCGCCGAGGAGGAGCGCCGTGAGCTCGCCGCCGACGCGGAGGCGCGGGCGGCCGCCGCGGAGCGGGCCGCCGCGGCCGGCTTCGCCGACGTCCGCGACGCCGGTGCGGCCCTGCTGGCCGGCGGGGAGCTGGCCGCGCTCGACCGCCGGCTGAGGGAGCACGACGAGGCCCGGTCGGTGCTGGCCGCCACCCTCGCCGACCCCGAGCTCGCCGACCTCGGGGAGCGGCCCGACGTCGCGGCGCTGCAGGCCCACTGCGCGGAGGTGACCGCCCGCCGCGAGGAGGCGGTGACCGCGCTGGACCAGGCGCGCCGCTGCGCCGCCGCCCTCGACGGGCTGGCCGGCGAGGTGGTCGCCGCCGAGGTCGAGCTGGCCGAGCGCCGGGCCCGCGCCGACCAGGTGGGCGGGCTGGCCGACCTGGTGGGAGGACGGGGCGCGAACACGCTGCGGATGCGGCTGCAGTCCTTCGTGCTCGCCGCCCGGCTCGAGCAGGTGGCCGAGGTGGCCAGCCGGCGGCTGCAGGAGATGTCGCGCGGGCGCTACACCTTCCTGCACAGCGACGCGCTGGGCCGCCACGGCGCCCGCGGCGGCCTGGGCCTCGACGTGCTCGACGAGTACACCGGCACCCGGCGGCCCACCAAGACCCTCTCCGGCGGGGAGAGCTTCATGGCCTCCCTCGCCCTGGCCCTCGGGCTGGCCGACGTCGTCACCGCCGAGGCCGGCGGCGTGCAGATGGACACGCTCTTCGTCGACGAGGGCTTCGGCACCCTCGACGCCCAGGCGCTCGACGCGGTGATGACGGTGCTCGACGAGCTGCGCCGGGGCGGGCGGACGGTCGGTGTCATCAGCCACCTCGAGGAGCTGCGCACGCGGGTCGCGACCCGGCTCGAGGTGGTCGCGGGACGGTCGGGCTCGCGCCTGGCCGGCTGACCCCGCCGCCCGGTCGTCCGGGGCCGCCCGGCACGGCCGACGGCCCGGGACCCGAGCGGGATCGCGTCCGCGCGGGCCCCGGGCCGTCCGGGGTGGTCGTCAGCGCAGCAGCTGCGGACCGGTCAGTGCGCTGTCGCGCGGCTCGGGCAGCTCCGGCGGGAAGACCACGGTCGCGGGGTCCTCGTCGTCCTGGCCGGGCCGGGCCAGCCGCGAGCTGCGCCGCTCCGCGTGCCGGCCCGCGGCGGACCGCCCCGGGTCGGCGGCCGGCCCGGACCCGGCCGGGCGGCCGCCGGCGGGACGGCTGCCCACGGCACGGTCGGCGGCGCGGTGGTCGGCGGCGCGGTGGTCGGCGGCGCGGTGGTCGGCGGCGCGACGGTCGGGACCGCGGTGGTCGGCGGTGCGGCGGTCGGCGGCCGGCTCGCGGTGCACCGGGATCCCGGTCCCCCGCGGCGCGGGCGTCACCTCGGCGGGACCGGCAGCGCCGGCGGCGTCCCCCGCCGGCCGCTGCGTGCGGCGCTCCTCCGGGCGGCTGAGCATCCGCAGCGTCGCCTGGCGCAGCCGGCCGCCGTAGGGCTTCTCGACCCCGTAGTGCAGCGCGAAGGCGGCGGCGAAGGCGACGGCCGTCGCCAGGGCGACCGCGCCCCAGGGGCCGAGGGCCCCGCGGGTCAGGTGGATGACCCACCAGCCGAGGTTCTCGTGCACGAGGTAGACGGGGTAGGTCAGCGCACCCGCGACGGTCATCCACCCGGCGCTGCGGGCGGCCAGCGGGGTGAGCGTCACCAGGGCCACCAGCCCGAAGCAGGCCAGCGACACGATCGCGATCACGGCCTTCGACGGCGTCCAGGGGGTCTCGGCGCCGAGGACGCCGGGGTAGACGTTCATCGAGAAGTTGAGCGCGATGGACACCTGCAGCCCGACCAGCAGCCAGCTGCCGAGGTCGTGGCCGTCGCGGTGGATGAGGTAGAGCAGCATGCCGCCGGCGAAGAACGGCGCGTAGTCGGGCATGAGGAACGCCGACAGCAGGCCCGAGCCGGTGCCGTGGGCCATGGCGCCGAGGACCGGCCACAGCGCGCAGAAGGCCAGGACCCGGTTGCGGGTGATGCCGACCATCATGAACAGCGCGATGAGCAGGTAGAAGCGGGCCTCGTACCACAGCGTCCAGTACGGGCCGTCGACGTCCGGGACGCCGAAGGCGCCCTGCACCATCGTGAAGTTCAGCAGCGCACCGGACGTGGTGACCTCGTGCCCGAGGAAGGCGGGGTTCTCCGGCCAGATGACGACGACGAGCACGACGCTGAACGCCACCGCGACCCAGTACGCCGGGAACAGCCGGCCCACCCGCGAGGCGACGAAGCCGCGCACGTCCCGGCCCCAGGCGCTCATCAGCAGGACGAAGCCGCTGATGACGAAGAACAGCGGGACGCCCATCCGGCCGTAGGCCGCCCACTGGCCGACGCCGGCCAGCTCCTCGGGCACCGGACCGTTCCAGCCCGGGCTGTGACGGGCCGTGTAGTGGAAGGCGACGACGGTGACGGCGGCGAACAGGCGCAGCACGTCGAGCATGCCCAGGCGCCGCTCGGCGCGAGGAGGGGTCGTGGTCGTGCGCACTCGGCTGGTCTCCCGTCTGTGCCTCGAGCCGACCGCCGCCTCAGCGGCTGGGTCCCGGCCCCACCCGCCGTCGGACACGCGGGCCATCGGAAGGTAACGATCCGGTCATTCGACTGGAGTCCGACACCCGGCAGCCGGACGGACCGGTCACGTCTGCCGACCCAGGCGTCACAACCGCCACGGGTGCCCCGGTGATCCCGTCAGCCCCCGGAGGCGCGGAGCGCCGCGGCGAGGCGCGCGGCGAGGTAGGCGTGGCCGTCGTCGTCGGGGTGCAGGTCGTCGGCCGTCAGGCGGGAGGCGACGTCCCACCCCTCCTGCGCCGGGCTGACGTAGCGCACCCCGGCCTGGGCGGCGGCCTCGGCGAGCGCCCGGTCGACCCGCCGCACGGCGACGTCGGGGATGGAGGGGACCAGCGGCGGTCCGAGGAGCACCACCGGGACTCCCGGGAACCGCCGGTCCAGCTCGGCGAGGAACCGGAGGGCCGCCGTCCGCTCCACCGCGGTGTCCTGGACGAGGCGGGCGTCGTTGAGCCCGCCCTGGAGGACGACGAGGTCGGGCCGGGGCGGGTCGACGGTGCCCAGCCGCTCCAGGTAGACCTGGCCCACCCCGCCGCCGGCGACGAAACCGGTGCCCGGCCCGGCGCGGACGTCGGCGTCCCAGCCGAAGTCGGCCGCGGTCAGGGCGGGGAAGGCGGCCTCCTCCGACGACGCGCCGTAGCCCGCCGTGTAGGAGTCGCCGAAGAACAGCACCCGGCTGCCGGGCGGGGGCGGTGCGGGCGCGTCGGTGCCCCCGCCCGCGGACGGCGACGCGCCGCCCGGCGCGCCCACCGGCCCGGTGGCGGTGCAGCCGGCCACCAGCGCCAGCGCCAGCGCCAGCACCAGCACCAGGGGCGACGCGGGCCGTACGCCGCGGGCGCGGCCGCGCCCGGCACGCCCGTGCCGGCGCGTCACGCCCGGTCGGCGACCGGCGCCCGGAAGACCCAGCGCCGGTAGGCCGACCAGCGGATCACCGTCCCGAGCGCGATCGACGCGACGTTGGTGGCCTGGAGGACCAGGGTGCCCTCCTGCCCCAGCGGGTGCCGCACGAGGGCGACCAGCGACAGCCCGAGGAGCAGGGCCAGGCCGTTGACCACCATGAAGACGACGTACTCGCGGCCGTAGCCCGAGCGCTCCCGGTGCGCGAAGGACCAGAACCGGTGTCCGGCGTAGGCCGCGGTCCCCGCGACGACCGACGACACCAGCTTCGCCGTCACCGCGCCGGTGCCGGAGGTGTAGAGCAGCTGGAAGACGCCGAGGTCGAGGACGAAGCAGGCCGCACCCACCGCTCCGTACGCGCCGAGCTCCCGCACGAGGAGCCGGGTGCTCCCGAGGCGGCGACGGACCGCGGGGAGCCACAGCACGTCTCCGCACTGTACGGACCCGCGGGTCCTCCGGGGTGCACCCGGCGCGGACGGGCGACGGCGGTGGCGCTCGCTACGGTGGAGCCACCATGGCTGCCCCGACCGACCCGAGGACCGGCCTGCCCGTCGTGGCGATGGTGGGGGGCGGGCAGCTGGCCCGGATGACCCACCAGGCCGCCATCGCGCTGGGCCAGTCGCTGCGCGTGCTGGCCACCGACCCCGCCGAGTCCGCCGCGCTGGTCGCCGCCGACGTGCGGATCGGCGACCACCGCGACCTCGACGCGCTGCGCGCCCTGGCCGAGGGCGCGACGGTGGTCACCTTCGACCACGAGCACGTCCCGACCGAGCACCTGCGGGCGCTGGCCGCCGAGGGCGTCCGCGTCGCGCCCGGCCCCGAGGCCCTGGTGCACGCGCAGGACAAGCTGGTGCTGCGCCGCGCGCTGGCCGCGGCCGGCGAGCCGCAGCCCGCGTGGGCCGAGGTGCGCTCGCCCGGGGAGCTCGCCGCCTTCGCCGACGCGCACGGCGGGTGGCCGGTGGTGGTCAAGACCCCGCGCGGCGGCTACGACGGCCGCGGCGTGTTCGTCCTCGACGAGGCCGGTCAGGCGGCCGACCTGTTCGCCGCGCACCCGGCGCTGCTGGCCGAGGAGCGGGTGCCGCTGGTGCGCGAGCTCGCCGTGCTGGTGGCCCGCTCGCCGTTCGGCCAGGTCGCGGTCTGGCCGGTGGTGGAGACCGTCCAGCAGGACGGGATCAACACCGAGGTGCTGGCGCCGGCGCCCGGCCTCGACGAGGAGATCGCCGGCACCGCGCAGGAGCTCGCGGTGCGGATCGCCGACCGGGTCGGCGTCGTCGGGGTGATGGCCGTGGAGCTGTTCGAGGTCGCCGACGGCGTGCTGGTCAACGAGCTGGCCATGCGCCCGCACAACTCCGGCCACTGGACCATCGAGGGTGCCCGCACCAGCCAGTTCGAGCAGCACCTGCGCGCCGTCCTCGACTACCCGCTGGGGTCGACGGCGCTCGCCGCGCCGGCCGTCGTCATGGCCAACGTGCTCGGCGGCGCCGCGTCGGCCGAGGGCTGGACCGGCCCGGGCATCGACGAGCGGGTGCACCACCTGATGGCGCACTGGCCGGACGTGAAGCTGCACTGGTACGGCAAGGGCCAGCGCCCCGGCCGCAAGCTCGGCCACGTCACCGCGCTGGGCGGCGACCTCGCCGAGGTGCGCGCCCGGGCCGTCGCCGCGGCCCGCTACCTCGCCGACGGCGAGGTCGACCCCGCGTTCGCCTTCTCCCCTCCCGAGGAGCACTGAGTGGACCAGCCCGTCGTCGGCATCGTCATGGGCAGCGACTCGGACTGGCCGACGATGGAGCCCGCCGCCCAGGCGCTGGCCGAGTTCGGCGTCCCGTACGAGGTGCACGTCCTCTCCGCGCACCGCACGCCGCAGCGGATGCTCGACTACGCCACCGCGGCGGCCGGGCGGGGGCTGCGGGTGCTCGTGGCCGGCGCCGGGGGAGCGGCGCACCTGCCGGGCATGCTCGCCGCCGCGACGTCGCTGCCGGTGATCGGGGTGCCCCGATCGCTCGACCGGCTCGACGGCCTCGACAGCCTGCTGTCGATCGTGCAGATGCCCGCCGGCGTCCCGGTGGCCACGGTGTCGATCGGCGGCGGCCGCAACGCCGGGCTGCTCGCCGTCCGCGTCCTCGCCGCCGCCGACCCGGAGCTGCGGGCCGCCGTCGAGCGGTTCCAGGCCGACCTCGCCGACACCGTCGTCGCCCGTGACGCCGCCCTGCGGGCCCGCCTCGCCGAGGGTGAGGACGCCTCCCGCTCAAGTGCTGGGACGTCCTAGCATCTACTCGTGAGTACGAGCGGGCTCTACCAGCTGACCGACGAGCACGACGCGATCCGGGCCGCCGTCCGGGACATCGCCGAGCGGGAGATCGCGCCGTACGCGGCCGAGGTCGACGCGGAGTCCCGCTACCCGATCGAGGCGCAGAAGGCGCTGACCGCGGCCGGCTTCCACGCCACGCACATCCCCGAGGCCTACGGCGGTGAGGCTGCCGACGCGGTCGCCACCTGCATCGTGATCGAGGAGGTCGCCCGGGTCGACGTGTCCGCGTCGCTCATCCCGGCGGTCAACAAGCTGGGCTCGATGCCGATCATCCTGTCGGCGTCGGAGGAGCTCAAGCAGGCGGTGCTGCCCTCGATCGCCCGCGGCGACGCGATGATCAGCTACGGCCTGTCCGAGCGGGAGGCCGGCTCCGACGCCGCCGCGATGAGGACCCGCGCCCGCCGCGACGGCGACACCTGGGTGCTCAACGGCACCAAGGCCTGGATCACCAACTCCGGCGTCTCGGAGTGGTACACGGTCATGGCCGTCACCGACCCGGAGAAGCGGGCCAGCGGCATCTCCGCGTTCGTCGTCCACCGCGACGACCCCGGCTTCACCGTGGGTCCCAAGGAGCGGAAGATGGGCATCAAGGGCTCGCCCACCTGCGAGCTCTACTTCACCGACTGCACCATCCCGGCCGACCGGATCATCGGGGCCGAGGGCACCGGCTTCAAGACCGCGCTGCGCACGCTGGACTTCACCCGCCCGACCATCGGCGCTCAGGCCGTCGGCATCGCACAGGGCGCCCTGGACGCCGCCGTGGAGTACACCCGCGAGCGGAAGCAGTTCGGCCAGGCGGTCAGCGACTTCCAGGGCGTCCAGTTCATGCTCGCCGACATGGCCATGCAGATCGAGGCCGCTCGGCACCTCGTCTACGTCGCCGCCGCCCGCGGCGAGACGGGCAACTCCGGCGGCAAGGTGGACCCCGACCTCGGCCGGCTCTGCGCGGCGGCCAAGGCCTTCGCCTCCGACGTCGCCATGAAGGTCACCACCGACGCCGTCCAGCTCTTCGGCGGCGCCGGCTACACGCAGGACTTCCCGGTCGAGCGCATGATGCGCGACGCCAAGATCACCCAGATCTACGAGGGCACCAACCAGATCCAGCGCATGGTGATCGCACGGAGTCTCCTGCGGTAGGGGAGCCGCCGCCCGGAGGGGACGACGGCCGGGGTCGCCGTCCCCTCCGGGCGGGCCAACCGGTCCGAGGTCACCGCAGGGTGGCGGTGTCGATGACGAACCGGTAGCGGACGTCGGAGGCCAGGACCCGCTCGTGGGCCTCGTCGACCCGGTCGGCGGGGATGACCGCCACCTCGGCGCCGATGCCGCGCTCGGCGCAGAAGTCGAGCATCTCCTGGGTTGCGGCGATTCCGCCGATCATCGAGCCGGCGGAGGTCCGCCGTCCGCCGATGAGCGACACGGCGGTGACGCTCAGCGGGTCGGCGGGCGCGCCGACGTTGACCAGCGCGCCGTCCACGGCGTCCGCATCCACCACAACGGCGTCAAGCGGTTCCACCACCCCGTGGTGGGCTCCCTCGAGCTGGGCTACCCCACCTTCGACCTGCCGGCCGAGGACGCCGCGGACCTGCGCACGACCCTCTACACCGCCGAGCCCGGCACGCCCTCCGACGACGCACTCAGGCTGCTCGCCAGCTGGGCGGCGACCCACGCGGCTCCGACCGTCGACGACGCGGCCACCCCGGTGACCGAGCGGCCGTGACCACCCCGGTCCACGGGGGCACCGGCCAGGTCCGGCGGACGGTCGTCGCCCGCCAGCTCCTGCGGTGGGGCGCCGCCGTCGCGGACACGGCGGGTGGTGTCGGGTCGGCTCAGGACGCGACGGGGGAGCCGGTGCCGATCGCGAGGGCGATCAGCCCGGCTGCGACCCAGTCGACCGTGGCGCAGAACGGTGGCCACCACCGGGTCCCGCGGACGAAGCCGGTGCGGTGCTGCCAGGCGTCCTTGACGCCGTGGCCGGCCAGGCCGGCGACGAGCAGCCAGGTCGAGCCGGGCGCCCCCGCCGCGGCGACCACCACGAACAGGGCCGCCACGGCGGTCTCGACGACCAGGACGTGCCGGCGCCCGTCGGCCACGGCGAAGCCGACGTAGACCGCGGCGATGAGGGCGAGCCCCAGGGCGTAGACGGTCGCGGCGTCCAGCCAGGGGAAGGCCACCGGGGAGGCGGCCTGCAGGACCCCGAGGACGACGCCCCACGCCACCGGTGTGCGCAGTGCGCGGGAGGTGCGGTGTGCGGTCATCGAGGACTCCTCGGTCGAGGTGGTCGGGTCGAGGGGGACGGCTCGACCGGCCGCGGGCCCGCGGGTGCGAGTGCGGGTGACGAGCCGGCCATCGCCAGCGCCCCGGCCAGCACCGTGCTCACCGGTCCCCAGAGCACCAGTCCGGTCGGGGACAGCCAGCCCAGCGCGGCCGGTGGCGCGAGCACGGCGGCCGGGGCTGCGCCGGCCGCGAGGACGACGCCGGCCGGCCAGCCGCAGCGGCGCACCCAGGCGGCGACGGCCGGCGTCCAGCCGGTGACGACGGCTGCGGCGGCCGGCCACGAACCGCCGCCGAGCAGCTCCCACCCGAGGTCGAGCGCGGTCAGAGCGGTCAGCAGCGGCACCAGCGTGGCGACGTAGCGGAGGAGGAACGTGCGGACCGCCGCGGAGGCACCGGCCGCCGGGACCGGCGGGGCGCCGGTGCCAGGGTCGGAGCCCGGTGCGAGGGTCGAGGTGGGCACCGGTGCCTCCTCCGGCGGAACGGGGCCGAGGTCGGGAGCGCGGAGAGGCGTCACGCCGGTGAGGTCGCCGACTCGCGACGGCGGGGTCCGACCTCCGGCCCCGACCCGCGCGCGTCGGCGGCCATGCGGTCGGACAGGGCGGCGGCGTCCGCACCGACGAAGCCCAGCAGCGCCGAGCCGCGGCAGGTCTGCCACGGCAGCCCGAGGAAGTACAGCCCGGGGACGCCGGTGACGCCGGCGTCGTGCCGGACCTGCCCGTCGACGACCACGCCGGGCACGTGCAGCCACGAGTGGTCGGGCCGGTGGCCGGTGGCCCACACGACCGCGTCGACGTCGAGGGTCGTGCCGTCGGCGAAGCGGGCGGTGCGGCCGGCGACGCCCGTGAGGCGGGGCCGGAACTCGACGCCACGGCGGCGGAGATCGCTGCTGCGCGTGCCGATGACCAGGTCGCCGCGGGCGCGCAGGCGACGGGCGAGGCGGGTGTGCGCCGGCACGGTGAAGAACCCGACCGCGTCCAGCCAGGAGAACAGGTCGCGGCCGGCGAGGCGCTGGGGCAGCGCGGTGGGCCGGGTCCCGACGGCGACGGTGACCGGCTGGGTGGCGGACAGCTCGGCGGCGATCTGCAGTCCGGAGTTGGCGGCGCCCACGACCAGGACACGGCCCGCGCCGGACAGCTGCGCCGGGTTGCGGTACGCGGCGCTGTGCACGTGCGGCACGGCCGGTTCCAGCTGCTGCGCCATCGCGGGGACGTGCGGGGTCTGGAACGGGCCGGTCGCGACGACCACCTGCCGGGCGTGCACCGTCCCGGTCGGGGTGGTGGCCACGAAGCTGCCGTCCGGGTCCCGGTGCAGGCGGAGCACGGGGGAGTCCACGCGCACCGGCAGGGCGAAGTGGGCGGCGTAGGCGGCCAGGTAATCGGCGACCTCGTCCTTGCCCGGGTGGGTGTCGGCCGGTGCGGGGAACGGCAGGCCGGGCAGGGAGTCGTACCGCGCGGGGCTGAACAGCCGCAGCGAGTCCCAGCGGGAGCGCCAGGAGGAGCCCACCTCGGGTCCGGCGTCGAGCAGCAGGAAGTCCGCGTCCCGGCGGGCGAGGTGGTGGCCGATGGCCAGGCCGGCCTGGCCGGCGCCGATGACGAGCACGTCGAGGGACCGGTCGGTGCGGAGGGGGAGGGGCATGACGGCTCCTGTCGGGGAACGGCGGTGGGCGGCGGTGGAGGCGGACGGGTGGTGCCGGTCCCGAGGGTCCCTTCGCCGCGCCGGGTCCGCGTCGGACGCTAGGAACGGGCCGGAGGCGTCACACCGGCAGAACCGCCGGGTCGGCCGCGGGCACGTGTCCCCGGGCCGTCCGGCAGCGGTGCGTCAGCTCAGGGGGAGGGCGGTGAGCTCCGCGCGGGAGGCCACCCCGAGCTTGGTGAAGACGTTCCGCAGGTGGAAGTCGACGGTGCGCGGGCTGACGAACAGCTGGGCTGCGACGTCGCGGTTGGACAGGCCCTGCCGGACGAGGGCGGTCACCTGGCGCTCCTGCGGGGTCAGCTCGGTGGCGGTGGAGACGTCGCGGCGCCGGGCGGTCTCCCCGGAGGCGCGCAGTTCCTGAGCGGCCCGCTCGGCCCACGGGGTGGCGCCCAGCTCCTCGAACAGCGCCAGGGCGGTGCGCAGGTGCTCGCGGGCGTCGACCCGGCGCCGGGCGCGGCGCAGGTGCTCGCCGAACGCGAGCTCGGTGCGGGCGCGGTCGGGCAGGCGCGGGGAGGAGGCGTGCACGGCGAGGGCGCGGCGGAAGTGCTCCTCCGCGCGGTCCCCCCCGGCGAGCAGGGCGTGCCCGTGCTCGACGACGGCGACCGCGGCGGGGGCGCCGGTGCCGGCGGCGAACGCGGTGAGCTCCGCCAGCCACGCGCGGGCCACGTCCGCGCGGTCGGCCCGGACCGCGGTCTCCAGGGCGTCGATCGCCGCGAGCCGGCGCACCCAGGGGGCGCCGATCTGCTCGAGGTGGTGCAGAGCGGTCGCCGGCTGCCGGGCGGCGTGCAGTCCCCTGGCCCAGTGCAGCAGGTCGAGGACGAGGGTGTCGGTGACCCCGGCCGGGTGCGCCTGCCGGACGGCGGCCGCGTGGGCCAGGTGCTCCTCCGCCGCGGCGTCCCCGCGCAGGGCGGCCAGCAGGGCCAGCTCGACGGTGGGCAGGGCGGTCATGGCCGCGTGGCCGGTGCTGGCGGCCAGCGGCAGTGCCTCCGCCGCAGCAGCGGCCGCCTGCGTCCAGGCCCCGGTCGCGACCTGGGGGAGCACGCCCCGGGTCAGCGCGTGCTCGACCCAGTTGAGGGCTCCGGCACGGCGTGCCGTGGTCAGGTGCTGCGCGTGGAGCCGCAGCCCCCGCTCGTCGTCGCCGATCAGGATCGCGGCCAGGCCCAGGTTGGGTTGCAGCGCGTGCTGGTCCTCGGCCGGCTCGTCGTCGGCCACGGCGAACGCGTCCGCGAAGCACTCCGCCGCCACGGCCCACTCCCGCCGGGCCACCGCCGAGAAACCCCGTTGCAGGGCGGAGGCGGTGCGCACGGCGGCCGGGGCCTCCAGGGCCGGCGAGGGGACCAGTGCCGACGGGTCGAGACGCCGCGGCGACCGCGCGCCGAACGCGGAGAACGCCGCCGCGACCATGGCCAGCGAGGACGCCATCGCCGGGTCGACACCGGCGGCGACCTCCGTCGCCTGCAGGACCAGGTCGAAGCCGTCGTCGAGGGACCGGGTGTGCGACTCGACCTGCCCCCGCAGCACCAGCAGCTGGGCACGTGTCCGGGGGTCGCTCACGTCGGCGGCCGCGGCCGCGGCGAGCGCGACCGCCCGTGCCGGGTGGGCGCCGAGCCACTGGGACGCCGCGGCCAGGTACAGCCGGCGCCCGCGCGCCTCCCCGCCCGCGGTGAGCTCGGCCGCGCGCGCCCACGCCGCCGCGGCCGCCTCGTGCCCGCCACGGCCGGCCGCCCGTTCCGCCACGGCGTCGAGTGCGGCGACGACCGTGTCGTCGGGCCGGTCGGCCGCGGCGGCCAGGTGCCACGCCCGCCGGTCCGGGTCGGCGCCCGACACCTCGGCGAGCGCGCGGTGGGTGGCCCGGCGCTGCGCGCTCGTGGCCGCGCGGTAGACCGCCGAGCGCACCAGCGGGTGGTAGAGGGACACGACGCTCCCGTCGACGCGCAGCAGACCGGCGCGCTCGGCCTCGTCGAGGGCGTCGTCGCCGACCCCGAGGTGCTCCGCGGCGGCCCGGACCACGGCCGACCGGGCGGTGTCGTCGGCCGCGGCCACCAGCAGGAACCGCCGCGCCGCCTCGCCCAGACGGCGGTAGCGGTCCAGGAAGGCGCGCTCCACCCCGCCGGTCAGCGGCAGCGGCGTCGGCAGCGGCGCCCGGCCGGCCAGCTGATCGGCGGTCAGCACCTCGGACAGCTCTCCCAGCGCCAGCGGGTTGCCACCGGTGGCCTCGACCAGCTGGTCGCGCACCGCGGGGTCGACGGCGCCGCCGGCCCGCGCGGCCAGCACCACCTCGGCGTCCGCCCCGGTCAGGCCGCCGAGGACGACGGCCGGCAGGTCGGGCGCGTCGAAGCGGAGGGCGTCGCCGTCGCGCGCGGCGAAGAGCAGGGCCACCCGCTCGGCCTGCAGCCGCCGTGCGACGAACAGCAGCGCCGCGGCCGAGGCGTCGTCCAGCCAGTGCGCGTCGTCGACGACGGCCAGCACGGGGGAGTCCTCGGCGGCGTCGGCGAGCAGGCTCAGCGTGCCGAGGAAGGCCAGGAAGCGCTCCCCCTCACCGGCGGCCTCGCCGAGGGCGGCACCGAGCGCGGCCTGCTGCGGCGCGGGCAGCCCGGCGAGGAGGGACCGCACCGGCCACAGCAGCCGCTGCAGCGCGGCGAAGGCCAGCGGCGACTCCGACTCCACACCCGACGTGCGCAGCACCCGCATGTCCGCCGCGGCGTCCACCGCCTCGGTCAGCACCGTCGACTTCCCGGCTCCGGCGACGCCGCGGACGACCAGCGCACCTCCGGTCCCGCCGCGCGCGCCGTCGAGCAGGGCGGCGATCCGCGCGCGTTCGGCGTCCCGTCCGGCCAGCACGGCGCCGACCGTACGACGGCGGCGGGACCACCGGGCGGGTCCCGGCGGCCGACACGGGAGTCAGTCCAGCGGGTGGGCGGCCAGTGCGGTGCGACTGCTGACCCCGAGCTTGGCGAACACGTTGCGCAGGTGGAAGTCGACGGTGCGGGGGCTGACGTACAGCTGAGCGGCGACGTCCCGGTTGGCCAGGCCCTGCCTCACCAGGAGGGCCACCTGCAGTTCCTGCGGGGTGAGGTCCACCACGGTGGAGACGTCGCGGCGGCGGGTCGTCTCCCCGGACGCCCGCAGCTCCTGCCGGGCGCGGTCGGCCCACCGGTGCGCGCCGAGGTCCTCGAGGGTCTCCAGGGCGGCGCGCAGGTGGGGACGGGCGTCGACCCGGCGACGGGCGCGGCGCAGGAAGGCGCCGTAGGCCAGCTGGGTGCGGGCTCGGTCGGGTGGGCGTCCGGTCCCGGCGTGCGCGGCGAGGGCCTGGTCGAAGTGGCGCTCGGCCTCCGGTCCGTCGCTGAGCAGCGCCCGGCCGTGCGCGGCCACGGCCTGCGCCCAGCCCGAGCCGGTCGCCTCGGCGAAACCGGCCAGCTCCTCCACCCAGGCGGACGCCAGGTCCGGCCGGCCGGCCCGCACGGCGGCCTCGATGCGGTCGGTGGCGGCCAGCCGACGGGTGATCGGGTGGCGGATCTGCTCCAGCTGGTGCAGCGCGCCGGCGGGCTCGGCGGCGTCGCGGACGCCGCGGGCCCAGCGCAGGACGTCGGGGACCACCTCGGCCAGGATGCCGAGCGGGTGCTCGGCGCAGATCTGCTCCACGTCGGCGAGGTGCTCGTCGACCGTGTCCTCACCCCGCAGAGCGGCCAGCAGCGCCAGCCACGCCGTCGGGAGGGCGGCCAACCCGCGGTGCCCGGACTGCTCCGCCAGCGACAGCGCCTCGGCGGCCGCGGCGCGGGCAGTGGTCCACCGCCCGCCGGTCAGGTCGGCGAACCCGAGCCGGGCCAGCGAGTAGAGGGTCATCAGCACCGCGCCGGTGCTCCGGGCCCGGGCCAGCAGCTGCTCGTGGTAGCGCCGGATCAGTGCGTCGTCGCCCAGGTACACCGCGGCGATGCCCAGGTTGGGCAGCAGGTCCAGGTCCTCCTCGGCCAGGTGCTCGGCGAGGGCGAAGGCCTCCTGCAGCGGCGGCATCGCCGCCGGCCAGTCGCCGCGCACGGCGGCGTCGAGGCCGTGCAGCAGGTCGGAGAAGCACCGGGCGCGCAGCGGTGCTGCCGACACCGGCGCGGGGACCAGCGCGGTGGGGTCGACGGCGCTGCCGGAACGCGCCCCGAACGCGGCGAGCGCCACGGCGAACACGGCCATCTCCCGCGCCCGCTGGTGGTCGTGGGGAGCGACCTCGGCGGCGGCCTCGAGCACCATCCGCTGCCCGGTGTGCAGCGAGCCGGTGTTCCACTCGACACGCGCCCGCAGCCGCAGGACGTCGGCGCGCAGCAGCGGGTCCCCGGCCTGGGCCGCGGCGGCGTCGACCAGCGCCCGGGCCCGCGCCGGCTGGGCGGCCAGCCAGGCGGAGCGGGCTGCGGCGTAGAGCCGCTCGGCCTGGGCGTCCCCGGCGGGCGAGAGCTCGGCGGCGCGTTCCCAGGCGGCCGCGGCCGCCTCCAGCCCTCCCCGCGCCCGGGCCCGCTCGGCGGCGGCGTCGAGCGCGGCGACGACGGCCTCGTCCGGCTCCTCGACGGAGGCCGCGAGGTGCCAGGCGCGCCGGTCGGCTCCGTCGGGACCGGTCAGCACGGCCGCGAGCGCCCGGTGCGCCCGGCGTCGCTCGGTGCTGGTGGCTGCGCCGTACACCGCCGAGCGCACGAGTGGGTGCCGGAGGTCGACGGCGGCGTCGCGGACCTGCAGCAGTCCCGAACGCTCGGCCACCTGCAGCGCGTCCTCCCCGGCTCCGAGGGAGGCGGCCGCCTGCCGCACGACCCGCGCCCGGCCGGAGTCGTCGGCCGCCGCCACCAGCAGCACCGTCCGGGCCGGCTCGGGCAGCCGCAGGCAGCGGTCGAGGAACGCGCGTTCCACGCCCTCGGTCAGCGGCAGCCGGGCGGGCAACCGCACCAGGCCGGACAGCTGCTCGGACGTCAGGGCCTCCGCGAGCTCCACGAGCGCCAGCGGGTTGCCCCCGGTGCTCGCGAGCAGTGCGTCGCGCACGTCCGCCGGCACCGACACCCCGGCACGGGTGCCGAGCAGCTCACCGGCCGCCTCGGCGTCGATGCCGCCGAGGGAGAGGCGGGGCAGGTCGCCGCTGTCGAAGGTCCGCACGTCGGCGTCCCGGGCGGCGAACAGCAGGGCGACCCGCTCCACCTGCAGCCGGCGGGCCACGAACAGCAGCGCCGCGGCGGAGGCGTCGTCGAGCCAGTGGGCGTCGTCGACGACGGCGAGCACCGGGCGGTGCTGTCCGGCGTCGGCGAGCACGCTCAACGCCGCCAGGAAGACGAGGAAGCGGTCGCCGGGGCCGTCGTCGACCTCGCCGAAGGCCGCCCGCAGCGCCCGGGCCTGCGGCGGCGGCAGGTGGTGCACGCACCCGGCCACGACCGGGCGCAGCAGGCGCTGCAGCGCGGCGAACGCCAGCGGGGACTCCGACTCGAGGCCCTGGGTGCGGAGCACGGTCATGCCGTCGGCCCGGGCCACCGCGTCGGCGAGCAACGCCGACTTGCCCACGCCGGGCTGCCCCGTGAGCACCAGCACCCCGCCCCGGCCGACCCGCGCCTCGTCCACCAGTGCCGCGATGGCCGCGCGCTCGGGGTGCCTGCCGGACAGCACGTCGGGACCCTAGTGCGCTTCGGGACGGGATCGACCGGTTCTCCGTGTAGTCCCCGGCCGATCGGGAGCCGTCGCCCGCGGGAGCACCCCGTCCCGGCGGAACCACCGGCGCGACCGAACCCGGCCACGCCGGACGGTGGCAGACGCACCCGGACCTGCTTCCCGAGGAGAGACCCGTGTCGACCCACTCCGCTCCCGGACCGGCGGCGCCGGCCCACCCGCACCCGTCGGCCTCCCCGACCACGACTCCCGTCGACGAGCCGCGCCGGCCGTGGACCGTCTTCGGCCTCGCGATCGCCGCGCAGGTGATGGTGGTCCTCGACGTCTCCGTGGTGAACGTCGCGCTGCCGTCGATCAGCCGCGGCCTGCACCTCTCGACCGCGGACCTCCAGTGGACCGTCAGCGCCTACGTGCTGCTCTCCGGCGGCCTGCTGCTGCTCGGCGGCCGCATCGCGGACCTGTTCGACCGCCGAGGGGCGTTCCTCACCGGCGTCGGCCTGTTCACCGCCGCCTCCCTGACCAGCGCGCTCGCCCAGGCCCCGTGGATGCTGATCGTCTCCCGCGCCGCGCAGGGAGCCGGCGCCGCGCTGCTCACCCCGGCGGCGCTGTCGATCGTCATGACCGTCTACGCCGGCAGGCAGCGGCGGACGGCGCTGGCCGTGTGGGGCACCGTGGGCAGCCTCGGCATCGCCGCAGGCGTGCTCTTCGGCGGGGCGCTGACCAGCGCGCTGGGCTGGCGGGCGGTGTTCGTGATCAACGTGCCGATCGGCGTCGCCGTCGTGCTCGGCACCCTGCGCGCCGTGGCCCGGGGCGCGTCCCGGACGGGTGCGCTGCGCCGGCTCGACGTGCCGGGCGCGCTGACCCTGGTGGGCGGCCTGCTGGCCCTGGTGTCGGGCATCGAGGCCACCCGCTCGGCCGGCTGGACGGCGCCGCGCACCTGGCTCGCGCTGGCCGCCGCCGCGGTGCTGCTCACCGCGTTCGCCCGGCTCGAGCGCCGGGTCCCGGAGCCCCTCGTGCCCCCGGCGACGTGGCGCACCCGATCGCTGGTCTCCGCCTCGGCTGTCATGGCCGGCGTCACCGGCGTCGTCGTCGGCGCCGTCTTCCTGACCTCGCTGTACCTGCAGGACGTCCTCGGCTCGTCCCCCGTCGTCGCCGGCCTGCAGTTCCTGCCCCTGGCCGCGGCGATCACCCTGACCGCCGCCGTCGCATCGAGGGTCATCGGCCACCTCGGGGCCCGCACGCTGGTCCTCGGCGGCCTGGTCGGCACGGCCGGTGGCGCGCTCCTGCTGGCCGCGAACGCCGGCGGCGCCTCCTACGTCGCGGACGTGCTGCCCGGCTCCCTGCTCCTCGGCGCGGGCGTCGGGCCGGTGTTCGTGGCCGTCGCGGTCGCCGCGATGGGCGACGTGCCGGGGGAGAGCTCGGGCCTGGCGAGCGGGCTGATGATGACCGGACACGAGATCGGCGCCGCCCTCGGCGTCGCCGGGCTCACCGCCGTCGCCGGTGACCTCGCCACCTCCGCCGGTCTCGTCGACGGCTACGGCCGCGCCTTCGTCGCCACCGTCGGCGTCCTGGCCGCGCTGGTCGTCCTCACCGCGCTCGCCCTGCCCGGCGGCCGGCCGCCCGCCGGGGCCGCGGGCCACGGCCACGGCCACGGTGCCCACGGTCACTGACCCCCACCTGGCGATCCCGGTGCGGATCCCGGCGGTTTCCCCGGTGAGAGCGACCCACCCCCGCACCGAGTCTCGTCCCCGACGGCCACCACCACCCCGAGGAGTCCCCGTGTTGTCCAAGACGCCCCGCACCTTCGTCGGCTCGACCACCTTCACCATCACCGGCATGACCTGCGCACACTGCCGGCGGGCGGTCACCGAGGAGATCTCCGGGGTGGCCGGCGTCGAGTCGGTCACCGTCGACCTGGCCACCGGCACGGTGACCGTCACCGCCTCCGCGCCGCTGGACCGCGCCGACATCGCCGCCGCGGTCGACGAGGCCGGCTACGCCCTCGTCCCGTGATCCCCCACCTCGATCCTCACCGGAGACCCACCGTGTCCACCTCCACCCACACGCCCAGCGCCGCCACGGCGCACCCCGAGACCGCGCACCCCGAGACCGCGCACACCACGCACCACCTGAGCGCCAGGAGGTTCACCCTCCACTTCCTCGAGATGGTCGTCGCGATGGCCGTCGGCATGGTGGCCCTGCACCCGGTGTGGACCCTCGTCCTCGACGCCCTGGGCGCCGCCGAGCTGATGCACGACCCGTACACGGGCGCGCTGGTCATGGCGACGGACATGACCGTCGCCATGTCGGCGTGGATGAGGTTCCGCGGCCACCGGTGGCGGCCCGTCGCCGAGATGGCCGCGGCGATGTACCTGCCCTTCCTGGTGCTGTTCGTGCCGCTCGCCCTCGGGCTCATCGACCGGGACGCCCTGCTGCTGTGGGGCCACGTGCTCATGCTCCCGGCGATGGCCGCGGCGATGCTGCTGCGCCCGCACGAGTACGCCCACTGCTGAGCCCCGCCGACGACCGGTCGATCACCGCCCCGAGCCCGGCGGTTCTCCCGGTCCGAGCCGGGAGCCGGCCGCCGAGCACCGGTCCAGCGCCAAGACGCCGCCCGACCAGGAGACCCGGAGATGACGACGACGACCGCGCCACCGCCCGCCGCGAACGAGGCTCCCGCCGCGTGCACGCTCGAGATCGGTGGCATGACCTGCGCCTCCTGCGTGGGCCGGGTGGAGAAGGCCCTCAACCGGGTGGACGGTGTGTCCGCCGCGGAGGTCAACCTGGCCACCGAGGTGGCCACCGTCCGGTTCGACCCGCGACAGGTCGGCCTCGACGAGCTGACCGCCGCGGTGGCCCGCGCCGGCTACACCGCGACCCCGCGCCGCGAGGCGCAGGCCGCGACCGGGACGGCCGCGCCGGCCGAGGCCCCGACCGCCGACGGCGACGCGCACCTCGCCGCGCTGAGGAGGAGGTGGCAGGTCACCCTCGCCGTCGGGCTCGGCCTGATGGCGCTGATGTACGTGCCGCTGTACCTCGACACGATGGACTGGCTGATGCCGGCCGTCCTCGTGGTCGCCACCGTCGTGCAGTTCTGGGCCGGACGGGAGGTCTACCGCGCCGCCTGGGTCGCCGCCCGCCACCGCACCACCACCATGAACACCCTGGTGGCGCTGGGCACCGGCGTCGCCTACGGCTACAGCGCGTTCGTCACCCTGTGGCCGGCCGCCGCGGAGCGCTGGGGACTGCCGCTGCACGTCTACTTCGAGACCTCGCTGGTGATCCTCGCCCTGGTCCTGGCCGGCCGGTGGATGGAGGCCCGGGCGAAGAAGCAGACCGCCGCGGCGATCACCGCCCTGGTCGGCCTCGCGCCGAGGACGGCCCGCGTGGTGCGCGACGGCGCCGAGGTCGACGTCCCGGTCGAGCAGGTCGCCGTCGGGGACCTGGTGCGGGTCCGGCCCGGCGAGAAGGTCCCGGTCGACGGCGTCGTCACCGACGGGGCGACCGCGGTCGACGAGAGCATGCTGACCGGCGAGAGCCTGCCGGTGGACAAGACGGCCGGCGACCAGCTGATCGGCGCCACGCTCAACCGCACCGGCACCGTCGTCCTCCGGGCCACCGCGGTCGGTGCCGACACCGCGCTCGCGCAGATCGTCCGCCTGGTGGAGGACGCGCAGGGCGCGAAGGTCCCGCTGCAGCGGCTGGCCGACCGGGTCTCGGCCTGGTTCGTCCCGATCGTCCTCGGCCTGGCCGCGGCCACCTTCCTCGTCTGGGCGCTGTTCGGCCCGGACAGCGGCCGGCTGACGATGGCGATCACGACGACCATCGCGGTCCTGATCATCGCCTGCCCCTGTGCGCTGGGCCTGGCCACGCCGACCGCGGTCATGGTCGGCACCGGGCGCGCCGCGGAACTCGGCATCCTCATCGGCAACGGCGACGCCCTGCAGACCGCCCGCCGGGTGACCGCCGTCGTGCTCGACAAGACCGGCACCATCACGCGCGGCAAGCCGGCCCTCACCGGCATCACCACCGCGTCCGCGTGGACCGAGGACGACGTCCTGGCGCTCGTGGCCGCCGCCGAGGCCGGCAGCGAGCACCCGGTCGGGGAGGCCGTCGTGGCCGCGGCCGCCGAGCGCTCCCTCGACCTGCCGCCGCTGCGCTCCTTCGACGCGGTGCCCGGCCACGGGATCGACGCCGTCGTGGACGAGCGGCACGTCCTGGTCGGCAACGCCGCCCTGATGGCCGCCCACGTCGTGGACGTCACCGCTCTGGAACCCACAGCGGCGCGCGAGGCCGCGGCCGGTCGGACGCCGATGTTCGCCGCCGTCGACGGAGCCGCGGCCGCGGTGCTCGCCGTCGCCGACACCGTCAAGCCCGAGTCGGCCGAGGCCGTCGCCCAGCTGCAGGCGCTCGGTCTGGAGGTGTGGATGCTGACCGGCGACAACGCCGCCACCGCGGCGGCGATCGCCGGACAGGTCGGCATCGACCACGTGCTGGCCGAGGTCCTGCCCGCGGACAAGGCGGCGGAGGTCCGCGAGCTGCAGCAGCGGGGGCACGTCGTCGCCTTCTCCGGGGACGGGGTCAACGACGCCGCAGCCCTGAGCGCGGCCGACGTGGGCATCGCCATCGGCACCGGCGCCGACGTCGCCATCGCCGCCTCGGACATCACCCTCGTCGGCGGCGACCTGCGCGGCATCGTCTCGGCGATCGCCCTGTCGCGGCGCACCGTCACCACGATGAAGCAGGGGCTCGCCTGGGCCGGCGTCTACAACCTGCTGCTCCTCCCGGTCGCCGCCGGCGCGCTGTACTGGTGGAACGGCCTGCTGCTCGACCCGGTCCTGGCCAGCGCCGCGATGGCCATGAGCTCGGTGAGCGTCGTGACCAACGCGCTGCGGCTGCGCCGCTTCCACCGCCCGGCCACCGCCGCGGCGATCCTGCACCCGCCGCTGCGCTCCCGTGTCGGCCAGTACGCCTACCTGGGCGGGATCGCGGTCGTCGCCCTCGGGCTCGGCGCCGGGCTGACCGCGGTGTCCCGGATGGACTTCGCCGAGCACGGCATGAACGGCCAGCTGGCGTGGGTCCAGGGCACCGGCATGCCCATGCGCCCGGCGATGAGCGTGATGATGACCGCCGAGGTGCCACCCACCGGAGCCGATGACGCCGGGGTCGACGTCCACCTCGACCTGCCCGCCGACGTGCGTCCCGGGCAGCCGACCCGCCTGCGCGTCACCGTCACCGACAGCGCCACCGGCGAGCCGGTCGAGGACATCGCCCGCAGCCACGAGGCGTGGATGCACCTCATCGCCACGCGCGACGACCTGGGCACCTTCGCCCACGTCCACCCGCAGCCCGCCGGACGGCCCGGGCAGCTCGCCGTCGACCTCACCTTCCCCACGGCCGGGCGCTACGTCGTCAACACGGAGTTCCGGCGGCAGGGCGAGATGAGCGACGTCCACCAGCGGCAGGTGGTCACCGTGGCCGGTGCCGCGCCGGAGCCGGTGGAGCTCGCCGCCGGGCCGCGCGCCGTGGTCGTCGACGGCGTGCGGGTCGAGCTCGGGGGCGACGCCGAGGCCGGGGGGTCGAGCGACCTGCACTTCACGTTCACCGACCCCGCCACCGGGCGACCGGTCGACGACCTGCAGCCCTACCTGGCCGCCGCCGGGCACGTCGTGGTGATGCGTGCCGACGGGCACACGTTCGCCCACGAGCACGCCGAGGTGGAGGACGAGACCGGCCGGCCGGTCTTCGCCCTGCCCGGGCAGACGTTCGGGCCGGAGCTGGACGTCCACGTCGAGTTCCCCACCGTCGGGACGTACCAGCTGTGGGGCCAGTTCCGCCTGGCCGACGGGGACGTGGTCACGGTCCCGTTCACCGTCCGGGCGACCTGATCCCACGACCGGCAGCCCCCGGCTGCAGACGGAGGAGCGAGATGACCCTGCAGGTGCGCCCGGCGCGACCCGAGGACGTCCCCACCGCCGCCGACGTCCTCGCCGACGCCTTCGCCGACCACCCCTGGACCCGGTGGACCGTCGATGCCGACGCCCACGCCCAGCGGCTCACCGGGCTCTTCCGCCTCGACCTCGGCACCGTCGCCCTGCCGTACGGGCACGTCGACATCGGCACGACCCCCGAGGGCCCGGCCGCCGTCGCCGTCTGGCTGCCCAGCGCCGCGGTCCCCGAGGACGTCTGGGCCGAGGTCGGTGCCGCGTCGGTCGAGCTGGCCGGCAGCCGGGCGGCCGCCGCGGCCGCGGCCGAGGCGGTGCTGGCGCCCCACCGGTCGGGCGAGGAGCACCTGCTCCTGGCCAGCGTCGGCGTCGTCCGGCGCCGGCAGGGACGCGGCCTGGGGACGGCGGCGCTCGCCGCCGGCCTGACCCGCGCCGACCGGGACGGGCTGCCGGTGCGGCTGGAGACCAGCGCCGAGTCCACCGTGCGCCTCTACCGGCGGCTGGGCTTCGCCGTGACCGCCGTCGTCGACCTGCCCGACGGCGGCCCGCGCACCTGGCTGATGCGCCGCGCACCCTGCCGGGCGGACGCCGGCGGCCCGGCCTAGTGGACGGCGGTGGAGGTGAGCAGCCGCTCGTAGGCGTCGAGGACGGTGTCCAGGCCGTAGCGCTCCCGCGCCCGCGCGGCACCGGTCTCCCGGTCGGGCCGGTCGGCGGCCAGCCGCCGCAGCCCGTCGGCGATCGCGTCGGCGTCCTCCCGGGCGACGACGACGCCGAAGCCGGTCTCCTGCACCGGCGTCCGCACCCCGGGCAGGTCGCTGGCCAGCGCGGGGACGCCGACCATCATCGCCTCGACCTGCACGATGCCGAACGCCTCGAAGGCGTTGATCGAGGGCAGCGCGAACACGTCGAGCGAGGCGTAGAAGTCGGCGATGTCCTCGTCGGGCAGGAAGCCGAGCAGCCGGGTGCGCGGGTCGGCGTCGACCAGGCCGCGGATCTCGTCGACGACCGACCCGCCGGCCACGTTGGCGAAGTCGCCGCCGATGAGCAGCCGGTCGTCGGGGCCGGCGAACCGCTGGAAGCCGCGCACCAGGTACTGCAGGCCCTTCTCCTCGACGATCCGGCCGAGGAAGCCGACGTGCAGGCCCTGGCCGTCGCGGTAGCGGGGCGAGCCGGCCGGGCGCTGGTGGCACGACGGCGGGATGGCGACCGTGCGCCCGGCCATCGCCGGCCACAGCCGGCTGTGCCGCGCGTAGTCGTCGCTGGTGACCACGACGGCGTCGGCGGCCCGCAGCGCGCGCCGGCTGGAGAGGTCGATGCCGGTGCGCTGCACGGAGTTGAGCAGGCCCGGCGGCAGGCTCACGTCGCAGTGGTAGGTGACCACCAGCGGGGAGGAGCAGCGCCCGGCGACCAGGCCGGCCTCCAGCATCGGCAGGTGCAGGTTGGTCACCCCGGCCGTGCGGCTGGCCGCGAGCAGCCGCGGCACGAACGACGGGCTGATCACGCCCTTGCCCAGCCGGGCGACCACCGGCGCGCGCTCCACCTCGACGCCGTCGAGCACCTCGTGCGCGGGCAGGGCGGCGTCGTGCCGGCTGGTGACCACCTTGACCCGCAGCCCGCGCTGCACCAGGCCGACCGCGACGTCGCGGGCGACGTTGGTCAGGCCGCTGACGTAGGGCGCGTAGTAGTTGACGCCGATCAGGACGTCATGCGTGCGGGGCATGGCGGGGTTCCTCCCGGGAGGACGGGGCGGCGGGCGCGGGGGTCTCCCGGCCCGCCCGCAGGAGCGAGACGGCGGCCACCAGCAGGGCCACGCCGGAGCCGACGGTGAACGCGGCGGCGCAGCGCAGCACCAGGTCGGGGACCGCAGCGAGGGCGACCGCGCTCGCGGCCAGCCCGGAGAGCCAGACGACGGCGACCCGGCGGTGCCGGGCGGCCGCGACCAGCGCCTGGCTGGCCACGAGCAGGCCCAGGTGCAGGACGCTGCCGACGGCGAGCAGGGCGATCGCGCCGCCCTCGAGGGCGTAGCGCTCCCCGAAGACGAGCGCGACGACGGGCCGGCCGAGCAGCCACCCGGCGAGTGCGGCGAGCACGGCCAGGCCGCCGACCAGGGCGCAGCCCCGGACGACCGTGCGGCGCAGCCGGGCGTCGTCGCCCTCGCTCTGCAGGCGGGTGAGCAGCGGGATGAGCGCGCTCTGCAGCGGCACCGCGACGAACAGCGGCAGCCGCACGAGCGTGAAGGAGGCGACGAAGCGGGCGGCGTCGGCGTCCTCGCCCGGCGCGGCGAGCACGCTGACCAGCACCGGGGCCGCGTTGAGCACCACCTGGGCGGCCAGCGAGCCGGTGAGCAGGTGCCCGACGGCGCCGGCCAGCTCGCCCGCAGACGGGTCGTCGGCCGGCCGCGGGACCCGCCGCGTGCGGCGGCGCAGCAGCACCCAGCCCAGCAGCGGCAGGTGCGCCAGCGCCATCGCCGCGACCAGGGTCCAGGCGTAGACGACGCCGCCGGCCGACGGCGCGAGCAGGGCCAGCCCGAGCGCGAGGACCACCCGGAGTCCGGAGTCGACGAGCAGCACGGCGCCGTGCAGGCCGAGCCGGCCGCTGCCGAGCAGCAGGCCGCGGAGGAGGAACTGGCCGGCGGAGACCAGGCACACGCACAGCAGCGCGAAGAGGAAGCCCGACTCCCCGCCCAGCGCGGGCACCAGCAGGCCGGCGGCGAGCAGGACGACGGCGGTGGAGCCCGTCGTGAGCGCCGCCAGGCAGGCGACCGCGCCGCGGGGGAGCGGGGCGCCCGGGGGTCGCAGGTGCACCAGCCGGGCCAGCTCCAGCTCGATGGGCTGGAAGACGCCGAAGCCCAGGACCAGCGCCAGGGACCAGTAGGAGCCGAACCAGCCGTAGTCCTCGACCGGGACGGAGCGGGCGACCAGCGCGAGGTAGGCGTAGGTGAACAGGCCGGAGCCGACGATCGCCACCGCGACGAGCCCCAGGCCGGAGGCGCCGACACCCGAGGACGAGCCGGGAGCGGGCCCCGCGGCAGCCTCCGGGGCCGTCACCTGCTTCCGCACTCTGGCACGGTAACCGGGTGGGCCGTGCGCCCGTCGCAGGTGAGAAGGACCAGCGCGTCACACTCGGCGGACCGCCGCGGCAGTGTTCACTCGTACCGAGTGACACCGTTCAAACACGAGGAGTGACAGTGACCCGATCCGGGATCGCGCCCCGCCCGGTCGTGACGCCGCCCCCACCGGTGGAGGACCGGCGGCGCCGACCGCGGTGGACGCGGTTCGCGCAGGTGGCGGCACTGGTCGCCGTGCTGGCGGTGGTGCTCCTCCCGGTGGCCCCGGTGGAGATGGAGCGCCCCGTCGTCTCCTGGCCGCAGGATCCCTCGGCCCCCGTGTCGAGCATGCTCGAGCTGACCGCCCAGACCCCCCTGGAGCTCGACGCCCGGTTCACCTGCGCCGCGGCGCGTGTGGCGGACGGGACGGACGGGGGTGTGGTCCTCGCCACAGTCGTGCCCGGCCAGCCGAGTGCCGGCGGGGAGGGTCTGCTCGCCGCCACCACCGACGGCACCCTCGACGTCTACGCCAACGGCCGCCAGCTGGTCACCGACGCCCCGCTCGACGGCGACTGCGTCTACACCGTCACCGGGGACGCGGGCGGCCTGACCGTCGCCCGTGACGGCGAGACGGTGGCGCAGGGCGAGCCCGGCCGGCTCCCCGCCGTCGACGTGCTGGCCACGTCGGTCACCGCGCTGGACACCTCCGCCGGTGAGGACCTGTCCGTCGAGCTGGTCGTCGACGACCAGTTCGCCACCTCGCCGTCCCCGCTCAAGTGGGTGCTCGTCGCGCTGGTCGTCATCGGCGCGGCCCTGGCCCTGGCCTTCCTCGTCGCCGAGGACCGGGCCGCCGGCCGGCACCGGGAGCGCACCCGCCGGGTGGGGGGCCGCTTCTCCGTCGTCGACCTCGTCGTCCCCGCCGTCATGGTGGCGTGGGTCTTCCTGGCGCCGATGTCCGACGACGACGGCTACTACGCCGCCATGGCCCGCAGCGCCGCCGACGAGGGCATGGTGGGCAACTACTACCAGCTGCTCAACCAGAACTTCACGCCGTTCACCTGGTTCTACCGGGTGCTCGGCGAGTGGCAGGTGTTCGGCGACAGCTCCACGGTGCAGCGCATCCCGGCCCTGGTGACCGGGCTGCTGACCTGGTGGGCGCTGCGCCGGTTCACCACCCAGCCCGGCGCGCTGCCCGCGGTCCTCGAGCGCTCCCGCCGCGGCCGGGCCGGCCTGCAGGTGGTCCTCGCCCTCACCCTGCTGGCGTGGTGGCTGCCCTACGGCATGGGCGTGCGCCCCGAGGCCGCCGTCGGCTTCCTCGCCGTCGCCACCCTGCTCGCGGTGTCGGTCGGCGTCCGGCAGCGGCGGCTGGCCCTGCTCGGCGTCGCCGCGGTCACCGGCGCGCTCGGCATGGTCGCCCACCCCACCGGCTTCGTCGCGCTCGCGCCGCTGCTCGTCGGGCTGCCGGCGATCGTCGGCGTCGTGCGGGAGGGCGTGCCCGCCGGCGCGGCGTGGTTGCGCGGTCTCACGGTGCTGGCCCCCGGCGCCGTGGCCGGCGTCGCCGCGTTCGGCGACGGCTCGCTCAACGACTTCCTGCGCGGCCAGCAGATCTTCCTGTCGATCCAGGCGCAGAACGACTGGTTCGACGAGTACCAGCGCTGGAACTTCCTGTTCTCCGAGATCGCCATGGGCTCCTTCGCCAAGCGGACGGCGGTCCTGCTGGGCGTGGCCTCGCTGCTGTGGTTCGCCGTTCTCGCCGCGGCCTCCCGCCGGCGCGGCACGCTGAGCCCGCAGCTGGTCCTCGCCGCGCAGAGCCTGGCCGCGGCCTTCCTCCTGCTGTGGATCACCCCGAGCAAGTGGACGCACCACTTCGGCGCCCTCTCCGGGCTGGGGCCGGCGTTCCTCGCGCTGTTCCTCACCTCGCTGCCGGTGCTGGTCCGCACGCTGCCCGGACGCCGGCCCGGGTGGCCGGCGGCCGTCCCGGCGCTCGGCACGCTGGTCCTGCTCTCCGCGCTGGTCATGCACGGCCCGAACTCCTGGGCGTACTCCTGGCTGCAGGGCGTCCCGCACGCGTTCGAGGCGCCGTTCGTGGGGCCCGTGTCCTTCGACAGCCCGGTGCTGTGGCTGGCCGCCGCCGTGGCGGTCGTGCTGCTGGTGCGGGTGGCCGGCCGCCGGCTCGGGCTGCCGCGGAGGCGGCCGTGGCTGACCGCCGTGCCGGTGCTGGCGTCGGTCCTGCTGGCCACCTCGGTGCTCTACCTCGTGGGCGGCTTCGCCTACGGGGCGCTGCGGACCCTCGACGGCTACTCGCCGTGGAGCGACGCGATCACCGACCCGCTGGCCCGCGACTGCGGGGCGGCGCAGGGCATCGACCTGCTCGACGTCGAGGCCGCCCGGCCGCTAGCCGCCACCGGCGAGGCGACGGGCGGGGACGGCGTGTTCACCGAGGGCGGCGGCTGGTACCCGCCCAGCCCGCCGCCGACGCCGGCGGGGGAGGGGCCGGCCACCTACGTCTGGGGCAGCCTGGACGGCGAGACCGACGGCGAGGCCATCGGCGCGCTGACCTCCCCGTGGTTCGAGCTGCCCGCCGACCTCGCCGCGGACGAGCGGGTCACGGTGCTGGTGAGCGGCAAGCTCGACGGGGAGGGCAACCGCCTGACCGTCGAGTACGGCCGGTCCTCGGACGACGGCGAGCCGGCCGTCGTCTCCAGCGCCGAGATCCAGGACGGCACCCAGGCGGCCATCTGGCGCACCGTGGCCCTCGACGTCGGCCCCGAGCTCGCGGCCGGCGCGGACGCCGTCCGCCTGGTCGCCGAGGACGGGACGACCACGAGCCCCGGCTGGCTGGCCGTCACCGGACCGTCGGTGGTGCCCGTCGTCGCGCTGTCCGACTACACCCCGGCCGACGCCCCGGTCGGCGTCGCCTGGCAGTTCTCCTGGCTGTTCCCCTGCGAGCGCCAGCTCGACATCACCAGCGGGATCACCGAGCCGATGCAGTACGCGGTCATGTGGGGCGACCGCGGCGTGCAGGGCGTCGCGGACGCCACCTGGCAGTTCAACCGCGGCGGGCTGTTCGCGCCGACGCTGCGGACCTCGTCGGTGACCCTGGTCGGCGGGGCGTTCCGCGACTGGCCGGGCATCCGCGACGTCCAGGTGTACCGGGTCGTGGCCCCGTACGCCGCCGACGCCTACGACCTCGACGTCACGACCGACACCCGCTGGGGCTGGCAGGGCCCGGAGGAGGCCCGCTGGCCCTACCCGCAGGGCTGAGCGTGGGCCCGGTGGTCCCCGGCGGGGACCACCGGGCTCACCCCAGCAGGCGGGACACCGCCGACAGCCGCGCGTCACCGGCCATCGAGGCCAGCCACGCCGACCAGCCCGGCCGGGCGCGGACGGCCTCCAGCGCGGCCCGCGCCGCCGCCCGGTCCCCGCGCCGGGAGGCGGCGAGCGCGGCGTACAGGTCGCGGGCGCCCTCCGGCGCGAACAGCGCGAGGGTCTCGTAGTCGCGCTCGTCGTAGGCGCGCTGCAGGTTGCGCAGCATCCGCAGCTGCGCCACCGGGTCGCCGGAGTCGTCGACGCGCAGGTCCACCCGCACGCCGTCGTCCTCCTCCGACGCGGGCTCCCCGCTCACCACCAGCAGCGCCGCGGACTGCCGCCCGCGCAGGTCGCCGCCGGCGTCCTGGCCCGCGGCGAGGGCGGCCAGCAGCCGGTCGGGCAGCGGGCCGCGCGCGGTCTCGCAGGCCCGCGCCATCGCCGGCAGCACGTCGGGCGAGGCCAGCATGTTGCCCTGCACGCTCCACCCGTCGCCGACCCGGTGGCCGCTGACCGGGAACGAGCCCGGCCCGGTGTCGGCGGCCACCGCGCCGGAGACGTCGAGGACGGCGATCTGCCGGTCGACGTCCTCGGCCGCGTGCGCGGCGCGGCGCACCAGCACCGCCGGCGCGGTGCCCTCGGCCAGCCCGGACAGCAGCACCGGCCCCAGGCCCCGGGGGCTGCGCGCCTGGACGGCGACCACGCCCACCCCCGGCCGGGCGCTGGGCACGGCGCGGCCGACGGCGAGGATGCACGAGGAGACCGCGATGCCCATCTCCCCGGTGCCGGGGTGGCGGGCGACGACCGAGAACGTCACCGGGGGAGCGGTGGCGCGCTCAGACCGTGGCCGGCAGCGCCATCGTCGGGACGTCCCCGGGGACGGTCAGCGGGGCGCCGGTCCTCTCGACGACCTCGTCGGTGCTCACGCCGGGGGCGACCTCGCGCAGCACGAACCCGTCCTCGGTGACGTCGACGACGGCCAGGTCGGTGACCACCCGGTCGACGCAGGCCCGGCCGGTCAGCGGGAGGGTGCACTCCTCGACCAGCTTCGGGGACCCGTCGCGGGCCACGTGCTCCATCATGATGATCACCCGGCGGGCGCCGTGGACGAGGTCCATCGCGCCGCCCATGCCGTTGACCATCTTGCCGGGGATCAGCCAGTTGGCCAGGTCGCCGCGTGGGTTGACCTGCATGGCGCCGAGGACGGCGAGGTCGAGGTGCTTCCCGCGGATCATCGCGAAGCTGGTGGCGGAGTCGAAGAAGCTGGCGCCGGGCAGGATCGTCACCGTCTCCTTGCCGGCGTTGATGAGGTCGGGGTCCTCCTCGCCCTCGAACGGGTAGGGCCCCACCCCGAGGACGCCGTTCTCCGAGTGCAGCACGACGTGCACGCCGTCGGGCACGAAGTTCGGCACCAGCGTCGGCATGCCGATGCCGAGGTTGACGTAGGAGCCGTCGGTGAGCTCCTGGGCCACCCGGGCGGCGAGCTGGTCGCGGGACAGGGTCATCGGGTCTCCTCCGTCGCTTCCTCGCCGCCGGCCGCCAGGGGTGCGGCGGACGGCTCGGCAGCAGTCGGGCGTGGTCGGGTGGTGCGCCGCTCGATCTTCTTGCCCTCCGGGCCGACGACGACCACCCGGTCGACGAACACCCCGGGCAGGTGCACCTGCTCGGGAGTGATCTCGCCGGGCTCGACGAGCTCCTCGACCTCGGCGATCGTGACCCGCCCGGCCATCCCGGCCAGCGGGTTGAAGTTCATCGCCGACTCGTGGAACACCAGGTTGCCGTGCCGGTCACCCACCGCCGCCCGGACCAGCCCGAAGTCGGCGGTCAGCGCGGTCTCGAGCACGTACTGCCGGCCGTCGAACTCGCGCAGCTCCTTGGGCCGGGAGGTCTCCACCACGGCGCCCTCGGCGTCGTAGCGCACCGGGATGCCGCCGTCGGCGACCATCGTGCCCACGCCGGTGGGCGTGTAGAAGGCGGGGATGCCGGCGCCGCCGGCGCGCAGCCGCTCGGCCAGGGTGCCCTGCGGGGTCAGCTCGACCTCCAGCTCACCGGAGAGGTAGAGCCGCGCGAGCTCCTTGTTGCCGCCGACGAACGAGCTGATCGTGCGCCGGATGCGGCCGGCGTAGAGCAGCACGCCCAGCGCCTGGTCGTCGACGCCGCAGTTGTTGGAGATGGTGGTCAGGTCACGGCTGCCCTTCTCCAGCAGCGCGTCGATGAGCCTGATCGGCACACCACACAACCCGAACCCGCCGACGGCGAGGGTCGCGCCGTCCCCGATGTCGGCCACCGCCTCCCGGGCGCTCCCGACGACCTTGTCCACCATCTGACCACCGTCCGTCCGTGAGGCGGCCCGGCCGGCGCCCTCAGGCGGGCCGGCCGAGCTCGCGGAAGCCCTCGATCCGGAGGCCGAGCGTAGCGGTGACCCGTTCGGCCTCCGCCCGGCTCCTCAGCGCGCCGACCACGGCGTTCCGGCACAGCACCAGCGAGGCGCCGGCGGCCAGCGGCGCGAGCAGCCAGGCGACCGGCCCGGCCTCCGCCGCCGTCCGTTCCTCGACCATCACCCGGTCGCCGGCCGCGATGCCGAGCCGGCCGGCCAGCTCGCCGGCCGCGGCGGCCAGCCCGCCGAGGGTCAGCTGCAGCCCGCCGGCGAGCAGGCCGGGCGCGTCCGGGTCGGCCGGCACACAGGGGGTGAACACGTCGCCGTGGGCGCGCACCTCCAGGGCGAAGTCGCGGGCCGGGCCGCGGTAGTCGGTCATGCCCAGGCCCAGCGGGTGCAGGGAGAGGCCCATCAGGTCGGGCAGGTCCTGCTCCTCGAGCGGGGCGAGCCGGTCCTGCGCGGCCAGGACGACGTCGGCAGAGTCGAGCCGGCCGTCGTCCTCCACGGCGGTGTCCAGGACGGCGGCGCCGCAGCTCCAGACGCCGAGCAGCACCGCGGCGGTCTGCCAGTGCACCGGCAGCGCGACCGCGACGGTGCTGCCCGGGCCGACGTCGAACTCGTCCTGCAGCAGGTTCGCCGTCTTGGCCACCCAGTTCGCCAGCGTCGTGGCCGACAGCTCCACCCGCTCGCCCGTGGCGTCGTCGTAGGAGGTGACCAGCGGGGCGGCGGCGTCCCGGCGCAGCGCGGCGGTCAGCAGGTCCGAGGGCGTGGTGGGTCGGGTGGGAGGCACGGTACGAGAGTGGCACCGTGACGGGACAGTCCGCCCCGCGCCTCCCGGGGCGGTGCTCGGGACGGCCCTACAGTCGGGAACCGATGACCGCGACTCTGGTGGCCGCGCTGACCCGCGCCGACCACGCACTCCTCCGCAGCACCCGGCGGACCCTGGGCGGCACGCCCGCGGTCCCGGCCGCGCGTGCCCTGTCCTTCTTCGGCGAGCACGCCCTCGGCTGGCTCGCGATCGGCGCCGCGGGCGCGCTCAGCGGCCGCCGCCGCCAGGAGTGGCTCGCCGGCTCGGCCGGTGTCCTGGCCGCGCACGCCTCGGGCGTCGTCGTCAAGCGCGTCGTCCGGCGGGTGCGGCCCGCGCTGGAGGACGTGCCCTCGCTGGTGAGGACGGCCGGCCGGCTGTCCTTCCCCAGCGCGCACAGCTGCTCGACCGCGGCCGCGGCCGTCGGCTTCGGCCCCATGGTCGGCCGGCCGGCGATGACGTCGGTCACCGCGCTCATGCTCGTGTCGCGGGTCCTGCTGGGCGTCCACTATCCGTCCGACGTCGTCTCCGGTGCCCTGCTCGGCGCCGGGGTCGGCTCCGTGGTCCGGCGCCGCCTGACCCGTCCCGAAGGTTGGAAGGCATGACCGTGACCGTGTCCCCGCAGTCCCGCCCGAGCGGCGCCCCGCCGGAGGTCCCGCCGGCGCCGGCCCCCGCGGCGGAGGTCGCCCCGAGCACCCGCTCCGCCAACCCGCCGCTGCCGCCCCGGCTCCCCGGGTGGCGCGGCACCTTCGCCTGGGCGCTCGTGCGGTCGGTCCGCCCCCGCCAGTGGGTCAAGAACGTCCTGGTGCTGGCGGCGCCGATGGCCGCGGGCGTCGTGCACCGGCCCGAGGTGCTCGGCCCGACCGCGGTGGCGTTCCTGCTGTTCTGCCTGGCCTCGTCGGCGGTCTACCTGGTCAACGACACGATCGACGTCCTCGAGGACCGCCGGCACCCGCGCAAGCGGTTCCGGCCGATCGCCGCCGGCATCATCCCGCGCTGGCTGGCCGTGGCGATGGCCGTGGTGCTCTTCGCGACGGCGCTCGTGGCGGCGGTGCTGCTCACCCGCCCGGCGCTGGCCGGGGTGCTCGGCGCCTACGTGGTCATCCAGCTGGCGTACTGCCTCTTCCTGAAGAACCAGCCGGTCATCGACCTCGCGGTGGTCGCCTCCGGCTTCCTCCTGCGCGGCATCGCCGGCGGTGTGGCCGCGGGCCTGGCCCTGTCGCAGTGGTTCCTGCTCGTCGCCGCCTTCGGCTCGCTGTTCATGGTGGCCGGCAAGCGGTACTCCGAGCTCGTCGTCCTCGGGGACGCCGCGGCCACCCGCAAGACGCTCCAGGAGTACTCGGCCAGCTACCTGCGCTTCGTGTGGAGCCTGTCCGCCGGCGTCGCCTGCACCGCCTACTGCCTGTGGGCCTTCGAGATGGGCCGCACGCAGGAGGGCGTGCCCTGGTCGACGATCTCCATCGCGCCCTTCGTGATGGCCGTGCTGCGCTACGCCCGCGACGTGGACAAGGGCGAGGCCGGCGCTCCCGAGGAGATCGTCCTCGGCGACCGGGTCCTGCTCGTCCTCGGCGTCCTGTGGGCCGCCGTCGTGGGGATCGGCATCTACACCCGCTGACCCCGCGCCGGGTCCGCCCGGCCTCCCGCCCCCGCGCCCCGTCCGGCTCCTGCCGGGCGGGGCGCCGGCGTGTCCGGACCCTGTGGGGCGGTCCCGTGCGGGGACCCCGGCCGTCCGATGGGCGCGGGTCCCCGGGACGTGGAGCCCCGCGTCCGGCCGGGGACGGCGGCCCCGACGGCAGCGCTCCCGGCGCCCACCGGCGGCCCGGCCGTGGCGGCTCCCCGCGGTGGGTCCGCCCGGGAGGACGGCGCCGACCCGGTCGCCGCGCCGCCTCCCGTGTGCCAGGACCCACCCCGCCCGCGGCCACCCGGCGCGGCCGCCCGACGTGACTGCAGGACGAGGGCCCACGGCGCGACGGCACGGCACGGCAGGACGGCCGCGGCACGGTGGCGGCCGACCCTCCCACGACCGCCGGGCCACGGGCTGCCGGTCACCCGGCCGTGTCCGTGCCGCCCCGTCCTGCCCGGGCACCGGGTCCGGCCACCGGGTCCGGCCACCGGGTCCGGCCACCGGGTCCGGCCACCGGGTCCGGCCACCGGGTCCGGCGTCCTGGGCGTGCGGCGGCCCCGGGGCCACCAGCACCGGCCGGCTCACGGCACCGACGGGCGGACGCAGGGACGGACACACAGACGGGTCGGGCCCCTCCCGGCTGGGAGGGGCCCGACCCGTCTCGCGACGCCGTCAGCCGGCGCAGGGCGTCAGTTGATGCAGGAGGTGTCCGCCGCCGTCCGCGGGGGCTCGGCCGCCGTGGCGGTCGGCGCCGGGGCCTGCGGGGTGGTCTGCTGGCCGACGCCGTTGAAGTCCTCGCCCAGGACGAGCTGGACCGTGCCGGGGGAGGGGTCCTCGCTCGCCTCGGTCACCGCGCCGGGGACCTGTGCGGCCAGGGCCGCGGCCAGTGCCTCGTCGCCCGCGGCGTGACGGATCGTCGTCTGCGTGTAGTCGCTGCTCGAGGCGTTGCCGGTGCTGGTCACGGTGAACCCGGCGTCCTCCAGGGCGGTGCCTGCCTCGCCGGCCAGGCCGGGGATGCCCGAGCCGTTGTAGACCTCGACCGACACCTCCGACGGCGCGGCCGTCGGCGGGGCTTCCGCGGTGGGCGCGGCCGCCTGCTCCGGCTCGGCCGACAGGTCGGCGAAGAAGGCGTGCAGGTCGTCCTCGTCGGCCAGCCGGAGGATGGAGCGGCCCTCGTCGTCGCGGTCGTCGCCGACGATGGGCACGGTCTGGAACTCGATGCTGCCGGCGGTGACGGCCTGCATCTGCTGCGCCAGCTCGAGCAGCACCAGGTCGCGGTCGATGGTCAGCGACTGCGAGGCCGCCTCCACCAGCTGCCGCTGCTTGCCCAGGTCGAGCAGCACGTCCTCGTCGAGGATCTTGCGCAGCACACCGGCCATGAACACCTGCTGGCGCACGATGCGGTCGAGGTCGCCGCGCGGCAGGCCGTGCCGCTGCCGGACGAAGGCCAGCGCCTCGGCGCCCGCGATCGTCTGCACGCCGGCGTCGAACACCGCGCCGGAGTAGGCCGAGTCGTCCACGGGCGCGCAGAGGTTGACCTCGACGCCGCCGACGACGCTGCTGAGCTCGAAGAAGCCGAGCAGGTCGACCTCGGCGTAGTGGTCGATCATCAGGCCGGTCAGCTGGCTGATCGTCTGCACCAGCAGCTGCGCGCCGCCGGCGGCGCGCTCCTCCTCGGGCGCGGAGTCGTCGACCTCGCCGTAGCCGTAGGCGTAGGCGGCGTTGAGCTTGTCCATCCCGTGGCCGGGGATCTCCACGTAGGAGTCGCGCGGGAACGACACGAACGAGGCGCGCGACCCGTCGGCCGGGACGTGCACCAGGATCATCGTGTCGGTGTTGATGCCGGAGTCGGTGCCGGCGCTGAGCTCGGCCAGCTGCTCCTCGGACAGCTGCGAGCGGCTGTCGTTGCCCACCAGCAGCAGGTTCATCGCCTCGGGGGCGTCGCCGGCGTTGGAGTTGCCCGCCGTCGGGATGGCGTCGGTGCGGTTGACCGTGGCCTCCGCGACGCGGCCGAGGTACCAGCCCCAGCCGCTGGCGCCGAGCAGCACCACCGACAGGACGGCGGCGACCGCGCGCGCCACGACGGCGCCCCGGCCGGTGCGCGACCGCCCGCGAACGGCGCGCTCGTCGTCGTCGCGCTGCCCGGTCCGGGCGGGAGCCGCCTGGCCGCGGACGCTGCGGGGAGGACGGCCGGCGCGCGGGTCGAGCCGGGCCGGGAGGGGCCGGCCCGAGGACCCGCCTCGCTCGTTGCGGTCTCGGCTCACGGGACCGAGGTTAGGGGCGCCGGGTGGACCCGCCGGGCCCGCGACACGGCGGAACGCTCCGTCTCGCCGTCGCCCCCGCCCGTCTGACACCGGCCGCCCGACGAGTCGCGGCCGGCCCCACGCGCCCCAGACGTCACACCGGGGGAGGATGCCCGCGGCCGCAGCCCGACGGAGGATGCAGCCATGCGCGTGCTGGTGACCGGCGGAGCGGGCTTCATCGGCTCGCACTACGTCCGGACGATGCTGACCGGCGGTTACCCCGGCTACGAGGACGCCGAGGTGACCGTCTTCGACAAGCTGACCTACGCGGGCAACCCCGCCAACCTCGCCCCGGTGGCCGACAGCCCGCGGTTCCGCTTCGTGCGCGGCGACATCTGCAGCCGCGAGGACCTCGACGCCGCCGTCCCCGGGCACGACCTGGTCGTCAACTTCGCCGCCGAGTCGCACGTCGACCGGTCCATCCACGGCGCGGCCGACTTCGTGCTGACCAACGTGCTCGGCGCGCAGCAGGTCTTCGAGGCGGCGCTGCGGCACGGCGTGCGCCGGGTGCTGCACGTGTCCACCGACGAGGTCTACGGCTCCATCGACGAGGGCTCCTGGACCGAGGACTCCCTGCTCGAGCCGAACTCGCCGTACTCGGCGGCCAAGGCCGGCAGCGACCTCGTCGCCCGCGCCTACGCCAAGACCTACGGCCTGGACATCTCGGTGACCCGCTGCAGCAACAACTACGGGCCCTACCACTTCCCCGAGAAGGTCATCCCGCTGTTCGTCACCAACCTGCTCGACGGGCAGCCGGTGCCGCTCTACGGCGAGGGCGCCAACGTCCGCGACTGGCTGTTCGTCGACGACCACTGCCGGGGCATCCAGCTCGTCGTCGACAAGGGCCTGCCCGGCGAGTACTACAACATCGGGGGCGGCCGGGAGCTGTCCAACCGCGAGCTCACCGAGAAGCTGCTCGAGGCCACGGGGCGCGACTGGAGCTACGTGCAGCCCATCGTCGACCCGCGCGGCGGTGGCCACGACCTGCGCTACTCGGTCGACTACTCCAGGACCGCGGCGCTGGGGTACGCGCCGCAGGTGCCCTTCGAGGAGGGCCTGGCGCTGACCGTGCAGTGGTACCGCGACAACCGCGCGTGGTGGGAGCCGCTCAAGGCCGCCGCCGCGACGGCCCACCGCGCCCCCGTCGCGCCGGACCCGGAGGCGTGAGCACCGCCTGGCTGGTCACCGGCGCCCGCGGGCAGCTCGGGCACGACCTGCTCGAGGTGCTCGCCGGCCGGCCCGGCGACGCGGTGACCGCGCTGGGCCGGGCCGAGCTCGACCTCACCGACGAGACGGCGGTCCGCGGCGCCGTCCGGGCCTGGCTCGACGGCGTCCGCGCCGACCGGGCCGTGCTGGTCAACGCCGCCGCCTACACCGCGGTCGACGCCGCCGAGACCGACGAGGACACCGCCACCGTCGTCAACGGCCACGCCCCGGGCTGGCTGGCGCAGGAGCTGGCCGGCCGCGCCCGGCTCGTGCACGTCTCCACCGACTACGTCTTCGACGGCACCGCCACCACGCCCTACCCGGTCGACGCCCCGGTCGCCCCGCGCTCGGCCTACGGGCGCAGCAAGGCGCTCGGCGAGCGCGCCGTCGCTGCGGCCGGCGGGGACGCCACCGTCGTCCGCACCGCCTGGGTGTACGGCCGGCACGGGGCCAACTTCGTGAGGACGATGGCCGGCCGCGCCGCCGCCGGCGCCCCGGTGTCGGTGGTCGACGACCAGGTCGGCTCGCCCACCTGGTCGGCCGACCTGGCGGCCGGGCTGGTCGCCGTGGGGGAGCGGACCGGGCCCGTCCCGCCGCTGCTGCACCGGACCGACGCCGGCGCGGTGAGCTGGTTCGGGCTCGCGCGGGCGGTCTACGAGGAGCTCGGCGCCGACCCCGCGCTGGTCTCGCCGACGACGACGGCCGCCTTCCCCCGGCCGGCACCCCGCCCGGCCTGGTCGGTGCTCGACGGCAGCGCCTGGCTCGCCGCGGGGCTGCCCCCGCAGCGGCCCTGGCGCGAGGCGCTGGCCCGGGCGGTGCGCACCCTCGGCTGAGCCGGTGTGACCGACCGGTCCCCCACGCGGGGGTCGGCTGCGGTGGGTGTGACGGGTGGGACGGACTCCCAGGTGCCGGGCCGTGTCGGAGCACCGGGCGGGGTGCCGGCGGCGCCGATCCTCCAGGGGAAGCCGTGCGCTCCCCGGCGTGCGCACCCCGGCACACCGGAGGACACCCTTGCGTCGCCGCCTCGTCACGGGACTGCTCGCGTTCACCGCGCTGCTGGCGCTCGTCACCGTGCTGCCCGTCTACGCCGCACCGGCCCCGGAGCCCGAGCCGGTCGAGACCGCCGCCGTGCAGGTCGACCTCGGCTCGGTCGAGGACCCCGCCGGGGACGCCGACGTGCAGGACGGCACGACCGACCCGGTGCCCGGCGTCCCGGACAGCGCGCCCACGCTCACCGTCACCCGCACCGACGTCGACGAGTTCTCCCTGGTCGGCGTCACCTGGGCGGCCGACCCCGCCGTCGTCGACGTCCGCGTGCAGGTCCGCGTGCAGGACGCGGACGGCGACTGGGGCGCCTGGACCGAGGTCGGCACCGAGGACGCCGAGCAGGAGCCGGACGCCGACGTCGCCGGGGACCCCGACACCCGCGGCGGCACCTCCCCGCTGTGGACCGGGCCGAGCACCGGCGTCGAGGTCGAGCTGGTGACCCGCTCCGGCGCGGCCCCGACCGACGTCCAGCTCGACCTGATCGACCCGGGTGACAGCGACGCCGACACGTCCCTGGGCCAGCCCGACATCCAGGACACCGCGAACGCGGCGGCGACCATGCCGCCGGTGTACTCCCGCGCGCAGTGGGGCGCCGACGAGAACATCCGCACCTGGGACCCCGAGTACGCGACCACGATCAAGGCCGCGACGCTGCACCACACGGCCGACACCAACGGCTACACGGCCGACCAGGTGCCGGCGATGATGCGCTCGATCTACCGCTACCACACGGTCAGCCGCGGCTGGGGCGACATCGGCTACAACGTGATCGTCGACAAGTTCGGCCGCCTGTGGGAGGGCCGCTACGGCGGCCTGGCCAGCACCGTGGTCGGCGCCCACGCCGGGGGCTTCAACACCGGGACCTTCGGCGTCTCCATGCTCGGCAGCTACGACACCGTCGCCGTCCCGCAGGCCACGGTCGACTCGGTGGCCGCCGTCATCGCGTGGAAGTTCGCCCTGTACAACGTCGACCCGCGCGGCAGCACCGTGCTGACCTCCGGCGGCGGCGGCACCTCGCGCTACGCCGCCGGGGTGCAGGTCACCCTCCCGACGGTCTTCGGGCACCGCGACGTCGGCAGCACCACCTGTCCCGGCCAGTACGGCTACGGCCGGCTGCCGGAGATCCGCAACCGGGTGACGGCCGCGATGGCCGGGTCCCTGCAGGGCATTCCCGCCCGGTACGCCTCCGACCCGGCGATCCGGGCGCAGCTGGGGTCCCCGGTGGGCGCGGCGCGGATCACCGCCGGCACGGTCTGGCAGCAGTACAGCGGCGGCCGGATGTACTGGACCCCGACCACCGGCGCCCGCGCGCTGTGGGGCGACATCCTCAACCGCTACCTCGCGCTCGGCGGGCCCGAGGCACTGGGCGCCCCCACGTCGGACCACCTGCCCACCCCCCGCGGCGACGGCTACTACGCCCTCTTCGAGAACGGCGGCATCTACTGGACGCAGGCCCACGGCTCGAAGTGGGTCAAGGGGTGGGTGTTCGACCGGTGGACGGCGTTGGGTCGGGAGCAGTCGGTGCTGGGGTTCCCGACGTCGGAGGAGACCGGGGTCGCCGGTGGGGTGACGCAGTCGTTCCAGCGGGGGGTGATCTCCTCCTCGGCGGGCACCGGGGCGCACGCGGTGTGGGGCTGGGTGCTGGACAAGTGGACGGCGCTGGGCCGCGAGGGCGGGGTGCTGGGCTTCCCGACCTCCGATGAGGTCGCCACGGCCGCCGGGGCGTACAACACCTTCGCCGGAGGCGCGGTGTACTCCACCGCGCAGACCGGCGCGCACGCGGTGGTCGGCTGGATCGGGCAGCGGTGGATCGCCGCCGGTGCCGGGTCGGCGGCGGTGGGCTATCCGGTCAGCGACGAGCAGCGCGCCCCGGACGGGGTGGGGGCGGTCAGCGAGTTCTCCAACGGGTTGATCGTCTCCAGTGCGCGCACCGGCGCGCACGACCTGGTCGGCCCGATCGCGGCGAAGTGGACGGCGCTGGGCGGGGTGCGCTCCTTCCTGGGCTATCCGACCGCCGATCCCCAGCCGGTGGCCGGCGGGTCGGTGAGCGCGTTCCAGAGCGGGTCGGTGTACCGGGCGCCGGGGGCGGCGCAGGCCTTCGAGGTGCACGGCTGGATCGGGCAGAAGTGGGCCGACGCCGGCGGGCCCGGTGGTGCGCTGGGCTGGCCGACGTCGGACGAGCGCCCGGCCGCCGACGGCGCCGGGGTGCTGCAGGACTACACCGGCGGGGTCGTCTACTCCTCGGTGCGCACCGGCGCGCGGGTGGTGCTGGGCCCGATCGCGGCGAAGTGGACCGCCCTGGGCGGGGCCGGGGCGTGGATCGGTGCGCCGGTCAGCGACCAGCTGGGCATGCCCGACCGGCGCGGCGCGGCCAGCGTGTTCGCCTCCGGTGCGGCGATCTACTGGTCACCGGGCACCGGGGCGTTCGAGGTGCACGGCTGGATCCGGCAGCTGTACTCCTCGCTCAACGGCGAGCAGTCCTTCCTGGGCTATCCGACCTCCGACGAGACGCCGGTGGCGGGCACGCAGGCGGTGGTGGGCACCTTCCAGGGCGGGCGGATCTACTCCTCGGCGGCCACCGGCGCCCGCGAGGTGCACGGCGCGATCCTGGACACCTACCTGGCCCAGGGTGGCCCGGCCGGCGCGCTGGGCCTGCCCACCAGCAACGAGTACGCCGTGCCCGAGGGGCGGGCCGGCGACTTCGAGCACGGCCGGATCGTCTGCAACACCACCACCGGCACCCTCACCGTCACCCCCCGGTGACCCCGGGAGCCGGGCGCCCCCGCCACGGCGGTACACCCGGCTCCCCCGGCTGCCGATGACCGAGGGGGACGACCGGCGGCACAGCCGGTCCCCCCGCACCCCGACCGCACCGCCGTCGGCCCCCGGCCTCCGGCGGTGCGCGGCCGTCCGGCTCGGGCCGGGTGTCCGTGCGTACGCGTCCAGGAGGAACCCGTGACCCGCGCCCGCTCCCGCCGTCCCGCCGTCCTGCTCCCCGCAGCGCTGGTCCCCGTGGCCGCGGCGCTCCTGCTCGGCGGCTGCTCGTCGGGCGGCACGCCGGCGGCCGACAGCTCACGGACCCCCGCCGCCGGCAGCCCGGCCGCCGGCAGCACGGCACCGGGCAGCACGACGGCGGAGGACCCGGCCGGCGGCTCCGGCAGCTCGACCGCGGTCCCCACGCCGGCGCCGGTCTCCCACGGCGACGACGACGTGGCCACCGACCGCGACCCGGCACCGGGCCCGGGCGCCGGCGGGGACACCGGCGGGGACGCCGACGACGACGCCGACGACGACGCCCGCGTCGAGGTGGTCACCAGCTACGCCGCCTGGGACGGCGCCGCCGGGGTGGTGGCCGCCGGCGGGTACGTGACCGGCGTCGTCGAGGACGGCGGCGCGTGCACGCTCACCCTGACCCGCGGGGGCCAGGAGGTCGTCGCCGAGACCACCGGCCTGGCCGACGCCTCCACCACCGCGTGCGGCGGGCTCGAGGTCGCCGGGTCGGCGCTCGGCTCCGGGCGGTGGACGGCGGTGCTGTCCTACCGCTCGTCGGGCGCCTCCGGGACGGCCGAGCCGGTGCAGGTGGACGTCCCGTGAGCCGCCGCACCGCGCCCCGGGCGGTCGTCCTCGTCCTGGTCCTGCTCTCGCTGGCCGTGCTGCTGCCCGTGCTCGGGCCCGCGCCGGCCGACCGGGCCGCGGCCGCCGACGCCCGGCAGTTCCAGCCCGGCAACATCATCTCCGACGACCTCTTCTACGACGGCCGCGCGATGACCGCGCCGGAGGTCCAGGTCTTCCTCGACCAGAAGGGCGCCGCCTGCCGCACGGGCGCCGACGGCACCCCGTGCCTGAAGGTCTACCGGCAGGACACCGAGGACAAGCCGGCCGACCAGTACTGCCAGGGCTACCGCGCCGCCTGGCAGGAGAGCGCGGCCGACATCATCGCCAAGGTCGGGCAGTCCTGCGGGATCAGCCAGCGGGTGCTCATGGTGATCCTGCAGAAGGAGCAGTCCCTGGTGACCAACACCGGGTCCTCCCTCTACGCCCGCCGGTACCGCGAGGCGATGGGCTTCGCCTGCCCGGACACCGCGCCGTGCAACCCGGCCTACAACGGCTTCTTCAACCAGGTCTACAGCGGCGCCCGGCAGTACCGCGTCTACCAGCTCAACGCGACCCGCTACGCGCACCGGGCCGGCACGACGGTCAACGTCCGGTTCCACCCCGACGCCGCCTGCGGCACCTCGCCGGTCTACATCCAGAACCAGGCGACCGCGGGGCTCTACAACTACACGCCCTACCAGCCCAACGCCGCCGCGCTGGCCGCGGGCTACAAGGTGGGCGACGGCTGCTCGGCCTACGGCAACCGGAACTTCTGGCTGTACTACACCGACTGGTTCGGCACCACGCAGTCACCCGGCGGCGGTGAGGTCGCCCGCCGCTACGCCGCCCTCGGCGGGGAGGGCGGCGTCCTCGGCGCCCCCCGCTCGGCCATCGGCTGCGGCCTGCGCGACGGCGGCTGCTTCCAGGACTACGCCTACGGCGCCATCCACTGGTCCCCGGCCACCGGCGCCCGCGTCACCCGCGGCTGGATCGCCGACCGCTGGTGGACCGCCGGCCGCGAGGGCGGCGAGCTCGGCTACCCGACCTCCGACGAGCAGCCCACCCCCCGCGGTGACGGGGTCTACCAGACCTTCCAGCGCGGCTCGGTCTACGTCAGCCCCGCCGGTGCCCGGGTCGTCAAGGGGTGGGTGTTCGACCGGTGGACGGCGTTGGGTCGGGAGCAGTCGGTGCTGGGGTTCCCGACGTCGGAGGAGACCGGGGTCGCCGGTGGGGTGACGCAGTCGTTCCAGCGGGGGGTGATCTCCTCCTCGGCGGGCACCGGGGCGCACGCGGTGTGGGGCTGGGTGCTGGACAAGTGGACGGCGCTGGGCCGCGAGGGCGGGGTGCTGGGCTTCCCGACCTCCGATGAGGTCGCCACGGCCGCCGGGGCGTACAACACCTTCGCCGGAGGCGCGGTGTACTCCACCGCGCAGACCGGCGCGCACGCGGTGGTCGGCTGGATCGGGCAGCGGTGGATCGCCGCCGGTGCCGGGTCGGCGGCGGTGGGCTATCCGGTCGGCGACGAGCAGCGCGCCCCGGACGGGGTGGGGGCGGTCAGCGAGTTCTCCAACGGGTTGATCGTCTCCAGTGCGCGCACCGGCGCGCACGACCTGGTCGGCCCGATCGCGGCGAAGTGGACGGCGCTGGGCGGGGTGCGCTCCTTCCTGGGCTATCCGACCGCCGATCCCCAGCCGGTGGCCGGCGGGTCGGTGAGCGCGTTCCAGAGCGGGTCGGTGTACCGGGCGCCGGGGGCGGCGCAGGCCTTCGAGGTGCACGGCTGGATCGGGCAGAAGTGGGCCGACGCCGGCGGGCCCGGTGGTGCGCTGGGCTGGCCGACGTCGGACGAGCGCCCGGCCGCCGACGGCGCCGGGGTGCTGCAGGACTACACCGGCGGGGTCGTCTACTCCTCGGTGCGCACCGGCGCGCGGGTGGTGCTGGGCCCGATCGCGGCGAAGTGGACCGCCCTGGGCGGGGCCGGGGCGTGGATCGGTGCGCCGGTCAGCGACCAGCTGGGCATGCCCGACCGGCGCGGCGCGGCCAGCGTGTTCGCCTCCGGTGCGGCGATCTACTGGTCACCGGGCACCGGCGCGTTCGAGGTGCACGGCTGGATCCGGCAGCTGTACTCCTCGCTCAACGGCGAGCAGTCCTTCCTGGGCTATCCGACCTCCGACGAGACGCCGGTGGCGGGCACGCAGGCGGTGGTGGGCACCTTCCAGGGCGGGCGGATCTACTCCTCGGCGGCCACCGGCGCCCGCGAGGTGCACGGCGCGATCCTGGATACCTACCTGGCCCAGGGTGGCCCGGCCGGCGCGCTGGGCCTGCCCACCAGCAACGAGTACGCCGTGCCCGAGGGGCGGGCCGGCGACTTCGAGCACGGCCGGATCGTCTGCAACACCACCACCGGCACCCTCACCGTCACCACGCACTGACGGCCGTCTCGTCCAGGATGGGTAGCTTGGGAACCGTGACCGCAACGGCCTCTCCCGGCGTGCGCAGCTGGCGCAGGGCCGTCGACGACCTCCGTGACGGGTGGCGCCAGCGCCAGCTGTGGGGGCACCTCGGCTGGCAGGACATCCGGCAGCGCTACCGCCGATCGGTCCTCGGGCCGGTGTGGATCACGATCAGCATGGCGGTCACCGCCGTCGCGCTCGGGGTCCTCTACTCGGGCCTGTTCGACATCGAGCTGTCCCGCCTGCTGCCGCACGTCCTCGTGGGCTTCGTCGTCTGGAACTTCATCAGCGGCTGCATCAACGAGGGCTCCGAGGTCTTCATCGCCAACGAGGGCCTCATCAAGCACCTGCCCTCGCCGCTGTCGGTGCACGTCTACCGGCTGGTGTGGCGGCAGGTGCTGTTCTTCGCCCACAACCTGCTCGTGTACGTGGTCATGCTGCTGGTCTTCCCGCAGCCCCTGACGTGGACCGTCGTCTACGCGATCCCGGCCTTCGTGCTGCTGGCGCTCAACGGGGCCTGGGTGGCCCTGGCGGTCGGCACCATCACGGCGCGGTTCCGCGACATCCTGCCGATCACGCAGAGCATCGTGCAGCTCGCCTTCTTCCTGACGCCGATCGTCTGGATCTACGACGAGCTCGTGAACAGCCCCAACCCCGCCATCGCCGAGCGGGCGCGGCTGGCCGAGTTCAACCCCTTCCTGCACTTCGTGGAGATCATCCGCAGGCCGCTCCTGGGCCAGGACCAGGTGTGGCGGCACTGGGTGGTCGTCCTCGCCATCACGGTGGTCGGCTGGGCGCTCACGATGGTCGTGCTGCGCCGCTACCGGTCCCGCGTCTCCTACTGGGTGTGAGCGTGAGCAACGACAGCACGGCGAACCCGAGCAGCCCGATCGGCATCGTCACCAAGGACGCCTGCGTCGACTTCCCGATCTTCGACGCCAAGAGCCGGTCGCTGAAGAAGACCGTCGTTGGCCTGGTGGGCGGCAACGTCGACAGCAGCCGCAAGGTCCCGGTCATCGAGGCGCTGCGGGACATCACGGTGTCCCTCGAGCACGGCGCCCGCGTCGGCCTGGTCGGCCACAACGGCGCCGGCAAGTCCACCCTGCTGCGGCTGCTGTCGGGCATCTACGAGCCCACCCGCGGCATCGCCGAGGTGCGCGGCCGGGTGGCCCCGGTGTTCGACCTCGGCGTCGGTATGGACCCCGAGATCTCCGGGCTCGAGAACATCATGATCCGCGGCCTGTTCCTCGGGATGACGCGCCGGCAGATGCAGGAGCGGGTCGACGACATCGCCGACTTCACCGAGCTCGGCGACTTCCTGCACATGCCGCTGCGCACCTACTCCACCGGCATGCGGGTGCGCCTGGCCCTGGGCGTGGTGACCAGCATCGACCCGGAGATCCTGCTGCTCGACGAGGGCATCGGCGCCGTCGACGCCGCCTTCCTGGAGAAGTCCCGGCAGCGGCTGGTGGCGCTGGTCGAGCGCTCGGGGCTGCTGGTGTTCGCCTCGCACTCCGACGAGTTCCTCCGCGAGCTGTGCGACACCGGCATCTGGATGGAGCACGGCCGGATCAAGCAGCAGGGCGACCTCGAGGACGTGCTGCGGGCCTACAAGGGCCTGCCGGCGTGACGGCGGCCGCTCCCGCGGCCGGGGAGCGCATCGTCGCCGTCGTCGTCACCCGGCACCGGCAGGAGCTGCTGGCGCACAGCCTGGCCGCGCTCGCCGCGCAGACCCGCCCGGTCGACCACGTCGTCGTCGTCGACAACGGCCCGGACCGGTCGGCCGCCGACGTCGTCGCGGCCAGCGGGCTGCCGGCCACCCACCTGCCCAGCGCGCGCAACCTCGGCGGGGCCGGCGGCTTCGCCTACGGGATGCTGCACGCCCTGGCGATCGGCGCGGACTGGGTGTGGTGCGCCGACGACGACGGCCGCCCGGCCGACGACACCGTGCTCGCCACGCTCCTCGACGCCGCCCGGCGGCACGGGCTGGCCGAGGTCAGCCCGCTGGTCACCGACATGGCCGACCCCGACCGGCTGGCCTTCCCGCTGCGCCGCGGCCTGCGCTGGCGGCGCCGGCGCGGCGACTTCGCCGGCCTGGACCTGCTGCCGAACTACGCCTCGCTGTTCAACGGCGCGCTGTTCCGGGCCGAGGCGCTCGACGTCGTCGGCGTCCCGGACTACCGGCTGTTCTTCCGCGGCGACGAGACCGAGGTGCACCGGCGGCTGCTGCGCGCCGGGCTGCCCTTCGGCACCTGCCCGCAGGCGGCCTACCTGCACCCGGAGGGGACGACGGAGTTCGCGCCGATCCTCGGCGGCCGGCTCTCGGCGCAGTACCCGGCCGACGAGGTCAAGCGGTACTTCACCTACCGCAACCGCGGCTACCTCATGGCCCAGCCCGGCATGCGCTGGCTGCGGCCGCTGGAGACGGTCCGCTTCGGCTGGTTCTTCCTCGTCTCCCGCCGCGACCCCGCCGGCTGGCGGCAGTGGCGGCGGCTCACCCGCGCCGGCCGCCGGGAGCGCCTGACCCGTCCCTGACGGAGGACCCCGGCCGGCGCTGCGCCACGCCGGAGTGCCCGGAGACGACGAGGGCCCCGACCGGATCTCCCGGTCGGGGCCCTCGTCGTCTGCGGGGCGGCTACAGGCGCCGGTAGCCCCACTCCTCGAAGGCCTCGCCCCAGCGGTCCATGGAGGTCAGCTCGCCGGCCGCGGCCTGGTAGCGGCGCTGCAGGTCGGGGAACTCCTGCGACATCCGGCGCAGCAGCTGCGCCGACGTCGTCACCAGCCGGCGGAAGGTCGCCGGGTCACGGCGCCGGAAGGTGACCCCGCGGCCGTCGGCGGTGCCCACGGTGGCGCTGTCGAGCCGGGAGAGCAGGAACCAGCGCGCGTCCTGGAAGGCCAGGTTCAGCTGCGGGGTGCCCAGGTTCTCCGGCGCGACCGGGCGGGCGTTGTGCACCAGCGCGCTGACCAGGGTCTTGCCGATCGACAGCGGGTTGACCGGGATGCGGCGGAACCGCACCGCCTTGGCCGTCGGCATCGAGGGCAGCGGCAGGTCGGCCGAGGAGGGCAGCACCTGGCCGTCGGCGTGCGTGGCGCGCACCTCGCGGGCCCGCACCACCGACTGCGGCATGTCGCGGAACAGCGCGTCCGGCCCGGCGAGGAAGTCGCGGTAGGCCAGGTGGTGCAGCTCGACGGTCGAGTACTGCAGGTTGATGAGGAACCGCAGGTCGGCCTTGAGCATCTCGCGGAACAGCTTGCCGCCGTGCCGGTACGGCGAGTGCAGCGCCGCGGCGACCAGCCGGTTGCGGATGTGGTAGTAGGCCTGCCAGTCGCTGGCGTCGTCCTTGTCGCCCCAGGACAGGTGCCAGATGGCGGTGCCCGGCAGCGACGCGGTGGGGAAGCCGGCGGCGAAGGCGCGCAGGCCGTACTCGGCGTCGTCCCACTTGATGAAGACCGGCAGCGGCATGCCGATCCGCTCGGTCACCGCGCGGGGGATGAGGCACATCCACCAGCCGTTGTAGTCGACGTCGATGCGCCGGTGCAGGTCCGGCGACTCGCGCAGCGTCTTCCTGCCGAAGTCGTGGTGGTACTCGGTGTTCGGCGCGTTGGTCCAGAAGAACGTCTCGCGGTCGACGATCTCGCCCATGCTGTGCAGCACCGAGCGGTTCTGCAGCGCCAGCATCTGCCCGCCGACGATCATCGGGCTCTTCGCGTAGGCGGCGAAGGCGCGCGCCCGCAGCAGGCTGTCGGGCTCGATCATGATGTCGTCGTCGAGCAGCACCACGTGGGTGGCGTCGCTGCGGGTGAAGGCCTCGTGCATGGTGCGCGCGAAGCCGCCGCTGCCGCCGAGGTTGGGCTGCTCGACCACCCGCAGCCGGTCGCCCAGCGCGGCCCGGACCTCGTCGTAGCCGGCGGCGTCGCGGACGTGGTTGTTGCCCTGGTCGGCGATGGTGACCAGCGCGAGCCGCTCGAGCACCGCGGGGTCCTCGACGAGCGCGCGGGCGGCGGCCAGCGCGTCGACGGGGCGGTTGTAGGTGCAGATGCCGACGGCCAGCCGGGGCTCCTCGGCGGGCGCCTGGGGGGCGTACCACCCGGCCTCGCGGACCACCGTGTCGCTCTCGGCGGTGACGTCGAACCAGTACCAACCGCCGTCGATGAACGGCGCCAGGTCCAGCTCGAGCTCGAGGGTCTGCTCGTCGCCCTGGTGCGAGACGCCGGTGACGTGCATCGACTCGCCGTCGGCCTTGGAGCGGTGCACGTCGACCCGGCAGGTCCCGGAGACGGTGACCCGCAGGACGATCGAGCCCAGCACGCTCCACCGCCGCCAGTAGCTGGCGGGGAAGGCGTTGAAGTACGTGGCGAAGGAGACCTCGGAGCCGGCCGCGATGAGGCCGGAGTGCCGCCCGTCCTGCCGGACCCGGATCGGGGAGTTCTCCTCGTCCAGGTAGAGGCTGCGGACCTTGAGGGGGTCGGCCGGCCGGGGCATGAGGACCCGCTGGACGAGCGTCACGGCCTTGTCGGGGACCAGGTCGGTCTGGGCCGGTTCGCTGACGGTGTCCGGGTTGACCGGTGCGTCGGCCACCTGCTGTGCGGTCATGGGGGAGTCTGTCCTCGCTGTCAGTCCTCGAGACGGCCGTCGAGGGAGCCGCCCTCGTCGAAGAACGGCCGGATGCGGTTGTCGAACATGGAGAGCGCGGAGCCGATGGCCATGTGCATGTCCAGGTACTTGTAGGTACCCAGCCGGCCGCCGAACAGCACCCGCTTCTCCGCGGCCTCCTGCTTGGCCAGCTCGCGGTAGCGCTCGAGCTTCGCCCGGTCCTCGGGCGTGTTGATCGGGTAGTACGGCTCGTCGCCGGTCTCGGCGAAGCGCGAGTACTCCCGGACGACGACGGTCTTGTCGGTCGGGTAGTCCCGCTCCGGGTGGAAGTGCCGGAACTCGTGGATCCGGGTGAAGGGCACGTCCTCGTCGGCGTAGTTCATCACCGAGGTGCCCTGGAAGTCGCCGATCGGCAGCACCTCGGTCTGGAAGTCCAGGGTGCGCCAGCCCAGCTCGCCGGCCTCGTAGTCGAAGTACTTGTCGATCGGGCCGGTGAACACCGTCGGCACGTCGGCGGGCAGCTGGTCGCGGACGTCGAACCAGTCGGTCGACAGCCGCACCTCGACGTTGGGGTGGTCGGCCATCTTCTGCAGCCACGCGGTGTAGCCACCGACCGGCAGGCCCTCGTAGGTGTCGTTGAAGTACCGGTTGTCGAAGGTGTAGCGCACCGGCAGGCGGGCGATGACCGCGGCCGGCAGCTCGGTGGGGTCGGTCTGCCACTGCTTCTTGGTGTAGCCGCGGATGAAGGCCTCGTAGAGGGGGCGGCCGATCAGGGAGATCGCCTTCTCCTCGAGGTTCTGCGCCTCGGCGGTGTCGATCTCGCCGGCCTGCTCGGCCACCAGGGCCCGGGCCTCGGAGGGGGAGAAGCTCCGGTCGAAGTACTGGCAGATGGTGGCCAGGTTGATCGGCAGCGAGTACGTCTTGCCCGCGTAGATCGAGTAGACCTTGTGCTGGTACTTGGTGAACTCGGTGAACTGGTTGACGTACTGCCAGACCCGCTCGTTGGACGTGTGGAACAGGTGGGCCCCGTACCGGTGGATCTCGATCCCGGTCTCGGGCTCCGGCTCGGAGTAGGCGTTGCCCCCGATGTGGTCGCGACGGTCGAGGACGAGCACGCGCTTGTCCAGCTGGCTGGCCACCCGTTCGGCGACGGTCAGGCCGAAGAAGCCGGAACCGACGACGACGAGGTCAGGACGGGCTGAGGTCACGCCTGGCGACTGTACCGGCGCGGCCTCCGTGGCCCGGGCTCCCGCGGGGCTCCTGGGGCGCTTCGTGACGGGACCGTCCCCCACGTCCCAGCGGCCACACCCGCCCCGCCCTCCCGCCGTCCGCCCCTGCCTCCCCGGGCCCGCCTCCTACAGTCGGCCCGTGCCCAGCCCCCCTCCCGACCGGCCGTTGCGCGTGGTGGCGGTGACCTACTCGCCCGGCGAGACCCTCGAGGGGTTCGTGACCTCCCTGGCCGAGGCCACCACCCGCCCGGTCGAGGTCGTGCTCGCCGACAACGGCTCCACCGACGGCGTCCCCGAGGACGTCGCCGCCCGCCACGACCACGTGCGGCTGCTGCGCACCGGCGGCAACGTCGGCTACGGCGCGGCGGTCAACGCCGGCCTGGCCGGGGTGACGGAGGGGTACGCCCTCGTGGCCAACCCCGACGTCCGCTTCGAGCCCGGCTCGCTCGACGAGCTGCTCGCCGTCGCCGGCCGCTGGCCGCGCGCGGCCACCGTCGGCCCGGCCATCCGCACCCCGGAGGGCGAGCTCTACCCGTCGGCGCGCGACCTGCCGCGGCTGTCGACCGGCGCCGGGCACGCGCTGCTGGGCTGGGCGTGGCCGGCCAACCCCTGGACGGCGCGCTACCGCCGCGAGCGCGAGGCGCCGCGCGAGCGCACCGCCGGCTGGCTGTCGGGCTCCTGCTTCCTCGTCGACCTCGAGGCGTTCTGGTCGGTCGGCGGCTTCGACCCCGGCTACTTCATGTACTTCGAGGACGTCGACCTCGCCGAGCGGCTGGGACGGGCCGGCTGGCTGCACGTGTACGCGCCCACGGCGGTCGTGGTGCACGAGGGCGGGCACGCCACCCGCCGCGAGCCGCACCGCATGGCGCGGGTGCACCACACCAGCGCGCTGCGCTACCTGTCCGGACAGCACCCCGGCCGGCGCAACGCCCCGCTGCGGGGCGCGCTGCGGGCCGGGCTCGGCGCCCGGATGCTGCTCTCCTACGTCAGCGGCCGGGTGGCCGCCGGGGCCCGGTTCCAGCGCCGCGCCGACGACGTCGGGCGGTCGGCCCGCACCCGCACCCGACAGGAGGCATCGGCATGAGGCACGCGGTCGTCATGGCCGGCGGCTCGGGCACGCGGCTGTGGCCGCTGTCGCGCGCCGCCCGGCCCAAGCAGCTGCTCGACGTGGTCAGCAGCGGGGACGGCGGCGCGCACAGCCTGCTCGCCGAGGCGTTCGCGCGGCTGGAGGCGGTGCTGCCCGCCGAGCAGATCTGGGTGTGCACCGCCGCGCGCTACGGCGAGCAGGTGCAGGCGGCCCTGCCCCGGCTGCGCCCCGACCGGCTGGTGCTCGAGCCGGTCGCCCGCGACACCGCCAACGCCGTCGGGCTGGCCGCCGCGCTGGTGGCCGAGGCCGACCCCGACGCCGAGCTCGCCGTCGTCAGCGCCGACCACGTGATCCGGCCGGTGGAGCGGTTCGCGGCGACGCTGGGCACCGCCTACGACGCGCTGACCGCCCGCCCGCGGGCGCTGGTCACCCTCGGCATCCGGCCCACCGCGCCGGCCACCGGCTTCGGCTACGTGCGCCGCGGCGCGCCCACGGAGGTGCCCGGGGTGGCCGAGGCCGCCGCGTTCAAGGAGAAGCCCGACCGCACCACCGCCGAGGGCTACCTGGCCTCCGGCGAGTACCTGTGGAACTCCGGCATGTTCGTCTGGCGGGCGCGCACCGTGCTCGACGCGCTCGCCGAGCACCTGCCGGCCAGCGCCGCGGGGCTCGGCCGGGTGGTCGCCGCACCGGCCGGGCCCGAGCGCGACGCCGTCCTCGCCGAGGTCTTCCCGACGCTGCCGAAGACCAGCGTCGACTACGCCGTGCTCGAGCCGGCCGCCACCGAGCCCGGCCGGGTGCTGGTCGCCGACCTCGACGTCGACTGGCTCGACGTCGGCTCGTGGCCGGCCCTCGCGCAGACCCTGGCGACCGAGGGCGGCAACGCCGTCGCCGGGCTCGCGGTGTCCCTCGACAGCGCGGGCAACATCGTCTTCAGCGACGACCCGGAGCACGTGGTGGCGCTGGTCGGCGTCCGCGACAGCGTCGTCGTCGCCACCGCCGACGTCACGATGGTGTGCCCGGTGGCCGACGCCGAGCGGGTCAAGGCCCTGCTCGCGGCCGTCGAGGAGAGGTTCGGTGGCCGGTACAGCTAGGCGGCGTGGTCGAATGCCCGGCATGCAGAGCTTCGACGTCGCAGCTGTCGTGTCCGGCGGGGCCTCCGGCCTCGGGGAGGCCACCACCCGCGCGCTGGCCGCGCGCGGGGCGGCGGTGACCATCGTGGACCTCAACGAGGAGCGCGGGAAGGCGCTGGCCGCCGAGCTGGGCGGGCACACGACCTTCGTGCGGACCGACGTGACCGACGAGGCGCAGGTCGCCGCCGCGGTCGCCGACGCCACCGGCAAGGACCGGCCGCTGCGCATCGCGGTCAACTGCGCGGGCATCGGCTGGGCGCAGCGCACCGTGGGCAAGGGCAACACCCCGCACGACCTCGACCCGTTCCTGCGCACCGTCATGGTCAACCTGGTCGGCACCTTCAACGTGCTGCGCCTGGCCGCCGCCGCGATGGCCGCCACCGAGCCGGAGGAGGACGGCGAGCGCGGCGTCGTCGTCAACACCGCCTCCATCGCGGCGTTCGACGGGCAGATCGGGCAGGTCGCCTACGCCGCCTCCAAGGGCGGCATCGTCGGCCTGACGCTGCCCGCCGCCCGCGACCTGTCCAGCGTCGGCGTGCGGGTGTGCACCATCGCCCCCGGCCTGGTCGACACGCCGCTGCTGGGCAGCCTCCCGGAGGAGGCCCGCACCGCGCTGGCCGACGGCATCCCGTTCCCCAAGCGACTGGGCCGCCCCGACGACTTCGCCCGGCTGGCGCTGGCCATCGTCGAGCACGGCTACCTCAACGGCGAGACCATCCGCATGGACGGTGCCCTGCGCATGGCCCCGCGCTGACGCGCGGGCTGTTCCACCTCTCTTCCCCGGAGACCCGCGTGACCACCTCCCTGCCGGCCCGGACCCCGCCGGCACCCGCGCCCGTCCTCGACGGCGCCGACTTCACCGACTGCTGGCGGCCGGACTGGCGCTTCGACCTCACGGCGGTGCTGCGTCCGCACCAGCGCAGCGCCGGCGACCCGGCGATGCAGTGGGACGGCGACGCCGTGTGGCGCACCACCACCACGCCGTGCGGGCCGGCCACGGTGCGCATCACCTGCCGCGGCGGGGAGGTGCGCGTGCAGGCGTGGGGTCCGGGCGCGGAGTGGGCCGGGACGGCGGTGCCCGGCTGGCTGGGCGCGGACGACTGCCCGGACGGGTTCGACCCCGACTGCCACCGGCTCGTCAGCGCGATCGCCCGGCGCACGCCCGACCTGCGGCTGGGCCGCACCGGCCGCACCTGGGACGCCCTGGTGCCGGCGGTGCTCGAGCAGAAGGTGACCGTGGTCGAGGCTCACCGGGTGTGGCGGGCGCTGCTGCGGCTGGCCGGCGACCCCGCGCCCGGTCCGGCGCCCGCGGGCATGCGGGTGCTGCCCTCGCCGCGCCGGCTGCGCGAGATCCCCGACTGGGAGTGGCACCGCTGCGGTCTGGACGGCGCGCGGCGGCGGGCGCTGCTGCACGTGGCGTCGGTGGCGCACGCGCTGGAGCCGGACGACGGCTGCGACTCCCCGACGCTGCAGCGGAAGCTGCGCACGGTGCCCGGCATCGGCGTGTGGACGGCGGCCGAGGTGGTCCAGCGCACCCACGGCTGCCCGGACACCGTCAGCTACGGCGACTACCACCTGAAGAACCTGGTCGGCTGGTCGCTGGCCGGCCGCAGGACCGACGACGACGGGATGATGGAGCTGCTCGAGCCGTGGCGGGGGCACCGGCAGCGGGTCGTGCGCCTGCTGCACGTCGGCGGGAGCATGCCGCCCCGCCGCGGTCCGCGGACGGCGCCGACGAACTACCGCCGCATCTGAGGGCGGGGCCGTCCTCCCGCACCGCGATGATCAGGTCACCTGATCGTCGCCGCTCCTCAGCGGCCGTCGAGGAGGCCGAGCAGGTAGTCGCCGTAGCCGCTCTTGCCCAGGGGCTCGGCGGCGCGCCGCAGGCCGTCGTCGTCGAGCCAGCCCTGCCGCCAGGCGACCTCCTCGATGCAGCCGATCTTGAGCCCCTGCCGCTCCTCGACCACCGAGACGAACTCCGTGGCCTGGCGCAGGGAGGCGAACGTCCCGGTGTCCAGCCACGCGGTGCCCCGGTCCAGGACGGTCACCGTCAGCCGGCCCCGCCGCAGGTAGTGCTCGTTGACGGCGGTGATCTCCAGCTCGCCCCGGGCGCTGGGCCGGATCCCGCGGGCCACCTCGACCACCGACGACTCGTAGAAGTACAGCCCCGGCACGGCGTAGGAGCTCTTGGGCGCCACCGGCTTCTCCTCGATCGACAGGACCCGGCCCGCGCCGTCGAACTCCACGACGCCGTAGTCCTGAGGGTTGGCGACGTGGTAGGCGAACACGTGCCCGCCGTCGGGGTCGGGCAGCCGGCCCAGGGCGGTCCCGAGGCCGGCGCCGTAGAAGATGTTGTCGCCCAGCACCAGGGCCACCGACTCGTCGCCGACGAAACCCGCCCCGATGAGGAAGGCCTGCGCCAGGCCCTCCGGTCGCTCCTGCACGGCGTACTCGATGCGCATCCCGAGCCGCTTCCCGTCGCCGAGCAGCGCGCGGAAGGCCGCCTGGTCGCCGGGGGTGGTGATCACCAGCACCTCGCGGACGCCGGCCATCATCAGCGTCGAGAGCGGGTAGTAGACCATCGGCTTGTCGTAGACCGGCATCAGCTGCTTGCTGACCGCCTGCGTGATGGGGAACAGGCGGCTGCCCGTGCCCCCGGCCAGGATGATCCCCCGCATGCCCGGCGACGCTAGCGACTGCGCGGCCGTCAGACCCGCGGCGAGCCCAGCCACAACCTCCCGACGAGTGAGGACCCGCCCGGCGTGCCGACCGGCTCCCAGCGGGTGGCCCAGCCCTCCGCGTGCAGCTGCACGAGCACCGCGCCGACCAGCGCGCCGAGGTTGAGCGCCGTCGTCGTCGTGACCCGCTCGTAGAGGTGGACGTCGACCACGCCGTCGCCCTCCCCGCCGTGCCGCAGCACCACCGGGAACTCCGGCAGCGCCGCGCTGGCCACCCGGAACGCCTCGGCGACGGCCTCGCGGTCACCCGGCCGCGGCACCAGGTCGACCACCGGCACCCGGCTGCCCACCAGGTCGCGGCTGCCGTAGGGGAACAGGTCGCCGGGGCCCAGCCGCACCAGCGGCCGCGTGCCGTCGTCCTCCGTCAGCGCGGGGAACGACAGCCCCCGGACGACGGCGACCGGCACGCCGTCGAGCTTGCCCTTGACCAGGTCGGCGGCCGAGGCGAGCTCGTCGACGACGGCGACCTGGGTGGTCTCCAGCCGGTTGCCGTGGGCGTCGACGGCACCCCGGTGGTCGGTGAGCGCGGCGATGCCCGCGGAGCCGACCGCGACGTCGGTGAGCCCCTCGCGCCAGGTGCGGCCGAACGTGTCGCTGACGACCACCGCCACGTCGACGCCGAGCAGCTCCCGCAGCCGGGCGCGCAGCCCCCGCGCCGAGGCGTCGGCGTCCTCGGGCAGCAGCACGAGGGAGTCGCCGGGCACGTTGGAGGCGTCGATGCCGGCGGCGGCGACCACCCAGCCCTGGCGGGTCTCGACGATCTTCAGCGGCCCGCGGCGGGCCACGACCCGCACCGTCTCCGCGTCGATGGCCCGCTGCCGGACGGCCTCGCGGTCGGCGCCGGGCGGCACCGGCACCACCCGGCCCTCCACCTTGGACACCACCTTGGAGGTGACGACGACGACGTCGCCGTCGGCCAGCCACGGGGCGGCCCCGGCGATCGCGCCGGCCAGGTCGTCGCCGGGGCCGAACTCCGGCAGCCCCGCGACCGGGAGGACCCGCACGCCCGCCGGCTCAGACACCTGCGGCGTCCAGTGCGGCGCGGGCCATCGCGGCGGTGGCCTCGGGCGAGCCCATCAGCAGCGGCACGGCGCGGACGTCGACGCCGGGCACCTGCGCGGGGTCGCCCTCGTGCACCAGCCACGCGTCGAGCAGGCCGCCGTCGGAGCGGGCGCCGTAGTGCCGGCCGACGCCCTCGGCGCTGACCTCGACGCCGAGCACCGGCAGGCAGCGGTCGGCCATGCCGCGCACCACCGCGCCGCCGACGATCGGGGAGATCCCGACCACGCGCCCGGGGGTGGCGCGCAGCGCGTCGCGCAGGCCCGGCACGCCGAGCACCGTGCCGATCGACACGACCGGGTTCGACGGCGCCAGGACGACGGCGTCGGCGCGGGCCAGCGCCTCGACCACACCGGGTGCCGGGCGGGCCCGCTCGGCACCGACCTGCACGAAGGCGTGCGGGATGGGCTCGGCGCGGTGGCGCACCCACCACTCCTGGAAGTGGATCGCCCCGCGGCGGCCGGTGTCGGGGTCGTCGACGACGACGTGGGTCTCCACCCGCTGGTCGCTCATCGGCAGCACGGTCACGCCCGGCTGCCAGCGGTCGGCCAGCGCGGCGGTGACGTCGGAGAGCGGGTAGCCCGCGTCGAGCATCCGGGTGCGCACGAGGTGGGTGGCGAGGTCGCGGTCGCCGAGGCCGAACCAGGTCGGTTCCGCGCCGTAGGCGGCCAGCTCCTCCTTGACCGTCCACGTCTCCCCGGCACGGCCCCAGCCGCGTTCCGGGTCGATGGCGCCCCCGAGGGTGTAGACGACGGTGTCGAGGTCGGGGCAGACCCGCAGCCCGTGCAGGGTCACGTCGTCGCCGGTGTTGACCACCGCGGTGACCGAGGACGGCGGTGCGACGCCGCGCAGGCCGGTGAGGAACCGGGCCCCTCCGACACCTCCGGCGAGGACGACGATCTCCACGAAACTCATCGTGCCCGATGGGCAGTTGTCCACTGTTAGCCGGGCGTGTCGGGTACTGCCACGAGATGTGACGAACGCGGTGTGACTGCTGGGGCACGTGTGGTCAACCGCTTACACGGGGCGAAGTTGACGCTCAGGCAACGACACGCGTGTAATTCCGACCGGTACGAGGCGCGGGGGGACGCCCGGGGGAGACCCGGGGACTCGGCCTCCGGGGACGACAGCGAAGGGGACGCATCGTCATGGCAGAGGTCTCGTGGCTGAGTGACTACATCGGCTCGACGGAGCGGGGCGGCCGCGGCGCCGACCGGCCCGACCTGGGCCTGATGGGGATGCTCGGCGCGGCCCTGCAGGACGAGGCCCAGTCGTGGCAGGAGCGCGCGCTGTGCGCCGAGACCGACCCCGAGGCGTTCTTCCCCGAGAAGGGCGGCTCGACCCGCGAGGCGAAGAAGATCTGCACCGGCTGCGAGGTCAAGGCCGACTGCCTCGAGTACGCCCTCGCCAACGACGAGCGCTTCGGCATCTGGGGCGGGCTCTCCGAGCGGGAGCGCCGCCGCCTGCGCCGTCGCGCCATCTAGTCGACGGCCCCCCGCCTCCCACCCCTCGCAGGCTCAGGGGGCCCCGCCCCGGGGCCGTTCCCGCCCCTCCCCAGCCCCCGACGGCACCGCCGTCGGGGGCTGCGGCGTCCCCGGGGCCGGTCGCCCGGCGCTGTGGTCGGATGGGCCGGTGGACGGCGGGGACAGGCACACGCGCACCGCGCTGGGCCGGGCCGACGTCGCCCGCGAGGTCCGCGCCGCCGTGCCGCTCGCCCGGGCGCTCGCCGCGCCGGTCACCGCCGAGGCGCCCTGGCTGACCGCCGTGCTGTCCGTGCAGGCGGCGCACCGGCGCCCGCGGCTGCTGCCCGCGGCCGTCGTCGTCGGACCCCGGGGGTCGGGCCGCCCCGACGCGCTGGCGCTGCTGGCGCTGGCGACGACCGGCCCGGTCGTGACCGCCACCCTGCTCGGCGACGGCCTGCCCGCACCCGGCGGCCGCCCGACCGCGCGGCTGCCTGCCCGGGACGAGGACGCCGCGGACCGGCTCGCGGCCGGCGTCCTGGACCTGCTCACCTCGCTGCGCCGGCCCTGGCGGCTGCGGCTGGCCGGGCTGCCGCTGGGCGACCCCACCGTGCGGGCGCTGGCCCGGCTGCGGCCCGACGCCCGGGTGGCCAGCGCGCGCACCACCCGCCTGGTCGACGACCTCGACGCAGTGGCCCCCGGCCGGGTCGAGCGCAGCCGGGACGCCCGCGACCTCGACCGCGCGCTGCCCGCGCTGCTGGCGGGGGAGCGCGACCGGCGCGCCCGCGACCTGGTCCGCGCCGCCGCCCGGCTGCACGCCGCGCTCGGCCGCGTGGAGGTGGCCACGGTGACCGACGGCGGCCGGCTGCGGGCCGGCCTGCTGACGCTCGTCGACGGCGCCGACCGGCTGCCCTGGTGGGGGCGCTCAGAGCTCGGCGGCCTGACCACCGCCCGGGGTGCGCCCGCCGTCGGCGTGACGCTGTCCGGCCAGGGGCGCGTGCTGCGGGCGGTCCTCGACCGGGGCGCGGCCCACCTGCCGGCGGTGCCGCTCAGCCGGCGACGCGGATCCGGCTGAGCGCCGGGTCGGGCAGCGACTCCGCGCGGTCGGTGCCCAGGAACAGCGCCCCCTCGGCGCGCGCCTCCCCGTCGCGCAGCCGCCCGGCCGGCGCCACGGTCACGCTCAGCGGGTAGACGCGGCCGGTGTAGGCCGGGGGCGTCCCCGACGGGCGGGTGTAGGTGGGGAAGCGCCCGGTCAGCCGCAGCGTGTCGCCGTCGCGGGTGACCTCCAGGGCCGGCGTCGGGAGGTCGGCGTACTCGACGACGGCGGGCGTGCAGCCGGCCGCGGCCGGGTCGGCCGGCGCCGTGTCGCCGAGGCAGTTCCAGGTGGGCAGCAGCAGGTGCGCCAGCGCCCGGCCGCTGCCCACGGTCACGCTCACCGACGGGTAGGCGACGGTCACCCCGACCGCCCGCCGCTCCAGCACCAGCCCGCCGAGCGCCAGGCGTGCGGTCACGCCGTCGTCGCCCAGGGGCACCGAGCGCGCGGCCAGCGCGCCCGCGCCCCGCTCGCCGGGCAGCGGGTCGGCGGGCACGGGTGGCAGGTCCGGCGGGGCGGTGCTCGGCGGTGCCGCCGTCGGGGCCGGTGGTCGGGGCGCCGGAGCCGCCGCGGGCGGGCCGGGGAGGGCGTCCCCGCCTCCCGCGAGGCCCGCGACCGCGGCCAGCACGGCGACCAGCGCCAGCGCCGCGGCGGTCAGCCCGGCCACCGTCCGGCCCGCGGGGTCGGGCCCCGCCGGACCCGGGGCGGCCGGCTCCGGCGGCGGGGTGGTCCCCGCGTCGCCGGCCCCCGGGGTGCCGGGGGGCGCCTCGAGGAACCCGGGCAGGTCGTCCTGCGCCCAGCGGCGACCGGCCGGCCGGGGCGGGGGCCCGGGCCCGGGCTCGGGCTCGGCGGGCCTCCGGCGCCGGTCCAGCAGCAGGCCGGCGGCCACCACGCCCAGCGCCAGCAGCGCCACGGCCAGCACGACCCAGGCGGCGACCGGAGCGGGGGAGTCCATCCCCGAGAGCATCCCAAGCCGCCCGCGCCGGCCCTCCGTGCGACCCGCCGGAGTCCCTGCCACGATCCCCGGGTGGCGGGGAGCGTGTCGGGTGCGGCGGGGACGGCGGCGCGGGAGCGGGTCGCCGCGCTGCTCGCCGAGCTCGGCGCCGGCGGCCCGCTGCTCGCGGTCACCGACCTCAGCACCCGCCTCGGCGTCGTCCAGGGGGTGCTCGCCGACTCCGTGCTCGACCTGGCCGTCACCGAGAGCGGGCTGCGCCGGCTGCGCGCCGAGCTGCGGGGGCGCCGCTGGGCCGCCGACCGGCAGGTGGGTGTCCCGGAGGTCCTCGGCACGGCCGAGGACGGCCGCTGGCTGCTGTCCCGGCGGGTGCACCCGGGCCCCTCCGGCGGGCCGCGGTGGACGGCGGTGGCGGTCGAGTCCGCTCTGCGCATCGCGCCCCTGCCCGTCCCCGCGGGGGAGCCGTGGTCCCCGCCCGCGCCGCCGGTGCTGCGCCGGGCGCGCGGCACCGTGGGCGACGCCGCGCGCCTGCTCCGCGGCGGGGTGCGGGTCGGCGAGCTGCGGGCGGTGCGCGCGGCCGCGGCGCAGCTGCCGCTGTCGGAGGCCGGCCACGGCGACCTGCGCGCCGCCAACGCCGTCGTCGACACCACCGCGGAGGCCACCGGGCCCGACGCGGAGGGGCGGCTGGTGGTCCTCGAGTGGTCCGGCGTGCGCGCCGCGCCCCGCCACCGCGACCTGCTCACGCTGTGGGCCACCACGCCCGACGCCGACGACCGCGGGCGCGTCGCCGACGTCGTCCGGTCGCGCACCGCCGGGTGGGAGGAGCCCGACGTCGGCCTGCTGTGGCACGCCGTCGCCCTCGAGCAGCTGGTCGCCCGGCTGACCCGGGCCGACCGCGGCGACGGTCTCGACGCCGACTTCGCCCGCGCCCGCCTGGAGGAGGCCCGCCGCCTCGCCGCCGACCTCGGCAGCCCGGTGGCGACCTGATGGAACGGCCCGCTCGCAGGGGCCCACCGCGAGCGGAGCGAGTGGTGGGGGCGAGGGGTCCTGTTCAGCCCGTGGGGTCGATCTCCTCCGGGTCGCGGCCCAGCAGCACGGCCACCTGGTCGACGACCACATCGCGGACGAGGTCGGCGAGATCGTCGCGGTCGTGCGCCCGGATCTCCAGCGGCCGCCGGTAGACGACGATCCGCGCCGGCACGTCGCGGCCGTCCTCGCGGTGGGCGGGCAGCACCCGCGCCAGCGGCACCGTGCCGTCGTCGAGGACGTCGGGGTCGAGCACCACCTCGTCGGGGTCGGTGTGGTCGACCCACGGCACGTCCTCGACGGCGAACTCGACCCCGGCCAGCTCGCGCTCCCAGCGGCGCTCGAGGTCCTCCACCGCGTCGAGGACCAGGTCGTCGAACTGCTCGGCCCGGCTGCGGGAGAGCGGCACGTCGCCGGGCACCAGGCGGCCCCGCAGGCCCCGGCCGTGCCGGTCGCGGCGGGTGCGGGGGGAGCGGCGGTCGGGTCGGCTCATGGCGGGGCGAGCGTACGGCGCGCCGGGGGCGCGGGCAGCGCACCGACCGCCCGGCGGGACCGGCGACCCGGTGCGGGAGTGCCCGGGAGCGTCGGGTTGGATGCGTGGGGACGGTGGGGGAACAGAGGTGCGCGCACCGGTGCGCCTGTCGCCGACACCCCGCGGACGCGGCTACTGTGCCTCGCGTGAGGAACCGGTGGTGAGGCAGTCACGTCGCTGCTCGCGCAGCGGCTGCGCACAACCGGCGGCGGCGACCCTGACCTACGTGTACGCCGAGTCGACCGCTGTCGTCGGGCCGTTGGCCACGTTCTCGGAGCCGCACAGCTACGACCTCTGCGAGTTCCACGCCGAGCGGCTCACGGTGCCGCGCGGCTGGGAGGTCGTCCGGCACGAGATCGACGTCGAGGACTCCGGTCCGACCGGTGACGACCTGCTCGCGCTGGCCGACGCCGTCCGCGAGGCCGCTCGTCCCGAGCCGCCCCGGCCGCCGGCCGACGACGGCCGCGGCACGCGCCGCGGCCACCTGCGGGTGCTCCCCGACATCCCGTGAAGGTCCCCACCGCCAGCCGCCGTTAGTGTCGACGGGCACCGGACGCAGCCGCGCGGCCGGGCAGTCCAGGCGAGGGTGGCAGTGACGGACCTGTCGGCGATCATCAAGGCTTACGACGTCCGGGGTGTCGTCCCCGACCAGTGGGACGAGGACGTCGCGCGGCGCATCGGCGCCGCCTTCGCCGAGCTCGTGGCCACCGAGAGCGGCGCCACCGCGGTCGTCACCGCGCACGACATGCGCCCCTCGTCGGTGCCGCTGTCCCGCGCCTTCGCCGAGGGCGTGCTCTCCCGCGGCGTCGACGTCGTCGAGGCGGGCCTGGGCTCCACCGACCTGCTCTACTTCGCCGCCGGCTCGCTCGACGTCCCCGGCGCGATGTTCACCGCCAGCCACAACCCCGCGCAGTACAACGGCATCAAGCTCTGCCGGGCCGGCGCCGCGCCCGTCGGGCAGGAGTCGGGGCTGGCCACCGTCCGCGAGTGGGCCGAGCGCGACAGCTACGACCGGGAGCCCGCCCGCACCGCCGAGGTCGCCCAGCGCGACCTGCTTCCCGACTACGCCGAGCACCTGCGCCGGCTGGTCGACCTGTCGGGCATCCGGCCGCTGCGCGTGGTCGTCGACGCGGGCAACGGGATGGGCGGGCACACCGTCCCCGTCGTGCTGGCCGGCCTGCCGCTGGACGTCGTCCCGCTGTACTTCGAGCTCGACGGCACCTTCCCCAACCACGAGGCCAACCCGCTGGACCCGGCCAACCTCGTCGACCTGCAGGAGGCCGTCCGCCGCGAGGGCGCCGACATCGGCCTGGCCTTCGACGGGGACGCCGACCGGGTGTTCGTCGTCGACGAGCGCGGCGAGCCGGTGAGCCCCTCGGCGATCACCGCGCTGGTCGCCGTCCGGGAGCTGGCCAAGGGCCGGGGGACGACGGTGATCCACAACCTGATCACCTCGCGGGCGGTGCCCGAGATCGTCCGCGAGCACGGCGGCGACCCGGTGCGCACGCGGGTCGGGCACTCGTTCATCAAGGCCGAGATGGCGCGCACCGACGCGGTCTTCGGCGGCGAGCACTCCGCCCACTACTACTTCCGCGACTTCTGGCGGGCCGACACCGGCATGCTCGCGGCGATGCACGTGCTCGCCGCGCTGGGGGAGCAGAGCCGGACGCTGTCGGAGCTGACCGCCGCCTACAGCCGCTACGCCGCCTCCGGGGAGGTCAACTCCACCGTCGCCGACGCCGCCGGGCGGACCGCGGCCGTCCGCGAGGCGTTCGAGGCCGAGGGCGCGACGTTCGACGAGCTCGACGGGCTGACCGTCGACCTGCCCGACGGGTCGTGGTTCAACCTCCGGGCCAGCAACACCGAGCCGCTGCTGCGGCTCAACGTCGAGGCTCCCGACGAGGCGCGCATGGTGCAGCTGCGGGACCGGGTGCTGGGGATGGTGCGCGCGTGAGCGGGACCGGACCGCTGGGGCTCGACCCCGTGCTGCTGCAGGTCCTGGCCTGCCCCGACACCCACCACAGCCCGCTGACGGTGGACGAGGCTGCGGGTGAGCTGGTGTGCCCGACCTGCGACCGGGCCTTCCCGGTGCGCGACGGCATCCCGGTGCTGCTGCTCGACGAGGCCCGGACCCGGTCGGCATGACCTCGCCCGAGCTGGCCGAGGAGGTCCTCGACGACCTCGACGTGCTGCGTGCCCGCGACCCCCGCGGGCTGCTGCCGGCCGTCGCCGGTGCCGGTGCCCAGGTCCGCGAGACCGCCCGGCTGACCGACGAGGCCGGCCTGGACCGGATCACCACCGGTGGGCGCCCGCGCGGGCTGGTCATCGTCGCCCGGCGCGAGGGGGCGGTGGCCGCCTCGGTGCTGCGGGCGCTGCTGGGCCCCGCCAGCCCGGTCACCGTCGACGTCGTCCCCGGCCCGGACCTGCCGGTGTGGACCGGGCCGACCGACGTCGCCGTCGTCGCCACCCGGACCGGCGCCGGCGCCTACGCGGTGGCGCCGGCCTACGAGGCCGCCCGCCGCGGCGTCTCGCTGCTGGGCATCGGCGCCGAGGACGCACCGCTGCGCGCGGCCTGCTCCACCGCGCGGATGCCGTACGTGCCGCTGCCGCGCTCGCGCGTCCGGCACACCACGCTGTGGTCGCTGCTGACCCCGCTGCTGCGCCTGGCCACCGGGCTGGGCCTGGTCGGGCAGGCCGCCGCCGACTGCGAGGCCGTCGCGGCGACGCTCGACGAGGTCGCCGCCGAGTGCGGGCCGGCGCGCGAGTCGTTCGTCAACCCGGCCAAGACCCTGGCCCTGGAGCTGCTGGACGCGCTGCCGGTGATCGTCGCCGAGGGGTCGCTGGCCGGCACCGCGGCCACCCGCTTCGCCGACCAGCTGGCCACCCTCGCGGGCCTGCCCGCCAGCGGCTACCGGCTGCCCGACCAGCGGGTGGCCGCCCGCGCCGTCCTCGGCGGCCCTCTGGCCCCGCGCGACGGCGACGACTTCTTCCGCGACCGCACCGACGACGAGGGCCGCCGGCTGCGGCTGCTCACCATCCGCGACACCGACGCCGCCTCCCACGACGGCGGCGGCGAGCGGGAACCGCGGTCGGCGGCGGAGGCGATGGCGGAGGTGCTGCGCACCGCGACGGCCCACAACGTGCCGGTCAGCGGGCTGGCCGAGCACGGCGAGCCCGACCGCCACGGCCGGCTGCCGCGGCTGGCCCGGCAGCTGGCCGTGGCCGACTTCAGCGCCGTCTACCTCGCCCTGGCGCTCGACCGGGAGCGGGCGCTGGGCCGCTGACCCCGGCCGGCGGGGCGGCCGAGCCCGCCCGCCGGCCCGCCCGATCGGGGGACCGCGAGGCGGCGGGACCCGGATCGGCCGTGGGTGCCCCGGTAGCCTGCGGGGCGATGTGGCAGATGAACAACGCGGTGCGGCACTACCCCTGGGGGTCGCGGACCGTCATCCCCGACCTGCTGGGTGAGCCGGTCCCCGCCGACCAGCCGTACGCGGAGCTGTGGATGGGCGGTCACCCCGACCAGCCCAGCGTGCTCTCGACCGGCGTCGCGCTGGACAAGGCGATCACCGAGCAGCCCCAGGAGCTGCTGGGCCCCGAGGTCCACGAGCGCTTCGGCGCCCGGTTGCCGTTCCTCATGAAGGTCCTCGCCGCCGAGACGCCGCTGTCGCTGCAGGCGCACCCGACGATGGAGCAGGCCCAGGCCGGCTTCCTCGCCGAGGAGGCCGCCGGGGTGCCGCGCGACGACCCGGCGCGCACCTTCAAGGACCCGTGGCACAAGCCCGAGCTGCTGCTGGCGCTGACCACCTTCGAGGCGCTGTGCGGCTTCCGCCCGGTGGAGGAGTCGCTGCACTGCCTGGCCAAGCTGCAGCTGCCCGAGCTCAAGCCGACCATCGCGGCGCTGGCCCGCGGCGGGCTGCAGGCGGCCATCCCGCAGCTGCTCGCGCTGTCGGGCAAGCGGCGCACCCACCTGGTCGACGTCGTCGCCCGACGGGCGGCGGGCTTCGTCGCCGCGCACGACCCGGAGTTCATCAACACCTACCGGTGGGCCGCGTCGCTGGCCGAGACCTACCCGGGCGACCCCGGCGTGGTCATCTCGCTGCTGTGCAACCACCTGAAGCTCGCGCCGGGTGAGGCGGTGTTCCTGCCGGCCGGCAACCTGCACGCCTACCTGTCCGGGGCCGGCGTCGAGGTCATGGCGAGCTCGGACAACGTGCTGCGCGGCGGCCTGACCGCCAAGCACGTCGACCTGGCCGCCCTCATCGAGGTGCTGGACTTCTCCGACGGACGCGTCCCGGTCATCCACCCGGTGCTCGGCCCCGGCGGGCTGCGCTACCCGGTGCCGGTCGAGGACTTCGACCTGACCCGCGCCCAGCTCGACGAGCAGGCCGGCTCGTTCACCACGCGCGGGCCGCAGGTCGTGCTCTGCGCCGAGGGGCGGGCGACGCTGACCGGTGCCGACGGCGAGGTGGTGCTCGAGCGCGGGCAGTCGGCGTTCGTCGCGGCCGGTGCGCCGGTCACCGCCCGCGGGCCGGCCGTCCTCTACCGGGCCACCACGAACCTGCGCTGATCCGCGCCGCGGCCGCGTGTCGCGGCCCGGCCGGAGCGGAGGCCGGACGTAGCGTCGGCCGTGTCCCTCCGCACGGCCCTCGCGCGCGCCGGCGCCCTGGGCGTGACCGCCGTCCTGGCCACCGGCTGTGCCGAGCTGGGCGGGTCCTCCGCCGGTGCCGCCGGTGCCGCCGGGGACGCCGTGCCGACGGCCGCGGTCGCCGGCAGCGCGCTGGAGGCGCTGGCGTCGGTGCCGGTGCGCGGCCGCGCGCCGCAGACCGGCTACTCCCGCGACGAGTTCGGGGAGGCCTGGGCCGACACCGACCGCAACGGCTGCGACACCCGCAACGACGTCCTCGCCCGCGACCTCACCGGCGAGACGTTCCGGCCGGGCAGCGACTGCGTCGTCCTCACCGGCACCCTCGACGACCCCTACTCCGGCGCCACCATCGCGTTCCGCCGCGGCGAGGGCACCAGTGAAGCGGTGCAGATCGACCACGTCGTCGCGCTGTCGGACGCCTGGCAGAAGGGCGCCCAGCGCTGGGACGCCGCCCGGCGCACCGCCTTCGCCAACGACCCGCTCAACCTGCTCGCCGTCGACGGCCCGCTCAACCAGGCCAAGGGGGACGCCGACGCCGCGACCTGGCTGCCGCCGGACCGCTCCTACCGCTGCGCCTACGTGGCGCGGCAGGTCGCGGTGAAGCTGACCTACGGCCTCTGGATGACCGCCGCCGAGCACGACGCGGCGTCCGCGGTGCTCGGCGGGTGCCCGGGCGAGCCGCTGCCCAGCCGCGAGGTGACCGCCGCGCAGCAGGAGCCCCCGTCCGCGCCGGCCGGTCCCTTCCCCGACTGCGCCGCGGCGCGCGCGGCCGGCGCGGCACCGGTCCGCGTGGGCGACCCGGGGTGGAACCCGGCCCTGGACGGCGACGGCGACGGCGTCGGCTGCGAGTCCTGAACACCCGGTACCCTGGACGACGGCACGAGCCCCGCCGAAGCCTCGGCATGCTCGCTCAGATCAGCGACCCGAGCGCCCGCCTCCCCGGTGGGCGCCTCGACCCTGGAGCGACATGACCGCCTCTACCGGCACCCGCGTCCTGACCACCCCGAACGGCGAGGCCGACTTCAAGGTCGCCGACCTCTCCCTCGCCGGCTTCGGCCGCAAGGAGATCCGCCTCGCCGAGCACGAGATGCCCGGCCTGATGGCGCTGCGCGAGGAGTACGGCGACGAGCAGCCGCTGGCCGGCGCCCGCATCGCCGGCTCGCTGCACATGACCGTGCAGACCGCCGTCCTCATCGAGACCCTCGTCGCGCTCGGCGCCGACGTCCGCTGGGTCTCCTGCAACATCTTCTCCACCCAGGACCACGCCGCCGCCGCGATCGTCGTGGGGGAGGGCACCGCCGAGCAGCCCGCCGGCGTCCCGGTCTACGCCTGGAAGGGCGAGTCGCTCGAGGACTACTGGTGGTGCACCCAGCGGCTGTTCGAGTTCCGCGACGAGTCCGGCGCGGTCGTCGGCCCGAACATGCTCCTCGACGACGGCGGCGACGCCACCCTGCTGGTGCACCTGGGCACCCGGTTCGAGGCCGACGGCGCCGTCCCCGACACCACCGAGGCCGACTCCGAGGAGTACGGCGTCATCCTCGACGTGCTGCGCGGCACCCTCGCGCAGGACGCCGGCTACTGGACCCGCATCGGCCAGGGCATCAAGGGCGTCACCGAGGAGACCACCACCGGCGTCATGCGGCTCTACGAGCTCGCCCGCGACGGCCGGCTGCTGTTCCCCGCGATCAACGTCAACGACTCGGTCACCAAGAGCAAGTTCGACAACCTCTACGGCTGCCGGCACTCGCTCATCGACGGCATCAACCGCGCCACCGACGTGATGATCGGCGGCAAGGTGGCCGTGGTCTGCGGCTACGGCGACGTCGGCAAGGGCTGCGCGGAGTCGCTGCGCGGCCAGGGCGCCCGGGTGATCGTCACCGAGATCGACCCGATCAACGCCCTCCAGGCGGCGATGCACGGCTACGAGGTGACCACGCTCGACGAGGTCATCGGAAAGGCCGACATCATCATCACCGCCACCGGCAACCGCGACATCATCTCCGCCGAGCAGCTCGGGCAGACCAAGCACCAGGCGATCATCGGCAACATCGGCCACTTCGACAACGAGATCGACGTGGCCGGCCTCGCCCGCACCCCGGGCATCGAGCGCACCCAGATCAAGCCGCAGGTCGACGAGTGGCGCTTCGCCGACGGCCACACGATCATCCTGCTCTCCGAGGGCCGGCTGCTGAACCTGGGCAACGCCACCGGTCACCCGAGCTTCGTGATGAGCGCGTCGTTCTCCAACCAGGTGCTCGCCCAGATCGAGCTGTGGACCAACCGGGCCGCCTACGAGGGCCAGGAGCCCACGGTGACCGTGCTGCCCAAGAAGCTCGACGAGCACGTGGCCCGGCTGCACCTCGACGCGCTCGGCGTGAAGCTCACCGAGCTGTCGAAGGTCCAGGCCGACTACATCGGCGTGCCGGTCGAGGGCCCGTACAAGAGCGAGCACTACCGCTACTAGCAGGACCCCCTCGCCCCCCGCCACGTGCTCCGCACGCGGCGGGGCCCTGCGAGGGGGCCGCCCGCTGCCCCCCACCCTTCGCAAGCTCAGGGTGGGGCCCTGCAGCGGGGCCGTTCCAGTCGCTCGTCAGGGACCGTTCCCGTCGGTCGCCGCGGGGACCGTTGCAGCACGTCACCACGGGGAGGGGCGCTGGATCCGGCACGCCGGGTCCAGCGCCTCCGTGATCTGGTCGTGACGTCGCAGAATGGGTGCGTGCCCCCCACCGCTCAGCACAACGGGCCCAGCCGCGGCCGTGTCCTGGTCGTCGACGACGACGCCGCTCTCGCCGAGATGCTCGGCATCGTGCTGCGGCGGGAGGGCTACGACCCGGCCTTCGTCTCCGACGGCAACCGCGCGCTCGGCGTCTTCCAGCAGACCCGGCCCGACATCGTCCTGCTCGACCTGATGCTGCCCGGGCGCAACGGGCTGCAGATCTGCCAGGACATCCGCACCCAGTCGACGGTGCCCATCGTCATGCTCACCGCCAAGGGCGACACGATCGACGTCGTCCAGGGCCTCGAGGCCGGCGCCGACGACTACGTGACCAAGCCGTTCAAGCCCGTCGAGCTCGTCGCCCGGGTGCGCGCGCAGCTGCGCCGCGGGGAGACCGGGCAGGCCGAGACGCTCGCCATCGGCGACGTGCAGATCGACGTCCCCGCCCACCAGGTGACCCGCGACGGCACGCCCATCGCGCTGACCCCGCTGGAGTTCGACCTGCTCGTGGCGCTGGCCCGCAAGCCGCGCCAGGTGTTCACCCGCGAGCTGCTGCTCGAGCAGGTGTGGGGCTACCGGCACGCCGCCGACACCCGGCTGGTCAACGTCCACGTGCAGCGGCTGCGCGCCAAGATCGAGCGGGACCCGGAGAAGCCCGAGATCGTGCTCACCGTGCGCGGGGTGGGCTACAAGGCCGGCCCCCCGTGAGCGGAGCGGGCCCCGGGAGCCGACCGGCGTGCTCCGTGAGCCGGTGAGCACCACCCACCCCCCGGCGTCGGCGACCGCCCCGGCCGCCGACGGCACGGGCAGCAGCCGGGTCCCGGCACCGGCGCGCGCCGCCGGTCACCGCCCGCGCGACGTGCGCGCGCTGCGGCGCGGACTGCGCCGCCGGGCCGTCCGGGCGCGCATCCGCGCCCGCCGGCTGGGCGCCTCCGCCGTCTCGGCGTGGCGCTCGTCGCTGCACGTGCGCATCGGCGCGATCACGATGGTCGTCGCCGGCACCGTCGTGGTCATCGTCAGCCTCGTGCTGTTCAGCCAGATCCGCACCCAGCTGCTCTCGGTCAAGGAGCAGGCCGCGGTCGACCAGGCGCAGGCCGGGGTGGTCTACGCGCAGACCGAGGTGGTCGGCATCGCCGCCGGGGACGCGGCGAGCGTGCGGGCCACCCTGGAGCGCACCGTGCAGCAGCTGCTCACCCGCGGCGGGTCGGCCGGCACCTTCGACGTGGTCATGGTCTACCGGACCGGCGACACGGAGCGGCCGCCCGCGGTCAGCCGCCCGGGCATCTACCCGGCCCTGCCCGAGGGCCTGCGCGCCGGGGTCGCGGGCGGCGCCCAGTACAGCCAGTACGCGATGGTCCCCAACGACTCGGGGCAGGCGCGGCCGACGCTGCTGGTCGGGTCGCCGGTGCCCGCGGGGGCGTCCTCGGCCGGGCAGATCGAGCTCTACTACGCCTTCCCGCTGGACCAGGAGGAGGAGACGCTCTCCCTCATCCGCACCACGGTCGCGATCAGCGGCATCGCGCTGACCCTGTTCGTCGCGGGCATCGGCGTGCTGGTCACCCGGCTGGTCGTCGACCCGGTGCGGCGGGCGGCCGGCACCGCGCAGCGGCTGGCCGAGGGGCAGCTCGAGGAGCGGATGACCGTCCGCGGCGAGGACGACCTGGCCCGGCTGGCCACCAGCTTCAACGCGATGGCCGACAGCCTCCAGCGGCAGATCACCCAGCTCGAGGGGCTCTCCCAGCTGCAGCAGCGGTTCACCTCCGACGTGTCCCACGAGCTGCGCACCCCGCTGACGACGGTGCAGATGGCCGCCGACGTCCTGCACGAGTCCCGCGGCGACTTCCCGCCGCACGTCGCCCGCTCCGCCGAGCTGCTGCACGAGGAGCTCGACCGCTTCGAGCGGCTGCTGTCGGACCTGCTCGAGATCAGCCGCTACGACGCCGGCGCCGCCGTGCTGGACTGGGAGCCCACCGACCTCGGCGCGCTCGTCGGGCGGGTGGTCGACGGGATGTCCTCGCTGGCCGGCCGGCACGGGTGCGAGCTGCGGGTCAGCGCCCCGGCGGGCCCGGTGATCGCCGAGGTCGACGCCCGGCGGGTGGAGCGGATCCTGCGCAACCTGGTCGGCAACGCCGTCGAGCACGGCGCCGGCAAGCCCATCGACATCACCCTGGCGGCCAACCGGACGGCGGCCGCGGTGACCGTCCGCGACCACGGCGTGGGGCTGTCCTCGGCCGAGGCGCAGCACGTGTTCGACCGGTTCTGGCGGGCCGACCCGTCGCGGGTGCGCACCGTCGGCGGCAGCGGCCTGGGGCTGTCGATCAGCCTCGAGGACGCGCGGCTGCACGGCGGCTGGCTGCAGGTCTGGGGCCAGCCCGGCCTCGGCGCGCAGTTCCGGCTCACCCTGCCGCTGACCGCCGACAGCGACCTCACCAGCTCGCCGCTGCCGCTGCGGCCCACGATCGTCCGCCGTCCCGGGGTCCGGCCGTGAGGCGCCTGCTGCCGGTGCTCGCCGCGCTGGCCCTGCTCACCGGCTGCTCCACCGTGCCCACCTCCTCGGCGCCCGTGCAGATCACCGAGGCCTCCGCCCGGCCGGCCGGCGAGGTGGGCATCGAGCCGGCGGAGCCGCCGGCGGGCGGCACGCCCGAGGAGGTCGTGCGCGGCTTCATCGACGCGGCGGCCAGCACCGTCCGCAACCACCCCGTGGCACGGCAGTACCTCACCGGCGAGGCGGAGGACGCCTGGTCGGACACCAGCGGCATCACCCTGGTCGGGCCGGACTACGCGACCGTGACCACCGACGCCGGCGGCGTCGTGCTGACCGGCGACCTGCTGGGCACCGTGGACACCCGCGGGGTGTTCACCGGCTCGGCGGGGGAGCCCTACACCCGCGAGTTCACGCTCGTCGAGGTCGAGGGGGAGTGGCGGATCACCAACCCGCCCGACGGCCTGCTCATGCTGGTGCCCGACTTCGAGCGGCTCTACGACGAGCGCGCGGCCTACTTCCTCGACCCGACCGAGCAGCGCGTGGTGCCCGACCCGCGCTACCTGCTCGGCGGCGAGGCCCAGCCGACGGTGCTCGTGGACCGTCTGGTCGAGGGGCCGTCGCCGGCGCTCGCGGCCGGCGTCCTCAACGCGCTCGACGGCGTCACCCTGACCCGCGCGGTGACCATCACCGGCACCACGGTCAGCGTCGACCTCGCCGGCCTTCCCGACCTGCCCGCGGCCCGGCTCGCCCAGCTGTGCGCCCAGCTGGTGTGGACCCTCGACCAGCTCGACGGCGTCAGCTCGGTGCAGGTCAGTGCCAACGGCGAGCCGCTGACGGCGGAGGGGATCCCGGCCGTGCAGCGCACCGACGACTGGGTCGCCTTCGACCCCGAGGCCGCGCCCGCCGACGCCGACGGCCACTACGTCGACGGTGGCCGGCTGATGACCGACGACGGACAGCCGGCCCCCGGGCCGGCGGGGGAGGGCGCCTACGGGCTGACCGCCGCGGCGGTCGCGGCCGACCCGCGCACCAGCGCCCTGACGTCGATGGTCGGCACCTCCGTGTCCGAGGGGACGGCGACGCTGCTGGCCGGCAACTACGGCGGCGACCTCGCCCCGCAGCTCACCGGGAGCCGCTTCTCCACGCCGACCGTCGCCGCGACCCGGCCGGAGTTCTGGGTGGTCCGGGACGAGACGACCGTCGTCCGCCTGCCGGCCGGCGGGTCCCCGCAGCCGGTCAACGCCCCGACGCTGCCCGCCCAGGGCCGGGCGACGGCGCTGCAGCTCTCGCCCGACGGGGTGCGCGCCGCCGTCGTCGTCAGCCGCGGGACGGGGGGCTCGTCGCTGCTCGTCGGCACCGTCGTCCGCTCCGACGAGGGCCCGGTGGCGCTGCGCGACCTGCGGCCGGTGGCGCCGCGCCTGACGTCGGTGGTCGACGTCGCGTGGCCCTCCGCGGACCGCCTGATGGTGCTGGCGGGGGACGGCGAGGAGGGCGCGGCGCCCTACGTGGTCGGTGTCGACGGCTGGGGGCTGACGGAGGTGCCCACCTCGGGGCTGCCCAGCCCGCCGACGTCGGTGGCCGCCGCACCCGGTCAGCTGCCGCTGGTCAGCGCCGGCGGGTGGGTGTGGCAGCTGTCGGGCGGCACCTGGGTGACGCTCATCCGCGGTGCCCAGCCGGTGCCGGGCCTGGAGCCGTTCTACCCGGTCTGAGCAGCGCCGTCTCCACAGATGCGGTCGCGGCCGGCCGCCGGGGCGGCGGGGACCGCAGGCTGGGGCGGTGGGCGGACTGGGAGCGGCGCTGGCCGACCTGGTCCTGCCGCGCACGTGCGCCGGCTGCGGCGTGCCCGGCCCGGCGCTGTGCCGACGCTGCGCCCGCCTGGTCGCCCGGCCGCACGTGGCCACGCCGCGCCGGGTGCCGGCCGGCCTGCCGCCGGTGGTCGCGGCCGGGACCTACGCCGGGCCGGTGCGCGCCGCCGTCCTCGCGTTCAAGGAGCGCGGTCGCGCCGAGCTCTCCGGGCCGCTCGGGACGGCGCTGGCCCTCGCCGTCGCCGCCGGGGCCGCGGTGCTGCCCGGCCGGCCGGTGCTGCTGGTCCCGGTGCCCCCGAGCCGGGCCTCGCTGCGGTCGCGCGGCCGCGACCACGTGCGCGAGCTGGCCCGGGTCGCCGTCGTCGAGCTGGCGGCCGCCGGGGTGGCCGCCCGGGTGGCGCCGCTGCTGGCCCGCACCGGGCGGGTGCGCGACTCGGCCGGCCTGTCGGTGGCCGACCGGCGGGCCAACCTGGCCGGCACGTTCCTGCCCCGGCGGCGGTCGGCGGTCCCGTCCGGAGCCGTGCTCGTCCTGGTCGACGACGTCCTCACCAGCGGCGCGACGCTCACTGCGGCGGCCGCCGCACTGGCCGGGACACGCGCGGACGGCGACACGCCGGTCCTGGCCGCCGTCGTGGCCGCGACGCCCCGCGCGCCGACACCGGGTGTCCACCACTCGGTTGCGGACGGTGCAGCGCGCCGCGCTCTCCGGCACCCTCTCGATCGACTGTCGACCCCTGTTGACAGCGACTAGCGTGGTCTCGGTCACACCCGACGACGACCGGGAGGTCTGATGGAGATCGTGGTACGTGGCCGCAACGTCGAGGTGCCGGAGCACTTCCGGCAGCGCGTCGAGGACAAGGTCGGTCAGCTCGAGCGGTTCGACGGCAAGTTGTCCCGCATCGACGTCGAGCTGTTCCACGAGAAGAACCCCCGGCAGTCCCACAGCTGCCAACGCGTCGAGATCACCCTGCGCGGCAAGGGGCCGGTGGTCCGCGCCGAGGCCTCCGGACCCGACTTCTACTCCGCGCTCGACCTGAGCTGCGGCAAGCTCGACAACCGGCTGCGCCGGGCGAACGACCGCCGGCGCGTCCACCACGGCCGGCGCACCCCGCCCAGCGTGCGGGTGTCCGGCGCCACCGAGGCAGCACCGCTGGAGACACCGGCGCTCGGCCTCGTCGACGGCGCGGTCGCGGACGTCGCCGCCGAGCCACCGGACACCGACCTCGACGAGCACCTGCCCGGCCAGGTGGTGCGCGAGAAGCACCACCCCGCCGTGCCGATGACCGTCGACCAGGCCCTGCACGAGATGGAGCTCGTGGGGCACGACTTCTTCCTCTTCCAGTGCGCCGACACGGGACGGCCGACCGTCGTCTACCGGCGGCACGCCTTCGACTACGGCCTCATCCGGCTGGTCGAGCCGCCCCTGGGGGAGCAGCACAGCGCCCGTCACGAACCGGCCGAGCCCGCGGCCGTCCCCCGCTGACACCGCGGCAGGGGCCCGGCCCGACCGGCCGGGCCTCTGCCACGTCAGTCGCCGGGCAGCCGGCCGAACAGGACGGCGTCGGCCCGGGACCCGTCGCGGTAGGACAGGCAGGAGCGGACGACGCCCTCGCGGACGAAGCCGGCCCGCTCGGCGACCGCCTGGGAGGTCCCGTTGCGGACGTCGGCCAGCAGGTGGACCCGGTGCGCGCCCCGGTCCAGCGCCCAGTCGGCCAGTGCCCGGGCCGCCTCGGTGGCGTAGCCCCGTCTGCGGGCCCACGGCGCGATCCAGTAGCCGACCTCCGGGCCCAGCCGGCGCCCGTCCTCCAGGTGGTGCAGACCGCAGGAGCCGACCAGTTCGCCGTCGGCCTCGATCGCACACGACAGCTCCCGGCCCTCCGCGCGCCCGCGTGGTGAGACCGCCGTGACGAACTCCTCGGCCACCTCGCGCGTGTAGGGCACGGGCAGGGCCAGCAGCCACCGCTGGGTGTCCGCGTCCTGGCAGGCACGGAACACGGCGTCGGCGTCGTCCGGCCGGTGGGGCCGCAGCACCAGACGGGCGGTGCGCACCACCTCGGTGGTCAGGTCGACACCGGTCAGGGAGAGGACCCCGTCCCTCTCGTCGCTCGCACGCTCGCGACGAGCCTCCGGACGGGGCCGAGGAGCAGTCATGCCGTGATGGTCACGCGTTGCCGAGGACCCGGTCGACCGATATCTCGATGACCACCCGCGCCGGGTTCTCCCGGGGCTGCCGGTAGCGCCGCGCGTAGCGCGCCTCGGCGTCGGCGACCGCGGTCCGGTCGTCGCGCACGACCGCCGCGCCCTCGAGGGTCACCCACCGGCGGCCGTCGACCTGGCAGACGGCCACCCGCGACTGCCCGGCGCGCACGTGCCGGGCCTTGGCCGAGCCGGCGGAGGTGATCACGCGCGCGGTGCGGGTGTCCGGGTCGTAGGTGACGCCGACCGGCACGACGTGCGGGCTGCCGTCGGCGCGCAGCGTGGTCAGCGTGGCCAGGTGCCGCTCGGTGAGGAAGCCGAGCAGTTCCGGACCGAGATCGTGCAGGTCGTGGGCCACGTCAGGAGGTTAGGCGGCCTCCGGCACGGGCACCGGCCGGGCGTGGAGCTGGCGGGGGCGCGGGTGCTGGTGGCCGGTGCGACGGGCGTGCTGGGCGGCGAGCTGGCGCGGGCGCTGGCCGGGGCCGGCGCGCGGGTGGCGCTCACCGGGCGGGACGAGGGGCGGCTGCAGGCGCTGGCCGGCGAGCTCGGCGGTGTCCCGGCCCGCGCGGCCGACGCGGTCGACGTGCAGTCCGTGCGCGGCGCGGTGGACGCGGCCGCCGACGCCCTGGGCGGCCTGGACGCCGTCGTCGTCGCCTGGGGCGTGGTGGCCTTCGGGCCGGCCGCCGACGCCGACGACGCCGTCACCGAGGAGCTGTTCGCGGTCAACACGCTCGCCCCGATGAGCCTGGTGCGCGCCGCGCTGCCGCACCTGGCCGACGGCGGTGCCGTGGTGCTCCTGTCGGCGATCGTGGCCGACGCCCCGACGCTGGGCATGGCCGAGTACTCGGCGAGCAAGGCCGCGCTCTCGGCGTGGGCCGCGGTGCTGCGGCGCGAGCTGCGCAGCCGGTCGGTCGCCGTGCTCGACGTGCGGCCCCCGCACGTCGACACCGGCCTGGTCGACCGGGCGCTCGCCGGGACCCCGCCGCGGCTGCCCGCCGGGCACGACCGCGACGAGGTCGTGGCCGCCGTCCTCGACGGGCTGCGCGAGGGGGCGCGGGAGGTCGTGCTCGACCCGGGGGAGAAGCGGCTGGTCCGCCGCTGACCGCCCGGGACCGGGCGCTGCCTCCCCGACTCGCCGCGGGAGCCGCCTACGCTGGTGTCCGTGGTGTTCTCGAGGATCCTCCGGGCCGGTGAGGGCAAGCTCGTCCGTCGACTGGAACGGATCGCCGACGCGATCGAGCTGCTCTCCGACGACGTCGCCGACCTGACCGACGCCGAGCTGCGCGCGAAGACCGACGAGTTCAAGGCGCGCCTCGAGGACGGCGAGACCCTCGACCAGCTGCTGCCGGAGGCCTTCGCCGTCGTCCGCGAGGCCGCGAGCCGGACGCTGGGCCAGCGGCACTTCCGCGTGCAGCTCATGGGCGGTGCCGCGCTGCACCTGGGCAACATCGCGGAGATGCGCACCGGTGAGGGCAAGACGCTGACCGGCGTGCTGCCGGCCTACCTCAACGCCCTGACCGGCCAGGGCGTGCACGTGGTCACGGTCAACGACTACCTGGCCAAGCGCGACGCCGAGTGGATGGGCCGGGTGCACCGCTTCCTCGGCCTGTCGGTGGGCACGATCCTGTCCGGGGAGAAGCCGGCGCACCGCCGCGAGCAGTACGCCTGCGACATCACCTACGGCACGAACAACGAGTTCGGCTTCGACTACCTGCGCGACAACATGGCCTGGAGCAAGGCCGACCTGGTCCAGCGCGGGCACCACTACGCGATCGTCGACGAGGTCGACTCCATCCTCATCGACGAGGCACGCACCCCGCTGATCATCAGCGGTCCCGCCGAGACGGCCGGCAAGTGGTACGTCGAGTTCGCGCGGATCGTGCCGCTGATGCAGCGCGACGTGCACTACGAGGTGGAGGAGGCCAAGCGCACGGTCGCCGTCACCGAGGAGGGCGTGGAGTTCGTCGAGGACCAGATCGGCATCGACAACCTCTACGAGGCGGTCAACACCCCGCTGATCGGCTACCTCAACAACGCGCTGAAGGCCAAGGAGCTCTTCCACCGCGACCAGCAGTACATCGTCAGCAACGGCGAGGTGCTCATCGTCGACGAGTTCACCGGCCGCGTGCTGGCCGGGCGCCGCTACAACGAGGGCATGCACCAGGCCATCGAGGCCAAGGAGGGGGTGAAGATCAAGGACGAGAACCAGACGCTCGCCACGATCACCCTCCAGAACTACTTCCGGCTCTACGCCAAGCTCTCCGGGATGACCGGCACCGCCCAGACCGAGGCGGCCGAGCTCTCCCAGACCTACAAGCTGGGCGTCGTCCCCATCCCGACCAACCGGCCGATGGTCCGCCAGGACCAGTCCGACGTCATCTACAAGACGGAGAAGGCCAAGTTCGACGCGGTCATCGACGACATCGCCGAGCGGCACGAGGCCGGCCAGCCGGTGCTCGTGGGCACCGCCAGCGTCGAGAAGTCCGAGGTCCTGTCGACGTTCCTGCTGCGCAAGGGCATCCCGCACGAGGTGCTCAACGCCAAGAACCACGCGCGGGAGGCCTCGATCGTCGCCATGGCCGGGCGGCTCGGCGCGGTCACCGTGGCCACCAACATGGCCGGCCGCGGCACCGACATCCAGCTCGGCGGCAACCCCGAGTTCATCGCCGACGAGGCGCTGCGCGCCCGCGGCCTGTCGCCCTCGGAGACCCCGGAGGAGTACGAGGCCGCCTGGGACGAGGCGCTGCAGGCGGCCAAGGACCAGGTCCGGGCCGAGCACGAGGAGGTCGCCGACGTCGGCGGTCTCTACGTGCTGGGCACCGAGCGGCACGAGAGCCGCCGCATCGACAACCAGCTGCGCGGCCGCTCCGGCCGGCAGGGCGACCCCGGCGAGTCGCGCTTCTACCTCTCCCTCGGCGACGACCTCATGCGCCGCTTCAACGGCCCGATGCTCGAGTCGATGATGACCACGCTGCGGGTCCCCGACGACCAGCCGATCGAGTCGAAGATGGTCACCCGGGCCATCCGCTCGGCGCAGACGCAGGTCGAGCAGCAGAACTTCGAGGTCCGCAAGGACGTCCTGAAGTACGACGAGGTGCTCAACCGGCAGCGCACCGTCATCTACGACGAGCGCCGCAAGGTGCTCGACGGCGAGGACCTGCACGAGCAGGTGCAGCACATGCTCGACGACGTCGTCGGCGCCTACGTCGACGGCGCCACCGAGACCGGCTACGCCGAGGACTGGGACCTCGAGCAGCTGTGGACCGGGCTCAAGGCGCTCTACCCGGTGAGCCTGACGGTGCCCGACCTGCTCGACCGGGTCGCCGACGGCGAGCAGGCCGCGCTGACCGCCGACGTGCTGCGCTCGGAGCTGCTCGACGACGTGCACCGCGCCTACCAGGAGCGGGAGTCCGCGCTGGGCGCGGAGGTCATGCGGGAGCTCGAGCGGCGGGTGCTGCTGTCGGTGCTCGACCGCAAGTGGCGCGAGCACCTCTACGAGATGGACTACCTGCGGGCCGGCATCCACCTGCGCGCGATGGCCAACCGCGACCCGGTCGTGGAGTACCAGCGCGAGGGCTACGACATGTTCAACGCGATGCTCGACGGCATCAAGGAGGAGTCGGTCGGCTTCCTGTTCAACCTGGAGGTCAAGACCAAGGAGCAGCAGGAGGCCGAGGCCCGGGCGCAGCAGGCCGAGGCGGAGGCCAAGGCGCTCGCTGCCGCGCAGGAGGGCACCGCCCGTGTGCTGGCCCGCCAGGCCGCGGCCGCGAAGGCCGCCGAGGCCGCCGCGGCGCCCGCTGTTCCGGCCACCGCGCCCGCCGCTCCGGCGGAGGCGCCCGCACCGCCGGCGGACGGGGACGGCGCCGCGCCCGTGGCGCCCGCCGCCGCGCCGGTGTCGGTGACCAAGCCGGCGGCCAAGCCCGCGGCCCGGCGCTCGACCGGCGCCCCGGCCAACCGGCCCGGTGGGCGGCACGCCGCCCGCAACGCCGCCCCGGCCGCGCCCGCCGAGGAGGCGCCGAGCCCCTCGGGCACCGGGCCGCAGCTCGCGGTCAAGGGCCTCGACGAGCCGCGGCACACGGAGGACCTGAGCTACTCGGCGCCCTCGCTGGACGCCTCGCCCAAGGAGAGCGGCCCGGCGAAGGCGGCGAAGACCGCCACGGTCACCGGGACCAAGGAGCCGGCCCGCAACGCGCCGTGCCCGTGCGGCTCGGGCAAGAAGTACAAGGTCTGCCACGGGGCGGCGGGCCGCTGAGGCCGCGCTCCCTCCGGTGACGGCGGGCGGGGACCTCCCGGTCCCCGCCCGCCGTCACCGCGGGACCCGCCCCGGTCAGCCGATCGACAGGGCGGTGCAGCGCCAGCGCCCGTCGACGCCCTCGAGCCGCGCGGCCACCGCGTGCGCCCGGCCGCCCCGGCGGGCCACGGCGCTGACCTCGGCCACGCCGTCGACCGGTTCGCACACGTGCACCGGGCCCAACAGCAGCGGCGCGGTGCCGCTCGTGCACCAGGCCGGCCGCCGTCCGCGGACGAGCGCCGCGTGGACGCCCGGCGTGGTGAGCCGCTGCACCTGCGACAGCGGCCGCCGGCCGGCCAGCGCCTCCAGCACGGTGGTGAACAGCGTGCGCCCGGCCGCGCGCGGGTCGGGCAGGTCGGCGCGCACCGACCAGGCCGGGCCGAAGGGGTCGACCGGTGCCCGGTGCACCCCCGGCGGGCTCGGACGCGGGCCGGGCCGGTGCGGCGGCCGCGGCGGCGGGGTGGCGGGGTCGACCAGCGGCACGGCCGGGCCGTCGAGGGCCGGGTGCAGGGCCGGGACGACGGCCAGGTGCAGCCGGCGCAGCGGCGCGGGTGCGGGCGGGGGGACGACGGGTGCGGACACGGGGGCTCCCGGGGTCGGACGGCGGGGACGGGCCGGGGGAGCGGCCGTCGTCGGCGGTGGCGGAGCGGGCTCAGGACGGCGGGCGCAGCACCTGCCCGGGCAGCAGCAGGTCGGGGTCGTCGCCGATGACGGCCGCGTTGGCCGCCCACCACCGGCCGACGGCGGCGGCAACCTCGCCGTCCCCGGGCTCGGCGCCGGTGCGCGCCCGCAGGTCGGCCTCGGCGATCGACCACAGGCACTCGCCGCGCAGGACGACGTGGTCGCCGGGCGTGGGGGCCGGCCAGTCGGGGACGGCGACCGGTGCCGTCCCCGGCACCGCAGCCGCGGGGCCGGCCGTCCAGTCGGGCACGCCGGTCGGGCTCTCCGCGCCGGCGGTCGCGACCACCGCCGGCGCCGGTGCCGCGGACGGCCCGGGCAGCGCGACGACGGTGGTCAGCCCGATGCCGAGGGCCAGTGCGGCGGCGTGCCGTCCCGACGCGGGCAGCACCCGGCGCAGCAGCACGCCGGCCACCGCGCCGGCCCACCCGGGCAGCGCGGAGAGGGCGGTGAGCGCCAGGCCGAGAGCGCCCCAGGCCCACACGGCCCAGGCCAGGGCCGCGACCCCGCCGAGCAGCAGCGCCTCGGGACCGGCGACGTCGACGACCCGCTGGAGGTCGCCACCGGGCGGGACCAGCCGGTCGAGGTCGGGGGTGAGCACCCCCAGGACCGCGGCGACGGCCGCCATGGCCGCCGTCGTGGCGGCGAGTCGACGGATCGACACGGGGACCTCCTCAGGTGCGGGCGACGAGGTACTGAAGCAAGCAAACGCATCCAAACGCAAGAGTCAGTGTGCATCTAGGCTCGGAGTCATGCGCTGGCAGCAGTTGTTCGCCGACCTGCAGGCGGAGTTCGAGGCGGCCGAGGCGGCCGAGGAGTGGGCGCAGCTGCCCTCCCGGGCGCGCGCGGAGACCGGCGCGGTCCGGCTGGCCGACCGGCTCGGCGGCGCGCTGGGCCGCCGCGTGTCGCTGCGCTGCCGTGGCGCGGGGGAGGTGGCCGGGCGGCTGGCCGAGCGGGGGCCGGACTGGCTGCTGCTCGAGGACGACGCCGGCCGCGAGGTGCTGGTCGCCCTGCCGGCCGTGCTGGCGGTGGCCGGGCTGGTGCGCGCGACGGCGGCGCCGGAGGCGGGGTCGCCGGTGACGGTGGACCTGCGGCGGGTGCTGCGCGGGCTGGTGCGCGACCGCAGTCCGGTGACCGTGGTGCTCGACGACGACGGCGTGCTGACCGGGACGCTCGACCGGGTGGGCGCCGACTTCGTCGAGCTGGCCGAGCACGCCGCCGACGACTTCCGCCGGGCCGGCGCGGTCCGCGCGGTGCGCGCGGTGGCGCTCGGCGCCGTGGTGGCGGTGCGGACGCTGGCGCCCGGCACCGCCTGAGGCTCAGCCGCGGCGGCGGCTCCGGGCGGGCGCCGGCTCGGGTGCCGACCCGGGTGCCGTGGCGGGGGACTCGGGCTGCTCGTCCGCGGTCGGGGCGGCGGTCAGCTCGTCGGCGGCGGGCACCGCGCCGGCCCGTGCCTCGGCGTACTTCTGCTGGATGAAGCGCTCGAGCTCGTCGACCTCGACCCGCCACTGACCGCGGCCGCCGATCTGGATGGCGATCAGCTCCCGGCGCCGCACGAGCGCGTAGGCCTGCGACCAGGAGACGTTGAGGATCTCGGCGACGTCGTCGAGGGTCAGGAACCGCGGTGAGGGCATGGGGTCTCCGTCCGTTCGCGGTCAGTCTGTCAGGACCGCACTCACCCGGGCGCATCCCGTCCACACCCGAACGTGTGGACAGCCGGTGCACGCACCTGCGTCCGTAGCGCATCATCTGCGTCCGACCGCGCCGGACCGCCGGCCGCGAGGTACCTCCGCCGGGACGGCGGGGATCCGGGGGAGCCCCCGCGACGAGGAGGAGACGCCGGGTGAGCGCTGCGACCCGCACGGCCCCGGCCGCAGCCGCCGACGAGCCCGCGACCGGCCCGGTGCCCCGCCGGGTCCGCCCGCCGCGCTGGCTGGACCTGCGCCTGGTGCTCGGCGTGCTGCTCGTGCTCGGCTCGGTGCTGCTCGGCGCCCGGGTGGTCACCGCCGCCGACGCCACCGTGCCGGTGTGGTCGGTGGCCGGTGACCTGGCGGCCGGCACCGTGCTGGGGGCGGGCGACCTGGTCGCCGTCGACGTCCGGCTCGGCGACGCGGCCGGCGCCTACCTCTCCACCGGCACCGACCCTGCGGGCCGCACCCTGGCACGGGCCGTGCGGGCGGGCGAGCTGCTGCCGCGCACCGCGCTCGAGGAGCCGCAGGAGCTGGTGCAGGTGGCCCTCCCGGTGCAGGCCGGCTACGTCCCGCCGGGGCTCGAGCGAGGGCAGGTGGTCGACGTGTACGGCGTCACCGACCCCGCGGGCACGACGACCGGGGAGGGCGTCGTCCTTGTCGTGCGGGCGGCGCCGGTGCAGGCGGTGAGCGGCCGCGCCGAGGGTGTCCTGTCGACGGCGACCACGACCGTCCAGGTGGTCGTCTCCGTCCCGGCGGCCGAGGCGCCCGGGGTGCTCGGCGCGATCGGCGGGCGGCCGCTGGTCGTGGTCGTGCACGGGTCGGTCGATGCCGGTCCCGACGCCGGTCCCGGTGCTGGTCCCGACGCCCGCCCGGACGCCGCCGCCACGCCGTCCCCGGCCCGGCCGTCCGCCTCGCCGACGACGGGGACCGCGACCGCGCCGGTACCCGCACCGACGCCCGCTCCCGCGCCTGCCCCGGTGCCGCCGGCGGCACCGCCCGGCGCCGTCCCTGCCGTGCCGGCCCCGGACCCGGGTGCCGCGCCGGCGCCCGCCGCACCGGCCGGGCCGACGGCCTGATGGCGCTGCAGGTGGTCACCGCCGTCACCGGGGCGGCGTGGGAGTCCGCGCTCGTCGGCGCCCTGGACCGCGCCGACCACGGGGTGACCGTCGTCCGCCGCTGCGTCGACGCTCCCGACCTGCTCGCCACCGCGGCCACCGGCACGGCGCAGGCCGCGCTGCTCTCGGCCGACCTGCGGCGGCTCGACGGCGAGGCGGTCGCCCGGCTCGCGGCGGCCGGCGTCGCCGTCGTCGGGCTGGCCGACCCCGGCGACGAGCGTGCGGCCGAGCGCCTCCGCGCACTCGGCGTCGCCACCGTGCTGCCGGCCGACGCCTCCCCGGAGGAGGTCGTCCGCACGCTGCGCGAGGCCGTGGCCGGCCGGCTGCCCACCGGACGCGACGTCGCCGACCCGCGCGCGGCGCTGCCCGCCCGCGACGTCCCCGAGCCGACCTCCGGTGCGCGGCGTCCGCCGGGTGGGCGGGTGGTGGCCGTGTGGGGACCGACCGGTGCGCCGGGCCGGACGACGGTCGCCGTCGGCCTGGCCGACGAGGCCGCCCGGCTGGGCGTGCGCACCCTGCTCGTCGACGCCGACGTGTACGGGGGCGTGGTCGCCCAGGTCCTCGGCCTGCTCGACGAGTCGCCGGGGCTCGCCGGTGCCGCGCGGCAGGCGGCCGCGGGCACCCTCGACGAGGCGGCGCTCGGCCGCCTCGCCTGGTCGGTGCGCCCGCACCTGGGCGTGCTCACCGGGCTGGCGCGCGCCGACCGCTGGCCGGAGCTGCGCCCGCGTGCGGTCGCCGCCGTGCTGGCGGAGGCCCGGCGGGTCGCCGACCTCACCGTGGTCGACTGCGCCTTCAACCTCGAGGAGGACGAGGAGCTGTCCTTCGACACCGCCGCGCCCCGCCGCAACGGGGCGACCCTCACCGTGCTGGAGGAGGCGGACGAGGTGCTGTGCGTCAGCGGCGCCGACCCCGTCGCCCTGCAGCGCACCATCCGGGCGCTCGGGCAGCTCCGCGACGTGCTGCCCGAGGTCGAGCCCGCGGTGGTGGTCAACCAGGTCCGGCGCGGGCCGGTGCCCGGCGACCCGCACCGGGAGATCGCCGAGGCGCTGGAGCGCTTCGCCGGCCGGCCGGTCCGCGCCTTCCTGCCCGCCGACCGGCGGGCCACCGACGCCGTGCTCGCGTCCGGCCGCACCCTGGCCGAGGTGGCGGCCGGGTCGCCGCTGCGCGCGGGGCTGCGGTCGCTGGCCGCCGGGCTGGCGCGCGTACCCGAGCCGGCAGCCGGTCGGCGGCGGGGCCGTCGCGCGGGGTGACCGCCGTCGCGGCCGCCCCGTAGCGTGGGGGCCCGATCCGGAGGGGGACGATGACCGAGCGGTTGAGCACCCTGGACGCGTCGTTCCTCTACCTGGAGGACGACGGCGCCCCGCTGCACGTCGCCGGCGTGCTGGTCCTCGAGCCGGTGGCGGGCGGCCTGGACGCCCTCGCCGACCTGGTGGAGGCCCGGCTGCCCCTGGTGCCGCGCTACCGGCAGCGGATCGTGCAGGTGCCCGGGCGCCTGGCCAACCCGGTGTGGGCCGACGACCCGGACTTCGACGTGGCCTACCACGTGCGGCGCTCGGCGGTGCCGCGCCCGGGCACCCAGCAGCAACTGCTGGACCTGGTGTCGCGGGTGACCTCGCGTCCTCTCGACCGCAACCGCCCCCTGTGGGAGGTCTACCTCGTCGAGGGTCTGGCCGAGGGGCGGGTCGCGGTGGTCACCAAGACGCACCCGGCGCTGGTCGACGGCCTCGGCGCGGTGGACATCGCCCAGGTGCTGCTCGAGCCGGCGCCGGACGTCGCCGTCCCGCCCACGGACGACTGGGCGCCGCGCCGGCTGCCGGGGCGCGTGGAGCTGGTGCTCGACGCCTTCGGCGAGTACGTGCAGCGGCCGGCGTCGGCCGTGGAGGGGGCCTGGTCGGCGGTCGGTGACCTGCGCTCGACCACCGCCCGCGTCCGCGGCGTCGCCGGCGGGCTCGTCCGGGCCGCGCAGTCGGCGGTCGTGCCCCCGCGGCACGGCCCGCTCAACCGGACGGTCGGCCGGCAGCGCCGGGTCGCGGTCGCGCGGGCGTCCCTCGAGGACCTGCGGAGCATCCGCAAGGCCCACGGCGGGACGGTCAACGACGTGCTGCTCACCGTGCTCACCGGGGCGATGCGCGACTGGCTGCTCTCCCGCGGCGAGCCGGTGCTGGCCTCGACGGCGATCCGGGCGCTGGTGCCCGTGTCGGAGCAGGGTGAGGACCAGGAGCTCCCCGGCAGCAGCGTGTCGGCCCACCTCGTCGACCTCCCGGTGGGGGAGCCCAACCCGTGGGTGCGCCTGGCGCGGCTGAGCTACGCGATGCGCGGGGTCACCCACTCCGGCCGCTCGGTGCGCGCCGACACGCTCATCGCGCTCACCGGCTTCGCCCCGCCGACGCTGCACGCGCTCGGCGCCCGCGCGGCCCGGGGCCTGTCGCGGCGGCTGTTCAACCTCGTCGTCACCAACGTGCCCGGCCCGCAGGTGCCGCTGTACGCGGCGGGCGCGCGGATGCTGGAGGTCTTCCCCGTCGTGCCGCTGCTGGGCGGCCAGGGCCTGGCCGTGGGCATGACCAGCTACGACGGGCACGTCTACGTCGGTCTCAACGCCGACCGCGACGGGGTCGGCGACGTCGACGTGCTCGCCGACCTCGTCGAGCAGGAGGTCGCCGCGCTCACCGAGTCGGTGCGCTGACGCAGCCCCGGCGGCGTCCCGGGCGCTCCCCGGCGGCGGGTGGCCGCGGGTTACCGTCGGCGTCCCACCGACGAAGGGAGCCGCCGGGTGCGGATCTACCTGCCGGCGACGACGAGCGTCCTGCGCACCCTCGTGGACGAGGGACGGCTGACCGGGCCGCACACCGCCTTCGCCGTCACGCCCCGGCTGCGGGAGTTCTACGCCATCAGTGACGCCGAGGCCGACCTCGAGGAGCTCGAGTACGCCGCGCTCCTGGCCGCCGCCCGCGCCAGCCTCCGGCTCATCGACGTCGACCCCACCGCGGCGCGCCGCCGCGTCGTCCTCGCCGCGGACGTCCCCGACGCCGCGGTCGCCCCGCTCGACGACCCGCACACCGAGCCCGGCGCGGTCCGGGTCACCGCCGACGTCGCACTCGCCGACGTGGCCAGCGCACACGTCGACGGGGCCGAGGCCGAGGAGGACGTCCGCGCGGCCGTGGCCGTGGTCTTGGAGGCCGACCTCGGCAGCGACGACGCCCAGTTCGTGGTGGACCAGGCCGAGGGCCACGACCTCGCCTGGTACGCGACGCAGGAGATCGGCGCGGCGCTCGAGCTGCTCTGAGCCGCCGCTCACGCCGCCGCCCGGTTCCCGGCCGGTCCGTCCCCGGCGCCGCCGGCTCGTGCCGGACCCCGGTGGCGGGCCACCTGCACCCGCTGCGCCGTCCCCGCGGTGACCACCCAGCCCGAGCCCGGCCGGACCGGCACCGGCGTCCGCGGCAGCCGGGTGCCCAGCAGGTCGGCGTCCCCGGGACCCGGGCACAGCAGCAGGCCGCTGCGCGACCGGCGCAGGTCGGCCACCGGCCCGCGGAAGGCGGCCGACAGCTCACCCGCCGTCCCGGCGGCGAGCACCACCACGTCGGCGTCGGCCAGGCCGGCCGTGGTCATCGACGCGACGACCGCGCAGTCGGCGAGCGTGCCGGCGTCGTCGAGCAGCACCGCGCCCGGACCGCCCAGCGCCGCCAGCCACGACCGCCAGCCCGCCGGGTCGTCGGCGGCCAGCGCGGTGGCGCCGGCGGGTCCGCGGCCCGTCGCCCGCCGGCCGGTGACCAGCCGGGCGACCGCGGTGCCCGACCGCAGCAGCGTCGTGGCGAGGGCGTCCAGGGTGGTCGTCCGGCCGCTGCGCGGTGGCCCGACGATCAAGAGCCCGCCTCCGCGCCGCAGGTCGGCCCTGAGCACGGCGCCCTCGTCGCCGCCGGGGCCCAGGGGCACCGCGTCGGGCCCGCCGTCCGCCTCGGCTGCCGACAGCCGGGGATCCGGCGGCAGCAGGGGGATGCGCACCGGTGCTGGGCCGAGGGAGCGGCCCGCCGCCGGGCGCAGCGGCCGGGGCAGCGCCAGCTGGCACTCCAGCGCCTGCTCTCCGAGCAGGGCCCGGCCGGGCGGCCGCTCGGCGGGCACCGCGCGGACGGGGACCCCGGCGACGGCGTAGTCGGCCCGGTCGGGCAGCGGCAGGACCAGCCGGGTCCCCGCCGCCGCGGCCAGCCGGCCCCCGGGCACCGCGCGGTCCCCGGTCAGCACGCAGGTCAGGCCGGCGGCCGCGCCGTCGCGGACCAGGCGCAGCAGGTCCGCCGACCCCGAGCCCGGCACCGCCTCGTCCAGCTGGGCCACCAGCGACTCGACGCCGTCGACGAGCAGGAGCACCGCCGGGCCGGGGGCCACCCCGCCGGCCCGGCGGGCGGCCGTGTGCTCGGTCAGCCGCGCGAGCAGGCGGACGGTGCGCAGCGCGTCGGCCGCCTCCACCACCGTCCCGGTGTGCGGCAGCCGCGCCGCCTCCGCAGCCAGGGCGCCGCCGCCGTGGTCGAGGACGTGGACGTGCAGCCCGCCTGGCGGCAGGCGGTCGACTGCCTCGGCCAGCACGGTCCGGAGCAGCGTCGTCCGGCCGCTGCGGGGTCCGCCGACGGCCAGCCAGCCACCGCCGCGGGCCAGGTCGAGCACCAGCGGCTCCCGGCGCTGGCGGTCCGGGTGGTCGACGAGGCCGACGAGGAGCTCCGTCGGCGCGCGGCCGGCCCCGCCGAGCTCGGCGGCGTCGATCCGCCCGGGCAGCGGCGGCTGCCAGGGCCGGTGCGGTGGGGGCAGACCCGCGGCCCGCGCGTGTGCGGTGACCGCCGCGGTCACCCGGGAGAGGGCCGACGGGCCGGCTGCGGGCTCCTCCCGATCGGGTGGTGGCGGTGGCACCACCGGCCACGCCCAGCGCCGCACGGCGGGTCCGGGGACCTCCTCGGGGTCGGCGAGGGCCACGCGGGCCGACTGGAAGGGCACCGGGCGGTCGCTGCCGATCCGGAGGAACCCGCGGCCCGGGCGGTCCACGGGGACCGCCGCCGCCTCGGGACCGCCGAGCACGTCGCGGGAGTCGGCCTCGCCGGTGGTGCGCAGGCACAGGCGCAGTGAGCAGTTGGCGCGGATCTCCGGTGAGACGACGCCACCGGGCCGCTGGGTCGCCAGCACCAGGTGCACTCCCAGCGAGCGACCGCGCTGGGCGATCCCGACGAGGCCCGACACTAACTCCGGCAGCGTCTCGGCCAGCCCGGCGAACTCGTCGACGACGATCACCAGCCGGGCCAGCGCCACGTCCGCGGGGAGCGCCGCGACGTCGGCCACGCCGGCGGCGGCGAGGACGGCCTCGCGGCGGACGAGCTCGGCGGTGAGCGAGCGCAGGGCCCGGGCTGTCGCCGCGCCGTCGAGGTCGGTGACCACGCCGACGGTGTGCGGCAGCGCCACGGCCTCGGCGAAGGCGGCTCCACCCTTGTAGTCGACGAGCAGGAAGGAGCACCGGTCGGGCGGGTGGGCCAGCGCCAGGGCCGCGACCAGCGTCCGCAGCAGCTCGGACTTGCCCGACCCGGTCGTCCCGGCGACGAGGGCGTGCGGGCCGTCGCGGCAGAGGTCGACCTCGACCACGCCGTCCACGCCGATCCCCAGCCGGGCACGCAGCGCCCCCCGGTCCCGGGACCACTCCGGGGCCACGGGCGCACCGGGGCCGCCCCCGACCAGGTCGAGCAGCCGGACCACCGCGGGCAGTCCCGCCGACGGGCGGACCGGGGCCAGGGGAGCGAGGTCCCGGGCGAGCCGTGCGGCGACCGCGCGCGGCAGGCGGTCCACGGCCAGCTCGGTGCGGTCCGCGCCGTCCCCGTCGAGCAGCCCGGTGTCTCCGGTCTCGCCGGCGACCTGCAGCACGGCCTCGGCACCCGCGAGCTCGTCGGCCCGGTCGGCGGGACCCAGCACGACCACGCCGGCCTCCCGGCAGTCGCGCAGCGCCGCCCGCAGCGCCGGGTCGACCGGCCGGTCGACGAGCACGACCAGCCACCGGGCGGGGCGGGGACGCGCCGGCGCGCCCGGGTCGCCGGCGCGCGGCCGCGGCCCGCCCGAGGCCACACCGCGCAGCCACGACAGCAGCGCGGCGTCGGCCGCGGCGGCCTCCTCCGCGGCGTCCGGGCGGACGTGCACGGCGCCGGGGGACAGGTGCGGCATCCAGCGGGCCCACGCCCAGTCGGCCAGCCGCCGGGCCGTCGTCAGCACCGCGACGTCGACGTCCCCGGGCGGGGACAGGGTCACCAGCTGGGCCAGGACCCCGGCGACGACGTCCAGTGCGGGGCCGCGCGGGCCGGTCACGGCCAGCCCGCCGGTCCGGCGCAGGTCGACGGTCACCGGCAGGTCGGCCGCCGTCTCGGGCTCGCGCCGGCCCTCCTCCACCCGCCGGACCCGCGTGACGCCGGCACCGGTGCCCAGCCGGACGACCAGCGTCCCGGCGTCCGCGGCGCCGCGGTGCCAGAGCAGGCCGGTCCGCCGCCGCGCCGCCGTCGCGAGGGTGGCGAGGTCCGGTGAGGTGGCGCGGGCCGCCCGCACGTCGGCGCGCACGGCCTCGGCCAGGCGGGCGCGGGCCACGCGGGTCTCCTCGGCGTGGACGGCGGCCGCCCGCCGCCCGCCGCGGGACCCGCTCCACCGGTCGGAGAGCCAGGTGGCCACCGCGACGATCGGGCTGAGCAGCGCGAAGAACAGGAACGTCGGCGCCGACAGCAGCCACGCCATCGTGACGCCCGCGGCGGCCGGGAGGACGACGGCCACCCAGGCCAGCCGCCGCCGGGAGGCGGCCACGGGGGCGTCGGGCAGCCGGACCTCGACCTCCGGTCGCAGCGGGACGGGGCGCGGCGCGGCCTGCAGGGACACCCGGCCCGCCGGTGCGGGGCGGACCCCGGCCGGGCCGTCGCGGGGGCCGGTGACCGCCAGGGAGCTGCTGCCCAGCCGCAGCACCGTCCCCGCGGGCCAGTCCCGGGGGCCGGGGCCGAGGTCGGCGTCGTCGAGCCGGCTGCCGTTGGTGGAGCCGAGGTCGGTCACGCTGATGCCACCGGCGCCCACGTCGAGCACCACGTGCTGGCGGGAGACACCGGCGTCCGGCAGGGGCAGCATGGCAGCGGTCCCGCGGCCGAGGACGTGCCGGCCGGCGACCAGCGGCACGGTGGTGCCGGCCGCCGGGCCGCCGACGACGTGCAGCTCCAGCGGGCTCTGCCCGGGCGTACCAGGACGCGCGGCCGGCCGGCCGAGGCCGAGGACGGCACCGTGGGCGAGGGCGGCGTCGTCCAGCGGCAGGTCGTCGGCCAGCCGGCTGCTGCCCGACCACAGGCCCGCCGCCGGGGCCCCGAGGGCGGCGGCGAGCACGGGCAGGACGGTGTCGAGCCGGGCGTGGTCCGCGGCCCGGACCTCGACGTCGACGGGCCCGGCAGGGCCCACGACGGTCCAGCAGCGGAGCTCGGCAGCGAGGGGGACGTCGGGCACGCGCCGACCCTGCGGGGCTCCCGGCCGTCGCAGACGGCGGCCCGACCGGCTGTGGACGGGCGGGGGGCTGTGGACGGGCGGGCCGGCCACCCGGCCGGACCGGCCTACCGTCCGCTGCCACCGGGAGGGACCCGGACCGGACGGGAGGGACCATGAAGGTCGACATCGCCACGCTGCAGTCGATGGCCGGGCAGTGCCAGGCCGAGGCGGCCGAGACGGCGTCGCGCCACGCGACCCTGTCGAGCAGCGTCACCACCTCGGTGCTCGACGGCTGGACCGACAGCCAGGCCGCCGTGCAGTTCAGCGCGCTCTACGAGCAGTGGCGGCTCTCCGCCCAGGGGGTCAGCGACGCGCTGACCGGCATGGGCGGACTGCTCGGCCAGGTGGCCGGCTCCTACCAGCAGCACGAGGCGGACACGGCGGCCCGCATCGGTGCGTTGCTCTGAGCGGTCGGCCGGTCAGCCGGGTGGGGCCGCGGCGGGGACGCCGCCGGCCTGCCCGGCCGACCGTCCCAGCCGGGAGCGGACCGCGGCGAGGGCCTCCGGTGCGCGCTCCCACGGCAGGATCGACAGGATCGCCACGCAGTGCGGCAGGAAGATGATCCGCAACCCGCCGAACACCATCAGGTGGAAGCCGAGCAGGAAGACCACCAGCGCCACCCGGGCCCGGTCGGAGCGGACCAGCAGCATCAGCGGCGCGGCGAACTCGGCGACGAGCATGCCCCACTGCGCGGCCGTGAGCAGGCCCGGCACGTCCAGCGTCCAGTCCGAGAGCGCCGTGCCGCGGCGGATGACCGCGCGGGTGATCGTCGAGCCCGTCGCCCAGTCCCAGCCGCCGAAGCGCATCTTCGCCCAGGCGGCGAGGAAGTAGGTGAGCATCACGGTGACGAACACCGCGGCCATCGCCCAGCCGGCGGCCTCCGACGAGCGGCGGTCGCGCCAGCGGGCCACGCCGATGGTCGGCAGCACGGCGAGGGCGACGAGGTAGGCGATGCGGTCGTGGTCGACCTTGCCGTAGCTCATCGCGATGACCATCCACTCGAGGTAGAGGAGGAACACCGCGGAGCCGAGCAGGCGGGGGGCGCGACCGGTGGCCGCTGCCAGCGCGCAGGCCACCAGGGCCCACTGGACGACGAGCACGACCGTCGGGGTCGGCGTGGGCAGCGACAGCAGCCGGCCGACGACCAGCGGCTGGTAGTAGGCGGTCGGCACGTCGGCGTGGGCGCTCACCCACGCGGTGGTGAGGAAGACGTCGACCGGCACGAACAGGTAGGCGAGGGTGCGGAAGACCGCGATCCGCGCGAGCGGCACCGGCCGCGTCCAGAAGCCGCGCAGGACGGCCAGGGGACGCCGGCCGGTCGGCCGGGCGGTGGCCTCGGCGGTGGGCAGGGTGGTGCTCACGGGCCGACCTCTAGCTCCTGCTCGACGAGCACCTCGTCGGCCCACGCGCCGGTGCGCTGGCCGTCGACGAGCTCGAAGCGGCGCAGCACCACCTGCACCTCGACCAGCTGCGGCCCGCCGGGGTGGTGCTCGGCGTAGGTGTCGGCCAGCAGGACCAGCAGCGAGGGGTCCTCGACCAGGCGCGGCAGCTGGCCCTCGAACTCGGCCCGCCGCAGCCCCACCTCGCCCCCCGACAGGCGCACCTCCCGGCCGTCGCCGGTCAGGCCGACGACGCGGGTGGACACGACCGGGGCGTCGTTGGCCGCGCGGGTCGAGTACATCTTGAACGGGCCGAACGGGAAGTGGGCGTCGGTGCCCCAGACCGTGCCGGCCAGCAGGAGCGCCAGGACGACCGCGGTCGCGGCCAGGCGGGCGCGCCGCCCGGCGGGGGAGAGCCGCACCACCTCCGCCTCCGCGGGGTCGACGGCGCGGGAGAGCTGGACCACCGGGGCATCGTAGGATCGGCGGCCGTCCAGACGGGTCACCGGCGCGCGCCGTGGCACACGGGCCGCCCGTGCCGGGACGCCCCCGCGCGCGGGTCCCGCCCACCCACGACGTCGTCGGGAGCGCGCAGATGCAGTTCGGCCGGTACTACGAGGAGTTCGAGGTCGGCGCGGTCTACAAGCACTGGCCCGGGAAGACCGTCACCGAGTACGACGACCACCTGTTCTGCCTGATCACGATGAACCACCACCCGCTGCACCTGGACGCGCACTACGCGGCGGAGACCACCGACTTCGGCAAGAACGTCGTCGTCGGCAACTACGTCTACTCGCTGCTGCTGGGCATGAGCGTCCCCGACGTCTCGGGCAAGGCGATCGCCAACCTGGAGGTCGAGTCGCTGCGGCACGTCGCGCCGACCTTCCACGGCGACACGGTCTACGGGGAGACGACCGTCCTGGACAAGACCGAGTCGAGGTCGAAGGACGACCGCGGCGTCGTCCACGTCGAGACCATCGGCTACAAGCAGGACGGCACCGTCGTCTGCACGTTCCGGCGCAAGGTGATGGTGCCCAAGCGCTCCTACGGCGAGGCCCGCGGCGGCGAGCAGCCCGGCCGCCCGGAGCCGCGGCCCCGCGGCTGACGCCCGGGGCGGACCGTCAGACCGGCAGCGCGCCCCAGCCGCGCAGCGTCTCCAGCAGCCGCGGCGTGCAGGTCAGCCGCTCGAGGTCGGTGGCGTCGGCGAACAGCACCGCGTCGGCGTCGTCCCCGGGGACCGGCCGTGCGGGGCCGGTCAGCGTGCACGCGAAGTCGACGACGTCGTAGACGACGCCGTCACCGGGGATCCGCACCCGCCCGACCTCCGCGCCCACCCGCACGTCGAGCCCGGTCTCCTCCCGGACCTCCCGCGCGGCGGCACCGGCCAGCGACTCCCCGGGCTCGACCCGGCCGCCGGGCACCGACCACAGCCCGCGGCCGGGCTCGTTGCGCCGGCGCACCAGCAGCAGCCGCCCGGCGTCGTCGAGGACCACGGCCCCCACGCAGGCCTGCACCGGCGGTGCGGGGACGCCGGGGTCCTCGCCGGCGGCGGAGGCGGGCACGCGCGCGAGCCTACGGCGGCACGCCGCGGCGCGTCGGACTCCGCTTGACGAACCGATCGAGTGACAGGACGGTGTCATCCGATGAGCGCCTCCCCGGTCTGCCCCCGCTGTGGCGAGCCGCTCGTCGTGCGCCCGGGGGACTCCGCGCTGGCCTGGTGCCACGTGCACGGCGCCGTGACGCCGCTGCACCACACCACGCTCATCGCGCACGACGCGATCGCCGCGGTCACCGCCGACGCCCGGGTCCCGGCCTGGGTGCCCGACCCGATGCCGTCGGGTTGGACGGTCACCGGCCTGGCCTGGGGCGGCGAGCCGGGCGCGCGGGCGATCGTGGTCGGCTGCGCCGGGCCCGCGCCGCTGGGCGGGTCCGCCGAGCTGGTCCTGGTCGCCGAGGAGCCGGGCACGGGCGTCGGCTGCGGCTACGCGGGCCTGCCCGGACTCGACCCGGGCGACGTCATCACCGGGCCGTCCTCGGCGGCGGTCGAGGCGGCGGGGCAGCGCGCGCCGCTGTGGGCGGTCCCCACCTCCGACGACCGCGCCGCATTCGTCGGGGAGGCCTACGGCGTCTGGCTGTGGCTGGTCATGTGGCCGATGTCGGCCGGCTGGCTGCTCGCCGAGGAGCTGACCCTGCTCGACCTGCGCGACCGGCTCTACCCCGACCTCCCGCTGGGTCCGCCCAGCGAGCACTTCCTGCCCGGCGAGTGAGCCCGGCCGGGTGCTGCCCAGCGGGTCCCGCCCGGCGTGTCCGTCCGGTGGTCCGTGGGGCCTGTGTTACGCATGGGATCAGGCCTCCGGGCCGACCCGCGCGGGCAGCTGCCCGCCGGTCCGCGCGACACCCCGGAGGTGGCGGTGAACCTGAAGAAGCTCCTCGTCTGGCTGGCCGTCGCCTTCGTCGTCTTCTACGTCATCCAGCAGCCGGAGGCCTCGGCGATGATGGTGCGCAACGCGGGCGAGGCGCTGGGGGACGCCGCCTCGTCGCTGGCCTCCTTCGTCGAGTCGCTCGTCTAGGCGGGCCGTGACCGGCCCGGCGCGCCGGACCGACGGCCGCCCGCCGCGGTGGGCCAAGGACGCCGCCAAGTACCTGCTGCCCGGCGAGCGGGCCGTCGTCGCCACCCGCCGGCACTGGGCCGTGCTGCTCGAGCCCGCCGCCAAGGCGCTGCCGGTGGCGCTCCTCGGCCTGTGGGTGCTCACCCTCGAGCCCGACGACGAGGCCGGCGCCACCGTCGGGCTGGTCCTCGTGCTCGGCGCGCTGGGCTGGTTCGCGCTGCGCGCCGGCGAGTGGTGGATGCGGCACTTCATCGTCACCCGCCGCCGGGTGCTGCTGACCTCGGGCATCGTCGCCCGCACCGTCACCCTGCTGCCGCTGCGCCGGATCACCGACCTGACCTGGAAGGAGACGCTGCTGGGTCAGGTGCTCGGCTACGGCACCTTCCGCTTCGAGTCCGCCGGCCAGCAGCAGGCGCTGTCGCAGATCACCTTCCTGCCGCGGGCCGACCTGCTCTACCACCAGGTCAGCGGGCTGCTGTTCGGCAGCGACTGGGGTGGCGCTGCCGGCGGCGACGACGAGGGCAACCCCGAGCCCGCCGAGGAGCGCGGCGGCCGGCGCGACACCGAGCCCATCCCCGGCGTCCGCACCCCGCCCGAGGACGGTCCCGGGCAGGCCTGAGCGCGCTGGGGGAGGCTGGACGCCGATGCGCATCGACCTGCACACCCACTCGGCGGTCTCCGACGGCACCGAGAGCCCGGCCGCGCTCGTGGCCACCGCCGCGGCGGCCGGCCTCGACGTGGTCGCGCTGACCGACCACGACACCACCGACGGGTGGGCCGCGGCGGAGGCCGCCCGGCCGGCCGGGCTGACCGTCGTCCCCGGCCTGGAGCTGTCCTGCCGCTGGTTCCCGGCCGACGAGCCGCCGGTCAGCGTGCACCTGCTCGCCTACCTGTTCGACCCCGCGCACCCGGCGCTGTCCGCCGAGCTCGCCCGGCTGCGGGCCGAGCGGCTCGGCCGCGGCGAGCGCATCGTCACCGCGCTGGCCGCGGCCGGCTACCCGGTGGTGTGGGAGCGCATCGTCGAGGCCTCCGCCGGCGGGGTGGTCGGCCGGCCGCACGTGGCGCGGGCGCTGGTCGAGGCCGGCGTCGTCGAGTCGGTCGACCAGGCGTTCGCCGACCTGCTGTCCCACCGCAGTCCCCACTACGTGGCCAAGGCCGACACCGACGTGCTCGAGGGCATCCGCCTGGTCCGGGAGGCCGGCGGGGTGCCCGTGTTCGCCCACGGCCTGGCGACCAAGCGCGGCCGGGTGGTCGACGACGCGGCGATCGCGGCCATGGCCGGCGCCGGGCTGCTCGGCCTGGAGGTCGACCACCCCGACCACAGCCCCGCCGAGCGCGACCACCTGCGCGGCCTGGCCGGCGAGCTCGGGCTGCTGACCACCGGCTCCAGCGACCACCACGGCGCCAACAAGACGACGCCGATCGGGGCTTGCCTCACCGACCCCGGGCAGTACGACGCGCTGCTCGCCGCGGGAACCGGCACCGCGCCGTTCACCGGCCCCGTGGGTGTCCCGGGTTAGCGTGACCGGCGTGGGAGGCGCGCAGCTGGAGATGCCGGGCATGCCCCAGCGGCTGTTCCCCGCGACGCCGAGCAAGCTCGCCACCTTCGCCGACTGCCCCCGCCGGTACCGGTTCGCCTACGTCGACCGCCCGACCCCGCCTAAGGGGCCACCGTGGGCGCACAACTCCGTCGGCTCGGCCGTGCACGCGGCGCTGCGCTCGTGGTGGGAGCTGCCGCGCGACCGGCGCACCGCCGGCGCCGCGCGGCAGCTGCTCTACGGCGCCTGGTCGCCCACCGGCTTCCGCGACGCCGACCAGTCCGAGCGGTGGCGGGCGCGCGCGGCCGGCTGGCTGACCGACTACGTCACCGACCTCGACCCCGGCGACGAGCCGGTCGGCACCGAGCGGCAGGTCGCGGCCACCACGGCGCGGCTGGCGCTGTCGGGCCGGGTCGACCGCATCGACCAGCGCGGCGACGAGCTGGTCGTCGTCGACTACAAGACCGGCCGGGTGCCGAGCACCGACGACGAGGCCCGCGGGTCACCGGCACTCGCGGTCTACGTCCTCGGCGTCCAGCGCACCCTGCGCCGGCCCTGCCGCCGGGTGGAGCTGCACCACCTGCCCAGCGGGACGGTGGCCTCCTTCGAGCACACCGAGCGCTCGCTGGCCAACCACGTGCGCCGGGCCGAGGACGTCGCCGCCGACATCGCCGCCGCCACCCAGGCCCTGGAGGACGGCGCCTCGCGCGACGAGGCGTTCCCCGCGGTGACCGGCCGGCAGTGCGGCTGGTGCGACTTCCGGCCCAGCTGCCCGGCCGGGCAGGCGGCGACGCCGGCGCGCGAGACCTGGAGCTTCCTCGCCGAGGACGACGCGGCCGGGACCCCGGCAGCCGGCGGTTAGGCCGCCGTCCGCTCGAGGCCGGCGCGCACGATCGGCGAGAGGCGGGCGCGGTCGGGCAGGGCCAGCAGGCCGGTCCGGAAGGCCCGCAGTGCCGCGGTGGCCGCGGTGTCGGTGACCGCGAACCCCGGCAGCGACGCCAGCCGCCGCGCCCACGGGGGCAGCGTCGCCACCGCGAGCGAGGCCAGCGACCCCCACGCCGGGCGGGCCGGCGTGAGCACCTGCACCCACCGCGGCATCGGCGGGACGACGACGAAGCGCCAGGCGTCGCGGGCGGCCGGCGTCACGGCCAGCTGCGGGCGCATCCGCGCGAAGTAGTCGGCCAGGGCGGCGACGGAGTCGGGCGCGTCGGCGGCGTCGACACCGATCAGCTCCGCGGCGGTCACCTGCTCGGCGACGTAGCGGTCGGCCTCCTCGTCGTCGACCACGCCGGCGCGGCGGGCGACGTCGAGCAGCGAGTCGACCTGCGCGCAGTGCACCCAGAGCAGCAGGTCGGGGTCGTCGACCCGGTAGGAGCGGCCGGTGGTCTCCTCCGTGCCGCCCAGCCGGCGGTGGATCCCGCGGACCCGGCGCACGACGCGGACGGCCTCCCGGCGGGTGCCGAAGGTCAGCGTGTCGACGTAGGCGGCGGTGGTGGTCAGCCGCTGCCAGGGCTCCTCGCGGAAGACCGAGTTGCGGGCGACGCCGTCCATCGCGACCGGGTGCAGCGCCTGGAGCAGCAGCGCGCGCAGCCCGCCGACGCTGTACACCGGGTCGGCGTGCACCCGCCAGGTGACGCTGTCCGGGCCGAAGAAGCCCAGCCGGTCCTCCTCGTCGGTCCAGTCGAGGGCCGAGAAGCGGGCGTCGCTCACCGGGCGGCCGCCGGGAGGGAGGACCAGAACGACTCGAGCACCTTGAGCGTGTGCGGCGCGTTCTCGACGGCGGGGGAGTGGACGGCGCCCGGGACGACCTCGTGCCGCGCGCCCAGCCGTGCGGCCATGTCGGCCTGCACGGCGGGTGACCACGCGTCGTCGCCCTCGCCGTGGGCGACCAGCACCGGCACGCCGGTGGCGGCCAGCTCGGCCACCCGGTCGGGTTCGGTCGTCATCGCGTCGGCCATCCCGCGCAGCCCCGCGGCGGTGTTGCGGAGGAACCGGCGGGTGTAGAAGGCGCGGGTCGGGGCCGGGACGGCCTGGGCCCGCGGGTCGGTCATCGCCAGCTGCTCGAGCGTGGCCGACACCAGCTCCACCCCGCCGGCGTCCAGCAGCGGGCCGAGGTGGTCGAGCAGCTCCACCCGCGGGCCGGTCAGCGCGGCCGGCCCGGACCCCAGCAGAGTCAGCGAGCGGAACGCGGCCGGGTCGGCGAGGACGGCGGCCCGGGCGACCAGGCCGCCGAAGCTGTGCCCGAGCAGGTGCGGGAGCCCCGTCTCCGCGGCCAGCAGGTGCGCGACGGCGAGGACGTCGGCGGCCAGCTCCGGCACCGCGTAGGCGGCCGGGTCGTCGGGCCCGGGCGACTCGAACTGCCCGCGCTGGTCGAGCGCCACCACCCGGAAGCCGTCGGCGGCCAGCGGGGCGAGCAGCGGGGCGAAGTCCTCCTTGCTGCCGGTGTAGCCGGCGACCATGAGCACGGTGCCGCTGGGGCCGGGGCCGCCGGTGTCGAGCGCGGCCAGCGGCCCGGCCCGGCCGGGGAGCGTGCGGGGGGTCGCGTCGTGGTCGGCGAGCTGGCGCAGGTCGTCGGGGGCGACGGCGAGGACGGGCGCGGGACGGTCGGGGGTCTCGGGGCTCCCGGGCAGCACCATGGCTCCCAGTCAACCGCGCGAGAGCCGTCCGCGCCGCCGCGGCGGGGAGTCAGCGGTACCCGGTCACCCTGTCGGGCAGGCGGTAGACGAGCGCCGGGCCGACGACGGCGGTGCGCCCGCCGGGGACGAGCCCGCCGGCCGCCGAGCGGCCCACCTCGGCGCCGGTGGCGAGGTCGCGCTGCACGAAGCCGCCCTCCTCGGGCACCCACACCGTCGCGGCGTCGGTCTCGTCGCTGCTGGAGGGCAGGCCGAGGGCGGGCAGCTGCCACCGGGGTGCGCCGGTGCCGCGGTCGAGCGCCCACACGGTGCCGCGTGCCCAGACCAGCGCGAGGTCGCCGGCGCCGGCCTGGTGCAGCAGCTCCGTGCCGGGGTCGTCGGTGGCCGCGGGCAGCGGCAGCTCCTCCAGCGCCGCGCCGTCGTCGGCCCGGGACAGCAGGAGGGTGTCGCCGGCGACGACGCCGACGAGCCGGTCGGCGCCGGTCAGCCGCACCGTGCCGTCCGCGGGGACGGCGACGTCGCGGGTCCACCGCGCCTGCCCGGAGAAGCCGTCGAAGAGGCGCAGCTGGAGCGCGGCGGTGCCCGGGCAGCGCTGCAGCACCGCCACGCCGGCGCTGCCGACGTCGGAGCCGAGCAGCCGGCAGCCCTCCGGCGGGTTGTAGCGCCAGCGGACGTTGTCGCCCACCGGGTCGAGGACCACGACGCCGGTGGGGCCGGCGGCCAGCACGACCTGGTCGGTGCCCGACAGCGTGGCGTCGCCGCGCAGGCTCAGGTTGCGGGTCCAGGCCCGCACGCCGGTGGCCGCGGTGAGCGCGAGCGCCTCGTCGCAGCGGTCGGCGGTGCGGAACACCGCGACGACGAGCCCGTCGACCGCGGTCGCGTCGCACAGCCGCGCGTCCCCGCGCCGGTAGTGCCACGCCTCCTCGCCGGTGACCGGGTCGAGGGCGGCGAACCCGTGCTCGTCGGTCACCAGCACCCGGCCGCCCTCGACGACCCGGCGGGGCAGCGGGGCGCCGGCCTCCGCCGTCCACGCCTCGGTCAGCTCCGCGGCGGGGGCGGCGTCGGGGACGGCCGCCTCCGGCGCGGTGGTGCTGTCGGTCGCGGCGACGCTCGACCCCCGCCACAGCAGGGTGGCGACGACGACCAGCGCGAGCGTGGCCGCCGTCCAGACCCACACCCGCAGCGGCGGAGGGCGCATCGGCCGGACTAGGCGGCGGACTCGGAGCCGTCCGAGTCGTTGCCGGTGCCGCTGCCGGTGTCGCTGCCGGAGCCCTCGGCGGCACCGGCGTCGGCGCCTCCGCCGCGCCTGGCGCCACCGCGGCGACGGCGACGGCGACGCGGCTTGCCCGGGGCGTCCTCACCGGCGGCGGCGTCGGCGGCCGGGGCCTCGGGAGCGTCCCCGGCAGCGGCACCCTCGGCGGCGGCGGCGCCCTCGGCAGCCGGGCCCGCCCCGCGGGTGCGGCGGCGGTTGCGCGAGCGGGCGGGCCGCTCGGCGTCCTCGCGGGCCTCCTCGCGGGCGGGGCCGCGGCCTCCGCCCCTGGACTTCTTGCCGGTCTCGCCGAGGTCCTCGAGCGTCTCGGCGTCCAGACCCTCGCGGGTCCGCTGCGCCCGCGGCAGCCGGCCGGTGGCGCCCTCGGGCACGTCGAGGTCGGTGTAGACCCACGGGGAGGTGGAGTAGGTCTCCGGCGGGTCGGCGAAGTCGAGGTCGAGCGCCTTGTTGATCAGCTGCCACCGGGGGATGTCGTCCCAGTCGACCAGCGTGACTGCGACACCGGTGCTCCCGGCGCGGCCGGTGCGGCCGATCCGGTGCACGTAGGTCTTCTCGTCCTCGGGGCACTGGTAGTTCACGACGTGGCTGACGCCGGTGACGTCGATGCCGCGGGCGGCGACGTCGGTGGCGACCAGGACGTCGACCTTCCCGCTGCGGAAGGCACGCAGCGCCTGCTCGCGGGCGCCCTGGCCGAGGTCGCCGTGCACCGCGGCAGCCGCGAACCCGCGGTCGACGAGCTCGTCGGCGACCTTCTGCGCGGTGCGCTTGGTGCGGCAGAAGACCATCACCAGGCCGCGGTCGCGGGCCTGCAGCACGCGGGAGAGCAGCTCGGGCTTGTCGAGGTTGTGCGCCCGGTAGACGAACTGGGTGGTCTGCGGGACGGTCGAGCCCTCGTCGTTGCCGTGCGCCCGGATGTGCGTCGGCTGGGTCATGAACGACCGCGACAGGGTGACGATCGGGCCGGGCATGGTGGCCGAGAACAGCATCGTCTGCCGCTGCGTCGGGACCATGCCGAGGATCCGCTCGATGTCGGGCAGGAAGCCCAGGTCGAGCATCTCGTCGGCCTCGTCGAGGACGAGCACCTCGACCTTGCCGAGGATCAGGTGGCCCTGCTCGGCGAGGTCGAGCAGCCGCCCGGGCGTGCCGACGACGATCTCGACGCCGCCCTGCAGCGCCTGGACCTGCGGCTCGTAGGCGCGGCCGCCGTAGATGGCCTGCACGCGGGTGCCGCGCTTCTTGCCCGCGGTGGACAGGTCGCGGGCGACCTGCACGCACAGCTCGCGGGTGGGGACGACGACCAGCGCCTGCGGGACGCCGTCCCCGCCCTCGGCCGGCGGCACGACGCGCTGCAGCATCGGGACGCCGAAGCCGAGGGTCTTGCCGGTGCCGGTGCGGGCCTGCCCGATGAGGTCGTGGCCGGCGAGCGCCAGCGGGAGGGTGAGCTCCTGGATGGCGAAGGTGCGGGTGATCCCGGCCTCGGCCAGCGCGGCGACGACGTCGGGGTGGACGTCGAAGTCGCTGAACAGCGGCGCGGTCTCCTCGACGGGGGCGCCGCCGAGCTGCTCGACGGTCTGCTCGACCTGCTCGGGGGCCGGGGCGCCGGTCTCGGCGTGCTCGAGCTCGGGGGTGGTGGGGGTGTTCTCGGTGGAGGTCAGTGGTCTCGCCTCTGGTCTGCTGGGGGAGCGGCAGGCGGACGGCCTCGCCGTCCGGGCGCTCCGCGGTCGGGTGTCGCGGGAGTGCGTTCCAGCGCCGACGCGGCCAGCGGACCGGGGGACCCCCGGGGACGCACCCGGTGTGCCGCGGAGGGCTCCACGGTGCGTCGTGCGACGTTCGTCAGCGCACAGATACCAGCGTGCCTGGCGGCCCGCCTGTTCCCATGGTAGCGCGGGCGGTGCCGGCACCCGATCGCCGCGCGCCGGGACGCCGCACGGGCTCATCCTCCCGGGTCGGACGTGCGATCCTGCGCGGCAGGCGTGCGCAGCGCCGGTCCCGCGCCCCTGGCGCCCACCCCGCCCCGGAGGCACCTCGTGACCACGGTCGACACCCGCGCCGTCGTCGACCTGCTCGGCGTGCTGGCCTACGCCGAGCTGACCGCGTTCGACCGGCTGGCCGAGGACGCCCGGCTGGCGCCCACCCTCGACGGCCGCGCCGCACTGGCCCGGATGGCCGCTGCCGAGATCGGCCACCACGACCGGCTGGTCCGCCGGCTGGTGGAGCTGGGCGCCGAGCCGTCGACGGTCATGGCCCCGTTCACCCGCGCACTGGACGGCTTCCACGAGGGCACCCACCCGCGCACGTGGCTGGAGGGCCTGGTCAAGGCCTACGTCGGCGACGGGCTGGCGGCCGACTTCTACCGCGAGATCGCCGGCTTCCTGCCCGAGCCGGACCGGTCGCTGATCCTCGAGGTGCTCGCCGACACCGGCCACGCCGACTTCGCCGTCCGGGAGGTGCGCGCGGCCATCGCCGCCCAGCCGACGCTCGCGGGCCGGCTGGCGCTGTGGGGACGGCGCCTGGTCGGGGAGGCCATCTCCCAGTCGCAGGCCGTCATCGCCGAGCGCGACGAGCTGGCCCGGCTGATCCTGGCCGGCACCGGCGACCTCACCGGCATCGGCCGCCTGGTCGACCGCATCACCGCCGCGCACACCGAGCGGATGCGCACCCTCGGCCTCAACCCGTGAAGGACCCCGGTGCCCGCTACGCCTCGGGAGCTCGGCGCGGGCCCCTGCACCGGGGCCGGTGGACGGTCCGGCCCGCGAACGACGACGGGCGCCCCCGCGGTGGCGGGGACGCCCGTCGAGGGGTCGTTGCTCAGGCGGAGCCGGCGACGAAGCCCACGCGGCGCTGGTCGGCCTGGGCGATCTCCACGTAGGCGATGCGGTCGACCGGGACGATCACGCGGCGGCCGCGCTCGTCCTCCAGGGTCAACAGCCCGTCCTTCGTGGCGCCGGACACGGCCTTGGCCACGTCGGCAGCGATCTCGTCAGGGGTCTTCGGGCTGTCGACGACCAGCTCCCGGGGGGAGTGCTGGACACCGATCTTGACTTCCACTCGGGATGCCTCCTCGGGTTGCACGGCTGCCGACCACGCTAGTCCAGCGCCGGGCGGGCGGCCCCGCCGCGGCGGTGCGCCGACAGCGAACGCGCGGCTCAGCTCCCGGCCGGCTCTCCCTCGACCCGCGGGAAGCGGGAGATGCCGCGCCAGGCCAGCGCCGACATGAGCGACACCGCCTCGTCGCGCGACACGGTGCCCTTCTGCGCCAGCCACCACCGGGCGCTGGTCTCGGCCAGCCCGGTCATCCCGGAGGCCAGCAGGTGCGCCTGCTCCGGCGGGCTGCCGGTGTCGCCGGCGATGACCTCGGCGATCGCCTCGACGCAGGCGCGGTTGCCCCGGTCGACGAGCGCCCGGACGTCGTCGTCGTTGCGCAGGTCGGACTCGAAGACCAGCCGGAAGGCCCCGCCCTCGGCGTCGATGAAGTCGAAGTAGGCGCCCACCGCGCCGTGCACCCGCGTCCGGTTGTCCTCGGTGCCGGCCATCGCGTCGCGCACCCGGTCGGTGAGCTCGGTGACCTGCTGCTCGAGCAGCGCCAGGTACAGCTCCCGCTTGCCGGGGAAGTGCTGGTAGAGCACGGGCTTGCTGACGCCGGCGCGGTCGGCGATGTCGTCCATCGCGGCGGCGTGGAACCCCTGCGCGACGAAGACCTCCTGCGCGGCCTGCAGCAGCTGGAGGCGCCGGGCGCCGCGGGGCAGCCGCGAGGTGCGGCGGACGGGGACCGGGCGGGAGGTCTGCATGGCGCCGGGGATGTTACCGGCGGGTTCCCCCCGCGCACGCCCGGCACCGGGTGGCCTACCGTCGCCGTCGTGCCCGAGGCCGCCCGCACGCGCACGCGCCGAGTCCCGGCGCCCCCGACGGTCGCGCCGTCGTCCACCGCCCGTCTCTCCTCGGCGCCCCTGCCGGCGACCGACCCCCCGCCGCCGCCGTGGCCGGGCGAGGAGCTGCCGGTCGAGGGCGGCACGGTCTTCGTGCGCAGCACCCCGTGGGCCGGTCGGCCCGGTGCCCCGCGGGAGCGGGCGCTCTACGTGCACGGCCTCGGCGGTGCCTCGACCAACTGGACCGACCTCGCCGCGCTGCTGGCGGTGCGCTGCGAGGGCTGGGCGGTGGACCTGCCCGGCTTCGGGCGCTCCGCGCCGCCGTCGAGCGGCTCGTACTCCGTCCGCGGGCACGTGCGCGCCGTCGTCGAGGTGCTCGAGCACGTGCGGGCCCGGCCCGGGGAGGCGCAGGGGCGGCCGGTGCACCTGCTCGGCAACAGCCTGGGCGGGCTGGTGACCCTGCTGGTCGCCGCCCGGCGGCCCGACCTCGTGGCCTCGCTGACGCTGGTGTCGCCGGCCGTGCCGGTCTACCGCGTGCCCCAGGCCTTCGGCCGCGCGCTGCTGCTGGTCCTGCTGCCGGGCGTCCCGTCGCTGGCCGAGAAGCGGCTGGCCGGGGTCAGCCCGGAGCAGTCGGTGCGCGGGATGCTGCAGATGTGCTTCGGCGACCCGGCGCGGGTGCCGCGCGAGCGCATCGACGCCGCGGTCGAGGAGGTCCGCGAGCGGGCGGCGCAGGCCTGGGCCAACCGGGCGCTGGTGCGCAGCATGCGCGGCCTGATCACCTCCTACCTGCGGTTGGGGCGGGCCAACGCCTGGCGGCTGGCGCGGCTGCTGCGGGTGCCGACGCTGGTGGTGTGGGGCGACCGCGACCGTCTGGTCGACCCCCGGTTGGCCCCGCGGCTGGCCGCGACCGTGCCGGGCGCACGGCTGCTCGTGCTCGAGGGCGTCGGCCACGTGGCGATGCTCGAGGCCCCGGAGCCGACCGCACGCGCGGTGCTCGGCCTGCTGGAGGACGCGGCCGCCGACGGCGCCCCGCAGGACGCGGGGACCGGCGCCGGGGCGGGGCGCGCCGCGGGCTGACGCGACGCGCGTGGGCGGGTCGGTGGGTCGCCGCGACGACCGTGAGAACCTGACCCCCGACGCGCGGTCACGGCCCGGGGCCGCGCGTCGCGACGCGGCCGGGCCCGGCCACCCGATCCGGGGAGGAGGCGTGCCCGTGGCTGCTCTCCCGCCCGGGGGCGACCGGGGTCCGCAGCCGGTGCGCGGCCTGCCCCGCGTGCCGCCGCCCCCGCCGCGGGGCGCCCCGCGTGCGGCGCCCGGTCCGGGCCGGTCGCCGTCGGCGACCGGGGGGCACCGCCCGACCGGCCCGCTGGTGGCCCGCCGCGACCCCCTCGCCGACAGCCCGCGCCGTCCGGCGACCGGCCCGCACCCGCTGCCGCACCCCCTGCCGCGGCACCGTCCCGTCGGGCGGGTGCGCCGGTTCGTCGCCCGGTACGGCTGGCGGGCCTACGCCATCCCGCTGCTCGCCGTCGCCACCGTGCTGGCGCTGGTCGACCTGGTGTCCACCGGCCGGAGCGGGCAGCCGGCGTCGGCCTCGGCCGTGACCGGGAGCCGGGCGGCGGACACCCCGTCGGCCGCCGTCGAGCCGCCGGCGAGCAGCCCGGCCGCACCTCCCACCGCACCGGCCGAGGGCGACGCCGGACCGACCGACCTGCCCCCGGCCACGGCCGCCACGGCCTACGTCGAGCAGGGCGCCGGGAGCGTCTCGGTCGTCCCCGGCAGCTCCGCCGTCTACGGCAGCGGCCCGCTGCAGCGCTTCGTCGTCGAGGTGGAGGACGGCATCGGCGTCGACGGCCCCGCGTTCGCCGCCGCGGTCGAGGCGACCCTCGGCGACCCGCGCTCCTGGGGCAGCGGCGGCCGGATGTCCTTCCAGCGCGTGGACACGGCCGAGGCCGGCGGCTACGAGTTCCGGGTCAGCCTGGTCAGCCCCGGCAGCATGGAGCGCTACTGCCCGGGCGTGGGCACCGGCGGCTACACCTCCTGCCGCTACGGCGAGCGCGCCGTGATCAACCTGGCCCGCTGGGCCACCGCCGTCCCGCACTACGACGGCGACGTCGCCACCTACCGCCAGTACGTGGTCAACCACGAGGTCGGGCACGCGCTGGGCAACGGCCACGAGGACTGCCCGGGACCGGGGCAGCTCGCCCCGGTCATGCAGCAGCAGACGCTGGGCCTCGACGGCTGCACGAGGAACGCCTGGCCGTTCCCCTGACGGCGGGGTCGAGGGCCTGCCACCGGTCCGCCGGGCGGACTACGCTCCGCGGCCGGTGCACCGGGGAGCCCGGTCGGCGGTCGTGATCCCGGCGGCGCCGATCGGAGTGCCATGGCCGAGTCCGCCACCCCCGTCCTCCTCGACTCCCTCGGCAAGCGCTTCGGCGCCACCGCGGCCGTCACGGACCTCTCGCTGGCCGTCCCCGCCGGGGAGGTCTTCGGCTTCCTGGGTCCCAACGGGGCCGGCAAGTCCACCACCATCCGGCTGCTGCTGGGCCTGCTGCGGCCGACCACCGGCCGCGCGGAGGTCTTCGGCGACCCGGCCGGCGACGTCGAGCGGGCCCACCGGCACCTGGCGTACGTGCCGGCCGACGTCGCGCTGTGGCCCTCGCTCACCGGGCAGGAGTGCCTCGAGCTGCTGGCCGGCGTGGGGCCGGGCACCGACCGCGGCTACCGCGACGAGCTCGTCGAGCGGTTCGCCCTCGACGTCGGCAAGCGGGCGCGGACCTACTCCACCGGCAACCGGCAGAAGGTCGCCCTCGTCGCCGCCTTCGCCACCCGGGCGCCCCTGCTCGTGCTCGACGAGCCGACCAGCGGCCTCGACCCGCTCATGGAGCGGGAGTTCCGCCGCTGCCTCGCCGAGGCCGCCGAGCGGGGGCAGACGGTGTTCCTCAGCTCGCACGCCCTGGCCGAGGTCGAGGCGGTGTGCACGCGGGTGGGCATCCTCCGCGCCGGCCGCCTGGTCGAGGTGGCGGGGCTGGCCGAGCTGCGCCGGCTGCGCCGCTCGGAGGTCACCGTGTCACTCGCCCGGCCGGCGCCGGAGCTGGAGCGGCTGGCCGGGCTGCCCGGGGTGGCCGACGTCCGCTGGACGACGCCGCTGGAGGTCACCCTCGCCCTGACCGGCCCGCCCGGCCCGGTGCTGCGCGCCCTCGGCGGGGCCGACGTGCTGCGCCTCGACGTCCGCGAGCCCTCGCTCGAGGAGATCTTCCTCGACTACTACGGGCGGGCCGCGGCGTGACCACCCGGACGCCGCCGCGCGCGCCTGCCACCGGCACCGGGCGGCCGCCCGCACCCGCCCACCCGGCGACGGCGGTCCGGCGGGCCGTCGTGCGCCAGGTGCGCCGGGGGACGGTGGTCGTCGCGGTGCTCTCCGGCGGGCTGACCGCCTTCGTGGCGCACGAGTACGCGTCGACCGTCAGCGGCGCGATCGGCGTCGGCTCGCTCACCGCCCTGGCGGAGAACCCGGCGATCCGCACGCTGTTCGGCCCGCCCCTCGCGCTCGACGACCCCGGCGGCTTCACCGTCTGGCGCACCGGCACCGTGGTCGCCGTGCTGGCCGGGGTGTGGGCCGCGCTCGCCGGCACGCGGGTGACCCGCGGCGAGGAGGAGTCCGGGCGGGCCGACCTGCTGCTCGCCGGCCGGGTCCGGCAGGTCACGCTCGTCCGCACCGCGCTCGACGTCCTGCTCGGCGCGGGCGCCGTCGTGGGCGTCGCCGTCACCGCGGGCGTGTGGGCGGCGGGGACGGCGGTGCCCGGGGCGGTGCTCTTCGGCGCGCTCGTCGGCGGCACCGCCATGGCCGGTGGCGCGCTCGGCGTGCTCACCGGCCAGCTGCTGACCGAGCGTCGCGCCGCGTCGGGCCTCGCCGTCGCCGTCCTGCTCGCGGGGCTGCTGGCGCGGATGGTCGGCGACGGGGTGCCGGCGCTGTCCTGGCTGCAGTGGCTCAGCCCGTTCGGCCTGCTCGGCCGGGTCGCCCCCTACGCGCACGACCGCTGGGCGCCCCTGCTCGTCCTGGGCGTGCTGGTCGCGGCGCCGGCCGTCCTGGCCGCCGTCCTGGCCGGGGCCCGCGACGTCGGCACCGGCCGGTGGCGCGGCCGGGACCGGGCGCGCCCTCCGAGCCGGCTGCTGCGCTCGCTGCCCGGGCTCGCGGTGCAGCGGACCCGGCGGCCGGCGGCGACCTGGTCGCTGGGCGTGGCCGCCTACTTCCTGCTCATCGGCCTGCTGGCCACCGCGATGCTCGACTTCCTGCGCGACAACCCCGTCTTCGCGCAGATGGCGGCCGCCGCCGGCTTCGCCCGGCTGGCCTCCGTCGAGGGCTACGCGGCCTCGCTGTTCGGCCTGCTGGCGGTGCCCGTGGGCGCCTTCGCCGCGGCGCGGGTGGCCGCGCTCGCGGCCGACGAGACGGCGTCCCGGCTCACGCTGCTGTACTCCCGGCCGGTCGGTCGGGTGCGGTGGGCCGGCTGGGAGGCCGCGGTGGCCGCCGCCGGCGCGGTGCTCGTCGCGGCCGCCGCCGGGGTGGCCACCTGGGCCGGTGCGTCGTGGGTGGGGGCCGGCCTCGGACCCGGCGCGGCCCTGGGCGGGGCGCTGTCGGTGCTGCCCGTCGCGCTGCTGTGCCTGGGCGCCGCGCTGCTGGCCCTGGGGTGGGCGCCCTCGGCGGTGCTGCCCGTCGGCGTCCTCCCCGCGGCCGGGGGCTACCTGCTGCTGGTGCTCGCCGACAGCTTCGGCTGGCCCGCGTGGGTCCGCGGGCTCTCGCCGTTCGCGCACCTGGCCGCGGTGCCCGCCGAGCCGCTGGACGTCGCCGGCGCCGTCGGCATGGTGGTCGTCGCGCTGGCGCTGGCCGCCGCCGGGCTCGCCGGCTACGCCCGCAGGGACCTCCGCGGCTAGGGAATCCCGCGGCCTGGGACGCTGTTACCCGCACGAACGCCGGCCCCCGAGCGGGCCGCTGGTCGCGAACCGAGGAGTCAAGCGTGTCCCTGCCACCCCTGGTGGAGCCCGCCGCCGACCTGTCCATCGACGAGGTCCGCCGCTACAGCCGCCACCTGATCATCCCGGACGTCGGGATGGACGGGCAGAAGCGGCTGAAGAACGCCAAGGTGCTCGCGGTCGGGGCCGGTGGCCTCGGCTCGCCGGTGCTGATGTACCTGGCCGCCGCGGGCGTCGGCACGCTGGGCATCGTCGAGTTCGACGTCGTCGACGAGTCGAACCTGCAGCGGCAGATCATCCACGGGCAGTCCGACGTCGGCCGGTCGAAGGCCGAGAGCGCGCGCGACTCCATCAAGGAGATCAACCCGCTCATCGACGTCCGGCTGCACGAGACGCGGCTGGACAGCGACAACGTCCTCGAGATCTTCGGGCAGTACGACCTGATCGTCGACGGCACCGACAACTTCGCCACGCGCTACCTGGTCAACGACGCCTGCGTGCTGCTCGGCAAGCCCTACGTGTGGGGCTCGATCTACCGCTTCGACGGCCAGGTGTCGGTCTTCTGGAACGAGCACGGGCCCAACTACCGCGACCTCTACCCGGTGCCCCCGCCGCCCGGCATGGTGCCCAGCTGCGCCGAGGGCGGCGTGCTCGGCGTGCTGTGCGCCACCATCGGCGCCATCCAGGCCACCGAGGCGGTCAAGCTGATCACCGGCATCGGCGAGACGCTGCTCGGCCGGCTGATGGTCTACGACGCCCTGGAGATGACCTTCCGCACGATCAAGGTGCGCAAGGACCCCGAGGGCGAGCCGATCACCGGGCTCATCGACTACGAGGCCTTCTGCGGCGTCGTGTCGGCCGAGGCCCAGGAGGCGGCCGCGGGCTCGACGATCACCGTCGACGAGCTCAAGGACATGATGGACGCCGGCAAGGACTTCGAGCTCATCGACGTCCGCGAGCCCAACGAGTACGAGATCGTGTCCATCCCCGGCGCGAGGCTGGTCCCCAAGGACGAGATCCTCTCCGGCCGGGCGCTGGCCTCGCTGCCGCAGGACAAGCCGATCGTCCTGCACTGCAAGACCGGCGTCCGCTCGGCCGAGGCGCTGGCCGCGGTCAAGAACGCCGGCTTCCGGGACGCCGTACACGTCCAGGGCGGCGTGACGGCGTGGGCGACCCGCATCGACAAGACGCTCCCGACCTACTAGAAGGACCCCCTCGCTCCCCGACCCTCGCTCCGCTCGGGCCGGGGACCTGCGAGGGGGCCGTTCCAGCACGTTCCGAGGGCCCGGTACCCGACTGCGGGTGCCGGGCCGTCGGCGGCTGTGTTGACTGGACACGTGCCGACCTCCGCCACCGAGCTGCTCGAGCTCTACCAGCGCGCCCAGGCCGCCTTCACCGACCGCGTCGACGCCGTCGAGCCCGGCCAGTGGGACCTCGAGGCGCTGCCCGGCTGGACCGTCGCCGACCTGGTCGCCCACCTCGTCGGCGAGGCGCACTGGGTGCCCGGCCTGCTCGCGGGCGACCCGGTCGACGACGTCGCCGCGCAGGTACCCGCCGGCAACGACGCGCTGCTGGCCCCGGACCCGCTGACCGCGTGGGAGGCCGTGGCCGACGAGGCGCTGGCCGCCGTCGCCGGCGCCGACCTCGACGGCGGCACGGTGCACCTGACCCGCGGCCCGACGCCGGCGCGCGAGTACGTCGAGGAGCTCACCGCCGACCTGACCGTGCACTCCTGGGACCTCGCCCGCGCCACCGGCGGCGACGAGCAGCTCGACCCGGCGCTGGTCCGGGCCGCCGGGGCGCTCGCCGACCGGCTGCCCGGCGACGGCGTCCCCGGCCTGTTCGACCCGCCGCTCGAGGTGGCCGAGGGCGCGTCCCCGCAGGACCGCCTGCTCGCCCGCTTCGGCCGCCGTGCGTGAACCGGTCGACCGGGCGCCCGCCGACCCGGCCGACGTCGACGAAGCGGTGTTCGACGTCGTCGAGTCGATCCCGCCGGGGCGGGTGAGCACCTACGGCGCGGTCGGCCGGCTGGTCGGCGTCGGCCCGCGGCGGGTGGCCCGGGCGCTGTCGTCCGGCGGGGGAGCGGTGCCCTGGCACCGGGTGCTGCGCGCCGACGGCACCTGCGCCGAGCCGGTGCGCGTGCGGCAGCTGGCGCTGCTGGCCGCCGAGGGCGTGCCGGCGCGCGACGGCCGGGTCGACCTCGCCGCCGTCGGCTGGCCGTGAGCCGATGAGTTCCGTGGTCCCCGGCGGTCTGCCCCACCGACGACCCGACCGGAGGAACCGTGGCCACCCTGCTGTACTCCGCGACCGCGTCACTGGACGGCTTCATCGCCGGCCCCGGTGGCGACATGTCCTGGCTCACCCCGCACCTGGAGGCACCGAACCCCACGGCCGACCGGCTGGTCACCCGGGTGACCGCGGTGCTGGCCGGCGCACGGACCTTCGGCGGCGACGACCCCCACCGGGGCACCGAGCGCGAGGGCGCCTTCGGCGGGCAGTGGTCGGGACCGGTCGTCGTCCTCACCCACCGGGCACCGGTCGAGGCCCCGGAGGGCGTGACCTTCGCCGGCGACCTGCACCGGGCGGTGGACCTGGCGCGGGAGGCCGCCGGGGACGGCGTGGTGAACGTGCTGGGCGCCGACGTCGCCCGGCAGCTCGTCGAGGCCCGGCTGCTCGACGAGGTGCTGCTGTTCTTCGCGCCGGTCCTGCTCGGCGACGGCGTCCGGGTGCTCGACGTCCCCGGGGGCACGCAGGTGCTGCTCGACCGGCTCCCCGGTGAGACCGAGCACTGGTACCGCGTGCGGTACTGAGCCGGGCCGACGGCGCTGCGCCGCGCTGTCGGTCCGTCGTGGTGTCATCGAGGGGTGGCACTGCGGGGGGACGAGGCGGCGCCGGTCTACCGGCTCGTGCAGCCGGCACCGGCGCCGGTGCGGCCACCCCGGCTCGACCCCACGCAGCAGGCCGTCGTCGACCACCCCGGCGGCCCGCTGCTGGTGCTGGCCGGCCCCGGCACCGGCAAGACGACGACGATCGTCGAGGCCGTCGCCGCCCGCATCGACCGCGGTGCCGACCCCGAGCAGCTGCTCGTCCTGACCTTCAGCCGCCGGGCGGCCGCGGAGCTGCGCACCCGGATCACCGCCCGGGTGGCCCGCACCATCCGCGAGCCCCTGGCGCGCACCTTCCACTCCTACGCCTACGGCGTGCTGCGGCGGGCGGCGCTGCTGCGCGGCGAGGCCCCGCCCCGGCTGCTCACCGCCGCCGAACAGGACGCCCTCGTGGCCGAGCTGCTGCGCGGTGACCTCGCCGGTGAGGGTGCGGTGCGCTGGCCGGCGTCGCTGCTGCCCGCGCTGGGCACCGCGGGGTTCCGCGGCGAGCTGCGCGACCTGCTGCTGCGCGCCACCGAGCGCGGCGTCGACCCCGAGCTGCTGGCCGCGTGGGGCCGGGAGACCGGCACCGAGGCCTGGCCGCACGTGGCGGCGTTCCTCGAGCAGTACGAGGCGGTCACCGCCTTCTCCACGGCCGGCGGCGGCGACGCCTCGGGCTACGACCCCGCCGAGCTCGTCCGCGCCGCCATCGCCGAGCTGGAGGACGACCCGGAGCTGCTGCGCCACGAGCGGGAGCGGGCCCGCTGGCTGTTCGTCGACGAGTACCAGGACACCGACCCCGCGCAGGTGGAGCTGCTCGAGCTGCTCGCCGGCGGCGGCGGGGACCTGGTCGTGGTCGGCGACCCCGACCAGGCGGTCTACGCCTTCCGCGGCGCCGAGCCGCGCGGGATCGTCGAGTTCCCCGACCGGTTCCGCACCGTCGACGGCCGGCCCGCGCGGCGGCTGTCGCTCGGGGTGTCCCGCCGGTCGGGGCCCGGGCTGCTCGCGGTCAGCCGCCGGGTGGCCGAGGCGCTGCCCGGGCCCTGGGAGCACCGCCGGCTGCAGGCCCCGGCCGGTGCGGAGGAGGGCGGCGCGGAGGTGCACGTCTTCGGCTCGGCCAGCGTCGAGGCCGCCTACGTCGCCGACGTGCTGCGCCGCGCCCACCTGGTCGACGGCGTCCCGTGGTCGGGGATGGCCGTGGTGGTGCGCGCCGCGCAGGCCATCGGCCCGATCCGCCGCGCGCTGACCTCTGCCGGAGTCCCCGTCGAGGTGTCCGCCGACGACGTCCCGCTGGCCGCCCAGCCGGCGGTCGCGCCGTTCCTCGCCGCGCTCACCGCGCTGCTGCCACACCCCGGCACCGAGCCCGGGGCGCTGACCCTCGACGAGCCCGGCGCGGAGGCACTGCTCGCCTCGCCGCTGGGCGGGGCCACCGTGCTCGACCTGCGCCGGCTGCGCCGGGCGGTGCGCATCGCGCAGGCCGAGCGTGGCGTCGACGCCGACGAGCGCGGCGCGCCCCTGGCCACGGCACTGGCCGACGAGCCGCTGCTCGAGGCGCTGCCCGAGCCGGTGGGCCGGCCGGCCCGGCGGGTGGCCGCCGTGCTCGCCGCCGGGCGGGTCGCGCTCGCGCGCGACGGGTCGGCCGAGGACGTGCTGTGGGCGATGTGGCAGCGCAGCGGCCTGGCCGCCCGGTGGGCCCGCGCCAGCGCCGTCGGCGGGGCCGCGGGAGCCGTGGCCGACCGCGACCTCGACGCCGTCGTCGCGCTGTTCGACGCCGCCGCCGGCTTCGTCGACCGGCTGCCGTCGGCCACCGTCGGCGCGTTCGTCGAGCACCTGTCGGCACAGGAGCTGCCCGGTCTGTCCGGCGCGGTCCGCGACGGCGCCCCGGAGGCGGTGCGGCTGCTCACCGCGCACGCGTCCAAGGGCCTGGAGTGGGACCTGGTGTGCGTGGCCGGCGTGCAGGAGGGCGTCTGGCCCGACCTGCGCGACCGCGGCACGCTGCTGGGCACCGAGCTGCTGGTCGAGCGGGTCGCCGGCATCGACGGCACCGTGGTCGACCGGCGCACCCAGCTGCTGGCCGAGGAGCGGCGGCTGTTCTACGTCGCCTGCACCCGCGCCCGCCGCCGGCTGGTGGTCACCGCTGTCGAGGGCGCGCTCGACGGTCCCGACGCCGGGGCCACCGCCTCCCGCTTCCTCGACCTCGTCGTCCCCCCGCCCGACGAGGGCCGGCCGCTGACCCCGCTGCCGCGCTCGCTGCGGCTGCCCGCACTCGTCGCCGACCTGCGCCGGGCGGTCAGCGACCCGCAGACCGAGCCGGCCCGCCGGTCCGCGGCCGCCGCCGTGCTGCGCCGGCTGGCCGACGAGGGCGTCCCCGGTGCCGCGCCTCCCGACTGGTGGGGGCTGGCCCCGCTGTCCGACGACGCCCCGCTCGTGCCCGAGGACGACCCGGTGCGGGTGCGGCCCTCGGCGATCGAGACCTTCCAGCGCTGCCCGCTGCGCTGGGTGCTCGGCGCGGTCGGCGCGGAGGCCGCCCCCGACGCCACCCGCACGGTCGGCACCGCGGTGCACGCCGTCGCCCAGCAGGTGGCCGAGGGGCTGCCGCCGGCGCAGGCCCCCGCCGCGCTCGCCGCCGAGCTCGACGCCCTCGCCCTCGGGCCGGGCTGGGCCGACCAGCGGCAGCGGGTCGCCGCCCGCGACATGCTCGACCGGTTCCTGCGCTGGCACGCCGCCAACCGCCGCGAGCTGCTGGCCGCCGAGGCCGACTTCGACGTCACCGTGGGGCGCGCCCGCATCCGCGGCCAGGTCGACCGGCTCGAGCGCGACGGGCAGGGCCGGCTGGTCGTCGTCGACCTCAAGACCGGCCGCACGCACGCCAAGGACGTCGACACCCACGGGCAGCTGGCCGCCTACCAGGTGGCCGTCGCCGCCGGCGCGTTCGGCGCGCACGGCAGCGAGCCCGGCGGCGCGGCGCTGCTGCAGGTGGGCACCGGGTCGAAGGCCAAGGAGCAGGCGCAGCAACCGCTGCCCGACGGGGTGCCGGCGGGGGAGACCTGGGCCGGCGAGCTGATCGCCGAAGTGGGCGAGGGCATGGGCGCGGCCACCTTCGAGGTGCGCAGCGGCAGCCACTGCCAGCGCTGCCCGGCCCGGCGCAGCTGCCCGCTCAGCGAGCGCGGCAGGCAGGTCACCGCGTGAGTCGACGGACGCCGGCGCCGCCGGAGGAGCAGCTCTCCTTCGACGACGCTCTCTTCGGGGCGGCGCCCGAGCCGGAGCGGCCGCGGCGGCTGCTCACCCCGGCCGAGGTCGCCGAGCGGTGCGGCCTGGCCTACGCGCCCTCCGACGAGCAGGCCGGGGTGGTGTCCGCGCCCGCCGACCGGCCGCTGGTCGTCGTCGCCGGGGCCGGGTCGGGCAAGACCGAGACGATGGCCGCCCGCGTGTGCTGGCTGGTGGCCAACGAGCTGGTGGCCCCCGACGCCGTCCTCGGGCTGACCTTCACCCGCAAGGCCGCCAGCGAGCTCAACGAGCGCATCCGGATCCGGCTCGCCGCGCTGGCCCGCCACCCGGAGACCGACGCGCGGCTGCGCGAGCAGCTGGCGGTGGCCGTGCCGACGGTGTCGACCTACCACGGGTACGCCGCGTCGCTGGTCAGCGAGCACGGCCTGCGCATCGGCGTCGAGCCCGGCGCCGGGGTGCTCGGCCCGGCGATGTGCTGGGGGCAGGCGGCCGCCGTCGTGTCGGGCTGGACCGGCGACATGGACGACGTCCCGCTCACCCCGCTGACCACGGTCGAGGACGTCCTCGCGCTGGCCGGCGAGCTCGGCGAGCACGACATCAGCGCGGAGCGGCTGCGCGAGTGGACCGCGCAGCTGCAGGCGCGGATCGCCGGCTACCCCGACGCCCCGCGCAAGCGCGGCCCGTACGCGCCGGTGCTGGAGATGCTGGCCCGCCAGCGAGCCCGTGTGGCGCTGCTGCCGCTGGTGGCGGCGTTCGAGGCGCGCAAGCGGGCCGCCGGGGCCATCGACCACTCCGACCAGGTGGCGCTGGCCGCGCGGGTCGCCGTCACCGCGCCCGAGGTCGGCCGCCGGGAGCGGGCCCGCTGGCAGGTCGTGCTGCTCGACGAGTACCAGGACACCAGCGTCGGGCAGCTGCGCATGCTCGAGGCGCTGTTCGGCCGCGCCAGCGGGCACGCGGTGCTGGCCGTCGGCGACCCGCGGCAGTCGATCTACGGCTGGCGCGGCGCGTCGGCGGGCACCATCGAGCGCTTCGCCCGCACCTTCCCCGGCGTCCGCGGCCGCGAGGCCCGGCGGCTGACCCTCGCCACGAGCTGGCGCAACGACGCCGCGGTGCTGCAGGTGGCCAACGCCGTCGCCGGGCTGCTGCCGGCGCCCGACGTGCCGCTGCCCGACCTGACGCCCGCGCCCACGGCCGGGCGCGGGGTGGTCACCGCCGGCCTCTACGCGACGGTGGCCGAGGAGACCGAGGCGCTGGCCGACCGGCTGGCCGCCTGCTGGCGCGGCGAGGACCCCCTGCTGCCGCCGCGGCCCGACGGGCGCCCGCCCACGACCGCGGTGCTGGTGCGCACCCGCCGCCAGTTGCCCGGCATCGCCGCGGCCCTGCGCGCCCGCGGGCTCCCGGTGACCGTCGTCGGGCTGGGCGGGCTGCTGGAGGTGCCCGAGGTCTCCGACGTCGTCGCCACGCTCACCGTCCTGGTCGACCCCTCGGCCGGCGACGCGATGGGCCGGCTGCTCACCGGCGCCCGGTGGCGGATCGGCCCCCGCGACCTCGCCGCGCTGGAGTCCCGCGCCCGCACGCTGGTGCACTCGCGCCGGCCCGCCCGCGAGGACGACGACGACCCGGCGGCCCGCCCGTCCGAGCGCGGCAGCATCGTCGAGGCGCTCGACGACCTCGGCGACCCCTCGGCCTACTCCGCCGTCGCGTACCGCCGGCTGCGGCGGCTGGCCGCGGAGCTGGCGCAGCTGCGCGGCCGGCTGGGCGACGCGCTGCCCGACCTGGTCGACGAGGTGGCCCGCACCCTGGGCCTGGAGACCGAGCTGGCCAGCGCGCCGGGGGTCAGCCCGGGCGCGGCGCGGGCACACCTCGACGCGCTGCACTCCGTCGCCGCGGAGTTCACCGAGCTGGCCGAGCTGCCCTCGCTGCCGGCGTTCCTCGGCTACCTGCGCGACGCCGAGGAGCGCGAGCGCGGTCTGGAGCCCGGGGAGGTCGCGGTCGACCCCGAGTCGATCCAGCTGCTCACCGGCCACTCGGCCAAGGGCCTGGAGTGGGACGTCGTCGCCGTGCCCGGCATGACCGCCGACCAGTTCCCGGCCCGCACCGACACCGCCGACTCGTGGGTCAGGGACCCGGGCGCGGTGCCGGTCGACCTGCGCACCACCGACCGCGACGAGCTGCCGCAACTGCGCCTGCCGGTGTCCGGCTCCGGTGACCAGGCGGCGGTGCGGGCGGCGCTGGAGGACTACGTCGAGGAGTGGAAGGGCTTCGGCGAGGGCGAGGAGATCCGGCTCGGCTACGTCGCGGTCACCCGCGCCAAGCACCTGCTGGTCTGCTCGGGCAGCTGGTGGCGGGAGGGCGTGAAGCCCAACGGGCCGTCGGTGCTGCTCGACACGGTCCGCCGGGCGTGCGGTGCCGGTGCCGGTGTCGTCGTCGCCTGGGCCGAGCGGCCGGAGGACGGCGCGACCAACCCGGCGCTGGAGGAGTGGCCGGTGGGCGTGTGGCCGGCCGACCCGCTGTCCGCGCCGCGCCGCCGCGCGCTGACCGCCGCCGCCGAGCTGGTGGCCGGGTCCGCGCCGCACCCGCTCGACCCCGACGCCGCCCTCGGCACCGCCGACCCGGTGGTGCACCAGTGGGTCCGCGACGCCGACCTGCTGCTGCGCGAGCGGCGGCGGTCCGCCCGGCCGTCCGTGGAGGTGCCGCTGCCCAGCCACCTGTCGGTCTCGGAGCTGGTGGCGCTGCGCCGCGACCCGGCCGGGCTGGCCCGCCGGCTGCGCCGGCCCATGCCGTCGGCACCCGCGCCGCTGGCCCGCCGCGGCACCGCCTTCCACGCCTGGCTCGAGGAGCGCTTCGGCGCCGCCCGGCTGCTCGACCTCGACGAGCTGCCCGGCTCCGGCGACGAGCGCGCCGCGCCCGACGGCGCGCTGGCGGCCCTGCAGGAGGCGTTCCTGGCCAGCGGCTGGGCCGACCGGCAGCCGGTCGAGGTCGAGGTGCCCTTCGAGACGCCGCTCGGCCCGCTGACGCTGCGCGGCCGCATCGACGCCGTCTTCGGCGACGGCGCGGGCGGCTTCGAGGTGGTCGACTGGAAGACCGGCCCGCCGCCGTCGGGAGCCGAGCTGGCCGCCGCCGCGGTGCAGCTGGCCGCCTACCGGCTGGGCTGGTCACGCCTGGCCGGCGTCCCGGTCGAGCGGGTGAGCGCCGGCTTCCACCACGTCGCCGCCGGGGTCACGGTGCGGCCGGTCGACCTGCTCGACGAGGCCGGCCTGCTGGCGCTGGTCACCGGCGAGGACCTGCCCGAGGAGCCCCCGGACGACGACCTGCCCCCGCCACCCGAGGACGACGAACCCGGTTGACGCGCCGGTCAGCCTGACGGGGCGATCGCGGCGATCCGCGACCTGCACGACGCCGACCTCGGCGAGGTGGTCGCGCTGTCGCTGCGGGCCTGGGCGCCGGTGTTCGCCTCCTTCGAGGCGGTCCTCGGCCCGGCGGTGTACCGGCACCTGTACCCCGACTGGTCGCGGTCGCAGGCCGGGGCCGTCGAGCGCGTCTGCCGGGACCCGGGGACGCGGGTGCGGGTCGCGGTCGAGGACGGCCGGCCGGTCGGGTTCGTGGCCGTCGTCGTCCACGACGAGACGCACGACGAGCCGGGCAGCGGCGAGGTGGAGGTGCTCGCCGTCGACCCCGCGGCCCAGCGGCGCGGGATCGGGCGGGCACTGCTCGACGACGGGGTGGCGCAGCTGCGGGCGGCGGGCGTGCGGATCGTCGCCATCGGCACCGGCGGCGACCCGGGGCACGCGCCGGCCCGCCGCACGTACGAGGCGGCCGGCTTCACCGCGCTCCCGCTGGTCCGCTACCACCGGCTGCTCTGACCGCGGCGGGGCCGGTCAGCGGGCGGCGGACGTCGTGAGGACGACCTTGCCGGTGGCCGGGCCGGTCGCGTGGCGGTAGGCGTCCGGCACCCGGTCGAGCGGGACGGCGCGGGCGATGGCCGGTCGCAGGCGCCCGCTGTCGACCAGCGCGGACCGGTCGGGGTCGCAGGCCGAGGCCCGCCTCCAGGTCTGTGGGCACACACCGGCCACCGACGCCCTTGAGCGGCGGAGCCCGCTGTGCCGTCGCTGCCTGTGGCGGCCGGCTGGTGAGTCCACCTCCCGGCCTCGCCCCGCCACGCAGGGCTCAGGCAGGGTGGCCGTCTAGGTGTCCGTCAAGACTGTGGATACCGGCTCTGACCTGCGGATACAGGTCGCGACGGCGTCCCGGTGGCGGTAACATCCGTACATGTGTTCGAGTAGTGTCACTGTCGAGGCGGACGGGTTGTCCGACGGCGAGTTGCTCGACGCCATCGCCGCGGCCGTCGCCGCCCGCAACCGCGAGGACGCCCGGCTGGCCCGCCTGGTGCGGGCCGCGGAGCACCGGCAGGCCGCCGAGCACGACGGGCTGAAGAGCATGCGCTCCTGGCTGCCCGGGCACTGCCGGCTCCCGGCCACCGCCGCCGCCCGGGTGGTGAGCAACGGCCGGGTGCTCGACCACCTGCCGGCGCTGGCCGAGGCGCACGACGCCGGCCTGGTCGGCGCCGAGCACGTGGCCGTCGCCGCGACCGCGCTGACGCCGGAGCGGCTGGCCGCGGCGGCCGAGCGCGGGGTGGAGCTGGCGGAGATCGATGCGGTGCTCACCGGTGCGGCGATCGAGCAGCGGTACGCCGACTTCGTCACCGTCGTGCGCCACTACCTCACCCGGCTCGATCCCGACGGGCCGGAGCCCGATCCCACCGAGGGTCGGCGGTTGACGCTGGCGAAGCACGCCGACGGGTCGTTGTCGGTGCGCGGGGAGCTCGACGCGGTGGGTGGGGAGAAGCTGCAGGCGGCGCTGGAGTCCTTCGTGCAGGCCGACCGCCCGGCCGGCGACGGGCGCAGCCGCGCCCAGCGCCTCGGCGACGCGCTGGTGCAGCTGTGCGACACCGCCCTCGCCGCCGGCTCGCTGCCCACCCTGCGGACGGTGAAGCCCCACGTCGCCGTCGTCATCGACCTCGCCGACCTGGCCGACCCGGCCACCGGCCCCGACGCCGGGCGGATGGGCTTCGGCGCGACCATCTCCGCCGCGAGGGCTCGCTGGCTGGCCTGCGACAGCACCGTCTCCCGCGTCGTCTTCGGTCCCGACGGCGCCCCGCTGGACCTCGGCCGGGAACACCGGCTGGCCGACCGGCACCTGCGCCGCGCCGTGGAGCTGCGCGACGGCGGGTGCGTGTTCACCGGCTGCGGGGCGCCCACCTGGTGGGCGGAGGTGCACCACCTGGTGCACTGGCTCGACGGCGGCGAGACCACCCTGGCCAACTCAGCCCTGCTGTGCGAGCGCCACCACACCCAGGTGCACCACGGGTTCCGGGTCGAACGCCAACCGGATGGTCGGTGGCGCACCTGGCGCCCGGACGGCACCGAGATCCGCACCGCACCACCACTGCGGCAACCCGCCGCCTGACCCGGCCGGCCGAGGAGCCGGCTGTGTCAGGGCGCTGCGGACAGCTGCACGCCGTACTGGAGCACGGGGGTGCCCCACGGCGCGCGGAGGGCCGCCTCCTCGGTCAGGCCGAGCTTGCGCGCGACCGCCAGCGACGCCGCGTTGTCCGCGTGCACCATCGCGACCACCCGCGGCACCTCCAGGGCGCGGGCACGGTCCAGCACGGTGCGCCCGGCCTCGGTCGCGACACCACGGCCCCAGAACCGGCGTCCCAGCCGCCAGCCGACCTCCGGCACGTCGCTGGGTCCCCACGGCTGCGTCCACGGTTGGACCCCGGTGAAGCCGGCGACCTCCTCGCCGACGAGCACCGCGAACAGGCACAGGCCCGTGCTCTCGGCCAGCTCCTGCTGTCGCTGCACGAACGCCGCGTACCAGGCCCGGTCGCGCACCTCGCCCGTGCCGATGTACCGCATGACCTCCGCGTCGTCAAAGAGCCGGGCCCAGGCGTCGGCGTCCTCCGCGGTGGGGACGCGGAGCCGCACGGTCACGTCGACGCGATCCGGTCCAGGATCGCGGTGGCGAGCTGGTCGGGGGCCTGTTCGGGGATCCAGTGGCTCACGCCGGTCAGCTCGACGAACCGGTAGTCGCCGGCCACGTGCTCGGCGCACCCCTCGGCGGCGATGCGGCCGATCGCCACGTCGCCGTCGCTCCACACGTAGGTGGTCGGCACCGTGACGTCGTCGACCGGCGTCGCCGAGCTCATGGCCCGGTACCAGTTCAGGGCCGCGGTCAGCGCGCCCGGCGCCGACAGCACGGCCACGTACTCCTCCACGGCCTCGGGGTCGACGGCGTCCCCGTACATCCGCCGCAGCCGGCGGGCGCCGTCGGCCAGCAGCACCTCCTCGGCCTTGCCCTCCTGCCAGAACAGCCGGATGTAGGCCGAGCGCTCCTTCTGCTCCGGGTCGCTGCGGAAGGCGGCGGTGAACGCGCCGGGGTGCGGCACCGAGACCGCGGTCAGCGAGCGCACCCGGTCCTCGTGCCAGGCGGCCAGCGCCCAGGCGACGTTGGCGCCCCAGTCGTGCCCGACGACGTCGGACACCGGCACGTCCATCGCGGTCATGAGGTCGGCGGTGACCTGCGCGAGGTTGGTCAGCGCATAGGAGTCGACGTCCAGCGGGCGGGCGCCGGGGGAGTAGCCGAGCTGGTCGACGGCGTAGGTGCGCAGCCCCGCCTCGGTCAGCCGCGGCGTCACCGCCGCCCAGGACGCCGACGTCTCGGGGAAGCCGTGCAGCAGCACCACCGGCCGTCCGTCCTCGGGGCCGTCGGCCCGCACGTCGAAGGTGAGGTCGCCGACGTCCACCCGCAACAGTTCTCCCGCCATGTCGCCGAACCTAACGGCCGGGGCGCGACGTGGCCCGTGCCCGGCCGCCGCTACCGTCGGCGCTCGTGACGAGCCCGGAACGCGCCTTCGTGCAGGACCACCTCGACGACCTGCACGCCGACCTCGACGCCTGGCTGCGCATCCCGTCGATCTCCGCCGACCCCGCGCACGCCCCTGACGTCGCGGCGAGCGCAGAGTGGCTGGCCGCGGCGCTGCGCCGCGTCGGCTTCCCCATCGTCGAGGTGTGGGAGACCCTCGGCGCCCCCGCCGTCTACGCCGAGTGGCCGTCGGCGGACGACGGCGCCCCCGTCGCGCTGGTCTACGGCCACCACGACGTCCAGCCGGTGGACCCGCCCGAGCTGTGGGACCACCCGCCCTTCGAGCCGACCCGCGTCGAGGGCCCCGACGGTCCCGAGCTGCACGCCCGCGGGGCCATCGACGACAAGGGCAACGTGGCGATGCACCTGCTCGGCATCCGCGCCCACCTCGCCGCCACCGGCCGCGACACCCCCGCCGTCACGGTCAAGCTGCTGGTCGAGGGCGAGGAGGAGTCCGGCTCGCCGCACTTCGCCGACCTGCTGCGCGAGCGCGCCGACCGGCTGGCCTGCGACGTCGTCGTCGTCAGCGACACCGGCATGGCCGCGCCCGACGTGCCCAGCGCCGTCGTGGCCATGCGCGGGCTGGCCGACGCCGAGATCACCCTGCGCGGTCCCGCCGTCGACCTGCACTCGGGCTCCTTCGGCGGCGGCGTGCCCAACCCGCTGCACGCCCTGGCGCAGCTGCTCGCCGCGCTGCACGACGAGCAGGGCCGCGTCACGCTGCCCGGCTTCTACGACAGGGTGCGGCCGCTGACCGACCGCGAGCGCGAGCTCATGGCCCGGGTGCCCTTCGACGAGGCCGCCTGGCTGGCCGGCCCCGCCGCCTCGCGCGCGACCGCGGGCGAGGCGGGCTTCAGCACGCTGGAGCGGATCGGCGCCCGGCCGACCGCCGAGGTCAACGGCATGTGGGGCGGCTACACCGGCCCGGGCCACAAGACGATCGTCCCGGCCGAGGCGCACGCCAAGCTGACCTTCCGGCTGGTCGCCGACCAGAGGCCCGCGGACGTCGGCCCGGCGCTGCGCGAGTGGGTGCAGCAGCACCTGCCCGAGGGCATCGAGGCCGAGGTGCACACCCCGCCCGGCGGCGTCGCCCCGTGCGCCAGCGACCTCGACTCGCCGCACGTGGACGCCCTGCTGCGCGCGATCGGCCTGGCCTTCGACTCCGACCCCGCCGACGTGCTCCTCACCCGCGAGGGCGGCAGCGGCCCCGAGGCGGACCTGGTCGAGGTGCTCGGCGCACCGCTGGTGTTCCTCGGCGCCGGCCTGCCCACCGACCGCATCCACTCGCCCAACGAGCGGGTGCTGCTGCCCATGCTGCACCGCGGCGCGGAGGCCGTGGCCCACCTGTGGCGGGAGCTGGCCGCCCGCTGACCGGGGCCGGGGACGGCGGGCGCCCCGGCCCCACCGGGTGCTCGGCGCGCTCATCCGCTGGCACTGCCGGCGGCCCCCGTCCCTGCCGCCGCCCGGGTGGTATCCCGACCCCGGGCGGGTCCCGGGACGGCTGCGCTGGTGGACCGGCCGGTCCTGGTCCGCGGCCACCGACGCCGGACCGCCGTCCCCGGCCGCGCCCCTCGCGGCGCCCGCCGAACCAGCAGGCGGTCCGCCGCGACGAGGCCCGCGACGTCGACGACCACCCCGCCCACCTGCTCGAGGTCGACCTGTCCTGGGACCTCGAGGGCTGGGACGCCAGCGGCGAGCGCACCGCCGTGCTCCTGGTCGACACCGGACGCCCGGCCCGGCCCTGCTGGTCGTCTCCATCCCCGACACCGACGCCGAGCTCCACCGGACGATCGACCGCGTGTTCGACGACGTGGAGGTCCTGGAACGGTTCGGTCGCGACCTACCCTGACCGCGTGACCGGACCTGGACTGTCGAGCGCGCCGGCGGGCTGGTACCCCGACCCCGACGGCGCCTCCGGCGTCGTGCGCTGGTGGAACGGGGCGACCTGGTCGGACGTCACGACGCCGGCCGGTCCCGGCGTCGCCGTGCAGGCCCTCCCGGTGGCCGCCCCGCCGCGCCCGCCGGTGGAGCCGACCGGCTCCGTCCCGTGGCAGACCCCGCCGCCGAGGCGGCCGTCCCGCACCGCCTGGTGGGTCGCCGGCTCGGTCCTGGCGGTGGTGGTCGTGGTCGTCGTCGCCCTGGTCGTGGGCCTGTCCGGCCGCGGCGGCACGACGCCGGCCGACACGCCCGTGGCGACCACCCCGCCGGCCGGGCCGACGTTCCCCCCGGGCACCGTGCGGATCGTCGACGAGGAGGCGGGCATCTCCTACCCGTTCCTCGGGAACGGCTGGTACGAGTACGCCCTCAGGCCGATGATCGAGACCCGCACCACCGCCGGGCAGTACTTCATCACCCAGGAGCTGACGCCCGACGGCGGCAACTTCATCGCGCAGTGCACCTCCGGGCCGGTGGCCGACGGCTTCGGCTGGACCGGCCCGGGCAGCGAGCAGGCGACGGTCACCACGCTGGCCGACAGCGTGCGCGCGGCCTACTACCCGGGGCCCAACGAGCGGGAGGTGCTGCGCGACGAGGCGCTCACCGTCGACGGCGCGAACGCCCACCTGATCGAGTTCCAGCTGACCTGGGACGTCGAGGGCTACGACTCCACCGGTGAGCGCGCCGCCCTGCTCGTCATCGACGTCGGCCGTCCCGACCCCGCGCTGCTCTACCTCTCGATCCCCAACACCCACGCCGAGCTCTACGGCGTCATCGACCGGGTCATCGCCGACGTCGACGTGCTCTGACACGGCGGTCCTCCGGACCGCACCGCGGCCGACTGCCGTCCCCGGCCCGCGCTGAGCCGCTGCGGCCGCTGCCCTCCTCGGGGACCCTCCGGGCCCCGCTCGTCGGTCGCCCGCACCGCGGCCGACTGCCGTCCCCGGCCCGCGCTGAGCCGCTGCGGCCGCTGCCCTCCTCGGGGACCCTCCGGGCCCCGCTCGTCGGTCGCCCGCACCGCGGCCACGAGCCGTCCCCGGCCCGCGCTGAGCCCTGCCGCCGCACCCGGTGAGGACCCTCCGGCCCCCGCTCGTCGGCCGCGCGGCGGGCGGTGGCGGCGCGTGGTTAGGGTCGGTCCGTGACACCAGTCGGGTCCGACCTCGTCCTCCGGCACCCGGTGGAGCGCTTCACGCTGGACAACGGGCTGCGGGTCGTCCTCGCGCCCGACCGCAGCGTGCCGGTCGTCGCCGTGACCGTCTTCTACGACGTGGGCATGCGCAACGAGCCGGAGGGCCGCACCGGTTTCGCCCACCTCTTCGAGCACGTGATGTTCCAGGGCTCGGCGCACGTGCCGAAGCTCGAGCACGCCCGGCTGGTGCAGGCCGCCGGCGGCACGTTCAACGGCTCCACCCACCAGGACTACACGAACTACTACGAGGCCCTGCCGGCCGAGGCGCTCGAGCGCGCGCTCTTCCTCGAGGCCGACCGGATGGCCGCCCCGGCCATCACCGAGGAGAACCTCCGCAACCAGATCGACGTGGTCAAGGAGGAGATCCGGGTCAACGTGCTCAACCGGCCCTACGGCGCCTTCCCCTGGCTGCAGCTGCCGCAGGTCGCCTTCGAGAGCTTCGCCAACACCCACGACGGCTACGGCTCCTTCGTCGACCTCGAGAGCTCCACGGTCGCCGACGCCACGGACTTCTTCTCCCGCTTCTACGCGCCGGGCAACGCCGTGCTGGCCGTCGGCGGCGACCTCGACGTCGGCGAGACCGAGCGCCTGGTCCGCCGCTGGTTCGGCCCGGTCGAGGCCCGCGAGGTCCCGCCGACGCCGAACACCGGCGAGCCCTCGCCGACGACGGTCCGCCGCGACGTCGTCGAGGACCGCCTGGCCCCCGCGCCCGCCGTGGCGCTGGGCTGGCGGGTGCCCGACCCGGTCGGCGACCTCGACACCTACCTCGGCACGGTGCTGCTCGCCGAGCTGCTCAGCGAGGGCGACGCCTCCCGGCTGGAGCGCCGGCTCGTGCACGACGACCGGCTGGCCGTGGCGCAGAGCAGCTACGTGGGGCTCTTCGGCGACCCGTTCGACGTCCGCGACGCCACGCTGCTCACCACGCAGGTGCACCACCCGGCCGCCGTCGGTGTCGAGGACGTGCTCGGCGCGGTGCACGAGGAGGTCGCCCGGGTGGCCACCGAGGGCGTCCCCGCCGAGGAGCTGGCGCGGGTGCAGGCCCGCACCAGCGCCCAGCTGCTGCGCCAGGCCGACTCGGTGTTGGGCCGCACGCTGGCCTTCGCCGGCGCCGAGCTCGTGCACGGCCGGGCCGAGCTGGCCGGCGAGCTGGCCGCCCGCCTCGCCGCGGTCACCCCCGACCAGGTCCAGGTCGCGGCGAAGGGGCTCGACCCCGACACCGCCGCCGTGCTGGAGCTGCGCGCCACCGGGGGTGCCCGGTGAGCGCCCCGGTGCTCGACCTCGGCCTCGTCCCGCCGCTCGGCGAGCCGCGGCCCCAGCCGGTCCCCGACGTGACGACGACGACGCTGCCCACCGGCCTGGGCGTCGTGGTGGTCCCGCGGCCGGGCGTGCCGCTGGTGGAGCTCCGCCTGCGGGTGCCCTTCGCCGCCGGCTCGCCGCGCGGCGCCGCCCAGCACACCGCCCGCGCCTCGGTCCTCTCCGGCGCGGTCCTGCTCGGGACGGCGCGACGCGACGCCACCGGGGTCGCCGAGGCGCTGCAGGGCCACGGCGCCGAGCTGTCGGTCTCCGCCGACCCCGACCGGCTGCTGTTCTCCACCACGCTGTTGGCCGAGGGGCTCGTCCCCGTGCTCGGCGTGCTCGCCGAGGTGCTCACCTCGGCGTCCTACCCGGGCGACCGGGTCGAGGCCGAGCGCGACCGGGTGGCCGAGCGGATCGCCATCGCCAACTCCCAGCCCGGGGTCATCGCGCGCACCGCGCTGGCCGCCCGCCGCTACGGCACCCACCCCTACGCCGTCCAGCTCCCGTCGCCGGAGCTGGTGGCGAGAGTCGGCGCACCCGCGCTGCGTAAGCTGCACCGCGAGCGGGTGCTGCCCAGCGGCAGCACGCTGGTGCTCGTCGGCGACCTCGACGCCGCCGCGGCCACCGACGCCGTCGCCGCGGCGCTGGGGGAGTGGGCCGGTGAGGGTGCCGCCGTGGGCGCCCCGCCCGCGCCGACCCTGGCGCCCGGGCACCTCGAGGTGGTCGATCGGCCCGGGGCGGTGCAGTCCAACATCCGCCTGGGCGGCCCGGCGCCCGGCCGCACCGACCCCGACCTGCCCGCCGTCCGGCTGGCGAGCATGGTCTTCGGCGGCTACTTCTCCTCGCGGCTGGTGGGCAACATCCGGGAGCAGCGCGGCTACTCCTACAGCCCGCGCAGCGGCGTGGACCACCTGGCCGCCGCGTCGTCCTTCACCGTCGAGGCCGACGTCGCCACCGAGGTCACCGGACCGGCCTTCCTCGAGACGTGGGCCGAGCTCGGCCGGATGGCGCTGGCACCGGTCACCGAGGCCGAGCTCGACGCCGCCCGCCGGTACGTGCTCGGCTCGATGGCGCTGTCCACCGCCACGCACGCCGGGCTGGCCGGCACCATCTCGGCGCTGGTCGGGTCGGGGCTGCCGGTCGAGTGGCTGGCCGAGCACCAGGCGGCACTGGCCGCGGTCACCGTCGAGCAGGTGCAGGACGCCGCCCGCCGGTACCTGGCGCCGGCCGCGCTGACCGCCGTCGTCGTCGGCGACGCCGAGCGGGTGACCGACTCCCTGCGCGCCCTCGGCCCGGTCGACGTCACCGCCAGCGCGGCCGCGGCACCGGCGTGAGCGTCCCCCCGGGCGGCAGCACGCCGGCCGACGTCCCCGCCACGCGCGACACCTGGCCGGCCGGCACCCGCGCCACCACGGGGCGGGTGCCGGTGCTGTCCCGCTCGGCGCACGACCGCGACCACCTCGGCCGGCTGCTCGACGACCCCACCCGCGGACGGCCGGTGCGGGTGCTGACGGTCGACGAGCGGCGCGCCGTGCCCGTGACCGAGGGCGCCGACGGCCCGGCGCTGGTCTGGGACGAGCAGTCCGCGCTGCCGCTGGGCGCGGTGTACCTCGGCGAGGCCGACGGCGTCCCGTACGCCGCGGTGCGCGGCGAGCGGGCGCTCACCGTCAACGGCCGGCCGGTGGACCTCTGGGCCGGGTTGCGCGAGGTGGGCGCCGACCTCGGCGACCTCGACGCCGGCCTGCTCGCCGAGGCCATCGGCATCCTCGAGTGGCACGAGCGCGCCCGGTTCAGCCCGGTCTCCGGCGCCGCGACGACCATCGAGCGTGCGGGCTGGGTGCAGCGCGACCCGGTCACCGGCACGGAGCTGTTCCCGCGCACCGACCCCGCGGTGATCATGCTCGTGCACGACGGCGGCGACCGCTGCGTGCTCGGCCGCCAGGCGGTGTGGCCGCCGGGGCGGTTCTCCATCCTCGCCGGGTTCGTCGAGCCGGGGGAGTCGGCCGAGGCCGCGGTCGCCCGCGAGGTGGCCGAGGAGGTCGGGCTCGGCGTCACCGACGTCCGCTACGTCAGCAGCCAGCCGTGGCCGTTCCCGCAGTCGCTGATGCTCGGCTTCACCGCGCGGGCCGACGGCGACCTGGAGCTGCGGCTGGACCCGACCGAGATCGAGGAGGCGCGCTGGTGGACCCGCGAGGAGCTCGCCACCGGCCGCGGTCCCGAGGCGCTGCCGCCGCCGGTCTCCATCGCCCGCACCATCATCGACCGCTGGGTGGCCGGCGACCTGGGCTGAGCGACGATCAGGTGACCTGGTCGTGCGGTGTCCTACCGGACGTCCCACCGTCGGGTAGGACGCTCGACGATCAGGTCACCTGGTCATCGCGGGGGACCGGCCAGGCGGCCCTGCAGGACCAGGGCGGGGTGCTCCGGGCGGTCGGCCAGCACCACGGCGTCGGCCAGCGCCACGGGGTCGACCTCGTCGTCGTAGCGGTCGAAGGCGGGCAGCTCCCAGGCCTGCTCGGCGGGGAAGCGCCGACGCCGGGCGGGCGGCGCCACCCGCAGGTGCACGACGACGTCGAAGGCCAGCCCCACGCCCTGCAGCAGCGGGCCGGGGACGAGCAGCACCCCGCCGGGCGGCGCCGGCTCGTAGCCGACCCGGGCAGCGCGGTCGCGCGCCACGTCCCACAGCACCGGCAGGTACTCACCGGGCCCGCCGGGACCCACCCGGTCGAGCACCTCGCGCGCCAGCGCCCCGGCGTCGAGCCAGTCGGTGTAGCGGGCGTCGGGATCGGTGCGGCCGTGCTCGAACCGCAGGGACGCCGGCCGGAGGAACCCCGCGGTCGGGACGACGACGGCGGCCCGCCCGAGCACCGGCAGCCGGTCGGCCAGCGCGGTGGCGAGCTCGTCCGGCGCGGCGACGTCCGGCCCGTCGACGGCGACCCGCAGGGCGGCGGCGTCGGGCTCGGGCGCGACGTCGGCGAGGAGCGCGGCCAGCCGGTCGGCCAGCGCGCCCGGGGTCAGCGGCTGCGGACCGCTCAGCGGCGGCCGTCCGCGGGGGCAGCGGGGCTCGGGCGGCTGGCGCTGCGCTCGACCCGCCGGCCCGAGCCACGCCGCGGCGCGGGCGGCAGGGCCGGGCCCGCCTCGGCGGGCGGGGCGACCGCCGGCGGCGCGGGCCGCTCGGGCCGCGGCTCGCCCGGGAGGCGCTCGAGCGAGCCCAGCACCTCGCGGGCGAGCTCGTGCACCGGGCGGCCGAACGACCGGGCCTGGGCTCGGAGCCCCTCGAAGGCGGCGCGCGGCGGGACGGCGTGCCGCTCGGCGAGCACACCGATGGCCCGCTCGACGACGACGCGGGAGGCGAGGGCGTGCTCGAGCTGGGCGACGGTTCGCTCCAGTGCGGCGACGCGGGCGTCGCGCGGGTCACCCGCCGGGTGCTCCTCCACGGCGCCGCGGGCGGCCCGGCGGGCGGTGCGGTCGGGCTCGGCGGGCACGCCCAGCTCCTCGGCCACCAGGTCGGCCAGCGCCATTCCCTCGAGCAGGTCGCCGACGTCCTCGGCGCGGCCGGGGGAGAAGACGCGCCAACCCCGGCCGGTGCGGGCCACCACCACGGCGGGCCGCTCGCCGCCATCCTCCGCGGTGCCGGACAGGGGGACGGCGGGGAGGGGCACGGCGTCCGAGGTCACGTCAGCGGCTCCCGCGGGTGCTCCGACCGGTCGGCCGGGGGACGGACGGGGGTCACGGTCGCGACCCGCCGGGGTCCGATCATGCACCGCCGGGGGTCGGCGACCGGACAGCACCCGCCGGTCAGCCGCCGTTCTGCTGCGCCAGCTGGGCCTTGACCTGGTCGATGCTGGGGTTGGTCAGGGCGCTGCCGTCGGCGAAGACGAGGGTCGGCACGGTGCGGTTGCCCCCGTTGGCCTGCATGACGACGTCGGCGGCGGTCGCGTCGCGCTCGATGTCGACCTCGGCGTACTCGATGCCCTCGCGCTGCATCATCTTCTTCAGCCGCACGCAGTACCCGCACCAGGTGGTGGTGTACATCGTCACGGCGGCGGGGGCGGCAGTCACTCGGGTCCTCCAGGGAGTCGGGGGAGCGGTCGCTCGGCCCGGTGCAACGCCGCGGGCGGTGCGGAGCTTCCCCGGCCGCGTCCGCCGTCCCCAGCCCCGGGGTGTCCCCGCCGTCTGTCGTCCCGGGCTGGGAGACTCGGCGACGGTCTCCCGACCGACCGCCCCACCCGAGGACACAGCCCCCTGGAGGACCTGCGCATGCCGCAGACAGCCGACGCCCCCGGGCGTGCCGGGAGCGCCCCGGCGCCCTCGACCGCCGGTGCCGAGGCGGTGCTGGCCGGGCTCGACGAGGAGCAGCGGACGGCGGCGCAGGCGGTCGGCGGGCCGGTGTGCATCCTCGCCGGCGCCGGGACCGGCAAGACCCGCACGATCACCCACCGCATCGCCTACGGCGTGCACACCGGTGCCTTCGTGCCCGAGCAGGTGCTGGCGGTGACCTTCACCGCCCGCGCGGCGGGGGAGCTGCGCACCCGGCTGGCCGGGCTCGGTGTCGGTGGCGTGCAGGCCCGCACCTTCCACGCCGCGGCGATGCGCCAGCTGCGCTACTTCGCCCCCCGGGTGCTGGGCGGGCCGATGCCGCCGCTGGTCGAGAACAAGCTGCGCGTGGTCGCCTCGGCGGCGACCCGCAACCGGCTGACCACCGACCGCACCAGCCTGCGCGACCTCGCCAGCGAGATCGAGTGGGCCAAGACGACGCTGGCCACGCCCGAGGACTACGCCAAGCGGGCGCAGGCCGCGGGCCGCGAGCCGCCGTTCGACGCCGACACCGTGTCGCGGGTGTACGCGTCCTACGAGTCGGCCAAGCAGCGCGACGGTGCCCTCGACTTCGAGGACCTGCTGCTGGTCACCGCGTTCGCGCTGGAGGAGCACCCGGACGTCGCCCGGCAGGTGCGCGGGCAGTACCGGCACTTCGTCGTCGACGAGTACCAGGACGTCAACCCGCTGCAGCAGCGGCTGCTCGACGCGTGGCTGGGCGGCCGGGCCGACGTGTGCGTGGTCGGTGACCCCAACCAGACCATCTACTCCTTCACCGGCGCCGACCCCGACCACCTGCTGGGTTTCGCCGACCGCTATCCCGACGCCGAGGTGGTCAAGCTCGAGCGCGACTACCGGTCCACGCCGCAGGTCGTCGCCCTGGCCAACAAGCTCATCGGACAGGCGCCGCCGCGCAAGGGGCTGCCCGGCCTGCGGCTGCTCGGCCAGCGCGCCGAGGGCCCGGCGCCGCGCTTCCTCGAGCACGCCGACGAACCCACCGAGGCCGCCGCGGTCGCCCAGGCCTGCCGCGCCCTGGTCGAGGCCGGGACGCCCGCGTCGGAGATCGCGGTGCTGTTCCGGATCAACGCCCAGTCGCAGGTGTACGAGTCGGCGCTCGCCGACGCCGGGGTGCCCTACGTGCTCAAGGGCGGGGAGCGCTTCTTCGAACGGCCGGAGGTCCGCGAGGCCGTCGTCCTGCTCCGCGGCGCGGCGGCCGGGGGCAGCGAGCCCGGGGCGCTGGTCCCCACGGTCCGCGACGTGCTCGCCTCCACCGGCTGGGTGGAGCACCGCCCGCCGGCCGGCGGAGCGGCGCGCGACCGGTGGCAGTCGCTGGCCGCGCTGGTCGACCTCGCCGTCGACCTGGTCGCCGAGGACCCGACCACCGACCTGCCGCGGTTCGTCGCGCACCTGGCCGAGCGGGCCGACGCGCAGCACGCGCCGACGGTGCAGGGCGTCACGCTGGCCTCGATGCACGCCGCCAAGGGCCTGGAGTGGGACGCCGTGTTCGTCGTGGGCCTGGTCGACGGCGTGCTGCCCATCGCGCAGTCGCTGGCTCGGCCGGAGGCGGTGGAGGAGGAGCGGCGGCTGCTCTACGTCGCCGTGACCCGCGCCCGCGAGCAGCTCACCCTGTCCTGGTCGCTGGTGCGCAACCCCGGGGCGCGCCGGCCCCGCTCCCGCAGCCGGTTCCTCGAGGGCCTGGTGCCCGGCAGCACGCCGTCGGCGGTGCCCGTGGCCCGGAAGGCCAAGAAGGCCAAGGTGGTGCTCGAGGGCGAGGCGGGGGAGCTGTTCGAGCGGCTGCGCGCCTGGCGCAGCACCACCGCGCAGGCCGCCTCCGTGCCGGCCTACGTCGTCTTCAGCGACGCCACCCTGCAGGCGATCGCCGAGGCCCGGCCCACCAGCACCCGCGAGCTGGCGGGGCTGCCCGGCGTCGGGGCGCGCAAGCTCGAGCTCTACGGCGACGAGGTCCTGGCGACCGTCGGCGACTGAGCCCTCACGCACCGTCCTGACGGGGCGGTCGCCGGAGCGCGCGTCCCGCGGCCGGAGGACGCCGTCGTTAATTCGATTGCGGCCCGGACGCGCGGGCCCCTACTGTCCGATCTGCGCCTGACGGGACCCCTCGGGCGCGCCAGACCGAGCCCGGCCCGACCGCGGCTCCGACCCCGGGAGGAGGGGGTACCCGTGATCAGCACTCCGTCGATCTGCACCCCCGCCGGGGTCACCGGCCCGGGTGCCCTCGCCGCGCGTCCGGCCCCGGCCGTCGTCGTGCCCACCGCTCGTCCGCGGTACGCCGTCGTGCGGTCGATGACGCCGTTCGAGCTCACCGGCACCGCCGTCGTCGCGCCCACCGCCCCGGCCCAGGGGACCGGTCTGCCCACCGCCGCCCTGCCCGGCACCGACGTGTTCGGCACCCGCGTCTTCGGCACCGGCGTCCTCGGCACCGGCGTCGTGGCCGTCGCCGACCAGCGCACCGACATCGAGAACACGCACCACACCCTCGGGAACCACCCCCCGGGGAGACCGCAGAGCTAACCGCTCGACGGTCCTCCTCGAGGCCGCGGAACCCGAACCCCGGGATCCGCGGCCTCTGTCATCTCCGCGGCACCCGGCCCCGACCACCCGGTCGGCGGGCCCCCGCCGGCCGCGCAGACGACGAGTACGAGGAGGAGCGGCAGTGCTACAGACGATCGAGCGCCCGACGTCCCACCGCCGACCCGGGCTCCCCCGGACCGGCGGTGCCACCCCGCGGACGCCGCACACGCCCCTGGCCCCGGCACCGGTGCGGCGGCCCCTGCCCTGCCGCGGGACCGAGGACCCCGACCTGTGGTTCGCCGAGAGCCCGGCGCAGCTGGAGCAGGCCAAGGTCCTCTGCGGCGACTGCCCGGTCCGCGACGCCTGCCTGGCCGGTGCGCTCGACCGCGGCGAGCCGTGGGGCGTCTGGGGCGGCGAGATCTTCGAGCGGGGTGCGGTCATCCCGCGCAAGCGCCCGCGGGGTCGTCCCCGCAAGGTCGTCGCCGCGTGAGCGGCGGGCGGCACCTCGACCAGCACCGACACCTGCAGTCCGAGCGGGCACCGACGCCCGACGAGCACCGAGGAAGCGACATGACCACGTACGAGTACGACCTGGCGACCGCACGGCTCAGCGAGCTGCGTGCCGAGGCCGATGCCGCCGGACGGGCGCGCCGGCTCCTGGCCGCCCGCCGGTGGGCCCGGCGCGCCGAGTACGCCACCCGGCGTGCCGCGCGCGCCAGCGCCGCCGTCCGCTGATCGAGGACCCGCTACCGCAGGGGTCCCACCGGCCGAGGCCGGGCTCCCGACGCTCCCGGTGCGTCGGGAGCCCGGCCTCCTCGCGTCACGGCGTCCGGTCGGGCACGAAGCCGGGCAGCCACTCCTCCAGCACGCTGCGGTAGTCGGCGGCGGCGTCGAGCTGGCACAGCACGCCGATCGACCCGATGGTCACCCGGTGGATGAGCAGGTAGGCCGGCGGCAGGTTGAGCTGGCGCCCCAGCCGGTTGGCCTCGCTGCGCGGGTCGGCGAGCCGGGCGGCCTGCTCCTGCATCCACTTCCGGGTGAAGCGGAAGCCGTGGCGCTCGATCGGCTCGAGCATCGGCCGCAGGTAGTCCAGGACGCCCTGCGCGTGCACCTCCACCCCGGGGAGCACGAAGCCCTCGCCGCGCAGGTCGGTCAGCACGTCCTCGGCGCGGCCCTCCAGCGCCCAGCGCACCAGGCGGCCGATCGGCTCGGGCAGCCCGTCGGGCAGCCGCGCGGTGGCGCCGAAGTCGATGACGCCGAGCCGGTCGCCCTCGACGAGCCGGAAGTTCCCCGGGTGCGGGTCGGCGTGCAGCAGGCGGGCCCGGGTGGGCGCGGAGAAGTGCAGCACGGCCATCAGGTGGCCGGCCCGGTCGCGCTGCTCGCGGGTGCCCTCGGCGATCACACGGGACAGCGGCAGGCCCTCGAGCCACTCCGACACGATCACCTTGGGCGCGCTGGCCACCACTCGCGGCACCACGATCTCGGGGTCGCCGGCGTAGGCCGCGGAGAACTGGCGCTGCGCGTCGGCCTCCAGCCCGTAGTCGAGCTCCTCGACCACCCGCGCCTTGAGCTCGGCGATCAGCGGCTTGACGTCCAGCCCGGGGAAGAGGGCGGCGAACAGCCGGGCGAAGCGGGCGAGCTGGTTGAGGTCGGCCATCAGCGCGGTGGCCGCGCCCGGGTACTGGATCTTGACGGCGACCTCGCGGCCGTCGCGCCAGGTGGCGCGGTGCACCTGGCCGATGCTGGCCGCGGCCGCCGGCTGGTCGTCGAACTCGCGGAACCGGGTGCGCCAGGTGCCGCCGAGCTGCTGGGCGAGCACCGCGTGCACGGTGCGCACCGGCATCGGCGGCGCCTCCTCCTGCAGCTTGACCAGCGCCTCGCGGTAGGGGGCGGCCACCTCGTCGGGGACGGCGGCCTCGAAGACCGACAGCGTCTGGCCGAGCTTCATCGCCCCGCCCTTGAGCTGGCCGAGCACGGCGAACAGCTGCTCGGCGGTGCGCTGCTGCAGCTCGGCGGTCACCGCCTCCTGGGGGCGGCCCGACAGCCGCTTGCCGATCCCGAGCGTGGCCCGCCCGGCGGCGCCCAGGGGCAGCGAGGCCAGTCGCGCGGTGCGCGAGATCGAGCCCCTGGGGATCCCCTGTGCGTCGTCGCTCACCGGGCCATTGTCCCCTGCGCAGCGCCCGGGCCGCTGACGGAGCCGGGGACGTCCTCGCCCGGCGCGGTGGGCGGCCGGGGCGCCCCGGTGCACCCGCAGCCCGGGTGCGGTGGCCACCGGCGCAGCCGCGGGGCCAGGTCCGGCGGGCGCAGCTCGACCACAGCCGAGAGCGCCGCCGGGCTGCCGCTGCCGTCGAGGTAGGCCAGCGCCTGCTGCGTGGCGGCCAGCGCCGTGGCCCAGCAGGTGAGCGCGGCGCCGCTCGGCGGCCCGTCGGCGGCGGTCAGCTGCGCGGCCAGCACCGGCCAGGCCGGGTCGGCGTCGCGCCGGTGCAGGTCGGCGCAGCGCAGGCAGCTGGTCACGCCCGGCACCACCAGCGGGCCGGCCACCCCGGTCTCCCCGCGCACGGCGGCCACCAGGTGCGCCACGCCGGCATCGCGCAACCCGGCCACCAACGGGTCGGAGGCGGCCCAGGGCCGGGCGAGGACCACGAGGTCGGGACGCGCGCCCGGTGCCGGCGGCCGCAGATCCGTGAGCGGCGCGGCGCGGCGGACCGCGTCGGCGGCGGCCGCGGTGCGCGGCCGTCCCTCGTCGCCGGCGGCCAGCCCTCCGGGGACGGCGTCGCCCGCGGTGACCACCCCGGCGTCGCGCACGCTCACCCGCCCCACGCCGCTGGCGGCCAGCAGCACCGCCACCGGGACGCCGACGCGGGTGGCGCCCTCCACCACCACGGAGGCGCCGCGGCGGGCGTGCCAGCGCGAGGAGCCGGTGCCGTCGCGGGCGGCGGCCAGCTCGGCGGCGGTGCGGACCGTGGCGGCCGGGCCGGCGTCGGCGGCGAGCAGGTCGGCGGCCTCCAGGTCGACCAGCGCGCCCGCGACGCGCAGGGCCGCCAGCAGGTCGGTGACCGACCCGGGGTCGAGGCCCGCCGCGCCGGCGTCGGCGAGGACCGCCCGCTGCGCCCGGCGGCCGTCCAGGCCGCGCAGCAGGGCCCTGACCGCGTCGGGATCGGCGCCGACCAGCAGGCCGTCGGCGCCGTCGATGCCGCCGACCTGCAGGGCGTCGGCCGAGCGCCGCAGCAGCGGCGTCCCCGGCGGGAGGAGGGGGTGGGTGGCGTCGGACACCGGCGCAGGCTGCCAGCGCGGCGGTCCCCCGCGCTGGCGTCGTCCACAGGCCGGGACGACGACGGCGGCGCCCCGGCGTGCAGGGCGCCGCCGTCCGTGGCCCCTCCGCAGGGCCCCGCCACGAGCGGAGCGAGTGGTGGGGGGCAGAGGGGTCCGTTCTCAGGCCTTGCCGAGGATCCGGTTCATCTTGGTGCCGCAGACCGGGCAGGTGCCCTGGGCCATGCGGCGGCCGGACTCGCTGACCTTGACCTCGCCGTCGAAGTCCCGCTTCTCCTTGCACTTCACGCAGTAGCCGTTGTAGCTCTCCGCCACGGTGCCTCCTCCTGGTCGGTCCGCTCGGCACCCGCCCCGGGCGCCGTCGCCGGGGAACGCTACCCGGACGGTCCGGTCCGCCCGGCGCCACCGGCGGGGTGCTCCCGGCGGCGTACCCACAGCCTGTGGACGAACCTGTGGAGCACGTGGGGACCCGTCGGCGTGTCGCTGTGCGTGGCCGGGGGACGGACGGCGGCCACCTGCCGGTCAGCCGCGGGTCGCACGCCCGCCACCTGCACGGACGCGTGGGCGGTGCTGTGGACACCGCCCACGCCGTGTCCGGGCCGCGGGTGTCCACCGTCCGTGCGACTCGTACCCGAGCGGGTGCCTCCCCCCGGCGCATCGGCGGCGACCGGGAACTACGGTCCTGTCGTGCCCGGAACGACCTCCGACTCCTCGCGCGGCCCCGTCTCCGCACTCGGGCCGGTCGAGGTGCGCCGCAGTGCGCGCCGCCGTCGCACGGTGACCGCCTACCGGGAGTCGGGCCGCACGATCGTGCTCATCCCGGCGGCGTTCACCCCCGCCGAGGAGCGGCGCTGGGTGGCGCAGATGGTGGCCAAGCTGCAGACCCGCGAGGAGCGGCGCCGCCGGTCGCTGGGTGGGGACGCCGAGCTCATGGCGCGGGCCGAGGCGCTGTCGGCGGCGCACCTCGACGGCGTCCCGCGGCCGGCCAGCGTGCGGTGGGTGGACAACCAGCAGCGGCGGTGGGGCTCCTGCACGCCGTCCGACGGCACCATCCGGCTCTCCAGCCGGCTGCGCTCGATGCCCGAGTACGTCGTCGACTACGTGCTGGTGCACGAGCTGGCACACCTGGTCGAGGCCGGCCACGACGCCCGCTTCTGGGCGCTGGTGGCCCGCTACCCGCGCGCGGAGCGCGCCCGCGGCTTCCTCGAGGGCGTCGAGGCCGCACGCGCCGAGGCCGCCGAGGACGGCTCCGGCGACGAGGGCGCCGACGACCTGGTCGACTGAGGCCGCCTCAGCGAGGGGTGCCGTCCCCGTCCGCGGGGCCGTCCACGCCGTCCGCGCCGTCGGTGTCGGTGTCGGTGTCGGTCGGCGCGGCGTCGTCCGCGGTGAGCCGGCGCAGCTCGTCGTCGACCCCCTGGCGGGCCACGAAGTCCATCGGCTCGTCGAGGTCGTCGGAGGTGGGCAGCAGGTCGGGGTGCGACCAGAGCCGGTCGCGCTCGGCGGTGCCGTACCGCTGTGCCATGGCGCCCCACACCGTCGCGGCGTCGCGCAGCCGCCGCGGGCGCAGCTGCAGGCCGACCAGGGTGGCGAAGGTCTGCTCGGCGGGGCCGCCGGAGGCCCGCCGGCGGCGCATCGTCTCGGCCAGCGCGCCGTGGCCGGGCAGCCGCTCGCCCGCCGCGTCCGCGACGACGGCGTCCACCCAGCCCTCGACCAGGGCCAGCAGCGTCTCCAACCGGCGCAGCGCCATCTGCTGCTCGGGCGTCTCCTCGGGCTCGAGCAGCCCGCTGCCGAGCAGCTCCTGGACGGCCTCGGGGTTCGACGGGTCGAAACCGCCGCCCATCGACCCCATCGCGTCCTGCAGGCCGCGCTCGATGGCCTCGCGGTCGATGGTGATGCCGCGCGCGTAGGCGTGGACGGCGTCGTGCAGCTGCTGGCGCAGCCACGGCACGTGCGCGAACAGCCGCAGGGAGGCGGCCTCGCGCAGCGCGAGGAACAGCCGGACCTCGTCGGCGGGGCGGTCGAGGCCGCCGGCGAACTCGGCGACGTTCTGCGGCACCAGCACGCCGGTGCCGGCCGGGGCGAGCGGGAGGCCGACCTCGGTGCCGGTGAGCACCTCGCCGGCCAGCCGGCCGAAGGCCTGGCCGACCTGGGCGCCGAACATCAGCCCGCCCATGCGGCCCATGATCCCAGCCAGCGGCCCGGCCATGGCCATGGCCTCCTGGGGCAGCGCGCCGGTCATCGCCGCGACGACCTTCTCCGCGAGCGGGTCGATCAGCGCGCTCCACGCCGGCAGCGTCTGCTCGACCCACTCCACGCGCGACCACGCCAGCGTGCGCTCGACCCCGGAGGGGAGGTCGGTGGCCTGGTCCAGCCACAGGTCGGCCAGCCGGAGGGCCTCCGCGACGGCGGCCCGCTCGGCCTCCGACGTCGGCTGCGTGCCGGTGGCCAGCGAGCTGATCGCACCCTGGCGCGCGAGGTCCCAGTTCACCGGGCCGCCCGACCAGTTCATCAGCTTCTGCAGCTCGGCGAACAGCGGCATCTTGCCCAGCAGCTCCTCCGGCGTGCCGGCGCCGGCGCCGCCGGGGCCGCCGAACCCGAACAGCGCGCCGAAGCCGAACGGGTCCTGCCCGGGCTGGTCGCGGCGCTCGGGGTCGCGGTCGGGGAGGCCGAAGCCGAACGGCACGTCGCTCATGCCCCCACGGTAGACGCGTGATCACCCCCCGGCGGGCGGTCCGGGGTGCTCGGCGTCCGCCCTGAGCGGACGCCGCCGGGGCGGGCGCTGCCAGGACCAGCACATAGGCTGGCCGGTCGTGACCCGTCGGATCGCCGTCCTCGCCGTCGGTGTGGTGCTGCTGCTGGTCGCCGGCGTCCTCGGCGCCGCGCTGCCCGTGCCCTACGTGGCCCAGGTGCCCGGGCCCACCTTCAACACCCTGGGCGACATCGACGGCGACCCGGTCATCAGCGTGCGCGGCCGCGAGCGCAACGACGTCAGCGGCAACCTGAACCTGACGACGGTCGGCGTGGGCCGGGCGGGGCTGAGCCTGGTGGAGGCCGTCCGCGGCTGGTTCGACGACGAGGTCAGCATCGTCCCCGAGGAGTCGGTGTACCCGCCCGACCAGACCGAGGACGAGATCGAGCGGGCCAACCGGGAGGCCTTCCTCACCTCGGAGGAGTCGGCCGAGGCGGCGGCACTGGGGGAGCTGGGCTACCCGGTCAAGGTCGTCGTCCGCGGGGTGTCGGGGGACGACTCCCCGTCCGACGGGCTGCTGGAGGAGGGCGACGCGATCGAGTCGGTCGACGGCCGGCCGACGCCGGACAACGCCGCGCTGGGCACCGTCCTCACCGGCGTTCCGGCCGGGACCCCGGTCGAGGTGGCCTACACGCGGCTGGGCGAGCCGGGCACGGCCACCGTCACCACCGCCGAGGCGCCCGACCGCGACGGTTCCGTGCTCGGCGTGCTGGTGCGCGAGCAACCCTCGGCGCCCTTCGACGTCGACATCGACGTCGCCGACGTGGGCGGGCCCTCGGCGGGCCTCATGCTCACCCTCGGCATCCTCGACCTGGTCGGGGACACCGACCTGACCGAGGGCGCGGTCGTCGCCGGCAGCGGCACCATCGACGCCGACGGCGCGGTCGGCCCGATCGGCGGCATCCAGCTCAAGATGGTGGCGGCCACCGAGATCGGTGCCGAGCTGTTCCTGGTGCCGGCCGGCAACTGCGCCGACGCCCTCGCCGCGCCGCAGCCGGGGCTGACCCTGGCCCGCGTCGCCGACCTCGACGACGCCCTCGACGCCCTGGCCGACCTCCGCGCGGGGCGCACGCCCGAGAGCTGCTGACGCCGCCGGACCGGCCGCGCGGCACGGCACCGCCGACGTGGGGGAAGCTGTCGGCCAGCAGGGAGTCCCCGGGGAACCCGGTGCCGCGCCGGACGTTGGTCTGGGACGACAGCGGCCGGAACCGGGCCGGACCCCGTGCCGACCGACCACACACGCACAGTCAGACCGCACCGCAGCTCCGCCCGCGGTCGCCCCACCGCGGTGGCGCACCTCCCGTGCTCCGCCGCACCGCAACTGAAGGAGACCGCTCGTGGCCATGCGGCCCCCCGTGTCCGTGCCGACGCTGTCGCGGCGCGCGAAGGTGGTCATCGGGGCCATCGCCGTGCTGCTGGTGCTGTTCACGGCCATCGGCACCCTGACGAACGTCTACGTCGACTACCTGTGGTTCGACGAGACCGGGTTCACCGAGGTCTTCTGGACCGAGCTGCAGACCCGCGCGCTGCTGTTCGCCGTGGCCGGTGTCGCCACCGGCGGGCTCACCGCACTGGCGATCCACCTCGCCTACCGCTTCCGCCCGGCGTTCCGGCCGATGTCGCTGGAGCAGCAGAACCTGGAGCGCTACCGGCAGTCGCTCGAGCCGCGGCGCACGCTGGTGCTCACCGCCGTCGCCGTCGTCGTCGGGCTCTTCGCCGGTTTCACCGCGCAGGGCAGCTGGGAGACCTGGCTGACCTTCCGCAACGCGGTGCCCTTCGGCGAGGTCGACCCGCAGTTCGGCCTGGACCTGTCGTTCTTCGTCTTCGAGTACCCCTTCTACCGGCTGCTGCTCGGCTTCGGCTTCGCCATCGTGCTGCTGGCGCTGATCGGCTCGCTGCTCACCCACTACGTCTTCGGCGGGCTGCGGCTGCAGACGCCGGGGCAGAAGCTCACCGGCGCGGCGATGACCCAGCTGTCGGTGCTGCTGGGCCTGTTCGTGGCGCTCAAGGCGGTGGCCTACTGGTTCGACCGCTACAGCCTGGTCTACTCCGACCGCGGCGGGCTGTTCAGCGGCGCCAGCTACACCGACGTCAACGCGCTGCTGCCGGCCAAGACGATCCTCGTGTTCGCGGCCGCGTTCTGCGCCGTGGCGTTCTTCGCCAACGTCGTCGTCCGCAACTTCCGGCTGCCGGCCGCCGCGCTGGTCCTGCTGCTGCTCTCCAGCCTGGTCATCGGCGTGGCCTACCCCGCGATCGTGCAGCAGTTCGTCGTCCGGCCGAGCGCCAACGAGCGGGAGGCGGCCTACATCGAGCGGGCGATCGCCTCGACCCGGGCGGCCTACGGCCTGACCGACGACGACGTCGAGTACGTCGACTTCGCGCAGGAGGCCACCGGCGACGACGTCGACACCGACGCCGCCCTCGCCCAGTTGCGCGACGACGACGCCACGATCCCCAACGCGCGGCTGCTCGACCCCAACGTGCTGGCCGACACGTTCACCGCGCGCCAGCAGATCCGCAACGTCTACGGCTTCCCCGAGCGGCTCGACATCGACCGCTACACGATCGACGGCGAGACGCAGGACTACGTCGTGGCCGTCCGCGAGCTCAACAGCGAGGGGCTCAGCGAGAACCAGAGCACCTGGATCAACCGGCACACCGTCTACACCCACGGCAACGGCTTCGTGGCCGCGCCGGCCAACCAGGTGATCGCCAGCCAGGAGGGCGGCGAGCCGAACTTCACCAGCCGCGACCTGCCCACCACCGGCGACATCGACGTCGAGCAGGCCCGTGTCTACTACGGCGAGCTCATCCAGGACGCCGGCGAGGACGTGTACTCGGTCGTCGGCGCCCCCGAGGGCGCCCAGGCGCGGGAGTTCGACCGGCCCGAGGACGGCTCCGACGGCGAGGTGAACAACACCTACGACGGCGAGGGCGGCGTCGCGATCGGCAGCTTCTTCCGGCAGCTGACGTTCGCCATCTACTACCGGGAGCGCAACTTCCTGCTCTCCGGCGCGGTCAACGACGCCTCGAAGGTGCTCTACGTCCGCGACCCGCGCGAGCGGGTGGAGAAGGCCGCGCCCTTCCTCCAGGTCGACGGCGACCCCTACCCGGCGGTGATCGGCGGCCGGGTCACCTGGATCCTCGACGGCTACACGACGTCGGACGCCTACCCCTACTCCGAGCGGATGGAGCTCGGCGAGGCCGCCCAGGACGCGCTGACCGGACAGGGGACGACGGCGCTGCCCAACGAGCAGTTCAACTACATCCGCAACTCGGTCAAGGCCACCGTCGACGCCTACGACGGCACCGTGACGCTGTACGAGTGGGACGAGCAGGACCCGGTGCTGCAGGCCTACCGGGCCGCCTTCCCGGGCGTGATCGAGGACCGCGACGCGATGAGCGAGGAGCTCATCGGCCACGTCCGGTACCCGGAGGACCTGTTCAAGCTGCAGCGGGACATCCTCACGCGCTACCACGTGAGCAACCCGAGCGACTTCTACAGCCAGAACGACCGCTGGGCGGTGCCGGCCGACCCCACGGTCGACACCGAGGAGGCGCAGCCGCCGTACTACATCCTCGCCGCCCGGCCGGGTGAGGACGGTCCGATCTTCCAGCTGACCAGCGCGCTCAACGCCTTCCGCCGGCAGAACCTCTCGGCGTTCATCTCGGCGTCCAGCGACCCGGACACCTACGGCGAGATCCAGGTGCTCCGGCTGCCGGGCAACACCCCGTTCCGCGGGCCGCAGCAGGTGCAGCAGTCGTTCAACACCGACGACGAGGTCGCGCAGGACCTCACGCTGTTCAACAGCCAGAACTCCCAGGCGGTGTTCGGCAACCTGCTGACCCTGCCGATCGGCGGCAACGGCCTGCTCTACGTTCAGCCGCTCTACGTGGAGGGGACGGGGGAGAACTCCTTCCCGCTGCTGCGCAAGGTGCTGGTCAACTACGGCGGCCGGGTCGGGTACGCCGACACGCTCTCCGACGCGCTGGACCAGGTGTTCGGCGCCGGGGCGGGCGACACGGCCACCGACAGCGACGACGCCGGGACGACGCCGGACACCGAGGAGCCGACGACGGAACCGACGACGCCGGCCGAGCCGACGACGCCCCCGGCCGACGGCGGCACGCCTGAGGCGGGCCTGGACGCCGCGGTGACCGAGCTGGACGCCGCGCTGCAGGCGCTGGCCGACGCCCAGCGGTCGGGGGACTTCGCCGCCCAGGGCGAGGCGCTGGCCCGGCTGCAGCGGGCCGTCGAGGCCTACCAGGCGGCGCAGTCGGGAGCCGCGGCGACGCCGACCGGCTGAGCCGACGGGCGGGGGTGGGCACCGCGCCCGCCCCCGCCCGGTGTATGGTGGTCTCACCGACGCGGGGTGGAGCAGCTCGGTAGCTCGCTGGGCTCATAACCCAGAGGTCGCAGGTTCGAATCCTGCCCCCGCTACCACCGGACAGCGGCCCTCACAGGAACTGTGAGGGCCGCTGTCGTCTGCGCGGGGCGATGGGACCGACTGTCCCCGGACGGACCTCGTGCTGCTGCGGGGGGCGCGGGTGTCGCCACCCGTCTGAGGGGCGGTGTGGACCCGGACCCCACGTCCCCCATCAGGGGTCCTGCTGGCCGGAGGTCGCGTCCGGGTCGGGGCCGACCTCGACGGTGTCGCTCGTGGCCGGCTCCACGATCAGCCAGGTGCCGTCGGACCCGACGGCCCGGCGGATGTGCCGAGGAGCGTCTGCAGGGTCGCGCCCCGCCTGCAACCCGATTGCAACGGGACCCGGCGACTGTGGTGTCGGCTCGACGAGGAGGCACGGCCGAGGTCTCGGACACTGGAGCCCGGATGGCCGTCCTGGACGGAAGGCGGGCAGGCCATGAGCACGGACCGTCCCCTCGCTGTCGGTCTCCCTCCGATGGAGACCCGACGCGACGTCGTCCTCCACGTCGCCGCCCGCGCCGAGGAGTTGGGGTACGCGGCCTTCTTCCTCGCCGAGGGCTGGGGCCACGACGCCTCGGTCCTGCTGGCGGAGATCGCGGTGCGGACCAGCGGCATCCGCATCGGCACCGGTGTGCTCAACGTCTGGGGCCGCAGCGCCGCGTCGATCGCCATGCTGGCGACCAGCCTCGGCGAGGTCTCCGGCGGCCGGTTCGTCCTGGGCCTGGGTGCCGGATCACCCCAGCTGGCCGAGGGACTGCACGACGTCGCCTTCCGTGCGCCGGCCGTGCGTCTGGCGGAGACGACCCGACAGGTGCGCCGGCTCCTGGACGGCGAGCGGCTCCTCACCACGGTGCCCGGGCGCAGCAAGCCGCTGCGGCTGGCGGTCCGGCCCTCGTCCGACATCCCCGTCCAGTTGGCCGCGCTGGGCCCGGAGGCCGTGCGCGTCGCCGGCGAACTGGCCGACGCCTGGTATCCGTTCCTGCTGCCGGTGTCGGGGTTGGGCGAGGGCATCCGGCTGCTCGAGGCGGGCGTCGCCCGCGGTCGGCCGGGACGGCCGCTGCCGCAGATCCGGCCCGGCCTCCCGGTGGCGCTGTCGCCGGATCCGGCCGTCGCCCGGCAACTGGCCTGGTGGTGGGTGAGCTTCTACCTCACCAGCATGGGGCCGCTGTACGCGCAGACGCTGAGGGCGCACGGCCTCGGCGAGGCCGTGGACGCCGTCCTCGACGCCGGTGCAGCCACGGCTGACGCCGGCCTGCCGGAGCGGGCCGTGCCCCTGCTCGACGAGCTGACCGTCTGGGGAGACGCGACCGCGGCGAGGCAGCTGCTCGACCGTTGGTACGCCGCCGGCGCCGACATGCCGGTCGTCGTCCTCCCTCCGGGGCGAGCCCTCGACGAGCTCGACCACGTGCTGGAGGCCCTCCGTCCTCGGAGCCGGACTCGGCAGACGACGGCTCCGCCCGTCCTCGTGCCGGCCTGAGGTGCGCCTGGGCGGGGTCGTTCCCCACGCAGCGGCTACCTCGGCCCGGCGCGTGGCGGGGAGCGGGCCGGTCCTGCCGGCTGCCTGCGGGAGGGCGTCAGGAGGGCGACGGGGCCGACGCGGGGGTGCGGTGCACGGCGTGCGGGCTGGGGCAGATCCACCCGGGGAACGCGCGGACCGGGTCCGGCGGCCCGTCGATCCGGATGCGCTGCTGGCGGATCAGGTGGGCGTAGCTGCACTCGCGCAGGTGCCAGCGCGCGAGCGCGTCGGCGTCGGTGCACAGGACCAGCTCCTCGGCGGTCCCCGCGAAGTGGGTGCACACCTCGGCCATCGGGTGGTGAAGCAGCATCCGGTGGGGACCGGTGGTCGCCCCGCGCAGGTCGACCCGGACGGTCACCCGCCCGGGCGGCAGCGCGTCGACGTCGACCAGCCGCGCGCGGTGGCCCACAGGACGTGGGCCGGTCGACGTGCTGCGGCTCGACCTCCGGCCGGCGCATCCCCCAGGCGCCCCATCGCGTCGCACAGCGGCTGCAGGTCCCGGTCGGCAGCCCGCACACGAGTACGGCGCGGGCCGGCGGGGTGCCGCTGCTGGCGATCATGGCCCCGGCGGGGCTGCACGAGACAGTTCAAGGCCCTCAGTCGGCTCCCCGGCGACAGCCTGCGTGACCCGGTCGTTCGCCGCGAGGTCTCCTCCCGCTACGACGCGGTGCCCGTCCGACCGTCGGGATGGTCCGCTGCGCCGCGGGGTGCGCGGTGGCGCTCGTGTCGCTGCCCCCCGGGGAGTTCGCGGGTGGGACGGGCGGGCAGCGGTCGGTGACGAGCCCGTACGCGGTGGGCTAGCGGCGGACCCCGACGACAGGGCCGGTCGCACCCGGGGTGGCCGCCGCGGGGGTCGGCGGGCCGCCGGGTGCGACCGGGGCTCCGGATGGTGGCGGCGGAGGCGTGGGGACGGCCGGGGCCGACCCCGGGTCGATCCCGCCGGTGTCCAGGCGGAACGGCGGGTAGCGGTCGGTCATCAGCGCGGCGTACGCGGCCACCCGCAGCACCCAGCGCTGGATGCCGATGACCAGGTCGTACAGCGGCCGCGGGTAGCGGCCGGTGAACAGCAGCGCGATCGCGGCGATGAAGACGAGCAGGCCGACCAGGCTCACGCCGGCGCCCCAGCCGTCGTCCCAGCCGTCGCCGGAGTTCCCCGCCTGGGCGCCGAGCCAGATCCCGCCGCCGACGAAGACCGACAGGACCAGGTAGTGCGGGATGGCCAGCAGCCACGACTTGACCAGCACCAGCCCGCGGGAGAGCCGCTCCGGATAGAGGACGTCCAGGTGGGCGGGGTAGTCCGGCACGTCGGCGAGCGTGAACGGCGGGTAGCGGTCGGTGCCCAGCGCCCCGTAGCCGTAGTAGTGCACCCGCCAGCTCCAGCGCAGCACGCCGACGGAGAAGTCGAACAGCGCCCGCGGGTAGCGGCCGGTGACCAGGATCGCGAAGAACGCGACCACGCCGACCACCAGGAACGCCGGCCACAGGAAGAAGAGCGCCACGACGTGGGGGACGAGCAGCAGCCACTTCACCAGCCACAACCCCCGCGAGGCCGCCGCGTCCTGCGACGCGTCCACGCGTACCGGATAAGGCGTTCGGTTCTCCGTCACGGTCTTCTCCTCACACGGCCAGCGCTGCGCCGCTGTGGCGCGGCGCTGGATGAGCGCCCGTCAGGCCACGGGAGGATGCCGGCCGGGTGCTCGGCCGGCGGACGCGAACGGTGCGCGGGACCGCCGCGCACCTCCGGGAGGGGAGGAGCTCCGGGCCCGAGGGTGGTGCGCCGAGGCGGAACCGTAGCCCCATCGCCCCCCTCAGCGCAACCGTCAGTCGCGTAAATGCGGGTCGGCAGCTGCCCGTCGTGCCCGCCACCTGGGTAGAGTGAGCGATCGGATTCCGACACCGGGGGTCGGGGCAGGGAGGGGAGTCGGCCTGGGATCACCGCCACGCGGGCGCGGCCGTCCACGGGACACCACGCTGGACGACCGCATCCTCGAGCAGGTCGTCGTCCTGCTGGGCTCGCACGGCTACGCCGGCCTGACCCTCGACGAGTTGGCCGCCCGCAGCGGCGTGGCCAAGACCACCATCCTGCGCCGGTGGGCGTCGAAGGCGGCGGTCGCCGCAGCAGGTGTTGAACGGTTGGCGCTGCAGAGCGTCGACGTCCCCGACTCCGGCACGCTGCGGGGCGACCTGTGCGCGCTGCTGCACGGCGCCGTGGAGACGTTCGTGCGCGGCCGGGGGCAGTTCGTGCCCCGGCTGCTGCGTGAGGCCGGCCACCACCCCGAGATCGCCGACCTGCTCTACACCGTCGTCCACACCCGCCGGCAGGCCTACCGGCGGGCCCTCGCCCTCGCCATCGCCCGGGGCGAACTCGCCCCGACGGTCGACCAGGACCTGCTGATCGACCTGCTCATCGGTCCCACCTGGACCCGGCTGCTGATCACCCGGGACCCGATCACCCGCGAGTACGTCGACGCCAACGTCGACGCCGTGCTCACCGCCTTCGGCGTCACGCCGGCGCGGACCCGGTGAGGCCGGACCCCCAGCCCGCTGGAAGTCGCGGCCTCAGCGCTCGTTCGTGCGGCCGGTGAGCGAGTCGCGCAGCCGGTCGACCATCCCCACACCGGGCCCGACCAGCTTGTGGAACAGCTCGCTGTGCGGGGCCGAGGGGTGCGGGCGGGTCGGCGCCGCCTGCTTCGCCGTCTGCACCTTCGCGCCGATCTCGACGAGCTGCTCGCGGGTGAGGCGGGCGCGCAGGGCGGGGAACTGCTCGTTCTCCTCGTCGGAGACGTGGTCGCGGAGCACCGCCTCGAGCCGGCCGAGCACCTCGAGGAAGCGCGGGTCGGCCGAGTCGACGCTCTCCAGCTCCTTCATCCGCTCCACGAGCTGCTGGTGCTCCTCGACGTCGTGGCGGACGGCGGCCTCGCCGTCGGGCAGGTGGTCCGTCATCGCCGGGTAGACGTACATCTCCTCGGCCACGGAGTGCCGCATGAGCTCGGCGATGACGGTGTCGGCCATGTCCCGCCGCTGGGCGGGGTCGGCGGCCGGGATCTGCTGTACGAGCTCGAGGACCTCGTGGTGGTCGGTGGTGAGGATGTCGACGACGTCCTGCTGTCCGGTGTTCGCGGTCATGGCGTCCTCGCTGACGTGACGTGACGGACGGGCCGGTGCGCTGCTCACACCCCTGTTCCCGCCGTCCTACCCCGCCGCCGCACCGCGCGCACCCGGGGCCGGCGGCAGGGTCTCCGGCGGACGTGTACAGTGGCACCTACCGACGCGGGGTGGAGCAGCTCGGTAGCTCGCTGGGCTCATAACCCAGAGGTCACAGGTTCGAATCCTGTCCCCGCTACTGGCACGAGGGCCCCGGAGCAGATGCTCCGGGGCCCTCGTCGTGTCCCCGGTGCACCGGCTCCAGATCGTCCGCTGGTCGGCGGCCGTCTGACCTCCCGTTTCGGCCTCTTCCTCCACTACGGTCCGCGTCACACTCACACCTCTCGCGGCGGGGCTCCCGCCGGAGCTGTGGCGCATGGAGGCCCGTTTGCCGAAGCCGACCATCCTGACCGTCGACGACGACCCCGGGGTGGCGGCGTCCATCTCGCGCGACCTGCGGACGCGGTACGGGCAGGACTACCGGGTCATCCGGGCGACGTCGGGGGCCCAGGCCCTCGAGGTGCTGGCCGAGCTGGCCCTGCGGGCGCGCCCGGTCGCCCTCATCGCGACCGACCAGCGGATGCCGGAGATGACCGGCGTCGAGATGCTCGCCCGTGCCCGGGACATCACCCCCGACACCAAGTTCCTCCTGCTCACGGCGTACGCCGACACGGAGGCGGCCATCGCGGCCATCAACGACGTCGGGCTCGACTACTACCTGCTCAAGCCCTGGGACCCGCCCACGGAGCGGCTCTACCCCGTGGTCGACGACCTCCTCGGCGACTGGCGCCAGGCCCACCCGCCGGACGCCGGGGAGGTCACGGTGGTGGGGCACCGCTGGTCGGAGCGCAGCCACGAGGTGAAGACGTTCCTCTCGCGCAACCACGTGCCCTACCAGTGGCGCGAGATCGACCGGGACGAGGAGGCGGGGCGGCTTGTGGAGCTCGCCGGCGCCGGCCCCGACGACCTGCCGCTCGTCCTGGTGCCCGACGGCCAGCCGCTGCGCGCCCCCTCCACCCTCGACCTCGCCGGCGCCCTCGGCCTGCGCACCCAGGCCGAGCAGCCGCTGTACGACCTGTGCATCGTCGGCGGTGGCCCCGCGGGGCTGGCCGCCGCGGTGTACGCCGCCTCCGAGGGGCTGCGCGCCGTCGTGGTGGAGAAGGAGGCACCCGGGGGCCAGGCGGGTCAGAGTGCGTCGATCCAGAACTACCTCGGGTTCCCCAAGGGCCTGTCCGGGGCGGACCTCGCGCACCGGGCGGTCGCACAGGCCGCCCGCTTCGGCGCCGAGATGCTGCTGGCCCGCGACGTCGTGGCCCTCGAGGCCCGCGGTCCGGTGCGGGCGGTGCGCTTCGGCGACTCGGGGGAGGTCGAGGCGCGGGCGGTGCTCGTGGCCAGCGGGGTGTCCTACCGCCGCCTCGAGGGTCCCGGCCTCGCCGACCTCGCCGGTCGCGGCGTCTACTACGGGTCCTCGGCGAGCGAGGCCGTCCAGTGCGAGGGCGACGACGTCTACGTCGTCGGCGGCGCCAACTCGGCGGGCCAGGCGGCGCTGAACTTCGCCCGCTACGCCCGGCGGGTGGTGATGGTCGTCCGCGGGGCGCGGCTCGAGGACACCATGTCGATGTACCTGATCGCCCAGATCCGGGCCAACGACCGCATCGAGGTCCGGCTCCGCAGCTCCGTGGTGGCCGCCCACGGAGACGGGCACCTCGCCTCGATCACGCTCTGCGAGCAGGGTTCCGCTCCCGAGGAGCTGCCCGCGACCTGGCTGTTCGTCTACATCGGCGCCTCCCCGCGGACCGACTGGCTGGGACCGGGGGTGGCGCGCGACCCGCGGGGCTTCGTCCTCACCGGACCCGAGCTGCTGGCGTCCTCCGCCACGACGCCGTGGCCGCTGGCCCGCAGCCCCTACGCCCTGGAGACCAGCACCCCGGGTGTCTTCGCCGCCGGTGACGTGCGGCTGGACTCGATGAAGCGCGTCGCCTCCGCGGTGGGCGAGGGCGCCATGGCCATCCACCTCGTGCACCAGTACCTGGCCACGACGTGATCACCGCGGCGGAGCTGCGGGCGATCCCGCTGTTCGACAAGGTCGACGAGGACGACCTGGCCGACCTCGCCGCCCGCGGCGTCGAGGTGGCCTTCGCCCCGGGGGACGAGCTGTGGGAGCAGAACCTCCCCGCGGACGACTGGTTCGTGCTCCTGGACGGCCGGGTGGAGCTGGTGCGCACCGTCGGGTACGAGGAGATGCTGCTCGGCGTGCTCGACGCCCCGGGCCGCTGGGCCGGCGGCTTCCGGGCCTGGGACGACGCCGCGGTCTACCTGGCCACCGGACGGGCCGCTGCGGCGGGCCGGGTGCTCCGGGTCCCGGCGGAGGCCCTCAAGGCCTGGACCAACGACTGGAACCCGTTCGGGGCCCACCTCATCCAGGGCGTGTTCCGCACCGCCCGCACCGTCGAGTCCGCCGCCCGCCAGCGGGAGGCCCTGGTCGCGCTGGGCACCCTGGCGGCCGGACTGGCCCACGAGCTGAACAACCCGGCGGCGGCGGCCACCCGCGCGGTCGACGCGCTGGGCGAGGCCTGCGACCGCCTGGTGTCGACCGTCGGCCGCCTCGCGTCGAGCTCGATCTCGGCCGGGCAGCTGGTCCGGCTCGACGCGCTGCGCCGCGAGCTCGCCGGGGGACAGGAGGGCGGGGAGTCCGACCCGTTGGCGCTGGCCGACCGGGAGGAGGCCCTGTCGGACTGGCTGGCCGACCACGGCGTCGAGCGGGAGTGGGTGCTCGCCCCGGCGCTGGCGGCGGCCGGCGTGGACGTCGACTGGTGCCAGCGGGCCGCCGCCGACCTCGGCGGCGCGCTCGACGCCGGGCTGTCGTGGCTGGTGGACACCCTGGGCGTCACCACCCTGCTCGCCGAGGTGAAGGAGTCCACCCACCGCGTCTCCGACCTGGTCGGTGCGGTGAAGTCCTACTCGCAGCTCGACCGCGCGGCGCTCCAGCAGACGGTGGTCACCGAGGGCCTGGAGAGCACGCTGGTGGTGCTCAAGCACCGCATCCCGCCGGGGGTCGAGGTGCGGCGCGACTACGCCCCGGACGTCCCCCGCATCGAGGCCATCGCCGGCGAGCTCAACCAGGTGTGGACCAACCTCGTCGTCAACGCCCTCGACGCCATGGGGGAGACCGGCACGCTGCGGCTGAGCACCCGGGCCGAGCGGGACGGCGTCCTCGTCGAGGTCGGCGACACCGGGACCTGGGCGTCCCCGCAGGCCAGGGACCGCGCCTTCGAGCCCTTCTTCACCACCAAGGGCGTGGGCCAGGGCACCGGGCTGGGCCTGGACATCTCCCGCCGCATCGTCAGCGGCCGGCACCGGGGGGAGATCACCATCGACGTGCGGCCGGGGGAGACGGTCCTGCGCGTGTGGCTGCCGCGGCAGCACGACCCGGCACGGCCGTGACCGGGCGCGGAACAGTCCCGGCCGCCGGGCGGTTGGCTCCCGGCATGGAGCCGACCGTCCACGACGCCCCCGACGCCGAGCGCTACGAGATCCGCGACGGCGACCGCCTGCTGGGCCTGGCCGCCTACCAGCGCCACGGCGAGCAGGTGGTGTTCACGCACACCGAGATCGATCCCGACGCCGAGGGCTCGGGCCTGGGCGGCACGCTCGTCCGCGGCGCCCTCGACGACGTCCGGCAGAAGGGCGGCCGGGTCGTGCCGCGCTGCTCCTTCGTGCGCGGCTGGATCGAGCGCCACCCCGAGTACGGCGACCTGGTCGACGCCACCTCCTGACGAGCGGGCGCGTCGCCCGCTCGGTCCGGGGTGTTGACGACGTGGTGTGTTGCCGGTCACAGGGCGTGGTCTCTAGCGTGGCCTGACCATCCCAGCGCCCGCTCCCCAGGAGGCCTGCCCGTGACCCTCGCACCCGAGGACGTCGACCTCTCCACCGTCGACCTCTCCGACCGGGACTGGTGGGCCCGCCCGCCGCAGGAGCGGCACGCGGCGCTGGACCGGCTGCGCGCCGAGCGGCCGTTCGCCTTCTTCGCCGAGCCCGACCTGCCCGGCATCCCGGCCGGCCCGGGCTACCACGCGGTCACCCGCTACGCCGACCTGGAGGCGATCAGCTCGCAGCCGGAGCTGTTCTGCTCGGGCCGGGGCGCGGTGTCCATGCAGGACGTGCCGGCCGAGCTGCACGAGTTCTACGGCTCGCTGATCAGCATGGACGACCCGCGGCACGCCAGGCTCCGCCGCATCGTCTCGAAGACGTTCACCCCGCGGATGCTCGAGCGGACGCTGGACTCCGTCCGCCTCGTGGTCGACGACGTCCTGGCCCGCGCCCGGGCGACGGCGGAGGCGAACGGCGGGGTGCTCGACGTGGTCACCGACCTCGCCGCGCCGATCCCGCTGCGGGTCATCTGCGACATGATGGGCGTGCCCGAGGAGGACCGGCCCGGCGTGCTCGCGCGGTCCAACGTCATCCTCTCCGGCGGCGACCCGGACCTCATCGAGGACGACGACCCGCTGACCGCGTTCCTCACCGCCGGCATGGAGATGGCCGCGCTCATGGAGCGGCTCGCCGCCGAGCGGGTCGCCGACCCCCGCGACGACCTCACCACCGCGCTGGTGACCACCGAGGTCGACGGCGAGCGGCTCTCCGCCCAGGAGATCGCCTCGTTCTTCATCCTGCTGCTGGTGGCCGGCAACGAGACCACCCGCAACGCCATCTCCCAGGGCCTGCTGGCGCTGTCGGAGTGGCCGGACGAGCGGGCGCGGTGGGCCGCCGACCCGTCGCTGGACCGCACCGCGGTCGAGGAGGTCGTGCGCTGGGTCAGCCCGGTCACCTGGATGCGCCGCACCGCCACCCGGGACGGCGAGGTGGGCGGGCACCGGTTCGCGGCCGGCGAGAAGTTCCTGCTGTTCTACGCCGCTGCCAACCGCGACCCGGCCGTCTTCGCCGACCCCCAGCGTCTCGACGTCGGCCGCGACCCCAACCCGCACGTGGGCTTCGGCTCCAAGGGGCCGCACTTCTGCCTGGGCGCCCACCTGGCCCGCCGGGAGCTGCAGGTGACCTTCCGGGCGCTGTTCGACCAGCTGCCCGACCTGGAGGTGACCGGCCCACCCGACCGGCTGCGCTCGTCGTTCGTCAACGGGCTCAAGCACCTGCCGGCCCGGCTGACCGGCGTGCGCTGATGCGGGTCCGCGCCGACCGGGAGCGCTGCGTCGGGTCCGGGCAGTGCGAGCTGCTCGCGCCCGACGTCTTCGAGGTCGACGACGACGGCGCGGTGCGGCTGCTGCAGGAGGACCCCGCCGACGACGGCGCCGTCCGGGACGCCGTGCAGCAGTGCCCGACCGGCGCGCTCTCGCTGCGGGACGCGCCCTAGGCGAGCGCCTGCTCCAGGTCGGCGAGCAGGTCGTCGGCGTCCTCGATGCCCACCGACAGCCGCACCAGGTCAGCCGGCACCTCCAACGGCGACCCGGCCGCGCTGGCGTGCGTCATCCGGTGCGGGTGCTCGATCAGCGACTCCACGCCGCCGAGCGACTCGGCCAGCGTGAACAGCCGCGCCCGCTCGCAGACCCGCAGCGCCGCCTCCTCGCCGGCGGCCAGCCGGAACGAGAGCATCCCGCCGAAGCCGGACATCTGCTCGGCCGCGACGTCGTGCCCCGGGTGGTCGGGCAGGCCGGGGTAGAGCACCCGTGAGACGGCCGGGTGCGCGGCCAGGTACTCGGCGATCCGGGCCGCGTTGGCCCCGTGGCGGTCCATGCGCACGCCGAGGGTCTTGATGCCGCGCACGACCAGCCAGTCCGACAGCGGCCCGGAGACCGCGCCCATCGCGTTCTGGTGGTAGGCCAGCTGCTCGGCGAGGCCGGCGTCGCGGACGACGAGGGCGCCGCCGACGACGTCGGAGTGCCCGCCCAGGTACTTCGTCGTGGAGTGCACGACGACGTCGGCGCCGAGCGTCAGCGGCCGCTGCAGGTAGGGGCTGGCGAAGGTGTTGTCGACGGCGAGCAGCGCGCCGGTCTCGTGGGCCACCTCGGCGGTGAGCGCGATGTCGACGACGGTGAGCAGCGGGTTGGTCGGGGTCTCGCACCAGACCACCCGCGTGCTCCCCGGCCGGATGGCGGCGCGCAGCGCGTCGGGGTCGGTGAGATCGACGGGCGTGTGCTCGACGCCCCAGCGGGAGAGCACCCGCGAGATGAGCCGGAAGGTGCCGCCGTAGGCGTCCCCGCCGAGGACGACGTGGCTGCCGGGCTCGCAGACGGTGCGCAGCAGCGTGTCCTCGGCGGCCAGCCCGGAGGCGAAGGCCAGCCCCGCGACGCCCTCCTCCAGCGAGGCGAGCAGCTCCTGCAGCGCCGTGCGGGTCGGGTTGCCGCTCCGGGCGTACTCGTAGCCGTCGCGCAGCCCCCCGACGCCGTCCTGCTTGAACGTGGTGGCCAGGTGCAGCGGGACGACGACGTCGCCGGTGGCCGGGTCGGGGTCCTGGCCGGCGTGGATCGCCCGGGTGTCGAAGCCGGTCACCGGGTCACCCCCGCCAGGTGGCCGAGGACGTCCTGGCGGGTGACCACCCCGGCCGGCTTGCCGTCGACGTGCACGACCAGCGCGTCGGCGTCGCCGAACTCGGCGACGGCGGCGCTGACCGGCTCGCCGGATCCGATGATCGGCAGCGGCGCTGACATGTGCTTCTCCACCCGGTCGGCCAGCGAGGCCCGGCCGGCGAACAGCGCGTCGAGCAGCACCTTCTCGTCCACGGAGCCGACCACCTCGCCCGCGGTGACCGGCGGCTCGGCCTTGACGACGGGCATCTGGCTGACGCCGTACTCGCGCAGGATGTCGATGGCGTCGCGCACGGTCTCGTTGGGGTGGGTGTGCACCAGCTCCGGGGTGGCGCCGCCCTTGGCCGACAGCAGCTCACCGACCGTCTCACCGGTCCCCGTCACGTCCAGGAACCCGTAGTCGGCCATCCACTGGTCGTTGAAGATCTTGTTCAGGTAGCCGCGGCCGCCGTCGGGCAGCAGCACCACCACGACGTCGTCCGGACCGAGCCGCTCGGCGGCCCGCAGCGCACCGGCCACGGCCATGCCGCACGACCCGCCGACGAGCAGGCCCTCCTCGCGGGCCAGCCGCCGGGTCATGTGGAAGGAGTCGGCGTCCGACACCGGGACGATCTCGTCGGCGATGCCGCGGTCGTAGGCGTCCGGCCAGAAGTCCTCGCCCACGCCCTCGACGAGGTAGGGCCGGCCGGTGCCGCCGGAGTAGACCGAGCCCTCCGGGTCGACGCCGACCACCCGCACGCGGCCGTCGGAGGCCTCCTTGAGGTAGCGGCCGATGCCGCTGATCGTGCCCCCGGTGCCGACGCCGGTGACGAAGCAGGTCACCTTGCCCCCGGTCTGCGACCAGATCTCCGGGCCGGTGGTCTCGTAGTGCGAGCGCGGGTTGGCCGGGTTGGCGTACTGGTCGGGCTTCCAGCCGCCGGGGAGTTCGCGGGCCAGCCGGTCGGAGACCGAGTAGTAGGACCGCGGGTCGGCCGGGTCGACGGCGGTGGGGCAGACGTGCACCTCGGCGCCGTAGGCCCGCAGCACGTTGATCTTGTCCTGGCTGACCTTGTCGGGGCAGACGAACACGCACCGGTACCCGCGCTGCTGGGCCACGAGCGCCAGGCCGATGCCGGTGTTGCCGCTGGTCGGCTCCACGATCGTGCCGCCCGGCTTCAACTGACCGCTGGCCTCGGCGTCGTCGACCATGCGCACGGCGATGCGGTCCTTCACCGAGCCGCCGGGGTTGAGGTACTCGACCTTGGCCAGCACCAGCGGCGCGTCCGGGCCGAGGTCGGCGGTGACCCGCGACAGCCGGACCAGCGGGGTGCCGCCGATCAGGTCGACGACGGACTCGGCGTACTGCACGCGGACCTCCTCGCACCGGCGCCCGGGGCGGGCGCACCGCCCCCATCCCACCACCGCCGCGGGTCCCCGGCCGTTCCTGTCCCCGTCCGTCCGCCGGCGGCGGTGTCGCGCGCGGCGGACCCGGGCAGGGCACCGACATGACCACGCCCCTCCCCACCGCGTCCCTGCCCACCGGCGGCGCCATGCCGCTGCTCGGCTTCGGCACCTGGCAGATGACCGGCCCGCCCTGCTACGACGCCGTCCGGACCGCCCTGGACGCCGGCTACCGGCACCTGGACACCGCGACGATGTACCGCAACGAGGCCGAGGTGGGCAGGGCGCTGCGCGACTCGGGAGTCGACCGCGACGAGGTCTTCCTGACGACGAAGCTGCCGCCGCGCGAGGCCGGCCGGGCCGAGCAGACGCTCGCCGCCTCGCTCGACGCGCTGGGGGTCGACGCCGTCGACCTGTGGCTGGTGCACTGGCCGCCCGGCGGCGCCGGGGAGGACCTGTGGGCGCGGTTCGTCGCCGCCCGCGAGGCCGGGCGGACCCGCGCGGTCGGCGTCAGCAACTACTCCCTGGAGCAGGTCGACCGGCTCACCGCGGCCACCGGCGTGACGCCGGAGGTCAACCAGGTCAGCTGGGCGCCCTCGCGGTACGACGCGGCCGTCGAGGCCGGGCACCGGGAGCGCGGGGTGGTGCTGGAGGGCTACAGCCCGTTCAAGAACACCGACCTCGCCGACCCCGTGCTGCGCGAGGTCGCCGACGCCCACGGCGTGACCCCGGCGCAGGTGGTGCTGCGCTGGCACGTCGAGCACGGGGTCGTGGTGATCCCGAAGTCGGCGACCCCGGAGCGGATCCGGGCCAACCTGGCGATCGCCGACTTCTCGCTGACGGCCGACGAGGTGGCCCGTGTCGACGCCCTCGCCCGGGGTTAGGCGCCGGCCGCGGCGGCGGTCGGTGGGGTGAGCGGCCGCCGCGGCTCGCCGGCGAGGGCCGGGCGGACGTCGACCATCGGCGCGACCAGCCCGGTCGTCGGCCGCCGCACCGGGGTCAGCGACGGCGCCGACGTCCGCCGCCGCGACCGGAGCGCGGTGAGCAGGTCCAGCAGTGCGAGGGCCGCGGCGCCGCCGATGACGGTGCGCAGCCGCTCGTGGCGCCCGCCGCGGCGGTTCGACAGCGCGACACCCATGACGGCCAGGTCGACCGCGTCGCCGGCGACGCGGGTCCACGCCCAGCCGGGGCGCCCGGCGAGCAGGCCGGCGGCGTGCGCCAGCTCCCGGGCACCGACGGCGGTGATCACCGGCACCGCGACGGGGGAGTCGTCGACGCCGGCGAACCGGGCGACCTCCGCGGGCGAGACCAGCATCGAGGTGCCCAGACCCAGGCTGGCCAGGCCGAGCAGGCGGGCGGTGCGGCGGGCGGGGCGCGCGCTCATGGGTCCTCCCGGGGGTCGCTGCCCGGGCGGCTACCCGGGCTCCCGGCCCGGAAACGGCGGTGGCGGGGCCGCGCGCGCCGGGACGAGGATGCGGGCATGACCCCTCCCGTCGGAACCCGCACGCTCGGCCGGGACGGCCTGACCGTCTCCGCCCTCGGCCTCGGCTGCATGGGCATGAGCCAGATGTACGGCACCGCCGACCGCGACGAGTCGCTCGCCACCGTCCACCGCGCGCTCGACCTCGGCGTCACCTTCCTCGACACCTCCGACGTCTACGGCGACGGACACAACGAGGAGCTGGTCGGCGAGGCGATCCGCGACCGGCGCGACGAGGTGCAGCTGGCCACCAAGTTCTCGCTGTCGCGCAACGACCGCGGGGGGATGGACATCGACGGCCGGCCGGAGAACGTGCGGGCCTGCGCCGAGGCCAGCCTGCGCCGGCTGCGCGTCGACGTCATCGACCTGTACTACCAGCACCGGGTGGACCCGCGGGTGCCGATCGAGGACACCGTCGGCGCGATGGCGGAGCTGGTGCAGCAGGGCAAGGTCCGCCACCTCGGGCTGTCGGAGGCCTCGGCCGCCTCGATCCGCCGCGCCGCCGCCGTGCACCCGATCGCGGCGCTGCAGAGCGAGTGGTCGCTGTGGACCCGCGACCTGGAGAACGAGGTGCTGGCCGTCGCCCGCGAGCACGGGATCGGCATCGTGCCGTTCAGCCCGCTGGGCCGCGGCTTCCTCACCGGCGCCATCCGCAGCCCGGAGGACTTCGCCGAGGACGACTGGCGCCGCACCCACCCGCGCTTCACCGGCGAGGCGTTCGCGGCGAACCTGCGGCTGGTCGACGCCGTCCGCGCGATGGCGGAGGAGCGGGGCTGCACGCCCGGCCAGCTCGCGCTCGCCTGGGTGCTCGCCCAGGGCGACGACGTCGTCCCGATCCCGGGCACCAAGCGGCGCAGCTACCTGGAGGAGAACGTCGCGGCCGCCGCCGTCGAGCTGTCGGACGACGACCTCGCGCGGCTGGCGGAGATCGCCCCGCCCGGGGTCGCGCAGGGCGGCCGCTACGCCGACGCCTCCTACGCCTACGGCGACAGCCCGGAGCGCGCCGCGTGACCGTGCCGGCGACGAGGCAGCGGGTGCCGGGGGCCGACGGCGTCGAGGTCGCCGTGCACCGGTGGGGCGCGCCCGGCGACCGGCCGCCGGTGTACCTCCAGCACGGCTTCGTCGCCGACACCCGGCTCAACTGGGTGGGCACCGGCGTCCTCGGGGCCCTCCTGTCGGCCGGGCGGGAGGTGGTCGGCGTCGACGCCCGCGGGCACGGCAGGTCGGACAGGCCGCACGACCCCGGCGCCTACGGGGAGCTCCGGATGGCCGACGACCTGCGCCGGGTGGCCGACGCGCTGGGCCACGACGCGTTCGACCTGGCCGGCTTCTCGATGGGCGCGACGGTCGCGCTGCTGACCGCGGCCGCCGACCGGAGGGTGCGCCGGCTGGTGGTCTGCGGCGTGGGCGCCCCGCTCGTCGAGCCCGGTGGGGCCGAGCGTCACCGCGTCCTCATGGCGGGGCTGGCCGCGGCGTTCGAGGCGGCGGACGTCGCCGACGTGCGCGATCCCGTGACCGCCCCGTACCGCCGGCTGGCCGACGCCCTCGCCGCCGACCGGCACGCCCTGGCCGCGCACGCCCGGGCGGTGCACACCCGGGACGTCGACCTGGCGGCGGTCACCGCGCCCACGCTCGTCCTCGTCGGCGACGTCGACCCGCTGGGAGCCCGCCCCGAGGTGCTCGCCGCGGCCCTCCCCGACGCCCGGGTGACCGTCGTCCCCGGTGACCACTCGACCGCGCTCCGGGCGCCGGCCTTCGCCGCGGCGCTGGTCGGTCACCTCGAGGAGGACCGGTGACCCCCGACCCGACCTGCGGCGTCGCGCACGGCGCCGCGGCGCCGGCGCCCACCGGCCGGGTGCTGGTGGCCGTGTTCGCCTCGCCCGTCGCCGAGGTGTTGCAGCGCTGGGCGCCCGAGCTCGGCTTCCGCACCGTGCTGCTCGACCCCGACCCGGCGCGCGGGGCCGGTGTGCTCGCCCTCGACGACCTGACCGAGGACCTCGCGGACGCCGACGTCGTGGTCACCGACCACCACCGGCCCGAGCTCGGCGAGGTGCTGCGGGACGCGCTGGCCCGCCGAGTGCGCTGGGTCGGCGTCATGGGCAACCCGCGGCACGAGGGCCCGCACGTGGCGGCGCTGGCCGCGCTCGGCGTCCCGCCGGAGGAGGTGGCCCGGGTGCACCGGCCGATCGGGCTGGACATCGGCTCCCGCGCGCCGGCCGAGATCGCGCTGAGCACGCTGGCCGGGCTGCTCGCCGACCGCAACGGCCGCAGCGGCGGGCCGGCCCACGGCCCGCGGTGACCGCGGTGCTGCTCGGTGCCGACCTCGGCACCAGCGGCCTGAAGCTGGTGGCCCTCGACGGGGACGGCCGGCTGGTCGCCGAGACCGAGGCCGGCTACCCCGTCGAGCGCCCGGCGCCCGACCGCGCCGAGTGCGCCGTCGCCACCTGGCGGCAGGCGTTCGACGACGCGCTCGCCCGGCTGCTGCCGGCGCTGGGCGGCCGGCCGGTCGCCGCGCTGGGCCTGTCCGGGCAGATGCACGGCGCGGTCCTCGTCGACGCGGCGGGCACGGCGCTGGCCCCCGCGGTGCTGTGGCCCGACCGTCGTGCCACCGCCGAGGTGGCCCGGTGGCGCGCCCTGCCGGCGGCCGACCGCGCCGCCCTGGCCAACCCGCTGGTGCCCGGGATGACCGGCCCGGTGCTCGCCTGGCTGGCCGCCCACCAGCCGGATCTCGTGGCCCGCGCGGCGGCGGTGCTGCTGCCCAAGGACGCGCTGCGCGCCACCCTGCTGCCCGGCGCCGACCCGCGGGTCACCGACCGCAGCGACGCGTCGGCCACGCTGCTGTGGGACGTCGTCGCCGACGGCTGGTCCGGCGCCGCCCGCGCCGCCGCCGGGGTGCCCGCCGGACTGCTGCCGGCGGTGCGGCAGTCGGCGGAGGTCGCCGGGGTCGCCGTCCTCAGCGGGGCGGAGGTGCCGGTCGTCGTCGGCGGCGCGGACACCCCGCTGGCGCTGCTGGCCGCCGGCACGACCGACGGGCTGCTGGTCAACCTCGGCACCGGCGCCCAGGTGCTGCGCCCCGGCCGGGAGCCGGTCCCGGCCGACGACCCGCCCGTGCACGCCTACGCCGACACCGGCGGGGGCTGGTACGCCATGGCCGCGCTGCAGAACGGCGGGTCGGCGTGGACGTGGGCGGCCGGTGTCCTCGGCGTGGCACCCGGGGAGCTGTTCGAGCTGGCCGCCCAGTCGCCGCCCGGCGCCGGGGGAGCGGTGTTCGCGCCGTTCCTCACCGGCGAGCGCGGCGGCGTGGCCGGCCCCGACGACCGCGCCGGCTGGACCGGGCTCACGGCGGCGACCACCCGCGCCGACCTCGCCCGCGCCGCGGTCGAGGGGGTGCTGACGGCGGTGGCGGCCGCCGTCGGCCTGCTCGGCGGCCCGGGCGACGGTCCCGTCGTCCTCACCGGTGGCGGCGGGCGCTCCCCGCTGGTCCGGCAGGGCCTCGCCGACGCGCTCGGCCGCCCGGTGACCCACCTGCCGCTGCGCAGCGCCTCCGCGGTCGGCGCGGCGGTGCTGGCCGGGCGGGGGACCGGCACCCCGGTGGAACCCCGGCGGACGCCGGAGCCGCCGGTCGCGCCCGCGGAACGGCGCGGCCGCGGGGACCGTTGACCCGGTAGCGGGGTCCGGTGCGGACCCCACCTCGGAAGGGAGGACGCCCCGTGGCGCTGTTCGACAAGGTGGCGCAGTTCGCCCGCAGCCCCAAGGGCCAGCAGGTGCTCCGGCAGGTGTCGGAGAAGGCCCAGCAGGCGGCGAGGGACCCGAAGAACAAGGCGCGGATCGACGACGTCCGCCGGCGGTTCTCCGGCGGCCGCGGGACCGGCGGTCCCCGCCCGACGGCCTGACCCCACGGCGGCCCCTCCCCGGTGGTCCGGGGAGGGGCCGCCCCCGTCGTGCGCGGTCAGGCCTCGGGGTCGGGCAGGCGCAGGTGGGCCAGCGCGGCGTCGTGCAGGTGGCCGTTGGTGGCCAGGGCGCTGCCACCGGCCGGCCCCGGGGCGCCGGAGAGGTCGGTGAACCGGCCGCCGGCCTCGCGCACGATGACGTCGAGCGCGGCGAGGTCCCAGAGCGACACCTCGGGCTCGCAGGCGACGTCCACCGCGCCCTCGGCCAGCAGCACGTAGCTCCAGAAGTCGCCGTAGGCGCGGGTGCGCCAGACCGACCGGGTCAGGTCGAGGAAGCCGTCGAGGACCCCGCGCTCCTCCCAGCCCGACAGGCTGGAGAACGACAGGCTCGCGTCCCCGAGGTCGGAGACGCCCGAGACCCGGCAGCGGGTGGCCGACTCCAGCCGCCGCCCGGTCCACGCGCCGACGTCCTTGGCCGCCCACCAGCGCCGGTTGAGCGCCGGCGCCGACACCAGGCCCACGACGGCCTCGTCGCCGTCGAACAGGGCGATGAGCGTGGCCCAGACCGGCACGCCGCGGACGAAGTTCTTCGTCCCGTCGATGGGGTCGAGCACCCAGCGCCGGGGGCCGTGCCCCGTGACGCCGAACTCCTCGCCGAGGACGGCGTCACGGGTGCGGGCCCGCGCGAGGGTGATCCGCAGCTGCTCCTCGACGGCGCGGTCGGCGTCCGTGACCGGCGTCAGGTCCGGCTTGGTCTCGACGGCGAGGTCGAGGGCCTTGTAGCGGTCCATGCTGATGGAGTCCGCCTGGTCGGCGAGCACGTGCGCCAGGTGCATGTCCCCCGTGAAGTCCCGGCCCGGTGTCATGGGCACCGAACCTAGCGGGGCGTCAGTCGAAGACCGCGGCACTGACCCCGCTGGGACCCTCGTACTCCCGGTCGTCGATCTTCTGCAGCGCGTCGAGCACGTCCTTGTCGCCGCCCTTGGCGTGCTCGAGGATCTGCTCCTTGGTCGCCGGGTAGTCCATGCCCTTGAGGGCCTTCTGGATGTCGATGGGGCTCACCATGGGAACCCGCCTACCCGCGCCCACGCAGGTCGATGCGCGGATACCGTCGCGGGGGTGGAGGCGGCGAGGATCGTGGGGCTGCTGGCCGACCCCACCCGGTTGAAGGTGGTCGCGGCCCTGGCACTCGGTGCCGGGACGATCGAGGAGGTCGCCGCGGCGTCCGGGCTGGAGCTCAAGGACGTCGCGATGGCCGCCCGGCGGCTCGCGCGCGGCGGCCTCGTGCGCCGGGACGGGCACGTGCTCGAGCTGGTGACCGACCGGTTCGCCGCGGCCGCCCGCGCCGCGGCCGAGGCGGCGCCGGCGCCCGAGCCGCTGTCGGAGGACCCCGCCGAGTCCGCCGTCCTGGCCGCGTTCGTCCGCGACGGCCGGCTGGTGTCCATCCCCGCGCAGCAGAGCAAGCGGCGGGTGGTGCTCGAGCACCTGGTGCGGGTGTTCGACGTCGGCGTCCGCTACCCCGAGCGGGAGGTCAACGCACTGCTCGCCGTCTGGCACCCCGACACCGCGGCGCTGCGCCGCTACCTGGTCGACGAGGGCCTGCTCAGCCGCTCGGCGGGGCTCTACTGGCGCTCCGGCGGCTGGGTCGACGTCTAGGGCGGGCACCTCTCCCCGCGGCCGGTCGTGCTCTGCCCACGGGGTGTGGGCAGAGCACGACCGCGCGCGGGACGGGTGTCCGGCCGCGGGGCCACGCTCCGCGCCCGGGACGCAGGACCGCGGTCTAGCCGAGCCGCACGGTCCCGTCGGCGTCGACCGACCAGCCGGGGTTGTGCGCCACCTCCCAGACCACGCCGTTGGGGTCGCGCACCAGCGCGTGGAACACACCGCCGAACGCACCCTCCTCGGGCGGGGTGAGCACCGTGCCCCCGGCGGCGGTCATCGCGTCGGCCAGCGCCCGGACGGCGTCCCGGTCGCCCACGTTGTGCGCCAGCGTCACGCCGGAGACGGCCGGCCGCTCGGGTCCGGTGCCGAGGTCCTGGGCGAACTGCGCCGCCTCGAAGAAGGCGAGCACCGTGCCGGGCGCGACCTGGAAGAAGACGATCTCGCCGGGCACGTCGAGCAGCGGCGTCCAGCCGAGGCCCTCGACGTAGAACCGCCGCGCCGCCTCGAGGTCGGCGGTCGCCAGCGTGAGGAAGTGGACCTGCTGCTCCACGGCGGCTCCTCTCAATAGCCGGGGCCGAGCTGGCCGACGGCGTCGAGCAGCCGCCGCACGCTGGCCAGCCGCTCGGTGCGTCCCGGTGGGCCGGCCGCGGCCCAGGTGTCGAGCGCGCAGTCGGGGTCGTCGGCGGAGTGCCCGCAGCCGGGCGGGCAGTCGACGGCGGCCTCGGCGAGGTCCTCGAACGCGCCGACCACGTCGTCGGCGGTGACGTGCGCCAGCCCCAGCGAGCGGATGCCGGGGGTGTCGATGACCGTGCCGCCGCCGGGCAGGTCGAACAGCACGGCCGACGACGAGGTGTGCCGGCCCTTGCCGATCTTGCTCACGTCGCCGGTGGCCCGGTCGGCGTCGGGTACCAGCCGGTTCACCAGCGTCGACTTGCCCACCCCCGACTGCCCGACGAACACGCTCGTGCGGTCGGTCAGCCGCGCCAGCAGCGGGTCCAGCGGCGCCTCCCGCGACACCGGCACCGCGTCGACGCCGAGCCCCGAGTAGCGGTCGAGCAGCGGCTGCGGGCTGGCCAGGTCGGTCTTGGTCAGGCAGAACAGCGGCTCCAGGCCACCGGCGTAGGCCGCGACCAGGCAGCGGTCGAGGAAGCCCAGCGCCGGCTCGGGGTCGGTCACCGAGGTGACGACGACGAGCAGCTCGGCGTTGGCCACGACCACCCGCTCGGTGGGGTCGGTGTCGTCGGCGGTGCGCCGCAGCGACGTCGTCCGCTCCTCGATGACGACGATCCGGGCGAGGGTGTCGGGCCGGCCGGTGGTGTCGCCGACCAGCCGCACCCGGTCGCCGACGACCACGCCGTGCCGGCCCAGCTCGCGGGCGCGCATCGCGGTGACCTCGACCGGCGCGCCGTCGGGGCCCTCGACCCGCACCGTCATCCGGCCGCGGTCGACGGCGACCACGAGGCCCGGGACGGCGTCGGCGTGCACCGGGCGGGTGCGGGTGCGCGGCCGCGAGCCGCGCCGGTTGGGCCGGACCCGGACGTCGTCCTCGTCCGACCGGCTGTCGTGCCGGCGGCTCAGGAGGGCACCTCCGCGGTCGCCGAGAGCATGCCCGCCCAGCGCTCGCGGAAGTCCGGCAGCGTCTTGGCCACCGCCTCCGGGCCCGACACCCGCACCCCGTCGACCGCCAGGCCGAGGACGGCGGCGGCGTGCACCATGCGGTGGTCGGCGTAGGAGTCGACCAGCGCCGGGCGGCCGGGGCCGGGGGTGACCACCAGCCCGTCGGGCAGCTGCTCGACCCGGGCGCCGACGGCGGTGAGCACCTCGTCGAGCGCCTGCAGCCGGTCGGTCTCGTGGCCGCGCAGGTGGCCGATCCCGGTGAGCCGCGAGGGGCCGTCGGCCAGGGCGCACAGCGCGGCGAGCACCGGCGTCAGCTCACCCACCTCGTGCAGGTCGGCGACCAGCGGCGCGATCCGGCCGGTGCCGGTGACCCGCAGTCCGTCGGGGGTGTGCTCGACGGCGGCGCCCATCGCCGACAGCAGCCGGTCCAGCTGCGCGCCCGGCTGGGTGGTGACCTCCGGCCAGTCGGGGACGGTGACCCGCCCGCCGGTGACCAGCGCGGCGGCCAGGAACGGCGCGGCGTTGGACAGGTCGGGCTCGATGACGCGGTCCCGTGCCGCGACCGGCCCGGGGGTGACCCGCCACCCGCGCCCGGTGGCGACGACGTCCACCCCGTGCTCGCGCAGCGCCGTCACGGTCATCTCCACGTGCGGCCTCGACGGCACCCCGCCGGCCAGTGCCAGGTCGAGGCCCTCGGCGAAGTGCGGGGCGGCCAGCAGCAGGCCCGAGACGATCTGGGAGGACTCGCTCGCGTCCACGGTCACCGCGCCGCCGCGCACCCCGCCGGTGCCGTGCACGGTGAACGGCGCCCGGCCTCGGCCGTCGTCGTCGACCCGGACGCCGAGGTCGCGCAGGGCCGCGATCAGGCCGGCGTTGGGCCGCTCGTGCAGCCGTGGGTCGCCGTCCACCCGGACCGGCCCGTCGGCGAGCGCGGCCACCGGCGGGAGGAACCGCAGCACGGTGCCGGCCAGCCCGGCGTCGACCTCGGCCGGGCCGCGCAGCGCGCCGGGCGTCACCCGCCAGTCGGGGCCGTCGTCCTCGACGCGCACGCCCAGGGCGCGCAGCCCGGCGGCCATGAGGTCGGTGTCGCGCGCCCGCAGCGGGCGGACGACGCGGCTCGGGCCGTCGGCCAGCGCGGCGAGCACCAGCGCCCGCGCGGTGATCGACTTCGACCCGGGCAGCACCACCACGGCGTCGACCGGGGTGCCGCGGTGCGGCGTCGTCCAGACCTCGCTCACGGGCCCATCCTGCCCCGTCCGGACGACGCCGCCCCAGCCGCTCAGCCGCCGACCGGCGGCTTCGGCTTCTTCACCGGCACCGTGCGGACCAGCCGCCGGTTGGCGAACTCGAACATCGCCAGCTCGGAGAGCTCGCGGCCGTAGCCGGAGCGCTTGATCCCGCCGAAGGGCAGCTCGGGGGAGGAGCCGGTGGGCTGGTTGATCCACACCATGCCGGCCTCGAGCCGCTCGGCCACCGCGCGGGCGCGGTCGACGTCGCTGCTCATGACGGTGGCGCCGAGGCCGAAGTCGCTGTCGTTGGCCAGGGCGACCGCCTCGTCGGCGTCCTTCACCTTGTAGACGACGGCGGCCGGGCCGAACAGCTCCTCGCGGTAGGCCCGCATCTCCGGCGTGACGTCGGTCAGGATCGTCGCCTCGACGAAGGCGCCCGGGTGGTCGGGCCGCTTCCCGCCGGCGACGACGGTGGCGCCCTTGTCGATCGCGTCCTGGATCTGCGCGTGCAGGTCCTGCGCGGCGCGCTCGCTCGACAGCGGGGCCAGCGACGTCGAGGGGTCGGCCGGGTCGCCGGGGGCGAAGGTGCCGAACGCCTGCTTGAGGCCCTCGACGAAGGGCTCGTAGTTCTCCTCGGTGACGATCAGCCGCTTGGAGGCGGTGCACGCCTGGCCGGTGTTCTGCATCCGGCCCATGGTCGCGGCCTTGACGGTGGCGCCCATGTCCTCGGCGTCGAGCACGATGAACGGGTCGCTGCCGCCGAGCTCGAGCACCGACTTCTTCAGGTGCTTGCCGGCCAGGGCGCCGACGGCGGAGCCCGCGCGCTCGCTGCCGGTCAGGGTGACGCCCTGGATCCGCGGGTCGGCGATGACCTGCTCGACGTCGTCGATGCGCAGGAAGGTGTTGGTGAAGACGCCCTCGGGCGCGCCGGCGTCGGTGAACAGCTGCTCGATGGCCACCGCGCACTGCGGGGTGATCTCGGCGTGCTTGAGGATGACGGTGTTGCCCAGCACCAGGTTCGGGCCCGCCACGCGGACCACCTGGTAGAAGGGGTAGTTCCACGGCTCGATGGCCAGCAGGACGCCGACCGGCTGGGTCTCGACGACCGCCTCGCCCTTGCCCATGAGCGGCTGGATCGCCTTGGGCTCGAGGAACGAGGGCCCGTTGTCGGCGTAGTACTTCAGGATCATCGAGCACAGGTAGAGCTCGCCGGTGGCCTCCTCCTGCCGCTTGCCCATCTCGGTGGTGATGAGCCGCGCGAGGTCCTCGCGGCGCTCGTCCATGAGCTCGGCGGCCCGCCGGACGACGGCGGCGCGCTCCTCGACCGGCCGCTGCCGCCACTCCTGGTAGGCGGCGTGCGCCTTCCCGACGATCCCGTCGATGGCCTCGGTCGGCGTGAAGTCGAACTCCTTCTCGACCTCGCCGGTGAAGGGGTTGACCGTCGCGTAGCGCCGCTCGGCGGACTCGCTCGCGGTCTTCGGCTGCTCGTGCGGTGGGTTCTGGGTCGCGGTCACGCGCGTGATCCTCGTCTCTGCTCGCCGGGGTCTCCACCCCGGGCCTACCCGAGGCCCAGCGGGGCACTCCCGGTGTCCCCGGCCCCGCCTAGAGTCGGTCCCGCGGGCCCGACCCGGGCCGGCCCGACAGCCGGGAGGACCAGCCATGTGCGGTCGCTACGCCGCCACCCGCCGTCCCGAGGACCTCGTCGTCGAGTTCGAGGCGGTGCCCGCCGAGGGGCAGCAGGCGCTCCGGGCGGACTACAACGTCGCGCCGACCAAGGACGTCTACGTGGTCCGCACCAAGCGCGAGCGCGACCCCGAGGGCAGCCCCACCGGCGCCGGGCACCGCGAGCTGCGCGCCGTCCGCTGGGGGCTGGTGCCCTCCTGGGCCAAGGACCCCGCGGTGGGCAACCGGCTGCTCAACGCCCGCGTCGAGTCGCTCACCGAGAAGCCGGCCTTCCGCTCGGCCGCCCGCTCCCGGCGCTGCCTGGTCCCGGCCGACGGCTGGTACGAGTGGCAGAAGAAGCTCGACTCCCCGGGCAAGCAGCCCTTCTTCATCACCCCCGCCGACGGGTCCGTGCTCGCCATGGCCGGCCTGTACGAGGTGTGGGGCACGGGCGAGGACCGGCTCTACACCTGCACCGTGGTCACCGCCCCCGCGGTCGGGGCCCTGGCCGAGGTCCACGACCGGATGCCGCTGGTGCTGCCGCGCGAGCGGTGGGCCGAGTGGCTCGACCCGGCCCGCGACGACGTCGAGGCGCTCGCCGAGCCCACCCCGCCGGAGCTCGTCGAGGCGCTGGAGCTGCGCCCGGTGGGCACCGCGGTGAACAACGTCCGCAACAACGGCGCCGAGCTGCTGGCCCGGGTGGAGGGCACCAGCGCCCCCGCCGACCAGCCGGCGCTCTTCTGAGGGGTCCCGTCCTGAGCGAGCGCGCGACCGTCGACCGCACCCCCACGCCGACGGGCGGCGCGCTGCCCGGCTGGGTGGCGGCCGGCGTCACCTTCCTGGCCTCCGGCGCGGTTCTGGTGCTCGAGATCGTCGGGCTGCGGCTCATCGCGCCCTACGTCGGCATCACGCTGCAGACCAACACCGCGATCATCGGCTTCGCGCTGGCGGCGATCGCGATGGGCGCCTGGGCCGGTGGCGCCACGGCCGACCGCACCGACCCGCGGCGGCTGATCGCGCCGCTGCTGGTGGCCGGCGGGGCGCTGGTGGTCGCCGTGCTCCCGCTCGTCCGCTTCACCGGGTCGCTGCTCACCGGCGCCGACGCCGGCGGGGTGCTGCTGCTGGCCGCCGTCGCCGTGGTGGTGCCCGCGGCGCTGCTGTCCGCGGTGCCGCCCATGGTGGTCAAGCTGCAGCTGGCCAGCCTCGACGAGACCGGCGCCGTGGTCGGCCGGCTCTCGGGCATCGGCACGCTCGGCGGGATCGCGGCCACCTTCGTCACCGGGTTCCTGCTCATCGCCGTGTTCCCCAGCAGCGGCATCCTGGTGGGCACCGGGCTGGTCACCGTCGTCGCCGGGATCGCGGTCGGGGTGCTGCTGCGCCGCGGCGCCGGCGGCGGGGCGGGCCGGGTACCGGCGGGGCTGCTCCTGCTCGCCGTCGCCGGGTCGCTGCTGGCGGCGGTCGCGCCGACGCCGTGCGAGGAGGAGACCGCCTACCACTGCGCCCGCGTGGTGGCCGACCCCGAGCGGGACGGCGGCCGGGTCCTGGTGCTCGACACGCTGCGGCACTCCTACGTCGACCTCGACGACCCCACGCACCTGGAGTTCGCGTACGTGCAGGCGATCGCGGCGGTGACCGACGTGATGGCGCCGGCGGGAGAGCCGCTGTCGGCGCTGCACCTGGGCGGCGGCGGGGCCACGGTGCCGCGCTACCTGGCCGAGGTGCGCCCCGGCACGGTCAGCCGCGTGCTGGAGGTGGACCCCGGCGTGGTCGAGATCGACCGCGAGCAGCTCGGGCTGGTGGAGTCCGCCGACCTCGAGGTGCGGGTCGGCGACGCCCGGGTCGGGCTGGACGCCGAGACCGCGGGCACCCGCGACCTCGTCGTCGGCGACGCCTTCGGCGGCCTGTCGGTGCCCTGGCAGCTGACCACCGTCGAGGCGCTCGGCCTGGTCGACCGCGCGCTCACCCACGACGGCGTCTACGTCGCCAACCTCATCGACCACCCGCCGCTGGGCTTCGTGCGCGCGGAGCTGGCCACCATGCGGCAGGTCTGGCCGCACGTGCTGCTGCTCGCCCGCGCCCCGGTGCTCGCCGGGGAGGACGGCGGCAACCTGGTCGCCGTCGCGTCGCACCGGTCGCTCGACGAGGCGGCCGTCGCCGGGGCGCTGCGGGCGCAGGACTCCACCTGGCAGGTCGCCTCCGCCGGCGAGGTGGCCGCCTTCGCCGGGGACGCGCAGGTGCTCACCGACGACAGCGCCCCGGTCGACCAGCTGCTCACCCCCTACGGCGCTCCGAGCCGCTAGCGCGCGATGGGGGCGGTGCGGGCGCGGGTGAGGCGGACCAGGTCGGCCGGGGGCAGCTCCACCTGGAGCCCGCGACGACCGGCGCTCACCAGCACGGTCGCGAACCCCAGCGCCGTCTCGTCGACCACCGTCGGCAGCGCCTTCCGCTGCCCGAGCGGGCTGATCCCGCCGACGACGTAGCCGGTGGTGCGCTCGGCGTCGGCGGGGTCGGCCATCGCCGCCCTGCGCCCGCCGGCCGCCGCGGCCAGGGCCTTGAGGTCGAGGCTGCCGCTCACCGGGACCAGAGCCACGGTGAGCGTGCCGTCGACCCGGGTGACCAGCGTCTTGAACACCTGGCGCGGGTCGGCGCCGAGCGCGGCCACCGCGGCCTCGCCGTGGCCCTGGTCGCCGGGGTGCTCGGGGTCGTAGGGGTGCAGGGTGTGCGCCACACGGGCCTTCTCCAGGGCCCGCACCGCGGGGGTCGCCGCCACGGCCGGGCACTGTATCCAGCAGGCCGGGCGGCCGCCGCCGAGTTCCCGCGACGGGAATGACCCTCCCCGCGGGCACCGTTGCAGGGACCGTGAGCAGCACCGTCTCCAGCGCCCGCAGCCGGGCCCCGCGCCGGCGGCCCCCGGGCCGGCCCGACGCCGCGCGACTAGGATCGACCGACGTGGCGGCCCGCCTCCGGGTGCCACAGAGAGGACGGTCGGTGCCTGAGGAGTCCGCAGGCGGGAACCCCGCCGTCGAGCCCGCCGAGACCCCGCAGGTCGTGGGGGCGCCCGTCGAGGTGCCCGAGGCCCGCGAGGGCGGCAGCCGCACCGAGGTCGCCGAGACCCGCGCCGAGCGCGACGCCCGGTTCGAGCGCGACGCGCTGCCCTTCCTCGACCAGCTCTACCCGGCGGCCCTGCGGATGACCCGCAACCCCGCCGACGCCGAGGACCTGGTCCAGGAGACGTTCGTCAAGGCCTACTCCGCGTTCCACCAGTTCGCCGAGGGCACCAACCTCAAGGCCTGGCTGTACCGGATCCTGACCAACACCTACATCAACAGCTACCGCAAGAAGCAGCGGCAGCCGCAGCAGTACCCCACCGACCAGGTGCAGGACTGGCAGCTCTACGCCGCCGAGGAGCACAGCTCCAGCGGCCTGCGCTCGGCCGAGATCGAGGCGCTGGACCACCTGCCCGACTCCGACATCAAGGACGCGCTGCAGCAGCTGCCGGAGGACTTCCGGCTGGCGGTGTACCTCGCCGACGTCGAGGGCTTCGCCTACAAGGAGATCGCCGAGATCATGGGCACGCCCATCGGCACGGTGATGTCCCGGCTGCACCGCGGCCGGCGGGGGCTGCAGAAGCTGCTGGCCGACTACGCCCGCGAGCGCGGCTTCGTCCGCGCCGGCGCCGGAGAGGGGGCCGGGTCGTGAGCACCGAGCAGGAGCACCCGCTCGAGATCTCCTCGTGCGACGACGTGCTGTCGCACGTCTTCGAGTTCCTCGACCACGAGACGGACGACGCCCGCCGCGAGGTCATCGCCGAGCACCTCGAGGACTGCTCGCCGTGCCTGCGGCAGTTCGGCATCGAGCAGGAGTTCAAGGCCCTGGTCCGGCGCCGCTGCGGCGGGGACAAGCCGCCGATCGGGCTCAAGGACCGGATCAAGCTGCAGCTGACCCGCGTCTCCTTCGAGGAGGACGGCACGCAGGTGAGCGTCGAGCAGGTGCGCACCGAGGTGGTCCGCACCGACTGGTCCACCGAGGACTAGAGGAAGGACCCTCCTGCCCCCCACCGCTCGCACGCTCGCGGCGGGCCCCTGCAGGAGGGCCACACACACGAGGCCCCGCTCCGGATCTCCGGAGCGGGGCTCGTGCGTTCAGGCGTTGGGGCGCTTGCCGTGGTTGGCCTTGTTCCCCTTGCGGGAGCGCCGCTTGCGTCCACGCTTGGACATCGCTGCCCTCCTCTCCTCGTCGTCGGGTGGTCGGCGGGGACCGCCGGGACTGGCCCCAGGGTCCCACAAGAGGGTGGGCACACCCCGGCCGGTGCCCCGGGTGTCGGGACCGCGGGGCACCATGGCCGGGGGAGGGGGCGACGGGGCTCCCGCCAGGGACGAGGGGAACGGCGTGGCCCAGCACGGGATCGAGAGCGTGCTCGTGGCGGGCCGCGGGCCCGCGGCGTGCGCGGTCGTCGCGGCCTGCTCCCGGCTCGACGTGAAGTCGGTGGCCGTCTACTCCGAGGCCGAGCGGTCGGCCCGGCACGTGCGGCTGGCCGACGACGCGGTGCTGCTCGGCCCGGCGCCCGCGGTGGAGTCCTACCTCGCCGTCGACCGGATCGTCGAGGCCGCCCGCCGCAGCGGGGTGGCCGCCGTCCTGCCGGTGCCGCCGGCGCTGGCCGGCAACGCCGCGCTGGCCGGTGAGGTGGCCGCCGCCGGGCTGACCTGGATCGGCCCGCCGGCCGAGGTGCTCGAGCGGCTCGGCGGGGACGGCGTCGAGCCGGCCAGCGAGCACGGCCTGCTGGCGCTGGTCACCGACGAGGGCCTGCGCTACCCGACCCCGGTGGCCCGCGACCGGGCCGCCGGCACCGCGCGGGTGTCCTGGACCCCCGAGCCGCCGCTGGAGGTGCCGCCCGGCGCCAAGCGGCTGGCCGAGGTCGGCTGGCGCGGCCTGGTCACCGTGGGCGTCTCCGAGGACGGCGAGCTGGGTGAGATCGCGGCCGGCTTCTCCCTCGACATGGCGGTGCTCGAGCGCGCGCACCGGGTGGACGCCGTCGACCTCGCGCTGGCCGCGGCCGCCGGCGAGCGCGGGCCGCGCCGCCGCACGCCCGAGGAGCGGCCCCCGCGCGCCGCCGTCGCCGTCCAGCTGCGCGCCACCCTGCCGCCGGGCCGCGCCGGCCGGGTCACCGGGTGGCTGCCGGACTCCGGCCGGGTGCGCGGCACCGCCGGGCGCACCGAGGTGGTCGCGGTGAGCGGCTACGAGCCCGGCGACCGCCTCGACGGCTGGTACGACGCGCTGCTGGCCACCGTCAGCGCGGGCGGGGACGACACCGCCACCGCCGCCCGGGCGGCCGCCGCGGCGCTGTCGGGACTGCCCGAGACCGGGGTCCCGCACGACGGCGAGGAGGTCTGCGCGGTGCTCGGCCGGCTGGCCGACGGCGACCCCGCGCCCGGCAGCTGAGGCGCGCCCCCGTCCGGGTCACTGCTTGGATGGGGACCCGACCCGAGGGAGGTGCCGCGTGGCGGTCGAGGAGATCCACGCCGAGATGGTCTCCAGCGTGTGGCGGGTGCTGGTCGCGCCCGGGGCCGAGGTCGCCGCGGGGGACACGCTGGTGGTCCTGGAGTCGATGAAGATGGAGATCCCCGTCCTCACCGAGCGCGCCGGCGTGGTGCAGGAGCTGCACGTCGTCGAGGGCGAGGTGCTCCAGGAGGGCGACCTCATCGCCACCGTCACCGACGACTGACCCGCGGCCCCGCTCAGGCCGGGGCCGCGGTCCGCGCCGCCAGGTCGGCCAGCCGCCGGCCGAGCAGCCGGTAGACCTCCGGGTGCACGCTCATGCCGATGTGGCTGGAGTCGACCTCGACGTTCTCGGCGGCCGGGTCCAGGCACGCGTGCCAGTCGACCACCCAGTCGCTGCGCGAGTACACCGAGACGTAGGGGACGTGCGCGGGGAAGGGGCGGTCGAGCTCGGCGGCGAGGTCGTCGGCGCACCCGCCCCGCACGCAGTCGTCGCGGAACAGCCCCGGCACGCCGGCGGTGCCGAGTGCCGCGACCAGCCGCACCTGGGCGGCGACCACGGGGTTGATGGCCATGTGGTCGACGTTCGGGCTGCCCAGCGTGACGATCCCGCGGACGAGGTCGGGCCGCCGCACGGCCACCAGCTTGGCGAACAGCCCGCCGCGGCTCTGCCCCACGATCGCCGCCGGCCGCCCGGTCCGCTCGGTGAGCTCGACCAGCCGGCGCTCCAGGCGCTCCACCGCCAGGCCGGTGCAGTCGACGTTGACCCGGATCTGCGAGGTGCACGTCCGGTAGCCCCGGGCCCGCAGCCAGCGGTCGAGCAGCACCAGCGACGGGTCGCCGGTCAGGAAGCCGGGCACCAGCAGCACCGGCAGGCCGCCACCGTGGGGCACGCCGTGGCCCCGCCAGACCGGCGAGCGCACCAGCGCGGCCGCCTCGCGCCACGGCCGCTGGGCCGCGAGCAGGGCGGCGACCGGGGAGGCGCCCAGCCACGGGGGAGCCTCGCCGGCCGGGGTGCGGGGGAGCGCCGCAGTGCGCATCAGCTGTCCTCGTCTCCGTGGGGGCCGGGGCGGTCGCCGACCTCTCGCAGCCGAGTGTGAGGCCTGACACACTCGGCCACACCCTGCGGGGCGCCGGTGGGTCCCCGTGTCGCCCCGAGGAGGCCAGCGGCGATGAAGCAGCTGTCGGGTCTGGACGCGACGTTCCTGCACCTGGAGACGTCCGCGCAGTTCGGCCACGTCTCGAGCCTGTCGGTCTACACGCGCCCGGACACCCCCGACTACCGGCCCTACGACGCGTGGCGGAGCCAGCTGCAGCAGCGGCTGCACCTGCTCGAGCCGCTGCGCCGGCGGCTGGCCGAGGTGCCGCTGGGCCTGGACCACCCGTACTGGGTGGCCGACGCCGCCTTCGACCTCGACTTCCACGTGCGCCACACGGCCGTCCCGCCGCCGGGCACCGACGACCAGCTCGCCGCGCTGGCCGGCCGCCTGGTCTCCCGGCCCCTCGACCGGCGCAAGCCGCTGTGGCTGTCCTACGTCATCGAGGGGCTGGCCGACCGCCGCTTCGCCGTCCTCACGATCGTCCACCACGCCACCATCGACGGGGCCTCGGGCGTGGAGCTGATGACGCTGATGCTCGACGACAGCCCGGACGGCGGCACGGTGCCGCCCGAGGGGGACCCGTGGACGCCCGAGCGGCCGCCCGGCGACCTCGAGATGCTCGCCCGCGGCGCGCTCGGCCTGGCCCGCAAGCCGGCCCGCGGGGTGCTCCTGGCCACCCGCACCGCCCGCGAGATCGGCCGGGCGACGCGCAACCCGGTGCTGGTCCGGGCCGCCAACGACGTCCGCCGCAGCCTGCGCGGGCCGCTCGGCACGGTGCTCAACCTCGGCCGCACCCGCCCCGAGGAGCCCGACCGCCCGGCGTCCCTGCCGAGCGTGCGGCCGCCGCGCACGCCCTTCAACGGGCCGATCACGCCGCACCGCAAGCTGGCCATCCGCTCGACGTCGCTCGACGTCGTCCGGCAGGTGAAGTCGGCGCTCGGCGTCACGGTGAACGACGTCGTCATGGCCGCGTGCGCCGGCGGGCTGCGCACCTTCCTCGACCGCCGCGGCGCGCTGCCGGCCGACCCGCTCGTCGCGCTGGTGCCCGTCTCGGTGCGGACGGGGGAGGAGACCGACCGCTGGACCAACCGGGTGTCGATGCTCTCGGCGGTCCTGCCCACCGACGAGCCCGACCCGGTGCGGCGGGTCCGGCGCGTGCACGAGTCGATGGCCAGCAGCAAGGAGCTGTTCTCCGCGCTGCCCGCCGAGCGGCTCACCGACTTCGCGGAGTTCCCGCCGCCGGCGGTGTTCGCGCGGGCCATGCGGCTCAGCGCCCGGCTGCGCCTGGGGTCGCGGCTCTCGCCGGGCAACCTCGTCATCTCCAACGTGCCCGGCCCGCGCACGCCGCTCTACGCCGCCGGCGCCCGGCTCGAGCACTACTTCCCGGTGTCGACGATCATCGAGGGGCAGGGGCTCAACATCACGGTGCAGAGCTACCTCGACCGCCTCGACTGGGGCCTGGTCTCCTGCGCCGAGCTGCTGCCCGACGTCGACGTGCTGCTGGCCGACGTGCTCGACGAGCTCGACGCCCTGGCGGCGGCCGCGGGCGTCAGCCGGCCGGCCGGGGTCGGAGGTCGAGCGCGTACACCATGAGGTCGACGCCGGGCACCGGCGACCAGTCGCGTGCCGGCAGCCGGGTGAAGCCGAGCCGCCGGTAGAGGCGGTGCGCCGCGGCCATCCGCGGGTCGGTGGAGAGGACGACGCGCCGCTTGCCCGCCGCCCGGGCGCGGTCGAGGCACTCCTGCACGAGCAGCTCGCCGATCCCGCGGCCGCGCGCCGCCGGGTCGACGACGAGCATCCGGAACGCCGCCTCGTCGTCGGACTCGGTGACCTCGCCGAAGTCGCCGTCCAGCACCAGCGCCACCGCCCCGACCAGCGCGGCGCCGTCCCGGGCCACCAGCAGGGTCGAGCGCCCGGCCCGTCCGGCGACGTCGGCCAGCGCGGGCAGGTAGTGCTCGGAGGCCAGGTCCTCGTCGCGGTACACCCCCGCGGTCAGCGCGCCGATGCGCACGAAGTCGGCGGGCACGGCCTCCTCGACCGTGACGGGCGGGAGCGGGGACGGCGCGGCCACGGCTCCCGAGCCTAGGAGGACGTCGCCGTACCGGTACCGCGGGTGCGCCGGCGCCCTCGACCTACCCTCGACAGCACCATGAGCACCCTCTCCGAACGCCTGCACCGCGGCTCGGCGTCCGCCCCGTCGCAGGTCGACCACGCCCGCCGGCTGGTGGCCGACTGGCAGCTGCTGGCCGACCTGGCCTTCGCCGACCTGACGCTGTGGGTGCCGCTGCGCACCGGGGCCTGGTGGTGCGTGGCGCAGGTGCGGCCGCTGACGGCGCCGACCAGCCAGCCCGAGGACCTCGTCGGCAGCGAGGTCCACGACACCGACGCCGACGCCGAGCCGTTCCGGCTGGCTCACCGCGAGGGCCGGCCGGTGACCGAGGGGGACCCGGACTGGTCGGGTGCCAGCCCGCGCCGGCGGGAGGTCATCCCGGTGCGGCACGACGGCGTCGTCGTCGCGGTGCTGGCCAAGGACACCAACCTGGCCGTCACCCGGTCGCCGTCGACCCTGGAGCTGACCTACCTCGACATCGCCGCCGACCTCTGCCTCATGGTGTCGGCCGGGACCTTCCCCCCGGAGAAGCTGCTCGACGGCGAGCTGACCCCGCGGGTGGGCGACGGGCTGGTGCGCCTGGACGCCGCCGGCCGCGCCGTCTACGCCAGCCCCAACGCGCTGTCGGCCTTCCGGCGGCTCGGGGTGACCGGCGACCTGGCCGGCGCCGACCTGGCGCGGGTGACCCGGTCGGCGGCTTCCGACGGGGTGGCCGGCGAGGCGGTCGCGGCGGCCATCTCGGCGGCGGTGGCCGGCCGCTTCCCCGACCCCACCGACGTCGAGGGCCGCAGCGCCACGCTGCTGGTGCGCGCACTGCCCCTGCAGGCGCCGGGCGCCGAGGAGGGCGCCCTGGTGCTCGTCCGCGACGTCACCGACCTCCGCAGCCGCGACCGCGCGCTGCTCACCAAGGACGCGACCATCCGCGAGATCCACCACCGGGTGAAGAACAACCTGCAGACGGTCGCCGCGCTGCTGCGGCTGCAGGCCCGGCGGATGACCGAGCCGGCCGCGCGGGCCGCGCTGGAGGAGTCGGTGCGCCGGGTGGCCTCGATCGCGGTGGTGCACGAGACGCTGGCCGGCAGCCGCGAGGACGTCGTCGACGTCGACGGCGTGCTCGACCAGGTGCTGCCGATGCTCGGTGACCTCACCTCGATCGGCCCGGCGGCGCGCACCCGCCGGGTGGGCGCCTTCGGCGAGCTGCCCGCGGCCACCGCGACGCCGCTGGTCATGGCGGTCACCGAGCTGCTGCACAACGCCGCCGAGCACGCCTTCCCGGCCGACGGACCGCCGGGCTCGATCGAGCTGGTCGCCGAGCGCGACGGCGACGACCTGGTGGTGCGGGTGCGCGACGACGGCCAGGGGCTGCCCGAGGGGTTCGACCCGGCGCTCAGCGACGGCCTGGGCCTGCAGATCGTGCGGACGCTGGTCACCAGCGAGCTGGGCGGGACCCTGCACACCGCGACGCCGGCGCAGCCGCCCGGCCCCGGCCGTCCGGGCACCGAGGTCGTGCTCGACCTCCCCGGTGCCGGCCGTCCCCGCCGGTAGCGGCCCGCGACGCCGAGAGGCCGGCACCCGGGTGGGTGCCGGCCTCTCGGCGTCGTGCGGGCCGGCTCAGGCCGGCCGCGGATCGGTCAGGCGCGGATGCGGGCGCGGGACTGACGGCGCTTGAGAGCGCGCCGCTCGTCCTCGGACAGCCCGCCCCACACGCCGGAGTCCTGACCGGAGCTCAGGGCCCAGTCCAGGCAGGACGAGACGACCGAGCAGCGGCCGCAGATCGCCTTGGCCTGCTCGATCTGCACGAGGGCGGGGCCGGTCGTCCCGATGGGGAAGAACAGCTCGGGGTCCTCGTCCCGGCAGAGCGCGCGGTGGCGCCAGTCCATGTCGGTGTACTCCTCGGTGTCGGCTACGGTCGTGCTGCAGAGCGCTGACGTCGGGCCACTCGCGCAGGCGACACCGGTGTCCCAGCGTCTCGTCCCAGCGACCACCCACCGCGTTGTTACCGGCAGGTTGCGTTCCTCTCGCGATGTTTTCACCTGAGGACCGCGTGTCAAGCGCGTGGAGGCCCTGTTCCGACCCCTCGTGAGCAACCTCACCACGGCCGTGCTAGGGGCGCCACTCGGCGCGGCCGGCGTGCTTGACACCGGCCCTCCGGCGTGCGTAGGCGCAGGTCACGCGTGTCGCGCCTCAGACGACGACGGAGAGGGCGGCCGGCACCGACCGGACGCGCAGCCCGGTCGCCGTCCCGAGGTGGTCGCCGTCGAGCTGCCAGCCCTGCGGCCGTGACGCCGTCAGGGTCAGCTCGGGCAGGTCGTGGCGGCGGTGCACGCCGCGGCCGCGCGCGTCGGGACGGCGGGCGAGCACCTGCCGCGAGTGGTGCAGCATCCGCAGCACGCCCATGCGCCCCAGGGCGAACACGTCGAGGTCGGCGTCGAAGGAGGCCTCGGGGCTCGGGTTGACCGGCCGGGCGCCCAGGTAGGTCCACGGGCTGACGTTGGAGACCAGGCACAGGAACAGGCCGTCGAGGTCCTCCTCGCCCGGCAGGGTCAGCGTCATGGCCGGACGGCGCCGCTCCCGGCCGAGCACGAAGGCGCGGGTGGCCTCGCGGACGTAGAGCGCGCCGGTGGAGCGCCGCCCGCGCGCCCGCTGCGCCTCCACGCGGGAGATCACGTCGGCGTCGAAGCCCATCCCGGCGGCGAAGACGAACCAGCGCGGCGCGGACCACCCCGGGTCGGCCGCGGCGTCCGCGGTCGCGGCGGCCGCGGCCACGGCGGGGTCGGGCTCGCGCACCGGGGCGCTGCTGGTGCCGCGGGCGCTGGCCGTCCCCAGCGACACCCGGCGGGTGCGGCCGGAGCGCAGCGAGTCGAGGATCTCGCCGGTCGCCTCGACCGGGTCGCGGGAGCGGCCCAGCGCGCGGGAGAACACGTTGGTCGAGCCGCCGGGGACGACGGCCAGCATGGGCACGTGCGCGCCCGGGCCCTCGGCGAGCAGCCCGTTGACCACCTCGTTGACGGTGCCGTCCCCGCCGAGCGCGACGACCACGTCGACCCCGTCGTCGAGTGCCTGGCGGCCCAGCTCCCGGGCGTGGCCCCGGTGGGTGGTCTCGGCGAGGTCCACCTTCAGCTCGCTGGCCAGCGCCCCCAGGAGGACGTCGCGCACCCGGCCCGTGGTGGTCGTCGCCGCGGGGTTGGCCACCACGAGCGCGCGCATGGGGTCAGGCTAGCCAGCGGGACCGCCGCCGACCGGTTCCGGGCGGGGCCTGCCGTGGCCGGTGACGCGTAGCCTCGCTGGTGTGACGGACGAGGACGCGACACGCCGCCCGAGCAGGGCCGAGCGGCTCTTCGGCGGGGCCGCGCAGCCCTCGACCCGCCCGCCGCGCGCCCCCGGTCCCGAGGCGCCGGTCGCCGTCCGCCGGGCGGCGCTGGTGGCCGCCGTGGAGGCCGCGCTGCTGCTGGGCACCGCGCTCGTCGTCCTCTGGCTGACGCTCACCAGCGACCCCGACAGCGTGGGCCGGGCGCTGGCGGAGGTGGTCTACGTCGGGGGCTTCGGCGTCGCGCTCGCGGTCGCCGCGGCCGGACTGCGGCGGGTCGCCGGCTGGTCGCGCGGCCCGGTCGTCGTCCTGCAGATCCTGCTCGGCCTGTTCGGCTACAGCACCGCCTTCCCCGGGCAGCAGCCGCTGCTGGGGATCCCGCTGATCGTCCTGGCGCTCACCGAGCTGTACCTGCTGGCCACCCCCGAGGCCCGCCTGGCGTTCTCCGGGCGCTGACTAGACGAGGTCGACGACGTCGGCGATCGAGTCGAGCACCCGGCCCGGCCGGAACGGGAAGCGGGCGACGTCGGCCGCGGAGGTCGACCCGGTGAGCACCAGGATCGTGTCCAGCCCCGCCTCGATGCCGGCGACCACGTCGGTGTCCATCCGGTCGCCGACCATCACCGTCGACTCCGAGTGCGCCTCGATCCGGTTCATCGCGCTGCGGAACATCATCGGGTTGGGCTTGCCGACGAAGTAGGGCTTGGCGCGGGTGGCCTCGGTGATCATCGCGGCCACCGACCCGGTGGCGGGCAGCGGACCCTCCGGCGAGGGCCCGGTGACGTCGGGGTTGGTGGCGATGAAGCGTGCGCCCCCGCCGATGAGCCGGATCGCCCGGGTGATCGCCTCGAACGAGTAGGTGCGGGTCTCGCCCAGGACGACGTAGTCGGGATCGGTGTCGGTGAGCGTGTAGCCGGCCTCGTACAGCGCGGTGGTCAGCCCGGCCTCGCCGATGACGTAGGCCGACCCGCCGGGCTGCTGGGAGGACAGGAAGTCCGCCGTCGCCAGCGCCGAGGTCCAGATCGACTGCTCGGGCACCTGCAGCCCGGAGCGCGACAGCCGGGCGGCGAGGTCGCGCGGCGTGAAGATCGAGTTGTTGGTGAGCACGAGGAAGCGCCGCCCGGTGTCGACCAGCCGGGCGAGGAACTCCGCCGCACCCGGGAGGGCCTGGCCCTCGTGCACCAGGACGCCGTCCATGTCGGTCAGCCAGCACTCCGCGGGGCGGCGGTCGGTCGTCACGGCGTCAGCCTGCCCTACCGCCCGGGCCGGCGGCGAAGCCGGCCAGGGCGTGGTCGGTGAGCCGGAAGACCGTCCACCCGTCCATCGGGACGGCCCCGGCGGCCCGGTAGAAGGCGATCGAGGGCTCGTTCCAGTCGAGCACCGACCACTCCAGCCGGTCGTAGCCGCGCTCGACGCAGGTGGCCGCCAGCGTCCGCAGCAGCTCCCGGCCCAGGCCGGTGCCGCGGTGCGCGGGCTGCACGTAGAGGTCCTCCAGGTGGATGCCGTGGGTGCCGCGCCAGGTGGAGAAGGTGAGGAACCACAGCGCCGTGCCGACGACGGCCCCGCCGGCCTCGGCGACGTGACCGAACAGCGCCGGGGACCGCCCGAACAGCGCGGCGGTGAGCTGCTCCTCGGTCAGCCGCACCTCGTGGGCGGCCTCCTCGTAGTCGGCGAGCTCGCGCACCAGGCCGACGACGGCCGGGACGTCGTCCGGCCGGACCGGGCGGACCGTCACGTGAGCACCTCCCGGAGCCGCTCGGGCACCAGCCGGCCCAGCGGGGAGACCAGGGGCACCAGCACCGGCGCGAACAGGTAGCCGTAGGCCAGCACGCAGCCGGTGACGACGGGGACGGTGGCGAACCCGACGACCAGCGCGACCGCGGCGGCGACCAGGCCGTAGGGCCGCCCGCTCTTCGGGCTGACCAGCGAGCGGAACGAGCGGAACCGGACGGTGCTGACCATCAGCAGCGCGGGGACGGCGACGATCAGCAGCACCCACAGCCGGTCGCGGCCCTGCATCTGGCCGCCGAAGGCGAACACCGAGGCCAGCACCACCCCCGCCGCACCGGGGCTGGGCATGCCGGTGAAGTACCGCTTGTCCGCCGTCGGGTCGATGGTGGTGTTGAACCGGGCCAGCCGGATGGCGGCGCAGGCCACCCACAGGAAGCAGACCACCCAGCCCAGCGGGTCCCACTCGTCGCGGCCCTCGGAGAACAACGTGAACGCCAGCAGCGCGGGGGCCAGGCCGAAGGAGACGAGGTCGGCCAGCGAGTCGAACTGCAGGCCGAAGGCGCTGACCGCGCGCACCAGCCGGGCCACCGCGCCGTCGGCGATGTCGAAGAGCACCGACAGGCCGATGAGCACCGCGGCGAGGGAGTACTGGCCGCGGATGGCGACCAGGATGGCGGCGAAGCCGCACATCATGTTGCCGAGGGTGAACAGGCTGGGCAGCGTCGCCAGTGCCCGGCGGCGGCTGCCGCGCACCGAGCCCCGGACGAACTCGACGGTGGCCGTGCGCCGGGTCGGCGGCCGCCCCTCGCCCGAGGCGGAACTGGGCACAGCGGACCCCTCAGCCGGCGGCGGGCCAGCGGGCGATGACGGTCTCCCCGCCGCGCACGCGCTGACCCTTGCTGACGGTGAGGGTGCACTCCCGCGGGAGGAAGACGTCCATCCGCGAGCCGAACTTCATCAGCCCGAACCGCTGCCCGGTGGCCAGCCGCTGCCCGACACCGGTGCGGGTGACGATGCGGCGGGCGAGCACGCCGACCAGCTGCCGGAAGACGACCGTGCGCTCGCCGTCCGGGTGGTCCTCGCGCAGCCACAGCTCGCTGCGCTCGTTGCGGTGCGCCGACTCCGCGCGGTAGGCCGCCAGGAAGCTGCCCTTGCGGTAGGAGCTCTCCACCACCTCGCCGCGGTAGGGCGAGCGGTTGACGTGCACGTCGACCACGGACAGGAACACGCTGACCTGCTGCCAGCCGCCCTCGGGCGCCGGCTCGGGGGCCACGCCCTGCTGCGGCTCGCCGGCGACCATGACCATCCCGTCGGCGGGGGAGACGACGACGTCGGCCGCGGGCTGCTCGCGGTCGCACTGCCGCTCCGGGTCGCGGAAGAACAGCAGCATGTAGGCCGACAGGGCCAGGAACGGCCAGGCGGCCCGGCGGAGGCCCCGGCGTCCGGTGGACCGTCCGGCGGCGGCGAGCAGGGCGGCGGGTGCCAGCGGCCCCGTGACGAAGGGCCACCCGGCGGGGTCGATGCGCATCGCCGTCAGACGGTACCGGTCCGCAGTGGGCCGGTCCGGGCGCCCGCAGGGACGCCGGCGACGGGCGACGGGTGAGCGGACGGCAGCGGCCGGTGGACACCAGGTGTCCACCGGCCGCCGCGGTCGTGTCGGAGAGGTCGCCTACGCGGCGGCCTTGGTCTCCCAGAAGATCCGGTCGATCTCGGCGATGTAGTCGAGCAGCTTCTGGCCCTCGGCGGGGTCCATGCTGCCCTTGCCGCCGGACGCGCCGGCCTGCTTGGTCGCCTTGTTGAACAGCTCGTGCAGCTGCGGGTACTTCTCGAAGTGCGGGGGCTTGAAGTAGTCGGTCCACAGCACCCACAGGTGGTGCTTGACCAGGTCGGAACGCTGCTCCTTGATGAGCACGCAGCGCATCTTGAAGACCTCGTCGTCGCTGCCCTGGTACTTCTCCTGGATGGCCTTGACGGACTCCGCCTCGATGCGGGCCTGGGCCGGGTCGTACACGCCGCAGGGGAGGTCGCAGTGCGCGGTGGCCTCCACGGCGGAGAACACGCGGCTGAACAGCATGCTCTTTCCTCCGGATGTCGCGGGATCTGGTCGTCTGCGACCCTACTCGCGGTGATCAGGTCCGACACGTCCGAGCGTCAGGCCCCGGGACCGGTGCCCCCGCTGCTCAGCGCCTGGGTGCTGGCCCGGGTGAGCGGCCCGTCGATGTCGCCCACGGTGCGCCACGGCGACCGGCTCCTGGTGCGCCGGCTGCCCCCCGGGCGGGCCCGCGCCGGCGACGTCGTCCTGGCCCGCTTCCCGGCCCGGCCCGACCTGCTGGTGGTCAAGCGGGTGCAGCGGACCCTCGCCGGCGACCGGGTGTGGGTCGTGGGCGACAACCCGCTGGTCACCGACGACAGCCGCGCCTACGGGCCCGCCGTCGCCGTCGGCCGCGTCGTCGCCCGGCTGCGGCCGCGGCCCGGCCGGCTGGCCGCGCCGGCGCCCGGTCCCGCGACCCCGCCGTCCGGCTCCGCGACCTAGCCGCGCAGCTCCGCGTAGCGCGCGGCGCACTCCGCCATGGTCGGCAGCAGCCCCTGCTCGCGGGCCTCGGCGAGCGTGGGCGCGCCGCGGTCCTTGTCCGACAGCACGAACTCCACGTCGGCCGGCCAGGGCAGGTCCAGGTCGGGGTCCAGCGGAGAGACGCCGAACTCGCGGCCGGGGGAGTACCCCGAGGAGACCAGGTAGGTCACCGAGGACCGGTCCTCCAGGGACACGAAGGCGTGCCCGAGCCCCTCGGCGAGGAACACCGCGCGCGGCCGGCCGGCCTCGAGCAGGACGCTGTCGCTGACGCCGAAGGTCGGCGAGCCGACCCGGACGTCGACGACCACGTCGAGCACCCGGCCCGCCGGGCAGTAGACGTACTTGGCCTGACCGGGCGGCACGAGCGCGAAGTGCACGCCGCGCAGCACGCCGCGGGCGGACACGCTGTGGTTCGCCTGCGCCAGCGGCAGCGCCCACCCGGTGGCCCCGGCGAGCACGTCGGCGCGGTACCACTCGGTGAACCGGCCCCGCTCGTCGCCGTGCGGCACCAGGTCGAGCACGTAGCTGTCCGGCACGGCGAGCGGGGCGATGTCCACGGGCGGCACGGTAGCGAGGCCCGGGCCGGCCGCCGCGGCCGCACGCCGGACGGCGGGGGACCCGACCCGGCTACCCTCTGGGGCCCATGGGCGCAGGAACGGGCTCCACCGGGACCACGGGCGACCGCACCGCAGAGGACCCCGTGCCCGACCGCTTCACGCAGGACCCCGCGTTCGCCGTGCACGAGGGCGGCAAGCTGGCCGTCCGCCCGCTGCGCGGGATCGCGTCACGCGAGGACCTCGCGCTCACCTACACCCCCGGCGTGGCCCGGGTCTCCAGCGCGATCGCCGCCGAGCCGGCCCTGGCGCGCCGGTTCACCTGGGCGTCGCGGGTGGTGGCGGTGGTGTCCGACGGCACCGCCGTCCTGGGCCTGGGCGACATCGGCCCGGCCGCGGCACTGCCGGTGATGGAGGGCAAGGCCTGCCTGTTCAGCGAGTTCGCCGGGCTGTCCTCGGTGCCCGTCGTGCTCTCGACCACGGACGTCGACCAGATCGTCGAGACGGTGGCGGCCATCGCGCCGTCCTTCGGCGGGATCAACCTCGAGGACATCAGCGCGCCGCGCTGCTTCGAGATCGAGGACCGGCTGCGCGAGCGGCTCGACATCCCGGTCATGCACGACGACCAGCACGGGACGGCGATCGTCGTGCTCGCCGCGCTGCGCAACGCCGCGCGGGTCACCGGCCGGGAGCTCGGTGACCTGCGGGTGGTGGTCTCCGGCGCCGGTGCGGCCGGCATCGCCTGCACGAAGATGCTGCTCGGGGCGGGGGTCGGTGAGGTCGCCGTGGCCGACTCGCGGGGCGTGGTGCACGCCGGCCGCGAGGACCTGACGCCGGTCAAGCGGTGGGTCGCGGAGAACACCAACCGCGCGGGCTACGCGGGCACGATGGTCGGTGCGCTCGAGGGCGCCGACGTCTACCTCGGGCTGTCCGGCGGCTCGGTGCCGGAGGCGGCGATCGAGGCGATGGCGCCGGACTGCATCGTGTTCTCGCTGGCCAACCCCACCCCCGAGGTCGACCCGGAGATGGCGGCGCGCCACGCGGCGGTCGTGGCCACCGGCCGCAGCGACCTGCCCAACCAGATCAACAACGTGCTGGCCTTCCCCGGCGTCTTCCGCGGCGCCATCGACGCGGGCGCCACCGCGATCACCGAGGCCATGAAGCTGGCGGCCGCCGAGGCCATCGCCGGCGTGGTGGGCGAGGACCTGGCGCCCGGCCACATCGTGCCCAGCCCGCTCGACCGGCGGGTGGCCACCGCGGTCGCCGAGGCCGTCGGCGCCTGCGCCCGCGAGCAGCGCGTCACGGTGTAGGGGCCGCCCCGGCCGGCGCGCGCACCGATGAGGGAGCGCCCGCCGGCCGGTCCTCCTGGTGTGGCCCGCGACCCCACCGGGCCCCGTCCGGGCGAGGAGCAGGCCATGACCACCGACACGAGCACCCCCGAGGCCGGCGACGTCCGCGCGGCCGCGCTGCGCACGCTCGACCGCCTCGTCGGCACGTGGACCGTCTCCGGCCCCGGCGGCCTGGGCGGCGAGGTCCGCTACGAGTGGATGGCGGGCGGGTGCTGGCTGGTCCAGCACGTGGACCTGCGCCACGGCGACGAGCACGACCGCGGGGTGGAGTACATCGGCTGGGACGAGAGCAGCGGCGAGCTCCGGTCGCACTTCTTCGGCTCGCGCGGGGAGCTGCTCGAGTACACCTACCGGGTCGAGGGCGACCTGCTCACGATCTGGTTCGGCGACACCGGCTCCCCGGCCCGCTTCGAGGGCCGCTTCAGCGCCGACGGCCGGGTCAACGACGGGGCCTGGTCGTGGCCGGGCGGCGGGTACGCGTCGACGATGACCCGCGCCTGAGGCCGGGCGGGCGCTACCCGAGGTCCATCAGCGCCTGCAGGTAGGGGTCCAGCGCCGACCGGGCGCCGGTGTTGGCGTAGCCGAACCACACCGCGACGCCGAGGAACAGCGGCGCCAGCACGGCCTTCTCCAGCGTCGTCCCGGTGCGCATCGGCGTCAGCGCCAGCCGCTTGCGCCGGAGCAGCCAGAGCACCGGCACCGGCACGCCCTGCTTGGTGACCAGGTCGCCGGCGACGTGGGTGAGCACGCCGAGCGCGACCGCCCACGGCAGCCAGGTCGGCTGCGGGGAGTGCTCGAGCAGCAGCCAGGCCGCGCCGAAGGAGAGCACCAGGTTGCCGACGACGGTGTTCTCCGCGCGGCCGGGGATGACGAAGTGCAGTGCGCGCAGCGCCAGTCCGATTGCCAGCGCCACGACCAGCAGGCTGGACCAGTAGAGGCTGGCCGCGGCAAGGGCGACCGCGCCGAACGCGACGGGGGCCAGCAGCGCGTCGTGGGTGCCCCAGCGGTGGCCGCCGGCGATCCGGCCGATCGCGCCGGAGGGGACGTCGGTCACCGGTCCCCACATGTCCGAGACCGTGGAGCCGGAGTGGTCGAGGTCGGGCAGCATCGCGAGCCCGCCGACGGCGGCCACCCAGGCCACCTGGGCGACGCCGCCGTCGACGGGCGCCCAGGGGAGGGTCGCCGCGCCCACGGCGAGACCGGAGAGGGCGTGCGAGTGACCGAGCACGTGCGCAGCGTGCCGCCGGAGGAGGCGCGTGCGGGGGAGGCGCTCCGCGCGACGATCAGGTCACCTGATCATCGCCGTCACTCGTCGTCGACGTCGTCGGTGCCGCCGCGCGCCAGCCAGGTGGCCAGCCGCTCGATCGGCACCTCGAACTCCGGGTGCTGGTCGACGAAGGCCTGGAGCTGGTCGGCCAGCCAGGCGAGGGTGACCTGCTCCTCGCCCCGCCGGTCGGCCAGCTCCTCCAGCCCGCGGTCGGTGAAGTACACCGGTGCTCAGCCCGCGAAGGCCTGCGCGACCAGCTCCCGCTGCTCTCCCTCGTGCACCTTGGCCGACCCGACGGCGGGGCTGGCCGAGGCGCGGCGGCTGACGCGGCGCAGGGTCCGGCCGTCGAGGTGCTCGGGGAGGTTGCAGGCCATGAACTGCCAGGCGCCCATGTTCGCCGGCTCCTCCTGCACCCACACCAGGTCGCCGGCGTTCGGGTAGCGCCCGATCGCCTGGCGGATCTCCTCGGCCGGCAGCGGGTAGAGCTGCTCGACGCGGATGACCGCGGTGTCGGCACGGCCCTCGGCCTCGCGCTGGGCCAGCAGGTCGTAGGACACCTTGCCGCTGCACAGCAGCACCCGCCGGACGGCGGAGTCGTCGAGCGGCTCGCCGCCCACGCCCGGGTCGGCGAGCACCGGCCGGAAGCCCTCGTCGGTGAAGTCCGCGACCGGGCTGACCGCCGCCTTGGCCCGCAGCAGCGACTTCGGCGTGAACACGACCAGCGGCCGGTGCACGTCGGAGAGCGCCTGGCGGCGCAGCAGGTGGAAGTAGTTGCCCGGCGTCGAGCAGTTGGCGACGGTCATGTTGTTCTCCGCCGACAGCTGCAGGAAGCGCTCGATCCGGCCGCTGGAGTGGTCGGGACCCTGGCCCTCGAGGCCGTGCGGCAGCAGCAGGACGACGCCCGAGCGCTGGCCCCACTTGGCCTCGCCGGAGCTGATGTACTCGTCGATGACCATCTGGGCGCCGTCGACGAAGTCGCCGAACTGCGCCTCCCACAGCACCAGCGCCTTCGGGTTGCCCACCGAGTAGCCGTACTCGAAGCCCAGCGCCGCGTACTCGCTGAGCAGCGAGTCGTAGACGAAGAACTTCGCCTGCTGCTCGGACAGGTTGGCCAGCGGCGTGTACTCCGCGGCGCTCTCGCGGTCGATGAGCACCGCGTGCCGCTGCACGAACGTGCCGCGGCGGGAGTCCTGGCCGGCCAGCCGCACCGGCACGCCCTGCACGAGCAGCGAGCCGAAGGCCAGCAGCTCGCCCATCGCCCAGTCGATGCCGCCCTCGCTGACCATGGCAGCGCGCCGCTCGAGCATCCGCTTGAGCTTCGGGTGCGCGCTGAAGTCCTGCGGCAGCGACACGTGCGCGTCGCCGATCGCCTTCATCACCTCGGGGCTGATGGCGGTGGCGACCGGGGTGGCCTGCTGGGCCGGCTGGTCCATGACCGGCTGCGGCTTGGGCGTCTCGTCGACGTCGTGGGTCTCGGCGAAGGCCCGCTCCAGCTGCCCGCGGTAGTCCTTGAGCGCCTCCTCGGCCTCCTGCAGCGTGATGTCGCCGCGGCCGACCAGCGCCTCGGTGTAGAGCTTCCGGACCGAGCGCTTGCGGTCGATGATGTCGTACATCAGCGGCTGGGTCATCGACGGGTCGTCGCCCTCGTTGTGCCCGCGGCGGCGGTAGCAGACCAGGTCGATGACGACGTCCTTGCGGAACGCCTGCCGGTACTCCACCGCCAGCCGCGCCACCCGCACGCACGCCTCGGGGTCGTCGCCGTTCACGTGGAAGATCGGCGCGTTGACCATCCGGGCCACGTCGGTCGAGTAGAGGCTCGAGCGGGCGGCCGCCGGTGACGTCGTGAAGCCGACCTGGTTGTTGATGACGACGTGCACGGTGCCGCCGGTGCGGTAGCCGCGCAGCTGCGAGAGGTTCAGCGTCTCGGCGACCACGCCCTGGCCGGCGAACGCGGAGTCGCCGTGGATGAGGACCGGCAGGACGGTGAAGCCCTGCTCGCCCTTGTCGATCATGTCCTGCTTGGCGCGGACGACGCCCTCCAGCACGGGGTTGACCGTCTCCAGGTGGGAGGGGTTGCTGGCCAGCGAGACGGCGATCTCGGCACCGGGCTGGAACGGGTTCTCGAAGGTGCCCTCGGCGCCGAGGTGGTACTTCACGTCGCCCGAGCCCTGGACGGTGCCGGGGTCGATGTTGCCCTCGAACTCGCCGAAGATCTTGGCGTAGCTCTTGCCGAGGACGTTGGCGAGCACGTTGAGCCGGCCGCGGTGGGCCATGCCGATCGCGACCTCGTCGAGGCCGTGGTCGGTGCCGGCGATGAGCACCTCGTCGAGGATCGGGATGACCGACTCGCCGCCCTCGAGGCTGAACCGCTTCTGCCCGACGTACTTGGTCTGCAGGAAGGTCTCGAAGGCCTCAGCGGCGTTGAGCCGGCCCAGGATGTGCTTCTGCTTCTCCCGCTCGGGCTGCTCGGCCTTGAGCTCGATGCGCTTCTGCAGCCACTCCCGCTCCTCGGGGTCGGTGATGTGCATGTACTCCACGCCGACGGTGCGGCAGTAGGAGTTGCGCAGCACGCCGAGGATGTCGCGCAGCGGCATGACCTTCTCGCCGACGAACCCGCCGACGGGGAAGGTGCGGTCGAGGTCCCACAGCGTGAGCCCGTGCTGGAGGATGTCCAGGTCGGGGTGGCTGCGGACCTTGAACTCGAGCGGGTCGGTGTCGGCCATGAGGTGGCCGTTGCGCCGGTAGGCCTCGATGACCTCGATGACCCGGGCTTCCTTGTCGATCTGCCCTTCGCGGCTGACCCGCACGTCGGGCATCCAGCGCACCGGCTCGTAGGGGAGGCGCAGCGACCGGAAGACGTCGTCGTAGAAGCCGTCCTCGCCGAGCAGCAGCTGGTGCAGCCGGCGCAGGAAGTCGCCGGACTCGGCGCCCTGGATGATCCGGTGGTCGTAGGTCGACGTGAGCGTGATGATCTTGGAGATGCCGAGGTCGGTGAGTGCCTCGGGGCTCATCCCCTGGAACTCGGCGGGGTACTCCATGGCGCCCACGCCGATGATCGCGCCCTGGCCGGCGGTCAGCCGCGGCACCGAGTGCACGGTGCCGATCGTGCCGGGGTTGGTCAGGCTGATCGTGGTGCCGGAGAAGTCCTCGAGGGTCAGCTTGCCGGCGCGGGCACGGCGGATGACGTCCTCGTAGGCGCCCCAGAACTGGGCGAAGTCCATCTGCTCGGCGCCCTTGATCGAGGCGACGACGAGCGAGCGGGAGCCGTCGGACTTCGGCAGGTCGATGGCCAGGCCGAAGTTGACGTGCTCGGGCTGCACGAGGGTCGGCTTGCCGTCGACCTCGGCGAAGGCCGCGTTCATGTTCGGGAAGTCGTCGAGGGCCCGGACCAGCGCGTAGCCGATCAGGTGGGTGAACGAGACCTTCCCGCCGCGCGAGCGCTTCAGGTGGTTGTTGATGACGATCCGGTTGTCGGCCAGCAGCTTGGCCGGGACCGCCCGCACGCTCGTCGCCGTCGGCACGGTGAGCGAGGCGTTCATGTTCTTGACGACGCTCGCCGCGGCACCGCGCAGCGGCGTCCGCTTGGGGCCCTCGCCCTGCGCGGCGGGCTTGGCCACGGGCTTGGCCGCGGGCGTGGCGGCCGGGCGGGCCGGGGCGGCCGCGACCTTCTGGTCGGCGCGGTCGGCGGCCCGGTCGACGACGGTGGCCTCGGTGCGCTCGGGGACCGGGGTGGACCGCGGCGCGGGCTCGGGCGCGCCCGGTGCGACGGCGGGGCTGCCGGGCCGGGTGGCCGAGCCCTCGGCGTCGGCGGCGGCCGGGCGCTCGGGGGTGGGAGCGGGCGCCGGCTTGGGCGCGGGCCGCTCGGCGCGGGCGGGCTGCGACGCGGCCGGCGAGCCGTTGCCCGAGGGCGTCGCAGGTGCCGGCGCGGAGGGAGCCGCGGCGGCCTCGCGGTCGTCGCTGGCGGCGACCGGGCTGCCGGGCCGGTAGTCGGCGAAGAACTCGTGCCAGGCCTGGTCGACGCTGGACGGGTCGGCCAGGAACTGCTGGTACATCTCCTCGACCAGCCACTCGTTGGTGCCGAATCCGGCCACCGCGGACGAGGAGGCGGTGGAGGACGGCCGGGATGCGTTGTCGCGTGACACGGGTCGAGTGCCTTCTTCGTCGTCGGTGGGCGTCTCTGGACCGGGGACGGAGTCTACGCCCGCCAGCAGGGCTCCTCGGTGTGGAGCGACCTGCGCCGGAGGGTCGTGGACCGGCCGTCGGTGGGAGGTCAGTCGGTGGCGCCGGAGGTCACCAGCAGGTCGACGAGGGCGTCGCGGGCACCGGCGTCACCTGCGTCGTCGCGCCGGTGGCGGGCCGCGGCGACCCGGCCGATGTCCAGGGCGCTGGCCCCGTCGTTGGTGGTGGCGTTGACGTCGGCGCCGGCGGCCAGCAGGACGCGCACCACCTCGGGCGCGTCGCCGGCGGCCACCGCGTCGTGCAGCGGGGTGCGGCCGGTGTCGGGGTCGCGCCGGTCGACGGCGGCGCCGGCCTCGACCAGCGCCCGCACCAGGTCGACCCGGCTGCCGGCCGCCGCGGCGTGCAGCGCGCCGGCGTCGGGGTCGGCGCCGCGGTCGAGCAGCAGCCGCAGCGTGCCGCCCGCGCCGCCGGCCGCGGCGACGGTGAGCAGGTCCAGGCCGGTGCGCGGGTCGGTGAGGAGCGCGCCCGCGTCGAGCTCGCGGGTCAGCTGGCCGGCGTCGTCGAGGTGGGCGGCGGCCGCCGCGTCGACCGTGGCGCCCAGCCCGCACAGCACGCCGACCAGCTCGGGGGCGTGCTCGATCGCCACGTGCAGCGGCGTCCGCCCCGACTCGGTGCGCGCGGACAGGTCGGCGCCCGCGGTGACCAGCTCCCGCACGACGTCCTCCCGGCCCGCCGCCACCGCCAGGTGCAGCGGCGTCCAGCCGTCCTCCCCGCCGTGCTCGACGGTGCCGCCGAGCAGGCGCGGGGTGTCGGCGACCGCGCTGCGCACGGCTGCCACGTCCCCGTCGCGCACCAGCCGGCCGAGGCGCGGCAGGGTCATGCGGGTCGTCATCCGGGGTCCCCCAGTCGTCGGTCCCAGTGGGCGGTGCCAGGTGGGTGGGTGGCCGGCGTCCTCAGACGACGTCGCGGCGGACGGCGAGGAACGTCCCGAGGACGGCCGTGAGCAGACCGTAGCCGAGCAGCAACAGCGCGCCCTGCCACGGCTCCAGGAGGTCGGGGGCCTGGAAGTCGGAGGTGACCGCCTGCACCGCGCCGCCGGGCAGCCACTTGTAGGCCGGCTGCAGCACGCCGATGGAGGAGACGATCGGCTCGACGACGTAGAGGTAGACCAGCGCCCCGACGATGGCGCCCACCTGGTTGCGCAGCAGCGCCCCGACGCCGACGCCGATCACCGCGAAGACGACCAGCACCAGCCCGGCGGCGCCCAGCGTCTGCAGGTTGTCGGCGTCGAGCGACGGGGCCGCCCCGCGCGCCCCCGCGAACAGCAGGACGACGACGACGTCGACGGCGAGCACGAGCAGCGCGATCGGCACCGCCGCCAGCGCGTAGGCCACCAGCTTCGCGGCGACCACCCGGCCGCGGCGGGGCGTGGTGAGGAAGGTCGGCGTCGCGGTGCGGTGCCGGTACTCCTGCGTCGTGCCGATGATCCCGAGGATCAGCAGCAGCACGCTGGCGTTGGCGGCCACCGAGAAGACGACCTCCTCGTACTGCGGCGTACCCACCGCGGGCAGGCCCGGTTGGCCGCCGTCCGGCTCGGCGCCGGCCAGGCCGGTGAACAGCGCGGCGAACCCGCCGGCCATCAGGCAGGCGCCGATGACCAGGCCGATCCAGACGCGGGTGGTGACGAGCTTCGTCCACTCGGCGCGCACGAGGCCGGTCACCGGGCGGCTCCCTCGGGGGTGGCGGTGGGGGAGGCGGCGGCGAACTGCTCCTGCCCGGCGGTGAGCCGGAAGTAGAGGTCCTCCAGGCCGGTGGCCTCGGCGCGCAGCTCGTGCAGCTCGACGCCGGCGTGGAAGGCGCGGGCCCCCACCTCGGCCGGCGTCGCCCCGGTCACCGTGACCAGGCCGTCCGCACCGCGGTCGGCGACCATCCCCGCGTCCCCCAGCACGGTGGCCAGCCGGTCGGCGTCGGGAGTGCGCACCAGCACCGTGCCGGCGCCCTGCGCGCCCGAGCGCAGCTCGGCGATCGAGCCCTGCCGCACCAGCCGGCCGGCGCCGACGATGACCACCCGGTCGGCGGTCTGCTCCATCTCCGACAGCAGGTGGCTGGACACCAGCACCGTGCGGCCCTCCTCGTGCGCCAGGTGCCGGAGGAAGCCGCGCAGCCAGAGGATGCCCTCGGGGTCCAGGCCGTTGGCCGGCTCGTCGAGCACCAGCACCGGCGGGTCGCCGAGCAGGGCGGTGGCCAGCGCCAGGCGCTGGCGCATGCCGAGCGAGTAGCCGCCCGCACGGCGCCGCCCGGCCGTGGCCAGGCCGACGGCGGTGAGCACCTCGTCGGCCCGCGAGACCGGGAGCCCGGCGGCCCGGCAGTACACGCGCAGGTGGTCGCGGCCGGAGCGGGCGGGGTGGAAGGCCGTCTCGAGGACCGCGCCGACGGTGCCCACCGGGTCGGGCAGCGCCGCGTAGGGGACGCCGTCGAAGGTCGCGCTGCCGGCGTCGGGGGTGATCAGCCCGAGCACCATGCGCAGCGTCGTGGTCTTCCCCGCCCCGTTGGGACCCAGGAAGCCGGTCACCGAGCCCGGCTCGACGGTGAAGCCCAGGTCGGTGACCGCCCGCACGGTGCCGAAGCTCTTGCTCAGGCCCGACACCTCGACCCGCACGGGTCGGTGCCCGGCCGGGCCGCTGGCCGTCGTCGCGATGACGTGTCCTCCTCGTCGTGCACCCCCGTGCGGTGCCCATCCTGGCGCACCCGGCCCGGCGCGCGGCAGGCCCGGCCCGCGCGTCGCCGGTCGTCCACCCGCCGTCCACCCGCCGTCCACGCGGGGCCGGTGGCGCCGCCCGCCGCGGTGGTCCGCGCACCGGCTGCGACGGCGGTCACTACAGTGCGCGACGTGAGCGCCGACCGGACGATCGTCGTCCGCACAGCGGGCTGACCCCCGGGCGGGCGCCGTGGACCCCGACGGACCGGACCCCGCCGGCGCCGACCCGCGCGCCGACGTCCGCGACGCGCTGGAGCGGCTGCTGCTCGGCGGGCCGCGCCGGCTCACCCGGATGCAGGTGGCGGCCGCGGCCGGCATGCCGCCCGAGCGCACCCAGCGGCTGTGGCGCGCGCTGGGCTTCCCCGACGTCGCCGACGACGACCCGGCCTTCACCCTCGCCGACGTCGGGGCGCTGGCGACCCTCTCGGCGCTCATCGACAGCGGCTTCGTCGACCTCGACACCGAGGCCTCGATCGCCCGCGCCACCGCGCAGGCGCTGTCCCGGCTGGCCGACTGGCAGACCGACATGCTCGCCGAGGTGCTCACCCGGCAGGCCGAGGAGCACGGCCGGGCCGACGCCGTCGCCGCGGCCGAGACGCTGCTGCCGCTGCTGACCCGCACCCAGGACTACGTGTGGCGCCGGCACCTGGCGGCCAACGTCGACCGGCTGCTGTCCTCCGGCGGGCCGGGCGACCGCCGGGAGCTGGCCGTGGGCTTCGCCGACCTCGTCGGCTACACCTCCCGCTCCCGCGGCATGGACGCCCGCGAGCTCGGCGCCATGGTCGAGGCGTTCGAGGCCACCGCGACCGAGGTCATCGCCCGCTCCCACGGCCGGGTGGTCAAGACCGTCGGCGACGGCGTCCTCTACACCGCCGCGTCGGCCGTGGACGCCGTCGAGATCGGCCTGACGCTGCCCGACGCCTGGGACGACGACGACCGGCCGCGGCTGCGGGTGGGGGCCGCGCACGGCGTGGTGCTGACCCGGCTGGGCGACGTCTACTCGCCGGTGGTGAACCTGGCCAGCCGGCTGTGCTCGCTGGCCCGGCCCGGGACCGTGCTGGTCGACCGGGCGCTGGCCGGCCGGCTGCGCGGTCTGCCCGGGTACCGGGTGCGGCCGATGCGCCGGGTGTCGGTGCGCGGCTACGACGACCTGCAGCCGTGGCTGGTGCGCCGCCGTCCGCCCGAGCGGGCCGGCAGCCCCCTGGAGGACATGCTCGACGAGATGGCCGACGAGGTGCTCGCCGCGCCGGAGGAGGACGACGCGGGCGGGCAGGGGTCCGGCGGGAACCCGGGCGACGGCTGAGCGGGGCACGCGCTACCGTGGGTGCGTGCTGTGAGCCCGGACGACGTCGCACCCACCGGTCCGTCCTCCCGGGAGCCCCTCCATGAGTGCCACCCTCGTCGCGCGCGGCCTGGCCGCCGGCCACGGCGCCCGCGTGCTGTTCGCCGACCTCGACCTCGTCGTCGCCCCCGGTGACGTCGTCGGGCTGGTCGGCGTCAACGGCGCGGGCAAGTCCACGCTGCTGCGCACCCTCGCCGGTGAGCTGCCGGCCGAGTCCGGCTCGATCACCCTCAGCCCGCCGACGGCGACGGTCGGGCACCTGCCGCAGGAGCACGAGCGCCGCGCGGGCGAGACCGTCGCCGCGGCGCTGGCCCGCCGCACCGGCGTCACCGCCGCGCAGGCCGCCCTGGACACCGCCACCGCCGACCTGGCCGCCGGGCTGCCCGGCGCCGACGACGCCTACGGGGAGGCGCTGGAGCGGTGGCTGGCCCTCGGTGGCGCCGACCTCGACGAACGCCTGGAGCAGGTGCTGGCCGAGGTGGCGCCCGGTGTCGCCCCGGACGCCGCGGTCACCGGCCTCTCCGGCGGCCAGGCGGCCCGGGTCGGGCTGGCCGCGCTGCTGCTGTCCCGCCACGACCTGCTGCTGCTCGACGAGCCGACCAACGACCTGGACCTGGCCGGCCTCGAGCAGCTGGAGGCCTTCGTCGCGGGCAACCGCTCGGGCATCGTCCTGGTCAGCCACGACCGGGAGTTCCTCGCCCGCACGGTGACCCGCGTCGTGGAGCTGGACCTGGCCCAGCAGCTGGTGCGGGTGCACGACGGCGGCTACGAGAGCTACCTCGTCGAGCGCGAGGTCGCCCGCCGGCACGCCCGCGAGGAGTACGAGGAGTACGCCGGGACCAAGGCCGACCTCGAGGCGCGGGCCCGGATGCAGCGCAACTGGCTGGCCAAGGGCGTCCGCGACGCGGTCAAGAAGCAGAAGGACCCCGACAAGTTCATCAAGGCGCACAACCGGGCGACCGCGGAGAAGCAGGGCGCCAAGGCCAAGCAGACCGAGCGGCGCATCGAGCGGCTGGAGGTGGTCGAGGAGCCCCGCAAGGAGTGGGAGCTGCGGATGACGATCGCGGCCGCGCCACGGGCGGGGGCCGTGGTGGCCACCCTGCGCGACGCCGTCGTCCGCCGCGGTGGGTTCACCCTCGGGCCGGTGAGCCTGCAGGTGGACTGGGGCGACCGGGTGGCCATCACCGGGCCCAACGGCTCGGGCAAGACCACGCTGCTGGGCGCGCTGCTGGGCCGGGTGCCCCTGGACGAGGGGACGGCGAGCCTCGGCCCGTCGGTGCGGCTGGGGGAGGTGGACCAGGCCCGCGGGCTGTTCGTCGGCGAGCGGCGGCTGATCGAGGCCTTCGCCGCCGAGGTGCCCGACTGGCCCACCGCCGAGGTGCGCACCCTGCTGGCGAAGTTCGGCCTCACCGCCGAGCACGTCACGCGCCCGGCCGCGTCGCTGTCGCCGGGCGAGCGCACCCGGGCGGCGCTGGCGCTGCTGCAGGCCCGCGGGGTCAACGTGCTGGTGCTCGACGAGCCCACCAACCACCTCGACCTGCCGGCCATCGAGCAGCTCGAGTCCGCGCTGGCCGCCTACCCGGGCACGCTGCTGCTGGTCACCCACGACCGCCGGATGCTCGAGGCGGTGGCCACCACCCGCCGCCTCGCCGTCGACGGCGGCCGGGTGGTCGACGTCAGCTAGCCGGGATCTAGCTCAGGTCCTGGCCGAGGGCCTCGTCGAGGCCGACGGTGGCCATGCCCGACCACGTCTCGTCGACGTGGTGGGCCAGCACCATGAGGTCGCGCAGCTCGCCCTCGCGGTCACGGACGTGGTCGCGCAGCAGCGCCTCCCCGGTGAAGCCCAGCGCGCTGAACAGCGCCAGCGCCGAGCCCTGCTCGGCGACGACCTCCACGACGAGCTTGCGCAGCCCGTCGCCGACCGCCGACACCAGCGCCTGGCGGGCGAGCCGGCGGCCCAGGCCGGAGCCGCGCCGGGTGGGGGAGACCACCAGCCGCACCTCGCCCACGTGCGAGGACCAGCCCGGCAGCGGCCGGACGGCGACGTAGCCGGCCACCTCGCCGCCGTCGCCGTCCGCACCGTCGAGGGCGACCCACCGCCGCCCCGGCGCCTTGCCCGCCGCCCACGAGCGGACGACGTCGGGGTCGGTGACCTCCTCCTCGATGAAGGTCAGGTCGCCCTCGGGCAGCTGTCCGAAGAAGCGCAGCAGCGCCTCGCAGTGCGCGGCCTGCAGTTCGACGACCTCCACGTTCAGTCCTCCCCGACCTCGTCGCTGCGCTTCCGGAGGAAGCCGATGATCTCCGGCACCGTCGTCCTGGCCGCCGTCCGGCCCACGACGAGACCCATGTGCCCGGCGTCGAGCCGCAGCTCGTGCTTGTCCTCGGAGCCGACCAGGTCGATCAGCGGCGCGGTCGCCTCCGGCGGGACGATGTGGTCGCGCTCGGCGCGCACGGTGAGGAACGGCAGCCGGATGTCGGACAGGTGCACCGGGTCGCCGCCGACGGTCAGCCGGTCGGTGACCATCGCGTTGTCGCGCACCAGCATCTGCACCGTCTCGCGCGCCGCCGCGCCGGGGAACGGGATGTGGTCGTCCGACCAGCCGGTCATCGCCTGGTAGGCCGAGACGTACTCGTCGTTCCAGAGCCGTTCCCACAGCGTCACGTAGCGGGTGACCTCCGCGGTGGGGGTGAGGGTCTTGAAGCCCTGCACCACCACCCGGGGCGGCACGTTGCCGTCCTCGTCGACGACGTCGTCGACCTCCAGCCCGCCGCGGAAGACGTCGGCCATCGGCCCCATCTTCGTGAAGTCGACCGGGGTGGCCAGCACGGTGAGGCTGCGCAGCGGCGCGTCGGGGTGGTGGGCGGCGTAGAGCAGGGAGAGGTCGCCGCCGAAGCAGTACCCGAACAGGTTGACCTCGTCGGCGCCCGAGAGCTCGCGCACCCGCTCGACGGCGGCCGGCACGTAGTCGTCGACGTAGTCCTCGAGGCGGTTCTGCGCGTCCCGCTCGTCGGGCTCGCCCCAGTCGACCAGGTAGACGTCGAAGCCGGCGTCGAGCAGCTGCTCGACGAAGCTGTTGCCCGGCGTCAGGTCGAGGATGTAGCTGCGGCTGACCAGGCTGAACACGATGAGCAGCGGCGGGGAGTACCGCACCTTGTCGCTGCGGTAGTGCCACAGCTGGGTGCGGCCGCGCTCCCAGACGACGTCCTTGGGCGTCAGCCCCACGCCCGGCCGGTCGACACCGGCGACGAGCTTGATCCCGTTACGCGCGCGGAGGGCGTTGCGCTCCACGTCGCGCCGGACGCGGTCGAGGACCGCCTGGGGACTGGGCACCGTCGGCATCGTGTTCCTCCCGGGGGACGTCGGCAGGCCGCGGACGGCGGCGCTCGTTCTCCAACTGCACGGTCAGCCGCCGGACCTCGCGGTCCAGGGCGCCGACCTGGGCGCGCAGGCGGGCGACGTCGGTGCCCGCCGGCAGGTTGACCAGGTGCCAGGCGCGGGCGGAGACGCCGCGGGCGGTGTCCTTGGCCAGGTTCTGCACCCGCCGCACCAGCGCGACGCCGGTGGCGAAGCCCGGTGTGCGCACCAGGCTCTCCGCGTGCGGGGTGACCCGCTTCTCCGCAGCGTCGAAGGCCTGCCGCCACAGCGGCGGTCCCGCTGGTGTCCCCGACGTCATCGTCCGACCTCCTCCCGGGCCCGGCTGCCCGCGTCGGGCCCCCTACCCGCCCGGCCGGTGATCCACCCCACACGGGTGCCGGATACCGTCCGGGCAGGCATCGGCGACGACCGAGGGAGTGGCGCGTGGCGGACAGGACCGTCCTGGACATGTTCCGGCTCGACGGCAGGGTGGCGATCGTGACGGGGGCGTCCTCGGGTCTGGGCGTGGTGTTCGCCCGGGCGCTGGCGCAGGCCGGCGCCGACGTCGCGCTCGGCGCGCGCCGCGAGGACCGGATGGCGGAGACGAAGGAGGCGGTCGAGGCCGCGGGCCGGCGAGCGATCACCGTGCGCACCGACGTGGCGCGCGCCGAGGACTGCCAGGCGCTGGTCGACGCGACGATGGCCGAGTTCGGCCGGGTCGACGTCCTGGTGAACAACGCCGGCATCGGCACCGCCGTCCCGGCCACCCGGGAGACGCCCGAGCAGTTCCGGCAGGTCATCGACGTCAACCTCAACGGCTGCTACTGGATGGCGCAGGCCTGCGGGCGGGTCATGCAGCCGGGCAGCTCGATCGTGAACATCTCGAGCATCCTCGGGCTGACCACCGCCGGGCTGCCCCAGGCGGCCTACGCGGCCAGCAAGGCCGGGCTCATCGGGCTGACCCGCGACCTGGCCCAGCAGTGGACCGGCCGCAAGGGCATCCGGGTCAACGCGCTGGCGCCGGGCTTCTTCGCCTCGGAGATGACCGACCAGTACCCCGAGGGCTACCTCGACCAGCAGATGGCCCGCGTACTCGTCGGCCGGGCCGGCGACCCGATGGAGCTCGCCGCGGCGCTGGTGTTCCTGGTCAGCGAGGCCGGCGGCTACGTCACCGGGACGACGATCCCGGTCGAGGGCGGCATGCTCACCAGCTGACCGGGCTCCCGGTGCCCCGCCGCGGCGGGGCACCGGGACTCAGCGGCCGTCGGCGCGGGCGGTCAGCGCGGTGATCCGGTCGACCAGCTGCGGCCACACCTCGCGCGGCAGGTCGTGGCCCATCCCGTCGACGACGAGCAGCTCGGCGCCCGGGATCGCCGCCGCCGTCGCCCGGCCGCCGGACACGTCCACCAGCGCGTCCTGCTCGCCGTGCACGACGAGCGTCGGGACGGCGACCCGCGCGAGGTCGGCCGTGCGGTCGGGGCTGGCCAGGATCGCGGCGAGCTGCCGGGCGACACCGGCGGGGTTGTACGCCCGGTCGTAGGACAGCCCGGCCCGCTCGCGCAGGGCGTGCTCGTCGAGCTCGAAGCCGGGGGAGCCGATCACCCGGTAGGCGTCGACGGCGCGCTGCACGGCGGCGTCGCGGTCGGCGGCCGGGGGCGCGAGGAGCACCCCGAGCGCGGCCTCGGCCGGTGCGCCGACCGCCGGGTCGCCGGTCGTCGACATGATCGAGGTCAGGCTGCGCACCCGCTCCGGGTGCCGGACGGCCAGCGACTGGGCGATCATCCCGCCCATCGAGGCGCCGACCACGTGCGCGCTGTCGATCCCGAGCGCGTCGAGCAGGCCGGCGGTGTCGTCGGCCATGTCGGCCAGCAGGTAGGGGACGCCCGACCGGTCGCCGCCCATGACGGCCAGCACGTCCGGCTTGCCGGCGGCGTCGAGGTGGGTGGACAGGCCGATGTCGCGGTTGTCGAACCGGACGACGTACAGGCCGCGCTCGGCCAGCATCCGGCAGAACTCGTCGGGCCAGCCGATCATCTGCGTGGCCAGGCCCATGACCAGCAGCAGCGGCGTGTCCTCCGCCGAGCCGAAGGTCTCGTAGGCCAGCTCGACGTCGCCGACGCGGACCGTCTGCACCCCGGTGTGCTCCATGGCCGGACGGTAACCCGCCGTTCCGGACGGTCGGGTACCGGCCCGGCCGGCGCCGCGGGGCGCCGGCCGGGCCCGCACCTCAGTGCCGGGTGGCCCCGACCAGCTCGCCGCTGTCCTCGCGGGCCGGGGTCCGCTCGAGCGCGGCGCCCTCGACGTCGAGCACCGGCAGCCAGCGCAGCCAGCGCGGCAGCCACCACGCCCGGCCGCCGAGCAGGGCCAGCGCCGCCGGCACCAGCACCATGCGCACGACGAAGGCGTCGAACAGGATCCCGGCGGCCAGCGCGAAGGCGATCGACTTGATGGTGGCCTCACCGGCCGGGACGAACCCGGCGAAGACGCTGAACATGATCAGCGCGGCGGCGACGACCACGGGGGCCGCCTGGCGGAAGCCGGTGCGGATGGCCTCCAGCGGCGCGGTGCCGTGGGCGTGCGCCTCGTGCATCCGCGAGACCAGGAAGATCTGGTAGTCCATCGCCAGGCCGAACAGGATGCCGATGACCAGGATCGGCGTGAGGCTGATCAGCGGGCCGGTCGAGTCGAGGTTGACCACGTCGGCCAGCCAGCCCCACTGGAACACCGCCACGGTGGCGCCCAGCGCCGCGCCGACGGTGAGCACGAAGCCCAGGACGCCGACCAGCGGCACCAGCAGCGAGCGGAAGACCAGCACGAGGAGCACCAGCGCCAGCCCGACGACCAGCGCGAGGTAGACCGGCAGCGCCTCGTCCAGGCTCTGCGCGACGTCGACGCTGACCGCCGTCTGGCCGGTCACCGACGCCTGCACCCCGTCGGTGCCGGCGAGCAGGTCGCGCAGGTCGGCGACCAGCTGCTCGGTGGCCGGGTCGGTCGGGCCGGACTCCGGGATGACGGTGAGCAGCGCGGCGGTGCCGTCGGCGTTCGGCACCGGCGGGGTGACCAGCGCGACGTCGTCCAGCTCGCCCACCGGGCCGCTGAGGCCGGCCGCCGTCCGCGGCGCGCCGTCGCCCTCGATCAGCACGGTGATCGGGCCGTTGAACCCCTCCCCGAAGCCGTCGGCGAGCAGCTCCTGCGCGCGCTCCTGGGTGCTGTCGGCCGGCGGCGCCTGCACCAGCGTGGTCTGCATCGAGAAGAACGGCACCGCGACCGTGCCGAGAGCGACGACCGCCAGCAGCAGCGTGACCGCCCGGTGGCGGGTGACGGTGGCGACCCAGCCGGCGAGGAAGCCGGGCCGGGCGGCCTCGTGCGCGCCGTGCCGGGCGCTGCCGGGCCGCTGCCGGCGCGGCAGCGCCCGGACGCCGAGGAAGCCCAGCACGGCCGGCACCAGGGTCAGCGCGACGAGGACGGCGACGACGATGGTGGCGGCGGCGGCCACGCCCATCTGGGTCAGGAACGGGATGCCGACGACGGCCAGGCCGACCAGCGCGATGACCACGGTGAGCCCGGCGGTGACCACGGCCGACCCGGCGGTGCCGGTGGCGACGGCGACCGCGGTGGCCACGTCGGCGCCCCCGCGCAGCTCCTGGCGGAAGCGGGTCACGATGAACAGCGCGTAGTCGATGCCGACGGCCAGGCCGAGCATCGCGGCCAGCGTGGGCGTGGTCGAGGACAGCTCGGTGAAGCCGGTGGCGATCGTGATGCCGAGGACGCCGATGCCGACGCCGACCAGCGCGGTCAGCAGGTTGAGACCAGCCATCGCCAGCGCGCCGTAGGTGACGGCGAGGACCAGGAGCGCGACGACCACGCCGATCGCCTCGGCCGGGCCGCCGACGTGCGGCGGCTCCTGCACCGCCTCGCCGCCGACCTCCACGGTCAGGCCGGTGCCACGGGCGTCGTCGACGGCGGCCAGCAGCGCGTCCTGCTGCTCGGGGGTCACCTCGCCGGGCGCGGCGTCGTAGGTCACGGTGCTGTAGCCGGTGGTCAGCTCGGGGTTGACCGCGGGCGCGGCCGGGTCCAGCGGGTCGGTCGCCGAGACGACGCCGGGCAGCTGCGCGAGCTCGCCGGCCAGGCCGGTGACCGCGGCGGCGTTCTCCGGCGTGGCCAGCGTCTGGCCCTCCGGCGCCTGCAGCACCACGCGGGCCGACGCGCCGCCGACCCCGCCGAACTCCTCGCCGATGCGCTCGAGCGCGGTCGTCGACTCCTGTCCGGGGATGGAGAACGAGCTCGACGTCTCACCGGCGAGGGTGACCGCGCCGACGCCGCCGCCCACGAGGACGAGGAGCCAGACGAGGACGACCGGCAGCCGGTGCCGGTGCGAGGCGGCACCGATCCGGGACAACAAGACAGCCATGCAGATCAGGCCTCCGCCTGCTCGGGGTGGGGACGGGCGGCGCCGGGGCGGCGGTGACCCAGCGCGTCGGTGCAGGTGGCGACGACGTGCGGCCGCCACGCGGTGGTCCGGTCCTGCTGGTGGGCCGCGAGGGTCAGGACGGCGAGGGCGGCCAGCGCCCCGAGGACCCGGACGACCCGCTGCGGCTCGGTGGTGGCGACGTCGACGTCGAAGGCGCGCAGCACCAGCTCGGAGGTGGCCGAGGCCCGGTCCTCCTCGTCGCCGCCGGGGCGGGTGGCCGGGGCGAGCAGCAGGGCGACGACGCCGGGGTGGGCGAGGGCGACGTCGACGAGCACCTCGACGGCGCGGACGTCGCGCGCCGCGCCCGCCGGGAGGTCGCCGACCTCGTCGAGCACCTGCGTGCCCAGCGTGTCGGCCTGCGCCAGGACGGCCTCGTACAGCGCGTCCTTGCTCGGGAAGTGGTGCAGCAGGCCGGCCTTGGACAGGCCGACGGCGTCGGCGACGTCCTGCACGGAGGTCTTGGCGAAGCCGCCGCGGGCGAACAGTGCGGCAGCGCGGTCGAGGATGCCCGCGTCGACCTGGTGCCGGAAGGGTCGTGCCACGCCGCCTACGGTAGCCCTTCCCGACCGATCCGGTCGGCCGGCCGACCGAAATGGTCGGTGGTGTCGCTCACCCGGGACCGCTCGGGGAGGGCCGGCGAGCGCGGTGACGGGCGGTCGGGCATGGTTACCCGCAGTGTGACCGGCGACACAGTCAGGACGGACCCATGGCAGACCGGGCCTTCACCCGCCGCAGCGTGCTCAAGGCCACCGCGGTGGGGGCGGCGGCCCTCGCCCTGCCGTCGGCCGCCGTCGGCACCGCCCGCGCGGCCGGGGTCTCGGAGCTGACGGCGGACCGCCTGCCGCAGCCGTACACCCCGTACGACCGGTTCGTGCAGCCGCCGGTCCTGCGGGTGCCCGACGCGCCCGGCAGCCGCCCGGTCGTCGAGGTCGTGCAGGCCCCCACGTCGGTGCGGCTGCTGCCGCCGTCCGAGCCCGAGACGACCCTGTGGGTCTACGGCGGCTCCTACCCCGGCCCGACGATCAAGGTGCGCCGCCACCAGCGGGTCACCGTGCGCCAGGTCAACCGCCTGCCCGCGGCCCACCCGCTGTTCGGGTACGAGTTCCACACCTCCACGCACCTGCACGGGTCCCCGTCGCTGCCCCCGTTCGACGGCTACGCCAACGACCTGAGCCACCCGGGCTTCCTCAAGGACCACGAGTACGACAACGAGGAGGACGCGCGGACCCTCTGGTACCACGACCACGCCGTCCACCACACCGCGCCGAACATGTACACCGGGCTGCTCGGGCAGTACCACGTGCTGCCCGAGACGGGGGCACCCGACCTCGGGTTCCCGGTGGACGACGAGTTCGACGTGCCCGTGACGATCAGCGACGTGGCCTTCCGCGCCGACGGCCAGCTGCTCATGGACCCGCACAGCGTCGACGGGGTCCTCGGCGACGTCGTCCTGGTCAACGGGGTGCCGTGGCCGGAGGTGCCGGTGCGGCCGCGCACCTACCGGTTCCGGCTGCTCAACGCCTCGATCGCCCGCGGCTACCTGCTCCGGCTGACCGGCGGGCTGCCGATGACGGTGGTCGCCACCGACGGCGGGCTGCTCCGCCGGCCGGTGACGGTCGACCAGCTGCGGCTCGGCATGTCCGAGCGGTACGACGTCCTGGTCGACTTCGCGCCGCTCGCCGGACAGCGGGTGGAGCTGCGCAACCTCGGCGTGCCCAACGCCGCCGACTTCGAGCACACCGGCGAGGTGATGGCCTTCCGCGTCGGCACCGACCCGGGCGGCCCGGACACCGTCCTGCGCGAGGACGCGTGGCCCGACCTGGACCCGGCGGGGGTGCTCGCCATCGACCCCGCCGAGGCGGTGACCACCCGGCGGTTGCGCTTCGAGAGCCGGGGTGGCGTGATGACCATCAACGGGCTGACCTGGACCGACGTCGAGGACTCGGGGTTCCGGCAGGCGGTCGCGGAGCCGCAGCGCGGCACCGTCGAGGTGTGGGAGCTGGAGAACCCCTCCCGGCGCTGGTTCCACCCGGTGCACCTGCACCTCGTGGACTTCCGGGTGCTCGACCGCGACGGCCGCCCACCGGCGCCGTACGAGGACGGGCCGAAGGACGCCGTCTACCTGGGGGAGCAGGAGCTGGTGCGCATCGCCGTCCGGTTCGGACCGCACACCGGCCGGTACACGATCCACTGCCACCACTCCGGGCACGAGGACCACATGATGATGCACCAGTTCTGGGTCAGGGACGGCGCCGACGAGGGCCTGGACCCCCTCGACCCGCGCTTCGCCCCGAGGCCGGCCCCGTAGGTCCGGACCCGGGACGCACCGACCGGACGGGCAGGGAGGACGCGCGCATGGCGCAGGGGCTCCGCTTCGACCACGTCGGCATCACCGTCGCCGACCTCGACGCGGCGACGGCCTTCTTCGTCGGCCTGGGGCTGGAGGTCGAGGGGCGGACGTTCCTCGAGGGCGAGTTCGTGGACACCGTCATCGGCGTCCCCGGTGCACGAGCCGAGATCGTCGTGCTGCGGCCACCCGGCGGCGGGACCGGGCTGGAGCTGTCGCGCTTCGACCGGCCCGACGCCGTGCCGGGGTCACCCGCCGCGATGGCCAACGAGCTGGGACTGCGCAACGTGACCTTCGAGGTCGACGACCTCCGGGCCGCCGTCGACCGGCTGGCCGCCGACGGCTACGGCCTGGTCGGCGGCGTCGGGGAGTACGAGCACGTCTAGCTCATGGCCCACGTCCGGGGCCCAGAGGGGGTCGTCGTGTCCCTGACCCAGCGGATCGGCTGACGCCCGCCGTCAGCGTGACCGACCACCTGCCGGTCGTGACGGCTGGCGGGCCGACGGGAACGGCGACCTGCTCGTTCGCCGGGAGGACCCTGGACAGGTGCTGTGACGCAGGCCACGGTCTGCGCGGGGTCAGGGGGAGGCTCGTCAGGGCCCTGCGTCGGTCACGAGGCCGACCTCAGGTCGGCACCGCTCGGTGAGGAGCCCCCCATGAACCGTCTGTCACGTCTCGGCGTCGTCCTGGTCGCCGGCGGGACGGTGGCGCTGACCGCGTCGCCGGCCTGGGCCCACGCCGGTGGGACGGCGCCGGACGACGACGCCGGCTGGGTGCCCATCGAGGAGCTGCGCCCGGGCTTCTACGACCCGGTCGACATCTCGGCGTGTGGCACGACGGTCACCCTGGCCACCGGCGACGTCGCCGACGTGGAGGGTCGTGAGACGACGCTCCCCGACGGGGACCTGCTCTTCGAGACGCGTGGTGAGCAGACCGCCGACCTCACGCGTCAGGACACCGGCGAGGTCATCGACGAGCTCGACATCTCCGGCTCCCTGTCCGAGCTGATCGCCGCCGACGGGTTGCACAGCGTCTCCCACCTGTACGGTCCGTCGGTCGTCTTCCCCATCCCGGAGTTCGGGCCGGTCGACGCCGCTGCCTTCGAGGCGGCCGGCCTGCCGGACCTGGGGTACTTCCGCGAGGGCGTCATCACGTTCACCGTCGTCCTCGACCCGGAGACCGGCGAGTTCGCCTCCGAGGACATCGACGTCGACGCGCGTGTCGTCGACCTGTGCACGTGGTTCGACGGCGACCGCGGCCAGGCGCACGGGCACGACCACGGGGACCACGGGTGAGGCGCGCCGCCGTCCGCCGCGCGACGTCGCCGTCCTCGCGCCGGGGGTCGGTGCCGCAGGGCCTGGGGACGGCGGTCACCCCGCGAACGCCGCCGTGAGGGCGGTCATCAGGACGTGGTGGTCGTAGGCGCGGGTGGTGTTGGCCATGACCACGACGCCCAGGCCGAGGCCGGGGTACAGGCGCATGGCGTTCCAGAAGCCGCCGCCGGTGCCCCAGTGCTCGACGAACGCCGGGTGGGCGTCGCGGTCGGCGGGGCGGCGGAACCAGCCGAGACCGAGGTCGAACGGCCTGCCCGGGGTGGTGATGGTGCGCATCGCGCGGGCGGTCTCGGGCGAGAGGACGCGGGAGCCGTCGATGGTGCCGTCGGCGAGGTGCAGCCGGAGCAGCCGGGCGGCGTCCGGGGCGGTGCCGATCAGCCCGCCGTAGCCGGGGCCGGCCACCCGGAACGGGCGCAGCGCCACCTGCTCGCCGTGCCGGTCCCCGACGATCCCGGCCGGCAGTGCGGCCCGCAGTGCGGGGGTCAGCGGCCGGGGCAGCCGCACGTAGCCGGTGGCGTCCTCGGCGTCGCTCCGCGGGGTGTAGCCGGTGGCGGTCATGCTCGCCGGGGCCAGCAGCGCCCGCTCCACGTGCTCGGTGAACGGCTCACCGGTGACGCGGGCGACGGCCTCGGCGAGGACGAGGTAGCCGAGGTTGGAGTAGCGGGCCGGCCCGCCGGCGGGCCGCCGGGCACGGCCGTGCCGGGCCAGCACCCGCCGGGCGAACGCGTCGACGTCGGCGTCGGGTGCGTCGGCGGGCAGCACCCAGCGCACCGGGAGCGGGTTGGCCGCGCCGGCGGTGTGGTCGAGCAGCTGCCGCAGCCGGGGCGGATCGCCGGCGCGGGCCACGAACTCCGGCACCAGCTCCGACACCGGGGCGTCGAGGTCGAGCCGGCCCTGCTCGGCCAGCCGCACCGCCGCCGTCGCGGTGGCGATCTTGGACATGGAGAACCACAGGTAGCCGGTGTCGGTGGTGGCCGGCCGCCGGTGGGCCAGGTCGGCGTACCCGAAGCCCTCGGCGAACAGGAGTCGCTCGGCGTCGGTGACCGCGACGGTCACGCCGGGTACGCGGTGGCGGGCCATCAGGCCGCGGATGGTGGCGCGGGCGGTGTCGAGAGCTGCGGCGTCGGTCATGGCCGGGTCAGCTGACGGGGTGGCCGGGATCGGGGACGTCGTGGGTGCCTTCCCTCCGTCGGGATCGGACGAAGTCGATGTAGGTGCGCACGTGCGCCTCCTCCGCGGCGGTGAGCGGCGGGCCGTCGTAGGTGAGTCGGCCGGCGGTTCCCGGGTCGTCGGGCACGGCGTAGGGCCGCGGGTCGAGGCCGCCGACCTCGCGCAGGGCGGTGTCCAGCCGCTGCAGGGCCGCGCGTTGTCGCGGCTCGTCGGGGCCGAGGGCAGCGGCCAGGGTCCGGGTGGCGGCGAGGAAGGTCTCCGCCGTGGTCGCGTGCGCGGCCTCGCCGGCCGGGGTCAGGACCAGCAGCCGGGACCGTCCGTCGGCGGGGTTCGGTCGCTGCTCCACGTGCCCGCGCTGCTGCAGGCGGCGCGCCAGCGTGGACACCGTCGTCGGGCGCATCGCCGTCCACCGGACGACCTGCGTCGGGGTGGCCGGGCCGAAGCGGCGCAGCAGCGAGTAGAAGCCGAAGTCCTCTCCGGACAGGCCGCCGGCATCGACGAGCACGTCGTCGAGGGCCCCGGAGATCAGGTGGTTGACGAGCCACAGGTCGAACAGCAGTGACATCCGCGGGGAGTCCGGGGTGCCGCTGGCCCTCATGCCACAGATGCTACGAGTACGTATGACTTCGTTGCAACCCCGTACCGGATGGCGTCGGGGTGCCGTGTCGGCGCAGCCGGCCTTGCCCGGTCCGGCAGAGGCGACCGCTCTCGCCCTGCGGGCACCTCTCCGGCGACCGGCCGGACGACGTCAGCCCCTCCAGCTCCCGCCGGTCCAGGCCGGTCAGGCGGCAGCGGTGCCCGGTTGGGGGAACAGCCGGCGCAGCACGTCGGCCAGCGTGACGACGCCGAGGACCGCGCCGCCGTCGGTCACCGCGGCCAGGTGGTTGCGGGTCTCCCGCATCGCCTTGAGCGCGGCGTGGACGGTGGTGTCGGCCTCGAGGGTGAAGACCGGCCGGGCGAAGGAGGCCGCGGGGGCCTCGTCGGCGGCGGTGAGCGTGTCGCGGACGTGCACCACGCCGGCCAGCCGGGTCCGGTCGCCGAGCAGGATGCGCAGGTGCCCGGTGCGCCGGGTGGCCTCGCGCACCGCGCCGACGCCGGCCTCGGCGGGCACCGCGACCAGCGGCGCCTCGGCGGTGACCAGTTCGCGGACGGTCATGCGCTCGAGCTCCAGGGCGCCGGAGATCTGTGCGGAGAACCGCGCGTCCAGCGCCCCGACGTTGGCCGAGTGCTCCACCAGGTGGCGCAGCGCGTCGGGGCTGTGCCCGACGGCGACCTCGTCGGCCGGCTCCACCCCGACCCGGCGCACGAGCGCGTTGGCCGCGGTGTTGAGCACGCGCAGCACCGGGCGGAACACCGCCATGAACGCCCGCATCGGTCCGGCGAGCAGGGTGGCCGAGCGTTCCGGGTGCGCGATCGCCCACGACTTCGGGGCCATCTCGCCGACCACGAGGTGGATGAAGGTCACGATGAGCAGCGCCAGGACGAAGCCCGCGACGTCGGCAGCGACCAGCGGCAGTCCCCAGGTCTCGAACAGCGGGGTGAGCCAGTGGTGCACGGCCGGCTTGCTGATCGCACCGAGGGCGAGGGTCGCGGCGGTGATGCCCAGCTGGGAGCCGGCCAGCAGCAGGGTCAGCTCCGAGGAGTTGCGCAGCGCGGCGCGCGCCGAGCGGTTGGTCGGTGCGGCTTCCTCCAGCCGGTGCCGCTTGGCGGCCAGGGCGGCGAACTCCACGGCCACGAAGAACGCCGACAGCGCGACGATGACCACGGTCGCGGCGAGCACCACCACGGGGTCGTCGCTCATCGGGTGGTCTCCTCGGCGGTCGCGGCCGCGTGGCCGGTGGTGTCGGTCCGCGTGTCGGTGTGCGGGTGGGTGCGGTCGGGCAGTTCCAGGCGGACCCGGGAGGGGACGTGCCGTTGCACCGCGAGGACCTCGACGGCCAGGTGCCGGACGGCGGGGTCGTCGTCGTGGACCAGGTCGCCGGGATCGGCCGGCAGCTCGACGGTGAGCCTGGCGCCGGGATCGGGGAGGGTGCCGGCGGCGGCCATGACCAGGCCGGCGATCGTCTCGTAGTGCCCGCGGGGCAGGTCGACACCCAGGGCGCGCTCGACCTCGTCGACGTGCACGTCGCCGGCCATCTCCCACACCCCGTCGCCCTCGACCGGCACGTACTCGGGGTCGACGTCGGCGTCGTGCTCGTCGGTGATCTCCCCGACCAACTCCTCGGCGAGGTCCTCGAGGGTGATGACGCCGGCGAACCCGCCGTACTCGTCGATGACGCAGGCCATCTGGTTCTGCGTCTCGGTGAGCCGGCGCAGCGCGTCGGGCAGTGAGGTGAACGTGGACACGGCCAGGCACTCCCGCGCGATGGCGGTCACCGGTGCGGTGTCGGGCTCGGGCGTGGTGAGCAGGTCGGCGAGGTGCACCACGCCGGCCACGTCGCCGCTGGTGGCGTCGAGGACCGGGTACCGGGAGTGCCCGGAGCTCATCAGCTCCCGCAGCTGCCCGAGGGTGTCGGCGTCATTGACGGTGCCCACCCGGGGCCGGGGGATCATCGCGTGCTCGACGTCGCGGTCGGGGAAGTCGAGGATCCGGTCGACCATCATCGACAGCTCGGCCGGCAGGTCCCCGCTCTCCCGCGACTCCTCCACGATGTGCTCGAGGTCGCGGGCGGTGGCGGCGTGCTCGACGTCGTGCACCGGCTCGATCCTCAACGCCCGCAGCAGCAGGTTCGACGCCTGGTCGAACACCCAGATCAGCGGCCCGAACACCGTCAGGTAGACGGTGGTGGAGGCGCCCAGCCAGCGGGCGACGGGCTCCGGGCGGGCGATGGCGAGGTTCTTGGGGAACAGCTCGCCGAACAGCATCTGCACCAGCGTGGAGAACAGCAGCGCCAGCACCGCGCCGGTGCCGACGCTGACCCCGGTCGGGATCCCGACGCCGCCGAGCAGGGCGCCGAGGGACTCACCGATCAGCGGCTCGGCGACGTAGCCGACCAGCAGACCGGTGACGGTGATGCCCAGCTGGGCGCCCGAGAGCATGAACGAGGTGCGGCGGGTGACACCGAGGGCGCGCGTGGCGGCGGCGTCCCCGGCCTCGGCGCGGGCGGCCAGCGTGGAGCGGTCGACCGCCATGTAGGCGAACTCCTGGGCCACGAAGTACCCGGTGAGCACGGTGATCCCGCCGACCACCGCCACACCCAGCAGGAGGGAGAGCACCTCGGTCACCGGCCACGCACCCCCTCAGCGGAGACGGGGTACGCGGCCTGGGGACTGTGATACGGGCTCATGGCTCTCTTCGACGGGGATGGCGGGAGCGGGCGACGCTGCCCCGATGGTCAACGGACGGGCCTGACCGGCGGTTCCACCGCAGGTGGCCCGAGGTCGCCGCGGAACCGTGCCGCGGCGCCGGCCGGGCGCAGTCGGCGGGCCGGCGCGGCACCCTGCGCGCTGCTGGGAGCGCACGGGGACGGGCGGCACGTGCCCGAACCGGCCCCGGACGCGCGAGAGGCCCCGCTGGTACCCCTCGCGGGGGCCGGCGGGGCCCGTCGTCGTCGGCGGCCAACGGTCGAGTCCCTGGAGGGACCGACGGTCAGCTCCTGTGTGTGCCCCCGGCAGGATTCGAACCTGCGCACCCGCCTCCGGAGGGCGGTGCTCTATCCCCTGAGCTACGGGGGCCCGGGCAGAGGAGAAGTTACCAGCCCGCCCCGGCCCGCCCGACGCCGGGACTCAGGGCGCCGGCAGCGGCGTCCCGCCCCGCGCGGTGAGCATGCCGACCATCGTGGTGACCTCTGCGCTCTGCGTGTCGGCGATCGAGCGGGCCAGCGTGCACACCGCGGGCTCGCTCGCGTGCCCGGCGGCGTACTCGGCCATGTCGAAGCCGCCCTGGTGGTGGCGGGTCATCAGGCGCAGGAACTCGACGTCGAACGCCGTCCCCGACAGCGACCGCAGGCCGGCCAGCTCCGTCTCGGTGGCCATGCCCGACATCACCGCGCCGTCCGCCCCCGACATCGACGCCGTGTCGTGCGCGGCGTGGGCGTCGCCCATCCACGCCATGTGCTCGCCACCGGAGCGGGGCAGCCCCCACAGCGACAGCCAGCCCTCCATCCGGCCGGCCTGGTTGGTCTGCGTGCTGGAGATGTCGAAGGCCAGCCGCCGCACCTCGGGGTCGGTGCTGCGCTCGAGCGCCAGGTTGGCCATCTCCACGCCCTGCCGGTGGTGCAGCGCCATGTCGCGGGCGAAGCCGGCGTCGACCGAGTCCGCGGTCGGCGCCGGGTCCCGGCCGATGCCCAGGCCCACCGCCAGCCCGCCGCCGAGCACGACCAGCGCGACCGCGATCAGCGCCAGCAGCGCCGCGCGCAGGCCCCGCCCCCGCGGACCGGGCGCCGGAGCAGGCGCGTCCTGACCGGGACGGACGGCGGTGGCGGTCATCGCGGGTTCCTCAGGGAGTCGGCGTCGTGGGGGCGTCGGTGGTCGTCGCACCGGCGCCGCGGCTGCCGTCGTCGACGGTGAGCGGGTCGGCCACGAACGTCGGGTTCTCGCAGCTGGCGCCGATCTCGGGGTAGTGGCCCTCGACGTCGCCGTTGAAGGTCAGGAAGTCGGCGAACTGCTCGATGCGCGGGTCGTCGACCGAGTCGACCTTCAGCTGGTGGTTCCAGGACTGCAGGCTCACCGCGGAGTCCAGCCCGGCGTAGGGCGACAGCAGCCGGCCGGAGACGCCGTCGACCAGCTCGGCGAGCTTCGCGACGTCGTTCCCGGAGACCCGCTCGGGGTCGTAGGTGATCCACACCGCGCCGTGCTCCATGGAGTGGACGGCGTTCTCGTGCCGGACGTCGACGTCGTAGACCGTGCCGGTGCAGTCGGCCCACTCCCCGTCGTGCGGGCCACCGACCGGCGGCGACTGCTCGTACTCGACCGGGGTGGTCACGTGCTCCTGGCCCGCGGCGTAGTCGAAGCTCTCGATGCCGGCGATCTCGTCGATCGCGTCGATCTGCTGGGCGTCGGCCTCGCGCACCTGCACCACCGCGTAGGTGATCGCCGCGGCGGCGAAGACGACGACCGCGACGGCCGCGGCGATCAGGCCCCACGGCCGGCTCTGGGTGACCACCTGCGTCGGCGGCCGGGTGCGGCCGCGGCCCCCACCCCGGGGAGCCGCCGGGCGGGCGCCGGACCCCGACCGGCTCGCCCCGCCTCCGGCACGGCCGGCATCGGGCTTGCGGTCCTTGGCCACGGGCTCTCCTCGTCTCGCTGTCGTGCTGCTCTGCTGTCGGTACCGGCGTCGGCCCGGGTGGTGCTCCCGCGCGGGGGAGGCCAGGATGGGCCTCCCGGCCCGCGCGCCCGGCACGCCTGCTCGCCCGCGAGTCTAGGTCGGCCGGCTGTGTGCTCCCTGACAGCTGCGGTGCGGCGGGTGGTCGTGTGGTGCCCGCTGCCTACGATGACGCGGTGACACCCGAGCAGTTGCGCGACCTCGTCCGCACCGCGGTGGGGGCGGTCGTCGAGCGCGGCACGCTCGCCGTCGCCGTCCCCGACGACGTCGTCGTCGAGCGCCCCCGGAACCCCGACCACGGTGACTACGCCACCAACGTGGCGCTGCGCCTGGCCAAGCCCGCCGGCCGGCCGCCGCGCGAGGTCGCCGAGGCCGTGGCCGCGGAGCTGCGCGCGCAGCCGGGCGTCGCCGAGGTCGACGTCGCCGGGCCCGGGTTCCTCAACATCCGGCTCGCCCAGGGGGCGCTGGGCCGCATCGCCGTCGAGGCGGTCACCGCGGGGGAGGCCTACGGCCGCACCGACACGCTGGCCGGGCAGCGGCTGAACCTGGAGTTCGTCTCGGCCAACCCGACCGGCCCGGTGCACATCGGCGGCACCCGCTGGGCCGCCGTCGGCGACGCGCTCGGCCGGCTGCTCGAGGCCAGTGGCGCCGAGGTGACGCGGGAGTACTACTTCAACGACGCCGGCGCGCAGATCGACCGGTTCGCCCGCAGCCTCATGGCGACCGCGCACGGCCGGCCGGTGCCCGAGGACGGCTACGCCGGCGACTACGTCGGCGACATCGCCGGCCAGGTCGTCGCGGCCGAGCCCGGCGTGCTCGAGCTGCCCGAGGACGAGCAGCAGGAGCGCTTCCGCGAGCGCGGCGTCGAGCTGATGTTCGCTGAGATCAAGCGCACGCTGGCCGACTTCGGCGTCGTGTTCGACGTCTACTTCAGCGAGCGCACGCTGCACGAGACCGGCGCGCTGGAGAAGGCGATCGCCCGGTTGCGCGAGAACGGCCACGTCTACGAGGCCGACGGCGCCGTGTGGCTGCGCACCACCGACTTCGGCGACGACAAGGACCGCCCGCTGGTCAAGAGCGACGGCGAGCCGACCTACTTCGCCGCCGACTGCGCCTACTACCTGGACAAGCGCACCCGCGGTTTCGACAAGGCCGTGATCATGCTCGGCGCCGACCACGCCGGCTACGTCGGCCGGTACCGGGCGCTGGTGGCCGCGGTCGGCGACGACCCCGACGCCAACCTGGAGATCCTGCTCGGCCAGCTGGTCAACCTCGTGCGCGACGGGCAGCCGGTGCGGATGAGCAAGCGCGCCGGCACCGTCGTGCTGCTCGAGGACCTCGTGGACGCCGTCGGCGCCGACGCCGCCCGCTACGCCCTGGCCCGGGCCTCGGTCGACCAGCAGATCGACCTCGACCTGGACCTGTGGAGCCGGCAGACCAACGACAACCCCGTCTTCTACGTGCAGTACGCGCACGCCCGCATCTCCTCGGTGCTGCGCAACGCCGCCGACCTCGGCCTCGGGCTGGGGCAGGCCGGCGACGTCGACGTCGCGCAGCTGGTCCACGAGCGGGAGAACGACCTGCTCCGGGCGCTCGGCGAGTTCCCGCGGGTGCTCACCTCCGCCGCGGAGCTGCGCGCCCCGCACCGGGTGGCCCGCTACCTCGAGGAGCTGGCCGGCACCTACCACCGCTTCTACGACGTCTGCCGGGTGCTGCCCCGCGGCGACGAGGAGGCCGGCCCGCTGACCACCGCCCGCCTCTGGCTCTGCGCCGCCACCGCCGTGGTGCTGCGCAACGGCCTCGGCGTGCTCGGCGTCTCCGCCCCGGAGCGGATGTGAGGGCGCACCCGGCCGGCCCGCTGCACGGGGGCATGACCCCGCCGCCGTCGGTGGGCCTGCCCCCGGCCGACCTCGGCGCGCTCGACCCGCAGGTGTGGCCGCGCTCGGCCCGCCGCGTCGACGGCGAGCTGCACCTCGCCGGCCGGCCGGTCACCGAGCTGGCCCGCGCCCACGGCACCCCGCTGTTCGTCCTCGACGAGGCCGACTTCCGCGGCCGCGCCGCCGACTTCGCCACCGCGTTCACCGACGCCGACGTCCACTACGCGTCCAAGGCGTTCCTCTGCGGCCAGGTGGCCCGGTGGCTGGCCGACGACGGCCTGCACCTGGACGCCTGCAGCGGCAACGAGCTCGCCGTCGCGCTGGCCGCGGGGTTCCCCGCGGAGCGGATCGCGCTGCACGGCAACAACAAGTCGCTGGTCGAGCTGCAGCTGGCCGTCGACGCCGGCATCGGCCACGTCGTCCTCGACTCCTTCGACGAGATCGACCGGCTGGTGCCGATGGCCGAGGCGCGGGTGGCTGCCGGCGGCTCCCCGGTGCCGGTGCTCATCCGCACCACCGTCGGCATCGAGGCGCACACCCACGAGTTCATCGCCACCGCCCACGAGGACCAGAAGTTCGGCTTCTCGCTGGCCACCGGCGACGCGCTGACCGCCGCCGTCCGGGTGATCCGGGAGCCCGCGCTGCACCTCTCCGGGCTGCACAGCCACATCGGCTCGCAGATCTTCGACACCGCCGGCTTCGAGGCGGCCGCGCACCGCGTCGTCGGCCTCATGGGCCAGGTGCACCAGGCCACCGGCGAGGTGCTCGGCGAGCTCAACCTCGGCGGCGGCTTCGGCATCGCCTACCTGCCCGACGACGACCCGGTGACCCCCGGCGACGTCGCCCGGCGGCTGCGCACCGTCGTGGCCGCCGAGTGCGCGGCGCTGGACCTCCCCGTCCCGCGCCTGGCCGTCGAGCCCGGCCGGGCCATCGCCGGGCCCGGCACGGTCACGCTCTACGAGATCGGCACCATCAAGCCGGTCCGGCTGGGCAGTGGCGGGCAGGGGGCGCCGCAGGTGCGCAACTACGTGTCGGTCGACGGCGGGATGAGCGACAACATCCGCACCGCCCTCTACGACGCGAGCTACACCTGCGTGCTGGCCAACCGCACCTCCGAGGCGCCGCCGGCGCTGTGCCGCGTCGTCGGCAAGCACTGCGAGAGCGGCGACGTGCTGGTGCGCGACCTGTGGCTGCCGTCGGACGTGCAGCCCGGCGACCTGCTCGCGGTCGCGGCCACCGGCGCCTACTGCTGGTCGATGGCCAGCAACTACAACTACCTGCTCAAGCCGCCGGTGGTCGCCGTCCGCGACGGCGCGGCCACCGAGGTCGTCCGGCGCCAGACGCTGGCCGACGTCTTCGCCCTGGACGCCGTCCTGGCGGACGTGCCGGCGCCCTCGCCGGCGATCGACCAGCCCGCCCCCGAGCACCCCGTGGGAGCCCGTTCGTGAACCCGCTCAAGGTCGCCCTGCTCGGCTGCGGAACGGTCGGCGGCGCGGTGCTGCGACTGGTCGAGGAGCAGGCCGCCGACCTCACCGCCCGGGTCGGCCGGCCGGTCGAGGTCGTCGGCGTCGCCGTCCGCCGCCCCGACCGGCACCCCGAGGTGCCCGCGCACCTGCTCACCACCGACGCGATGGGCCTGGTCACCCGCGACGACGTCGACCTCGTCGTCGAGGTCATCGGCGGCATCGAGCCGGCCCGCTCGCTGCTGCTGGCCGCCTTCGAGGCCGGCAAGTCGGTGGTCAGCGCGAACAAGGCGCTGCTGGCCGAGGACGGCGTCGCGCTGCACGCCGCCGCGGCCAAGGCCGGCGTCGACCTCTACTACGAGGCGTCGGTGGCCGGGGCGATCCCGCTGCTGCGCCCGCTGCGGGAGTCGCTGGCCGGCGACCAGATCCGGCGGGTGGTCGGCATCGTCAACGGCACGACCAACTACATCCTGTCGCGGATGGCCGAGACCGGCGCCGGGTTCAGCGAGGCGCTGGCCGAGGCCACCGAGCTCGGCTACGCCGAGGCCGACCCGACCGCCGACGTCGACGGCTTCGACGCCGCCGCCAAGGGCGCGATCCTCGCCTCGCTGGCCTTCCACAGCGCCGTCACCGCCGCCGACGTGCACCGCGAGGGCATCTCGTCGGTGACCGCCACCGACGTCGCCCGCGCCGCCGAGATCGGCTGCACGGTGAAGCTGCTGGCCATCTGCGAGCGGGTACCGGGGGAGGAGGGCGACTCGGTCGCCGTCCGCGTGCACCCGGCGATGATCCCCACCAGCCACCCGCTGGCCGCGGTCGGTGGCGCCTTCAACGCCGTGTTCGTCGAGGCCGAGGCCGCCGGGCAGCTGATGTTCTACGGCCAGGGAGCCGGCGGCGAGCCGACCGCCAGCGCCGTCCTCGGCGACCTGGTCGCCGTCGCCCGCAACCGGGTGGCCGGCGCCGCGGGGGCGGGCCCGAGCGCCTACGCCGACCTGCCGGCCCGGCCGATCGCCGAGACGCCGACGCGGTACCACGTCAGCCTGGACGTCGCCGACGTCCCGGGTGTGCTGGCCACCGTGGCGACCGAGTTCGCCCGCCACGAGGTGAGCATCGCCACCGTCCGCCAGGACGGGCACGGCGATGCCGCGACGCTGGTCATCGTCACGCACAGCGCCCCGGACGCGGCGCTGTCGGCGACGATCGCGGCGCTGCGGGAGGTGCCCGCGGTCCGCGGTGTCACCAGCGTGCTGAGGGTGGAGGGGCTGTCATGACCGGGACGCTGCGCGGGACCGTCTCCCCGTCCTGGCCGGGGCTGATCGAGGCCTACCGGTCACGGCTGCCGGTCAGCGCCGGCACGCCGGTGGTCACCCTGCACGAGGGCGCCACCCCGCTGGTGCCCGCCGTCGAGCTGTCGCGGCGCACCGGCTGCGAGGTGTTCCTCAAGGTCGAGGGCGCCAACCCGACCGGGTCGTTCAAGGACCGCGGCATGACGATGGCCATCACCAAGGCCAAGGAGGAGGGCTCGCAGGCGGTCATCTGCGCCTCCACCGGCAACACCAGCGCCAGCGCCGCCGCCTACGCCGCGCGCGCCGGCATGGTCTGCGCCGTCCTCGTGCCCCAGGGCAAGATCGCGCTCGGCAAGCTGGCCCAGGCGCTCGTGCACGGCGCCAAGCTGCTGCAGGTCGACGGCAACTTCGACGACTGCCTCGCGCTGGCCAGCAAGCTCGCCATCGACTACCCGGTGAGCCTGGTCAACAGCGTCAACCAGTTCCGCATCGAGGGGCAGAAGACCGCCTCCTTCGAGGTCGTCGACGTCCTCGGCGACGCCCCCGACGTGCACTGCCTGCCGGTCGGCAACGCCGGCAACATCACCGCCTACTGGCAGGGCTACCGCGAGTACGCCGACGACGGCCCGGCCACCCGGCGACCGCGGATGTGGGGCTTCCAGGCCGCCGGCGCCGCGCCGATCGTCACCGGCCAGGTGGTCGAGCAGCCCAGCACCATCGCCACCGCCATCCGCATCGGCAACCCGGCGTCGTGGACCAGGGCGCTGGCCGCCCGCGACGAGTCCGGCGGACGCATCGACGCCGTCACCGACCGCGAGATCCTCGCCGCCTACCGCCTGCTCGCACGCAGCGAGGCCGTCTTCGTCGAGCCGGCCTCGGCCGCGTCGGTGGCCGGGCTGCTCAAGGTGGCCGCGGCCGGGGAGCTCGCGCCCGGGCAGCGCGTGGTGTGCACGGTGACCGGCAACGGGCTCAAGGACCCCGACTGGGCGATCTCCGGCGCGCCCGTGCCGGTGACCGTCCCGGTCGACGCCGCCGCGGCCGCCGCGCAGCTCGGTCTGTGAGCCGGGCCGCCCCGGACCGGGTGTCGGTGCGCGTCCCCGCGACCAGCGCGAACCTCGGACCCGCGTTCGACTGCGCCGGCCTGGCGCTCACGCTGCACGACGACGTCGAGTTCGCCGTCACCGAGGCCGGGCTCGCCGTCGAGGTGTCCGGTGCCGGGGCCGGCGAGCTGCCCACCGACGCCTCGCACCTGGTGGTGCGCGCCTTCCGCGCGGCCTGCGACGTGCTCGGCTGGTCGCCGCCCGGCCTGCGCGTGCGCGCCCGCAACGGCATCCCGCAGGGGCGGGGGATGGGCTCGTCGGCCGCGGCCGTCGTCGCCGGCGTCGTCGGTGCCTTCGAGCTGTGCCCCGGGGTCGACGTCCGCGACGACGACGCCGTGCTGCGGCTGGCCACCGAGCTCGAGGGCCACCCCGACAACGTCGCCCCGTGCCTGCTCGGCGGGGCCACGTTGTCGTGGATGGGGGAGTCCGGCGCCCGCGCCGTGCGGCTGCCGGTCGCCGCCGGCGTCCACCCCGTCGTCCTCGTGCCGGCGGCGACGCTGTCGACGCACGTCGCCCGCGGGCTGCTGCCCGACGCCGTCCCGCACGCGGACGCCGCGCACGCCGCCGGCCGGGCCGCGCTGCTGGTACACGCGCTGACCTGCGACCCGGGACTGCTGGTCGAGGCCACCGAGGACCGGCTGCACCAGCGCCAGCGCGCCGCCGCGATGCCCGGCTCGGCCGCGCTGCTCGACCGGCTGCGCGCCGCCGGCCACGCCGCGACGGTCTCCGGTGCCGGGCCGAGCCTGCTCGTGCTCACCGCCGGTACCGCGGGGACCGGCGACGTGACGTCACTCACCCCGGACGAGTGGGACGTGTACCCCCTGGAGGTGGACGGCGACGGAGCCCGCGTGCTGCGTGAGGCTCCTGGGGTATCGTCTGCATAACGAGGAACACACCGCAGGCCAGCGGTGTTGTCCCGGTCGTGGGGCGAGTCTAGGCTTCGGGCGTAGCCGTCCTCCTCGGGCGAGCCTCGCGCGGGGCGTTGCAGACGTTCTCACCGTCGGCGCCGATCCGTCCCGCACCCACTCGATCCGCGGTCTGTCCTGCTGTCCCGCCACACCGGCCGGACGGGCAGCCGTCGGGTCACCCCCTGCGCCGGTAGGCGCAGGTCACCGCAGGGAAGGACCTGTACGTGAGCGAAACCACCGACCTCACCACCGTCGGTGCCCCCGAGGGCGCCGCGGGTGAGGCCCCTGCTGCTCCGGGGACGGCGGGCCGATCCCGCCGTCGCGGCAGCGGGCTGGCCGGGATGCTGCTCCCCGAGCTCCAGCGGCTCGCGGCCGAGCTGGGCATCTCCGGCACCGGCCGCATGCGCAAGGGCGACCTCGTCGCCGCCATCTCCGCCCGCCAGGTCGGCGGTGAGCAGGGCGGCGACGCCCCGGCCCCCAGCACCCCGGCCGCCGGCGCGCCGACCGCCGAGGACTCCGGCGCGCCCGCCGCGCGGGGCGTGGCCACCACCGCCGCGCCGCTCGAGGCGCCCGTCAGCGGCGGCGCCAACGGCGGCCCCGTGACCACCCCGCCCGCCGACGGCGCCGAGAGCGCGCCGCGCCGCCGCCGCGCCGCCAGCCGTCCCGCCGGTGCGCCGGTCGCCGAGGACTCCGGCGCGCCCGCCGCGCGCGGTGTCGCCGCCACCGCCGCGCCGCTCGAGGCGCCCGTCAGCGGCGGCGCCAACGGCGGTCCCGTGACCACCCCGCCCGCCGAGCGGACCGAGGACCAGCGCACCGACGCCGAGCGCACCGATGGCGAGCGCACCGACGGCGAGCGCACCGAGGGCGACCGCGCCGACGGTGACCGCCCGCGCCGCGACCGCACCCGCAACCGCGACGGCCGGGACAACCGTGACGGCGAGCGCGCCGAGCGGACCCGTGACGGCAACGGCGCTCCCCGCGACGGCGAGCGCGCCGAGCGCAGCCGGGACGGGAACCGCGACGCCACCCGTGACGGTGAGCGCGCCGAGCGCACCCGGGACGGCGGCCGCGACGGCACCCGTGAGGGCAACCGTGACGGCAACCGCGGCCCCGACCGCGGTGGCCGGCCCGAGCGCACCGAGCGCAACCGTCCCGACGAGCGCAACCGCACGGACGACCGCAGCCGCACCGACGATCGCACCGACGAGGACGACGACGACTTCGAGGGCGGCCGCGGCCGCCGGGGGCGGCGCTACCGCGACCGCAACCGTCGCACCGGCCGCGAGCGGTTCGACCAGCCGACCGAGCCCACCGTCAGCGAGGACGACGTCCTGCTGCCCGTGGCCGGCATCCTCGACGTCCTCGACAACTACGCCTTCGTCCGCACGTCGGGCTACCTGACCGGACCCAACGACGTCTACGTGTCGCTGTCCCAGGTGCGCCGGCACGGCCTGCGCCGCGGTGACGCGATCACCGGCGCCGTCCGGCAGCCGCGCGAGGGCGAGCGCAAGGACAAGTACAACGCGCTGGTCCGCCTCGACTCGGTCAACGGCCTGGACCCCGAGCAGGCCCGCAACCGGCCGGAGTTCACCAAGCTGACCCCGCTCTACCCGCAGGAGCGCCTGCGGCTGGAGACCGAGCCGCACCAGCTGACCACCCGGGTCATCGACCTGGTCATGCCGATCGGCAAGGGGCAGCGCGCCCTCATCGTCTCGCCGCCCAAGGCCGGCAAGACGATGGTGCTGCAGGCGATCGCGAACGCGATCACCACGAACAACCCCGAGTGCCACCTCATGGTCGTCCTCGTCGACGAGCGGCCCGAGGAGGTCACCGACATGCAGCGCTCGGTGAAGGGCGAGGTCATCGCCTCGACCTTCGACCGGCCGCCGTCGGACCACACCACGGTCGCGGAGCTGTCGATCGAGCGCGCCAAGCGCCTGGTCGAGATGGGCCACGACGTCGTCGTCCTGCTGGACTCGATCACCCGCCTGGGCCGTGCTTACAACCTGGCCGCCCCCGCCAGCGGGCGCATCCTCTCCGGTGGTGTCGACTCGACGGCGCTCTACCCGCCCAAGCGCTTCCTCGGCGCCGCCCGCAACATCGAGAACGGCGGCTCGCTGACCATCCTCGCCTCGGCGCTGGTCGAGACCGGCTCGACGATGGACACGGTCATCTTCGAGGAGTTCAAGGGCACGGGGAACGCGGAGATCAAGCTCGACCGCCGGCTGGCGGACAAGCGGGTCTTCCCGGCCGTCGACGTCAACGCGTCGGGCACCCGCAAGGAGGAGATCCTCCTCTCGCCCGACGAGCTGGCGATCGTCATCAAGCTGCGCCGGGTGCTCGCCGCGCTCGAGCCGCAGCAGGCGCTGGAGCTGCTGCTCGACAAGCTGCGCAAGACGCGCAACAACATCGAGTTCCTCATGCAGATCCAGAAGACGACGCTGGGCCCCGAGCGGGACTAGCCGCCAGGGCAGCGGGGTCCGGCCGTCTGGGACACTGGACGGCCGAGCCCCCGCGCCGTGGCCGCGCGGCCGGTCGGAATGACCGGCGGGTGGCCCGCGTTCAGACAGACAGCACCGAGACGTCCCCGGAAGAGGCCCGCATCATGAAGCCCGGTATCCACCCCGACTACCACACCACCACGGTCACCTGCGGGTGTGGGAACACCTTCACCACCCGCAGCACCGCGCCCAGCGGCCAGCTGACCGTCGAGACCTGCTCGGCCTGCCACCCCTTCTACACCGGCAAGCAGCGCATCCTCGACACCGGTGGCCGCGTGGCCCGCTTCGAGAAGCGGTTCGGCAAGCGCGGCGCGAACGCCGCCCAGTAGGCACCCCGACGGCGCCCGTCCCACCTCGTGTGGGGCGGGCGCCGTCGTCGTGTCCGCCCCCGCCCCACCGGGCACTTCCGCGGAAGTGCACGTCAGTCCGAGAGGTGCCGCATGAGCAGCCCGACCGACACCGCGCCCGACCGGCTGGGCGGGCTGCTCGAGGAGCACGCCGCGCTCGAGACCGAGCTCGCCGACCCGGCCGTGCACACCGACCAGGCCCGCGCCCGCCGGCTGGGCCGCCGCTACGCGCAGCTCGCCCCGCTCGTGGAGACGGCGCGGGCGCTGGACGCCGCCCGCGACGACCTGGCCGCCGCCCGCGAGCTGGCCGCCGAGGACCCCTCCTTCGCCGAGGAGGCCCGCGGGCTCGAGGCGCGCATCGAGGAGCTCACCGACCGGCTGCGCGAGCTGCTGCTGCCGAAGGACCCGGACGACGACAAGGACGTCATCCTCGAGATCAAGGCGGGGGAGGGGGGTGCGGAGTCGGCGCTGTTCGCCGGCGACCTGCTGCGCATGTACCTGCGCTACGCCGAGCGCCGCGGCTGGGCCACCGAGGTGCTCGACGCCGTCCCCGCCGAGCTCGGCGGCTACAAGGACGTCTCGATCGCGGTGAAGTCCCGTGGGGCGGGCGGGGGAGTCCCGGACGGGATCTGGTCGCGGCTGAAGTTCGAGGGCGGCGTGCACCGCGTGCAGCGGGTGCCGGTCACCGAGTCGCAGGGCCGCATCCACACCTCCGCCGTCGGCGTCCTGGTGCTGCCCGAGGCCGAGGAGGTCGACGTCACCGTCGACCCCAACGACCTGCGCATCGACGTCTTCCGCTCGTCGGGGCCCGGCGGGCAGAGCGTGAACACCACCGACTCCGCCGTGCGCATCACCCACCTGCCCACCGGCATCGTGGTCAGCTCGCAGAACGAGAAGAGCCAGTTGCAGAACCGCGAGTCGGCGCTGCGCGTGCTGCGCTCCCGGCTCCTGGCCGCCGCCCGCGAGGAGGCCGCGGCCACCGCCAGCGACCAGCGGCGCAGCCAGGTCCGCACCGTCGACCGCAGCGAGCGGGTGCGCACCTACAACTTCCCCGAGAGCCGCATCTCCGACCACCGGGTGGGCTTCAAGGCGCACAACCTCGACGCCGTGCTCGACGGCGAGCTCGACCCGGTCATCGACGCGCTCACCCGCGCGCACACCGCCGAGCTGCTGGCGGCCGGGTCCTGAACACCCGCACGCTGCTGACCGACGCCGCGCGGCGGCTCGCCGCGGCCGGTGTCGAGTCGCCGCGCGTGGACGCCGAGCTGCTGCTCGCCCACGCCCTCGGCCGGCCGCGCACCGCGCTGCTCACCCTCGACGACGTCGACGACGACGCCGCCGCCCGGTTCGCCGCGCTGCTCGACCAGCGGGCGGGACGCGTGCCGCTGCAGCACCTCACCGGCCGCGCGCCCTTCCGCCACCTCGAGCTCGCCGTCGGCCCCGGGGTGTTCGTGCCGCGGCCGGAGACCGAGCAGCTCGTCGAGTGGGCACTCGGGCGGCTGGCCGGCGTCGACGAGCCGGTCGTCGTCGACCTGGGCAGCGGGTCCGGTGCCATCGCGCTGTCGGTCGCGCACGAGCACCCCGGCGCGCGGGTCACCGCCGTCGAGCGCGACCCGCAGGCCCTGGAGTGGACCCGGCACAACGCCGCGCTGCGCGCCGCCGCCGGCGACCGCCCGGTGACCGTGCTCGCCGGCGACATGACCGACGCCGGCCTGCTGACCGACCTCGACGGCGCCGTCGACCTCGTCGTGTCCAACCCGCCCTACGTGCCCGACGGCGCGCGCGTGCCGCGCGAGGTGGCCGACCACGACCCGCCGCTGGCGCTGTGGGGCGGCCCCGACGGCCTCGACGTCGTCCGCGGGCTGCTGCGCACCGCCGCCCGGCTGCTGCGCGACGGCGGCGCGCTCGGCATTGAGCACGCCGACCAGCAGGGGAGCGCGCTGCCCGCGCTGGTCCGGGCGCACGGCGCGTTCGGCGACGTCGCCGACCACCCCGACCTGGCCGGGCGCCCCCGGTTCACCACCGCCCGCCGGGCCGCGCGAGACTGACGCCTCGTGGCCGACCTGTACGACTGCACCGACCCGCAGGCGCGCGCCGCCGGCCTGGACGCCGCCGCCGCGGCGATCGCCCGGGGCGAGCTGGTGCTGCTGCCCACCGACACCGTCTACGGCGTGGGCGCCGACGCGTTCTCGCCCCCGGCCGTCGCCGGCCTGCTCGCCGCGAAGAACCGGGGCCGGGCCATGCCGGTGCCCGTGCTCGTCGGCGAGGCCTCGACGCTGGGCGGGCTGACCCTGAGCGTCCCGCCGGTCGCCGCGCGCCTCGCCGAGGCGTTCTGGCCCGGCGGGCTGACCCTGGTGGTCGAGCACGCGCCGTCGCTGGCCTGGGACCTCGGGGACGCCGAGGGCACCGTCGCCGTCCGCCTCCCCGACGACGAGGTGGCCCGCGACCTGCTGCGCCGCACCGGCCCGCTGGCGGTCTCCAGCGCCAACCGCTCCGGCCGGCCGGCCGCGACGACGGCGCAGGAGGCGCTCGCCCAGCTCGGCGAGCACGCGGCGGTCGTCCTCGACGGCGGCCCCCGGGCCGAGGCGGTCCCGAGCACCATCGTCGACTGCACCGGCCCGGTGCCCCGCGTGCTGCGCGTCGGCGCGGTGCCGGTCGACCGGCTGCGCGAGGTCGTGCCCGAGACCACGGACTGACGGCGGGCGCGGTTCCCCGTCGGTCCCGCTCCCTCCCAGGTGCGGGCGATACCGTGGGGCCGATCGTCTTGTCGTCTGGCCCCGGGAGCACCGTCGCGATGAGCACCTCCGCCGGTCCCCGCCGAGGCTGACCCGTGCGCGAGTACGCCGTCGTCCTGCTGACCGCCGGGCTGGTCACCTTCCTGGCCACCCCGGTCGTGCGGCTCGCCGCGGTCCGGCTGCGGATGATGGCCGCGCCCCGCGAGCGCGACGTGCACGTCATCCCGACCCCGCGCGGCGGCGGCGTGGCCATGTACCTCGGCGTGGCCGCGGCGATCATGGTGGCCACCCGGCTGCCCGCGCTGCAGCGCACCTTCGACGACTCGCAGACCACCGCCGTCCTCGTCGCCGGCGGGCTGATCTGCCTGCTCGGCGTGCTCGACGACAAGTTCGGCCTCGACGCGCTCACCAAGCTCACCGGCCAGATCGCCGCGGCCGGCGTGATGGTGCTCATCGGCGTCCAGCTGGCGTTCCTGTTCGTGCCGGTGGCCGACATCGGCACCATCTCGTTCGGCCCGGACGTCGGCGTGCCGCTGACCATCCTGCTGACCGTCGCCACCGTCAACGCGCTGAACTTCATCGACGGCCTCGACGGGCTGGCCGCCGGCGTCTCGGCGATCGCCGCGCTGGCCTTCTTCGCCTACAGCTACAACCTCAGCCGGGTCGGCTACGACGACGTCGCCAGCGCCCCCGCCCTGGTGACCGCCGTGCTCGCCGGTGCCTGCCTGGGGTTCCTGCCGCACAACTTCAGCCCGGCCCGGATCTTCATGGGCGACTCCGGGTCGATGCTGGTCGGGCTGATGCTGTCCGCGGCAGCGGTGAGCGCCACCGGCCGCGTCGACGCCCAGTCCTTCGACTCGGCGGCCAGCCTGCTGCCCCTGGCGCTGCCCCTGCTGGTGCCGGTGGCGGTGCTCTTCATCCCGTTCATCGACCTCGTGCTCGCCGTCGTCCGCCGCACCCGGCGCGGCCAGTCGCCGTTCTCGCCGGACAAGATGCACCTGCACCACCGGCTGCTGGCCATCGGCCACTCGCACCGCCGCGCGGTGCTCACCATGTACTTCTGGGCGGCCCTGCTCTCCTTCGGCGCGGTGGCCCTGTCGGTCACCGGCGGCAAGGCGGAGCTGCTCGTCCTCATCGCGGCGCTGCTGGTCGTCGGCGTCGTCGTCGTCCTCGCCCCGCACACCCGGCGGACGGCCCGGGAGGCACGGGCGGCGGAGATCGCCGCGCAGCGGCGGCGCAGCCGCGCCGCGCACCCCAGCGCCCGCCCGGTCCGTCCACCCACCCCGTCCGTGACCGGCCGGCCCACCGACCCGGCCGCCGAGCCGTCCCCCCAGGGAGCCCGATGACCAGCACCCGGACCCAGCGGCAGGTCCCGTGGGACCTGTCCTTCCTGCGCGTCGGCGCGCTGGTCACCGGCGCGGTCGCCGTCGTGGCCGCCGTGGTCGCGGGGCTGGCCGCCGGCTGGGCCGACGCCGCCGGTGTGCTCGTCGGCGCCGCCGTGGTGACGGCGTTCTTCGTCCTGTCCGGCGTGGTCGTCGCCTGGGCGGGCCGCATCGACGACTCCTTCACGCTGCCCGCGGCGCTGGGGATGTTCTTCCTCAAGGCGGTCGTGCTCTTCGGGATCCTCGACGCCCTGCCCGAGGACGGCTGGCTCGACCGGCTGACGATGGCCTGGGCGGTGATCGTCGGCGCGCTGCTGTGGAGCGGCGTGCAGCTGCGCTGGGTCTGGACCCGCCCGCTCTACTACGTGACCCCGCCCGCGCCACCCGGTCAGGCGACCGTCCCCCCGGCACCGGACGGTGCCCCGCCGGCTGGCTGATAGTGTCCCGGCGATGGCCGAGGACGACCCCGTGCGCGGGGAGCCCCGGCCTCGACCTGCGCGACCATCCGCTCCTCGGGGCAGCGGTGCCGAGACCGGCTACGCCGTCATCGGGACCATGATCTCCGGGATGGCCGTGTGGGGCGGGGCCGGCTGGTTGCTCGACCGGTGGTTGGACACGCGGGTGTTCGTGCCGGTCGGGATCATCCTCGGCATGGCGGCGGCCATCTACCTGGTCGTCAAGCGGTACGGCGGGCTGCCACCGACACCCGGTGCACCCGAGAAGAGCACCACCCCGGGCGGACGACGGAGCCGGCCCAGGACGCAGAAGGGACAACGGTGACCTCCAGCGCCCTCGCGCTCGCTGACGTGCTCGCGGTCGAGGACACCGGCGGCGGGGACGGCTTCCAGGCCCCTGGGCTCAGCGAGTTCTACCCCGAGCCGCTCGCCGAGTTCTCCCTCCTCGGCGTCGACTTCAGCATCACCCGCATCACGCTGGGCCTGTTCATCGCGACCATCGCGATGCTCGTCGTCATGGTGATGGCGGTGCGCAAGCCGCAGATCGTGCCGGGCAAGCTCCAGTTCGTCGGCGAGAGCGGCTACTCCCTCGTCCGCGACGGCATCGCCCGCGACGTGGTCGGCCCCAAGGGCATCCCGTTCGCGCCCTTCCTCGCTGCGCTGTTCTTCTTCATCCTCGCGAACAACCTGATGGCGATCATCCCGTTCGCGCAGATCTCGCCGATGTCGAAGTTCGCGTTCCCGCTCGTGCTCGCCGGCATCTGCTGGGTCCTCTACATCTACATCGGCATCCGCGAGCAGGGCGCCGGCCGCTACTTCAAGGACATCCTGTTCCTCCCCGGTGTCCCCAAGCCGATGTACGTCCTGGTGACGCCGATCGAGATCCTGCAGAACTTCGTCGTCCGGCCGTTCACCCTCGCCGTCCGGCTCTTCGCCAACATGTTCGCCGGCCACATGCTGCTGGTCGTCTTCTCGCTCGGCGCGGTCTACCTGCTCAGCCGCGACAACTTCTCGATCGTCTTCGGCCCGGTCTCGGCGCTGATGGCCATCGTGATGACGTTCTTCGAGCTGCTGGTCATCTTCCTGCAGGCCTACGTCTTCACCGTGCTGATGGGGACCTACCTCAACGGCTCGATCGAGGCCGAGCACTGACCTGCTCCGCCTCGCGCACCTCCCGGACCGCACCACCCGCACGACCCCCGCAAGCCGCCCGGTGGACACCGGGCGACGACACAGGAGGAACACCCCGTCATGGATCTTCTCGCTGAGCTGACCGGCAGCATCGGCTCCGTGGGCTACGGCCTCGCCGCCATCGGCCCCGGCATCGGCGTCGGCATCGTGTGGGCCGCCTACATCCAGGCCACCGCCCGCCAGCCCGAGTCGGCCGGCCTGACCCGTACCTACGCCTTCCTCGGCTTCGCGCTCTCCGAGGCCCTCGCCCTCATCGGCTTCGTCGTCCCCTTCGTCTTCGGCACCTGATCCGCACCTCCGGGTACGGGATCCGACTCGAGACAGGGACACTGAGATCATGAGCATCCTCGCTGCGGAGAGCGCCAACCCGCTCATCCCGCCGCTCGGCGAGATCATCATCGGCCTGATCGCCTTCGCGGTCGTGCTGGTGGTGTTCTTCAAGTTCATCGCGCCGCGCTTCGAGCAGGTCTTCCGGGCCCGCCGCGAGGCGATCGAGGGCGGCATCGAGCGGGCCGAGAGCATGCAGGCCGAGGCCAGGGCGGCGCTGGAGCAGTACCGCGCCCAGCTCGCCGAGGCGCGCACCGAGGCCGCGCAGATCCGCGACCAGGCCCGCGCCGAGGGGCAGCAGATCCTCGAGGAGCTGCGCGCTCAGGCCCAGGAGGAGTCCGCACGGATCGTCGCCCGCGGCGAGGAGCAGCTGGCCGCCAACCGGCAGTCGGTGGTCAACGAGCTGCGCGGCCAGATCGGCGCGCTGGCCGTCGACCTCGCCGGCCGCGTGGTAGGGGAGTCCCTCGAGGACGAGGCCCGTCGCCGCGGCACGGTCGACCGCTTCCTCGACCAGCTCGACGGCATGGCTCCCGGCACCCCCGGCGACGGGCGGACCGGCAGCACCGTGTTCGTGCCCGGGGGCGACCGCTGATGGACGCCTCCAGCCGGGAGGCGCTCACGCTCTCGCGTGAGCGCCTGGCGGAGACGACGCGCGGGGCCGCGGGCCCGGGGCTGCTGGCCTTCGCCGACGAGCTGTTCGCCGTGGCGCGGCTGCTCGACGGGCAGGTCACGCTGCGCCGGGCGCTCTCGGACCCGGCGGTCAAGCCCGCCGACCGCGCCGGTGTGGCCGGGCGCATCCTCGGCGGGCGGGTCTCCGAGGCCACCGTCGACCTGGTCCAGACCGTCGCCCGGCAGCGCTGGTCGCGGCCGCTGGACCTGGTCGAGGCCATGGAGGACCTGGCCACCCAGGCCTCGCTGGACGCCGCGGAGGCCCGCGGCGAGCTCGAGGGTGTGGAGGACGAGCTGTTCCGGTTCGGCCGCATCCTCGCCGGTGACTCCGAGCTGGCCCGCATCCTCTCCGACGACCGCGCTCCCGCCGAGGGCAAGACGGCGCTGTTGGACCGGCTGGTCTCCGGCCGGGTCAGCCCGGTCAGCGAGCAGCTGCTGCGGAACTCGCTGACCGCCCGGCACGTGGGCAACGCGCAGAACCGGGTCGAGCGCCTCTCGGAGGCCGCCTCCGCGCGGCGCGGCCGGTCGGTCGCCCACGTGACGAGCGCCGTGCCGCTGACCGCGCACCAGGAGCAGCGGCTGCGCGACGTGCTCGGCCGGGTCTACGGGCGGGCGATCGGCCTGCAGGTGACCGTGGACCCCGGCGTCCTCGGCGGCCTCGTCGTGCGCGTCGGCGACGAGGTCATCGACGGCAGCATCGCCAACCGGCTCGAGACCGCGGGCCGGCGGCTCACGGGCTGACCGCCCACCCCACCCCAGACACCACCCAGCAGCACCACCCAGCAGGGAAGAGGACGCGAGCCATGGCCGAGCTGACGATCTCCGCAGACGAGATCCGCAGTGCCATCCAGAACTACGTCACCGAGTACTCCCCGGACGTCTCCCGGGAAGAGGTCGGGATCGTCACCGAGGCCGGTGACGGCATCGCCCGTGTCGAGGGCCTCCCCTCGGTCATGACCAACGAGCTGCTCGAGTTCGAGAGCGGCGTCCGCGGCCTGGCCCTCAACCTCGACGTGCGCGAGGTCGGCGTGGTCATCCTCGGTGACTTCGCCGGCATCGAGGAGGGCCAGCAGGTCCGCCGCACCGGCGAGGTCCTCTCCGTGCCGGTCGGCGACGGCTACCTCGGCCGCGTCGTCGACCCGCTGGGCAACCCGATCGACGGCGCCGGCCCGGTCGCCACCACCGGCCGCCGCGCGCTGGAGCTGCAGGCGCCCACCGTGGTGCAGCGCCAGTCGGTGCACGAGCCGCTGCAGACCGGGATCAAGGCGATCGACGCCATGACGCCGATCGGCCGCGGCCAGCGTCAGCTCGTCATCGGCGACCGGCAGACCGGCAAGACCGCCATCGTCACCGACACGATCATCAACCAGAAGGAGGCCTGGGCCACCGGCGACCCGGCGCAGCAGGTCCGCTGCATCTACGTCGCCGTCGGCCAGAAGGGCTCGACGATCGCCGCCATCCGCGCCTCCCTCGAGGAGGCCGGCGCGATGGAGTACACGACCATCGTGGCCGCCCCGGCGTCGGAGTCGGCCGGCTTCAAGTACATCGCCCCCTACACCGGCTCGGCCATCGGCCAGCACTGGATGTACGAGGGCAAGCACGTCCTGATCGTCTTCGACGACCTGTCCAAGCAGGCCGAGGCCTACCGCGCCGTCTCCCTGCTGCTGCGCCGTCCGCCGGGCCGCGAGGCCTACCCCGGCGACGTCTTCTACCTCCACTCCCGCCTGCTGGAGCGCTGCGCGAAGCTCTCCGACGACCTGGGTGCGGGCTCGATGACCGGTCTGCCGCTCATCGAGACCAAGGGCAACGACGTGTCGGCCTACATCCCGACCAACGTCATCTCGATCACCGACGGGCAGATCTTCCTCGAGACCGGTCTGTTCAACTCCGGCGTCCGCCCGGCGATCAACGTCGGCATCTCGGTCTCGCGGGTCGGTGGCTCGGCGCAGATCAAGGCGATGAAGTCGGTCGCCGGCCGCCTGCGGCTGGACCTCGCGCAGTACCGCGAGCTGGAGGCGTTCGCCTCCTTCTCGTCCGACCTCGACGCCTCGAGCCGGGCCACCCTGGACCGCGGCCAGCGCCTGGTCGAGCTGCTCAAGCAGGGCCAGTACCAGCCCTACCCGGTGGAGCGCGAGGTGGTCTCGCTGTGGCTGGGCACCACCGGCAAGCTCGACCGCGTCCCGGTCGGCGACGTCCGCCGCTTCGAGTCGGAGTTCCTCGACCACATCGGCCGCAACGAGACCGGCGTGTACGACGAGATCCGCACCTCCCGCAAGCTCGGGGACGACGCCGTGCAGAGCCTGGAGCGGGCGGTCGAGGCCTTCTACGGCATCTTCACGACGTCGGACGGCAGCTCGCTCGACGAGCAGGACGCCGAGGCCATGGACGCGTCCGAGCGTGGCCAGGAGCGCGTCCAGGTCAAGAAGGGCTGAGGCGGTGGCCGGTTCGCTCCGCGCGCTACGGCGCCGCATCCGCTCCACCCAGTCGACGAAGAAGATCTTCTCGGCGCAGGAGCTGATCGCCGGCGCCCGCATCGTGCGCGCCCAGGCACGGGTGGAGGCCTCCAAGCCCTACGCCCGGGAGATCACCCGCGTGCTGTCCGCGCTGGCGTCCTCCGCATCGCTCGAGCACCCGCTGCTCACCGAACGGCAGGACGCCCGCCGCGCGGCGGTCCTCGTGATCACCTCCGACCGCGGGTTCGCCGGCTCGTACAACGTCAACGTGCTCCGGCGCACCGAGGAGCTGCTGTCGCTGCTGCGGCAGGAGGGCAAGGAGCCGGTCCTCTACGTCGTCGGGCGCAAGGGGGAGACCTACTACTCCTTCCGCGACCGGCCGATGGCGGAGACGTTCACCGGCTTCTCCGAGCAGCCGGGTTACGCCGACGCGCAGGCGGTCGGCAGCGCCCTCATCGACGCGTTCGCCGCCGGTCAGGACGACGGCGACGGCGGCGCGGGCGAGGGCGGCGTGCTCGGGGTCGACGAGCTGCACATCGTCTACACCGAGTTCCGGTCGCTGCTGGCCCAGGTCCCGGTCGCGAAGCGGATGGCCCCGCTGGAGATCGAGGAGGTCGAGGAGTTCGACTACGAGCGCGAGGACCGCGAGGCCGGCCGCACCGGCGACAGCGGCGTCCCGACGTCCTACGAGTTCGAGCCCTCCGCCGAGGCCCTCCTCGACGCGCTGCTGCCCAAGTACGTCACCACCCGCATCTACGCGGCGATGCTCGAGGCGGCCGCCTCCGAGTCGGCGTCGCGGCGGCGGGCGATGAAGTCGGCGTCCGACAACGCCGAGGAGCTGGCCAAGAACCTGTCCCGCCAGGCCAACCAGGCCCGGCAGGCGGAGATCACGCAGGAGATCAGCGAGATCGTCGGCGGCGCCGACGCGCTGGTCTCCGCGGGCGCCGACGACTGACCGACCGTCCCCGACGCCGCCGCGGACGGGGACACTCGCACTGAGACACCACCGAAGCCCGAGGGCAGGAGAGCACTCCCCATGACCGTCACCGAGGACCGTCTCAACACCCCGTCGACGCAGGGCACCGGCCGCGTCGTCCGGGTCACGGGGCCGGTCGTCGACGTCGAGTTCCCGCGCGACGCGATGCCGGACCTGTTCAACGCCCTGAAGGTGGAGGTCACCCTCGCCGACCTGGGCAAGACCCTGACCCTCGAGGTCGCCCAGCACCTGGGTGACAACGTGGTGCGCACCATCTCCATGGCGCCGACCGACGGCCTGGTCCGCGGTGCCGCCGTCACCGACACCGGTGCCGCGATCTCGGTACCCGTCGGCGAGGCCGTGACCGGCCACGTCTTCAACGCGCTCGGCGAGTGCCTGGACACCCCGGGCTACGGCGAGGACGCCCTGCACTGGTCGATCCACCGGCACGCGCCGCGGTTCGACCAGCTCGAGGGCCGCACCGAGCTGCTCGAGACCGGCATCAAGGTCATCGACCTGCTCACCCCGTACGTGGCCGGCGGGAAGATCGGCCTGTTCGGCGGTGCCGGCGTGGGCAAGACGGTGCTGATCCAGGAGATGATCCGCCGGGTCGCGCAGGAGTTCGGTGGCGTGTCGGTGTTCGCCGGCGTCGGCGAGCGCACCCGCGAGGGCAACGACCTCATCACCGAGATGACCGAGTCCGGCGTCATCAACTCGACCGCGCTGGTCTTCGGCCAGATGGACGAGCCGCCGGGCACCCGGCTGCGGGTGGCGCTGTCGGCGCTGACGATGGCGGAGTACTTCCGCGACGAGCAGAACCAGGACGTGCTGCTCTTCATCGACAACATCTTCCGGTTCACCCAGGCCGGCTCCGAGGTCTCCACGCTGCTGGGCCGCATGCCCTCCGCCGTGGGGTACCAGCCGACCCTGGCCGACGAGATGGGCGAGCTGCAGGAGCGGATCACCTCGACCCGCGGCCACTCGATCACCTCGCTGCAGGCGATCTACGTGCCCGCCGACGACATCACCGACCCGGCGCCGCACACCACCTTCGCCCACCTCGACGCGACGACCGTGCTCTCCCGGCCGATCTCGGAGAAGGGCATCTACCCCGCCGTCGACCCGCTGGACTCCACCAGCCGGATCCTCGACCCGCAGTACGTGGGCCAGGAGCACTACGCGACCGCCCAGACGGTGAAGCAGATCCTCCAGCGCTACCAGGAGCTGCAGGACATCATCGCCATCCTCGGCATCGACGAGCTCTCCGAGGAGGACAAGGTCACGGTCAACCGGGCCCGGCGCATCGAGCGCTTCCTCTCGCAGAACATGTTCGTGGCCGAGGCCTTCACCGGTCAGCCCGGCTCGTTCGTGCCGCTGTCGGAGACCCTCGAGGCGTTCAAGGCGCTCACCGAGGGCAACTACGACCACGTGCCCGAGCAGGCCTTCTTCATGTGCGGTGGCCTCGAGGACCTCGAGCGCAACGCCGAGAAGCTCAAGCGCGGCTAGGCCAAGCCAGCACCTGACGCACGACGGCCGGGTCCCCGCCACGGGGGCCCGGCCGTCGTGCGTCCTCCCCGGTCGACCTGCTGGTACGCGTCCCCTCACGCAGCGTCCAGACCGGCCCGGGACCCACCCCGGCGGGTGGTTTCACCAGCCGGTCGGTGGGCATCGGGGCTGGCGGATGACCCCTCAAGCACGGGACTCTGCCTGCCGATCGAGCAGGTGGCGCCCGGAGGGACCGGACGCTCGGTTGCGGGAGACGACGATGGACTGGCTGGACACCACGAGCAGGGGCGGTGTCCCCGACCCGGGATGGACCTGGCCGCCGTCGGCCCCCGTCCCGCACGTCGACGCCCGGCGCTTCGACACCGAGGACTGGGCGCCGGCCTCCACGGTCCGCCACCCCTGGGTGCGCGTGGGTCGCTGGACGCTGCTCTACCGCCGCGCGGCCTGAGCGGACGCCGCCCGGACGGGTGGCGCCGAACGGCCCCCACGGGACCCGGGCCCGCCCGCGGCTAGAGTGGGGCCGACCGTCGCCGTGCCCGCTTCCCGGCCGGCGTCTCGAGCACCGTTCGTCGGTGGACCCGGAGGAGTGTCGTGGCGACCCTGCAGGTCGAGTTGGTGGCCGTCGAGCGGACGATCTGGTCCGGCGAGGCCAATCTGGTCATCGCCCGGACCACCGAGGGTGAGATCGGCGTCCTGCCCAACCACGCCCCGCTGCTCGGTGAGCTCGCGCCCGGCGGCGTGGTCACCATCCGCACCGTCGAGGGCGAGGACCTCGTCGTCGCCGCGCACGGCGGCTTCCTCTCGGTGACCCCGGCCAAGGTGTCCATCCTCGCCGAGACCGCCGAGATCTCCTCCGAGATCGACGTCGAGCGCGCCCGCGAGGCGTTGCGCCGGGCCGAGGAGGGCGGCGACGACCCCGAGGCGCTGGCCGCCGCCCGTCGCGCCCAGTCGCGACTGCAGGCCGCCGGCCAGTCGAGCTGACCCACCGGACCTGCTCGCACCACCCCGCCGGTGACCACCGTCCTGATCGTCGTGGCCGCCGCGCTGGTGGTCGCGGTGGTGGTCGCCTTCCTGCTGCGCCGGCGGCTGCTGCTGACCGGCCTGGGCGCGGTGACCATGTGGCTGCGCCCGGCCGGTAGCTCCCGCTGGTCGGTGGGCGTGGCCTGGTACGGGGGCGACGCGCTGCTGTGGTACCGCGGCCTGTCGCTGTCGGTACGGCCCCAGCAGCGCCTGTGCCGCCACGAGGTCCGCATCGAGAGCCGCCGCGTCGCCGGCCGGGACGACGTCGCCCTGCCCGACGACGTCGTCGTCCTCACCTGCGCCACCGGCAGCGGGCCCAGGGAGCTGGCCATGGAGCCCTCGACGGTGACCGGGTTCCTCTCCTGGGTGGAGTCGGCCCCGCCCGGTCCGTGAGGGAGGACCCTCCTGCCTCCACCGCTCGCAGACTCGCGGCGGGTTCCTGCAGGAGGGCCACCCCCTCAGGTGGTCGTACGCGCGGCCCTCTGGGCGTGCACGCCGCTGTGCGCGCCGGGCTCCCACAGCACGTCGCCGTCCGGGTTGGCCTCGCGGGCGAGGATGAACAGCAGGTCCGAGAGCCGGTTGAGGTAGCGGGCGGTCTCGGGGTTGGTGCGCTCGCCGTCGGCCTGCAGCAGCGCCCACACGCTGCGCTCGGCCCGCCGGACGACCACCCGCGCCTGGTGCAGCAGTGCCGCCAGCGGGGTGCCCCCGGGCAGCACGAAGCTGGTGAGCGCCGGCAGCGCCTCGTTGTGCTCGTCGCAGGCCGCCTCCAGTCGCTCGGTGTAGGCGGCGGTCACCCGCAGCGGCGGGTGTGCGGGGTCGGGCACCACCGGCGTGGACAGGTCGGCGCCGACGTCGAACAGGTCGTTCTGGACGCTGCGCACCAGCTCCGTGAGCTCCGGCGACGGCGACCCCAGGGCCAGGGCGATCCCGAGCACGCTGTTGGCCTCGTCGACGTCGGCGTAGGCGACCAGCCGGGGGTCGGTCTTGGTCACCCGGCTCATGTCGCCCAGGTGCGTCTGGCCGGCGTCACCGGTCTTCGTGTAGATGCGCGTCAGCCGGACCGTCATGCCGACGAGCCTAGGAGGACCCCGCTGCCCTCCACCGCTCGAAGGCTCGCGGCGGGGCCCTGCAGCAGGGCCCACTAGGGTGTGGCGGTGCAGTGCTTCGAGGTGACCGGCGGCACGGCCCTGACCGGCCGGGTGCGCGTCACGGGGGCGAAGAACAGCGCCCTCAAGCTCATGGCCGCCGCGTTGCTGGCCTCCGGGCGGACCACCGTCGAGGAGGTGCCCGACATCCTCGACGTCTCGATCATGAGCGAGGTGCTGCGCCGGCTCGGCTGCGGCGTGACCTACGAGCGGTCGGGGCTGTCCGGTGGCGGCGGGCGGGTGGTCGTCGACGTGCCCGACGACCCGGCCACCGAGACCGACTACGACCTGGTGCGCCGGATGCGCGCGTCGATCAGCGTGCTGGGCCCGCTGGTGGCGCGCTGCGGCAGCGCCCGGGTCGCGCTGCCCGGCGGTGACGCGATCGGCTCCCGCGGGCTGGACATGCACATCTCCGGCCTCGAGCGGCTCGGCGCCTCCATCCACAGCGAGCACGGCTTCCTGGTGGCCAGCGCCCCGCGGCTGCGCGGGACGTCGATCTGGCTGGACTTCCCCTCGGTGGGCGCCACGGAGAACCTGCTCATGGCGGCCGTGCTCGCCGAGGGCACGACGGTCATCGACAACGCCGCCCGCGAGCCGGAGATCGTCGACATCTGCGCCATGCTCACCGCGATGGGGGCGCGCATCGACGGCGCGGGCACCTCCACGCTCACCGTCGAGGGCGTCACGGAGCTGTCCCCGGTCACCTACACCACCGTCCCCGACCGGATCGTCGCCGGCACGTGGTGCATCGGGGCGGTGATGACCCGCGGGGACGTCGTCGTCGAGCGGGCCGTGCCCGAGCACCTCGCCGTCCCGCTGGACAAGCTGGTCAGCGCCGGCGCCACGGTGGAGGTCGTCGACGGCGGCGTGCGGGTGGCCATGGACGAGCGGCCCCGCGGGGTCGACGTCGTCACGCTGCCCTTCCCGGGGTTCCCGACCGACCTGCAGCCGATGGCCGTCGCGCTGGCCGCCGTCTCCACCGGCACCGCGCTGATCACCGAGAACGTGTTCGAGGGCCGGTTCATGTTCGTCAACGAGCTGGTCCGGCTGGGCGCCGACGTCCGCATCGACGGCCACCACGCCGTCGTCCGCGGCCGGGAGCGGCTGTCCAGCGCGCCGGTGGTGGCCACCGACATCCGCGCCGGCGCCGGCCTGGTGCTGGCCGGGCTGGTCTCCGACGGCGTGACCGAGGTACAGGACGTGCACCACGTCGACCGCGGCTACCCCGACTTCGTCGACCAGCTGCGCGGCCTGGGCGCGGAGGTCGCGCGGGTCGACCGCGCCGACGCGCGCTAGGCCGCGGGGAACGAGGCCGCGATCTCGCGGGCGCGGGGGGCGTCCTCGGGGAACACCAGCACGTCGGCCCGGTGCGGCGAGGGGAAGCGGACCGTGGACCGGATCCCGGCGTCGGAGAGCACCGCGCGGAAGGCCAGCGCCGACTCCCGGCGGGACAGGGTGGCCACCCGCGTGAGCAGGCCGTCGTCGGACGCCGTCGCCGGACGGCGGTGCGCGCTGCCGGACCCCCCGGTGCCGAAGGCCCAGCGCATGAAGAGGGCCAGCAGCACCATGACCACGACCGCGACGACCGGTCCGGCGATGTAGCTGAGGCTGCCCGGCTGGAACACCCCGACCTCCCTCGGTCCCCGGCGGCGGAGCCCAGGTCGGCCCGGCCGTGCACGACCGAGTGTGCCACCGCCGACGTCCCCCCGACGGGTCTGCTACCGGCGGGTAGCCGAGCCCTACACTCCGCGGGCATGCCGTTCCCTTCACCGTCGAAGGACCGCGACCGCCCCTGGGTCATGCGCACCTACGCCGGCCACTCGTCGCCGGCCGAGTCCAACGCGCTGTACCGGCGCAACCTGGCGAAGGGGCAGACCGGGCTGTCGGTCGCCTTCGACCTGCCGACGCAGACCGGCTACGACCCCGACGACGAGCTCGCCGCCGGCGAGGTGGGCAAGGTCGGCGTCCCGGTGTCGCACATCGGTGACGTGCGCGCGCTGTTCGACGGCATCCCGCTCGACGGGATGAACACGTCGATGACGATCAACGCCACGGCGATGTGGCTGCTGGCGCTCTACCAGGCCGTCGCCGAGGAGCAGGGCCACGACGTCGCGCAGCTCGCCGGGACCACGCAGAACGACATCATCAAGGAGTACCTGTCGCGGGGGACGTACGTCTTCCCGCCGGGGCCGAGCATGCGGCTGATCACCGACATGGTCGCCTACACGGTGACGGCGATGCCGCGCTGGAACCCGATCAACATCTGCAGCTACCACCTGCAGGAGGCCGGCGCGACGCCGGTGCAGGAGATCGCCTACGCGATGAGCACCGCGGTCGCCGTCCTGGACTCGGTGCGCGACTCCGGCCAGGTGCCGCCGGAGCGCTTCGGCGAGGTGGTCGCGCGCATGTCCTTCTTCGTCAACGCGGGCGTCCGCTTCGTCGAGGAGATGTGCAAGATGCGCGCCTTCACCCAGCTCTGGGACGAGCTGACCGAGGAGCGCTACGGCGTGCAGGACCCGAGGTGCCGGCGCTTCCGCTACGGCGTGCAGGTCAACTCCCTGGGGCTGACCGAGGCCCAGCCGGAGAACAACGTGCAGCGGATCGTGCTGGAGATGCTCGCGGTCACGCTGTCCAAGGACGCCCGCGCCCGGGCCGTCCAGCTGCCGGCCTGGAACGAGGCGCTCGGCCTGCCCCGCCCCTGGGACCAGCAGTGGTCGCTGCGGCTGCAGCAGGTGCTCGCCTACGAGACCGACCTGCTCGAGTACGACGACCTGTTCACCGGGTCGGTGGTCGTGGAGCGCAAGGTCGCCGAGCTGGTCGAGGGCGCCCGCGCCGAGATCGCCCGCGTGCAGGGGATGGGCGGCGCGGTGGCCGCCGTGGAGTCCGGCTACATGAAGGGGCAGCTGGTCGCCTCGCTGGCCGAGCGCCGCCGGCGGATGGAGAGCGGGGACGACGTCGTCGTCGGCGTCAACCGGTTCCAGAGCACCGAGCCCAACCCGCTGCTGGCCGACCTCGACGCCGCCGTCCAGGTCGTCGACCCCGCCGTGGAGTCCGCGGCGCAGGAGGCGGTGCGGAGGTGGCGCGCCGGCCGCGACCCCGAGCCGGTGCGGCGCGCGCTCGCCCGGCTGCGCGAGGTCGCCGGCACCGACGAGAACCTGATGGCCGCCACCCTCGAGTGCGCCCGCGCCGGCGTGACGACGGGGGAGTGGGCCGGCGTGCTCCGCGACGTGTTCGGTGAGTACCGGGCGCCCACCGGCGTGGCCGCGGCCACCGGCGGCGGGGAGGCCGACGAGACGCTCGGGCAGGTGCGCGAGCGCGTGCGGGCCACCGGCGAGGAGCTCGGCGGGCGGCTGCGGTTCCTGGTCGGCAAGCCCGGCCTCGACGGGCACTCCAACGGCGCCGAGCAGATCGCCGTCCGCGCCCGCGACGCCGGCTTCGAGGTGGTCTACCAGGGCATCCGGCTCACGCCCGCGCAGATCGTGTCCGCCGCGGTCGAGGAGGACGTGCACGTCGTCGGGCTGTCGGTGCTGTCCGGCTCGCACCTGCAGGTGGTCCCGGCGGTGCTGCGGGGGCTGCAGGAGGCCGGCCTGGACGACGTCCCGGTGGTCGTCGGCGGGATCATCCCCGACGGCGACGCCCGGCGGCTGCGCGAGCAGGGCGTCGCCCGCGTCTTCACACCGAAGGACTTCGGGCTCACCGACATCATGGGCCAGGTCGTCGACGTGGTCCGCAGTGCCCACGGTCTCGACGAGCGGGTGCCGGCTCCGGCCTGACCCCTCAGGCCGGGGGCACCGCCGGCCGGCCGAAGAGGTGCCCCTGGCCCAGCCGGACGCCGCGGGCGAGCAGCGCGTCGCGCTCGCCGGGGGTCTCCACGCCCTCGGCGACCAGCGCGGCACCGGTCTCGCCGGCGAAGGCGACCAGGGCCGCGGTCATCGCCTGCCGCGCGGGGTCGGTGTCGACCCCGCTGACCAGCGCGATGTCGAGCTTGATGGTGTCCGGGCGCAGCCGCAGGATGTGCCGCAGGCTGGCGTAGCCGGCGCCCGCGTCGTCGACGCCGAGCCGGATGCCGGCCCGGCGCAGCGGCTCGAGGGCGGCGAGCACGGCCGGGTAGTCCTCGATCGGGCTGTGCTCGGTGACCTCGACGGTCAGCGCCGTGCCGGCGGCCCCCAGCACCAGCAGCTCGCCGACCTCGGGGGCCAGCAGCGCCTGCGGGGAGAGGTTGACCGCCAGGGGCAGGCCGCGGGGCAGTCGGACCGCCGTCTCGAGCGCCGTGCGCACGGCCAGGATCTCGAGCTCCACGCCGAGACCGACGGCCGCCGCGTCGGAGAACAGGGTCGCGGGCCCCTGCTCGCGGCCGGGGAAGCGGGACAGCGCCTCGTGCGCCACCACTTCGCCGGTGCGCATGTCCACCACCGGCTGGACGGCGGTGGTCACCGTGCGCCGGTGCAGCACGTCGAGGACGCGGGCGCGGCGGGCGGCGAGCTCGCGCTCGGCCAGCTGCTCGGCGGCGAGGTGGTCGCCGAGCAGCTCGGCGAGCAGCTCCACCGTGCGCACCGACGACCCGTCGAGCTGCTCGCCGGGGTCGCGGCTCAGGCAGCACAGCATCCCGACCGGACGGCGGTCGGGAGCGCGCACCGGGGCGCCGACGTAGGAGCCGATGCCCAGCCGGCGGGTGACCGGCAGGTCGCGGGTGACCGGGTTGCGGTCGGCCGCGGTGACCACCGGCGGCAGCTGGCCGGACAGCACCCGCACGCAGAAGGACTCCTCCAGCGGCAGCGACATGCCCTCCGCGACGTGCATCGAGGCCAGGTCGCCGGTCGCCCGGGTGAGCTCCTGGCGGTCCTCGGTGAAGACCGACAGCCAGGCGATGTCCATCCCGAGCCGGTCGCGGGCCAGGTCGAGCAGCCGGTGCACCCAGTCGCCGTCCTCGGTCGGGGTGGGCCGGGCCGCCGGGGCTGCTGTCACCCGGGCATCCTCCCGGCTGCGGCGGCCCCGCCCAAGGGGTTGCGGAACGACCCCGTGCGTCAGGTCGGCGGGCCGAAGCGGACGTCGACGCCCGGGGAGAACAGCACGCTGTCGGGCGGGCCGGCGATCCCGGGCAGCCCGGCCGCGGCGAGCAGGTCTCCGTCCCAGGTCAGGAGCTCGGCGCGGTGCAGCGGCCACGCCGGGTGCTCGTTGGGCCAGTAGTAGGTCCGGCCGAGCACGGTCTCGTGCAGGCCCCAGCGGCCGGTGAGGAACCGCTCCAGCGGGCCGGGATCGGCCAGCCGCGGACCCACCCGCACCTCGATCCGGCCGCCGGCGCCCCGGGGGCCGGGCCAGCGCCGCCGGGAGGTGTAGGTCAGCCGGTCGCCGTCGCGGGCGAACCGCATCCGCGACCACAGGTAGGGCAGGCCGGCCGCGCGGGCGACGAGGACGGGCAGCAGCCGGTCGGCGTCCAGGGACCGGAAGACGACGCCGCGGCGGCCGCGGGCGTCCACCGAGTACAGCCGCACGTTGGTCTCCAGGAACGACCCGACCCAGGGCAGGCCGGGGGAGCCGAGCACCCCGATGCGGCGCATGCGGAAGGGCACCAGCCCCACCCAGCTGCGGCCCTCGTGCACGTCGGGTCCGGTCCCCGGCGGCAGCAGCGGCGCGACCAGCGCGGGGTCGACCGCCCAGTGCAGGAAGGCGACGTCGCGCCAGCCCTGGCTGAACAGCGTCCGGCCGGCGGCGCGGGGTGCGGTGTCGGTGACGTCCTCGGGCTGCACGCCTCCAGCCTGCGTTGCCGGACGGGCGGCGGGCGTGGTGAGGTCGCTCACATGAGTGCCGAGGGAGCGCCCCGCGTCGAGCGCGACGGCGACGTCGTCCGCATCACCCTGTGCCGGCCCGCCCGGCGCAACGCGCTGTCCCGTGAGCACCTGGGCCAGCTGCTGGAGGCCGTCACCGACGTCGGGCGCTCGGACGCGGCCGGCATCGTGCTGGCCGCCGAGGGGCCGGTGTTCAGCGCCGGCCACGACTTCACCGACGTCGTCGACCGGCCGCTGCCCGAGGTGCGCAGCCTGCTGGCGCTGTGCACCGAGCTGGTGGGGACGATCCAGTCGGTGCCGCAGGTGGTCGTCGCCCGGGTGCACGCGCTGGCCACCGCCGCGGGGTGCCAGCTCGTCGCCTCCTGCGACCTCGCCGTCGCCGCCGAGTCGGCCGGGTTCGCCGCACCCGGCGGCAAGGGCGGCTGGTTCTGCCACACGCCGATGGTCGCCATCGCGCGCAACGTCGGCCGCAAGCGCGCCATGGAGATGGCGCTGACCGGTGACGTGATCGACGCGCGCACCGCGCTGGACTGGGGCCTGGTCAACCGGGTGGTCCCCGACGACGAGCTCGACGCCGCCGTCGACGACCTCCTGGGCCGGGCGATCCGCGGCTCGCGGGCGAGCAAGGCGATCGGCAAGCAGACGATGTACGCCCAGCTCGACCGGCCCGAGCGCGACGCCTACACCACCGCCGTCGAGGTCATGGCCGCGACCAGCCAGCTCGACGGCGCCCGCGAGGGCATGCGCTCGTTCCTGGAGAAGCGCGCGCCCGTCTGGACCGACTAGGCGAGGTCGGCGCAGCCCGACTCGTGCGGCAGCACGGGCCGGAAGGCGATCGACCAGCGACTGCCGTCGGGCGTCACCCACGGGGTGAGCACGTTCGCCGTCCCGGCGGCGGCGAGCACGTCGGCGGCCTGCTGCCCGGTCGCGCTCACGCAGGTCAGCCCGGCGCCGAGCGGGACGCCGGGCAGGTCCGGGCCGGGCCACGCGACGTCGGGCTGCGGCAGCTCGGGGTCGCCGCCGGTGTGCGGCCCGACGACGGCGGCCACGGTCTGCGGCACGTAGGGCTCCGCGGTGCCGGGCAGGCCGGTGAGTGCGTCGAGCAGGTCCCGCAGCCGGCCCCGCGCGTCGGCCTGCTCGGGGAGAACCGTGTCGTCGGGCGTCTCGGCGAGGGCGTAGACCTCCCGGACGGCGGTGCCCTCGTCGGTGACCAGGGTGAAGCGGGTCGTCGTCGCGTCGGCCAGCGGCGGCTCGCCGAGGTCGCCGCTGTCGGTCACGCCCGCGGCCACCGCCTGCTCGACCAGGTCGCGGACCGTGTCGGTGCCGACCTGCTGCACCTGCACGTTCGGCAGCGCCGGCGCCGGCCAGATCGCGATCTGCGGGCCCTGGGTGAGCACCCGCCCGTCGCCGTAGACGGTGACCACCGGCAGCCGGGTGGCCAGTTCCTCCGGGGTGGTGAACCCGCCGGTCCGTGCCACCTGCAGCACCAGCCCCGCGGGCAGCGGCGCGGGTTCCGGGGACGGCGCCGCCCCGCCGCTGCCGGAGCCCGTGGCGCAGGCCGCGGTGAGCGCCACCAGCAGGACGCCGGCGACGACCGGACCGGGACGCGTGCTCCTCACGGTCGTGCGACGCCCGGCCCGGCTCGGCGGTTCCCGTCGTGACCCGACCGGTACCGTCGGCGCCCGTGCGTCTGGTCATCGCCCGCTGCTCGGTCGACTACATCGGGCGGCTGACCGCCCACCTGCCCATGGCCAACCGGCTGCTGCTGGTCAAGGCCGACGGCTCGGTGTCGGTGCACGCCGACGACCGGGCCTACAAGCCGCTGAACTGGATGACCCCGCCCTGCACGCTCAAGGACGAGCTGGTCGACACCCCGCACGGCAGGGCGGGTACCTGGACGGTCACCAACAAGGCCGGTGAGCAGCTGGTCATCACCATCGAGTCGGTCGAGCACGACTCCAGCCACGAGCTCGGCGTCGACCCCGGCCTGCAGAAGGACGGCGTCGAGGCCGAGCTGCAGCGGCTGCTGGCGCTGCACGTGGAGACCTTCGGCGCGGGGTGGTCGCTGGTGCGCCGCGAGTACCCCACCGCGATCGGCCCGGTGGACCTGCTCTGCCGCGACGCCGACGGCACCACCGTGGCCGTGGAGGTCAAGCGGCGCGGCGAGATCGACGGCGTCGAGCAGCTGACCCGCTACCTCGAGCTGCTCAACCGCGACCCGCTGCTGGCGCCGGTCAAGGGCGTGTTCGCCGCCCAGGAGATCAAGCCGCAGGCGCGGGTGCTGGCGCACGACCGCGGCATCGACTGCGTGACCGTCGACTACGCCGTCCTCAAGGGCACCGACGACCCCACCCAGCGCCTCTTCTGAGGAAGGACCCCGTCCTCCTCACCCCTCGCCGGCTCGGGGCGAGCCTCTGGACGGGGCCGGCGTGGTGAGAGACTCGTCGCCGACGATCCGTTGTGGAGGGATGGCAGCGTGGCCAGAGAACTGACCGAGGTCGGCGTGGTGGGGCTGGGCACCATGGGTGCCGGCATCGCCGAGGTGCTGGCCCGCGCGGGCCTGTCGGTGACCGCCGTCGAGGTCGGCGAGGACGCGCTGGCCCGAGGCCGGGCGCACGTCGAGCACTCCACCGGGCGCGCGGTGGCCCGCGGCAAGCTGGAGCCGGCCGAGCGGGACGCCATCCTCGGTCGGATCCGGTTCAGCACGGCCCTGGAGGACCTCGCCCAGGCCGAGCTGGTCGTCGAGGCCGTGCCCGAGCGGATGGAGCTCAAGACCGAGCTGTTCGCGCAGCTGGACAAGATCTGCCCGCCGGACACCATCCTCGCGACCAACACCTCCAGCCTGTCGGTGACCGAGCTGTCGGTGGCCACCGGCCGGCCGAGCAAGGTCATCGGGATGCACTTCTTCAACCCGGCGCCGGTCATGAAGCTGGTCGAGGTGGTGCGGACCGTCGTCACCGAGCCGTCGGTCATCGAGGACGTCGAGGCGCTGGCCACCCGGCTGGGCAAGGTCGACGTCACGATCGGCGACAAGGCCGGCTTCATCGCCAACGCGCTGCTCTTCGGCTACCTCAACCACGCGGTGGCCATGTACGAGAACCGCTACGCCAGCCGCGAGGACCTCGACGCGGCCATGCGGCTGGGCTGCGGCCTGCCGATGGGCCCGCTGGCGCTCATGGACCTCATCGGCATCGACACCGCCTACGAGATCCTCGACACGATGTACAAGCAGTCGCGCGACCGGCTGCACGCCCCGACCCCGGTCATCAAGCAGATGGTGACCGCGGGCCTGCTGGGCCGGAAGTCCGGCCGCGGCTTCTACACCTACGCGGCCCCCGGCTCGGCCGAGGTCGTCCCCGACGAGCACACCCCCGTCCCCGGCGGGGCCACCCAGGGCGCCCGCCCGGTCGCCACCGTGGGCGTCGTCGGCTCGGGGACCATGGCCACCGGCATCGTCGAGGTCGTCGCCAAGGGCGGCTACGACACCCTGGTCCAGGCCCGCTCCCCGGAGAAGGTCGAGGCGGTGCTCACCGCGCTGCGCCGCTCGCTGGACAAGCAGGTCGCCCGCGGCCGCCTCGACGAGGCCGGCCGCGACGAGGTGCTGGGCCGGGTCCGCGGGACGACGTCGCTCGACGAGTTCGCCGACCGCGACCTCGTCGTCGAGGCCGTCGTCGAGTCGCTGCCGGTCAAGCAGGCGCTGTTCGCGGCCCTCGGCGAGATCGCCAAGCCCGGCGCCGTGCTCGCCACGACGACGTCGAGCCTGCCGGTCATCGAGTGCGCCAAGGCCAGCGAGCGCCCCGGCGACGTCGTCGGGATGCACTTCTTCAACCCGGCGCCGGTGATGAAGCTCGTCGAGGTGGTCAGCACCATCGCCACCGCGCCCGACGTCGCGGCCACCGCCCACGCGGTCTGCGCCCAGCTGGGCAAGCACGCGGTGTCCTGCTCGGACCGGGCCGGGTTCATCGTCAACGCGCTGCTGTTCCCCTACCTCAACGACGCGGTGAAGATGCTCGAGGCGCACTACGCGACCGCCGACGACATCGACGCGGCGATGAAGGTCGGCTGCGGCTACCCGATGGGCCCCTTCGAGCTGCTCGACGTCGTCGGCCTGGACGTGGCGCTGGCGATCGAGCGCGAGCTCTACACCGAGTTCCGCGAGCCCGGCTTCGCGCCCGCGCCGCTGCTCGAGCACCTGGTGACCGCCGGGTACCTCGGGCGCAAGGCCGGCCGCGGGTTCCGGGACCACTCCGGCCGCTGAGGTGCCCCGCCGGGGACGACGCGGCAGCGGGGGACGGCCGACCGGCCGCCCGCCGCTGTTCCGTCGCCCCGAGGACGTGGAGGAGGCCGGCGACGGCGACTGGGTGGTCCGGTCGCTGACCGGTGCGGCCAGCACCAAGGGCTACCGGTGCCCGGGCTGCGACCAGGAGATCCGGCCGGGGACACCGCACCTGGTCACCTGGCCGGCCTACCCGCGCGACTCCGACCTCGACCCGTGGGACACCGGCTCGGCCGCCGACCTGCGCCGGCACTGGCACAGCGCCTGCTGGCGGGCCCGGGGCCACCGGCGTTAGCGGACCAGCGTCGCGAAGACCACCACGTTGTCCTCGTAGCTGCGCGCCGCGCGGTCGAAGTCGCCGCCACAGGTGACCAGTCGCAGCTGCGGGTCGGCCGTGGGGCCGTAGACCGCCTCGGTCGGGAAGGCGTCCTTGGGGTGGCGCTCGACGTCGGTCACCCGGAAGCGGGCCGTCGTCCCGTCGGTGCGGTCGACGAGCACCTCGTCGCCGGGGACGAGCTCGCGCAGCCGGGCGAAGACCGCGGGGCCGTCGACGGAGTCCACGTGCCCGGCCACCACGGCGGGGCCGACCTCGCCGGGCACCGTGCCGCCGGCGAACCACCCGGCCCGGTCGTAGGCGGCGGGTGCCTCCAGGGCGCCGGCGGCGTCCAGGCCGAGGCCGACCAGCGGGGTGTCCACGCCGATGGGCGGCACGCGGACGCGTGCGGGCGCCGCCGGGGACGCGGGCGCCCGCGAGGCCAGGACCACGGGCGCCGGTGTCCCGCGGGCCGGCGCGGCGGCCGGGGCGGGCCCGACCGGCGCGAGCAGGACGACCACGCCGGCACCGGCGGCGAGGAGGGCCAGGAGCACCCGGAGGACGGCCGGCCCGTGCCCGTGCGGGGGTGCGGTCACCGCGCCCGGGACCGGGCGGCCAGCAGGACCAGGCCGGCGCCGGCGGCCACCGCGGCGCCCACCACGGGCAGCGGCGCGCTGTCGTCGGCGGTGCCGCCCGCGCCCGCCTCCACGCCACCGGACGGGACGACGCCCGGGCCGGCGGCGTCCAGGACGGTCCGCACGGCCAGCCCGCCGCCGGGGCGGTCGAGCACCAGCACGCTGTGGACCAAGCCCGCGGCCACCTGCACCGGCAGCTCGGTGGCCTGGCCGCCGGCCGGCGTCACCGTGAGGGCCGTGGCGCCGGCCGGGACGTCGACGTAGCCGGTGGTGTCGGGGAACGCCAGGCCGTCGGCCAGCGCCGGCCCGCCCGGGACGTCGACGTCGAGGGTCGGCGCGCCGGCGGCCGCGGCGACGACCCGCAGCCGGGCGCTGCCGTCGGCCGGGGGCGTGCGGTCGTCCTCGAGCACCTCGAGGCCGAGGTCGGCGAACGAGCCGACGCCGGCCACGGTGCGCGCGCTGTCGGCCTCGACCTGCACGGTCGTGGACAGCACCGGCGGGGTCGCGGGGTCGGCGCCGGCCGCCCGCACGCTGACCGCGTACTCGCCGGGCGGGACGTCCTGGTAGTCCGACACCGTGCCGTAGCCGACGCCGGGGACGATCCGGCCGGCGGCGGGGTCGGCGACCGGGTCGACGTAGACGTCGACGGCCGGGGTGTCGGGGGAGAGGTGGGCCAGCCGCAGCAGGCCGCCCTCGGCGGCGTGCGCCGCCGGCGCGGGGAAGCCCACGACGGCCGCCGTCAGCGCCGTCACCGCCAGGAGCCGGGCGGCTCCCGCACCCCGTGTCGCCGTCACTGGTCCTCCGCTGCTGGGGGAGCGGCAGCCGTCCACCGTGCGTCGTCCCCGGCCACCGGGAGGACGCTGGACGCGGCCGGCGTGAGGGGCCGGGAGGCGGTCAGCGCTGCCCGGGGACGGCCGGCTGGCCGCCGGTGTCCGAGGAGGAACCCGGGCCGGCGGCGGGCTGCTCCTTGGTCGCCGCGCCGTTCCCCTCGGGGGTCACGGCCTCCTGCTCGGCGGTCACCGTGCGCAGGGACCCCGTCGGGGGACCGGCGTGCCGGCCCTGCCCGCCGGGCGTCCCGCCGTCGCGCTCCGGCGACACCGGCCGGATCTGCTGGGTCTGCGCGGACGCGGGCTCTTGCGGGGCCGGGGGCTGCACGGCCGGCTGGGTGGGCGGCGCCGGCGACCGGGTGGGCTGGCGGGCGGCCGCGGCCTCCCCGCCCCCCGACGGGCCCTCGGCCGGCCGCGCCTGCGGCGCTGGGCGCGGCGGCACCGGCTGGCCGCCGGTCTGCGGGCCGACGACCCGCTGCATTCCGGTCGGCGGTCCGGCCACGGGCTGGATCGCCGTCTGGGGGCCGGTGGGCGCGGTCCGGGTGTCGCCGGGGCGCGGGCCCTCGGCGTCCCGGCGCGCCGCGGGCGGCTCCTGCGGGGCGCCCTGCGGAGGCGCGGCGGGCCGGCCGGCCGGCTGCTGCCGGTCGGCGAGGTCGGGCAGCGCGGAGAGCACCCGGCGGGCCTCGGTGAGGCGCGCGGTGAGCTCGTCGCGCACCCGCCGGATGGCGGCGGCGGAGGCCTCGGCCTCCCCGACGACGCGCGCCGCGTGCGCCTCGGCCGCGGCGACCCGCTCCCTGGCGGCCTGGACGGAGGCGCGCTCGCGCTCCTCCTCGGCCCGGGCGGCGTCGGCGCGGCGGGCGCGCTGGGCGATCTCGAAGTCCTCCTCGACCTTGGCGCGGCGGGCCTGCGACTCGGCGTCGAGCCGGGCGACCTTCTCCTGGGCCTTGGCCACCAGCTCGTCGGCCCGGATCTGCGCCTTGCTGGCGATCTGCTCGGCGTTCTGCCGGGCCTCGGCGAGCACGTGCTCGACCTCGGCGCGGCTGGCCGCCTGGCGCTCGAGCATCGCCCGCTCCTCGGCGGCGGTGTGCTCGCGCAGCGCGCGGGCGTCCTGCTCGGCCCGGCCGCGGATGTCGGCGGCCTCCTCCTCGGCCAGCCGCAGCATGTGCGAGATGCGCTCGCTCATGTTCTCGAAGGTGGCCGGGCCGGCGTTGGCGGCCTTGCGGCGCAGCTGCTCGATCTCCGCGTGCATCGCCGAGAGCTGGCCGGCGAGGTCGGTCGAGCGGCTCGCGGCGGCGTCCCGGTCGGCCAGCGCGACGCGGATGTCGGCCTCGAGGCGCTCGATGGTCTCGGCCACCTGGTGGCGGTCGTAGCCCCGCAGCACCACGTCGAACGAGTGCTGGGCCTCGCGCATCGGCAGCAGGTCGCGGCGGGGGTCGGTCATGCGGTCATCCTCGCAGAGTCGGGGGAGGGGCGTCAGCGTGTCCGGGTGGCGGCCCGGTGTCTCCCCCAGGGTGCCCGGACGCCGCGGCACGGCACCGGACGCAACGCGGTCCCGGACCCGCGGGCGGGTCCGGGACCGGCACGGCTCAGACGCCGCGGAAGCGGTTGATCGCGGAGAGGTGCCGCGCGCGCTTCTCGCCGTCCTTGACGCCCAGGCCCTCCTCGGGCGCGAGGGTGAGCACGCCGACCTTGCCCTGGTGCAGGTTGTGGTGGACGTCGTAGGCGGCCTGGCCGACGTCGTCCATGGTGTAGGTCCTCGACAGCGTGGGGTGGATCAGGCCGCGGTCGATGAGCCGGTTGGCCTCCCACGCCTCCTTGTAGTTGGCGAAGTGGGACCCGACGATCCGCTTGAGGTTCATCCACAGGTAGCGGTTGTCGTAGGAGTGCATGTAGCCGCTGGTGGAGGCACAGGTGACGATCGTGCCGCCCTTCTTGGCCACGTAGACGGATGCGCCGAAGGTCTCCCGGCCGGGGTGCTCGAAGACGATGTCGACGTCGTCGCCGCCGGTCAGCTCCCGGATGCGCTTGCCGAAGCGCTGCCACTCCTTCGGGTCCTGGGTGTCCTCGTCCTTCCAGAACCGGTAGCCCTCGGCGGAGCGGTCGATGACCAGCTCGGCGCCCATCGTGCGCACGATGTCGGCCTTCTCCGGGCTGGAGACGACGCAGACGGGGATCGCGCCGCCGTTGAGCGCCATCTGGGTGGCGTAGGAGCCGAGGCCGCCCGAGGCGCCCCAGATGAGCACGACGTCGCCCTGCTTCATGCCGGCGCCGTTGCGGGAGACCAGCTGCCGGTAGGCGGTGGAGTTGACCAGGCCCGGTGCGGCGGCCTCCTCCCACGACAGGTGCGCGGGCTTGGGCATCAGCTGGTTGCTCTTGACCAGGGCGAGCTCGGCCAGGCCGCCGAAGTTGGTCTCGAAGCCCCAGATGCGCTGCTGCGGGTCCATCATCGTGTCGTCGTGGCCGGCCGGGTCCTCCAGCTCCACCGACAGGCAGTGCGCCACGACCTCGTCGCCGGGCCGCCACTTGTTGACGCCGGGCCCGACGCGCAGCACGACGCCGGCGAGGTCGGAGCCCACCACGTGGTACGGGAGGTCGTGGCGGCGGGTGAGGTCGTTCTGGCGGCCGTAGCGCTCGAGGAACCCGAAGGTGGAGACCGGCTCGAAGATCGACGTCCACACGGTGTTGTAGTTCACGCTCGAGGCCATCACCGCGACGATCGCCTCACCGGGGCCGAGCTCGGGGGTGGGCACCTCCTCCACGTGCAGGGACTTGCGCGGGTCCTTCTCCTTGGCGGTCAGGCCGGCGAACATGTCCTGCTCGTCCTTGCGCACCAGCACCGCCCGGTAGGACTCCGGCACCGGCAGGCCGGCGATGTCGGTGAGCTGGTCGGCGAGGATGGCGTCCCTGATGGCGTCCACGTGTCACTCCCGGGTCTTCGTCGCACTCGGAGGGCAGAGGGCCGTGCGGCGGCAGGTTACCGACTGGTAACCGTCGCTCCCGCGCCGGGGACGAGACCTCGGCGCCGGGGTCTCAGTGGGCGGTGCGGGCGGGCTCGACGAGCTCGACGAGGACGCCGCCGGCGTCCTTGGGGTGGACGAAGTTGACCCGGCTGTCCGACGTCCCGCGCTTCGGGGTGTCGTAGAGCAGCCGCAGGCCGCGCTCGCGCAGGGTGGCGCTGACCGCCTCGACGTCGTCGACCCGGAAGGCCAGCTGCTGCAGGCCGGGGCCGGACCGGCCGATGAACTTCGCGATCGTCGACTCGGGGGTCAGCGGGGCGAGCAGCTGGATGCGGGTGTCGCCGGTGCCGACGGCGAGCATGGCCTCGCGGACGCCCTGCTCCTCGTTGGTCTCCTCGTGCACCGACCGCACGCCGAAGGCCCGCGCGTAGAAGGCGATCGCCTCGTCCAGGTCCGGGACGGCGATGCCGACGTGGTCGATCGTGGTGAACAGCTCGGCGGGCAGGCCCGGGGGCGTCGCGTCGTTGTCGGTCACCGCGCCATGGTGGCGCAAGACGTCTGAGACGACCTACAGAGTGTGGTGCGCATCACGTACCGGGGTCCGCCGTACGCGGGAGTGCGACGGGCCCCGGGCGGGCAGTCCGCCCTAGCGGGCGAGGAAGTCCAGCAGCGCCCGGTTGAACTGCTCGGCGTGCGAGGCGTTGACGCCGTGCGGGCCGCCCTCGATGACGACCAGCTCGCTGCCGGCGATGGCCTCGTGTGCCCGCTTCCCGCTGACCTCGAACGGGACGATCGCGTCGCTGTCGCCGTGGATCACCAGCGTCGGCACGGTGACCGCCGCGACGTCGCCCCGGAAGTCGGTGCGGCCGAAGGCGGTGATGCAGTCCAGCGTCCCCTTGGGCGAGGCGAACGCGGCGATCTGCAGGGCGTAGCGGCGCTGCTCCTCGCTCACCGCGGTGCCCTTGAGCAGGCCGGACCCGCCGGGGGTGAAGAAGTCCTTGGTGAAGCCGTCGAGGAAGGCCAGCCGGTCGCCGCGCACGCCCTGCTGGAACTGCTCGATGGTGGCGTCGTCGAGGCCGCCGTCGGGGTTGTCGGCGCTCTTGTGGAGGTAGGGCGGCACGGCCGCGGCGAGGACGGCGCTCCGCACCCGCGCGGTGCCGTAGCGGGACAGGTGGCGCACGACCTCGCCGCCGCCCATGGAGAAGCCGACGAGGGTGACGTCGGTCAGGTCCAGGTGCGTGAGCAGCGCGTCGAGGTCCGCGGCGAAGGTGTCGTAGTCGTAGCCGCTCCAGGGCTGGGAGGAGTCGCCGAAGCCCCTCCGGTCGTAGGTGACGACGCGGTGGCCGGCCTCCACCAGGGGGCCGACCTGGGCCTCCCAGGAGCGGCCGGACAGCGGCCACCCGTGGATGAGCACGACGGGACGGCCGGAGCCGTGGTCCTCGAAGTGCAGCTCGACGGGCTGGCCGTTCTCGGTGCCGACGGTCAGGCGGGGCACGGTGCCTCCTCTGCTCGGGGTCGGGGACCTCTCGCGGCCTACCCGGTCGCGCGCCATCGAACCTCCGGGGTCGTCGACCCGGTTGGAGAACCGATCTATCCTGACCGGCAGCCCTTCCGCCGCCACCTGCCGTCCCGAGCCGGTGCGGCCCGACCCGCGGTCGCCAGCGGCGGCGACCGGCACTGGAGGCACCATGTCCCGCTCGGTCATCGTCAGCGGCGCCCGCACGCCGATGGGCCGCCTGCTCGGCTCGCTCAAGGACTTCTCCGCGGCCGACCTCGGCGCGGTCGCCATCCGGGCCGCGCTCGAGCGCGCCGGCATCTCCGGCGACCAGGTCGAGTACGTGATCATGGGCCAGGTGCTGCAGGCCGGCGCCGGCCAGAACCCGGCCCGCCCGGCGGCCGTCGCCGCCGGCATCCCGATGACGGTGCCGGCCATCACCGTGAACAAGGTGTGCCTGTCGGGCCTGAGCGCCATCGCGATGGCCGACCAGCTCATCCGCGCCGGTGAGTTCGACGTCGTCGTGGCCGGCGGCCAGGAGTCGATGACCCAGGCGCCGCACCTGCTGCCCGGCTCCCGCACCGGCACCAAGTACGGCAACACCACGCTGGTCGACGCCATGGCCCACGACGGGCTGTCGGACACCTTCGACCAGGTCGCCATGGGCGCGCTGACCGAGCAGGCCAACGGCCGCTACGACCTGACCCGCGAGGAGCAGGACGCCTTCGCCGCCGAGAGCCACCAGAAGGCCGCCCGCGCCGGGAAGAACGGGGTCTTCGAGGAGGCCATCGCCCCGGTCCTCATCCCGCAGCGCAAGGGCGACCCGATCGAGTTCCGCGACGACGAGGGCGTCCGCGCCGACACCACGGTCGAGACCCTGTCGCGGCTCACGCCGGCCTTCGCGAAGGACGGCACCATCACCGCCGGCACCTCCTCGCAGATCTCCGACGGCGCCTGCGCGGTCGTCGTGATGAGCGCCGAGAAGGCCGCCGAGCTGGGCATCACCCCGATCGCGGAGATCGGCGCGCACGGTGTCGTCGCCGGGCCCGACGCCACGCTGCAGAGCCAGCCCTCGCGCGCCGTCCAGCGGGCCTGCGAGCGGGAGGGCATCGACCCGAAGGAGCTCGACCTGGTCGAGTTCAACGAGGCGTTCGCCGCCGTCGCGCTGGTCTCCACCCGGGAGCTCGGCATCGACCCCGAGAAGGTCAACCCCAACGGCGGCGCCATCGCCCTGGGCCACCCGATCGGCATGAGCGGTGCCCGGATCGTCCTCGACGTGGCGCTGGAGCTGCGCCGGCGCGGCGGCGGCGTGGGTGCCGCCGCGCTGTGCGGCGGTGGCGGGCAGGGCGACGCGCTGATCCTGCACGTGCCCGCCCGCGCGTGACCTCCGACGGCCTCGCCGTCGCCACGCCCGGCCCCGCCACCCCCCGAGGGAGGCGGGGCCGGCGCGCTGTCGACGTCCCCGACCTGGTCGACCGGGCCCGCGACGGCGAGGCGCGCGCGGTGGCCCGGCTGATCTCGCTGGTCGAGGACGCGAGCCCGGTGCTGCGCGAGGTCGCCGCGGCGCTGGCCCCGCACACCGGCCGGGCGCAGGTGCTGGGCCTGACCGGGGCGCCCGGCGTGGGCAAGTCGACGACGACGACCGCGCTGGTGCGCGCGCTGCGGGCCGCCGGCCGGCGGGTGGGCGTGCTCGCCGTCGACCCGTCCTCGCCCTTCTCCGGCGGCGCGCTGCTCGGCGACCGCGTGCGCATGCAGGACCACGCCGGCGACCCCGGCGTCTACATCCGCTCGATGGCCTCCCGCGGGCACCTCGGCGGGCTGGCCTGGGCCACCCCGCAGGCGCTGCGGGTGCTCGACGCGGCCGGGTGCGACGTCGTGCTGGTCGAGACGGTCGGCGTCGGTCAGTCGGAGCTGGAGATCGCCGCGCTGGCCGACACCACGCTGGTGCTCGTGGCCCCGGGGATGGGCGACGGCATCCAGGCGGCCAAGGCCGGGATCCTCGAGGTCGCCGACGTGCTCGTCGTCAACAAGGCCGACCGCGACGGCGCCGACCAGACGGTGCGCGACCTGCGCTACGCCCAGTCGCTCGGCGGGCGGCACCCCGGGCCGGACGCCTGGCGGCCGCCGGTCCTGCGCACGGTGGCCGCCCGGGGCGAGGGCGTGGACCGGGTCCTCACCGAGGTCGAGGCGCACCGTCGCTGGCTGGCGGCGTCGGGCGAGGGCGCGCGCCGGCGGACCGAGCGGGCCGCCCGCGAGATCGAGGCCCTCGCGCTGGCCGGGCTCCGCGAGCGGATCGGGGAGGTGCGCGGCTCGGCGGCGCTGGCGGCGCTGGCCGCCGAGGTGGTGGCGGGGGAGACCGACCCCTACCGCGCCGCCGACCGGCTCCTCGCGCAGCTCTGAGGCCCCGCGGGCAGACTGGGCCGGTGAACGGGAAGCCGGACGCCGTCGTCGTGGGAGCCGGGCCGAACGGCCTGGCCGCCGCCCTCCGGCTGGCCGCCGCCGGCCTGCGCGTGCAGGTGGTCGAGCAGGCGGACAAGCCCGGTGGCGGGATGCGCACCGAGGAGCTGACCCGGCCGGGCTACCGGCACGACACCTGCTCGATCGTGCACCCCATGGCCGCCGCGGCCCCGTTCTTCCGCGAGTTCGACCTGCCCAGCCGGGGCGTGCGGCTGCTGCACCCGGAGGTCGCCTACGCCCACCCGCTCGACGGCGGGCGGGCCGCGGTGTCCCGGTACTCGCTCGACGAGACGGTCGAGGGGCTGGGGGTCGACGGCCCGGCCTACCGCCGCCTGTTCGAGCCGCTGGTCGAGCACGGCCAGGACGTCGTCGACTTCTTCCTCACCAGCGAGCTGCGCCGGCCGCCCACGCGCAGCGTCGCGGCGATCACCCACTTCGCGCTCAACGCGCTGCCCAACGTCCGCTGGCTGGCCCGCCGCTACTTCGAGACCGACGGCGCCCAGGCGCTGATCGCCGGCGCCGCCGCGCACGGCATGCTCGACCTGGCCCGGCCGCTCACCGCGGGCCTGGGCCTGGTGCTCGGGATGCTGGCGCACCACCGCGGGTGGCCGCTGGTCGAGGGCGGCTCGCAGCGGCTGGCCGACGCGATGGTCACCGCGCTGGAGCAGCAGGGCGGCGAGGTCGTCACCGGGCACCTGGTCACCGACCTGCGCGAGTTCGACGGCGTCCCGGCCGTGCTGCTCGACACCACGCCCCGCGCGCTGGTGCAGATGGCCGGCGACCGCGTCCACCCGGGCTACCGGCGGTGGGTGTCGCGGTACGGGCACGGGCCCGGCGTCTTCAAGATCGACTGGGTGCTGTCCGAGCCGGTGCCGTGGGCCAACCCGGAGGTGCGCCGGGCGGGCACCATCCACGTGGCCGGGACGCTGGCCGAGACGATGGAGGGGGAGGCGGCGCCGGCGGCGGGGCGGATCACCGACAGGCCCTACGTCCTCGCCGTCCAGCCGACCGTCGTCGACCCGACCCGGGCGCCCGAGGGCGGGCACGTCTTCTGGGCGTACGTGCACGTGCCCCACGGGTCCGACGTCGACATGACCGCCGCGATCGAGGCGCAGGTCGAGCGGTTCGCGCCCGGCTTCCGCGACACGATCCTCGAGCGGGCGGTGAAGAACGCCCCGGCGATGCAGGCGTGGAACCCCAACCACGTCGGGGGCGACATCTCCAACGGCGAGGCGTCGCTGCGGCAGATGCTCTTCCGCCCGGTGCCGCGGTGGAACACGCACAAGACGCCGGTGCCGGGCGTCTACCTGGCGTCGGCGGCCACCCCGCCCGGGCCCGCGGTGCACGGCGCCTGCGGGGACAACGCGGCCAGGGTCGCGCTGCGGGAGGTGTTCGGCGTCCGCCAGGCCCCGCCCCTCCGCCCGGCCGTCTGAGCTCCCGTCGCGCCGTCCCGCGCGGTGTCGACCTGGTGCGGTCTCACGGGCGCTGAGACCGCACCAGGTCGACACCGGGCGCTGACTGGGCGAGGGCCGCGGCGACGCGGGCGATGACCTGGTCGGGCTCGCGGAGGTCCTCGGCGGTCACGAAGACCACCCGCCACCCCGCCGCGGTCAGCCGGTTGAGCCGCGCACGGTCCGGCGCCACCTGCTGCGGCCGGCCGTGCCACCGCCCCTCGTACTCGACGGCCAGGTGGTGGTCCGGCCAAGCGAAGTCCACCCGGGCGATCTCGCGGCCGGCGTCGTCCCGGACGCGGAACTGGGCGACGGGGCGCGGGAGCCGGGAGGCGTGCAGGAGCAGCCGCAGCCGGGTCTCCTGCGGCGACCCCGCGAGGCCGTCGGCGAGGCCGGCCACCTGCCGTGCACGCCGGCAGCGGGGCCCGGTCGCGGCGTCGGCGGCGGCCCGGACGGCGTCGAGGTCGGTGACCCGGGCGACCACGAGGGCGTCGACCAGCGCCACCGCCTCCACCAGCGGGTGGACGCTGCGCCCGAGGTCGACGGCCGTGACCGGCGCGGTGGTCACCCGCGTGCCCGAGCGTGCGGTGACCTGATCGCCGGCCAGGGGCCAGCGACGGACGCGGACCCCGGGCACGGTGCACGCCGAGGAGCCCGGCGGGACGGTCAGCTCGACGTCGTCGGCCGGTCCCGCGACGTCCACGCCCCAGAGGACCGCGGCGCTGCGCCCGGAGACGACGGCGCCGGGCACCAGCAGACGGGCGGCGGCGACGGCGCGCAGCCGGTGCGTCACCGTCACCGTCGAGCAGGCGTAGACGTCGCGGAAGACGCGCTGCCACGCGCTGCTGCGCAACTGTGCCTTGGTCAGGCGCCCAGCTGCGACCTGGGCCGATCCGCGGAAGACGCGGCCGCGCAGCGCGGTCGGCCGGAGGGGTGTCACGGGCACCGCCGGAGGATGGCGTGGATGGCCCCGGGCGGGTCGGCGCCGTCCACAGGCGCCGCGCCCTGTCGACCTGGGGCGGTCTCACGGGCGCTGAGACCACACCAGGTCGACACCGCGCGTCCGGGTGGGTGGATCGGCACACAGGGGGGCGGGGCGGGGGCAGGTAGCGTTCCGCGCATGGCTCGGGCGCTGGGGCTGCCGTTCGACCCGATCGAGCGCGCGGGGGAGAGCTGGGAGCAGCGCTTCGGGCCGGCGGCGGCGATGCGCGCGGCGACGTCGGTGTTCCGGGTGCAGCAGATCCTGCTCGCCCGCTTCGACGAGGTCCTGCGCCCGCACGGGCTGACCTTCGCCCGCTACGAGGTGCTGGTGCTGCTCACCTTCAGCCGCACTGGGCAGCTGCCGCTGAAGGTCATCGGCAGTCGGCTGATGGTGCACCCGACCAGCGTCACCAACGCCATCGACCGGCTGGTCGCGGCCGGGTTCGTCGACCGCCGGCCCAACCCCGCCGACGGCCGCGGCGTGCTGGCCGGCATCACCGAGCGCGGGCGCGAGGTCGTGGAGGCGGCCACCGGCGACCTCACCGCTCTCGGCTTCGGCCTCGGTGACCTGCCCGAGGCCGAGTTGGACACCCTCTTCCAGGTGCTGCGCCGGGTCCGCCTGGGCGCCGGTGACGTCGCGGGCGTGGAGCCGGCCCCGTCCGCCGAGGGCTGACACCGCGCCCGCCGGCCGGTGGGATCATGGGGAGCATGCAGCCCACCCGTCCCGGACGCCCCGACCCGCGCGCGCAGGCCCAGCAGGCCCAGCTGGCCGCCTCCCTGGCCGGCGCGGTCGACCTCGCCGCCGTCAAGGCGCGCTCCGAGGCCGCCGCGCGGGCCCAGGCCGCCCCGCCGCCGAGCGCCGCCGCCCCCACGGGCGCGCCCGGTGCGGCGGTGGTGGACGTCACCGAGGCCACCTTCCAGACCGAGGTCCTCGACCGGTCCTTCCAGGTGCCGGTCGTGCTCGACCTGTGGGCCGAGTGGTGCGGCCCGTGCAAGCAGCTGTCCCCGGTCCTCGAGCGGCTGGCCGTGGAGGGCGGCGGCTCGTGGGTGCTGGCCAAGGTCGACGTGGACGCCAACCCGGCGCTCGCCCAGGGCCTGCGCGTGCAGGGCATCCCGGCGGTCAAGGCGGTCTGGCAGGGCCAGCTGGTCGCGGAGTTCACCGGCGCCATCCCCGAGGAGCAGGCCCGCCAGTTCGTCACCGAGCTGGTGCGCGCCACCACCGGCGGCGCGGTGCCCGGCGGCGACGAGGGTGCCGACGACGGCCTGGACGACCCCCGCCTCGACGCTGCCGAGGCCGCGCTCGAGAGCGGTGACCTGGAGGCCGCCGAGGCCGCCTACGCCGCGATCCTCGAGACCGAGCCCGACCACCCGGTCGCCGGCCTGGCACTGCGCCAGGTGCAGCTGTTCCGCCGTGCCGACGCCGCCGGCCCCGACGCGCTGGCCCGGGCCGACGCCGCGCCCGACGACGTCGAGGCGCAGACCCGCGCCGCCGACTTCCTGCTCGGCACCGGCGACGTCGAGGGGGCCTTCACCCGCCTGGTCGACGTCGTCCGCCGCACCGCGGGGGAGGACCGCGACCGGGCCCGGCAGCACCTGGTGGGGCTGTTCGACGTCGTCGGCCCCGAGGACCCGCGGGTGGTCGCCGCCCGCCGCCAGCTCATGGCCGCCCTGTACTGAGCGGCCCCCTCGCAGGGGCCCGCCGCGAGCTCGCGAGCGGTGGGGGGCGAGGGGGTCCTTCGTCAGGCGCCCACGTCGCAGGGGCCGGCGCCCTGCAGGAAGCCGGCGCGGAAGACGTCGACCAGCTGGAACCCGGTCAGCTCGACGTCGGCGAGCACGTCGGGGTCGTTGCCGTAGGTGAGCAGGAACTGCACGCTCTCGTCGAGGTCACCGGGCGAGATCGTCACGTTCGTCAACTGCCGGTTGTAGACCTGCGCGGAGTACCAGCCGGTCAGGCACACGGCCGACTGCAGCGCGTCGGTGCCGTCGGTGGCCAGGCCCAGCTGCTCGCGGGCGGCCAGCGCGTAGGGGATCGCCACCCCGGTCACCACGGCGAAGTCGCCGAGTTCGTAGGACTCCTGCGCGAAGCGGGTGTCGTAGGCGACCAGACCGGCGTCGCCGTCCCCGCCGTCGGCGCAGAAGACGAGCGCGACGTCGGCCTCGGCGCACCCGGGCGGGGTGCCGGAGAACGTGTCGAGCGTCGGCTCGGCGAACGTGCCGTCGAGCACCTCCTGGAAGGCGCGCGTCCAGAACTCCGGCAGCGACCGGGCGATGATGTCCTGGGTCTGGGGGAAGGGCGCGTTGCCCCGGTTGGCGAAGTCCACGTCGCTGGTGAACTCGCCCTGGGTGAAGATGCGCTGAGGGCCGAAGTTGTCGCGGCAGGCGGTCGGGCCGTCGTCGAAGCCCTCCTGGAACGCCGAGACCCGGTCGAAGTAGGAGCCGTGGGCCTGCTGCTCGCCGCTGCCGGTGCCCACCGGGTCGCGCAGCAGGAAGTAGCCGCGCAGCAGCTGGTCGAGGTCGTCGGTGTCGAGCTGCGCGTACTCGGCGCTGCCGTCGGCGACCCACGCCGTCCAGGCGCCGGCCAGGCAGTCGGCCTGGGTCTCGGTGGCGATCGAGGCCTCCGGGTACCCGACCCGGGCCTGCACCGCGTGGCCGAACTCGTGCGCCATGACCAGCTGCGGCAGCACCTCGCCGTACTCGGCGGCGAGCTGGCCGAGGAAGGCCCGGTCGTAGCTGATCGAGTCGGAGTTGGGCACGCCCTGCGCGGAGCAGTAGAAGGCGTTGTTCTCCAGGTCGCGCGGGTCGGTGCCGCAGCCGATGCCCTCGGGGTAGGCGCCGGGGTCGACGTCGTCGGGGTCGACGCTGAAGTAGCCGCCGGTCAGCGGCGGGAACGCCTCGCCGTAGACGTCGGGGAACGTCGCCGTCCAGTAGGTCTCCAGGTCGGCCAGCGCGTTGCGGGCCAGCGTGTCGATCGGCCCGTCGGTCGAGCCGACGATCGGCACGGCGCCGTCGCCCACCGACTGCTGCGGCGCGAGCTGCGAGCTCGGCTGGCCGATCACCACGTAGGAGCAGCCCGACGTCACCAGGACGCCGAGTGCCGACAGCACGACGAGTGCGCCCCGGGAGCGCGAGCGGAGGTCCATCGCAGGCCCCCTACCCGGCGCGGGCCTGCGTGAACGCCCGAGGAGCCCGCATCGCGGACACCCGCGGCCGGCGTCCGGGACCCGGACGCCGGCCGGCGGGACTCAGCCCTCGTGCAGCAGCCAGACGGTGCCCAGCGGCGGCGCCGACAGCGTGGCCGAGTACGGCTGGCCGTGCCAGGACTCCTCGACGGCGTCCACCCCGCCGTAGTTGCCGACCCCCGAGCCGCCGTAGCCCTCGGCGTCGGTGTTGAGCACCTCGCGCCACCGGCCGCCGTGCGGCAGGCCGATCCGGTAGCCGTGGTGCGGCTGCCCGGAGAAGTTGCAGACGACGGCCAGCGTCTGCTCCTGCGACCCGCCGTCGCGGCCGTGGCGCAGGAAGCTGAGCACGTTGCCCGAGGCGTCGTTGGCGTCGATCCACCGGAACCCGGACGGGTCGACGTCGAGCGACCACAGCGCGGGGGACTCGCGGTAGCGGGCGTTGAGGTCGGTGACCAGCTGCAGCACGCCGCGGTGCGCCGGGTCGTCGAGGTGCCACCAGTCCAGCGAGCGGCTCTCGGCCCACTCGGCGTCCTGTGCGAACTCCGAGCCCATGAACAGCAGCTGCTTGCCGGGGTGGGCCCACATGTAGGCCAGGTAGCTGCGCACGTTGGCCAGCTGCTGCCACCGGTCGCCGGGCATCTTCCGCAGCAGCGAGCCCTTGCCGTAGACGACCTCGTCGTGGCTGATCGGCAGCACGTAGTTCTCGGAGTAGGCGTACATCATCGAGAACGTCAGCTGGTTGTGGTGGTAGCTGCGGTACACCGGCTGGCGCTGGACGTAGGACAGCGAGTCGTGCATCCAGCCCATGTTCCACTTGAACCCGAAGCCCAGGCCGCCGAGGTGGGTGGGCCGGGTGACGCCGGGCCAGGCGGTGGACTCCTCGGCGATGGTCACCACGCCCGGGACCTCCCGGTAGACGGTGGCGTTGACCTCCTGGAGGAACGACACCGCCTCGAGGTTCTCCCGCCCGCCGTGCACGTTCGGGATCCACTCGCCCTCCTCGCGCGAGTAGTCCAGGTAGAGCATCGAGGCGACGGCGTCGACCCGCAGGCCGTCGACGTGGAACTCCTGGCACCAGAACAGGGCGTTGGCGACCAGGAAGTTGCGCACCTCGGTGCGGCCGAAGTTGAAGACGAACGTGCCCCAGTCCGGCTGCTCGCCGCGGCGGGGGTCGGCGTGCTCGTAGAGCGCGGTGCCGTCGAAGCGGCCCAGCGCCCAGGCGTCCTTGGGGAAGTGCGCGGGCACCCAGTCGACGATGATGCCGAGGCCGGCCTGGTGCGCCCGGTCCACCAGGTAGCGGAAGTCGTCCGGGCTGCCGAACCGCGACGTCGGCGCGTAGTAGCTGGTGACCTGGTAGCCCCACGACCCGCCGAAGGGGTGCTCGGCGACCGGCAGGAACTCCAGGTGGGTGAAGCCGGCCCCGACGGCGTAGTCGACCAGCTGCTCGGCCAGCTCCCGGTAGGACAGGCCCTGCCGCCACGAGCCGAGGTGGACCTCGTAGACGCTCATCGGCCGCTCGTGCCAGTTCCCGCGGGCGCGATCGGCCAGCCACGCGTCGTCGTTCCACTCGTGGGTGGACTCCACGACGACCGACGCGTTGGCCGGCGGCACCTCGGTGGCGAAGGCCATGGGGTCGGCCTTCTCCCGCCACACGCCGTCGGCGCCGAGCACGTGGAAGCGGTACCTGGTGCCGACCTGCACGCCCGGGACGTAGAGCTCCCAGACGCCGATGGAGCCGAGCTGGCGCATCGGGTAGGCGCGGGCCTCCCAGTAGTCGAAGTCGCCGGTGACCTTCACGCCCTGGGCGTTCGGCGCCCAGACGGCGAAGGAGACGCCCTCGACGGGGCCGCGCGGGGTGTCGTAGCGCCGCACGTGGGCGCCGAGCACCTGCCACAGCTTCTCGTGGCGGCCCTCGCCGATGAGGTACTGGTCGACCTCGCCGAGCGTGGGCAGCCAGCGGTAGGGGTCGTCGACGACGTAGGTGTCGCGACCGCCCTGGCCGTCGAGGTAGCCGACCTCGACCCGGTAGTCGCCGGGCTCCTGGGGCAGGGCGGCCTCGAAGACGCCGCTGCCGTGGATCTGCCGGGCCTCGTAGCGGGTGTCGTCCTGGTCGACGACGGCGACCGAGACCGCGTCGGGGCGCAGCGTGCGCACCACCCAGCCGCCCGCCGCCGGGTGGGCGCCCAGCACGCGGTGCGGGTCGCGCGACCAGCCCTCGACGACGGCGCGCAGGTCGTCGGCGCTGACGTCGTCGGGCACCGCCTCGCCGGTGACCGGGCCGCCGGCCTGCTCCTCGGACGCCGGCTGCGGTGCCGGCTGCGGTGCCGGCTCGGGGGCGGCCTCCTCCGGGGCCTGCGGGGTCGACGGCGCGGCCGGGTCCGGCTCGGGCGCCTCGGGCTGCCCGGCGGGCGCGCCCGCCGGCGACCCGGGCTCCGCGATCGGCGCGGGGGCCACCACCGGCGCCGCGGTGCCCCCCTGCTCGGCCACGACCTCCTCGGTGGGCACCGCCGCGGTGTCGGCGGCGGTCCGCCCCGCCGGGGTGCGCTCACCCGCGGCCGTGGCCTTCTTCGTCGTCCGCTTGGCCGTCCGCGGCGCGGCGGGCTCCGCGTCGCCGCCGTCCGCGAGCGCGGCGGCAGCCGCCTTCTTCGCGGGGGCCTTCTTCGCGGGGGCCTTCTTCGCCGCGGCCTTCTTGGCCGGGGCGCGCTTCTTCGCGGGGGAGGGGTTGACGACGGGCTCGCTCTCGGCCGCCTCGGCCTGCGCCGTCTTCTCCTCGACCACCCGCTGGAGCTCCTCCTTGGTGGCCGGCGCGTTCGTCGATTCGTTCGTCGTCATCGTCGCGGTGCCGTCCTCTGCCTCGTCGTGGGGGGCTGTGCTGCGGGGGCCGGTCATGCCTCGGCCGTGAGCCGGGACAGCGACTGCAGCGGGATCATCAGCCAGTTGGGCCGGTTGCGCGCCTCGTAGACGCACTCGTAGACGGCCTTGTCCGCCTCGAAGGCCCGCAGCAGCGGGGAGTCCCCGCACGGGTCCATCTCGCTGGCCGCGGAGTAGCCGGTGCAGAAGGCCCCGCGGTTGCGCACTGCCCACTCCTGCGCCCGGTACGCACGCTGCGGGTCGCCGGGCTGCTCGACGAGCATGTGGCGTGCCGCGTAGTCGAAGCTGCGCAGCATGCCCGCGACGTCGCGCAGCGGGCTGTCGAGGTGGCGCCGCTCGGCCAGCGGCCGGGCCGGCTCGCCCTCGAAGTCCAGGACCACCCAGCCGGTCGCCGTGCGCAGCACCTGGCCCAGGTGCAGGTCGCCGTGCACCCGCTGGCGCAGCACGGTCTCGGGGCTGTCGGCCACCCGCGCGTAGACCGCGCGCAGGCCGGCGAGGTGCTCCTCGAGCTGGGGGACGACGGCCAGCGCCTGCTCCAGCCGGGCGGTCATCGCCTCGGCGGTGGCGCCGAACCACTCCCGGTCGGCCGGCTCGCTGGGCAGCACCTGCGCGAGGTCGGCGTGCACCGACGCGGTGGCCGCGCCCAGCCGCTCGCTGTCGGCGGCGAAGTCGCCACCCACCTCGTCGGCGTGCAGGTCACCCTCGGCGTAGAGGTCGCGGACGCTGGCGGTGGCCAGCCGCCACCCGTCGCTGGCGTTGGGCACGAACGTCTGCAGCATCGCCGCGGTCGCGGGCTCGGCGCCCGGTTCGTCGATCTCGATGTGGCCGAGCAGCGGCGCGATGTGCTTGTTCTCGGTGCGGCGCAGCGCGTCGTGGATCTCCACGTCGGGGTTGAGCCCGGGCTCCAGCCGGCGGAACAGCTTGAAGATCGCGTCCTGGCCGTAGACCAGCGAGGTGTTGCTCTGCTCGGTGGACACGATGTCGCCGGGCACGCCGTCGGGGATCGGCGCGACCCCGGCCGGGTGGAAGTGCATCGGCCCGACGGTCGAGGCGGCCACCAGGTGGGTCAGCCACGGCACCGTCGCGTCGCGGTCGCGCATCGCGTCGTAGGCGTAGTTCTCCCGGTCGGCCCCGGGGACGGCGCCGATGAACGCCGAGCTCAGCTCCTCCTCCGGGTGGGCCCGCCACGACAGCGGCACCAGGTAGGTCTCGGTGGCGCCGTCGGTGTAGCCGACCCGGACCCGGTGCACCGAGAGCACCGGCTCGGTGCGCGAGAGGAAGAACCCCTCCTCGCTGACCTCGGCCCACTCGCGGCCCTTGCCGCCGAACCACCGCTGGTGCGGCATCCAGTCGCGCAGCAGGTCGGTCAGGGCGGTGCTCATCGGGTTCCTCCGGTGCTGGACGGGACGTCGTCGCCGGTGCGCGTGTCGCTGCCGCCGGGGATCTGCTCGGCGTCGGACACCACGCCGGCGGCCAGCAGCGAGTCGGCGACGGGGCTCGAGGTCTCCCCGGCCTCCTCCACCACCGGCTCCGGCTCCTCCTGCGGCTTGGCCAGCTCGAACCAGTAGAAGCCGTGACCGGCGAGGGTGAGCATGTAGGGCAGGACGCCGATCTGCGGGAACTCCACCCGGCCGGTGAGCTCGACGGGCGTCCAGCCCTCGAAGCGGCGCAGGTCGAGCTCCACCGGCTGCGGGAACCGGGAGAGGTTGTTCACGCACAGCACCACGTCGTCGCCGAACTCGCGGACGAAGGAGAGCACGGTCGGGTTGCGCGAGCCGATCTCCTCGTAGGTCCCGCGGCCGAACGTCGGGTGCTCCTTGCGGACCTGGATCATCCGGCGGACCCACTGCAGCATCGAGTTGGTGTTGCGCAGCTGCGCCTCGACGTTGGTGGTCTGGTAGCCGTAGACCGGGTCCTGGTTGAGCGGCAGGTACATCCGCTGCGGGTCGGCGGTGGAGAAGCCGCCGTTGCGGTCGGGCGTCCACTGCATCGGGGTCCGGACGCCGTCGCGGTCGCCGAGCCAGATGTTGTCGCCCATGCCGATCTCGTCGCCGTAGTAGAGGACCGGCGAGCCGGGCAGCGAGAGCAGCAGGGCGTTGAACAGCTCGAGGGTGTTGAGGTCGTTGTCCAGCAGCGGGGCCAGCCGGCGGCGGATGCCGATGTTGGCCTTCATGCGGGGGTCCTTGGCGTACTCCGCCCACATGTAGTCGCGCTCCTCGTCGGTGACCATCTCCAGGGTCAGCTCGTCGTGGTTGCGCAGGAAGATGCCCCACTGGCAGTTGTCGGGGATCGGCGGCGTCTGCGCCATGATCTCCGAGATCGGGAACCGCTGCTCCCGGCGGGCGGCCATGAACAGGCGCGGCATCACCGGGAAGTGGAAGGCCATCTGGCACTCGTCGCCGTCCTCGCCGAAGTACTCGACGACGTCGGCCGGCCACTGGTTGGCCTCGCACAGCAACACCCGGTCGGGGTAGTCGGCGTCGACCACCTTGCGGACGTGCTTGAGGAACTCGTGCGTCCGGGGCAGGTTCTCCCCGTTCGTCCCCTCCTCCTCGAACAGGTAGGGGACGGCGTCGAGCCGGAAGCCGTCGATGCCCAGGTCCAGCCAGAACCGGAGGGCGTCGATGATCGCCTCCTGCACCCGCGGGTTCTCGAAGTTGAGGTCGGGCTGGTGGGAGAAGAAGCGGTGCCAGAAGTACTGCTTGCGCACCGGGTCGAACGTCCAGTTCGAGCTCTCGGTGTCGACGAAGATGATCCGCGCGTCGGCGTAGCCGGTGTCGTCGTCGGCCCACACGTAGAAGTCGCCGTAGGGGCCCTCGGGGTCGCTGCGGCTGGCCTGGAACCAGGGGTGCTGGTCCGAGGTGTGGTTCATGACGAAGTCGATGATCACGCGGATGCCGCGGCTGTGGGCCGCCTGCAGCAGGTCGCGGAAGTCGTCGATGTCGCCGAACTCGGGCAGCACGGCGGTGTAGTCGCTGACGTCGTAGCCGCCGTCGCGCAGCGGGGAGGCGAAGAACGGCGGCAGCCACAGGCAGTCGACGCCGAGCCACTGCAGGTAGTCGAGCTTGTCGAGCATGCCGCGGAGGTCACCGACGCCGTCGGCGTTGCTGTCCGCGAAGCCGCGGACGAGGACCTCGTAGAAGACCGCGCGCTTGTACCAGAGCGGGTCGGTGCCGCGTGGGGGCAGGCCGGAGGCCGGGTCGTCGGAGTCGGGCACGGGGAGCGTCATCGGTGCGGGGGCCCTCGAGTGTGTCGGTGGTGGGGAGGAGGGGTCAGGGGACCGCGGGCGGCCAGGTCACCGGCCGGGGGAGGTGGACCGAGAAGACGTGCGCCGGCTCCCAGTACGGGTCGAGCTCGACGTAGTTGAACTGCCCCCAGTCGTAGCGGGCGCCGGTCAGCTCGTCGGTCACCGCGAAGCGCTCGTGCCAGTCCAGGCCCAGGGCCGGCAGGTCCAGCGACGTCGTCCCGATCTGCCGGTTGTGGCTGTCCAGCGAGCAGACGACGAGGACGGCGTCCTGCGAGCCCGGGTCGGTCTTGGAGAAGCAGATCAGGTTGCCGTTGTCGACGGCGTGGAAGCGCAGCGTGCGCAGCTGCTGCAGCGCCGGGTGCTGCCGCCGGATCTCGTTGAGCCGCCGCAGGTAGGGCGCGAGGCTGCGCCCGGCGGCCTCGGCGCCGGCCCAGTCGCGCGGCCGCAGCCGGTACTTCTCGCTGTCGAGGTACTCCTCGCTGCCCGGCCGCACCGCCACGTGCTCGTAGAGCTCGTAGCCGGAGTAGACGCCCCACGTCGGGCTCATCATCGAGGCGAGCACCGCCCGGATCTTGAACATCGACGGGCCGCCGTACTGCAGGCTCGCGTGCAGGATGTCCGGGGTGTTGACGAAGAAGTTCGGCCGCATGTAGTGCGCGTTCGCGGCCAGCTCGCGGCCGTACTCCTCGAGCTCGTCGCGCCCGGTCCGCCAGGTGAAGTACGTGTAGGACTGGGTGAACCCGATCCGGGCGAGCTGGTGCATCATCGCCGGCCGGGTGAAGGCCTCGGCGAGGAACAGCACGTCCGGGTCGGTCTCCTTGACCTGCCAGATGAGCCAGTGCCAGAAGTCCAGCGGCTTGGTGTGCGGGTTGTCGACCCGGAACACCCGCACCCCGGCCTCGATCCAGACCCGGATCACCCGGAGGCACTCGGCGTAGATGCCCTCGGGGTCGTTGTCGAAGTTGACCGGGTAGATGTCCTGGTACTTCTTCGGCGGGTTCTCCGCGTAGGCGATCGTCCCGTCGGGCTTGGTGGTGAACCACTCCGGGTGGGCCTCCACCCACGGGTGGTCCGGGGCGGCCTGCAGCGCGAAGTCCAGCGCCACCTCCATGCCGAGCTCGCGGGTGCGCGCGACGAAGGCGCGGAAGTCGTCCATCGTCCCCAGCTGCGGGTGGACGGCGTCGTGGCCGCCCTCGGCGCTGCCGATGGCCCAGGGCGAGCCGACGTCGTCGGGGCCGATCTCGTGCGGGTTGCCCCCGGGGTACTGCGGGGTGTTCGGGCCCTTGCGGTTGACCGTGCCGATCGGGTGGATCGGCGGCAGGTAGACGACGTCGAAGCCCATCTCGGCGACGGCCGGCAGCCGGTCGGCGGCGGTGGCGAAGGTGCCGTGGGTCGGGGTGCCGCCGACGACGGGGCCCTCCGAGCGGGGGAAGAACTCGTACCAGGAGCCGAACAGCGCGCGCGGTCGGTCGACCCACACCTCGTACTCGGGGGAGGGGGTGACCAGCTCCCGCACCGGGTGCGCGTCGAGGTACTGCTGCACGGCCGCGGACAGGGCGGGGGCGACCCGGTCGTGCAGGCTGCGCACCCCGTCGCGCAGCGCGGTCACGGCCTCGCGGAGCCGGCCGCGCCAGTCGTCCTCGACGTCCGCGGCCACCCGCTCGAGCAGCCGGGCGCCCTCCTCGAGGTCGTTGGCCAGCTCGTCCGCGCCCTGGCCGGCCTCGATCTTGACCTCGACGGCGTGGTGCCAGGTGGCCAGCGGGTCGCTCCACGCCTCGACGCGGAAGGTCCAGCGGCCCTCCCGGTCGGGCACCACCGTGGTGAGCCAGCGGTCGGGCTGGTCGCCGTAGCGGCGCATGCGGGTGAACGGCCCGCGGGTGCCGTCGGGACCGGTCCAGACGACGTCGGCGGCGACGGCGTCGTGGCCCTCGCGGAAGACGGTGGCGGTGACCGGCAGGTGCTCACCGACCACGGCGCGGGCCGAGAAGGACCCGCAGGACACGACGGGGGCGACATCGGTGATGCCGAGGCGGAGGTCAGCGCGGCGAGTCATCCGGGCCACGCTATCCACCCCGGGGACCGGGCACACATCGGCCGCCGAGGGGACCGGGCGGTTCCCCAACCCGGGGGTGGTGCGCCGGTCCGGGCCTGTCCCGGCGCGGATCGCTGACTAGGCTCTCGGCGTGCGAGCACTGCGTCGGTTCACCGTCCGCGCGGCCCTCCCGGAGGCCCTGACACCCCTGTCCCAGCTGGTCATGAACCTGCGCTGGTCGTGGCACGCCGAGACCCGCGACCTGTTCGAGGCGCTCGACCCCGAGCTCTGGCAGACCTGCGGCAACGACCCGGTCAAGGTCCTCGGCGAGGTGTCGGCCGAGCGGCTGGCCACCCTGTCGCGCGACCGCCGGTTCCTGCGCCACCTGCAGGACGCCGTCGACGACCTGGAGGACTACCTCTCCTCACCGCACTGGTACCAGTCGCTGGGGCCCGACGCCCCGCGGAGCATCGCCTACTTCTCCGCCGAGTTCGGCATCACCGAGGTGCTGCCGCAGTACTCCGGCGGCCTGGGCATCCTCGCCGGCGACCACCTCAAGGCCGCCTCCGACCTCGGCGTCCCGCTGATCGGCGTGGGCCTGCTCTACCGGGCCGGTTACTTCGAGCAGGGCCTGTCGGCCGACGGCTGGCAGCTGGAGCGCTACCCCTCGCTGGACCCGCACGGGCTCCCGGTCAAGCTGCTGCGCCAGCCCGACGGGTCGGCCGTCGTCGTCAGCGTGCCGCTGCCCGAGGGCCGCACGCTGCACGCCCACGTGTGGCGGGCGCAGGTGGGCCGGGTCTCGCTGCTGCTGCTCGACAGCGACATCGAGGAGAACAGCCCCGCCGAGCGCGGCGTCACCGACCGCCTCTACGGCGGCGACGAGGACCACCGCCTGCGCCAGGAGATGCTGCTGGGCATCGGCGGGGTCCGGGCGCTGCGCGCCTACTGCCAGCTCACCGGCACGCCGCAGCCGGAGGTGTTCCACGCCAACGAGGGCCACGCCGGCTTCCAGGGCGTCGAGCGCATCCGCGAGCTCACCGAGTCCCACGGGCTGTCCTTCCCCGAGGCGCTGCAGGCCGTCCGCGCCGGCACCGTGTTCACCACGCACACCCCGGTGCCGGCCGGCATCGACCGGTTCCCGCGGGCACTGATCGAGCGGTACTTCGCCGGCTTCGGCGTCCCGCTGGAGCACCTGATCCCGCTCGGCGCCGAGGACGACCCGTCGAAGTTCAACATGGCGCACATGGGCCTGCGGCTGGGGCAGCGGGCCAACGGCGTCAGCCAGCTGCACGGGCACGTCAGCCGCTCGATGTTCAGCGACCTGTGGCCGGGCTTCGACCAGGGCGACGTCCCGATCTCCTCCATCACCAACGGCGTGCACGCGCCCACCTGGACCGCCCGCGAGCTGGTCGAGCTGGGCACCCAGAGCTCCCGCTCGGGCGACCCCGCCGAGGGCTCCGGCGCGGCGGTGTTCGACGGCGTCGACCGCATCCCCGCCGGCGAGCTGTGGGCCACCCGCCGGATGCTGCGCGGCCGGCTGGTCGAGGAGGTGCGCCGGCGGCTGCGGGAGACGGCGCTGTCGCGGGGCGCGGCCGAGACCGAGGTCGGCTGGACCGACAGCGCCTTCGACCCCGACGTCCTCACCATCGGCTTCGCCCGCCGGGTGCCGTCCTACAAGCGGCTCACCCTCATGCTGCGCGACCCGCAGCGGCTCAAGGCGCTGCTGCTCGACCCGGACCGGCCGGTGCAGCTGGTCATCGCCGGCAAGAGCCACCCGGCCGACGACGGCGGCAAGCAGCTGATCCAGCAGATGGTCAAGTTCGCCGACGACCCCGAGATCCGGCACCGCATCGCGTTCCTGCCCGGCTACGACATCGGCATGGCCCGCTACCTGTACTGGGGCTGCGACGTCTGGCTGAACAACCCGCTGCGGCCGCTGGAGGCCTGCGGCACCTCGGGCATGAAGGCGGCGCTCAACGGCGGCCTCAACCTCTCCATCCGCGACGGGTGGTGGGACGAGTGGTTCGACGGCCAGAACGGCTGGGCCATCCCGACCGCCGACGGCGTGACCGACCCCGAGCGCCGCGACGACGTGGAGGCGCGGGCCATCTACGACCTGCTCTCGACGCAGGTGCTGCCGCGGTTCTACGAGACCGACCGCGACGGCGTGCCGACCCGCTGGGTGGAGATGGTGCGGCACACGCTGCGCGAGACCGGCCCCAAGGTGCTCGCCACCCGGATGGTGCGCGACTACGTCGAGGGGCTCTACGTCCCGGCGGCGGGCTCCTCGCGCACCATGGCCGACGGCGGCTACGGCCCCGCCCGCACCGAGGCGCAGTGGCGGGCGCGGCTGCAGGAGAGCTGGACCGGCGTGCGGGTGGCCCACGTGGAGGCCACCGGCGCCGGCGACACCCCGGAGATCGGCTCCACGCTGGCCCTGCGCGCCGAGGTGGAGCTGCCGCAGCTGACCCCGGGCGACGTCGAGGTGCAGGCGGCCTACGGGCGGGTCGACGACGCCGACGGCCTGCACGAGGTGACGACGGTGCCCATGGTCCACGAGCACACCGAGGGCTCCCGGCACTGGTTCACCGCCACGCTGCCGCTGGAGCGCACCGGCGCGTTCGGGTACACCGTGCGCGTGCTGCCGCACTCCGAGCACCTGGCCGACCCCGCCGAGCTGGGGCTCGTCCGCTCGGCCTGACCGGCGCGGACCCCGCGCGGGCACCCCAGCCGTCACGCCGGTCGCAGCGTCCCCAGCGGGCGCGCGAACCGGCGTGGCGGTGCCGCCGGGACGCCCACTCGCCCCACCGGTCACTAGGCTGGCGCGCATGCCCGACCGCTGTGAAGTCCTGCCCGGAGACGCCGTCGTCGCCCGACGCGGCGGTGGGCTGCTCTGGGTGGACGCTCCCGGTTCGCCCGCCCTGGTCGCCGCGCTGCACGCCTGCCTCGGCGTCACCGGCCCCGGTGCCGACCGCGTGCTCGCCGCCGTCGCCGCCCAGGTCGCCCCGCTCGGCGGCGGCGCGGCGTCCTTCGCCCTGGTGCTCGTCGACGCGGCCCAGGGGTCGGGTACCGGCGTCGCGCTGTGGTCGGGCAAGGGCCAGCCCGCCGTCGACGGCGTCCCGGTGTCGGGCTCGCCGGTCGAGGGCTGCAGCGTCGCCGCCGGCTTCCCGCTGGGGTCGTCGCTCTACGTCGGTCCCGGACAGGCCGCGCCGTCGATGCCGCCGGGGGTCGCCTACGACCTGACCGAGGGCACCGTCCCCGGCTCGGGCGCGATCCTGCAGCTGGCCGCCGCCGCGCACGTCTCGGCCGCCGCGCCGCCGGCGACCGCGCAGCCGTCGTCCTACACCGCCGGTTCCGACGCCGGGTTCGCCGGTGCGCCGGCCGGCTTCGGGGGCGGCTCGCCCTTCGGCGGGAGCGGCTCCTCGGTGGTCGGCTCGTCGGCGCGCACCGACGAGAGCGGCGAGGAGACCGCGTTCTGGAAGCCCGACGTCGTCGCGCCGGTGCTGCGCTTCGACGACGGGCTGGTGGTGACCGTCGACGAGGACCTCGTGCTCGGCCGCCGTCCCGACAGCCACGAGCTGGTCACCAGCGGCACGGCCCGCCCGGTGCCCATCGCCGACACGCAGAACGTGCTGTCCTCGGCGCACGCCGCGATCCAGCGCAGCGGCAACGAGGTCACCCTCACCGACCTCGGCTCGCTCAACGGCACCCACGTCGCCGGCCCCGAGGCCACGGAGTGGACCCAGCTCGAGCCCGGCGTCGCGCACCCGCTCTCCGACGGCGACCGCCTGCTGCTCGGCTGGACCGTCATCACCTACGAGCTGCCGCAGGACTGAGCACGTCGTCGGCCTACCGGCCGACACCGCGGCCAGGAGCCGTCCTCCCTCACCACAGCGCGTCCTCCCTGACCGTGGGCGGTGCGGTGGGACGCGCGGTGATCAGGTGACCTGATCGTCGCGCGCCCCGACGTCACGGGCGGCGCAGGACGCGGAGCAGCCACACGGTGCGCGCCGGCACCTCGATCGGGCCGGGCGCGACGACGGCCGGCCGCGGCGGCACCCCGGTCGGGTACTCGGTGCTGACGGCGAACTCGTAGCCGTCGGCCCACGGCGGCCCGGGCAGCTCGACGGTGACCGGCTCGGGGCCCGCGTGCAGCTGCACCAGGTAGGAGTCGTCGACCACCCGCCGGCCGCGCTCGTCGCGGTGCCGGATACCGCGCCCGTCGAGGTACATGCCGATCGTCTGCAGCCGGGTGTCGAACCAGTCGGCGGTGGTCAGCTGCCCGCCGTCCGGGGCGAACCAGGCCAGGTCGCGGGTGCCGCCGGTGCCCGGGATCTCGTGGCCCTCGAAGAACGCCTCCTGCCGCAGCACCGGGGAGCTGCGGCGCAGCCGCACCAGGCGGCCGACGAAGGCCAGCAGGTCGGCGTCGACGGCGTCCCAGTCCAGCCAGGAGACCTCGTTGTCCTGGCAGTAGGCGTTGTTGTTGCCGCCCTGCGTGCGGCCCAGCTCGTCGCCGGCGGTGAGCATCGGCACGCCGGTGGACAGCAGCAGCGTGGTCAGGTGGTTGCGCACCTGCCGGGCGCGCAGCGCCTGCACCGCGGGGTCGTCGGTGGGCCCCTCGACGCCGCCGTTCCAGTTGCGGTTGTGGCTCTCGCCGTCCCGGTTGTCCTCGCCGTTGGCCTCGTTGCGCTTGCGCTGGTAGGTGACGAGGTCGGCGAGGGTGAACCCGTCGTGGGCGGTGACGAAGTTGACGCTGGCGAAGGGGCGGCGGCCGTCGGAGCGGTAGAGGTCCGAGGAGCCGGTCAGGCGGTAGGCCAGGTCGCGGACGCCGACGTGCGCGCCGGACCACACGTCGCGGACGGTGTCGCGGTACTTGCCGTTCCACTCCGTCCACAGCGGCGGGAAGTTGCCCACCTGGTAGCCGCCCTCGCCGACGTCCCACGGCTCGGCGATGAGCTTGACCCGGCTGACCACCGGGTCCTGGTGGACGACGTCGAAGAACGCCGAGAGCCGGTCGACGTCGTGGAAGGACCGCGCCAGCGCGCTGGCCAGGTCGAAGCGGAACCCGTCGACGTGCATCTCGGTGACCCAGTAGCGCAGCGAGTCCATGAGCAGCGCCAGCACCGCCGGCCGCCGCACGTCGAGGGTGTTCCCGCAGCCGGTGTAGTCGGTGTAGCGGGCCGGGTTGTCGCCGGCGAGCCGGTAGTAGCCGCCGTTGTCGATGCCCTTGAGCGACAGCGTCGGTCCGGTGTGGTCGCCCTCGGCGGTGTGGTTGTAGACCACGTCGAGGATCACCTCGATGCCCGCGGCGTGCAGCGCCTTGACCATCGCCTTGAACTCGGTCACCTGCGCGCCACCGGACCCGGCGGAGCTGTAGGCCGCGTGCGGGGCGAAGTAGCCGAGGGTGTTGTAGCCCCAGTAGTTGGTCAGCCCCCGGCGCAGCAGGTGCGGCTCGCTGACGAAGTGGTGCACCGGCAGCAGCTCGACGGCGGTCACCCCGAGCGAGCGCAGGTGCTCGACGAAGGACGGGTGCGCCAGGCCCGCGTAGGTGCCGCGCAGGGCCGGGGGGACGTCGGGGTGGCGCTCGGTGGCGCCCTTGACGTGCACCTCGTAGATGACGGTGTCCGACCACGCGGTCCCCGGCCGCCGGTCGCCGTCCCAGGGGAAGGAGTCGTGCACGACCACGCCGCGCGGCACGTACGGGGCGGAGTCCCGCGGGTCGGCCGTGCCGGACTCGCCGGTCTCGAACGGGAAGCCGAACAGCGCCGGGTGCAGCTCGAGGTCGCCGTCGACGGCCCGGGTGTAGGGGTCCAGCAGCAGCTTGGCCGGGTTCCAGCGGGCCCCGGAGGCCGGGTCGTAGGGACCGTGCACCCGGTAGCCGTAGCGCTGGCCGGGGCCGACGCCGGGCAGCCGGCCGTGCCACACCTGGTGGGTGGTCTCCTGCAGCCGGTGACGGTGCTCGGTGCCGTCGGGGTCGAACAGGCACAGGTCGACGGCGGCGGCGCCGGCCGACCACAGCGCGAAGTTCGTGCCGGTGCCGTCCCAGTGCGCCCCCAGCGGCGCGGGGGAGCCCGGCCACACCTCGGCGTCGTCGGCGCCGTCCTCGGGAGTCCTCACCCGGCGATCCTGCCAAGTCCGGCTGACGGGCGGCGGGACGCGGGCTGTTGGTTGGATGGGGTCGTGTCGAGCAGCGCCGCGTCCCCCCGGCCCGCCGGACCCGAGACCGTCGTCGAGATGCGCGGGGTGGACGTCGTCCGCGGCCAGGCGCACCTGCTGCAGGGGGTGGACTGGACCGTCCTGCCCGACCAGCGCTGGGTCGTGCTGGGCCCCAACGGCGCGGGCAAGACGACGCTGCTGCAGCTGGCCGGCGCGCACCTGCACCCCACGCGCGGGGAGGTGACGCTGCTCGGCGAGACGCTGGGCGCGGTCGACGTCTTCGAGCTGCGGCCGCGGATCGGGCTGACCAGCGCCGCGCTGGCCCAGCGCATCGAGCCGGGGGAGCGCACCGGCGACGTCGTCGTCTCTGCCGGCTACGCCGTCGTCGGCCGGTGGCGGGAGCGCTACGACATCCACGACCTGTCCCGGGCCGCCGCGCTCATGCAGCAGTGGGGCGTCGCGGGCATCGCGCACCGGTCGTTCGGCACCCTGTCGGAGGGCGAGCGCAAGCGGGCCCAGATCGCCCGCGCGCTGATGCCCGACCCGGAGCTGCTGCTGCTCGACGAGCCCGGCGCCGGGCTGGACCTCGGCGGCCGGGAGGACCTCGTCGGCCGGCTGTCCGACCTCGCCGCCTCCCCGGCCGCGCCGGCGCAGGTGCTGGTCACCCACCACGTCGAGGAGATCCCGCCGGGCTACACGCACGCGCTGCTGCTGCGCGAGGGGCGGGTGGTGGCCGCCGGGCCGCTGGAGGAGGTGCTCACCGCGGAGCGGCTCTCGGAGACCTTCGGCCTGCCCCTGGACCTGTCCCGCTCCGACGGCCGGTTCACCGCCCGACGCGGGGGCCCGGCCCCGGCTCCTCGTTAGGGTGCGGCGACGACGTCGTCCCCAGGAGGTCCGCAGATGGCAGCGCCGGAGTACGTGACCCTGTCGGTCGAGGACGGGGTGGGCACCATCCGCCTCGACCGGCCGAAGATGAACGCGATCGACGAGCAGCTGTACTGGGAGGTGCGCGCGGCGGCACTGGAGGCCGGCCAGCGCGCCGACGTGCGGGCCGTCGTCCTCTACGGCGGGGAGCGGGTCTTCGCCGCCGGCGCCGACATCAAGGCGATGTCCCAGCTCGACGGCCGCTCGATGGTCGCCTGGGGGCGGGAGCTGACCAACAGCTTCACCGCGGTCGCGCACGTCCCGAAGCCGGTCATCGCCGCGATCACCGGGTACGCGCTCGGCGGCGGCTACGAGCTGGCCCTGTGCGCGGACTTCCGGGTGATGGGTGCCGGCGCCAAGGTCGGCCAGCCCGAGATCCTGCTCGGCGTCATCCCCGGCGCCGGGGGCACGCAGCGGCTGGCCCGCCTGGTCGGCCCGGCGAAGGCCAAGGACCTGGTGTTCACCGGCCGCCACGTGGGCGCGGAGGAGGCGCTGGAGCTCGGCCTGGCCGACGCCGTCGTCCCCGACGCCGAGGTCTACGACACCGCCGTCGCCATGGCGCGCAAGTTCGCCGCCGGCCCGCCGCTGGCGCTGGCCGCGGCCAAGCAGGCGATCGACGAGGGGCTCGACCTGCCGCTGGGCCGGGGTTTGGAGCTGGAGAGCCGGCTGTTCGCCGGGCTGTTCGACACCCAGGACCAGGACACCGGGATGCGCTCGTTCCTCGAGCAGGGACCGGGCAAGGCCACGTTCAGCGGCCGCTGAGCGGTCATCACGAGTTCGCCAAGGTGTCCCCGCACGGCCTGACGCGGACCACCCCGTTCTGTCACGATCCGCGGGACCCCTCCCGCACCGGCCCCGCCGGGCGGGGGGAGACCCGGACCGCTCGTCGAGGAGGACGCCCGTGCGACGCCCTGCCACCCCCACCCTGAGGACCGCGGCCGCCCTGGCCGCCGCGGGCCTCGTCCTGTCGGCCTGCGGCGGCGGTGACGGCGGCTCCGGCGGTGGCTCCGGCGGCGGGTCCGGCGGCTCGGACGCGGCGGGCGCCACCTCCGCCGAGGACCTCGGCGGCATGGACGCCCTCGTCGAGGCCGCGCAGGCCGAGGGCGAGCTCAACGTCATCGCGCTGCCGCCGGACTGGGCGAACTACGGCGAGATCATCTCCACCTTCGAGGAGGAGTACGGGATCACCGTCAACAGCGCCTCGCCCGACGGCTCCAGCCAGGACGAGCTCAACGCCGTCGAGAGCCAGCGCGGCCAGGACCGCGCGCCCGACGTCCTCGACCTGGGCACCGCCTTCGCCCGCCAGGCGCAGGCCCAGGACCTGCTGGCCCCCTACCAGGTGGAGACGTGGGACGACATCCCCGAGGGCCAGAAGGACCCGGAGGGCCACTGGTACAACGACTACGGCGGCTACGTCTCGATCGGCTGCAACGCCACGGTCATCACCGAGTGCCCGGCCAGCTTCGCCGACCTGCTCGACCCGCAGTACGCCGGCCAGGTCGCCCTCAACGGCAACCCGACCGCGGCCGCCGCCGCCTTCGCCGGCGTCTGGGCCGCGTCGCTGGCCAACGGCGGCAGCCTCGACGACATCGGCCCGGGCATCGACTTCTTCGCCCAGGTCAAGGAGGTCGGCAACTTCAACCCGGTGGAGATCACGCCGGCCACCATCCAGAGCGGCGAGACGCCGCTGGCCATCGACTGGGACTACAACAACGCCGCCCTGACCGACACGCTCGCCGGGCAGGGCGTCGAGTGGCAGGTCGCCGTCCCCTCCGACGGGCTGTTCGGCGGCTACTACAGCCAGGCGATCAGCGCCTACGCGCCGCACCCGGCCGCGGCCCGGCTGTGGCAGGAGTTCCTCTACAGCGACCAGGGCCAGAACCTCTACCTCGCCGGCGGCGCCCGGCCGGTGCGGCTGCCCGCGATGGAGGAGGCCGGCACCGTCGACGCCGAGGCGCTGGCCGCCCTGCCGCCGGTCGAGGGCACCGCGGACTTCCCGACCCAGGAGCAGGAGAGCGCCGCCCAGCAGGTGGTCGCGACCCGCTGGAACCAGGAGATCTCCGGCTGAGCACCGTCGTCCCGGCTCCCGCGCCGGCGTCCCCCCGGGGGCGCCGGCGCGGCGGTCCGCTGCCCGGGCTGGGCCCGGTCCTGGGGATCGTCCCGTTCCTGCTCTACGTCGCGGTCTTCCTGCTGCTGCCCGTCGGCGTGCTGACCGTGGAGGCCTTCCGCGCGGTCGACCCGGTGACCTTCGAGGAGTCGTGGTCGGCGGGCAACATCGGCACGATCACCGGCGGCGCCTACGCCCGCGCCTACCTCGGCAGCCTGCAGCTGTCGGCGGTCACCGCGGTCCTCGGCGCCGTCCTCGGGCTGGCGCTGGCCCTCGCGATCGTGCGCAGCCGCCGCGCCACCCTGCTGCGCCGCCTGGTGCTCACCGCCTCCGGCGTGCTGGCCAACTTCGGTGGCGTGCCGCTGGCCTTCGCCTTCCTCGCCACCATCGGCAACGCCGGCGTGGTCACCGCGGTGCTCACCGGCCCGCTCGGCCTCGACGGCTTCTCGCTGTACTCGATGACCGGCCTGGCGGTGGTCTACCTCTACTTCCTGATCCCGCTGATGGTGCTGACCATCGTCCCGGCGCTGGAGGCGCTGCGCCCGCAGTGGCGGGAGGCCTCCGACGTGCTCGGCGCCAGTGGCTGGCAGTACTGGCGGTACGTGGGCGGCCCCGTCCTCGCCCCGCCGGTGCTGGGCGCGACGATGCTGCTGTTCGCGTCGGCGTTCGCCGCCTACGCCACCGCGAGGGCGCTCGTCGGCAGCAGCGTGCCGCTGGTGACGCTGCAGATCGCCGACTCACTGTCGAGCAACGTCGTCGTCGGCGCGGAGAACCTCGGCAAGGCGCTCGCACTGGGCATGGTCGTGCTCGTCGGGCTGGTGATGGCCTTCTACACCTGGGTGCAGCGGCGGACCTCGCGGTGGCTGGCGTGAGCGCCACCACCGGACCGGCGACGTCGACCGGCCTGTCCACCGCGGCGGTCGCCGGTGCCGGCGGGGTCGAGCCGGAGACACCGGCCGCCCCGGCCCGCGGCGGCCGCGGCCGGTGGCGCTGGGCCGTGTTCGCCGTCCTCGGGGTGTACTTCCTCGTGCCGCTGGGCGCCTCGGTGTGGTTCACCGTGCGCGACCGGGCGCGGGGCGGGGTCAGCGCCGACGTCTACGCGGGCATCCCGACGGCGGAGGGCTTCGCGGAGAACTTCGGGCGCTCGCTCGCCCTCGGCGTGCTCACCGTGCTCATCGCCCTGTTGCTGGTGGTGCCCACCGTCGTCGTGGTGGAGCTGCGGCTGCCGCGGCTGCGGCCGCTGGTCGAGCTGCTGACCCTCGTGCCGCTGCTGCTGCCGCCGATCGCGCTGGTGGTCGGCGTCCGCAGCGTGCTCGCGTGGGCGCCCGAGTACTTCTTCCGCACCCCGCTGGCCGAGGCGTTCTTCGCCCTCCAGGAGCCGACGCTGCCGTGGATCCTGGTGCTGGTCTACGTCGTGCTCGCGCTGCCGTTCGTCTACCGGGCCCTCGACGCCGGCGTCCGCGGCGCGCAGCTGCGCACGCTGACCGAGGCCGCTCGGGTGCTGGGTGCCTCGTGGCCGCGGGTGATGACGTCGGTGGTGCTGCCGGTGCTGCGCACGTCGGTGCTCAACGCCTCCTTCCTCACCCTGGCGCTGGTGCTCGGCGAGTTCACCGTCGCCAACATCCTGGGCTTCGAGACCTTCCCCACCTGGATCGTGCGGATCTCCGGCTCGCAGCCGCAGCTGTCGGTCGCCGTCTCGGTGCTCTCCCTGCTGCTCACCTGGGCGCTGTTGCTGCTCATCTCCGCGCTGGACCGCCGGCGCCGCGAGGAGGACCCCGCATGACCGCCGTCCGCCCGGCCGCCCCCGCCGACCTGCGGGAGGCGCCCGGCGTCGCCGTCCGGCTGGAGGGGCTGACCCGCCGCTACGGCTCGGTGCTCGCCCTCGACGGGCTGGACCTGGAGATCGCCGGCGGGGAGTTCCTCGCGCTGCTCGGGCCCTCGGGCTGCGGCAAGACGACGGCGCTGCGGGCGATCGCCGGCTTCGAGGTCCCCGACTCCGGGCGGGTGTGGTTCGACCGCCGCGACGTCACCGGGCTCCCGCCGTCCCGGCGTGACGTGGGCATGGTGTTCCAGGCCTACAGCCTCTTCCCGAACATGACCGTGGCCGACAACGTCGCCTACGGGCTGCGGGTGCGCCGCCGGGACCGGGCCGAGCGGGCCGGGCGGGCCGCCGAGCTGCTGGAGCTGGTCGGGCTGGCCGACCGCGGGAGCCGCTATCCCCACCAGCTGTCGGGCGGCCAGCAGCAGCGGGTGGCCCTGGCCCGCGCGCTCGCCGTCGCCCCGCAGGTGCTGCTGCTCGACGAGCCGCTGTCGGCGCTCGACGCCCAGGTGCGGGTGCAGCTGCGGGAGGAGATCCGCCGCATCCAGCTGGAGCTGGGCACCACCACCGTCTTCGTCACCCACGACCAGGCCGAGGCCCTGTCGGTGGCCGACCGGGTCGGCGTCATGCGGGACGGCCGGCTGGAGCAGGTGGCCTCGCCCGACGAGCTCTACGAGCGCCCCGCGACGGCGTTCGTGGCCGGCTTCGTGGGCACGATGAACCGCATCCCCGCCGTCCTCGGCGACGGCGACGTCGAGTTCCTCGGCGTGCGCCGGGAGGTGCTCGGCGGCGCGCTCCCGGCCGGGCCGGCGTTCGCGCTGGTGCGCCCGGAGGCGCTGGTGGTGGCGGCCGACCCGGAGGGCGGCGGCCGGGTGGTCACCCGCACGTTCTCCGGCGCCACCACCCGGCTGGCGGTCGCGCTGCCCGACGGGCTGGAGGTGACCGCCGACGTCCCCAGCGCCGACAGCCTCGACCTCACCCCGGGGACGGCGGTCAGCGTCACCCCCGCCGAGCGTCCCGCGCTGGTCGAGCCGGCCGCCGCCGACTGAGCCTCACGCGGTGAGCTGGTAGACGACCACGGTGGCGTCGTTGAGGTTGGTGACGTACGCCCGCCGGCCGTCCGGGGACACCGCGACGCTGGTCGGCCCGTCCCCGGTGACGGGGTTGGCGGTCACCTCGAGGGTCTGCGCGTCGACGACCGACATCGTGTCGGACTCCACGTCGGCGGTGTAGAACCGGCGGCCGTCGGGCGCCCACGAGACGTCCTGCGGGCGCGTGCCGACCGGGCCGCTGTCGAGCACCGTGTCGGTGGCGGTGTCGACGAGGAACGCCTCGCTGCTGTCGAAGGCCACCACCGCGACCCGGCTGCCGTCGGGCGAGAGGGCGACGCTGTGGGGCGCGACCCCGGCGGGGAGCTCCGCCACCACCCGGCCGCCGTCGGCCAGGTCCAGCACGGAGAGCACGCCGGACTCGTGGTTGGCGGTCCAGGCGCGCCGGCCGTCGGCGGAGACGGCGATCCAGTGCGGGTTCTCCGCGACGGCGTAGGAGCCGACCGCCTCGCCGGTGGTGGTGTCGACCACCTGCACCCGGCCCTCGTTGTGCAGGGGGACGTAGAGCAGCCGCCCGTCGGGCGAGGTCGCCGGCGCGTACGGGCGCAGCCCCACCTCGACCGTCTGCAGGACCGCGTTGGTCGTGGTGTCCACGAAGACGACGGCGTGCACCGAGTTCGGGTCGTCGTACACCGTGACGTAGGCGCGGCTGCCGTCCGGCGAGAAGGTGATGAACTGCGGCGGGCCGGCGTCGATGCGGATCTGCGACGAGACCGTCCGCGAGGTCAGGTCGAGCACGCTGATGACGCCCTGCGTCCGGTGGGCGATGTAGGCGTAGCGCCCGTCGGGGGCGACGGCGAGGAAGCCCGGCGTCGGCGGCACCGCGATGGGGTCGCCCAGCTGGGTGGGGACGGCGAGGCTGGCCGGCGGGGGAGCGGCCGACGTGGGCGGCGGCGCGGTCCCCTCGGGCGCGAGGGTGCTCTCCGGCGTGCCCTCCGCCGTGCCGTCGGCCGGGCCGGCCGTGTCCCCACCCCCGCCGTCCCAGGGCCACAGCAGGGCACCGACCCCCGCGGCGACCAGGACGAGCACCAGCGCGGTCACCAGCGCGACCCGCCGGCCCCGGCGACGCGGCTGCGCGGACGGCACCGGACCGCAGGGCGGCGGGAGCGGGGGCCGGCCCCCGGGCAGCTGCTGCACGGAGCTGTGCGCGCCGTCCCCGGAGTGCACGCCCAGCACCGTGGGCGGGGCGGACAGCACCGGCGAGGTGGTCCGGGACGGGACGGCGGTGTCGGGCGGCGGGGCGGCTCCCGCGGCGGTCGCCGCGGCCGGGACCGTCCGCAGGGCGGCGCGGGCGGCGTCGACGAGGGCGTGCGGCGTGGGGTAGCGGTCCTCGGGGCGCTTGGCCATGCCCTTGCTGATCACCTCGTCCATGGCCTCGGGGACCCCGGCGACCAGCTCGCTCGGCCGCGGCGGGTCGACGTAGAGGTGGGCGTAGAGCAGCGCCGGCAGGTCCTCGCCGCGGAAGGGACGGCGCCCGGTCAGGCACTGGGCCAGGACGCAGGCGAGCGAGTAGACGTCGACCCGGCCGTCGATCGGCTGGTCGGTGAAGCGCTCGGGCGCCATGTAGTCCAGCGTCCCGACCGTCGCGCCGGTGATCGTCAGCGACGTCCGCGTGCTGCCGATGGAGCGGGCGATGCCGAAGTCGACGACGTAGACGAAGTCGCTCGGCGTGACCAGGACGTTGCTCGGCTTGACGTCGCGGTGCACGAGGCCGTCGGCGTGCGCGGCCTCCAGGGCGTCGGCGACCTGCGCGAGCAGCGCCACGGTCCGCTCCGGCGCCAGCGGCCCCTCCTCGAGCAGCCGGCCGAGGTCGCGGCCGTCGACCAGCCGCATGTCGATGAACAGCCGGCCGTCGATCTCCCCGTAGTCGTGGATGGGGACGACGTGCGGCTCGCGCAGCCGGGCGGCGACGTGCGACTCGCGGCGGAACCGGCCGGCGAACTCGGCGTCGCGGTTGAGGGCCTCCGGCAGCAGCTTGAGGGCCACCAGCCGCTCCCGGCGGGTGTCGCGGGCGCGCCACACCTCGCCCATGCCACCGGTGCCGAGCAGCTCCTCGAGGACGTAGGGGCCGAACTCTCGGGGGCACATGGCGGCTCCTCAGCGGGCCGGCCGTGGTGCCGCGGGCCGGACGGTCAGGGCGGGTGGCGGCGGGGAGCGTAGGCAGCGGCGGTGTCCGCACGGCCCGGCCGGCGTCCCCGCGCGGACCCGGCGCGGAGGCTCCACGTCGTGCCCCGCCGCAGCGCAGTCCCGTGGCGACACAGCGTGCCGGGCCCGCGCGGCGGTGCACCAGACTGGCCCGGTGAGCCAGCCCGCCGCGACCACCGCCGCCGACGTCGACCGCTCCGACCCCGCCGGCCGGGCCTGGCTGGACCGCGCGGTGGCCGCCGTCGAGGCCGACTCGGTGCGCAGCGCCGACACCCACCTGCTGGTCTACCCGCTGCCCCCGGAGTGGGGCGTCGACCTCTACCTCAAGGACGAGTCGACGCACCCGACGGGCAGCCTCAAGCACCGGCTGGCGCGCTCGCTGTTCCTGCACGCGCTGTGCTCGGGCTGGATCACCGAGGGGAGCACCGTCGTCGAGGCCTCGAGCGGGTCGACGGCGGTCAGCGAGGCCTACTTCGCGCGGATGCTCGGCCTGCCCTTCGTCGCGGTCATGCCCGCCTCGACCAGCCGGCAGAAGATCGCGCTGATCGAGCGGTACGACGGCCGCTGCCACCTGGTCGAGCGCGCCGCCGACGTCTACGACGAGGCCCGCCGGCTGGCCGCGGAGACCGGGGGGCACTACCTCGACCAGTTCACCCACGCCGAGCGGGCCACCGACTGGCGCGGCAACAACACCATCGCCGAGTCGGTGTTCGAGCAGCTGGCCCTGGAGCGCCACCCGGTGCCCGAGTGGGTGGTGGTCGGCGCGGGCACCGGCGGCACCAGCGCCACCTTCGGCCGCTACCTGCGCTTCCGGCGGCACCCGACCCGGCTGGCCGTGGTCGACCCGGAGGGCTCGGCGTTCTTCCCCGGCTGGGCGGCCGGCGACCCGGAGTGGACGACGGGGACGCCGTCGCGGATCGAGGGCATCGGCCGGCCGCGGGTGGAGCCGTCGTTCCTGCCCTCGGTGGTCGACCGGATGTTCCGCGTGCCCGACGCCGCCTCGCTGGCGGCCACCCGCCACCTGGAGCGGGTGACCGGGCGGCGGGCCGGCGGCTCGACCGGCACCAACCTGTGGGGCGCGTTCCGGCTGGTCGCCGAGATGCGCGCCGAGGGGCGCACCGGCAGCGTCGTCACCCTGCTCTGCGACGGCGGCGAGCGGTACGCCGACACGTACTTCGCCGACGAGTGGGTGGCCGCGCGCGGCCTGGACCTGGCGCCCGCCACGGCGGTGCTGGAGGAGTTCACCGCCACCGGCCGCTGGACGGCGTGACCGCCGTCACGCGCACCCGGGCACGCGGGTCCGTTACCCCGCAGTAACCTCCACTATCGGAGCCAGGCGGGCCGCGGCCCGCGTCCCCCATGACCGATCGCGGAGGTAGGTCTGGCGATGAACATCGTCGTTCTGGTCAAGCAGGTACCCGACTCCGGCACCCAGCGCTCGCTGGACCCGTCGGACAACACCGTCGCCCGCGCCACCGCGGACAACGTCATCAACGAGATCGACGAGTACGCCATCGAGGAGGCGCTGCAGGTCAAGGCGGCCCAGGGCGGCGAGGTCACCATCCTCACCGTCGGCCCCGCCTCGGCGACCGACGCCATCCGCAAGGCGCTGTCGATGGGTGCGGACAAGGCCGTGCACGTGACCGACGACGCCATCCACGGCTCGTGCGCGATCCAGACCTCGGCGATCCTGGCCGCGGCGCTGCAGCAGCTGGAGTACGACCTGGTGCTGATGGGCGCGACGTCCACCGACGGGCAGGTCGCCGTCATGCCGGCGCTGCTGTCCGAGCGCCTGGGCATCCCGCAGCTGTCGGGCGCGCAGAAGCTCACCGTCGAGGGCTCCACGGTGAAGGTCGAGCGGCAGACCGACGGCGGCTTCTGGGCGCTGGAGGCGCCGCTGCCGGCGATCGTGTCCACCTGGGACACCATCAACGAGCCGCGCTACCCCTCCTTCAAGGGGATCATGGCCGCCAAGAAGAAGCCGGTCACGACCCTGACCCTCGCCGACCTCGGCATCGACCCCGCCACCGTCGGCCTGGCCACCGCCACCAGCGCGGTCGTGGACGTCACCGGCCGCCCGCCCAAGGGCGAGGGCGTCAAGGTCACCGACGAGGGCGACGGCGCCCAGAAGCTCGTGGGCTACCTCGTCGAGCAGAAGCTCGTCTGACCGGCCGGCGAACGCAGCGAAGAGGAGACTGAACACCCATGGCAGAGGTCCTGGTCCTCGTCGAGCTGAACCCGGCCGACGGCACCGTCCGCAAGGGCACCCTGGAGGCGCTGACCGCCGCGCGTGCGCTCGGTGAGGTCTCGGCGGTCGTCGCCGGCGGCCCCGGCGTCGCCGCCGGCGCCCGCGACCGGCTCGCCGAGTACGGCGCGAGCAAGGTCTACGTCGCCGAGTCCCCGGAGATCGACGAGTACCTCGTCGCCCCCAAGGCCGAGGTGCTCGCGCAGCTCGTGGCGCAGGTGTCGCCCGTCGCCGTCGTCATCCCCTCCTCCCCGGAGGGCCGCGAGGTCGCCGGCCGGCTGGCGCTCAAGACCGGCAGCGGCTTCCTCACCGACGTCACCGAGATCGCGCCCGACGGCACCGCCACCCAGGTGGTCTTCGCCGGCGCGCAGATCGTCCACTCGAGGGTCACGACCGGCACGCCGATCTACACGCTGCGCGGCAACTCGGTCACCCCCGAGCCGGCGCCGGCCGCCGGTGAGCAGGTGCCGGTCGAGGTCAGCCTGTCCGAGCAGGCCAAGCAGACCCGCGTGGTCGACAAGGTCGTCGAGCAGAAGAGCAACCGTCCGGAGCTCACCGAGGCGGCGATCGTGGTCTCCGGTGGCCGCGGCGTGGCCAGCGCGGAGAACTTCTCGATCATCGAGGGCCTGGCCGACTCCCTCGGTGCCGCCGTCGGCGCCTCGCGGGCGGCGGTCGACTCCGGCTTCTACCCGCACAGCTTCCAGGTCGGGCAGACGGGCAAGACCGTCTCGCCGCAGCTCTACATCGCCGTCGGCATCTCCGGTGCCATCCAGCACCGCGCCGGCATGCAGACGTCCAAGACCATCGTGGCCGTCAACAAGGACCCCGAGGCCCCGATCTTCGAGCTGGCCGACTTCGGCGTCGTCGGCGACCTGTTCACCGTCGTCCCCGCCGCCACCGAGCAGATCGCCGCCCGCCGGGGCTGAGCGCCCCGCACGACGGTCCTCCAGGCGCCGGTCCCCGTCCGCGGGGGCCGGCGCCTGCGCGCGGTGCGGGCGGTCCTCAGGCGCGGGGGCCCTGCGCCGGGTCCCGCGGCGCCGTCTCGCGGGGTCGCGGCCCGGGCAGCGGCGCGGCGGCCGGCCGGTCCCCGCTCACGCGCCGGGTGACGCGATCCGCCGGCTGGGCCGGGACCGCCGCCGGCTCGGGCTCGGGCAGCAGCCAGCCGACGTCGACCTCCTCGCCGCCGACGTTCGCGGTGTCCCAGGACCCGCTCACCGCCAGCGTGTGCAGCGTCGGGCCGCTCAGCGGCTCGAGCTGCGCGCGCAGCGCCGCGTCGTCGGGGAGCCCGGGCAGGCGGGACTCCAGCCGGGCCCGGTTCTGCCGGAGCCGCTGCAGCAGCGCCTCGGTGTCGGTGGCCCGGTCGTGGGCGCCCTGCTCGCCCTCGGCGATGCCCTGTGCGATCTGGCCCTTGATGGTCCGCGCCCGCCCGGTGGCGTCGATGGTCACCATCTGCCGCCACGCGCGCGTCTTGTGCCGGTACTGCAGCATCGCCATCACCGCCTCGTGCCGGACGAAGTCGGCGTCGCGCAGCGGCCTGCCGTGCCACACGGTGGCCAGGGTGCGGGCCAGCGAGATGGCCGACGCCAGGCCGCTGTTGAGCCCGCGTCCGGGCCAGAAGTGGATCGCGTTGCCCGCGTCGCCGAGCAGGCAGGCGAAGGTCCCCGGCGTGGTGCGGGTGGGCGGGAGGAGCTGGGCGGTGAACCGGGGTCGCTGCACCATGTCCAGCCGGAACCCGGTCACCGCGGTCAGGTCGTCCTCGGGGACGCCGAAGAGCCGCAGTCCCTCCTGCACCCGGGTCCACAGCGCCGAGCCCCGCAGCAGCGCGGGCAGGAAGAACGTGTGGTGGGTCTCGCACATGAACTCGCCGTCGGGCTGGCGCTCCAGCACGCAGGGGGCGGACTGGATGCAGGCGGTGAACACCTGCCGGACCGGGTTGATCCCGACCGCCTCCTGCGCCTCCTGGTCGGTCAGCCGCATGTTGAGGAACCCCTCACCGCGCAGCGAGTTGAGCAGGAAGCGGTTCTGCGACACGGTGAGCAGCACGGCCGTGGGGTCGGGCAGTCCGGAGCGCACCCGCAGCCCCAGGACCATGTCCGACACGTGCTCGCCGTCGACGGAGTACATCGAGGTGTCCGCCGCCCCGAACCGGTCGGCGAGGTGCTCGCGGGTGCGCGAGCGGCCGCCCTCGCAGACCGCCAGCACGTGCTGCTGCGCCAGGTCGTCGCGGGCCGCGTCGACGTCGAACCGCTCCGGGACCAGGGTGATCCGCTCGGACCGCTCACCGGCGAGGTCGAGCAGGGTGTCCTCGATGAACCGGACCGGGGTGTTGCGGGGCCCCGCGCCCTCGATGGAGTCCGGGCCGACCGGCCACATCTCCGACCAGTTCTCCCGCGAGGCGAACAGCCGGTCCTGGACGTGCGGCGGCAGCCGCAGGTACTGGCGGCTCTGCAGGGTGACGACCTGCTCGCGGCGCACGTTGCCCTTCTCGTAGCCGCTCCACTCGACCCGGTCGCCGACCTGCGTCCAGCGGCGGTCGTGGAGCCGGACCGCCACCCGCGGCCCCATGAGGTGGTCCAGCAGCAGGGCCAGGGTGAGCCCGACCGGGCCGCCGCCGGTGATCGTCACCCGCAGGACGTCGGGGGACCCGCCGGCGAGGTCGCCGACCGGGCCGACCAGGGTGGCCGACTCCCAGGTCTCGAAGCGGAACACCTCGTCACCGATCCGGACCTCGTCGCCGGGCTCGAGGGTGTGGACGCCGACCTGGACGCCGTTCACCCAGGTGCCGTTGTCGCTGTCCTGGTCGGCGAGGACGTAGCCGGCGCCCTCCCGGCGCACCTCCGCGTGCACCCGCGAGGCGAACCGGCTGGTGAGGACGATGTCGTTGGTGTCCCCGCGCCCCAGCGTGACCGGGTTGCGGCCGAGCGGGAACCGCTGGCCCTCCAGCTGGCCCTGGACTGCGACGAGTGCGGTGATCATGGCATCCGGCTCCCGCCCGAGTGATCCCGTGCCGCGGCGGCCGGTGGTCCTCACCGCAGACCGCGCCGCGGTCCACGGTGGGGCGTGCGCCGGGGGGTGTCAACGGCCGCCGGCGTCCGCCGGCGCGCCGGGCGGTCCGGTCAGGCGCGTCTAACCTTGACCGGTGACCTACCTCGACCACGCGGCGACCACCCCGGTGCTGCCCGAGGTCCTCGCTGCCGTGACCGAGCAGATGGGCCGCGTGGGCAACGCCTCGTCGCTGCACGCCGGCGGCCGCGCCGCCCGCCGCGCCGCCGAGCAGGCCCGCGAGCGGCTGGCCGAGGCGCTGGGCGCCCGCCCGTCGGAGGTGCTGTTCACCGGCGGCGGCACGGAGAGCGACAACCTCGCGCTCAAGGGCCTGTACTGGGCCCGCCGGGAGGCCGACTCGCGCCGCCGGCGGCTGGTGGTCAGCCCGGCCGAGCACCACGCCGTCCTCGACAGCGCCGAGTGGCTGGCCAAGCACGAGGGCGCCGAGGTCACCTGGCTGCGGCTGGAGCCCAGCGGCCGGGTCACGCCCGAGGCGCTCGCCGAGGCGCTCGGCGACGGGTCCGACGTCGCGGTGGCCAGCGTCATGTGGGCCAACAACGAGATCGGCACGGTGAGCGACGTCGCCGCGCTCGCCGCGGTCGCCCACGCCGCCGGGGTGCCGCTGCACACCGACGCGGTGCAGGCCGTCGGCCAGGTGCCGGTCGACTTCGCCGCCAGCGGCGTCGACGCGCTCACCCTGACCGGGCACAAGCTCGGCGGCCCGATGGGTGCCGGGGCACTGCTGCTGCGGCGCGACGCGGAGTGCACGCCGCTGCTGCACGGCGGCGGCCAGGAGCGGGACGTCCGGTCGGGCACCCTCGACGTGCCCGTCATCGTCGGGCTGGCCGTGGCCGCCACCGCCGCCGTCACCGGCCGGGAGGAGCGGGCCGGCCGGCTGGCCGCGCTGCGCGACCGGCTGGTGGCCGGCGTGCTCGAGCAGGTGCCCGACGCGCAGCTCAACGGCGCGCCCCTGGACGACGTCGTAGCCGGCGGGCCGGGCCGGCTGCCCGGCAACGCGCACCTGTCCTTCCCCGGCGCCGAGGGCGACGCGCTGCTCATGCTGCTCGACGCCCGCGGCATCGAGTGCTCCACCGGCTCGGCCTGCAGCGCCGGCGTGGCGCGGCCCAGCCACGTGCTCACCGCCGTCGGCGCCGACGCCGCCCGCGCCCGCAGCTCCCTGCGCTTCAGCCTGGGGCACACCTCCACCGACGCGGACGTCGACGCCCTGCTGGCCGTGATCGGGCCGGTGGTCGAGCGCGCCCGGTCCGCCGGGATGGGGCGCCGCTGATGCGGGTGCTCGCCGCGATGAGCGGGGGCGTGGACTCCGCGGTGGCCGCCGCGCTGGCCGTCGACGCCGGGCACGACGTCACCGGCGTGCACCTGGCGCTCTCCCCGGACCGGCAGACCCTGCGCAGCGGCGCCCGCGGCTGCTGCAGCGTGGAGGACGCGCACGACGCCCGCCGGGTGGCCGACGAGCTGGGGATCCCGTTCTACGTCTGGGACCTCGCCGACCGGTTCCGCGAGGACGTCGTCGAGGACTTCGTCGCCGAGTACGCGGCCGGGCGCACCCCCAACCCGTGCCTGCGCTGCAACGAGCGGATCAAGTTCACCGCGGTGCTCGACCGCGCCCGCGCACTGGGCTTCGACGCCGTCGTCACCGGCCACCACGCCCGGCTGGCCGACGGGCGGCTGCGCCGGTCGGTCGACGCGGCCAAGGACCAGTCCTACGTGCTCGGCGTGCTCACCGCCGAGCAACTGGCGGGGGCGCGGTTCCCGCTGGGGTCGATGACCAAGGAGCGGGTGCGCGCGATCGCCGCCGAGCGCGGCTTCGCCGTGGCGACCAAGCCCGACTCGCACGACGTCTGCTTCATCCCCGACGGCGACACCCGCGGCTTCCTCACCCGCCGGCTGGGCACCGCGCCGGGGCCGGTGGTCGACGCCGCCACCGGCACCACCGTGGGCAGCCACGAGGGCACCCACGGGTTCACCGTCGGCCAGCGGCGCGGGCTGGGCCTGGCGGTGGGCGACCAGCGGCCGCGCTACGTGCTGTCCATCGAGCCGGTCACCCGCACGGTCACCGTCGGGACGGCGGAGCTGACCGGCGTCGACGTCGTCCGCACCGGGCCGCCGACCTGGACCGGGCCCGCGCCGGCGCTGCCGCTGCGCGCGGAGGTGCAGCTGCGCGCCCACGGCACCCCGGTGGGCTGCACGGTGGAGGCCGCGCCCGACGGCGGGCTGGTGCTCACGCTGGCGCGGACGGAGCGCGGCGTGGCCCCGGGGCAGTCGGCCGTGCTCTACGCGCCGGACCCGGTGCACGGCGACCTGGTGCTCGGTCAGGCGCCGGTCGCGCGCTGACCCCCGGAGGTCACCGGGACGTCGTCCGGCGGACCTGGTGCCGGACGGGTCCGTTCCCTAGCGTGTGCGGCGAGCCACTGTCTGAGCACTTGCTGTGTCGCTCGGCTCGCGACCGCCGGTCCCGGTGGTCGGGTCCGCACGTCCTCGGAGGACTCCGTGCGCAGAACGCGCTCCACGCTGGCCACCGCCGCTGCGCTGGCCACCACCGCCGGCATCCTGGCCGCCCCGGCCGCCCCGGCCGCCCAGGCCGCACCGGGGGACGGCAGCGGCGGCCTGCCGGTCCAGCTCGTCGCCATGAACGACTTCCACGGCCGGATCAGCACGCAGACCGGCGGCGACGGCGAACTGGTGACCTCGCCCGGACCCGACGGCGACTACGCCACCGCCGGCGACAACGTCGTGGAGGAGGTCGGTGGCGCGGCGAACGTGGCCACCACCCTCGCCGATCTCCGCGAGGACTGGGGTGGCCCGGCCGAGAACAGTCTCTTCGTCGGCGCCGGTGACCTGGTCAGCGCCTCGCCGTTCACCTCCAGCGTCTTCGAGGACGAGCCGACCATCGAGGTGCTCAACGCCCTCGGCCTGGACCTCTCCGCGGTCGGCAACCACGAGTTCGACCGCGGCCAGGACGAGCTGTACCGCATCTCCGGCGCCACGGACGGGCAGTTCTCCGACGACGTCGAGGCGTGCGAGGGCATCACCCCCGGCGTCGACGGCTGCTTCGGCGAGGGCGAGCACGCCTTCGAGGGCGCGCAGTTCCCCTACCTGGCGGCCAACGTGACCGACACGGCCACCGGCGAGCCGGTCCTCCCGCCGTACGAGATCGTCCGGACCACCGGCAACCGCGAGCTCGGGCTGATCGGCGTGGTCACCGAGGACACCGAGAACATCGTCGCGGCCGCGGGCATCGCCGGCCTGGCGTTCGGCGACGAGGCCGAGGCGGTCAACCACTACGCCGCCGAGCTGCAGGGCGAGGGCGTCGAGGCGATCGTCGTCGTGGTCCACGAGGGGGGCACCCAGGGTGCCGGCGGCGGCTACGACCGCTGCGTCGGCGACATGGCGGGCACGCCGATCGGGGACATCAACGCCGCCGTCGACGCGTCGGTCGACGTCATCGTCAGCGCGCACACCCACGTGCCCTACGACTGCGTGCTGCCCGACCCGGCCGGCGAGCCGCGGCTGGTCACCCAGGCCGGCTTCTACGGCAAGGCGCTCACCGACATCCGCTTCCGGCTCGGCAGTGACGGCGACGTCGTCCGCGAGACCGCCACCGCCACCAACGTGCCCGTCCGCCGGACCGCTGCCGACCCGGCGGTCCAGGCGATCGTCGGCTACTGGGAGGCCCGCGCCGCCGAGGCGGGCGACGTGCCGGTCGGGACGCAGACCGCCGACCTGGACCGGGCCCACCGCTCGGGCGCCCCGGTCCGCGACTCGGAGTCGTCGCTGGGCAACCTGGTCGCCGACGCCCAGCTCGCCGCCGTCCCCGGCGCCCAGGTGGCGTTCATGAACCCCGGTGGACTGCGCGCCGACATCGACTGTGCGTCGGGCACGCCGGCCGGGACCATCACCTACGCCGAGACCTTCGCCGTCCAGCCGTTCAGCAACACGGTGAACAGCGTGCAGCTGACCGGGGCGGGCATCGAGCAGGTGCTCGAGCAGCAGTGGGCCACCCGGAGCGGCTCGCCGAGCTTCCTGCAGCTGTCGGTGTCGGGTCTGACCTACTCCTTCGACCCCCGCCTGCCGGAGGGCGACCGGATCGACCCGGCCACGATCCGCGTCGGTGGTCAGCCGCTTGACCTCGGCGCCTCCTACACGGTGGTGGCGAACTCCTTCCTCATCGAGGGCGGGGACAGCTTCGGCGCCTTCCGCACCGGCCGGGTGCCGAACGCGACCGCGGTTCCCGGGCCCAACGACGTCGACGCCTTCAACGCCCACCTCGACGCCCAGCCCGGTGCGGTCTTCCCGCCGGCGCTCGACCGCGCCGTGTCGCTCGACCCGGCACAGCCGTTCGACGACGACCTGTCCGGTCGGGGGCCCTGCACCGTCTGACCCCCGGAGGTGCCACGGCGGCGCCGGACTACCGTCGCCGCCGTGGCCTCCCCGACCGAGCCCGGCACCCAGCCCGGCACCGAGAACTCCGACCCGAGGCCGGCTCCCGCACCGTGGGGGCCGGCCTCGGGCGTCGGGTCCCTGCCCGGCACCGACCCGGCCGAGGCCCTGCGCGTCGTCCTCGGTGAGCTGCCCGGCCTGCCGCACCTGCCCGAGCTGCCCGCGCGGGGCGCCGGCGCCGACCTGGTCGGCCGCAGCGCGGCGCTGCTGGTCGACCTCGCCGTCGACCTGACGCCGGCCGGCTGGCGGCTGGTGCCGCGCGGCGGGATCGACCTGCGCCGGGCCCAGGAGTTCCTGCTGCGCGACCTCGACGCCGTGCACGAGGTCGCGGGCACCCACGACGGCCCGTTCAAGGTGCAGGCCGCGGGGCCGTGGACGCTCGCCGCCGCGCTGGAGCGCGAGCGCGGCGAGCGGGCGGTCGTCGACCCCGGCGCGCGCCGCGACCTGGGGCAGTCGCTGGCCGAGGGGATCGCCGCCCACGTCGCCGACGTCGCGGCCCGCGTGCCCGGCGCACGGGTGGTCGTGCAGCTCGACGAGCCGTCGCTGCCCGCCGTGCTGCAGGGGTCGCTGCCGACGGCGAGCGGCTTCGGCCGGCTGGCCGCCGTCGAGGCGGCCGTCGTGCAGGCCGAGCTCGCCGCGGTCGTCGAGGCGCTGCCCGGGCCGGTCGTCGTCCACTGCTGCGCCTCCCGCGCGCCGCTGGACCTGCTGCGGGCCGCCGGTGCCGGCGCGCTGTCGTTCGACCTGGGCCTGGTGCAGGACCTCGACGCGCTCGGGGCCGCCGTCGAGGCCGGCACGCACCTGCTGCCCGGCGTCGTCCCCGGTACCGATGCGCCGCTGCCGGCGCCGAAGGCGACCGCCTCGCGGCTGCAGGGCTGGTGGCGCGAGCTCGGGTTCGCCGCCGACGCGCTGCACGAGGCGGTCACGCTGACGCCCGCGTGCGGGCTGGCCGGGGCGAGCCCCGCGTACGCCCGGGCGGCGATGACCCACGTGCGCGAGGCCGCGAGGTACCTGGTCCCGGAGTGATCCCGATCGGGTGAGCACGCCGGGTGTCGCGTCGGACCCGCCGGATACCGTCGGGCCGTGAGCACCGACGCAGCCGAGGTCGACGTCCCGCAGGTCGACGCCGTGGTCGACCGGGCCGACGTCACCGAGGTCCCCGACGACGCGCGGACCCGGCACCGCGACCTCTCCGAGGAGCTCGACCGCTACGCGTTCGCCTACTACGTGCAGGACGCGCCGCTGGTCAGCGACGGCCAGTACGACGAGCTCATGGGCGAGCTCAAGGCGATCGAGGCCGCCCACCCGGCGCTGGTCACGCCCGACTCGCCGAGCCAGAAGGTCAACGGCGGGTTCACCGCCACCTTCGCCCCGGTGCGGCACCTGGAGCGGATGCAGAGCCTGGACAACGCGTTCACCAGCGACGAGCTGTCCGCCTGGGCCGGCCGGGTGGAGCGCGAGGTCGGTGCCGCGGCGGTGTACCTGTGCGAGCTGAAGGTGGACGGCGTCGCCGTCGACCTGGTCTACGAGCAGGGCCGGCTGGTCCGCGCCGCCACCCGCGGGGACGGCGTCACGGGGGAGGACGTCACGGCCAACGTGCGCACGATGGACGACGTCCCGCAGCAGCTCAGCGGCGAACCCGGCGACGGCACCGTCCCGCCGCTGCTGGAGGTGCGCGGCGAGATCTACTTCCCGGTCGCCGGCTTCGCCGACGTGAACGCCGGTCTGGTCGAGCAGGGCAAGGCGCCGTTCGCCAACCCGCGCAACGCCGCCGCGGGCTCGCTGCGGCAGAAGGACCCGCGGGTCACCGCCTCGCGGCCGCTGCGGTTGGTCGTGCACGGCCTCGGCGCCCGGGAGGGCTTCACGCCGGAGCGGCAGTCGGCGGCCTACGCCGGGCTGCGGGCGCTGGGCCTGCCGGTCAGCGACCGCTTCGAGGTCGTCGAGGACCTCGAGGGCGTGCGGGCCTACATCGAGCGCTACCGCGAGCAGCGGCACTCGGTGGAGCACGAGATCGACGGCGTGGTGGTCAAGGTCGACCAGGTGGCGCTGCAGCGCCGGCTCGGGTCCACCTCGCGCGCACCGCGGTGGGCGATCGCGTTCAAGTACCCGCCGGAGGAGGCCACCACCAAGCTGCTCGACATCCGGGTCAACGTCGGGCGCACCGGGCGGGTGACCCCGTTCGCCTACATGGAGCCGGTCAAGGTGGCCGGCTCGACGGTGCAGCTGGCCACGCTGCACAACGCCAGCGAGGTCCAGCGCAAGGGCGTGCTCATCGGCGACACGGTCGTCATCCGCAAGGCCGGCGACGTGATCCCCGAGGTGCTCGGCCCGGTGGTCGCCGCCCGCACCGGCGACGAGCGGCCGTTCGAGATGCCCACGCACTGCCCGGAGTGCGGCACGGAGCTGCGGCACGAGAAGGAGGGCGACGCCGACATCCGGTGCCCCAACGCCCGGTCCTGCCCGGCCCAGTTGCGGGAGCGGGTGTTCCACGTCGCCGGCCGCGGTGCCTTCGACGTCGAGGCGCTCGGCTACGAGACGGCGATCGCGCTGCTGCAGGCGCAGCTCATCGAGGACGAGGGCGACCTGTTCACCCTGGACGAGGAGAAGCTGGCGCGGTCGCCGTTCTTCACGCGCAAGAAGGACGCCGGGCTGACCGCCAACGCGCTCAAGCTGCTGGCCAACCTGCAGCGCCGCAAGGACGTCCCGCTGTGGCGGGTGCTGGTCGCCCTCTCCATCCGGCACGTCGGCCCGACGGCGGCCCAGGCGCTGGCCCGCGACTTCCGCTCGCTCGACCGGATCGCCGGTGCCGGTGAGGAGGAGCTGGCCGCGGCCGACGGGGTCGGTCCGACGATCGCGCGGTCGGTGCTCGACTGGTTCGACGTCGACTGGCACCGCGGGGTGGTGGAGAAGTGGCGGGCCGCCGGGGTGCGGATGGCCGACGAGGGCGAGGACGCCGGGCCGGGGCCGCTGACCGGGGTCACCGTCGTCGTCACCGGGTCGCTGCGCGACTTCAGCCGCGACCAGGCCATCGCGGCGATCCAGGAGCGCGGCGGCAAGGTCACCGGCTCGGTGTCGAAGAAGACCGGCTTCGTGGTTGTCGGTGCCGACCCGGGCAGCAAGTACGACAAGGCCGTGCAGGCCAAGGTGCCGATCCTCGACGACGACGGCTTCCGCGTGCTGCTCGAGGAGGGCCCCGACGCGGCCCGCGCGGTGGCGACGATCGGCGACGGCAGCGAGCCGGCGCCGGCCGCGCAGGAGCCGGCGGGCGAGTGACGCGCGGAGCCCTGATCGCGTGCGGTGCGCGTGCGGGAGCCCGTCAGGACCGGTGGTTGGCCCAACGCCGGAGGTGGCCGTCCTCGAACTCGAGGACGGCGACGAACAGGACCTCCACGGGAGCGCCGCCATCGGCCGGCGTCCCCGTCCAGCGGTAGCGCGCGACCTCGACGCCCTCCGCGACCCAGCACTCGAGCAGCTCCATCCGCCGGTCCGGGAAGCGCTCGAGCACCTGCCGCATGAGCGCCTCGTGAGCTGCCGCGCCGTCGACGGCACCGAGGAAGGGGTCCGAGTAGCGGTAGTCGGCGGTCGTGTCGGCCACCAGCTCGTCGACCCGCCCGTCGTTGAAGGCATCCACCATCGACGCGAACCTGCTCATCCCGGAGATGCTGGCCCGCTCCCCGCGCCTTCGGGAGGACCGGCGCTGCCCCAGCGGGATGCCCGACCAGGCCGTCGTGCACCGTCCTCCGTCCGGCCGCCCTCGGTCAGTAGGGCGGTGGGGTGGTCGTGGCGGTGAGGCCGGTGGGGGTGGTGACGGTCAGGGTGCCGTCGGGGCTGAGCCGGTGGGTCCAGCCGGGTGCCTGGTGTTTGCCGCGGTGGTGGCGGGTGCAGAAGCCGGCGAGGTTGGCGGCCGACGTCTGCCCATCGGGCCAGGGGACGGCGTGGTCGAGTTCGCCGCCGTGTGGGACGTGGCGGCGGCAGCCGGGGAAGCGGCAGCGGCGGTCGCGGGCGCGCACGTGCCGATCGAGGGCGGCGGCCGGGCGGTAGCCGTCGGTCGTCGGTGGTGTCTGCAGGCCGGTGCCGGTGCGGGCGGTGCGGCGCAGCGCGGGCAGGTCGGTGAGGGCGAGCAGGGCGCCGGTGAGCGCGTCGGTGACGGCGAGGCGCGGCCGGTCGGCCAGTCCGCCGCCGCCGGTGCGGTCCAGCAGGGCGGCCAGTGCCGCGCGGTGCTCGCCGGTGGTGGCGGACAGTGCGCCGAGCGCGTCGGCGGCGGCGGTGGCCCGCCCGGCCGGGGTGTGCTGCCAGGTGGTCTCGTCGGCGGTGTCGGCGCGCTCGGCGGTGGCGACCAGCCGGCCGGCGTGTCCGATCGCCTGCTGGGCGGCCAGCAGCGCGGTCCCGGCGTCGGCGACGGCGCGATCGGCCCGCGTCCACCAGCCTTCGTCGGCACCAGCCGATCCGTTGACGCGTGGCGGCGGGCTGTCATCGACGCCCGGGGTGCGGATTGGCGGCGGGTCGTCAAACCCCTCGTCGGGCGGGGGACCGTCCACGGTGAACCACCGCAGGAGTTCCTCGTCGGTCACCAGGTCGGGGACCGGATCGGGATCGGGCTCGTGCTCCCCGGCCAGCAGGCGGCGTTCGCACTCGGTCCACCAGCGCTCCAGTTCCTGCTGCTCCCGAGCCTCCCAGCCGAGATCGGGTGCGCCCGGGTCGACGGCAGCACCCGGCTCCGGATCGGGAACGGCGGCACCGGTGAGGGCAGCGAGCAGCGCGCG